>NZ_JAMTCN010000014.1 GCF_024171865.1 Prauserella aidingensis | reverse complement strand
CCTGCGCATAGGGATCCTGGCCGTACTGGTCGTAGCCGGGCTGACCGTAGCCCTGGTCGTAGCCCTGCTGGCCGTACTGGTCGTACCCGGGCTGGCCGTAACCCTGGCCGTACGGGTCCTGGCCGTACTGGTCGTAGCCGGGCTGTCCCTGTCCGTATCCGTACTGGCCCTGGCCGTACGGGTCACCCTGGTCGTACTGGCCGTAGCCGCCGGGCTGGCTCATTGCTCGGTCTCCTGCGTCGCTGGTTCGTGCCGGCCGTGCTTGACCGTCGCCATCAAATGCTGCTGTGACGTCGGGATCAACGGTCGAGCGGGTCTTGAACTGTCCAGTATGCAGCGCTTCGTTGCGCTCTAGCGAAACTACGACGTCACCATAGGTGTCCCAACCGTGTTCGGACAGATGCTGTGAGACGGCGTCCGCCAGCAATCCGGTGACCCGCTGCTCATCGCCTGCCATCCGATCGTGATCTGCAGCACCCAAGGAGACGATGTAGTGGTTCGGGGCGAGCTTGCGCCCACCCGCGAGCTCACGAACGTTGTCCTCACTCTCGCGCTCCAGACTGTGCGCCACTTCCTCCGTGACGACGTTGCCACCGAACATCCGGGCGAAGGTATTGCCCACCAGGCTCTCGAGGCGCCGGTCAAAACGCTGAACACGACCCAATCCGGACAACCTCCTCCCTGGTGAACGCCCCTCGTGCATCGATCGTATCTGGGTTTGGCGCCCATGACACCGGGGCCGGTGAAAGCCCCTGAAACGGCCTGCTACGCTATTGGTGCTGCCGCAGAGAGGCACTCGCGCGAGTGGCGGAATGGCAGACGCGCACGGTTCAGGTCCGTGTGTCCGAAAGGACGTGTGGGTTCAACTCCCACCTCGCGCACGTAAGCGAAACGCCCCTTGCTCACGCAAGGGGCGTTTCGCTTTGTCAGCTTCCGTTGATGCCTTGTGGGGCCAAGCCCCACACCCCTGCCGGGGGCACGCCCCCGGACCCCCGTAGGTGGGCAGGTTTGCCCCGCGTGTCCTGCGCTAAGGGCGCCGTGTTGCAGGTTCTGGGGACCGTGTTGCGGATTGCGGGGACCGTGTTGCAGGTTCCGGGGAGCGTGTTGCGGGTCCAGTCGCCGGACGGCGCTGGCGGCTGTTCGGGAGGTGGGGGAGACGCGCGGCATCGCGTTGATCTCGTTGACGGGACGTGGACAGTGGCCACGGCTACGGTTGGCCGCGTGAACGATTCGTGGTCCCCGCGCACCCGCGCCATCCTCGCCGGCCGTCCCGAGGCCGGTGACGGCAATCCCGCCAACGTCCCCCTCGTGTCGGCCAGCGCTCTCGGCCTCGAGTACTCGCGCGACGTCGGTACGCCCACGTGGGCGGCCTTCGAGGAGGCCGTCGGCACGCTCGAAGGCGGCACCGCCACGGCCTACGCCTCCGGCATGGCGACCGTCACGGCCGTGCTCGATCTGCTGCCCGTGGGCGCGACGATCGCCGTGCCCGTCTACAGCTACGTCGGGACGCGCAGCGCGTTCGACCACGCCCACGAACAGGGCAAACTCACCGTCCGGCGCATCGAGCCCACCGACACCGACGCGTGGGTCGCCGCGGCGGGCGAGGTCGACGTCCTGTGGCTCGAATCGCCCACCAACCCGACCCTCGACGTCATGGACCTCGACGCGATCCTGAAGGCCGCCCGTTCGAGTGACTCCGCGCCGCTGACGGTCGTCGACAACACCTTCGCCACCCCGATCGGCCAACAGCCCCTCGAGCTGGGTGCGGACGTCGTCGTGCACAGCGTCACCAAGTTCATCGGTGGGCACAGCGACCTCCTGCTCGGCGTGGCGGTGACCGCCCGCGACGACTTGTCGACCTCGCTGCGCGAGGCGCGCACGCGGACGGGCGCCACTCCCGGTGCGCTCGAGGCGTGGCTGGCTCTGCGCGGGCTGCGCACGCTCGGGGTGCGGCTGGCCGAGGAGTCGCGGACCGCGGCGGTGCTGGCCGAACGACTCGGCGGGCACCCGGCCGTCGAACGGGTGCGCTACCCGGGGACGGGGGCGATGCTGTCGTTCGACCTCGTCGACGGCGCCGCCGCCGAACGCCTCTGCGCGAACTTGAAACTCATTCATAACGCGACGAGCCTCGGCGGGGTCGAGAGCACGATCGAACGGCGCGCTCACCTGCCTGGCGACTCGCACGTGGCGCCGGGACTGTTACGGCTGAGTGTCGGCCTCGAAGACCCAGAGGACCTGTGGCGGGACCTGTCGGCTGCGCTGGATGGTCGACCCTCTTGACCGTTGATCTTCGCGGTGCCACTGTCACCTGCTGATCGGGTTCTCCGGGGTGGTCGGGAGGCGGTGACGGATGTCGACACGGCGGTCGGCGCTCTCGGCGCTGGTGTCCGCCGCGGTGTTGGCCGCGCCCCTCGCGCTGGCCGGTTGCACCGCCGGATCGACGGCGATGGTGGCGGGCGGCCCTTCGACGCTGGCCGTCGGATTCACCGCGGAGCCGCAGAATTTCGACTTCACCACCACCGACGGTGCCGCGATTCCGCAGGCGCTGCTCTACAACGTCTACGAGACGCTGGTGAAGATCGACTCCGATGGTGAGATCACCGAGGGACTCGCCGAATCGTGGGATGTCAGCGACGACCGGACGGTGTACGACTTCCACCTGCGCGACAACGCGACGTTCAGCAACGGCGAGCCGTTCACCGCTTCGGACGTCAAGTTCTCCATCGAACAGGTGAAGCAGGACTGGACCATTTCGCTGAAGTCCGGAATGGACGTCGTCGACCGCGTCGAGGTGGTCGGCGAGCACCACGCCCGCGTGGTGCTGAGCAGGCCGAGCAACTCGTGGCTGCGCTCCATGACCACCCGGATCGGCGCGATGTTCACCCCGGACGGCGTGGCCGACCTCGCGAACGATCCCGTCGGCACCGGCCCGTACGACGTCGAGAGCAGGCGCCGCGGCGATTCGGTCGTGCTCACCCGCAACCCGGAGTACAGCAGGCCCGACGATCCTCGGCCCGAACCCGACTACGGCACGGTCGTGCTCAAGTACTACGCCGACGCGACCGCGCTGAACAACGCGCTGCTCTCCGGTGGCATCGACGTCATCTCCGGGGTGACCGCGCCCGATTCGGTGCCGCAGTTCGAGGCCGACAACCGGTTCCGCGTGCTGCAGGGCACGACGAACGGTGAGGTGGTGCTCGCCTACAACAACCGCCGCGCCCCGCTCGACGACGTGCGGGTGCGCAAGGCGTTGACGTACGCCATCGACCGGAAAGCATTGCTCCAGGCCGCGTGGGGCGGGCGCGGGAAGCTGATCGGCAGCATGGTTCCGCCCACCGACCCGTGGTTCGAGGACCTCTCCCGCGAGTATCCGTACGACCCGGAGCGCGCCCGCAGCTTGCTGCGCGAGGCGGGACACGAATCGCTGCGGTTGAACCTGCGGATCGCCAACCTGCCGTACGCCGTGTCGTCGGCCCAGGTCATCGCCTCGCACCTGAAGAAGGTCGGGGTCACGGTCGACATCGAACCGCTCGACTTCCCCGCAGTGTGGCTGCAACAGGTCTTCACCGACGGCGACTACGACATGTCGATCGTCCAGCACGTCGAACCGCAGGACATCACGACGTTCGGCGACCCCGAGTTCTACTGGGGCTACGACAGCCCGCGCGTGCAACGTCTCCTGTCGGAGGCCGACACGGCGCCGCCCCGGGAATACATCTCCGACATGCGTGAGGTCGCCAGGACGTTGTCCGACGACGCAGCCGCCAACTGGCTGTTCCTGTTCCCGAACATCGTCGTCGCGAAGAACGAGGTCCGCGGGCTGCAGGCCAACCAGGTGAGCGAGTCGTTCGACCTCACGGGGCTCCGGCGGCAGGGGTCGTCATGACGGCCGCGGAACGGGTCGCGGCGGGCGCGGGTCCCGCTGCGGCGATCGCGCGCAGACTGGTGATCCTCGTGGCGAGCGTGTTCGTCGCGTCGGTCGTGGTGTTCGCGTTCATGGCGGTGCTTCCCGGTGATCCGGCGCAGGTCGCGCTCGGGGTGAACGCGACGCCGGAGCTCGTCGAGCAGACGCGGCAGCAGTTCGGCCTGGACCGGCCGCTGGTGACGCAGTATCTCGACTGGATGGGCGGACTGCTGACCGGCGACTTCGGCACGTCGTACGTCACGAAGGAGCCGATCGGGCCGCAACTCGTCGACCGGCTGGGCGTCACCCTGTGGCTGGTCGGCGCGGGGATGCTGGTCGCGGTGCTGATCGCCGTGCCGTTGGGGATCGTCGCCGCGGTGCGGCACCGCAAGCCGAGCGGCGTCGGAGTGTCCGCGGCGGCGCAGCTCGGCGTGGCGGTGCCTGCGTTCCTGGCGGCGATCATCCTGGTGCAGGTGTTCTCGGTGCAGCTGGGCTGGCTGCCGTCGGGCGGGTGGACACCGCCCGCCTACGACCTCGGCGCCTGGCTGAAGGGGCTGATCCTGCCCGCGGTGTCGCTGGGCCTGGTGCAGGGAGCGGTGCTGACCCGCTACGTGCGGTCGGCGGTGCTCGACGTGCAGCGGGAGGACTTCCTGCGCACCGCACGGGCGAAGGGGCTGCGGCCGTACCCGGCGCTCGTGCGGCACGGGTTGCGGAACGCCGCGGTGCCGGTGGTGACGGTCCTGGGCGTGCAACTGGCGACGTTGCTCGTCGGCGCCGTGGTGATCGAGCGGGTGTTCGTCCTGCCGGGGCTGGGGAGCATGCTGCTCGACTCCGTGGCGGCGCGGGACCTCCTGTCGGTGCAGAGCATCGTGCTGGTGCTCGTGGTCGGCGTGCTGCTGGTGAACTTCCTCGTCGACGTGCTGTACACGGTCCTCGATCCCCGGCTGCGGAGGTCGTGATGCGCGGAAACCTCGTCGTCGGCGGGACACTCGTGGGACTGGTCGTGGTGACGGCCCTCGTGTCGTTCGTGTGGACGCCGCTCGACCCGCAGGCCGTCGACGCGAGTGTGCGGCTGCTCGGTCCGACGTCGGACCACCTGCTCGGCACCGACAAGTTCGGCCGCGACGTCTTCAGCCAGCTCATGGTCGGTGCGCAGACGACGCTGTACGTCGGGATCGTCGCCGTGGGGCTGGCCGCGGCGGTCGGGGTGCCGCTGGGGGTGCTGGCGGCGATGGGGCCGCGGTGGCTCGGCGAGCTCGTCATGCGCACCAGTGACCTCGTGCTGGCGTTCCCCGCGCTACTGCTGGCGATCATGCTGGCGGCGGTCTACGGGGCGAGCACGTTGACCGCGATGATCGCGATCGGCGTGGCGACCGTGCCCGCGTTCGCGCGGGTCGCGAGGGCGGGCACGATGCAGGTGCTGTCGCGGGAGTACACGCTCGCCGCACGGGCGGGTGGCCGGTCGCGGTGGTGGATCGCCTGGCGGCACGTCCTGCCGAACATCTCGGGCATGGTCGTGGTGCAGTCCTCGGTGTCGTTCGCGATGGCGGTGCTCGCCGAGGCGGCGTTGTCGTTCCTCGGGTTCGGCACCGCGCCGCCGACGCCGTCGTGGGGGCGAATGCTGCAGGAATCGCAGGAACTGCTGGCCGTCGACGTGCGGCTGGCGCTCGTTCCGGGCCTGGCGATCGCCGCGGTGGTGCTGGGCTTCAACCTGCTCGGTGACGGCCTCCGCGACCGTTTCGACCCGCGCCTGGAGGCCCGCCGATGACCGAACACGCGGGAGCGGCCGAGTTGCTGAACGTCGACGGGCTGAGCATCGCGAACGGCGACGTGACGCTGGTCGACGACGTGTCGTTCCGCATCGCGCCCGGCGAACGGGTCGGGCTGATCGGTGCGTCCGGCTCGGGCAAGTCGCTCACCGCGTCGGCGATCATGGGGCTGCTGCCCGACGGGATGTCGCCGTCGGGGTCGGTGACGCTGCGCGGCCGAGAACTGCTCGGCGCCTCCGAACGCGACCTCTCTCGGCTGCGCGGCAAGGACCTCGGCATGGTGTTCCAGGAGCCGATGACGGCGCTCAACCCGGCGATGCGCATCGGCAGGCAGGTCGCCGAGACCCTCACGATCCACGGCACGTCCCGCCGGAGGGCGGCCGACCGTGCCCGCGAACTGCTCGACCGCGTCGGCCTGCCCGAGCGCACGGCGGGTGCCTACCCCCACGAACTCTCCGGAGGACAACGGCAACGCGTGCTGCTCACCATCGCGCTCGCCAACGACCCGTCGCTGTTGATCTGCGACGAACCCACCACGGCGCTCGACGTGACGGTGCAGGCGCAGGTGCTCGACCTCATCGCCGAGGGGGTACGTGACCGCGGCAGTGCGCTGTTGTTCATCACCCACGACCTCGCCGTGATCGCGTCGGTGTGCGAACGCGTACTGGTGTGCCGCGACGGACGCATCGTCGAGGAGGGCCCTGTCGCGGACGTGCTGTCGGCGCCCGCACACGACTACACCCGACGACTCCTGGAGGCCGCACTGTGACGTCCACAGCAGACAGCGCCACCGGTGACGTCGACGCCGGTGAGGGCCCGATCGTCGCGGTGCGCGACCTCGAACGGACCTATCGCGGCGGAGTGCACGCGCTGCGTGGCGTGTCGCTCGACGTGCCGCGTCGCGGAAAGTTCGGCATCGTCGGCGAATCCGGTTCCGGGAAGTCCACTCTGGTCAGGCTGCTCGCCGCGCTCGACCGGCCCACCACGGGCACGATCACGTTCGACGGCACACGCGTCGACGATCGCCGCGACCGCGACCTCGGATTCCTGCGGCGCCGGTTGCAGATCGTGTTCCAGGACCCAATGGGGTCGCTCGATCCGCGCATGCGCGTGCGCGACATCATCAGCGAACCGCTCGGCCGCACGCGTGGCCGTGACGAACGGGTCGCCGAGTTGCTCGAGGCCGTCGACCTGCCCGCCGACGCGGGAGACAAGCATCCGCACCGGTTCTCGGGCGGGCAGCGGCAGCGCATCTCGATCGCCCGCGCGCTCGCGCCGCGTCCCGACGTGCTGATCGCCGACGAGGCCGTCAGTGCCCTCGACGTCCTGGTGCGCCAGCAGATCCTGGACCTGCTCACCCGGCTCGTCGACGAGTACGCGCTGACGCTCGTGTTCGTCTCGCACGACCTCGGTGTCGTCAGGAAGGTGTGCGACGAGGTCGCCGTCATGCGCCGGGGCGAGATCGTGGAGCAAGGTCCCGTCGACGAGGTGTACGACACGCCCCGCCACGAGTACACCCGCGAGCTGATCGCCGCGGCCCCCACGCTGCACGGCGCGTTGTCGGCGTCGCCTACCCCGGCTTCCACGGAGCCTGCACAGCCCGAGAGTTGAGTCCGAAAAGGAGCGAGGCGATGACCGGACTTCCGGAGACCACGGCGACGGAACTGCTCGCCGCGTACCGCAGTGGTGAGATGAGTCCGGTCGAGGTCACCGACGCGGTGCTGGCACGGATCGACGAGCGTGAGCCGAAGTTGTGCGCCCTGTACGCCTTCGACCCGGACGCCGCGCGGGAGGCCGCCGCGGCGTCGGAGCGGCGGTGGCGGGCGGGAACGCCGCTGGGCCCGGTCGACGGCATCCCGCTGACGATCAAGGAGAACATCGCGACCAGGGGAACCCCGAAGCCGATGGGGACGGCCGCCACCAGGCTCGACCCGTCGCCGGTCGACGCACCCGTGGCGGCGCGGATCCGGGAGTCCGGCGGCGTACTCCTGTCGAAGACCACCATGCCCGACTTCGGCATGCTCACCTCGGGCCTGTCCAGTTTCCACGAGCCGACGCGGAATCCGTGGGACCTCACCCGCACACCCGGTGGTTCGAGCGCCGGCGCGGGAGCCGCCGCGGCCGCAGGTTACGGGCCACTGCACGTCGGTACCGACATCGGCGGTTCGATCCGGCTGCCGGCGGGCTGGTGCGGCATCGTCGGATTCAAGCCGAGTTTCGGACGCGTGCCCGTGGATCCACCGTTCCCCGGGAGGGCGGCGGGCCCGATGACACGGACCGTCGCCGACGCCGCGCTGTTCATGCGCGTGCTGTCGCTGCCGGACGGGCGGGACCACCTGTCGCTGCCTCCGTCCGAACAGGACTGGTCGTGCCCGCCTGCCGACCCCGCCTCGCTGCGGATCGGCCTGCACCTGGATCCCGGGGTGGGGCTGCCGGTCGACCCGGCCGTGCGCGAGGCCGTCACCGACGCCGCCCGCCGGTTCGAAGTCGCCGGTGCGAGCGTCGACGTCGTCGAACCGTGGCTGACGCGCGAGATGCTCGACGGACTCGACCGGTTCTGGCGCACCCGCATGCTCGCCGACCTGGCCGACCTCGACGCCGGCGCCGTGCTGCCCTACATCGTCGAATGGGCCCGCGCCGCCGAAGGACTGTCCGCTGTGGACGCCTACCACGGGTTCTCCCAGATGGACGCGATCGCCGTCGCGACGCTGCGCGCCACCGAGCCGTACGACATCGTGCTGTCGCCGACGTGCCAGGTCCCGCCGAACGCGTTCGACTCGCCGTCGCCGACCGGCGACCCGGCACGTCCGTTCGAACACGTCGCGTTCACGGTGCCCTACAACATGTCCGGCCAGCCCGCGGTGTCGGTCGACTGCGGCCGTACCGAGGACGGTCTGCCCATCGGCGTGCAGCTCGCGGGCCGCCGTTTCGACGACATCGGAACCCTGCGCGCGGCCACCACCTTCGAAACCCTCTGAGCCGCCACACCCGTCGCCGGGCCCGCCACCGTGTTTGCGTCCCCGGGGGCCCGTGTTGCGGTTTCCCGAGGCGCGTGTTGCAGGCTCCGGGGATCGTGTTGCGCCTTCGGGGGCTCGTGTTGTCCGCTCCGGGGCTCGTGTTGTCCGCCGACGTGACCGTGTTGCGGGTTGCGGGGCGCGTGTTGTGGATCCAGGGGATCGTGTTGCTGCTCCCGTCCCGGTCGACCGGTTTATTCCTGCTAATCCTTGACATGGATTAGCGATCGGTACGAGACTCGGTCGACCGTGTGACGCAGGTCTCGAGGAGGAGACGATGACGGGTCGGATGGCAGGCAAGGTCGCGTTCATCACCGGTGCAGCCCGCGGGCAGGGCAGGAGCCACGCGGTGCGGCTCGCGGAGGAGGGCGCGGACATCATCGCGGTCGACATCTGCGAGGACATCGAAACGGTCACCCCGTGCTACTCGCTGGCGACGGAGGACGACCTGGCGGGCACGGCGAAGCTCGTGACCGACCTCGGCAGGAAAGTCGTGACGGAAAAGGTCGACGTGCGGGATCTCGGCGCGTTGCAGAAGGCGTTCGACCACGGGCTCGCGGAACTGGGCCGGGTCGACACGGTCGTCGCGAACGCGGGGATCGCGACGGCGTTCACGAAGTCGTGGGAGCTCAGCGCGCAGCAGTGGCAGGAAATGATCGACGTCAACCTGACCGGTGTGTGGCACACGGCGAAGGTCGCGGTGCCGTCGATGATCGAGGCCGGGCGCGGCGGGTCGATCGTGTTCACGAGTTCGATCGGCGGATTCAAGGGCATCCAGCACGTCGGCCACTACGTGTCGGCCAAGCACGGCATCGTCGGCCTGATGCGCACGATGGCCAACGAACTCGCCCCGCACGCCATCCGCGTCAACACCGTCCATCCGACCAATGTGGACACGACGATGATCCAGAACCCCGGCGTGTACTCGATGTTCGCCCCCGGCGATCCCGAACCGTCGCAGGAGAAGGCGATTCCCGGCTTCACCTCGCTCAACGCCCTCGACGTGCCGTGGGTGGAGTCGAAGGACATCAGCAACGCGGTGCTGTTCCTCTCCAGCGACGAGGCGCGGTACATCACCGGTGCGACGCTGCCGGTCGATGCGGGTGCCAACATCGTCTGACGTCCGCGTCAGGCCAGCCGCGCCAGGCGCGTGTACGAGTCGAGCATGTCGGCGCGGTCGTGCGTGCTCATCGTGATGAGCATTTCGTCGGCGCCGGTGTGTTCGGTCAGCTCGGCGAGCTCGCGGGCGACGTCGGAGTCGGTGCCGTGCAGCTGTCCGCGCAGGACGTCGTCGAGGTAGCGCCGTTCGCGGTCGTCGGGAGCCGGCACCCGGTCGGGAGGCAGCAGCGGCGGGAACACGCCGTCGATGCGTGAGCGAACCATCGCCCACGCCTCCGGGAGGAGCAGCTCGCGCGCCCGTTCGCGGGTGTCGGCCACGGCGACCGCGGTGGAGACGACGACGTGCGGCCGGGGCCACTGCGCCGAGGGCCGGAACGTCTCGCGGTAACGCCGGACGCGTTCGGCGACCTTCTCGAGACCGCCGAGCGGCGCGATGACGAGGGCGGCGCCGAGTTCCGCGGCGAGGTCGGCGCCCGCACCGGTGGCGAGGACGAACAGCGGCGGTGGCTGCAATCCCTCCGCGGGGGCGCCGTGCACGCGGTGGTCGCCGTCGAAGTAGCCCAGCAGCTCGCGGACGTCGTCGGCGAAGTGGTCCGCGGCGGTCTTGTCCGCACCCAGCGCAGTCCGCACGGCACCGGTGAACCCGACGGAACGGCCGAGCCCCATGTCGACCCTGCCCGGATGCAGCGACGCGAGCGTGCCGAACTGTTCCGCCACGACCAGTGGCCGGTGGTTCGGCAGCATCACGCCGCCCGTGCCGATGCGAATCGTCGACGTCGCGGCGCCCACCGCCGCGGCCAGCACCGTCGGCGCCGCACCCGCGATACCGGGCACGCCGTGGTGTTCGGCCGCCCAGAACCGCCGGTAACCGAGTCGTTCGACGTCGCGAGCGAACGTCACCGTGTCGCGCAGTGCCGCCGCCGGATCCCGGCCCTGTCGTACGGAGGCGCGGTCGAGCACGGACAACGGCGGGAGAGACACGCCCCGTACAACGTCCGCACTCCTGTGCGGATTCCTCGCGTGTCCTGCGTTCGCACGGCGTGTCGTGCGTTCAGCCGCGCGTGTTCTGTACTCGGCTGGTCGTACGCGTTCGCCGTGTCCCCGCGAAGCGTCGTCCACAGCGGACGCCGTCGGGCCGGTACGGGCGGGGCCGGCCCCGGGATCCGCAACACGGGCCCCGGAACCCGCAACACGCGCCCCGGGATCCGCAACACGGGCCCTGGAACCCGCAACACGGTCACTTCGCCGCGATGGCCTCCGCCAGGTCGAGGATGCGCTGCGCCTCGGCGACGTGGAGGTTCTCCACCATGCGCCCGTCGACCGTCACGACGGCGTCGCCCTGCTCGCGTGCGGACTCGAAGGCGTCGATCACCTTGCGGGCGTGGGCGATCGCCTCGTCGGACGGGGCGAACACGCGGTTGCACGGTTCGATCTGGCCCGGGTGGATGAGCGTCTTGCCGTCGAACCCGAACTGCCGCGCCTGCGTGGCCTCGGCCTCGAAACCGGCGAGATCCTGGACGTCGTTGTAGACACCGTCGAGGATCTGTTTGCCCGCCGCGCGTGCCGCCAGCAGCGACAACGACAGGCCCGCGACGAGCGGTGCGCGGCCGGCCGCGGGTTCGGCGTGCAGTTCCTTGGCCAGGTCGTTGGTGCCCATGACCAGCACCGTCAGTCGCTCGCTCGCGGCGGCGATCTCCTCGGCACGCAGCATCGCGACGGGTGTTTCGAGCATCGCCCAGATCGTCGTGTGCTCGGGTGCCCCGTTGAGCTCCAGTGCCCGTTCGATGGTCATCACGTCGCGTGCGGAGTTGACCTTCGGCACGACGACGGCGGCGGGACCGGCCTGGGCGGCGGCGCGCAGGTCCGCGTCGTGCCACTCGGTGTCGATGCCGTTGATGCGCACGGCGACCTCGCGCGGGCCGTAGTCACCGGACGCGACCGCCGCGCACACCCGCTCGCGCGCGGCTTCCTTCGCGTCGGGGGAGACGGCGTCCTCCAGGTCCAGGATCAGCGCGTCCGCGGGCAGGGTCTTGGCCTTCTCGAGCGCCCGCTCGTTCGCGCCGGGCATGTAGAGAACGGAACGGCGCGGTGCCACGCACGGACCTCCTTGTCGCTGTCGGGATGGGGGTGTCGCCGGATGGGCTGTGGGGACGGCCGGTGGCGGGCCTGCGCGCTCGTCGGTCGGTCGCACGTTCGTTGCCGCCTGTGTCCTTCCTATTGAATCCGGACGCCGAATGTGCTGATCTGGAGCCCATCCAGATCAGCGGCTGGACCACGGCAGTTCCATGGTCCGGACCGCTCGGCTTCCGGCCACCAGAGACGATAACCGTCCGTCGCAGTCCGTGACTGCGGTAAACGTCACCGCGTCGCCCCTGAATGCCCGGCAAATCCCCCGTTCAGACGTATGTCACCCATACGGCAGCATCGCCGGGCCGAACTTCCTTCGCCGCTCACCGACCGATCACCGACCGCTGAGCGCCGTCGATCGCAGCTACCCCGCGAGGGCACAGACGTCGACGGTGTTTCGGTTGCAATCTGAACCGGCAGCGCTTCGCGGCGCCGGTTCGACCGCCCGGCAGGGCACACGGAACGAGCAGGCGAGGAGCTGCACCGGCGCAGGGGCTGGTGAACACCAGGGCCCGCGGAGGAATCCGGCGGGCGGTGTTCGGAGTAGAGAGCCATCCAACCAGGAGCACCGCTCCCCGGAGCGGACTTCGAACGAGTACGGGAGGCAGATCCGTGGCGGCGACACCCGGGCAGACTGCGATCACGAACGGCGCGAACGGAACGCGTTCGGTGCCGAGCCGGGTGGTCCCGCCCGTCGAACTGCCGGAGAACGTCGACGCGCTCGCCGCCGACGCCGCGGCGAGCCTCGGCTGGCACGGCGCGGTACTGCCACCGGTGACGATGTTCGGCAGGCGGGTGTACGTCGTGGCGAAACTGCGCCCCGAAGCGCACGCCGAGCGGATCGCCCTCGGTCACGAGCCCGTTACCGACCGGGCCCAGGTGTCGACGTGGACGTGGCCCGAGCTGGCCGACACCGCGCCGCCGCCCGCCGCCGACATCGTGGGCGTGCTCGCGGTGGCACGGCACTGGCGCACTGGCCTCGCCGCGACCGTCCCGTTCTCCCGCTACGGCGAAGCGGCCATGGTGCTGCCCCAGTCGATGACGCTCACCCACGACTACGTCGACAACTGCCTTCCGCGTGCGCGCACCTACGGCGTGGCCGTCGTGTCGGCCGACGACGAGGCGCACGTGTCACTCGACGTCGAGAGCCACAGCGACCGCGTCCTCCTCGGCCGCGACGCCGTGTGGCGCTGGGTCAACGAAGTCGTCTACGAGCAGCTGATCGCGATGGAGGACAACGGCACCGCCTCGCCCGAGGAGTCCACGCAGCACGCGTGACTGCCTAGGCCCGCCCGTCTCCCGCCACCGCCCAACCGGACACGCTCCGCGTGACTGCTTAGGATCGTGGCATGCGCGTAGTCATCGCCGGTGGACACGGAAAGATCGCCCGTCACCTCGAGCGCCGCCTCGCCGCGAACGGTGACGAGGCCGTCGGCATCATCCGCAACAAGGACCATGTCGCGGACCTGCGGGAGGTGAGTGCCGAGCCTGCAGTGCTCGACCTCGAGGACGCCACGGTCGACGAGGTCGCTGCGGTGCTCGACGGTGCCGACGCCGCCGTGTTCGCCGCCGGTGCGGGCCCGGGCAGCGGTGTCCCGCGCAAGGAAACCGTCGACCGGGGTGCGGCCGTGCTGTTCGCGGATGCCGCGGAGCGCGCGGGTGTCCGGCGGTTCGTGCAGGTCAGTGCCATGGGAACGGACGGCCCGTTCGACGAGGACGCCCTCGGCGAGGTCTTCGCCGCCTACCTGCGCGCGAAAGCCGCCGCGGAGGGAGATCTGCGCCGCCGCGACCTGGATTGGACCATCCTGCGTCCGGGTGGGCTCACCGACGACGAGGCGACCGAGATGGTGCAGCTCGCCGAGAGCACGCCGCGCGGCGAGGTGCCCCGGGACGACGTGGCGGCCGTCCTCGTCGCACTGCTCAGCGACGACCTCGCGTTCCGGCGCA
This sequence comes from Prauserella aidingensis, assembly GCF_024171865.1. Taxonomy (GTDB): domain Bacteria; phylum Actinomycetota; class Actinomycetes; order Mycobacteriales; family Pseudonocardiaceae; genus Prauserella; species Prauserella aidingensis. Next base: position 119,322 of record NZ_JAMTCN010000014.1, on the reverse strand, counting down.
CACTCGAGCTGACCAGCGGCAACACGCCCGTCGCGGAGGCCGTCAGCCGGCTGTGACCGGCCCGAGGACCCGGTCGAGGTAGCCGTTGCGGAACACGCCCCCCGGGTCGACGTCGGTGGCCACGCGCAGGAAGTCGTCGAAGCGCGGGTACCGCTCGCGCAGCGTGTCCGCGTCGAGGTCGTGCAGCTTGCCCCAGTGCGGCCGCCCGCCGACCGCGCCGGCGATCGCCGCGAACGCCAGGAAGTACTCGCGGTACGGCATGCCGACGTACTGGTGGATCGCCACGTAGGCGGTGTCGCGGCCGTAGGCGGTCGACAGCCACACGTCGTCGGCCGCCGCGACACGTACTTCGGCGGGAAACGCCACCGGCGTCCGCAACGTCGGCACGAGCGTCCGCAGCTCGCGCAACACGTCGCCGACGGCCTCCCGCGGTACCGCCCATTCGGACTCGACGAACCGCACCGACCGCTGCGTGGCGAACACCCGGTGCGAGACGTCCCGGTAGGAGCGCGTCGACAACACCGACGACGACAACCTGCCCAACGTCGGCACCAGCGTGGGCATCGCCCGGCCGAGTCGGCAGAGCGCGCCGAACGCCGCGTTCTCGGTGAGCGTGTAGTCGACGAACTCGCGCAGTTTCGACAGCGGTTCGGCGGGGCCCGCCACCCGGTTGTTCCGTTTGACCAGCGCGTTGCGGCCGTAGGGGAACCAGTAGAACTCGAAGTGGTCGTTGGCGTCGGCGTGATCGTCGAACGCCTCGATCACGGCGTCGAGCGGTTCCGGGCCTTCGCGGGCGTCGAGGACGAACGCGGGCTCGCACTGCAGTGTGACCGTGGTGATCACGCCGAGTGCGCCGAGGCCGACGCGGGCCGCGGCGAACAGGTCGGGCCGTTCCGTGTCGGAGCAGGTGACGACCGAGCCGTCGGCCAGCACGAGTTCCAACGCACGGAGCTGTGTCGCCAGCCCGCCGAACCGGGCTCCCGTGCCGTGGGTGCCGGTCGACACGGCACCCGCAATCGTTTGCGCATCGATGTCACCGAGGTTGCTCATCGCCAGGCCCACCCGCGCGAGCTCGGTGTTCAGGCGACGCAGCGTGGTGCCGGACCGGACCGTGACGAGGCCGGTGTCGCGATCGGCGTCGAGGACGCCCGCCCACTCGGTGAGGTCGAGGGCGACCGAATCGGTGGCCGCGACTCCCGTGAACGAATGACCACTGCCCAGTGGGCGCACCCGCATGCCCGCGCCGGCGACCTGCCGGACGGCGGCGGTGATCTCGTCGAGATTCCGCGGGCGAAGTAGCCGCTGAGGGCTCGCCGTGGCGGTGCCGGCCCAGTTCGTCCACGTCGTCACGTGATCACCTGCCTGCGTGAGAGGTCGGAAGAATATGTGAATACGTTTCGCGTTTCAAGGTTCTCTGACGTACGGTAGTCGCCGTGACCACCGTGAACGCCGCAGCGTACGACGCCGCGACCCAGGATCTCGACCCACCATTGGCGGTCGTCGATCTTGATGCGTTCGAGGCCAACGCGCGCGACCTCACCCGGCGGGCGCGCGGCCTGCCGATCCGTATCGCCAGCAAGTCGGTGCGCTGCAGGGAGTTGCTGGAGCATGCGCTCGCGATGCCCGGCTACGCGGGGCTACTCTGCTACTCGCTGCCCGAGGCACTGTGGCTGCACCGCTGCGGAGTGAGCGACGACCTCGTCGTGGCGTACCCGACGGTCGACCACGCCGCGTTACGAGCCCTGGCGGCCGACGACGCCGCGCGTGCGGCCGTCACGATCATGGTCGACTCGACCGAGCATCTCGACGTGATCGACGCGGCGGTCGGGCCCGCACACCCCGAGATCCGGGTCGCCCTCGAACTCGACGTGTCGTGGCGGCCCGTTCGGGGGCTGCACATCGGCACGCGACGGTCGCCGGTGTTCCGGCCGCGATCGGCACAGGCGCTGGCCTCGCGGATCGCCGAACGCCGCGGCTTCCGGCTGGTCGGCATGATGGCCTACGAGGGGCAGATCGCGGGCGTTCCCGACGGTGGCCGCGGTCTCGAGGCGCGGCTCGTGCGGTGGATTCAGCGCCGCTCTGCCGCCGAACTGGCACAGCGTCGCGGGGAGGCCGTCGACGCGGTGCGCCGCGTCGCGGACCTGGAGTTCGTCAACGGCGGCGGCACCGGCAGCATCGAATCCACCGGCGACGACCCGTCCGTCACGGAGATCGCCGCGGGATCCGGCTTGCTCGGGCCCGGCCTGTTCGACTCGTACACGCGGTTCACGCCGCAGCCCGCCGCGCTGTTCGCGCTACCCGTGGTGCGCAGGCCGACGCGGGACATCGCGACCGTGTTCGCGGGCGGCTACGTCGCCTCCGGGCCCGCGAAACCGTCACGGCTGCCGATCCCCGTCGCGCCGTCCGGGTTGGCGCTGCTCGGCGTCGAGGGGGCAGGCGAGGTGCAGACTCCCGTCACAGGCGCGGCCGCGCGGGCCCTCGAGCTGGGCGACCGCGTGTGGTTCCGGCACGCCAAGGCGGGGGAACTCGCCGAGCACTTCCCGGAGTACCAGCTCGTCCGCGGTTCGCGGCTCGACCACTCGGCGCCCACCTACCGCGGCGAGGCCAAAGCCTTCGGCTGACACCTGTTGCACCCCCGCAACGTGGTGGGGGCACGGGCCGGCGTCGCCGGGTTGCAGTTGTGCAAGGCGTCAGTCGCCGAAGCGGCTCGCCAGATACGTCTTGATGAGCGCCTTCGTCTCGGCGACGACCTGTGGGTCGCCTTCGGGGTCGGTGCGGAACGCGAACTTCAGCAGCGAGTCGGCGGCCTCGACCGCGACGGAGATCGGCAGGTTCACCGCGTCACGGGGAACGTCGACGTGATTGGCGACGAGGTCGGCCAGGGCGTCGGTGATGACGCCGTTGTTGGTGCGTTCGGAGTCCAGCAGCTGGACGTCGACGGCATCGCCGAAGTGCACCCGTGAGAAGCCCGGTACCTCGCGGTGCATCTGGAGATAGATGTCGAGCAGCGAGTCGACGATCTCCCACCAGCTCTGGTGGTCGACGCCCTGGAACCGTTCACCCACGGCACCGAGGAACCGTTCGAGGTTTCGGTGGGTGAGCGCCTGCACGATCGCGCGCTTGTCGGGGAAGAACTGGTACAGCGAGCCGACCGCCACGCCGGAACGCTTGGCGACGAGCGTCGTCGTGAGCGCGTCGTAGCCCACTTCGGCCAGCAGCTCGGCCGCAGCGTCGAGCATGCGCTCGACCCGCTTGGCGCTGCGTTCCTGGACGGGTTTGCGACGTAGCGGTGGCAACTCGGTGCGGCTGTCAGTCACGTGGTGCTCCCTCACTCTGCGTGGGGAACTCTAACGCGCAGGTGAGCCGTTCACGGTCGAGTGATCACTTTGCGGAGTCGGCGCCGAGCTTCGTGCCGTGGTCGCCGTGCCGTGGTCGACGGGGATTCGGTGTAGCCGGCGGACATCGCGGGTGGCTCGGAACGCCGAGTCGGCGTGCCGAGCCGAGGTGTCGAGCCGGCGCCGACGGCCCGAGCGAGTAGACGGCCACGAGGAATCGACGTTCGGCAAAAATCGACGACGGCGACTAATCGATCGTCGGCCACAGGTGTCACGCCTCGCGGTGACAGCAGTACGACTGTTGGGACCGCGGGCCGGTGCCGGTCGGGGGAGGGGAATCTTCGACACCGGCCCGCGGGGATCGGGGCCCTTGCGTAGGCGGGGATCTACTGCGGGCTACTGCCGCGGCCAGGGGATTCGGCTGTCCGAGTGATACGGACGCCGAGACCGCGGGGTTGTCATATGAAGTTGTTGACGCGCTGTCACGGCCCCCAACCTAACTGCGGATCAGCGTCTTCGCCAGCAAACGAAAGACGGGTTTTCCGATTAATCAGGTTGAGCGTCGCTAAGCCGGCAGCCGGCCCGCTTCGCTCGGGGGTACGAGCGAGCCGGCCGCCGGCCGGGACGGGCGGAAAACCCGTCGCCTGTTCGCATGCCGCTACCGGGTCGGGGGTCCGGATACGGCATGCCGGGCCGGCGTCGGTGAGACCGACTCGTGCCGACCCGTTTGCTCGGGGATCGCGGTTTCCTCGGGGTGCCGCGGGGACGCCTCCGAGGACACATGCGCCGGCGCATGGGCGGGCGCGCCCTTGCGGCGCTTCCGCTTGGTCGGCTGTTCGGGGGCCAGGCCGCCTGCGACGAGGTGTTCGTGCGCCACCTGCCACACGGTGCACGGGGCCTTCACCCGGTGCCAGCGGGTGGAGCAGGTCGGGCAGTGACCGCCGTCATCAGGCTCGTGGGAGAGCAGCATCGCGCGCCAGCCATCGGTCAGTCGGGGCAGCTCCGAACGCGCGACCGACACCAACGAGGGCTCGTCGGCTCTGTCCGCGAGGTCGGACAGCATGTCGAGGCGTTCCCACACCGCGTTGCGGAGCACCTGGCCGAGGATCTTGTCCACAGGAAGTCACCGTCACCTTTCCGCCAGTCCGGCGGCTTCGCCGAGCGCGGCCGTGAGTCGGCCGAGCTGGGTGCGGGTCAGCCGCGCCGCTTCACCGGGCGGTCCGACCAGCACTATTTCGTCGTCGTCCACGTACACCGTCATGCAGCGTTCGCGGCCGATGAGGTCGCCGCACTGCACGCGCCAGACGACCTGACCGTTCTCTTCACGGCGGACGTCCTCGTCGCGGGTGTCGGCTGTGGGGACCGGGGAGAAGTGTTGCCGGGCGACCGGGACCGAGGTCCCGGACGGGGAGCCGGCGGCAGCGGCCGGACCGGCGGCAGGCGGGAGCGGCGCGGTCGACAGTGCGGCGCCCGACCCTGCGGACTCGGACGGTGCGGCTCCCGACAGTGCGGGGTCCGGCAGTGCGGATCCGGACTCGGACTGCCGGGAGGCGCCGGGCGTGGGCGACCCGCCGGGCACCGACGAGGAAGCGGGCAGGGACGACGTGCCACGCGTGGTGGCAGGGGATGCGATCTCCACGTCGTCTCCGTTCCGTACTCGTCGGTGTTCACGGGCGCCTTCGCCGTGCCGTTCGCAGGTGTCGCTGTGTTCGCAGTTGTCGTCTTCGCAGTTGTCGCGCTGCACCCGCCTGCCCGGACTCGTCCGTACGAACCCCGGGTGCGGAGGGCCCGTACGGCCGGTCCGGGTGCCGCCGGATCCGGCCGGTGTTCGGTTGTGGGTCGTGCGGTTCTCGTCGTGCTGCGGTTCTCGTGGTGCACGGGAGTTCCGGTCGGGTGGACCTCCCGGGTGATCGCGGACCGTGTTCGGGCGGTCACGTCGATCCCGGGAACTAGATTGCGATGAATGAAACGCCGATAGAAGCCTCGGTGGGCCGGGCAGCGGCGACCGGCAACGGCTGGCCGTTAAGCGGTCGACGAAGTTCGGCAGAGCCGATCAGGGGTCACAAATCGGGTTTCGCGCGGTTCAATGTGAAGTGCCTACGCTGCTGACGACGCCCGGAAGGACTGTGGAGGGGCGCATGGACACCACCGACAACACGGCGATCGCCCGTATCTCGGGAGGCGCGAACGAGGACTCGTCCGAGCTCGCGCCCAGTCGCCTGGACCCGAAGGTCTGGGAAGGCGACGAGATGCGCGACGCGCTCTCCGTGCGGAACGTCAGTGAGGTCTACCGCCAACTGCGCAAACACGGTGTGTCGCAACGCCAGATCGCTGCGATGACCGGCCAGTCACAGTCCGAGGTCTCGGAGATCCTGAAAGGCCGTCAGGTCATGGCCTACGACGTGCTGGCCAGGATCGCCGCGGGCCTGGGCATTCCCCGTGGATACATGGGTCTCGCATACGACGAGGCCACCGAGATTCAGGTCGCCGGAACCTCCGGCGAGCAGCAGGCTGAGGAGGACGAGTCCGTGAAACGGCGGAAGTTCCTCGCGCACGCGGCCCAGGTCACGATGGGCGCCGCGGTCTTCGGATCGTCGGCGGAGGCCTGGGCGGCGAGCCCCGCAAGGACACCCGCGCCGGGCCGCATCGGAGTCACCGATGTCCGGCAGGTCGAAGCCGCCACCAGGGCTTTGCGTGCGCTCGACTACCAGTACGGCGGCGGTTTCTGCCGTGACGCCGTCGTGGCGCAGCTGTCCTGGGGGCAGCAGATGATGCAGGCCAGCACCACCGACGGGGTCAGATCGCGGCTGTTCGTCGCGCTGGCCGACCTGCACAGCCTCGCCGGCTGGACGTCGTTCGACACCGGGCTGATCGACTCGGCCCGCGGTCACTTCGCGAACGCGCTCAACCTGGCGAAACAGGGCGACAACCACCCGCTCGTCGCGAACATCCTGTACCGCATGGGACGCGTGTACCTGCACCAGGAGGCCCCGAACGACGCGCTGAAGCTGTTCCAGCTGGGGCAGATCGCGGCGCAGGAGTCGGGCTCGGAACTGGCCGTGGCCGTGCTGTGCGCCAACGAGGCGTGGGCGTACGCGATGATGGGCAACTCCGACCAGGCCGTGAAACTGCTGGGCAGGACGCGGGACGAGTTCGCACGCGCCGATCTCGTCAACGCCGAGTCGTGGGTCAAGTTCTTCACGGAGACGGACGTGCACGCGATGGTCGGCACGGTGCACACGGAGCTGGCGCAGTCGGCCGACCCAATGCACACCAAGTACGCCATCCCTGCGCTGAGCAGGGCCATCGACGCCTACAACGACGACATGGCCCGCAGCAAGGTGTTCAACCTGGGCATGCTCGCCACGAACCACATGATCGACGGCGACATCGACCAGGGCGTGCGCACCGGCGGCAAGGCGCTCGACTCGGCGGAGGGGCTCAAGTCCGCTCGCGTCGAGCAGCGCATGCAGCCGCTGAAGACGGAGGCCGCGCGCCGGTCGAACAACCCGGACGCCAGGGACTTCGTCGAACGGATGAACGCATTCTTCGCCTAGTCGGAGGCCCGCTCGACAACGTCCTGGAGGCCGTCTGCGCGCGACTGGGGGCCGATCCCCGCGGCGCCACGTTGCTGCGGTTCACGAACAACGCGGTGTACGCGCTGGCCGATCGGCCGCTCGTCGTGCGCATCGTGGGTACGCCCGCGCTGCGTCATCGCGCACCGAAGGTCGTTCGGCTGGCGCGTCACCTGCAGCGATGTGGCGTACCGGCGGTGAGGCTCGCCGCAGGCATCGACCAGCCGGTGCGAGTGGGCGAACACCTGGCGACGGTGTGGGAGCGGGTCCCTGACACGGACGGGCGCGCTACCCCCGGTGAGCTGGCGGAACTGCTGCGCAGGCTGCACGCCGCCGGCATCCCGGACGACGGGTTCCCGGAGAACGGCGCGGGTGCGTGGGCGCCGCTGGACGACGTCCGGGCACGGGTGGCGGCGGGATCGGACGAGCTGACAGCCGCCGACCGCCGGTTCCTCCTCGACCGGTGCGACGAACTCGAAGCGCAGGCGGCGGAACTCGAGTTTCCGCTGGCCAGGACGTTGATTCACGGCGACGCGCACGTCGGCAACGTGATCGTCGGCCCGGACGGGCCCGTGTTGTGCGACTTCGACTCGGCCTGCCACGGCCCGCCGGAATGGGACCTGGTCCCGGCGGCCGTGGGACGGGAACGGTTCGGCGACCCGCCGTCGCGGTACGCGGAACTCGCGGACCGCTACGGCTTCGACGTCACCGCGTGGGACGGCTTCGAGGTGCTGCGCGGAATGCGGGAACTCAAGCTGGCCACGAGCGTGTTGCCCACGGCCGACCGTGCCCCCCGGGTACGCACCGAGGCGCACCGCCGGATCGCGGATCTGAAGGCGGGGAACCTCCACCGTCGGTGGGCGCGTTACCGCGCAGGGTGACAACCGCCCGTCGTTCAACGACAGAAAGCAACCGTTCGGCGTTTGGCCCGAAAGGCGGTGTTTGTCGTCGACATTTCGGTGGGACCGATCGCGCGTCGGGGCTTGCGACGCGGGACACCGCTCAGCCGAGCGGCGTGCGGCTGAGCGCGACCGCGAACCCGAACGCCAGGCCGAGGACCGTCAGTTCGACGGCCGCCCACGTGGCGAGCGCGGTCCGCCGGTGACGCAGCACCTGCGGCAGCAGCTTCCTCCGCAGGTGCGCGCCGAGCGCGGCGGCTCCGGCCAGGCATCCGGCCTTCACCAGCACGAGCACGCCGTACGCCGTGCCGAACAGCGCGGCGGGCAGCGACAGCTCCGGGTGGCCGCCGAGTTCGACGACCGCGTTGAATACGCCGGTCACCGCGACGCAGGCCAGACACACGGTGGCGAGCGTCGAGAACCGGGGCAGGGCCGTGGCCAGCAACGTGCGGTTGGCGCCCAGGACGGCGGCGACGGCGGCGAGCCCTCCGGCCCAGGTCACGGCGGCGAGGACGTGCAGTTCGACCGAGATCGACGCGTAGTCGTGCAGCGACCACCCCGTCGCGTGCCCGGTGACCGGCAGCGGAAGCAACGCGAACAGTCCGAGCCCGACGCGCACCTCGGCGGGCACGGCGTCCGGCCTGCGCAGCGCCACGACGTTCAGTGCGGCCAGGCCGAGCGCCAGCACCGCGACCAGTACCAGCGCCTTGCCCGCCGCGACGTCGGTGACGTAGCCGGTGACGTCGAGTGTCGCGGGCCGGTACTCGACCGCCTGCAGCACGAGCGCCGCAGCGGCCGCCACGGTCCACAGCAGCGACGCCGCCACCGCGACGGGTTGGGCGGACGCCAGCACGGGGCGTGTCAGCTTCTCCCGTGCTCCGCCCAGCAGTACCGGCAGCAGGGCCATCCCGACGGTGACGACCGCGGCGACGTTCATCACCGCCCTCGCCACCGGGATGCCGGCCGAGACCACCTCGTTCGCCGCCGCGATACCCCGGACGGGGCCGGTCGCCGCGACCGCGAAGCCGATCAGCGCGCCCGCCACCGCGGCGGTGGCCAGGCCGGTCAGCGTGTCGACGCGGGGACGCGAGGTGGTCTCGGCGCGGCTCACGACCGGTCCGACCCGGTGCGCAGCGCGACCGTCACGCCCGCGCCGAGCAGCACGACGGCCGCGACGATCCACACCCACACGGGGATGCCGCCGCCGGCATCGCCGCCGTCGGCGGAGGGCGCCTCGTCGGTGTTCTCCGCGGACGGACCGGCGGTCTGCCCGCCGGGCGGGGTGTCGCCGCCCGGTCCGTGGGAGGTCAGCGTGAACCGGAGCTCCTCGCTGACGGGGTGACCGTCGGCCGAGAGGACCCGGAACCCGACGACGTACTCACCGGCGGGTCCCAGCGGGTGCAGCGGAGCGGAAACGCTCGTCCCGTCGACCTGCACGTCGCCCTTCGTCCATCGGCCGCCGTCAGGCCCGGTGACGGCGATCTGGTTGACGCCCTCGCCCGCACCGCGCTGCACCGGCTGGTCGAACGTCAGCGTGATCCGCTCCGGCGCCTCGTCGAGCGATGCGCCGTCGGCGGGGTTCGATTCGATCAGCTGGTTGTGCGCCGCTGCGGGTGTCGCCGTGACCAGCAGTGCGACGAGCGTGGTGAGCGCCAGGGCGACGGCGCGGAGCCGCCGGGAGGGGCGCCTGCCGGGGTCGATGTCCGCGGTCACGAGTCCACCTTCCCGTTCTTGCGTGCGCGCAGCGTGGCGCCCGCGCCGACACCGACGCCGAGCGCGCCGACCAGCAGGCCCGCGCCGCCGAGCCAGCGTGCCGTCTCGTCGGTACCGCCGTCGGCTGCGTGCCGGTCGGCCGCCCCGGCCTCGCCCGAGGCATTCTCGCCCTCGCCGTGCGAGGTGTGCGCGCCGTGGCCGTCCGACGACTCGGCGAGCGGGACCACCGGCGCCGGACTCTCCGGCTCGGCGTCGCCTTCCTGCGGCTGGTTCCAGTTCGACACGGTGCCGTCCGAGTAGGTCTGTTTCGTCGGCAGCATGAGCTCGTCGGTGTCGTCCGGCAAGGCGCCGAGCTGCACGCCGAACTCCTGGTACGACTCGAGGCCCGCCGGGATGCCCTCGCCGTCCGCCGTCCAGGTGACCTTGGTGACGACGTCGGAGCCGTTCGTGGTGACCTCGGAGGTCCAGCCGGGGACCGGCTGGGTGCGCGCGCTGGAGATCTCGTACTTCTCGGGGACGGTCATCTCCAACTTCGTGGTGCCGGCCTTCTCCTCCTCGTTGGGCACGCGGAGGGTGATCGCGCCGTAGCCGCCCTTCTCGGGGGCATCGCCGTAGATGTTGGCCGTGACGTGCGCGGACGCGGCCGGAGCGCCGAGCACGGCACCGGCGGTGAGGGCGACGCCGAGCGTCGTGGTGAGCGCGGCGCCGCGGGCGTGACGCCGGGTGCGGGAGCGCGGGACGCGGCGGGTGGGGCGGGATGTCGACATGGTGATTCCTCCTGATGGGTCTGACGATGGTGTGACCGCGGCGGCGACGCCGGCGGGCGCGCTGGCGCCTGCGGTCGCCGCGGCGACGTGCCCGCGCGGATGTGCGCGCGGGGTCGACGAACTTCTCGATCAGGAGACGGCGGGCGGACCGCGGCGGCCGTGCACGCGGCGGAGCAGGACCTCGACGACGGTGGTCGCCGCGTCGGGGAGCGCGAGCGGCGGGTGGGCGGCGACGTGCTGCGGCCGCCGGCACGGCCGCCATCGCCACGTGACCACCGGCAGGATCGCGCGGACGGCCGTGCTTGCGCGCGCGAGCACGGCCTCGGCGTGGGCGAGGACGCACGCGGTCGCGACGGTGGCCAGCGCGTGACCGGCGAGCATGGCGGGCCCTTCGCCGCCGTGGCCGGACAGCGTGGTCAACAGGACGTGTGCGGCGAGCTGACCCGATCCGAGGAACAGCAGGATGCCGCGGATGCCGCGCGCACGATGTGCCGTGGCCGTGGCGACCCATCCGGTGAGTGACGACACGACGACCGTTGTCGCCGGATGGGGAAGTCCGCCGCCTGCCGCACCGTGTGCGGTCACCGACAGTGCCGCGGACGTCGCCGCGAGTAGAACACCGCGGACGGCCGGCATGAGGCGTCCGGGCGGCGTTCGTGTGCGCACGCCGTCAGCCTATCGGCCGCAGTGATCGCGTCCCGTTTGGTCGTCGATGCCGGAAGCGCAGGTGAAACATTCCGCGAGAACAGCGAAAACCGTTGCCCATCGGGGCTCGATCCGCAACGGTGCACCGTGCGGGCACGCCCCGTCACGTCATGCGATGTGCTTACGATGCTGCTCCGAACGAGCGAACACGACCTCGTGCGCAGGAAGGTTGGCTCGCGACCAGGAAGGAGAGCGCGTCCGTCGTGCTCGGACGGGCGTGTGCCTATGTCCACACGATCCGGCAAGGACGGCGCGGCGGGTGAAGGCCCGGACGCGCCCGGCGACCCCACCGCAGAGCAGACAGCGGGCAACGGCAAGCGGAACGGTCACGGGGGTTCGGCGACGTCGGACGGCCCCTCGACGTCCGGTGGCCGTGCGGCCGCGGCCGCGAATCCGCCTGAAGCGGCCGGTCCCGGAGGTGTCGACCCCGCAGCCCCCGTCGACGGCACCGTCGCGGCGCCCGGCGAACCGGCCCTGTCCGCCGCCGACCGGGAGGCCGTCACCGACCGGCCGGTGTTCGTCATCGCGGCGATCCTCGCCCTCGCGATCATCGTCTGGGGCGTGCTGAGCCCCGACAGTCTGCTGTCGGTGTCCGAGGCGCTGCTGTTCGACGCCGTGATCCCGTACGGCGGGTGGGTGTTCGTACTCACGGCCAGTGGTTTCGTCGTGTTCGCGATCGCACTCGCGATCAGCCGTTACGGCCGGATCAAGCTCGGTCGGGACAAGGAGCGGCCCGAGTTCCGCACCTCGTCGTGGGTGGCGATGATGTTCAGCGCCGGTATGGGCATCGGACTGATGTTCTTCGGCGCCACCGAACCCGTGACGTTCCTCGCCTCGCCGCCACCCGGCACCGGGCTCGCGCCGAACTCCGACGAGGCGCTGCACACGGCCATGGCGACGACGCTGTTCCACTGGACGGTGCATCCGTGGGCGATCTACGCCGTCGTCGGCCTCGCGATCGCCTACAGCGCGTTCCGTCGGGGGCGGAGTCAGCTGCTCAGCTCGGTGTTCTGGCCCCTGCTCGGCGGGCGGCACACCGGAGGGCCGTTGGGCAAGGCCATCGACGTCATGGCGATCTTCGCGACGCTGTTCGGCTCGGCCGCCTCGCTCGGCCTGGGCGCGCTGCAGGTCGGCGGTGGTCTCGGTGCGGTCGACTGGATCGACAGTCCCGGTAGCGGACTGCTCGTCGGCATCATCGCCGTGCTGACGGTGTGCTTCATCGCCTCGGCCGTGTCCGGGGTGGCCAAGGGCATCCAGTGGCTGTCGAACATCAACATGGTGCTGGCCGCCGTGCTCGCCGTGTTCATCCTGGTCGTCGGGCCGACGGTGATGATCCTGAACCTCGTCCCCAACGCCATCGGTGACTTCGTACGCGAGCTGCCGGAGATGGCGGGCCGCACCGGCGCCACCGGCGGTCAGGCCATGCAGGACTGGCTCTCCAGCTGGACGATCTTCTACTGGGCCTGGTGGATCTCGTGGACGCCCTTCGTGGGCATGTTCATCGCGCGCATATCCCGCGGCAGGACGATCCGCCAGTTCATCGTCGGCGTGATCGCCGTGCCCAGTGCCGTGAGCCTCGTCTGGTTCGCGATCTTCGGCGGCGCCGCGATGGACATCCAACAGCGCGGCACCGACGGTGTCCCCGGCAACGGCGGCGCCGACCTGTACCAGGGCGGGGACGTCTCGTCCGAGGTCGTCACGTTCACGATGCTCGAGAACCTGCCGTGGTTCCTGCCCGCGGCGATCATCGTGATGATCCTCGTGTCGATCTTCTTCGTCTCCGGCGCCGACGCCGCGTCGGTCGTGATGGGCACGCTGTCGCAGAAGGGGTCGGTCGAGCCCAAGCGCAACGTCGTCATCTTCTGGGGCGTGATCATGGGTGCGGTCGCCGCGGTGATGCTCATCGCCGGTGGCGAGACCGGCCTCGACGGGCTGCAATACCTGACGATCCTGATCGCCGTACCGTTCGTGTTCGTCATGGTGGGGCTGTGCGTGTCGCTGTGGAAGGACCTGCGCAGCGACCCGCTGATCCTCAAGGAGGACGAGATGCGCAGGTCACTCGAGGAGATCCATGACGAACGCATCGAAGAGCGCCGGGCGCGGCGCCGTGGACTGAGGGCGCGGCGCCGGTGACCCTGTTCGACTCCATCGCGAGACGGAGTTCGCAGGCCGCCCGGACGGCATGCCGGGCGTGACGGAGACGTACGGCCTCCCCGTGACGACGAAGCCGTTCGGCATGCGACCTACGCGGCGTGGCGTGAGCGGCGCGTGGGTCGCGCCGTTCACGCCACGCCGAGGCGGCGCAGCAGCTCGGACTCGAGGTTGTCGAGCTCGGAGGCGATGGCCTTGTGAGCGGCCTTGCGACGGGTCGACGGCATGTGTTCCGCGGCGCGCACCGAGGCGGTGAGCTGTTCGAGGGTGCCCTGGGCGTGCTGGGCGAACGAGATGTCGTCGTCGGTGACCTGCGGTGCCCGCCGCAGTTCCGCCAGCCCGTCCGCTGCGCCGGCGATGCGGGCGAGCAAGCCGCCGCCGTGGCCGCTGTACTCGGACAGCTGCTCGACCGGGACGCCGATCCTGCGTGCCTGGTAGCGGTCGTACGCTTCGCGAACGGTGCCCGCGGCGCGCACAGCCAGCGGCACCAGGGCGGGGCCGACCGCGGGGATGACGATCTTCGCCACCTTGACCGCGTTCTTTGCCTTCTGCGGCGTCAGGCCCGACTCGTGCTCGTCGACCTTGGCAGCCTTCTTCGCTGCCTTCCGCTCCTTCCTGGCCGCCTTCTTCGACTTGGCCGGCGCGAGCTCGGAGACATCCGAGAACGCGGAGGACTCCGAGGACTCGGACAACGCGTCGTCCTCGTGGCCTGTGTTGCGGGATGTGCGGGCCATCGCCGTTCCTCGCCTCCGGTTGCGGTCGGTTACGTGGTGCCACGGGCTCCCGCCGTCGGGATCGTGAACCCCGGCAGCACCGTGATCGTGTTGACGGTTGAGGCAGAACTTACTGCTCATACCGGGCCGGGAGCACGTCGCCTCCGGGAGTGTCGGGGCCTTCTCATAAAGTGAACACCATGGTTGACGAGGTGTTGCTCGACGCGGGCGTGGTCACACGGTGTCGTCGGCGGGTTCATCTCGACAACGACCCCACGATGGTAGGGACGCCACTCGCACCGCCCGACCCTTCGGCCGAGCAGCGGATCGCTGATGCGGAGGCGCACCGGATCGACGTCTCGGAGCGACTACAGGCGGCTACTGCCCCGATCAGTGGCGACGAGGACCCGGCGGCCCTGGACGTGACGAGTGCTGACTCGGCCGGGGCGGCGTGGGCCGTTATCCCCGCCGACCTGTCTCCTGCAGATCGTGCTGGGCTCACGCTCACTGCGCTCGAAGAAGGGGTCGCTTACATCTGGGGTGGGTTGTTGCCGCGCGATCGGGAGGCCGGGCGTCGCGGTGGCATTCAGCTGCTCGTCCGAACCGTCGACGGGTACGTTCCGGTGCTCGTCGTACGGCACCGCATCACGGACCCCGGCGAGGGCGCGCGGACGACCGAGCTGACGGACCTCGACCCGGGCAATGCGTCGACCGATCCGGACCGGAAGGTGCGATCGCACCCGCGGGACCAGCTGCGCCTCGCTCACACGTACCGGCTTCTCCAGGCCGCAGGGTTCGCCGAGCCGGATCGGGCGATCGGAGGTGTCATCGGGCTCGATGCGGATGTGGTGCTGTGGCACGACCTGGAAGCCGGAACGTGGCCCGGCGGTCGGACCGCGCTCGAAGAGTACGACAGCCGGTTCGCCGATCGCCTCGCTGTGGCGCGTGCTGCCGCTGCGGGAGAGGAACCCCTGGCTGAGCCGTCGCGAATCCTCGAATGCAAGGGCTGCCCGTGGTGGTCGACGTGCGAGGCAGAACTCACGAGGGTGCGTGATGTCAGCCTGGTGGTGCGGGGCGAGGACGCAATGGAGCTTCGTCGTGCCGGCATCGCGACGGTGGACAAGCTCGCCGCACTCGACATCCACGACGAACCGCCGATTCAGTGGACGGGTGTGTCGTTCTCGGATGCCGTGTCGCTTGCGAAGGCGTGGCTTGCGGACCTGACGATGGTGCGGCGGGTCCCGGAAGTGACGGTGCCGCGTGGTGACGTCGAGGTCGACATAGACATGGAGAGTTTCGGCGACTCCGGCGCGTATCTCTGGGGATGCCTGCTCAACGGGGCGGATATCGGGGTCGAGCACGGCTATCACTCGTTCGCCACGTGGGAGCCGTTGCCGACGGACGACGAGGCGCGGTCGTTCGCTGCGTTCTGGGCGTGGCTGACCGACGTACGCCGGCGCACAGCCGCCGCGGGGTTGCAGTTCCGTGCGTATTGCTACAACGCGTTGGCGGAGAACCGTTGGCTGTACGCCTCCGCTGAGCGGTTCGCCGGGCTGCCCGGCGTGCCGTCGGCGGCGGAGGTGCGGGCGTTCGTCGATTCGGACGAGTGGGTTGACCTGTTTCGAAGCGTGTCCGACCAGTTCTTGTGTTCGCACGGCAAGGGGCTCAAGGTCGTCGCGCCGGTGGCCGGTTTCGCCTGGCGTGATTCGGAGGCGGGCGGCGAAGCGTCGATGCGGTGGTATCGCGACGCGGTCGGCATGGACGGTGCGGAACCCGATGTGGCGCAGCGTTCCCGGTTGCTCCGATACAACGAGGACGACGTGCTTGCCACGTACGCCTTGCGTTTGTGGATCAGTGAGCGGGCCATGACCGAGGTTCCGTTCATGGATGACCTGTGACGCTCGGCGTGCCGTGAGCGCTGCCCTATCCGGTGCGGGCGCGATTGCCGGTGGCACCATGGTTGGTCCGGTTCCTGTTGCGGCGGTTGCCGCGACGCCGACGCCGTTTCCGTTCCGCACCCTTTGGCCGGTCGGTGGCGTTCTCGAGATGGATCGGTTTTCCGGTGCGGACGGTTCCCTCCGGTGTCGTAATGCGGAGTGAGCCGTCGGCTTCGAGTTCGAATTCCCATCCGGGTGTGTGCTTGACGATATGGTGCCGCCGGCAGAGCCCGACAAGGTTGCCCTCGCACGTCGTTCCATCGCATCCATGGGGTCGCACGTGGTCGAGGTCGGCGAACTCGGCCGGACGGTGGCAGCCGGGGAATCGGCATTCGCGGTCTCGAACTTTCACGAAGTCGGCGGTCACGGCCGGTGGCCGGTATCGCTTCCTTCCGACGTCCAACGGGGCTCCCGTGTGCGGGTCGGTGATGATTCGCCGCCACGTCGACGTCCGGTCGGACGCGATCCGCTTCGCCACTTCCGCGGGGATCGGACCGTGTCCGGACAGCTGCGCCGGGTCGTCACGGATGCCGATGAGCGTGTCGAAGTCGATGTGGATGTAAATCTCGGCTTTGCCCGTCCGGCCTTTTCGGTAGAAGTCTCGCGGATGACCGTGGGTCGCCGGATTCCTCACGACGTCCGCAGGAACAGTCGGCCAGCAGGAGGTCGGCGAGCATGTCGGCGCGCAACTGGTCCGTCGTCCGCTCTTCGGCGCGGCTGCGCATGGCGCGTGCACTTCGGTCGATCCGGGCGTATACGGCCGAAGCCTGTTCGGCAGGTAGATAGGCGGAAACCGTCGCCATCGCGTCCTCGCGATGGCGTAGCGCCACCTTTCGTTCCGTACGTCGCTGACGTGCTCGTGCTGCGGCGCCGTCGGGGTCCACACGGTGTACCGCGTTGTAGGCGATCCGGCGAACCGATGCAGCGCTGCGGTCCTTCAACTTGTCGGCGACGATGGTGTCCACTCGACCCGCGTTCGTTGTGGACAGTGGTTTCGTCTGGTTCACCACTTTGGACGCCTTGGTTAGGTCGATGTCGCCACGGGCGAGCGCGGCCAAGGTGTTGGGCAGCCGGGATGTCAGCTGACGGGCCCATTCGAGTTCTCGTCGAACCACGTGTTCGGACTCGCCTCGTGCAAGTGCCAGCTCGGCGGTCACATCGGTGGTTCTCGCGTGCTCTTCCGAAAACGCGGCAAGTGTTCTCAGATATTTCGCCTGTGCCTCGCCGATTCGGCGCCAGGCATGCACGACATCGGTGGTTTTCATGGATCCCCCTCGGTTTGTGGGCCGCAACGTTACACACGAAGCCGAGGTTTAGGCAAACCTGTGTTCGAACCACTCGATCAGGTGACACGGGATTGTCTTAGTCCGTGCCACACTCGGACCCGGACCCGCGCAACGACCGTGGTCGCGAGCGTGGGACCGGGTCCGCGAGGTGCCCGTGGGTACAGCGTCATCAGTACAGCGCCACTCGAACTCGTAGGTCAGCCCGAAGTGCAGGCCAGACCTCAGTCACGGTGGCTCCCGTTCAGCCGAGTGTTCGTCTCATCAGCCCCGCAGCGATCGCGACGCTGCGAAGCGGACCTTTCCCGCAGATGTGATGAGGAAGGGACATTCGTTGACGTTGTGGCGTTCGTGTGCCTCCGTGTTCGGGGCACCAGGAACTGTCTGTCGAACATGTGGCATGAACGGTGAGAGACGCACGTCATTTCGCTGGCGAGAACGCGTTGCGCCCCCGAAGCCACGTGGTTTCGGGGGCGCAACGCAGCCCTGTGAACGGCGGCGCGTCGTAACCGACGCGCGAGGCGCCGACGTAACACCGGTATGGAGGCCGAGCAGTCGAGCGCGAGCCGTGAGCGGTCGACCGCCGGTGTCAGCGCGGGGCCATGCGAAGGGAACCGTCGAGGCGGATCACGTCACCGTTGAGGTAGTCGTGTTCGACGATGTCGACCGCCAGCTGCCCGTACTCGTCCGGGCGGCCGAGTCGTTTCGGGAACGGAACCCCCGATGCGAGGCCGGCGCGGAACTCATCGCTCACGGTCGCCAGCATCGGAGTGTCGATGATGCCCGGTGCGATGGTCATGACGCGGATGCCCTGCGATGCCAAGTCACGCGCGGCCGGCACGGTCATGCCCACGACACCACCCTTCGAGGCCGAGTAGGCGATCTGGCCGATCTGACCCTCGATGGCGGCGACCGACGCAGTGTTGATCACGACGCCGCGCTGTCCGTCCTCGAGTGGCTCGGTGTTCGCGATGGCCTCGGACGCGAGCGTCATGACATTGAACGTCCCGACCAGGTTGATGTTCACGACCTTCTGGAACAGGTCCAGGTCATGCGTGCCCTTCTTCGACAGGATCCGAGCGGACGGGCCGATGCCGGCGCAGTTGACGACGATGCGCAGCGGGACACCGCTGGACGAAGCCTGGTCGACGGCAGTCCGGAGCGCGGCACCGTCGGTGACGTCGGCCTCGACGTAGGTGACACCTTCGACGTTCTCGGCCTTCTCGATCGAGGCCGCGAGGTCGAAGGCGAACACGCGGGCGCCTTTGGCGGCCAGCGCCTTCGCGGCAGCGCCGCCGAGGCCGGAAGCGCCACCCGTCACGATGGCTGCGGTGTCCTTGATCTGCATGCTCGTCCTTTCTCGCACGTCTTCGAGCAGGCTGAGCGTACGTGGTCACGCGGTCGATTCGTTGACCAATGTCCGCCTGCTGGTTCCCTCGACGTTCGCTCGCAGGTCACCGGCGGCTGTGACCGTTCCCTCATGAACCCTGCGCGGATCGTCGTGGTCGGAACGGGATACGTCGGACTCACCACGGGCGCCTGCCTTGCCAGCCTTGGTCATCGGGTGACCTGTGCGGATGTGGACAGAGTGAAGGTCGCGCGACTCTCGGCCGGTCGCGTGGACATCGTCGAGCCCGGCCTGCCGGAACTGGTGCGGCGCGGACTTGCGGACGAGACGCTGTCGTTCGTCGTGGGCGCCGCGGATGCGGTGACGGACGCGGATGCGGTCTTTCTGTGTGTGCCGACCCCCATGGGTGCCGGCGGCGCAGCCGATCTCCGAGCTGTGGAAGAGGTCGTGACCGAGCTGGCGGACAGGCTGCCGGCGGGCTGCGCGGTGGTCACCAAGTCGACCGTTCCGGTCGGCACGGCACGACGGATCAGTGCTCTGCTCGGACGGTCCGATGTGCCGGTAGTATCGAACCCGGAATTTCTGCGTGAAGGCAGCGCGGTCGACGATTTCCTGGGGCCGGACCGGATCGTCGTCGGATCCGATACGCCGGAGGCGGCGCAGGCGGTCGTCGACCTGTACTCCGAACTGGGTGCGCCGTCGGTGGTCGCGGACGCGGCCAGCGCGGAGCTGGTCAAGTACGCGGCCAACTGCTTCCTCGCGATGAAGCTGTCGTACGTCAACTCGGTCGCGGAGCTGTGTGAACGGTTCGGCGCGGACATCAAGTCGGTCACGGAGGGCATGGGCTACGACCGGCGCATCGGACGGTCCTTCCTGGAGCCCGGCCCGGGTTGGGGAGGTTCGTGTCTGCCGAAGGACACGAGTGCCCTGCTCCGGATGTCCGAATCGGTCGGTTTCGGTTTCGACCTGCTCGGTGCTGCTATTGCTGAGAACCTCGCCCAGCGGGAGCGTGTCATCTCGAAGATCGCGAGAGCGGTGGGTGGGGACCTTTCCGGAGCTCGGATCGGTCTGCTGGGGCTTGCGTTCAAAGCGGGTACCAACGACCTGCGCGATTCGCCTGCGCTGGGAGTGGCGTCAGTGTTGTGTGCTCACGGGGCGGAGGTCGCTGCCTACGATCCGGCGGTTGCTGAAGAGCAGCCCGGGATGCTCGTCGTCGACAGTGCCTACCGGGCGGCGAAAGGTGCCGACGCGGTCGTCGTGCTCACGGAGTGGCCGGAGTTCTGCAGACTGGATTGGCACGTCATGGCCGAGGCGATGCATGGCGACACAGTGTTGGACACGCGGAACCTGCTCGACCCGACGACGGTGCTCGACGCGGGGTTGAGCTGGCAGGGCATCGGCAGGCCACGCGTTGTCGAATACGCCACGCCTGCCGTCGGGTGAGATGTCGTTAGTTGAGGTAACTACCTGACTGGTCGTAGGGTCGTAGCGTGTCTGCTGCGAATCCTTCCGCGTTCACCACCAGGCCCGAACTCGTCGGGACTCACGGCATGGTCGCGTCGACGCACTGGCTCGCGTCGGCGGCGGGTATGGCGGTGCTGGAAGACGGGGGGAACGCTTTCGACGCCGCCGTCGCCGCGGGCTTCGTCCTCCAGGTCGCCGAGCCGCACCTGAACGGACCGGGCGGGCAGGTGCCGGCGATCTTCGCTCCGGCAGGTGGAGGCCCGCGGGTGCTCTGCGGCCAAGGGGGCGCACCGGCTGCCGCCACGATCGATCACTTCGACGACCTCGGACTGAAACTGATCCCCGGCAGCGGACTGCTGTCGGCCACGGTGCCGGGTGCATGGGATGCCTGGTTACTTCTTCTCCGTGACTACGGCACGAAGTCGCTCCGTGAAGTGCTCGGGTACGCGATTTCGTACGCCTGGAACGGCATTCCGGTTCTTGACCGAATCGCTTCGACGATCGACGCGGTGTCCGACCTGTTCGCGACGCATTGGCCGACATCCGCACAGTTGTGGCTTCCGGGCGGCGATGCACCGACCGCGGGTTCGCTCCACTCGAACCGCGTCCTTGCCCGGACATGGCAACGGCTGCTCGGCGAAGCCGAAACAGTGTCCGGTCGGGAGGAGCAGATCGACGCCGCGCGACGGGCATGGTCTCAGGGATTCGTCGCCGAGGCTGTCGACATGTTCAGCCGCACCGCATTCCGCGACGATTCGGGCCGTGACCACGCGGGGTTTCTCACCGGCGAGGACCTTGCCTCGTGGGAGGCGTCCTATGAGGATGCCGTTGTGGCCGACTTCGGGGAGTGGAGCCTCGTCAAATGCGGCGCGTGGACGCAGGGGCCAACCCTTGTGCAGCAGCTCCGCATCCTCGAGGAACTCGACCTGTCGTATGTGGACGGCAAACCGACGGCACGGACGATCCACCTGGCCACCGAAGCGGCGAAACTCGCCTTCGCGGACCGCGAAGCCTGGTACGGCGACTCCGGCGACGTGCCGATCGACCGCCTTCTGTCACGCGAGTACGCCGCGCACCGCAGGGCTCTGATCGGCGACGAAGCCGGCGACCGGTTGCGTCCCGGCGGGGAGGGCGCCCGCCTGCCGGAGATGATCGAACGGACGCGTGGCACCACCGCCGGGTCCGGCGCGATCGGCGAACCCACTGTCGAACCTCAGGGCCGCACTCGCGGTGACACCGTGCACGTCGACGTCGTCGACGCAGCGGGCAACATCGTGTCCGCGACCCCGTCCGGTGGCTGGCTCCAGTCGTCACCGACGATCCCGGAGCTGGGCTTTTGCCTGGACTCGCGGGCTCAGATGTTCTGGCTCGAGGACGGGCTCCCCAACTCGCTCGCGCCCGGGAAGCGGCCGCGGATCACGCTGTCGCCGTCGATGGCACTGCGGGACGGTGAACCGACCCTCGCGTTCGGGACACCCGGCGGCGATCAGCAGGACCAGTGGCAGCTCTGCTTCTGGCTCGCGCACGTCGGCGCAGGACTGAACCTGCAGGAAGCGATCGACGCGCCGGCGTGGCACACGACGGCTTTCCCGAGTTCGTTCTACCCCAGATCGTGGACGCCGAAGGAGCTGGTCGTCGAATCCCGCGTCGGTGCGGAGACACGTGCGGACCTGACGGACCGTGGTCACGACGTGGTCGACGCCGGGCCGTGGGCGTTGGGACGCCTTTCGGCGGTGTCGCGCGACCCGAACGGCGGGATCCTCCGTGGTGCGGCGAACCCGCGTGGGATGCAGGGCTACGCCGTCGGACGCTGACTCGGCGCCGCCGGAGCGGGAGTCACGGCGTTTCGGCGATCACCCAGTACTCGACGAACATGCGGCCGTCGTGACGGAGGATGTCGTGGCCGTGGAACTCGGCAGGCGTCCCGTTCCGGCGGCCGCGGGCGACCCACCGGGCGCTGATCAGATCACCGTCGACGACCGGTCCGACGTCGACGGCGAAGGTGATCTCGTCGAACATCCCGCGGCCCTCGCGGATCACGGCTGCCAGTTGATCGGGGCCGGTGACCAGCGCAGGGCGCCCCGGCCAGTGGCCGACGAAGTCACCGGTGACGATCCGCGCCGCGATCGATTCCAGGTCGTCGAGGTCGCCGTTCCACAGTTCGTGGAGCCACCGCCTGTACAGGGTCAAGACTCGTCCTCCTCGTGCTCGCCCCGTGGGGTCTGTCCCCATTTTCGCCTGTCAGCGGACTCGTCGGCGGGCCGGACGTGGCGTCGAACGAGCGTGGCGTCACCGAGCGTGTCGCGGACCGTCGTCGTCCGGGCGTCGGGGCGGAATCCGATGTTCGTGAGGGGGAGGCTCGGGTGATTCTCGCGGCGGCAGCCGGGGTGGCCGCGGACGCGGTTCCGGTTCGGGCGGTCGTGGCGGCGACATCCGTTGCGGTTGTTGCTGCGCGTGCTCGGGACCGCCCCGCTCCGCTCCGTTTCGCTCCGGCCTCGCCGGGCCGGGACGTTCCACCGGACGGGAGTCCGGCGTGTGCGACTCCCGCTGTTGCTCCCTGCGCGGACCTGCGCCCGGGCCCGGCGGTTGCTGCGGAGGTCGCCGTTGAGGCTGCGCGGACCGACCCGGAGGCGGTTCCCGGCGGGGATTCACGGTCGGCTCGGCTCCGTCCGGTCGAGGGCGGGGCCGGCCGCCGGGCCGGTCGCCGGGGTGACCGCGCCCGTTGAGTCGAGGATCGGCGCCGCGGCCGTTGTGCTCGGGAAGCGGCTCGGGTGCGGGTCGCGGTCCGCTCCCCGGCGGTCGTGGTTGCCTGGGCCGACGATCCGCGCCCTTCGGCTCCTGCCGGGGAGGCCCCGAACGCCGACCGTCCGCCCGCGACGGCCGCGACTCCGACGGCCGCGATCCCGATGGCCGCGATCCGGATGGCCGCGGCCTCGACGTCAGCGGTTCCGCCGCACCACCTGCCACCGGACCGTCTGCCACCGCACCACCGGCATCCGCGCGGCCGTGATCGACACGGATCCGCTCGGTCGGTTCGGACGCGTCGGCGTTCGGCGGCCCGGACCCGGACCCGGCATCTGCGCGCCGCGTTTCCTCCGCACCGGCATCGCCCGGCGCACCGTTCGACGCGTTGCTCGCCGCGGAGCCGCGCCCCGGCGAGTTGCCCACGCGGCGGGACAGTCTTCGGGCCAGATCGTGGCTCGGCCGTTCCACCCCGCGGTAGCTGACCTCGACCAGCCCCGCCGTGACCAGCAGCGAGATCGGCAACGCGATGGCGAACGGTACGGTCGGGCGCAGCAGGCCCAGCGTGACGAAGATGCCCAGCCCGTGCAGCAGGTAGATGGAGTACGAGCGTTCCGACATGGCGGTCCAGAACCGGAATTGCCGCAGCTTCGGTTCGGCGAAGTAGCCCATCAGGAAGAACATCACGGCGATCGACATCGCGAGGTTGTACGAGTCGTCGATGCGCCCGACGTCGATGATGTCGGCGTACACGTACAGCATCCACGCCAGCGCGCCGAGCACGCCGCCCGCCCACAGCGGGATCTTCTTCGACGTCGTGGCCCAGATGATCTGTCCGATGATCAGGATCGGCAGGTAGGACACGTTGACCGCGAACAGCGACCACGACTCGTTCAGCTCACTGCGGCTCGCCAGCACGACGAACACGAACGTCAACTCGATGCCGATCGCCAGCCACACCGCCCGTCGCAGCACGGGCAGCAGCGCCAACAGGATCAGGTAGAAGAGGACCTCGATGATCATGGTCCAGGCCACCGGCATGAGGACGACCTGCGGATACAGGATGTAGTTCACCAGGGTCCAGTTGGTGAACATCGTCCATGGCGTCAGTTCCTGCGACTGGCCCGTCGACTGCGGTTCGAGTCCCGCCCACAACGCGGCCGACGTCAACAGCAGCACGAACAGCAGCGGCGCGTACACGCGGATGAACCGGTTGAGCGCGAACTTCCGATACCCCTGGCGGATCGCGATCGGTGTCACGATGAACCCGCTGACCAGGAAGAAGAACGGCACCGCGATCTGGCCGATGCCCTGGGTGGCCATGCGCATCGGTTCGCTGCTGAACGTCTCCACGAACTCGATGACCGGTGCGTCCTCGCCCTTGACCTGCACCCACGGGTGCGCGATGTGGGAGTAGACCACCAGCAGCGCCGCGATCGCACGGCCCATGTCGACGAACGAGATGCGGGTCTTGTCGTCGCCTTCGAGCGGCTTCGGCCGAGCGCGTGACGCCCTGTCCAACGCACTACCCCCTCAGCGTGCCGCTCCGTGTCGCTGCCGATCCTCCCGTTCCCGGCTGTGGCGACGTCCGGTGCTCTGGTTCACTCCAACGGTGAATCGGGCAAACGGCAGCGTATCCGCAGTTAGCATGGCTGTGGAATCCCCGTCCGACCGATGAGCTGTGACGCCGCGCATGACCGACACGACCGCCGCGCTTCCGCCGGCGGCGCCTGTGACGCTTCGCCAACGCGCGTGGCGCGCGCTTCGGCCGGTGCTGCCTGCGCTCACGGCGTTCTACGCGATCCAGGTCGTTTCGTACGTCGTCATCGCGCTCGTCGCCGACCGCGCGGGCGTGTCGTTCACGGAACTGGTCGGCAGCTACGACGTCCACTGGTACGCCGAGATCGCCGAGCACGGCTATCGCCAGGACATCCTCCTCGACGCCGACGGCAACCCCGAACCGGTCAGCCTCGCGTTCTTCCCGTTGTTGCCCGCGCTGGCGTCGGTGTTCGGGCTGTTCGGCATGCCGGCCTCGGCCGCGTTGCTGCTGGTGTCGCTGCTCGCGGGCGGGGTCGCCGCGTGGGGGCTGCACGTGTTCGGCACCCGCCTCGGCGGACCGCGCGTCGGCAACCTGATGGCCGTGCTCTGGGCCGTCGCGCCCGGTGCGATCGCGCTGCGCATGGGCTACTCCGAGTCGCTGTTCGTGGCCGTCGCGGTGTGGACGTTGCTGGCGCTCGAACGGCGGCAGTGGCTGGCCGCGGGTGGATTGACGCTGGTCGCGGGCTTGTCACGGAGTACCGCGGTGGCACTCATCGCGGCCGTCGGCGTCGCGGCGTTGATCGCGATCGCGCGCCGCCGCGACGGTTGGCGTCCCTGGGCTGCCGTGCTGCTGGCACCGTTGGGGCTGGCCGCCTACCTGCTGTACGTCGCGTGGCGCGGCGGCCGTCTCGACGCGTGGTTCTGGATCCAGGACCACGCCTGGCACATGGGTTTCGACGGCGGCGAGTTGACCTGGATCACCCTCGGCAGGGTGCTGTCGGGCGAGGAACCGATGTGGTCGGTGATTCTCGCCGTGGTCGTCGTCGCGGGCGTCGGGCTGCTCGTCGCGTCGTGGTTCGTCCGCTCGATCCCGTTGCCCGCGCACGTCTACACCGCGGCGATGACGGTCTCGGCGCTCGGCACCGGCGCGTTCTGGAACTGTCGGGCCCGGTTCCTGCTGCCCGCGATCACACTCGCCGTTCCGGTGGCGTTCCTGCTGGCCCGCGCGCCCCGATGGGTGTCGGCCGTCGTGGTGTCGCTCGCGTGTATCGGCGGCGCCTGGTGGGGCGCGTACCTGTTGGCGTACGCCGAGCTGAACCCGTAGCGACATCGACGCGGCGTAACTGCCCCGTGCGGCTGGGTGTCACGAAAGGGTCGTCGCCGAAAACCCCCAAGGGCACCTTGGTGGCACTCAACGCCACCAAGGTGCCCTTGGGGGCAACAAGCCGACTGCGGAGGGTTACTGGGGGCGGAGCCAGAGGGTGGTGAAGCCGCGCTGGTCCGTGCGGGCGTGGTGGACGAGCGTGTCGTCCGGCTCGTCGTCGGCGAGTGTGCCGTCGGCGAGCAGTTCGACCGGCTGGTATCCCCACTTCCGGTAGGCGGTCAGCACGGCGAACGGGTCGTCGCCGAACTCCTCGATCGCCTCCGGCGAGAACTCGCACAGCACGTCCGGCCGGTCCCGCTCGAGAGTCTCCTGCAGCCCGGCGAGCGCGCGGTGGTCGCGGCCCTGCAGGTCGGTCTTGACCAGGCCGACCGGCTGGCGCAGCACGTCGGTGTGGCCGTCGAGCCGCACGGCCTGCACCATGAGTCCGGCCGTGCCGTCCGGTTCGCGGACCCGGTGGTCTCCGCTGTTGCGCTCGTCGGGGTGGGCCAGCACGAGGTTGCCGTCCCCGTCCCACGCGGCCGCCTCCAGCACGCTGACCAGCCCCGAACGGTCCTTCGGCAGGTTCACGGCCAGGTTGCGGCGCAGGTACTCCGCGTTCGTCGGATCGGCTTCGACGGCGACGACGTTCGTGACGGCGGGTGACGACCGCAGCAGGCTCAACGTGTGATAGCCGACGTGGGCGCCGAGGTCCAGGAACGCGCCAGGACGCCGCTGCGCGAGCTGCGTCAACAGCTGTGCCTCGTCGCGTTCCCACGACCGGTGGTGGCGGATCCACGGCAGCATCACGTCGTCGACGGGCAGCAGCAGCGCGCCGGCGTCGCACACGACGACGTCGCTGCCCTCGGGGATGGGCGCGTGCACGAGCCGCGCCGCCTCCAGCACGGCCTCGAGGTCGCGGCCGAGTCGCTGAATGGCGTGCTCGTCGTTGTCGAACCGCTGGTCCCGCGCCTGGATGAACTCGTGCATCACCTCGTGCCGACGGTCGATGTCGGCCGACAGGTGCGCGAGTCTGTCGGCGACCTTCCCGATGTCGGCCTTGCTGCTGCGGAACTCGTCGACGCCCACGGTCTCGACCTGGCGCAGCTCGTCCACGGTGCGGCGCAGCTGCTCGGCCCGCTTCTCCTGCCTGCGAGCAGCCTCGCGTGCCTCCGCGGCCTCGCTCGACGTCGCCTCCACGGACCGTTCGAGCGCTTCGATCCGCCCCAGCAGGCGCTGCATGGTCGCCTCGGACCCGTCCTGCAGCGCACCGAGCACCCTGCGCTGGTGGACGTCGTAGTGGTCCAGCAGCCGCAGCACGGCCTTGCGCAGCGCGGGTGCGATCGGCGAGCGCGCGGCGGTTCCCGTTTCGGGCCGCCAGCGCAGCGCCTCGCGGGACTGCCGCATCGGTGTCAGCGGATCCTCGGGCGCGGGTGTCTCCTCGGCGGTCCTGCGGCGTTCGAGCCACGT
Organism: Prauserella aidingensis; assembly: GCF_024171865.1. Classification (GTDB taxonomy): domain Bacteria; phylum Actinomycetota; class Actinomycetes; order Mycobacteriales; family Pseudonocardiaceae; genus Prauserella; species Prauserella aidingensis. Next base: position 92,321 of record NZ_JAMTCN010000014.1, on the reverse strand, counting down.
CCGGTGCGCGCGTTCGAGTTCGGTGCGCAGCCACGTCGACGCGGCTTCCATCGACCGTGTGCGCAGGATGTGTTCCCTCGCGGCGCGGCCCCGCCGCGAGGCCTCCGCGGGAACGTCGGCGACCTGGCGCATCGCCTCGGCCGCCACCTCGACGTCGGGTTCGGCCCACAGCGCGCCCGGGTGGTACGGCTCGCAGCCGTCGCCGACCGGCACCAGGCGGTACGGGATCGGCCAGCCGGTGTCGGCGTCGAGGAACTCCGTGGTGCTCGAGTACGCGGTGCTGATCACCGGCATGCCGCGCGCCATCGCCTCGGCGACCGTCAGCCCGAAACCCTCACTACGGTGCAGCGACACGTAGCAGTCGGCGGAGGCGTACAGGTCCGCCAGCTCGGCGGCGCTGAGGTAGCCCTCGACGAGCTCGATGCGGGCGTCGTCGGCGACCATGGTGCGCAGGCGTTCCGCGGCCTGCGGGTGCAGGTCGCCGTTGATCGTCTTGAGCACGAGCCGCGCGTCGGTGCGGCCTTCGAACGCGATCCGGAACGCCTCGACCGCGCCCCACGGGTTCTTGCGCTCGCCGACGCTGTTGAAGTCGAACGCGAACAGGAACCGCGTCGGGTCGCTCGCCTTGCGCACGCGCGCGGTCGGACCGGGGTCGCGCACGGGCACGGGAATGGTCTTCACCGGGACGGGTGCGTGGGCGCCGAACGCGTCGCGGCAGAAGTCGCTGACGGTCCACACCTCGTCGACCATCGAGAACGCCTCGTGCTGCCACTCGGGGAAGTCCTCGAGCTCCCACGCCCACAGGCCGATGCGGTACCGGTCGTGGACGACGTCGGGGTGCGTCGACGCGGCGAGGCGGGTCTGGTCGGCGTTGACGGCGATGATGCTGAGCGGGAACCGCGGGTCGCCTGCCGTGGCGGGCCGCTGGACGCCGGTGCGGTTCGACACCGCCTTCTCCTCGACCACGGACGCCACCTCGACGCCCGCGTCGACGATCGCGTCGTGGATGACGCGGCCCATCTCGCCGAGGCCGAGTTCCGCGGTCAGATAGCCGAGGAGGTTGACGCCGAAGTCCTCGTCCGGTTCGCGCGGCTCGGGTTGCCGGTGGGGCAACGCCCAGTCGGGCAGCACCTGTTCGGAGACACCGGAGTTGTCGCACCAGGCGCGGAAACCCTCTGCGTCGGCACCGGTGGGGTGCGGGAACGCCAGTTGCAGGTCCGTCCGCTCGCGCCAGACGGCCATCGTCATGCGGTTCAGACCCGCGGCGGCCTGCGCGTGGTCGGCGGGCGCCGACAGCCACGCGCGCAGCGCTTCGCCACCGTCCTCGCCGTAGGCGTGCGGCGGCATGGGTTCGCGGCGGCCCGCGCCGCGGCCCGTCTCGTCGGGTGTCTCGGCGGCGATCCACCCGTCGCGGAACAGTCGCCTGCAGCCCGCGGGCAGCGGCGTGCCGTCGCCGAACGTGGCGAAGCCGTACGGGATCGCGTCCAGCGTCTCGGCGTACCCGGACGACTTGAGCGCCGTGCCGTAGGCGTCGCAGAGGGCGCGCAGGTCGGGGTTGTCCGACAGCAGCACCCGCGGGTTGCGGGCGCAGTGGAACGTCAGCAGCCACGGCTTCTCGGGGCGGTACCCGGAGAAGTGGAAGAACCGCAGCTGGTGGTCGCCCGCGGTGATCGTGCCGTCGTCGGCGCGTTCGACGGGGCGTTCGTGCAGGTTCCAGTACGCGACGTTGAAGCCCGGGTCGGTGAGCACCACGTGCCGGAACAACGCGGGCACCTGGTCGACCCAGCGCTGGTCGGTGAACAGTTGCTCGGCGGGTGCGACGATCGCGTCCTGCCGCAGCCTGCCCGCCCAGAACTCGAGGAACTCCTCCGAACCCGGCCCGACACCGACGAATCCGAGGTTGAAGATGCCGGTGCCCATGATGACGGCGTCGTCGGGCTCCTTGCCGTCACGCGGCAGCGGCGCGGTGAAGTGCGGGGTGAGCACGATGCTGTGCTCGAGGGCCAGCTCGGCGACCTCGGGCATCGGCGAGAACACCTGGATGTCCGGGTCGAGGTAGATCACCACCGACGAACCGGCCCGCAACTCCCGCAGCAGGTACGGCTTGACGGCGGTCGCCAGCTCGGTGATCGAGTAGACCGTCGCCATGCGCAGGTACGTCTCGGAGTCGATCCCGAACGCCGACGGCCCGACGATGCGCATCCCGTCGATGACCGTCTCGTCGTCGCCGGGGGCCTCGGTGTCGATGCCGCGGTCGCTGTCGATGACACCGACGACGAACTGGTGCCCCGGGTGGTGCTTCAGGTACGACGCGGCGAGCACACGTGCCGCGGGCAGGTAGTTGCGGGCGACGATGGTGCACGCGGTGACCACGGTCAGGTCGCCGCTGGCCTGGGTCGGCTCACTCATCGGCGGGCAGGTTGTCGAGCTGGGTCTTCAATGTCGCCTCGAACTTGTCCCGGATGGCGCCGAGTTTCTCCTCGCCGGACCAGCCCTCGATGCGCACCAGCACGTCACCGGACAGGTAGTGCGCACGCATCGTCGCGGGCTGGACGATCTTGCCCTTGTCCTTCTTCTGCTGGATCTCGGTGACCTGCACCGAACCCGGAACGCCGTTGACCGACGTGTTCTTCTGGTTGTTCTTGAGCTGGATGTCGCGCAGTTCGCCCACCGCTGCCGACGCGGCGTCCTGGTCGGCGACCTTCACCATGAGCACGACCGTCTTGACCTTGCCGCCGTCGTGCCGGTACACGGCGTACTCGGCCTCGCCGGGGCCCGCGCTCTGGTAGGCGGACGACTCGTCGTCGGTGAGCAGGTTGATGCTGGCGATGTCGTCCCACGAGTCGAGCGACGCGCTGTCCTCCAGCTCGCCCTGCTGGCCGTCGAGCGGCATGTCGTCCTGCGGCGGTGGGGCCTGGCTGCTGCTGTTGCCGCCGCCCTGCTGACCCTGGTTACCGCCGCCCGCCTGGTTGTCACCGTCACCGGAGCCGAACAGGAAGAACGCACCCGTCGCGATACCGGCCAGCAGCACGACGGCGCCGAGGATCGCGAAGATCTTGCCCTTGCCGCCCTTCGATTCGCTCTCGAACGAGTCCTCGGGGCCCTGGCCCCAGTCGGCCGAGTTGCCGGGCGAGACGGGCGGGAACTCGCCGCCCCACGGCGGGCTCTGGTCGGCCTCCGGTGCGTTCCACGGCTGGTGCTGCGCCGGCTGCGGGAAACCCGCGGCGGGGGAGGCCTGCGGCTGGTACGGCGGCTGTGGCGGAGCCACCGGCTGGACGGCCTGCGTCGCCTCGGCGTCACCGGGCCGGACCGCCTGCGTCGCCTCCGGGTCGGACGGGCGCACCGCCTGCGTGGCCTCCGGGTCGCCGCTCGGCTGGGCGGCCTGCGGGGGCTGGCCCGCCTGCCCGGGCGGCGGGGTCACCGGGGCGATGACCTGCGTCGAGTTGCCGTCACCGCCCTGGTTCTGGTTCTCCGGTGGCTGCGGATTCTGCGGCTGCTGCGGGTCCTGCTGCTGAGGAGCCTGGGGGTTCTGCTGCTGCGGCTGCTGCGGGGCCTGGGCCTGCGGTGCTTGCGCCTGGGGTGCCTGCGGCGCCTGGGGTTGCTGGGGCGGCTGTGCCTGGGGCTGCTGCGCCGCCTGCTGCGGGGCGGCCTGCTGCTGGGCGGGGTCCGGCTGAGCGGGCTGTTGCGGCTGAGCGGGCTGCTGGGGCTGTGCCGGCTGTTGCGGTTGGCCGGGCTGTGCCGCCGGCTGTCCGGGTGCCTGCCCCGGCGTCTGAGACTGCGCGGCGCCCGCGGCTTCGTCACCATGCGTGACGGCCGACGACAGCACCTGGTCGCGCCGCACGCGGTAGTCGTCAGCGGAGAGTCTGCCGGCTGCAAGCTCCTCGTCCAGCTTGCGCAACTCTTCCTGCCAGGACACCACGTACCCCCTGGTCGATCAGCGCCGCCGGCTCGGGCGGCCGCTTCCTACGATGTGTTCGAACTGCGCTCATTCTGCACGGTGTGCAGGCCGTGAGGAGGTGTGGGTCATTTTGTGACCTCGCCGATTCCGGCCGGTCACCGGAACGCTTCTTTCGAACGGCGGGCACGCCGGATGCGGGTCGCGGAACCCCACCGCCGCGGTCTCACGAGGACGCGGGGAGCGCGTCCTGCAGCGAGGTGAGGGTTTTCTCGAGGTGGCGAGTCAGCTTTCGCTCGTCGCCGCCGGTCGGCTGGGAGACGCCGATGCCGACGGCCTTGTTGCCGGACGCGTACCAGACGATGCTCACCCGGCCGTCGGACCGCTCACCGGTGAACGAGATGAATCGCGGGTCGTCGTGCAGCCGCCCGTTGCTGAACCCTTCCTTGACCAGGGTCGTGTTCATGGCGCGCTGCAGGCCCACGGCCTTCTGCTCGCTCGGGGTGCGTGCCACGAGGAGGCTGTAACCCTGCTTGCCCTCGGCGGAGGCGCGGTAGACGAGGTCGGCCACGCCGAACGTGCGCATCGACTCGGCGTCGACGTCGGTGACGAACCCGAGGTCGAGGGCACGGTCGACCGACATCGTCGAGTTGTCGGGACTCGGCTCACCGGGCAGTTCGGGGAGGCGGTCGCTGAGCGAGGCCTCGTCGTTGTCGTCGGGGCCGTCGTCGGGGTCGGCCAGTGTGCCGGACGTCGGGGCGGGTGAGGCCGTGCCGTCTCCGGAGGTGCCGAGCCACCATGCACCGCCGACGACGCCACCGAGGACCAGGAGGATCACCAGCGGTACGACGAGCCAGGTGCCCTTGCGCTTCTTCGCGGGTGCCGAGAAGTCGGGGTAGGCGCTCGCCTGGGCCGTCTCGTAGGCGTCGACCGGTCGGCCCGCGCCGACATCGCCCTGGTCGGCCGGGCCGGGGGAGCCGTTCGCCGGTGTGTGCGGCACGAACAGGGGAGCGGGCGCGCGTCGGGCCGTCGAGGGGGCGTAGCTCAGCGGGGTCGGGGCGGGCTTCGTCGACGGAGCCGGCGCGGCCGTCGATACCGGCTGCGACGACGGGCTCTGCGGCGACGGGCTCTGCGGCGACGGGCTCTGCGGCGACGGGCTTTGCGACGACGGGCTTTGCGACGACGGGCTTTGCGACGGACCCGGCCGGTTCGCGTCGGGTCGGATGTCGGCGGAGTCCTGGCTCGCGGACAGCTGTGCGGCCGCTGCGGGGTTGGCGGCCGCCCATGTCGGGCCGTCGGCGGCCTGCTCCCCGGACCCGGTGGCAGGGCCGGCGGCGCTCTGTTGTCCCGAAGAGCCGGCGTCACCGGTGTCGCGGGTGTCACCGCCGTCACCGTCGGAGGAGGCCTCGGCGAGGATCTCCTCTCGTTTGCGCCGGTGTTCGGCCTCGGTGAGGGCACCGGCGGTGAGCTGGGCATCGAGACGTCGCAGCTCTTCTTGCCAGCTCATGGCGGGCTCTCCTGTGGGTCTTCGTACTCGGGTGGGACGCAGTGCTCGGGTGGGGCGCGGGCGGGGCCGCTCGCCGTTTCCGGCGGCCGGCGCGTATGCCGAGCACAGTACTGGCCGATGCACGGTTGTTATCAGCGGTTCGTACGAGAATGTGTCGCCTACCATGGCCGTATGTCGCTTTTCGGTCGAGACAAGACGCGCCGGGTCTCCGCGGACGAGGCCCTCCCGGGCCGCAGCGAGCCGCTGGTGACGCCCGAGCTGCACGCGGTGTATCCGGATCGGCGCATCAAACCGCCGTTCCCGGAAGGGATGCGCACCGCGGTGTTCGGCCTCGGCTGCTTCTGGGGCGCCGAGCGGGTGTTCTGGATGACCGACGGGGTGTACTCGACGGCCGTCGGCTACGCGGGCGGGCACACGCCGAACCCGACGTACGAAGAGGTGTGCACCGCGCTGACCGGCCACACCGAGGCGGTCCTCGTCGTCTACGACCCGACGCGGGTGAGCTACGAACAGTTGTTGAAGGTGTTCTGGGAGGGCCACGACCCGACGCAGGGCATGCGTCAGGGCAACGACGTCGGCACCCAGTACCGCTCCGCGATCTACTACGACGGCGATGAGCAGCGCGCCGTCGCCGAGTCGTCGCGGGAGGCGTTCCAGCAGGCGCTGCGCGCGGCGGGCCAGGGCGAGATCACCACGGAACTCGCGCCGCTGGGCGAGTTCTACTACGCCGAGGACTACCACCAGCAGTACCTCTACAAGGTGCCGAACGGCTACTGCGGCCTCGGCGGGACCGGGGTGTCCTGCCCGGTGGGGCTGGGTGTGGAGTCGTAACGACGGTCATCCAACAGTGACTCCAGCTGTTCTACGTCGACCTGCTGGCCGAGTACGGACCGTTACTGCTGACAGAATTCCGGAAGACCCGTATGCGGGAGTCGCGGGAGGTGCACCGGGCTCGTGTTGCGATGCGGCGGTGTGCAACTGAGGGACATACTGTCGCGGAACACAGCGGGGAGTGATGGCCATGGCCGAGCGCACTGCATGGCAGCAGCTGCGGGACGAGAGGATGGCCGAGTCCGGAGCGGCCGAGGCGTACGATGCGGCTCGGTTGGCATTCGAGCTCGGCAAGACCGTGCGTGCCTTGCGGGAGCAGCAGGGCTGGACGCAGACCCGGCTCGCGGAGGCCGCCGGAATGACCCAGCCTGCGGTCGCACGGTTCGAGGCCGGAGGCACGATGCCGACGATCCCGGTGCTGGAGCGACTTGCCTCTGCGCTGGAGGCCGAACTGGTCGTCCAGTTGGAACCGAGGACATCAGCCGCGTAAGAGGTGTGGTCCGGCCCCGGCGGGTCACCACCACCCAGTGGCGGCGGTCAGCGCCCAGAAGACGGCATGGCACAGCAGGGTCGTCAGCGCCAGCTGCCGGAACGCGGGGTCACGGCGTCGGGTTTGCCAGTAGAGCAGCGGGGCGGCGATGAGTGTCGGCTCGAGAGCGGACACGACGAGTCGACCCGGCTCGCTGTCGTGAGGTGATTCGGCGAGGACGAGCGCGGCGACGTAACCGAGCGGGAGCCACATCGACGCTGCCAGCAGGACCCTGCCGAGGTGGCGGAGCCCGGGGCGGCTCCGGGTCGACCCCGTTTCCGGTGGGGCGTCGGGGGACGGGTCGTTGCCGGCGTCGTCGGTGGTGCCGTTGCTGCCGGTGCTGCGGTCGTCGGGGCAGCGGCGAGTCGTCATTCGCTGGTCCTCGTCGAGCATGTCGTGAATGTCGTCGGTGGTCGTCGGCACATATCGGACGGTGGTCGCCTCTCGTCACCGAGTCGGTCTCCGCCGACAGGCCGATCACCACGTGGGTCGATTGTCCCCACCGCCACGCTCCTCCACGGCCGAATCGGAAACATCGACGACACGGACATCGCTGTCCGCGACCATTTCGGGGAGGCGGACTTCCGCCCGTGAGGCAGGGCTGACGCTGGTCGCCGAGATGCTGTCCCGAGTAGCGTCAGCAGTCCCTGTCACCGCACCAGCTCGACTCGGCTTCGTCCGTCTTGCTGACCTGTAGGGTCACTTCGTCTGCGGTGCTGAGTTCCGTGCCGGCGGTGGGGTCCTGTGCTGCGACCACCCAGTTGGCGGGGTTCGCTACGAAAGCGTGGCCGTCGTTGGGTCTTGGCAGGATGTCGGTGACGCCGAGCTGGTCCAACGTGTCCATGGCCTCCATGAGGTTCTGGCCTTCCACAGAGGGCATTGTCACCGTCGTGGGAGATGCTGGCTCCGATGACAGGTCAGCCGGTGCGACCGACTCGGCGGACGTGGTGACGGTGGTCGGGGCAGGGCCACCGGGCGCTTGACAGGCCGCAGTGGCCCCGATGACGAGAGCGGACAGGATGCAGGCGGCCACAGGCTTGAGCATGCGTCTCCCTTTCCGGAACGACGGGCAGGACAGGAGCTCCTGAGTGGACATGTGTGGCGCCGGGGACGGAGCCGGCGCTATGGATGCAGACTCTGAGCTCATCGCCAGTCGGCAGGTGATGCGTTACCGCCGTGAGCACGTCGTGACCTGAGTGGGCATAATCCGAGCTCCCGGCCCGGCGTGCTGTCCGGTCGTCGCTAGTCGCACGTACCGCCGCTGACCGGGCAGCAGAGCGGATCGTACGGCTGCTCGAGCTTGGTGATCAGCTCCTCGTGGTCGGGCCAGTCGGCCCGCAGCCACCGTGCGACGCAGAGCACGGTCACCGTCGAGGCACCTGCAGCCTTCAAAGTCAGCGCCGCCGACTGTCCCTTGTCTCCGGAAACCCAGGTGTCGTCCACGACCAGGACGTGGCCCCCGGAAACCGCGCCCTCGAACGTGTCGGAGAGTCGGAACCGATCCTGTCGTGGCGTGCGGTCCGGCGGTTCCTCGTAGCCGGGACCCGGTTCGAGAAGTATCCGTGTAGGCGCCTTGTCCGGCGTGACGACCTGGCGGGCAAGGTTCACCACCGGGTGCGTGGGGCCGGGATGGTTCCCGGACGGCACAAAGGTCAGGGCGTCCCACCACCCGGTCTCGCGAGCGATACAGGGGCCGTGTACGGCTGTGGCGGCGGCCATCATGAGCTTGAGGTCCTGCACGCACTTCGGCGCGGGTGGGGACCTCTTGTACATGTACATGTGGTGTTCAGACTGGTGGCGGGGGTTCCTTCTGCCTTGTGCGTAGGCCAGCGGGACGACAAGGTCGGCCAGGTGGCGTCCGTGAGTCGTGCGCGCGTTGCGGCACTGAGGACAGAGACCAGAGGTTGCCGGGCCGGTGCACGCCGTGCAGACGCCGGCAGCTCCGCGGAGTGTATTGCTGAAGAATCCGCCGACCTGCGTCCGGACTCGCCGGACAAGACGCGTCGTGAGTTGGGAGTCGGTCACTGCGCAGCTGTGAGCGCGATCAGCTCGTCGATGTCGCGGTCCGCCGCTGCGATGTCCTCGGCCTTCGACATCACGTCCGCCGTCCCCCTGGCCACATGTACGCCGGGGCGGTCCACGAGGGCGCGGGCCCAGGCGTTGGTCTCGACAACATGGTCGGTGAGGATCACGGTGCGGCCGTGGGCGACGGCCTGGCGTGCCTGGATGCGGGCGCCGCTGTACTCGCCGGCCTCGACGATGATCGTGGCCCGTCCGTAGCCGGACATGACCGCGTTACGCATCGGAAAGCTGTGTTTGGTGGGAGCGGCATCGGGCCAGAACTGGGACATGACCAGCCCCTGTGTGGCGATCTGCTGCTGGAGCGGTGCGTTGTCGGAAGGGTAGCTGCGGCGAATGCCGGTTCCGATGATCGCGACCGTCCGCCCGCCGTCTTCCAGCGCCTGCGTGTGAGCGGCGGTGTCGATACCGTGCGCCAGTCCCGAGATGACGGTGATGTCTCGTTGTACGAGTCCCTGGGTGATCGCGCGGGCGATATCCAGGCCCCGATGGGAGGCCTTCCGCGACCCGACCACCGACATGCCGACGTCGTCAGGCACGAGCTTTCCTCGATGGAACAGCACGGGCGGGACCTCGTGGATCTCCCGTAGCTGCGCCGGGAAGTCGCAGTCCAGGAACGTCATGAAGCCGAGGCCTTCGGCTCGCCACGCGGCGATGTCACGTGCGGCGGCCGACAGCTGCTCGTGGGGTCCCTGAGGCGTGGGGAACAGCTCGGCGGGGCAGCGCTCGTTCCACACTGCCAATGCGCTCGACCGCGTCGCGACGTCCTCGGTCAGACTACGCCAGTTCTCGCCACCCGGGCGTGCGCGTAGCAGCGCAACCAGCGCCGCACGCTCGGTGTCATCCCCGGTGTCCTGCACGTGGCCAAGCCTACGACTCCGGTCGTGCGCTGCGCCTGGACCGCCCCACGACGCGCCGTATCCGAACATACGTTCCAGTGTGCCACAGTGGAAGCGAGATCGTCGCGTTCCGATGAGGTGAACCTGCGGCTTCCGGAAACAGCACGTCCGGAGTCGTCATCAGCCGGGTGACGCCACGCTCCTCCACAGGCGACAGTTGCTCACAGGGCGACGGTTTCGCGGGCCAGCAGTACGGCGCCGTCGAGCTCGGCGCTGGTCAGTGAGCTCGCCGTCAGGCGGCAGGCGGACTGCGACAGTGACGAGCGCCGAACGGCCTGTTCCAGCGGGCGCCACAGTACGTCGCCGACACCGGCGACCGCGCCGCCGAGGACGACGAGGTCGGGATTGAGCACGTTGAGCAGGTAGCCGATCCCGCGCCCCAGTGCGGTTCCGGCGCGCTCCACCGCGGTCACCGCCGCGGTGTCACCGCACGCGGCGGCCGTCAGCACGTCGTCGATGTCGCAGGTGGGCGCGACGTCGGTGGCCGCGACTTCGGCGGCCTCGCGTGCCGACTGCAGGATCGCGGGTTGCGAGGCCACGCTCTCGAGGCAGCCGATGTTGCCGCAGGCGCACCGCCTGCCGTCGTCCTCGACTCGGCAGTGGCCGATCTCCCCGCCGATTCCGGCGGCCCCCGCGAACAGCCGGGAATCGAGCACGACCCCGGCGCCGATGCCCTCGCTCACCATGATCCGGACGAAGTTGGCGACTCCGTTGCCCCAGCCGAAGCGTTGTTCGGCCAGCGCACCGGCGTGGGCTTCGTTGTAGATCACCGCCGGGACACCGAACAGCTCCTCGACCCACTCCCGCAACGGCACGTCGTGCCAGTCCAGGTTCGGCGCGAGCAGACAGTGGCCGGTGCGGTGGTCGACCAGGCCGGCGACCGAGACCCCGATCGAAGTGATCCGCTCGACGGGCACGCCCGCCTGTTCGGCCGCCCCGCGGACCAGCGGCCCCAGCTCCCGCACACCGGCCGCGGGGTCGCCGACCGCGCTGGGCACGGCCGCCTGCACGAGGGTCCGGCCGAGCGCGTCGGCCACCGCTACCGAGCTGCGCTGCACGCCCAGGTGCACGCCGACGTAGGCGCGCGCGTCCGGGTTGAACACCACGAGGTTCGGCTTACGGCCGCCGACCACACCGGCTTCGCCCACGCCTGCGGGGATCAGCAGCTCCTCCTCCAGCAGGCCGTCGACGATCGATGCCACCGAGGGCTTGGTCAGGCCGGTGGTGCGGGCCACCGCCGCGCGCGAGCGGGGGCGCCCGTCGCTGAACAGCTCGAGCAGCTGCTGCCGGTTCATCTGCCGGACCGTCCGCGGATCGGCCATGCTGCGAAACCTCCTCGTGTGGCCTGCGCGGCCGTGACCGGCCGCGAGCACCACGGTCCATGGTGATCTGCGCCCATCGGCTCGGTAGCAGGCGGCTCCGACCTTGACAGTGGTTGGTAAGTATACGATCCTTACCAACCCGTCGGAGGGCTCGTTTCCCCACTGCAATGGAGCATTGATGTCCGTCCATTCCGCCGCGCATCCGCCGGGTTCGGGCCCCGGTTCCCACTCGCTACGCACAGCGCACTTCGCCGTGGTGGCCGCGCTCGGTGGTTTTCTCTTCGGTTACGACACCGCCGTGATCAACGGGGCCGTCACCGCCATTCAGAGCGAGTTCGAGATCGGTTCCGTCGTCACCGGACTGGCCGTGGCGACGGCGCTGATCGGTTCGGCGCTCGGGGCGTGGAGCGCCGGAACGCTGGCCGACCGGTACGGCCGACTGGCGACGATGCGCACCGCCGCCGTGCTGTTCCTGCTCAGCGCGATCGGCTCGGCACTGCCGCTGACGGTCTGGGACTTCACGTTCTGGCGGCTCATCGGCGGTGTCGCGGTCGGCATGGCCTCGGTGATCGCACCCGCCTACATCGCCGAGATCTCCCCGGCCGGCAGCCGAGGGCGCCTCGGCTCGCTGCAGCAGCTGGCCATCGTGCTGGGAATCGCGATCTCCCAGGTCGTCAACTGGATCATCGCCGGCGCCGCGGGCGGCTCCGAGGAATCACTGCTGGGGCTCGACGCGTGGCAGTGGATGCTGGCCGTCGAGGCCGTCCCGGCGGTCCTCTACGGCGCGCTCGCCTTCACCATCCCCGAATCGCCCCGATACTTGGTTGCTCGCGGACGCATCTACAGCGCCCACGAGGTCCTCAGCACCACCGAAGGCGGCGACGTCAACGCACGGCTCGCCGAGATCCGGGAATCCGTGGCCAACGACCACCGGCCGCAGGTGCGGGACCTGCGCACCAGGCGCACGGGCCTGCTCCCGATCGTCTGGGTCGGCGTCGTCCTGTCCGTGCTGCAACAGTTCGTCGGGATCAACGTCATCTTCTACTACTCGTCGGCGCTGTGGCAGTCGGTCGGGATCGACGAGTCCGATTCCCTGTTGCTGAGCTTGTCCACCCAGATCTTCAACATCGTCGGCACCCTCATCGCGCTGGTACTGCTGGACCGGGTCGGCCGCCGCCGGCTGCTGATGACCGGCTCGGCAGGCATGGCGATCATGCTGGCCGTCGCCACCTACGCCTTCAGTCATGCGAGCACAGTGGACGGTGAGCCGAACCTGGCCGACCCCTACGGCCCGATGGCACTGATCGCCGCGCACGTGTTCGTGTTCTTCTTCGCCATCTCGTGGGGTCCGGTCGTCTGGGTGCTGCTGGGCGAGATGTTCCCGAACCGCTTCCGCGCTCCGGCGCTGGCGGTGGCCGCCGCCGCCCAGTGGCTGGCGAACTTCGCCATCACCGCCTCGTTCCCGCCGCTGTCCGAGATCAACCTGTCGATGACCTACCTCGGCTACACCGCGTTCGCGGCCGTGTCGGTGTGGTTCGTCTTCAAGTGGGTGCCCGAGACCAAGGGGCGCACGCTCGAGGACATGGACCGCACCACGCTGACGCGGGCGAGCTGAGCACGACCGCGTTTCCCTTCCAACCCGATTCCAACCCGACACGAGGAGACATCATGGACCTGACCCCCACGCCCCAGGACCGCTTCGCCTTCGGCCTGTGGACGATCGGCTGGCGGGCCGACGACCCGTTCGGCGCCCCGACCCGCGACCGTCTCGACCCCGTGGAGGCGGTGCACGGACTGGCCGACATCGGCGCGTACGGGATCACGTTCCACGACGACGACCTGATCCCGTTCGGCACGCCGGCCGCGGAACGCACCGCGATCATCGAGCGGTTCCGCAAGGCGCTGGCGGAGACGGGCCTGGTCGTGCCGACCGCGACGACCAACCTGTTCGGGCACCCGGTGTTCAAGGACGGCGCGCTGACCGCCAAGGACCGGGACGTGCGGCGCTTCGCCCTGCGCAAGGTGGCGCGCAACATCGACCTGGCCGCCGAACTGGGCGCGCAGACCTACGTGTTCTGGGGCGGCCGTGAGGGTTCGGAGGCCGAAGCCGCCTACGATCCGGCCGCAGCCCTGGAGCGCTACCGCGAGGGCCTCAACGCCCTGACGCACTACGTCAAGGAGCAGGGCTACCAGCTGCGCTTCGCCGTGGAACCCAAGCCGAACGAGCCGCGCGGCGACATCCTGCTCCCGACCATCGGGCATGCCCTGGCGTTCATCCAGACGCTGGACCACCCCGAGATGGTCGGGGTCAATCCCGAGGTCGGCCACGAGCAGATGGCCGGGCTCAACGCCGTCCACGGCTACGCCCAGGCGTTGTGGCAGGGCAAGTTGTTCCACATCGACCTCAACGGTCAGCACGGGCCGCGCTACGACCAGGACCTCGTGTTCGGGCACGGCGACCTGATCAACGCGTTCTTCCTCGTCGACCTGTTGGAGAACGGCGGTTACGACGGTCCCCGTCACTTCGACTACAAGCCGCTGCGCACCGAGGACAAGGCGGGCGTGTGGGAGAGCGCGCGCGCCAACATGCGCACCTACTTGACGCTGCGCGAGCGGGCGCGGCAGTTCCGCGCGGACCCCGAGGTGGCCGAAGCGCGCAAGGCCGCCCGTGTGGACCAGCTGTCGGTGCCCACTTTGGACAAGGGCGAGACGGTCACCGGTGTCCTCTCCGAGGAACTCGACGTGGAGGAGGCGGCCCAGCGGGGCGCGGCCAACGCGCGCCTGCAGCAGTTGGCCGTGGAGCACCTCATGGGAGCGCGCTGACCATGCCTCTCGTCGCGGGTGTCGATTCGTCGACGCAATCCTGCAAGGTGCTCGTGCGTGACGCCGAGACCGGTGCGCCGGTGCGTGAGGGTCACGCCGAGCACCCCTCGGGAACCCAGGTGGATCCCCGGCACTGGTGGACGGCACTGCAGACCGCCGTCGACCGGGCCGGGGGCCTCGACGACGTCGCCGCGGTGTCGGTGGCGGGCCAGCAGCACGGGCTGGTCTGCCTCGACGAAGGCGGCGAGGTCGTGCGCACGGCGTCGCTGTGGAACGACCTCGCACCCGCCGCGGCGGCCGAGGAGCTCGTCGCCGAACTCGGTCCGCAGCAGTGGGCCGAGGCGGTCGGGATTGTGCCGCGCGCCTCGTTCACCGTGGCCAAACTGCGGTGGCTGGCCGAGTCCGATCCCGAGTCGGCTGCGCGCACCGCGGCGGTGTGCCTGCCGCACGACTACCTGACGTGGCGGTTGGCGGGCAGCGGCGATCCCGCCCGCGTCACCACCGATCGGGGAGACGCCTCCGGAACCGGGTACTGGTCGCCCCGCTCGAGCCGCTACCGCGAGGACCTGGTCGAGCGCGCGTTCGGCTCGGTGCCGCACCTGCCGCGGGTGTGCGGACCGGCCGAACCGGTGGCCACCACCGCCGACGGTCTCGTCGTCGGGCCGGGCACCGGCGACAACATGGGCGCGGCCCTCGGACTGGGCATCGGACCGGGTGACGTCGTGGTCTCGCTCGGCACCTCCGGCACGGTCTTCGCCATCGGGCAGCAGCCCGTTTCCGACCCGGGTGGGGACATCGCCGGCTTCTGCGATGCCACGGGCCGGTTCCTGCCGTTGGTGTGCACCCTCAACGCGGCGCGCGTACTCAGCAGCACCGCCGAGCTGCTCGGTACCGATCTCGACGGGCTGAACCGGCTCGCCGTGCAGGCCGAGCCCGGAGCCGGCGGGCTGACGTTGTTGCCGTACCTCGAGGGTGAGCGCACCCCGAACCTCCCGGACGCCGCGGGCACGATCACCGGGCTGCGCATCACCAACATGACGCAGGCCAACATGGCCCGGGCCGCGGTGGAGGGCATGCTCTGCGGGCTGGCCGACGGTCTGGACCACCTGCGCGAACACGGCGTGACGATCAACCGCGTGCTGCTGACCGGCGGTGCCGCCCGCTCGCCTGCGGTGCAGCACGTCGCCCCGGCCCTGTTCGACGCCGACGTGGAAGTCCCCGAGTGGGACGAGTACGTCGCCATCGGCGCCGCACGGCAAGCGGCCTGGGCGTTGTCCGGTGCGGAGGAGCCGCCACCCTGGGACGTCGTTCGCACCAGCCTGCCCGCCGGCGATCCGGCGACGATGCGACCGGCGCGCGAGTCCTACCGCCAGGCCCGCGAACGGATGCACTCGGTCTGATCCGAGGTACTCGGTCGGCGGTGTCAGAAACGCGGGCGTGGCGTGCGTGAGGAGCGAAGCCGCTGCCGGGAACGTTCAGTCGGCGGGAACCCACGTGATGCTGGTGGGGCGCTGATGGGTGCGGAGGAACTCTTCCAGCGCGGTGAGCATGTCGGGGAGCGGGACCTCCGCCCCGGGCGGTAGGTACGAAGGGTGCAGACCGGCGAGCTGGTAGTCGACTTCGTCCTCGTTGGTGCCGCCTGCCGGGACGTACTGGCCGTCGCGCTGACCGAAAGTCAGTGCAGCGACACCGGGTGCCGTGCTGACACCGAATTCGAGTTCGACGTGGTCTTCGTGGCGCACGTCGGTCGGTCCGGCCGCGACGACCCAGAAGTGGGCGGCCTCCAGGTCTCCTGCAGCGAACTCGCGAACTCGGTCAATGAACCGGCTCACGTCGGGCACGTCGTCGACACGAAAGCCCGTCAGGTCGAGGAGATTGTTCATGAGGCTGTCCCCTTGTAGGTGCGCTTGAATGGCTTGCCGTCGACGTCTGTGCCGAGCACGGTCAGCGAAAACCCCGTCGGGAGGATAGCCGGCAGGTATTCGTGACAGCCGCCCGTCGCGCCGGGTTCGGACCCGCAGGGAGCGTGGTTCAGGGTGAGCTTCCCGTTTCGTTCCCCAAGCTTGATCATCATCGTGGCTGCCTTCATTTCAACGTGGTGGGCCAGTCGACGTGTGACTGCGTCCGGGATGTCTCGCTTACGCATCTCATTCCGTACCTCGGCGGTCCACGGGTCGTCACGGTTGGGCGTGATGTGTCCGAGCGCGCGGCCGTCGAGTTCGGGGTAGGCGACGACGCGAGGATTGCGCTCGCCTCGGCGCACTCGGCGTGGGAGGTGCTCATGGACAGGGACGGCTTCGGCCGGATATCGGTCGCCGTGGGGGTTTCGGTATTCGTCGTGCGTAGTCGAAGGTGGCGGCGTGCTTGGCTGGCTGTTCTCAGCCTTGAAATCGCTGCAATGTGGCGTCGACGCCCTCCTTGAGCTGCGCCGTCGCTGCCATGGCAGTTCCAAGGGCTTCTGTGGCCTGAGCTGCTTGGCCGTGGAGCATGGTGCCTGCCTCGGTGTTGCCGAGCGCAGCCAGAAGCTGCTGCACGATGCTGTCCACTTCTTGGGTTTGGGCGAGGATGCCGCCTTGGATCTCGTGGCATCTGCCTGACGCCGTGTGCAGCGCTGCCAGGGTTTCTTCATGGGAGGCCATCGCTGTCCTTCCTCCGGACTTCGTCGTGGTCGTGGTGTTCGCCGAGGGTTGCGGCGAGGGCTGTCTTGATGCCGTTGATCTGGACCTGCATCTGATGGAGGGTGCGTTCGATCGCATCCAGGCGTGCTGTCGGCAGGCCGGGGTTCCGGGCTCCCTGGGGTGACGTGGTCAGGCAGCGCTCGCAGGGCATGCCCGAGGGGTTGTCGAGCCGTTCCAGTTGGCCTGGGCCGAACGACGCGCCGCAGAGGGCGGTGATCCGGCGTGGAGGTGCCGGGGTGGCGGGGATCGGGAACACGTGACTGACCCGCTGGGACGCGTTCACCAGTCCGGGGATCGGCCGCGCGAGCATCACGCCGTCCGTCATCGCCCTGCCTCCGTCCCGTGGAATCCGGTGGGAGCGAGCGCGGAGGGGGTGGGCAGCTCGCTCCCACCGGGGTCGGGTTCCGGCCACGGGGCACGCCGCGGGCGGAGGTAGGACGGGACCCCGGCCGGAGTAGGGATGGCACGGGCAAGCAAGCGGCGCACGATCCCGGGCCGGCCGGAGTGCTTGTCGCGCCGAGGAGAGTTGTGGTCTTCCTGGCCGTTGAGCACCGCACGGCACCTCGAACAGCGCGGACCGTTCGGCAGGATCGCTGCCGATGCCGTGACGGTGTGGCCGCAGATGGCGCGGTATTCGCCTGCTCCACGAGCCCTGCCCGTGGCGAAGGACTCGTCCTCGACCGCGTGGTCGTTGCCGTCCGCTGAGCAGCGAAACCATGTGGTGAAGAGCTTCCGGCGAGTGGCCGCCTCTGCAGCTGTCATAGGAATCGGTCCGTTACGGGTTCTGGTTTGAGCGGGCGCTGCCGACGTATCGGCGCCACCCGCAGGGTCGCCACCACTGTTCTAGACGTCTAGAGGAGTTGCAAGTCGGCTTATGTGAGTGGTTGCTTTTGCGAACGCCTTTACTGGGCCGGGACGTCGTATTCGAGTAAGTAGGCGGGTGCGACCTTCACCGTGTCGCATACCTCTACGGCGAGGTCGTTGACGTCGTAGGCGGTTCTGACAACGGTCAGCACAGGGATGCCGGGTCCGATCTCCAGCGCTGTTCGCTCGTCCGGCGTCGGCATTCGGGCGCCGACTTCCTCGCTGAAGCGGGCGAGCGTGTGCCCTGCCTCTTCGAGGCGCGCGTAGATTCCGCCGGGCCCCGGGTCGGGTTCCTCGATCGGTGTTCCATCGGCGATATCGACCGGGAGGTACGACGTCGCGATCTCCACGGGACGTCCGTTCGCCAGGTAGCGACGGTCACGGACGAGGACCTCGTCGCCGGCCGTCAAGCGCAACCGCTCCGCGATGGTTTCGGTGGCGGTTGTCCGGGAGATCTCGATCCGGTCGACGCCGGGTTGATAGCCGGCCTTGTCGGCTTCGGCGATGAAGGCGGCCTTTCCGGCATCGCGGTGTCTGCGGGCGAAGCGGTCGGACGCGAGCCGTCGAACCGGTGGCATCGGCCGGACGAATACGCCCCGACCGTGTTCGGGGATGACGAGGCCTTCGCCGCGGAGCTCTTGTATCGCCTGCCGGGCTGTCATGCGAGCCACGCCGAAGTTCTCCATCAACGCTGCTTCGGACGGCAGTTTGGCCCCGGGTTCGAGAGTGCCGGACTCGATCGCCGAACGCAGCATGCCCGCGATCTGCTGGTATGGCGGTCGCGGGTCGGATCGGTCGATGTCGCCAAGTTGCAGCATGGCGGCTCTCCTGCAGGCGTCTAGGTGTGTTCTAGTCTGGCACACGGTCGGACGAACCATGAACAGCTGCGCCGGCGACAGGGCAGGAGATGCGATGGGTGAGATGCCGAAGCACTCGGTCAGCGTCGCCGGCGTTGTCGTCGATTCCGACGACCGTGTGCTGGTGATCCGTCGCCGCGACAACGGGCGCTGGGAGATGCCCGGTGGCGTGCTCGAGCTGGGGGAGTCGTTCGAGGATGGCGTGCGTCGTGAGGTCGCCGAGGAGACCGGCATGACGGTCGAGGTGGAGCGGCTGACCGGCGTCTACAAGAACCTCAGTCGCGGCATCGTTGCGCTCGTGTTCCGTTGCAGCCCCGGCGGCGACCTCGTCGCGCAGACCGACGAGGCGCGCGAAGTCCGCTGGATGGACCGTGACGAGGTCACCCGATCCATGAGCCCGGCCTTCGCGATCCGCGTCCACGACGCGTTCGACACGCAGCCGCACACGCGCGCGCACGACGGGGTGCAGCTCGTAGCGGGGTTGTAGCTGATCTGCGGACGGACCCGCGACGGCTGGTCGTGTAACGCGAGCGGGACTCGCTGCGAATCCCACCTGCCGACGCTTGACGGAGGGGGTCACTAGAGTTGCGTGCTGTGATTACGGGTGAGCTGAAGAGCAAGGTCGACCGGGTATGGGACACGTTCTGGTCCGGCGGGATCTCCAACCCGCTGGAGGTGATCGAGCAGATCACCTACCTGCTGTTCTTGCGGCGGCTCGACGACCTGCAGACGCTGCAGGAGAGCAAGGCCAGGGGCCTGGGCGAGCCGATCGAGAACCCGACCTTCCTGCCCGAGCAGGAGCACCTGCGCTGGAAGCGGTTCAAGAACGACGACCCGGCCGCCATGTTCGAGGTGGTCTCGGAGCAGGCGTTCCCGTTCCTCCGGAAACTGGGCCAGTCCCCGGACGGCGACCGCTCCACGTACTCCGACCACATGAAGGACGCCCGGTTCACCATCCCGACGCCTGCATTGCTGACGAAGGTCGTCGGCATGCTCGACGACATCCCGATGGAGAACCGCGACACCAACGGCGACCTCTACGAGTACCTGCTCTCCAAGATCGCCAGCGCGGGTACGAACGGCCAGTTCCGGACGCCGCGTCACATCATCGAGGCGATCGTCGAGATGATGGAGCCGCAGCCCGGCGACGAGATCTGCGACCCGGCGTGCGGCACGGCCGGCTTCCTGGTGGCCGCTGGCGAACACATTCGCGAGCAGCATGGTGATGCGCTGTACGACGAGGAAAAGCGCACACACTTCCACCGGTCGATGTTCCACGGCTACGACTTCGACTCGACGATGCTCCGTATCGGCAGTATGAACCTGCTCCAACACGGCATCGAGGCGCCCGACATCCGTTACCGGGACTCGCTCTCCGAGGGTGCGAGTGAGGACAGCGGGAAGTACTCGTTGATCCTTGCCAACCCGCCGTTTGCGGGCTCGCTGGACTACGAGACCACATCCAAGGACCTGCAACGGGTCGTCAAGACCAAGAAGACCGAGCTGCTGTTTTTGGCGCTGTTCCTGAAGCTGCTCAAGCCAGGAGGCAGGGCGGCCGTGATCGTGCCGGACGGCGTGTTGTTCAACTCGTCGAAGGCGCACAAGGAGCTGCGTAAGACGCTGGTCGAGAACCAGAAGCTCGATGCCGTCGTGAAGCTGCCCTCCGGTGTGTTCAAGCCATACGCGGGAGTGTCGACCGCAATTCTCTGCTTCACCAAGACCGACGACGGCGGCACGGACCACGTGTGGTTCTACGACGTGGAGGCCGACGGGCGTTCGCTGGACGACAAACGGCAGCCGATCGAGGCCAACGACCTGCCCGATGTGCTGGAACGCTGGAAGCTCCGCACCACCACCGAGCGGGACCGCGCCCGCACGGAGAAGTCCTTCACCGTGCCCAAGGAGGACGTCGCGGCTCACGGCTATGACCTCTCGATCAACCGCTACAAGGAGGTCGTCCGCGAGGAAGTGGAGCACCGAGCACCGCAGGAGATCATCGCCGACATCGAACAGCTCAATGACGAGATCGCCAAGGAGATGGCAGAACTGAAGGCGATGCTGGGATGAAATTCTGTTCTCTTGGAGACATTGCTGAAATCGACCGGAAGACAGCCTCTCCCTCATCTTTGCCTCCGAGTACGCCATATTTGGGATTGGAGCATATCGAGCGAGGTGGGAGAATTATCGGAAACGGCACGGTTGTCGAGGCGGGCCTTACTAGTGCGAAGCATTTATTTACACCGGATCATGTTCTATTTGGCAAGCTTCGACCCAATCTCGGCAAGGTGGCCACTCCGAGCTATTCGGGCGTCTGTAGCACCGACATACTTCCCATTCGCCCTAGCGTAGAACTCGACCGACGATACTTGGCGTTGTTTTTAACAACCCCGCATATGGTCGACCATGCTTCTTCGCGAGCAACTGGTGCAAATTTGCCGCGGCTTAGTCCGGAAGTTCTGAAGACTTTTCAGGTTCCGCTGGTTTCGATCGATGAGCAGCGGCGGATTGCCGGGATTCTCGACCAGGCTGACGCGATCCGCGCCAAGCGTCGCCAGCTCCTCGACCACCTCGACACCCTCACGCAATCCATCTTCCACGACATGTTCGGCCGTGCTGATATTGCCCTCCACGAGTTCGCTTCCGTGGTTGACTTTATGCGGAGTGGCGTGTCCCCATCGACGCGCGGCAACGTTGAGGGGACCGTGCTGACCTTGGCGTCTGTGACCCAGGGGCGGTTTGATCCTTCCGCTCGAAAGTCAGCCAAGTTCGGGGCTCGGCCTAGCGAGACTACTAGAATCGACGAGCGCGATTTTCTAATTTGTCGCGGAAATGGCAACAGGTCCTTGGTTGGCGTGGGTGTTCATCCGTCGTCAAGTCGACATGATTTGGTTTTTCCTGACACGGTAATAGCTGCTCGGCTCAAGCTGGATAAGGTGAACGCAGAATATCTTGAAGCTGCGTGGAAACAATCGAATATTCGTCATCAGATTGAAGCTGCCGCGAGGACGACCAACGGTACGCACAAGGTGAACCAGGCAGTACTGGGTGCCGTCATGGTTCCACTTCCATCGATGGACCGCCAACGTGAGTTCGCAGCTCGCGTCGAGCAAGTGAACGCCCAGCGGGCGGTTGTGCAGCGGGCGCTGGACGCGGATAATGAACTCTTCGAGTCGCTGCAGGCGCGGGCGTTCCGGGGGGAGCTCTAGAAGATGGGGAACTTCGACTTCGTCGGGGTCGCGTTGCCGGTCGTCCACGACGATTGCACCCAGGCGGAGTCGTACCTCGCCACCGACCCACGTTCCGCATGCTTCTACAGTCGCCGCGCAATCGAGCGGCTGGTCAAGCACCTCTTCGACGTGCGCGACCTCAAGACGCCGCGCGGTAAGGACCTGAACGCCCGCCTCCACGACGCCGCGTTCACAACACTCACCGGACAGGCGATCTCGAAGAAGCTCGACCTCATCCGACGGGCCGGCAACGCAGCCGTCCACGAAACCCGCGCCGTCCGGCCGGAAACAGCCGGCGCCGTCCTCCGTGAGCTGCACCACGTCATGGTGTGGGCGGCGTTCCACCACTCGCCCCAGCCGCAGGCCGCACCGGTCGAGGCCACCTTCGATCCGCAGCTCGCGGCCAGAGCGGCGCCGCTGTCTCACGACCAGGTTCGGCAACTCGAAGAGAAACTCGCCGAGCAGGACGCCGAACGCGCCAAGGAACTGGCCGAGAAGGAAGAACTTCTCGCGAAACACGAAGCGGAGATCGCCGAGCTCCAACAACAGATCTACGCTGCGCAAGCCGCCAACGTCGCCATCGACGACCGGCAATACGACGAGGCCGGCACCCGCGAGTTGCTCATCGACCACGTGCTCGACGAAGCCGGGTGGGCACTCGACGACGACCACGACCGCGAGTACCCCGTCACCGGCATGCCGCCTGACGGGGGCCGCGGCTACGTCGACTACGTGCTGTGGGGCGAAGACGGCCTGCCCCTGGCCGTCATCGAAGCCAAACGCACCAACAAGAGCGCCGAAGTCGGCCGCAACCAGGCCAAGCTCTACGCCGACTGCCTCGAAACCCAGTTCGGCCGCCGCCCCGTCATCTTCTACACCAACGGCTACGAACACTGGATCTGGGACGACGCCGCCGGCTACCCACCCCGGCAGATCCACGGCTTCTACACCCGCGACGAACTCGAACTGCTCATCCAACGCCGGCACACCCGCAAACCGCTCGCAGCCGCGCCGATCAACCGTGACATCGCGGGACGTCCATACCAGGAACGTGCGATCAAGGCCGTCGGCGCGACGTTCGAAGCCAAACAGCGTCAGGCACTGCTTGCCATGGCGACCGGTTCCGGCAAGACCCGTACCGTCGTCGCGCTCGTCGACCAGCTGATCAAGGCCAACTGGGTGAAGCGAGTCCTGTTCCTAGCCGACCGCACGGCACTTGTCACGCAGGCCGTCAACGTCTTCAAACAGCAACTGCCCTCGGTGCCCGTTGTCAACCTGCTGACGGAGCGGAACACCAACGCGCACGTGTGCGTGTCCACGTACCCGACCATGCTCAACCTGATCAACGAGTTCGGAGGGGGCGGAAAGTACGGCCCCGGCTACTTCGACCTCGTCGTGATCGACGAAGCCCACCGGTCGGTGTTCGCCAAGTACGGCGCCATCTTCGAATGGTTCGACAGCCTGCTACTCGGCCTCACCGCCACGCCCAAGGACGACGTCAACCGCAGTACCTACCGCCTGTTCAACCTCGAAGACGGCGTGCCCACCGACGGCTACCCGCTCGAAGAGGCCGTCGCCGACGGCTGGCTCGTGCCGCCGAAAGGCATGTCACTCGGCACGAAGTTCATGCGGCAGGGCATTCGCTACGGAGACCTGTCCCAAGAAGAACAGGACGAGTGGGACGCGCTCGACTGGGGCGAGGACGAGGCCGCCCCCACGGAGATCGACGCCCAGGAAGTCAACCGGTTCCTGTTCAACAAAGACACCGTCGACAAGGTGCTCTCCACGCTCATGACGGACGGCCACAAGGTCGCAGGCGGCGACCGGCTCGGCAAGACCATCATTTTCGCCAACAACCAGCGCCACGCCGAGTTCATCCAACAGCGCTTCGACGAACAGTGGCCCGAACACGCCGGACAGTTCGCCCGCGTCATCACCCACCGGACCGAATACGCGCAAAGCCTCCTCGACGACTTCTCCCAGGCCGACAAAGCCCCGCACATCGCGATCTCCGTCGACATGCTCGACACCGGCATCGACGTCCCCGAGGTCGTCAACCTCGTGTTCTTCAAACAGGTGTGGACCGCGTCCAAGTTCTGGCAGATGATCGGCCGTGGCACCCGCCTGCACCCGGACCTCTTCGGCCCAGGCAGGGACAAGGAGAACTTCTACGTCTTCGACTTCTGCGGAAACCTCGAGTTCTTCAGCCAGAACATGCCCGCACCCGAAGCCGCGGTGCAGAAGTCGCTGACGCAGAAACTCTTCGAAGCACGACTCGACATCATCGGCGCCCTCGACCAGCAGCACCATGCTCCCGACGTGCGCGAGCGCGCAGCCCGCACGTTGCACGAGTTCGTCGCCGGCATGAATCCCGACAACGTGCTCGTCCGGCCGCACCGGCAAGCCGTGGAGCGGTTCGCAACGTGGAGCGTGTGGGAATCCGCGTTGTCCGAACAGGACCGCACGGCCGTACGCGAACTGGGCTGCCTGCCGTCCGCCAACCTTGACTCCGACGAGTACGCCAAGCGCTTCGACCTGCTCATGCTGCGCCGCGAACTCGCCCAGCTCGAAGGTGACACGGCTACGGCCGAACGCCTGCGCGAGAAGGTTCAGGAACTCGCCGACTCCCTCGTGCGCATGATCCGGAGCGTGCCCTCCGTTGCCGAGCAGCGCGAACTCGTCGAAGCGGTCGCCGGGGACCGCTGGTGGGTCGACGTCACCCTGCCCATGCTGGAACAGGCACGGCAGCGGTTGCGTGGCCTCGTTCGCCTTGTGGAACCGACCAGGCGTGACCCGGTGTATGCCGACTTCACCGACGAGCTCGTCGCGCCCACCGAGGTTGCCCTGCCCGGTACGACGCCCGGGATCAACCAGGAACGTTTCCGAGCCAAGGTGCTGGCGTGCCTCGAACAGCACGAGGACCACGTCGCCCTCCAGCGGCTGCGGAGGAACCGCCAGCTCACCGGCGAAGACCTCGCGGCACTCGAAGAGATCCTGCTGTCCTGCGGCGTCGGTGACTCCTCCGAACTCACGGCCATCGCGGAGCGCACCGGTGGTCTCGGCTTGTTCATCCGCTCCCTGGTCGGTCTCGACCGGGTCGCAGCCCAGGAGGCATTCGCCAACTACCTCGACGACGAACGGTTCACCGCACAACAGATCCGTATCGTCAGCATGATCATCGACGAACTGACCTCGAACGGCGTTGTCGAACCTCGGCGGCTGTACGAGGCGCCGTACACCGACTACGCGCCGACCGGCATCGACGTCGCATTCCCTTCCGAACACGTCGAGTACATCGTCGGCACTCTTCACCAGATTAAGGAAACGGCGCTTCCAGCCGACGTCGCTTGATCGGCCCCCGGCAGCTTGGGATGGCCTGAACGCAGAACACGCGGGGCTGAGTGCAGGACACGCGTGCCTGAACGCAGGACACGCGGGGCTGAGTGCAGGACATGCGGGGCTTATCGCTCGGGTTCGCCGATGGCGAGGGTGATCAGCATCGCGAGGCGTTTGCGTGGTTCGTCGAGGCGCAGATCGGCGAGTTCGGACATCTTGCGCAGGCGGTTGCGGACGGTGTTGGGGTGGACGTCGAGGTGGTCGGCCGCGACGTTCAGGTCGCCCTGCGCTTCGAGCCACGCGTGGAGTGTGGACAGCAACCGTGTCCCGTGTGCATCGTCGTGCCGGGCGAGGTGTGCGATCGGACCGCGCGAGGGCATTCGTCCCGCCGTGGCCGCGGTTCGGAGACGCTGCAGCAGAATCTCGTCCCAGGCTTCGTCGTAGCACACCGGCTCACCCTCGGCGCGGGTCGCGTGCAGGGCGAGGCTTTCGTCGGCCTCCTGTCTGCTCGCCGGGATCTCGCCGGGCTCGGCGGGGCCGCCGACGCCCGCGGCGAGACTGGCGTGGCGGGGCAAGCCCTGCGCGAGCTCATGCAACCAGTTGAGCGCGGGTGCGGGATCGTCGTCGCAGGGAAGCACGGTGTAGACGGTGTTGCCGAACAGCGTCGTCCTGCCGGGGCGCGACCAGCCGAAACCGGTGGTGGCCCGTTCGAACGCGAGCAGAATCGCGGCGTTGCGCTCGGCCGCCGTGTGCGCCTGCAGCGCGATGACACGGTGCCGCCGGGGCGGAAGGCCGAGTTTGCCGATGAGGGCGGCCGCGTCCGGCGTGCCCTCCAGTAGCTCGATCACCAGTTCCGACTCGACCTGCCGTTCCAGGTCGGCGCTCACCCGGGAGCGCAGCAGATGCAGCGCCACCGTGTGGGCGCCGTCGGCGAGCACCCGCGTGCGGACCGGGTCGAGCGGGCCGTCGCAGGTGACCCACAGCGATCCCAGCAGCTCACGGCCCGCGCGCACCGCGACGACGGTGCGGTCCTGCAAGCCGTGTTCCGGGGCGCCGGTGACGTGAAGCGGTTCGTCGGACATCGCCAGATGGCTGAACACGCCGCGCTCGTCGAACAGCGCCCGCACCCGTTCCGGCACCCGCCTGCCGAGGATCGTGTCGAGCCGGGCCGCGTCGGTGTCGTGCTGGACGCTCGAGTAGGCCATGACCCGGGAGAGCTGGTCCTCGATGGTCACCGGTCCGCCGACCCCGGCGGCGATGCTGTCGGCGAGGGTGAACAGGTCGCTCGGCCCGCGGCCCGCTTCGGTTTCCCGCCCCTCCAGCACCAGGCCGTACACGACGCCGGCCACCTGGCTCCACTACACGTCCGCGGGCACCAGCAACAGGCAGATCCCGGCGGACCGCGCGGCGCCGACGACGTCCTCGTCGAGGTCACCGTCGGCCCTGATCAGTACGGCCCTGGCCTGCGCGGCGCGCCCCAGCTCGAGGGCGCGGGCGCCGTCGGGGACGCCGACCGCCAGCAGCGCGTCGCCCAGGACCGGACCGTCGCCCGCCGGGTCGTGCATCGCCACGCTGTGCAGCTCGGCGTCCCTGTCCCGGTTGTGGCCCGCGGCGCGCACGTCGTAGCCGCCCAGCACGTTGATGAGGCGATCCAGCCTGACCATCCACGACCAGCCCTGCACGAATTCGCCGGGGCGCGCCCGGATGAGCCGATCGTACGCTGGCTGATCCGAACAATCCCGCCAGCCGAGGTTGTTGAGTTCGTACAACCTGGTGGCGGCCCGGTTCGGTCATGCTCACGGGAGTGGAACCGGACACGGGAAGGTACTCATGCTCAACGTCGCGGGCAGCTCGGATCAGCCGCGGACGGCGGTCGTCGTCGGCGCGGGCGTGGTCGGGTTGTCGACCGCCTGGTTCCTGCAGGAACACGGGGTCGAGGTGACCGTCGTCGATCGTCGGGGTGTGGCCGCGGGGTCGTCCTGGGGCAACGCGGGCTGGCTCTCGCCCGGACTGGCGCTGCCGCTCAACGACCCCGGTGTGCTCCGCTACGGGCTGCGCTCGTTGTTCGACCGCGCGGCGCCGCTGCACGTGCCTGCCAGGGTAGATCCGGCGCTCTGGCGGTTCCTGCTCCGCTTCGCCGCGCGCTGCACCAGGAGCGGCTGGGACCGCGTGGCCCGCGCGAACCTGCCGCTCAACGTCGAGAGCCTGAAGGCCTACGACACCCTCTCCGCAGGCGGCGTGGAGACCGGAGCGGTGCAGGCCCCGATCACCGCCGCGTTCGAGAACCACGACCAGGCCACCGCGCTGATCGACGAGTTCGACCGGCTCGGCGACGCCGGCCAGGACGTCTCCTACCAGCGGTTGAGCGTCGGCGAGCTGCGGGACCGGCTGCCGCAGGCGTCCGGCCGGCTCGGCGAAGGCATCCGCCTCGACGGGCAGCGCTACCTCGACCCCGGCGAGTTCGCCGGCAGGCTCGCCGACGCGGTGCGCGAGCGGGGCGGTGTCATCCGCGACGGCTTCGACGTGGTCGACGTGCGGCCCCACGATCACGCCGTGACGGTGGCGTCGACGTCGTCGGCCACGGTGTCGGCGCACGTCGCCGTCCTGGCGGGTGGCGCATGGTTCGGCCGGCTCGGTCGCCGGTTCGGGATCCGCGTGCCGGTCCGTGCCGGTCGTGGCTATTCGTTCACCGTTCCTACCGACGAGCCGGTGACCGGTCCGGTGTACCTGCCGGGAATCCGCGTCGCCTGCACGCCTTATCAGGGTGCGCTGCGGGTTGCGGGGACCATGGAGTTCCGCCACGTGGACGACGCGCTCGACCCCGCGCGGATCGACGCCGTCGTCGAATCCGCCCGCCCGCTGCTGACCGGGGTCCGGTGGGAGGAACGCCGCGACGAATGGGTGGGCGCCCGCCCGGTCACCCACGACGGCAAACCCGTGATCGGTGCGACGAACGCACCGGGCGTGTACGCGGCGGGAGGCCATGGCATGTGGGGCCTGACGCAGGGCCCTGCGACCGGGCGGCTGCTCGCCGAGCAGATCGTCACCGGAAAACGGCTGGACGCGCTCCACGAGTTCGACCCGCTCCGCTGACCACGGCGAAAGCTGCAGCCATGACCGAGTACGAGGGCCGGCGCTCCCGCGGGCCACAACCGAACGACGACGAACGCGCCGAACTGGAATGGCTGCGCGTCGAGAACCAGCTGTTGCGCACTCAACGGGACGTCCTCGAGCGCATCGCCACCGGATTCGCCGAGGACCTGGGCATCGCCTGGCCCGGTGACGCGCCTGGATCGAGCGGCTCGATCCGGAAGGACACCCGACGACCGTCCAGCCGCTCTCCCGAAGCCTGAGACATCCCAGCCTGTGACTGCTCCACCACGTGTTCGGCGAGTCCTCAGGGCGGTGTCCAGTCCAGGGTGGCGTCGAAGGCGCGGAGTGTCAGGGCGCCGGGGACGGCGCCGGCCAGCACGTTCCGGGCCGTGGTCGTCGCGCGGCCACGCAGACCGGCCGCGATTCCCGCGCTGCGGGAGCGGCGGGCCACCCGATGCACGCGGCGCAGCCGCCTTCGCTCGTAGGCCCGCAGTCGCTCGGCCGTGTCGCCATCGGTTGCGGCGAGGGCGCTCGCGAGTTCGACGGCGTCCTCGAGTGCCTGGCACGCGCCCTGGCCGAGGTTGGGTGCCATGGCGTGTGCCGCGTCGCCGACCAGTGCGACCCGTCCGCGGGTCAGGGTCGGCAGCGGGGCGAGGTCGACCAGCTCGTTGACCAGCAGTTGCGACGGTTCGATGTCGGCGAGCAGCTCCGGCAACGGCGCGTGCCACGAGGCAAACCGGTGGCGGAACCACGCCAGCGCCTCACCGGGGTCGTCGGGTACGCCCGCGGAGACGGGAACGGCCAGATACGCGTAGCGCCGCCCGTCGGCCAACGGCGCGATCCCGGCGTAGTCGCCGCGGCCCCAGGACTCGCCGCCCCGCACGTCTTCCGGCTCGGACACGTGGCCGATCAGCCGGGCGGCGACCGTGCCGGTCGAACGCACCCTGGCACGGGGCCAGAGCGACCCGCGCACGGCGCTCCACACTCCGTCGGCGCCGACCACCACATCGCCACGGACCGACTCGCCGTCGCCGAGTCGCACCACCGCGTCCGAATCCCGCCCGGCCGGGTCCCGCTCGACGGCCCGCACCTCCGAGGACGTGCGAATCCGGACGTCGCGACACGCCTCCCGCAGCGTCGCCAGCAGTTCGCCGCGTTCGACGATCACGATGCCGTCGCCGAACCGGGCGGCGAGCGCGTCGGTGTCGGTGCGGGTCAGCCACCGGCCGTGACTGTCGCGGATCCCGCCCGCGGCCTGTACCAGCCCGAGGTGACGGATGCGCTCACCGAGTCCGAGCGCGTCGAGTGCCCGCAGCGCGTTGGGCCACAGCGTGATCCCGGCACCGATCTCGGAGACCGACGGTTTCCGCTCCAGCACGGTCACCTGCCACGAGCGGCGCCGCAGCGCGACGGCCGTCGCCAACCCGGCGATACCGCCGCCCACCACGACCGCGTGTTCCGACATGCGGTCATCATGCCCGCCCGTCTCCCACCGCCGCCCAACCGGACGCGCTTCGCGCGGCTGCCTACGCCCTGCCGTCTCCCACCACCGCCCAACCGGACGCGCTTCGCGCGGCTGCCTAAGATTCAGGCATGCCCGATACGCAGTACGAGAACTTGCTTCAGCACGTGCTGGAGAACGGCGCCCACAAGGCGGACCGCACCGGCACGGGCACGCGGTCGATCTTCGGTCACCAGCTGCGTTATCGGCTGTCCGACGGGTTTCCGCTGATCACGACGAAGAAGGTGCACTTCCGCTCGATCGCCTACGAACTGCTGTGGTTCCTGCGCGGCGACGCCAACGTCAACTGGCTGCGGGAGAACGGCGTCACGATCTGGGACGAGTGGGCCGCACCGGACGGCGACCTCGGCCCGATCTACGGCGTGCAGTGGCGCTCGTGGCCCACGCCCGACGGCGAGCACATCGACCAGATCAGTGAGGTGCTCCGCACGCTCCGCGAGAACCCCGACTCCCGGCGGATCATCGTGTCCGCGTGGAACGTCGCCGACATCCCGCAGATGGCGCTGCCGCCGTGTCACGCGTTCTTCCAGTTCTACGTCGCCGACGGTGAGCTGTCCTGCCAGCTGTACCAGCGCAGCGCGGACCTGTTCCTCGGCGTCCCGTTCAACATCGCCAGCTACGCGCTGCTGACGCACATGATCGCCGACCAGGTCGGGCTGCGGGTCGGCGACTTCGTCTGGACCGGCGGCGACTGCCACATCTACGACAACCACCTCGAACAGGTCCGCACACAGCTCTCCCGCGAGGCACGGCCGTTCCCCACGCTGGCGCTGAAGCCGGCCGGCAGCCTGTTCGACTACACCTACGAGCACTTCGAGATCCAGGGCTACGACCCGCACCCGGGCATCAAGGCGCCGGTGGCGGTGTGATCGGGCTGATCTGGGCGCAGTCCGCGAACGGTGTCATCGGCCGTGACGGCACCATGCCGTGGCACCTGCCAGAGGACTTGAAGCACTTCCGTGCCGTGACCGAGGGCGCGACCGTGCTCATGGGCAGGCGCACATGGGAATCGCTGCCGCCGCGGTTCCGGCCCCTGCCGGGACGCCGCAACCTCGTGCTGTCCCGCACCCCGCAGGACGGTGCGGAGACGTTCTCCGAGTTGGCGCAGGCGCTGGACGCGGCGTCGGGGGACGTGTGGGTCATGGGCGGCGCGGCGGTGTACCGGGCGACGTTGCCCATCGCCGACCGCGTCGTGGTCACCGAGATCCGCGAGCACTTCGACGGCGACACGACGGCGCCGGACGTCGGCAGGCCGCCGGACACCACCGGGCCGTGGCACGAGTCGTCGACCGGGCTGCACTATCGGATCCTCGAATGGGTGGGAGCGGGCGAGCGGCAGGGGAGCGCCGCGGCCGAGTGATCGCCGTGTCGCGTGTCAGCGCGACGTGTCGTCGCCGGCTTACTTCTTGCCTGTGCGCAGCAGCGCCGGACAGACGACGGTGGCCACGAGGAGGACGGCGGCCGCGGTGAGTGTGGCGACGCCGAGGCCGTCGACGAACGCCGTGTCGGCGAGTCCGGTGAGGTGGCCGGCCGGTGCGGGTGGCAGCTGTTCGGCGATGCCGGTGGCCGCGCCGAGGCCGGACGCCGCGGTGTCGGCGACCTCGGGAGGCACGTCGGCGGGGAGTCCGTCGCGCATGTGCGACCGGTAAACGGCGGTGCCGATGGAACCGAGCACGGCGATTCCCAACGCGGCGCCGAACTCGGCCGATGTCTCGGACAGTGCGGACGCGGCACCGGATCGGGACGGCGGCGCCGAGGCGACGACGACGTCCGTCGCCAGCGTCATCATCGGGGCGATTCCGGCGCCGATCGCGGCCGAGGACACGACGGCGAGGAGAAGCCCACCGTCGGCGGGCACAGTGCTGAACGTTGCCATGCCCGCGGCGGCGAGCCCCGCACCGGCTCCGAAGATCAGCGGATAACCCAGTCTGCCGACGAGTGCCGAGGAGAGGACGGCCATCGCCCCGACGCCCACCATCACCGGCAGCATCGCCAGCGCGGCGACCAACGGCGAGAGTCCGTGCACGAGCTGCAGGTACTGGGTGTTGTAGAGCATCACGCCGACGAGCGCGAACATCGACAGTCCTGCCCCGATGATGGCGCCCGTGAACCGGGGATCACCGAACAGGTCGAGGTCGACGAGCGGATTGCGCAGCCGTCGTTGCCGGACGAGGAACAGCACGCCGATGCCGAGTCCGCCGACGAGCGCGACGATCGTCGGCAGGGTGACCGTCAGCTCCTCGGCCGCCGTCTTGACGGCCCACACGACCGGCAGGATCGCCCCGAACGACAGCACGACGCTCAGCGGATCCAGCCGTGCCGTGCTCGGGCTGCGGTACTCGGGCACGAGGCGCGGCACGGCGGCCAGCAGCACCACGATGACCGGTGCGTTGATCAGGAAGACCGAGCCCCACCACAGCGACTCCAGCAGCAGCCCACCGACGACGGGGCCGACGGCGATGCCGCCCGACAGGCCTGCCGTCCAGATCCCGATGGCACGGGTGCGCTCGCCGGGGTCCGGGAACATGGTGCGGATCAGCGACAGGGTCGACGGCATCAGTGTCGCGCCGCCGATTCCCATCAGGGCCCGCGCGGCGATGAGCAGCTCCGGTGTCGGTGCGAAGGCCGCCGTCACCGACGCGGCGCCGAACAGGCAGGCACCGGTCAGCAGGAGTCTGCGCCTGCCGATCCGGTCGCCGACGTTGCCCATCACGATCAACAGGCCGGCCAGCAGGAAGCCGTAGGAGTCGACGATCCACAGCGTCTCGCTCGGGCTCGGCGTCAGTTCCCGGGTGATCGTCGGGACGGCGATGTGCAGGATCGTTACGTCCATCGAGGTCAGGATCACCGGCAGGGTCAGCGCGGCGAGGCCGAGCCACCGGGATCGCGGGCCGCTTCGAACGGTTGTCATGACTGCTCCTCGTTGCTCGTGTGGTCGTCGCCGGGGTGATCGCTGCCGTTGCGAACACTGTTCGCAACGAGAATAGCGAACAGTGTTCGCAATGCAATAGGGTTGGGCCCGGAGGTGGCAGCAGTGAGTCCACGAACGCGCCCGGCGGGTCCGCTCTCGCGCGACGGGATCGTGGCGGCGGCGATCACGCTCGCCGACCGCGACGGCCTGGACGCGGTGTCGATGCGTCGCGTCGCCGAGCACCTGGGAACCGGGCCCGCGTCGCTGTATCGGCACATCTCCCATCGCGACGAGCTCGTGACGGCGATGGTCGAACACGTCGTCGCCCAGCGCGATTACCCCGACCCGGCGGACCTGGACTGGCGCGAGTGCATGCACGTGCTGGCACGGCAGGACTGGGCGGCCATGCTCGCCCACCCGTGGATGATCACGGCCACGGCGACCGTCACCCCGCCGTTCGGGGCGGCGTCGCTCGCGTCGATGGAGTGGGCGCTGACCGCGCTCGCGCAGCTGGAACTGCCGCTCCAGGAGGCGGCACGCGCGATCATGACGATCAACAACTACGTCCAGGGCACCGCTCGCGTCGTCCTCGGTGACCGGCAGGCGGGCGCGGAGGACGATCCCGGCCGCAGCTGGCAGCGACGGCTCAGGGACGTCGACCTCGGCGACTCACCGCACCTGCAGCGGCTCATCGCCGATCCGCTTCCCGACGGTGATCGGCACTGGTTCGAGGACGGCCTCGACGTCATCCTCGACGGCGTCGAAGCCCGCCACGCCAGGCGGTCCGGCCGAGGTGCGGCAGGGTGAACCCGACCCCCGAGCCTCAGCGGGGCGGTTCGCGGAGGTCGGGGCCGGTGTAGTCGGCGAGTACGGAGCGGGGGACCGGGCCCTTGATCCTCGTTCCGGTCTGCCGTTCCTCCCAGGCGTGCGCGAGGATGCCGACCGATCGCGACAGCACGAACAGGCCTCGCGCCAGTTCCGGGGTGAACCCGAGTTCGCCGTAGATGACCGCGGTCGCCCCGTCGATGTTCATGGGGATGGGCTTGCTCGACCTCGACGCCAGCTGCCGTTCGACCTCGACGGCCGCGGCCAGGTGCTCACCCGCGACGACGCCGTCGTCGCGGGCCTGTTCGACGAGGCCGAGCAGCGGGTCACGGCGCGGGTCACGCGGGTGGAAACGGTGGCCGAATCCGGGCACGTAACGGTGCTCGGCCAGCACCTGTTCGACGGCCGCTTCGACGGACCCCGCTCCGGCCGTGCGGTCGAGGACGTCCTGCAACACCTCCATGCACTGCTGCCCCGCGCCGCCGTGCACGTCGCCCAGTAGGTTCACCCCCGTGGCCATGGCGTTGTTGAGGCCGACGCCGCACGTGGCGGCCATGCGCGCGGCCGCGATCGACGGCGCCTGCGGGCCGTGGTCCACCGCCGCCGTCAACGCCGCCTCCAGCAGTCGCGACTCGGGCGGCGTCGGCAATTCGCCCCGCACCATCAACCAGGCGACGTCGACGAAGGAGAACCTGCCGATCAGCTCCTCGATCGGATAGCCGCGCAGCGCGATCTCACCGGGCCGGATGCGCACCAGGTTCGTCGCCCAGTAGGCCGCAGCCTCGTCCCGTCTGCCGCCGTCGGTGCCGCCGTCATCCCGTCCGCCGCCGTTGTCGTTGTCGCCCGTCACGGTCACACCACTCCAGCGCTGCGCAGGTCGGTGATCTCGGCGGTTCCGTAGCCGAGTTCGGTGAGCAGTTCGTCGGTGTGCTCGCCGAGCAGCGGTGGCGCACCGCTCGGCGCGGCGGCCTTCCCGTCCACGTGTACGCCGCTGCCCAGCACGCGCACCGTGCCGGAATCGCGGCCGGGGAACGGCAGTTCGTGCACCAGTTCCCGCTCACGGACCTGGTCCAGTTCCAGCACGTCCGGGACGTCGAGCACCCGTGCCGCGGGAATCCCCGCCGCGGACAACGTCCGTTCCCAGTACGCCGCGGGGCGTGCGGCGAGGCCGATCTCCAGCTCCTCGCGGAGCGCATCGCGGTTGGCCTTGCGGTCCTCGCGGGCGGCGAACCTCGGATCGATGCTCAGTTCCGGACGGCCGACCTCGGCGCACAGCGCCTCGAACTGCTCCTGTTTGTTGGCGGCGATGTTGAGGTGGCCGTCGGCCGTGCGGAACGTGCCGGACGGTGCCGCGGTGGCGTTCTCGTTGCCCATCGCCTGCGGTTCGACACCGGCGATCAGGTAGTTCGACATCGCCCAGCCCATCGCCGTCATCGCGGTGTCCATCATGGACAGATCCAGGAACGCCCCCTCGCCGCTGCGTTCCGCACGCGTCAGCGCGGCGCACACCGAGAACGCGGCGGCCATGCCGCCGAGCGTGTCCGAGATCGGGTACCCGGCGCGCAGCGGTGCCGTTTCCGGCGTCCCGGTGGCGCTCATCATTCCGGACAGGCCCTGGATGATCTGGTCGTAGGCGGGCCGATCGGCCATCGGGCCGTGCTGGCCGAAACCCGAGATGGCGCAGTAGACGAGCCGCGGGTTGAGTTCGCGTAACCGGTCCCGGTCGAAGCCGAGTCTGGCCAGCACGCCGGGCCGGAAGTTCTCCAGCACGACGGCGCTGCTCCGGACGAGCTCGGCGAAGACCTCCTTGCCCTCTGCGCTCTTGAGGTTCAGTGTCAGCGACCGCTTGCCGCCGTTCTGCGCGAGGAACGACGTGCCCAGGTGCGCCTCGTTCAGCTCCGCGTCCGCGCCGAGCTGGCGTGCGAGGTCACCGCCTCCCGGTGTCTCGACCTTGACGACGTCCGCTCCGAGCAGGCCGAGCTGGTAGCTGGCGTACGGACCTGCGAGGACGTTCGTCAGGTCGAGTACCCGCACGCCGTGCAACAGTCCGTCGGTCACGCTCGTCCTCCGATGCCGATCCGCGAGATGCGCCGCGCGGCGTCCCGTACCGCTACGGCCCACTCCGCGACCGCCTCGTCGGTGAACCGCGGAGTGGGCCCGCCGAGGGCGAGCGCGGCGAGCACCGCGCCGTCGGAGCCGACAACGGGAGTGGCGACGCCGGAAGCGCCGACCTCCCGTTCGCCGTGGCTGACGGCATGGCCACGCTCCTGCACCTCGGCGGCCTCGCCGCGCAGGTCGTCGACGGTCCGTCCTCCGGGGTCGAGCGCTGCCACCGCGGCGAGCGACCGTTCGTCCGCCCCGGTGAGCAACACCTTGCTCGCCGCGCCGCCCCAGAGGGGGAGTTCGTCGCCGACGCGCACGATGTGCCGCACGCTGCGGCGGCCTTCCCGTTGCTCCACGCAGATCCGGGCCGCGCCCGAGCGGACGTAGAGGTTCACGGTCTCACCGCAGGAGTTGGACAGGTCCCGCATTACCTGCCGGGCCTGCTCGGGGACCTGCCACGTCGTCCTGGCGAGGTTCGCCCAACGCAGCAAACCGGGCCCCGCCGACATCCGGCCGTGTTCACCGGCCCACAGGAGGCCACGCTGCTGCAGCGTGTCGACGAGCCGCAGCACCGTGGTCTTGGCCAGTCCGCTGGCCTCGGTGAGTTCCCGCACGGTCCAGGTGGCGTTGTCCTCGGTGAACAGCGCCAACAGGTCCAGGGCGCGCGCCACGCTGCGGACCGGTGAGGCAGGCGCGGCGCCGGCAGGACCGTCGTCCTCCGGGGCGGCGTCGGCGGTGGGCACGCGACATCAACTCCTGCGGCGGCCTTGTCGTGGACGTGGTCGGTCTCTATCGTAGCGCACCATCCGCTGTGCGGTCCTATTCGACCGTCTGGTGGACTGCAGGTAGCGCGCCCGACGACGTACGCGAAGGAGCACCATGACCGCGAGTCCCTCGCCGAGCAGTACGAGCTCCGGGCGACGAGCGATGAGACCGCTGGTGCGGGCGGGGGCGATCGCCGCCACGGTCGCGCTCGTCGGTGTCGCCGTGGTCGACGTCGTGACCGGCGCGGAGGGCGGCGCCGGCCCGCGGGACCGACTGAACATCACGGTTCCCGCCGCGCCGGGAGGCGGCTGGGACAGCGTCGGCAGGGAGATCCAGTCCGTTGTGGACGACAAGGGATACGTCAACACGACCGAGGTGCTGAACGTGCCCGGTGCGGGCGGTTCCATCGGGCTCGCGAGGGTCGTCAACCAGGTCGGGCGGGGTGACACGCTCATGATGACCGGCACGGTCATGATGGGCTCGATCGTCGCCACCGGAGCTCCGAACGACCTCACCGACGTGACCCCGATCGCGAGGCTGGCCAACGACTACGGGGTCGTCGTCGTGCCCGCCGACTCGCCGATCAAGAACCTGGCCGATCTGCTCGACCGGTGGCGGGCCGATCCTCGTTCCGTCGCGGTCGGTGGTGGCTCGGTCGGCGGGACCGACCACCTGCTCGCGGGCATGCTCATGGACGAGGCGGGCGCCGACCCGGGCGGGCTGAACTACATCCCGTACGCGGGCGGCGGTGAGGCGGTGGCCGGACTGCTCAACGGCAGCCTCGACGTCGGCGTCTCCGGATACGACGAGTTCTCGGCACAGATCGAGAGCGGCGAGGTGCGGGCGCTCGGCCTGTCGGCCGCCGAACCGGTCGACGGCATCGACGTCCCGACGTTCCGGCAGCAGAACGTCGACGTCGAACTGGCCAACTGGCGCGGCGTCGTCGCACCGCCCGGACTGTCCGAGAAGCAACGCACCGAGTTGGAGAACCTGCTCGAGCAGGTCCACGGGACCGAGCAGTGGCAGAACACGCTCGAGACCCAGGAGTGGGAGGACACGTTCCTCACGGGCGAGCCGTTCGAGCGGTTCGTCGAACGGGAGACCGCCCGCATCACCGAGATCAGCGAGGAGCTGGGGTTGGCATGACGACCACAACGACTCCACGGAGCGCCGCGAGCCGCCGTAAAGCGCGGGGCGAGCTGCTCGTCGCAGGCACGGTCGCCGCAATCGGCCTCGTCGTGCTCGTCCGCACCGCGACGATGGACGTGCCCGACAACGGCGCCTTCCTTGGCCCGCAGTTCTTCCCGTACCTCGTCTCCGCACTGCTGCTCGCGCTGAGCGCACTGCTCGTCGTGCAGCACCTGCGCGCAGCTCCCGCCGATGCGACCGGCAGCGACACGACCGACGTCGATGCCGCCGGCAGCGACGGCGCCGACGCCGAGGGCGACGCCGGCCCGGGCGGTACCGGGTCCGGATCGGACGGTCCGCCCGCGATCGACTGGAAGCCGTTCGGCCTGGTGGCCGCGACGTTGGTGCTGCACGTGGTGTTGCTCGAACCGCTGGGCTGGCTGATCGCCGGTGCAGGGCTGTTCTTCGGCGTGTCCTACGCGCTCGGCGGCCGCAACGTGTTGCGCGATCTCGGAGTGGCGTTCGTGATGTCGTCGGTGGCGCAGTTGGCGTTCTCCGCGGGGCTGGGCATGTCGCTGCCCGCCGGGATTCTCGGGGCGGTGGTCTGAGTGGAAGCCCTGTCGCTGCTCGGCAGCGGGTTCGCCGAGGCGCTCACGCCGGAGAACCTGCTGTGGTGCCTGATCGGCGTCGTGCTTGGCACCGCCGTCGGCGTGCTGCCCGGTCTCGGCACGGCCATGGCGGTCGCACTGCTGGTGCCGCTGACGTTCACGTTGGAACCCACCGGCGCGTTCATCATGTTCGCCGGTGTCTACTTCGGCGGCCAGTTCGGCGGCGCGACGACCGCGATCCTGCTGAACACGCCCGGCCAGAGCTCGTCGATGGTCACCGCCTTCGAAGGCTTCCCGATGGCCAAGAACGGCCGCGCGCCGCAGGGACTCGCGGCCGCGGTGATCGGCTCGTTCGTCGCCAGCATCATCGCCGTGACGCTCGTGGTGTTCTTCTCGCCGGTGATGGTGGACCTCGCCGTCAGCTTCGGCCCCGCCGACTTCTTCGCGCTGGCGATCTTCGCCTTCGTCGCGACGGCGGCGATCGTGTCCGGCAACAAACTGCGCGGTCTCACGTCGCTGGGGCTGGGATTGACGATCGCGCTGGTCGGGATCGACGAACAGTCCGGCGCGGTGCGGTTCACGTTCGGTTCGCCGCAGCTGCTCGACGGCATCAGCATCGTCGTCGTCACCGTCGGCCTGCTCGCCATCGGCGAGGTGCTGTACGTCGCGTCGACCGCGAACAAGCAGCCTGCCACGCAGACGGTCACGCCGGGACGGCCGTGGATGTCGCGTCGTGACTGGGGACGCTCGTGGCGGCCGTGGCTGCGCGGGACCGCACTCGGCGTCCCGTTCGGGATCATCCCCGCGGGCGGTTCCGAGATCCCGACGTTCCTGTCCTACGGCGCGGAGCGCAACCTGGCGCAACGCCGGGGTGGCAGCGAGTTCGGCAAGGGTGCGATCGAGGGTGTCGCGGGGCCGGAGGCGGCCAACAACGCCACCACGGCCACGTCGCTGGTGCCGCTGCTCGGCTTGGGACTGCCGACGTCGGCGACCGCCGCGATCATGCTCGGCGCGTTCCAGCAGTACGGCATGCAGCCCGGCCCGCTGCTGTTCACCGAGGAGTCGGAGCTGATCTGGGCGCTGCTCGCGAGCCTGTTCATCGGCAGCGTGATCCTGTTGCTCATCAATCTGCCGTTCGCGCCGATCTGGGCGAAACTGCTCCGGATTCCGCGTAGCTACCTCTACGCTGGCATCGTCGTGTTCGCCACGCTCGGCGTGTACACGGCGAAGAGCTCGGTCGTCGACATCGTGCTGCTGTACGCCGTCGGCGCGCTCGGTTTCCTGTTGCGGCGGCACGGCTTCCCGATCGCACCAGTGCTGATCGGCGTCATCCTCGGACCGCTGGCGGAGACGGAACTGCGCCGTGCCATGGCGATCAGCCAGGGCGACGTCGGGGTGTTGTTCGCCAGCCCGATCGCGTTGGTGCTGTACGGACTGCTCGTCGTCGCGCTGATCGCGCGGCCGACGGTCAAGGTCGTGCGCCGGCGACGGTGATCTTCGGGTACTTCCCCGAAGATCACCGTCTTTGCGACCGCCGTCACGCTTATGCGTTTACACGCTCCTCGGTCTCGACGTGGGCGTCCCTCCTTGCGAGCACGCGCGCGCGGGCACCGAGATACAGCACGATCAGGCCGCACAGGATCGACGGAACGGCGAGAGCGATGAACACCTGACTGTGCCCCCACCCAGCCGCGAGCATCGCACCGACGATGATGGGGCCGAGGATCCCGCCGAAGCGGCCGATGCCAAGAGCCCAGCTGACGCCGGCTGCACGCACCTCCTCGCGGTAGAAGACAGAGGCGAGGGCGATCACACTCTTCTGGCCTCCCGAGACCGAGCATCCGATCAGGAAGATCACCGTCAGCAGAATGCCGATAGGAGCCCCGATCGCGAAGCTCATCACCGCGAGGAAGACACCGCCGAGCAGGTACAGAACGCAGAGGGAGCCGAACGCGCCGAGACGGTCCATCGCCGGCCCCATGACGGCCACGATGACGATACCGCCGATCGTGGTCATCGATGCCGCCGTCGCGAGGGTTCCGGCTTCGTAGCCCTGTTCGCTCAGGATCGTGGGCATCCAGCTCTGGATCCCGTAGAACATCGCGAGGTTGGTGGCGAAGACGAGCCACAGAAGGACCGTTCCGCGTAGTTGACCACCCGTGAACAGCGCCCGCAGCTTGACCTTCTTGACCGACTCGGGCCGTTCGACCTCGATCTTCGGCCCGCCAGATGCCGGCAGTGTGCTGTCGATCTTGCGGAGGATTGCGTACATCTTATCTTCCCGCCCGCGCTGCAGCAGGTAGAACGGAGACTCCGGCAGCCAACGCAACAGGATGACCAACAGGATCAGCGGTGCCACACCGCCCGCGACGAACACGGAGCGCCAGCCGAACTCCGGGATCAACCAGCTCGCGGTGTAGTTCGCCACGATGAAGCCCAGTGAGAAGCCGCAGTAGATCGCCAGCACGAACGACGCGCGCCAGCGCTTCGGGCTGTACTCAGCGGTGATCGCGATGGCACTAGCAGTCTCCATACCGAGGCCGAGGCCCGTGATGAAACGCATGATGAGGAGCTGGGTTTCGTTCTGCACCCCCACCGAAAGCAGTGTGGATATCGCGAACACGGCCACGCCGATCAGGATCACGTTGCGATGACCGAGTTTCACGGAAAGCGGTGAGAGCACGAGATAGCCGACCATCAGGCCGACGAGCGCCGCCGAGAAGATCCCGCCGAGAGCGCCCTTGTCGATGCCCCAGTCGTCGGCGATCGCGGGGGCCATGTAGTTGATCGCCTGCGTGTCGAAGCCGTCGAGCAGCATCATGAAGAAGCACATGACGACGGTGAGGAACTGGAAACGTCCCAGCTTTCTGCCGTCGAGGAAGGCGGGCAGCCGGATGGCTGCCGGCGAATCAGTGGGTGAGTACGACATTGGACTCCATCGTTGGATGACTAACCGGCCTTCGTCTCCGCCGGTACGGCGGAGACGAAGGCGTCGGAGTGGAACCGTTCGAGGTCGAGCCCGCATTCACGCGCGAGATCATCGACGGCGGTATGGACCATCGCCTCACTGCCACACGCGTACACGCTGTGGCCTGAGAGGTCGGGGTAGTCGGCCATGGCGACCTGCTGGACCCATCCCGTCGCACCGCTCCAACCCCGTCCGGGCCGAGAGACGACGGGCGTGAACGAGAACCAGTCGAACCGCCTGGCGACGGTACGGGTGAGGTTCATCTGGTAGAGGTCCTCGACGTCCCGCGTGCCCCAGTACAGGTGGATGGGGCGGGACTTTCGGCGCGCAATGTGGTCGAGGATGATCGACCGCATTGGCGCGAAGCCGGTACCTGTGGCGAGAAGCAGGATCGGCTCGTCGCATTGTGGTTCTTCGCCGGACGCATGCGCGTCGTTGACGGAGAACTCGCCGAACGGCGCCTCGATCTCCACGGTGTCGTGGAACTCGAGCTGCTGCAGGATGCGGGCCGAGAACGCGCCGTTCTCCTTGTGGCGCACGTGAAGCTGCGCGAGGTCGTTGCTCTGCGGCGGGTTCGCCAGCGAATATGAGCGCGTGTCGCCGTCGTCGAGGATCACGTTGAGGAACTGGCCAGCCTGGAACGGCGTTCGACGGCCGATCGGGTAGCGCAGATCGAGAATCGTCACCGTGGGCGCGACCTGACGGCGGCGGTACACCGTCGTGGTGAGGCGCTTTCGCTTTGGCGGCGTACGCGCCTCGATCCGCTTTGGTGCGATCTCCACATCACCCAGCGGTTGCGCGCGGCACATGCGCACTTCGGCAGGGCCGCACACGTTGCCGACGCCGGGAACGGTGAGCTCCCCCGACGTCAGCTTTCCGACGCACGTGTCGCAGACGTTTTTGCGGCACGAGTACGGGATGCCCCACCCGGCACTCTCCGCGGCTTCAAGGATGCTCTGCTCAGGCCCGCAGTCGAAGGCGATATCGGAACCCGTG
This sequence comes from Prauserella aidingensis, assembly GCF_024171865.1. Taxonomy (GTDB): domain Bacteria; phylum Actinomycetota; class Actinomycetes; order Mycobacteriales; family Pseudonocardiaceae; genus Prauserella; species Prauserella aidingensis. Next base: position 50,555 of record NZ_JAMTCN010000014.1, on the reverse strand, counting down.
ATGTTGATCGTGGTCATGTCACTCCTTCCGCCCCTCGGGGGGTGAGCAAGCGCAGGGCGGCCAATACTGCGCTCGGGTCGGCGGTGCCGCGCCCGGCTTTGCCGTACGCCGGTCCGTGCCCGACGCTCGAGAACGAGACACCGGCGCCGATCGTGACGGCGGCCGAGCCCCGGCCGGCAAGCGTCTTGATCGGGATGTGCCCCTGGTCGTGGTACATCGCGAGGTAGCCGTCGGCATCGCGGCTTCCGCCGAGCACGACGTCGGCTCCTGTCGGCCCCTGCACGTCGACGCCCCGCCCCTGCAACGCCGCGACCGCGGGCAGCGTGACCCTCGCGTCGTCGTCACCGAACAGGCCGCCTTCACTTGCGTGCGGGTTGATGCCGAAGGCGCGCAGGCGCGGCGAGGCGATTCCCATTCGGCGAAGGGCTGCGTCCATTGCCGTGCCCGCCGCCACCACGAGCTCGGGCGTGAGGTTCGTGATCGCTTCCGACAGCTGCTGGTGCAGGGTTACGTGCCCGATGTGCAGGCCCGCCCCCACGAGCATGAGGAAGACCTCGTTCTCTGGCGTACCCGTGAGCTTCGCGATGAGTGGCGGATACCCGGAGAACTCGATGCCGGCCATCTGCACCGCGGTCTCGGAGTGCGGACAGGCCACGACCCCGACGTAGCCGTCGGTCTGCGCGAGCCGTACGGCCTCGGTGACGTAGGCGATCGTCGCAGATCCGGCCGCTGCCGTTACTTCACCGGGCTTCAGGTCGGCGGGGTCCAGGGCGCCGACATCGACGAAGTCGCAGGCCCCCGGTTCCGCGGTCGCCCCCGGCACGGCATTGCGGACCGCCAGCCCGAGCCGCTCGGCCGAGGGTGCGAAGACGTGCCGGTCGCCCACGACGATCGGGGCTGCCGCGCCGAGCTCTTTGACCGCCGCGGCGCAGATGTCGGCACCGCTGCCGTTGGGATCTCCAGTCGTCAGGAGTAGCCGGTCGGTGTTCGTCATAGCGGGAGTACGAGGAGGGTGTCAGTTCGCGAGCTGTCGCACACGACGACGCGTTGTTTCAACAGTGCCGTGCCGTGGCCTAGCACGTACTCGTCCAGGTAGCGCCCGCTCGCGAAGATGTCGGTCGGGCCGTTTCCAGTGATCCGGATAACGAGGAAGGATGTCTCGCATGCGACCGTGTCGCCCTCCTCGCTGAGGATTGCAGGCTGCCCGAGCAGGTGCCGGTAGGCGTGCGGCTCGTAGATGTTGGCTTCCTTGAGTGCCGAGATCCGGTCGCGCAGCATCGCCTTGTTGTTGGCCCAGATCACGCCGGCGGGCAGACCTCTGCGGTGGTTGTCGGCCGTGGTGACCGTGTAGAACGCGTCATCGGTGAAGTGCTCGGGCCAGTCCTCGATCGGGCCGTCGTCGATCGCGCGAACATAGCTGCCCTGCGCACGGCTGATCAGTGTGAAGGCGTCCACGCTCATTTGTCCTCCTCGATGGCGAAACCCATCGCGTCGCGATAGAACTTCCAGAACCCGCGGATGGACGCCTCGGTGACGCGGCTCTCGCTTGAGACCGCGTCCTTGCCTCCCATCTGGACGGTGGCGAACTCGCTGCTCGCGCCGGCGATGCCGCGCTGTACGAAGCCGCCGATCGCGCCGTCTTCCATCGAGACGTAGCCTGCGGAGCCCACGAGATTGGACTGCTTCAGCCGGATGAGCTGCTGGTCCTCGGTGTCGTCCTCGAAGCCGAGCAGGGTCCAGTGCAGATCCGTGGAGTCGACTCCGGTCGGCAGCACCTGGCGGACGGCGATCGAGTTCTGAATCTGCTGCAGCACGAAGCCTGGGGCGACGGAGAGGATCTGCAGGGTGACGTCGTCGCCGACCTCGCTGAAACTGTCGACGAGCGAGGGGTCTTCCAGTTGATACTCCGCGTCGGAGCGAATGCCCTGGTCCTTGTAGTACTCGCGGTTCTCGGCATCGCGGTTGATCGCCGACCAGCTCACGTGGTGGGCGCCGTTGGGCGAGACGATGATGCCGCCCTTCTGATTCAGCTTGTTGAGGCCGAAGGTCGTGAAGAACAGGTGCAGGATGCTCGCGTGGTAGGAGTCCTTGACGTTCTCCACGTAGAGCTTCCAGTTGTTCGGAAGGCCCTGCGTGTACCGGCCGAGCACGACGGGCTTGCGGCCGCCGAGGAGACGCTCGATGCAGTCGAGGATCTCCTGGCCGAGGTACTCCTCAATCTCTGGGACGTCGTTGTTCAGGCTGCCGAAGATCAATCCGTGCACGTTCGCGAGGCGAAGGCGGCGCGGGCTGTGCGCGGCTTTGCAGAAGTCCGTTCCCATTCCGCCCTTGCCGCCGATGCCGTCTTCGAAGGCGACTCCGGTCAGATCGCCCTGAAGGTTGTACGTCCACGCGTGGTAGACGCAGGTGAAGTTCTGGGCGTGCCCGTAGTGCTCCATGGCGAGGAGCGAACCGCGATGGGCGCAACGGTTCTCGAACGCGTAGATCTCGCCGTCGTGGTCGCGGGTGACGAGCACGGGCTGCTCGCCGATGAACGTGGCGCAGAAGTCTCCCGGCTCCGCCAGTTCCGCCTCGAGGCAGAGGTAGTTCCACATCTGGCCGTGGAAGACGTTCTTCTGCTCGGCACGGTAGACGTCCTCATCCTGGAACACCCAGTAGGGCACCTCGCTGAGGTCGGCGGGCCAGCGGCGCGCCGCCATGTCTGCATTCCGAGCCTTCGCGCCGACGTTCAACGCGCTCATGCGCCTCTCCTTTGATCGTGGTGTGTTCGTTAATCGAACAAAAGCAATCTTTACGAACACCTGCGTCAGTCAAGGGGGTCCATCGATCCTGTGTCAAGGAAGGTGCCCCTAACCCGTGCTCCCGCCGTGACGCCGTTTTCCCGCGAGCGCCGCAGTTCTCCCCCGGCTGCGCTGGAGTTCCTCCGCTACTAGCGTGTCGTGCGCCGCTCGGGACGTGGTGAGCGACGAAGTACGCTTGCGCGTATGGCTGGGGAGACCATGACCGGGCTCGCGAAAGGGCTCGCCGTGCTGGAGGCGTTCAACGGTGAGGCGCGGAAGCTCACCGTGAGCGAGGCCGCGCGCGCGGCCGGGTTGAGCCGCGCCACCGCCCTGCGCTGCCTGAACACGCTCACCGAAGTGGGTTACACGACGTTCGACGGCAAGTTCTATGCCCCCACGCCGCGTGTGCTCCGAATCGGCGCGACGTATATCGACACCGCCGATCTGCCCCGGTTGGCTCAGCCGCACCTAGAGGCCGTCCGGGACATCGTCGACGAGTCCACGTCGCTTGCGGTGCGCGACGGCGACAGTTCGCTCTTCGTCGCGCGCAGCGAGGGCCGACATCTCCTGCACACAGGAGTTCGGATCGGTGCGCGCTTGCCGCTGTATGCGTCGTCGACGGGTCAGGTCTTCCTCGGCTCCCTCGACGAGGACGAGCTGAACGCCTACCTGAACGCAGCCCCGTACCCGAAGCGCGCACCGCGTACCCCAGTCACCGCAGACGAAATCCGGCAGCGCATGGAGACTGCGAAGGACGACGGCTATGCGCTGGGAGACGAGGAACTGGAGCCTGGGCTGCTGTCGGTCGCCGTTCCGGTGCGCGACGCGTCTGGACTGATTGTCGCGACCATGTCGGTGAGTGCGTCGAGGTCACGAACCACAGCGAACGACCTCCGCGACCGAGTCCGTCCCGTCGTCCAGCAGCACGCGAGGGATCTGGGTCGAATCCTGTAGCCCCTGCTGAATGGGCGGAAGTCGATCCTCATGCGGATCAGCGGCTGTCGCGCTGCGGGGGAGCGCGACAGACCGGTCGGCTGGTCTCGGGAGTGGGTCGGTGGTGTAGCCCAGTCGGGGTCGCACCCGACGGCTTCGAGAACGCGACGGGAGCGGGCGGGCGTGAGCTAGGACGTTCCGCGGTGTGAACGCAGCTGCAGGCCCTCGGCCACGGCGTCGCGGTCGACGACGGTGGTGGTGTGCCAGCCGCGCGGGCCGGTGCGCAGTGCGGCGTGGACCCTCGGCAGGCGCCGCAGGTGCCGGGCGAACGAGCCCTTCCGCAGCACGCGGCCCCGCGCACGCTGGCCCTCGGCCGCTACGTCGGGCGGGCATTCGACCCACAGGAAGTGCCGCGGCCGCCTGCTCAGCACGCCGAGCAGGACCAGCCACGCGCGCGTCGGCACGCCCGTCGCCGGGTCGTGCACCACGACCGTGCCCCGGTCACGCAGGACGACGATGCTGACGAGCAGTCGATGCACCAGGTGCACCACGGGCCGGTAGCAGACGTAGGGCAGGGCCGCGGGCAGCCCGGCCGCGAACCGGTCGCGAGTCGTGTCCGAATCGAGCACGACGAACGGTGTGTCCGATTCGACGCTGCGCAACAACGTGCTCTTGCCCGACCCCGGCAGTCCCGCGATCACCACCAGGGCCGTCGGCTCGACCGTCATCCGCAGCATGTGCGGTCAACGACCCGCGCGGTCGAATGTTCCGCGGTACCCGGCATTCACGGGTTCCGCACAGTACAGGCCCTCACGCCGGAGTCGACCGCCGGAACGGTCGGCCGCGGAGGTTGTGACGCCCGGTGCCGGCAGGGTGACGGAGTGCGCGCGGACGGGGACGTGCCGGGAGCGCGAATCGGTTGCTCAGCGGAGCGGGTGCTGCGGTCCGCCGGGCTGCTGCATGCCGTTCGTGGTGCGGCCGTCGTCCGGCGGGTACCGGCCCGCGAACCCCTGAGGTGACTGCGAAGGTCCGGACCGGTGCGGCGGAGTCTGCTGCGGTGCCTGCGGGTGCGGTGCGTTCGGGTGCACTGCGTTCGGGTGCGCTGCGTGCCGGGGTGCGTGCGGTCCCGGCCCCTGCATCGGTGGCCCTTGCGGCGGTGGCAGGTGGGGTGGTGGCAGGTGGGGTGGTGCCGGCGCGGGTGTGGATTGCGCCAGGGCGGTGTGCGGTCCGGCCGAGCGGCGAGCCGCCACCACGGTCGCAGGTGTGAGACCGGCGGCGGCCTCGTCGGCGGTGATGCGCTTCTTCCTGGTGAACGCTGCCGCCGTCCAGAATCCGCCGCCGACGACCATCGCCGCGCCGCCGCCGGCGAGCAGCCAGCCGGTGAGGGTGTTCTCCTCGGCCTGGGCCCCGTAGCCGCGTTCGGCGGTCGTCTCGCCGTTCCTGGTCGACTCGCAGACCTCGCCCTGCTCCATGGTCTGCCCGCCGCACGTGACGTCGTCGTCGCCCAGTGCGATGATCCCGAGGACGATCATGCCGACCCCGACGACCGACACCCCCACGGCCTGCGCACGTTCCTTGATGAGCCGTGCGTTGACGAATCGCGTGTAGCGCGCGTGAGCGTTCAACGGGCATCCTTCCTCGCCGGACACGACAGGCGGCGGGACCAGGATGAGACCGGCCGGTGGTTCCGTGGTGGTCGTCCGGTGGTGCGCTCGCGTGTCGCAGTCCGGACTGCGGGTGCACCCGGATTGTCGGGGAGCGGTGCTAGCTTCCGAGATCGTGTGAACCACTGTCATGGGCTTCGGGAGCTGATGTGGGCTTCGGGAGCTGATGTGGGCAAGGTCGCCTGGGGATTCACGTGTTCGATCGACGGGTTCATCGCGGGCCCCGGACACGACATGAGCTGGATGTCGGCCGCGGAACCGCTCGCCGACGGCACGATCGAACGCATGGCCGGCGAGGTCGGTGTGATCATCTCCGGCCGCGACGGCTACGACGCCGCACAGGCCCAGCGCGGCGAACGGGACGAGCTCACATCCGAGCCCTACGGCGGCGCGTGGTCCGGCACCGAGTTCGTCCTGACGCACCGTCCGGAGGAACTCGCCGACGACCCGAACGTCACCGCCATGAACTGCGACGTGGTCGAAGCGGTCCGCCGGGCGCGGGAGATCGCGGGGGAGGACGACATCCAGATCATCAGCGCCGACATCGCCAGGCAGGCGCTGGAGCACGACCTCATCGACGAGATGCAGGTCTTCGTGGCACCCGTGTTCCTCGGTGACGGTGTGCGGATCTTCGACGTCGCCGGTGGTCGCAGGGTCGACTGGGAACTCGTCGACAGCTACGACGACAGCCCGCGCAGCTTCGGCCGCGTCTACCGCCCGAAACGACCGTCGACCGGAACGTGACGCGGGTCAGCCGTGCCGCGGGTCGGACGTGCCGCGGGTCAGGCGTCGTTTCCGAGGAACGGCACCAGGTCCGGGTGTGTCTCGCGGGCTTCCGGAAGCACGTTGCGGTGCAGGTGGTTCATCTGCCCGACCAGGATCGGCGCCGTGAAGTCAACGCCGTAGCGCTCGCCGCGGGTGGTCGTGAACCGCAGCCCGTCCGGATTGGCGCCCGTGCCCACCACGGCGAGATACGCGTCCGGGAGCTCGTCGGTGATCGCCAGCCACGCTCCGCCGAAGTGCAGCACCGCCGCGGTGACCGGCGTGTCCGACACCGTCCACGACAGGCGTGGCCAGTTCGCGCGGTCGGCGAACCGTTCCGTCAGGTGGGCGGCGACCCGGCGGCCCGCAACGTCACGGTCGTCGGCCAGCTCCGGCGATTCGATCAGGTCCATCAGCGGGGCGACGACCTCCCAGTCCAACGACCGGTCGGTCGTGGTCAGCAGTGTCCGCGGCAGGGTGCTGACCTGCAGTCCGCCGTCGTGCGTGAGGTGGCCGAACCGGACCTCCCCGGTGGGGCCTTCGACCCCGGCCACCCAGCGGTCCCGCTCGTCGGGCAGCACCACGTCGTAGGGGTCGAAGGTGAGCGCAGGCGCTGCCTCATCGGTGAGCTGGGCTTTGCGGGCCTTCACGTGGCCGCCCGTCGTGTCGTCGGGTGTCACGTCGAGGAGCCGTTCCGTGTGGCGGAGGTTGACGTCCGTCAACGCCGTCGCGATGCGGACCACCGCTGCGGCTTCGTCGGGGGAGAGCTCGGCGAGTACCGCCGTCGACTCCTCGCGCACAGCGTCCCAGGTGGAGGTGCGCAGCCGTGCGTGGCCGGGCGAGGCGCCCAGTACGTAGCCGCGACGGTCCGCCTCGTCGGTTCGCCGGGCCGCGAACCCCGAGCGGACGAGCCGGTCGGCGACCTTGGTGATGGCCGCCGGACTGAGCCTGCTCCGCTCGGCCAGCTGCTGCGGACGCATCGGCCCTTCGCGTTCGAGGATCTCCAGGCAGCGCAGATCGTTGCGGCCGATTCCGTACCGCTCGGCGACCCGTTCGAGCAGCGCGTCGTGTGAGGCGTGGAGGACGCGAAGCGCATCCAGGATCGCCGACGTGGCGGTGTCGTGGAACATGGGAAAATACTACACGCCGTGTAATATTCATGGCGTGAAGGAAGTTCGCTGGTCGCTCGTCGCCGCAGGGCTCTATGTGCTGTGGGGTGTGCTCCACGTCGGCCTCGGGGTGGCGATGCTGGCGGGTGCCGATCTCCTCGCTCCTGCCGATGAGGCCGTCGCCGAGAGCGCGATGTTCTTCGCGTGTGCCGTCGTGCTCGGCTGTCAGGCCGTCGCGGTCGCGGTCACGATGAACCGGACGAACAGCAGGCGCGGTTACTGGCTGAACCTGCTGGTGCTCGGGGTCGTCGACGCGATCTTCATCCCGGTCATGGTCGTCCCGGGACACGTCGACCCGATGGGAGGTCTGTCGGGGCCGCTCGTGTGGCTGGCCGCTGCCGCCGCGTCGACCGTCGCGTTGCTGCGCGAACCGGTCACCCGCTGAGTGATCGTCCCGCGGGGCCTGTGTCGGGTGATGTGTCGGGCGTGGTCGTTAAGGTTCCACGATGAGCGATTCGGCTGGCGAGTCGATGCGGATCGGTGTCTATGTGGACGCGTTCAACGTCTATTACGGAGCCCGCTCGCGGTGTGGCCGCGGTGCGGTGGGGTGGCGGTGGCTTGACCTGGCCGCGATGCCGATGTCACTGATCAAGCCGCATGCGTGGCCGGGGGCTTGTTTGGAGCGGCTCGTGTACTGCACGGCGTTGCGGGATCGGGAAGGCGATTCCACTTCCCAGGCTGATCAGCAGGCGTATATCGCCGCGCTCGCCGGCCACACTCCGCAGTTGGAGGTGCTGTACGGCAAGTACGCTCCGCGGACGAAGACCGGTGTCGTGACAGAAAGGCCCAGTCGTGGACGCCCACCACGGCGTTTGCCCTCGCCGGGGGCGGATCGAATTCCGGAGTGGTTGCCGGTCGAGCAGGTAGCAGGTCCCCAGGGCGGTGACGAACTGCTGGTCACGGTGAGTACTTTCGAGGAGAAGGGCTCGGATGTGAATGTTGCCAGTGCGTTGTTGGTTGATGTCCTGACTGCGCGGGTGGATGCCGCGATGGTGATTTCCAACGACTCCGACCTGCACTACCCGCTCCAGCTCGCTCGGCAGCACGTTCCCGTGGCCACCGTGAATTCGAGCGCGAACCCGACAGTGAGGGACCTGATGGGCGAGCCGGATATCGGAGCAGGCAGGCATTGGTGGCGACGTCTGCGAGCAGAGGAGTTCTTCGCGCATCAACTGCCTGATCCCGTGGCCGGCGTGTCCAAGCCAGTGGGGTGGTGACAAGTGGTCCGGTGACTGTACGATGGGCGCATACCACCCGGTTCTCTCGGTTTCGAGGGGCCGGGTCTTTTTCTGCCCGAGCTGGGGCTACGGGCTTCTGGAGGGTCGCACGCACCTCCGCCGCAGCTGGACGGCTGCAGGAATCGCGCCAGGCCGGTCATCTGCCGTAGTGGTAGCGGCAGGCCGCGATGCGGATCTCGTCGTCGACGATCTTGTACACGAGGCGGTGTTCGTCGGTGATGCGCCGCGACCAGTACCCCTGAAAGCCGTGTTTCAAGGCTTCCGGTTTGCCGATCCCCTCGTGGGCGCGTCGACCGCGAGGGCGCCCGGCTTTCGCTAGTCTCGGCGCGGACGACGGCAGGGAGGTTCCGCGGACCATGACCGGTGATCGGATCGCGGCGTTCGGGTACGAACTCGGCGTGCTCAAGCGCATCCGGCGGGCCGGCTGGTGGCAGGCGGGAGTCCGCGACCCGGAGTCCGTCGCCGAGCACACCATGCGGGTCGCCCAGCTCGCGGGCCTGCTCGCCGCGGAGGAGGGTGCGAACCCGGACCGTGCCGCCTACCTCGCGTTGTGGCACGACACCCAGGAGACCCGCACCGGGGACCTGCCCCACTCGGCGAAACCGTACGTCGACAAGCCCGACCCGCGCCGGATCACCGCCGGCCAGACGTCCGCCCTGCCGGAGGCGTCCCGCGACAGCGTGCGCCACGCCGTCGACGAGTACGAGACCGCGGCGAGCCCCGAAGCACGCTGCGCCCGCGACGCCGACAAGCTCGAGATGCTGCTCCAAGCCGTCGAGTACCGCGACGTCGGTGTCGCGGGCGTGGCCGAGTGGATCGACAGCGCCCTGCGGAGCCTGACCACGACCACCGCGCGCCGGGTCGCCGACGCCGCACTCACGCTGCCGCCGCTCGCCTGGCGCGAACAGTGACGCGTCCGTTCTCGCCTCGTCTCGGAGCCGGCCGCGCGAAACCTGAGTAGTTTCACTCGCCCCGATCGCGGGGTTTCCCTGAAGCCCGGACGCCCGCCGCCGCGGCATGGTGGACACATGGTCACAGCGGCACCCGCGGCGCAATCCCGACGCAGAGTGCGGCGCCGGTCGGTCCGCTGACCCGTGGCCCGGTTTCGAGGGGGAATCGGGCCACGGGAAACCAGGGCGAGGGGGAGCAGAGGGGGAACCAGGGGGAACAACAGAAGAGGCCCCGTGCGATGCACGGGGCCTCTTCTCATGCCGTGGGCGCCGCTCGTCGCATGGTCGTTGCGGGCGGACACGAGAAAACCGCGGACACAGAAAGAGCCCCCGTGCGATGCACGGGGGCTCTTCTTCGGAGCGGACGACGGGACTCGAACCCGCGACCCTCACCTTGGCAAGGTGATGCGCTACCAGCTGCGCTACGTCCGCATGTGTGGGTCCGCATGTACGGATCCGCATATATGGATCCACATTTGCAGTTGTCCGGTCCGGCGTGCCTTCCCGGTTACGGCTCAGAAGTTTACACGTTGGCGTCAGGGGTCTGGCAGAGGGGTGACGTAACCGCTCCACTCTCCGTATCGTGTTCAACATTCAACTGGTGCCTGCACGTGACGAGGGGGTCCCGGCAGGCCTTAGGGGGTGGCTGGCTGAATGGACCGCACGGTGTCCGCGACCGACGAGGCGATGTTGCTCGAACGGCTGCGTTCGGGGGAGGACGACGCGTTCGGCGAGCTCTTCGAGCTCCACGTGGCCTCCGTTCGACGGCTCGCCCGCGGGATCGCGCGGGACGGGTCCGAGGCGGAGGACATCACCGCGGAGACGTTCTTCCGCGTGTTGCAGGCGGTCCGCCGTGGCAACGGGCCGAGGGACAACGTCCGCGCGTACCTGTTGACCGTCGCGCGCCGCGTCACGTGGGAGTGGCAGGCCGCGCGCCGCGACGTCCCGGTCAGCGACGACGAACTGACGACCCGGGTCGGCGCAGGCGCCGATACGCAGAGTTCGACCGCCGAGGCGTCACTGATCACGCGCGCGTTCTCGAGCCTGCCCGAGCGGTGGCGCACCGTGCTGTGGCAGACCGAGGTCGAAGGGGTGCAGCCCGCGAACGTGGCGCCCGAGTTCGGCCTCAGCCCCAACGCGACGGCGGCGCTCGCCCGGCGCGCCCGGATCGGCCTGCGCGCCGCGTACCTGCAGGCACATCTCGCGACCGGGCGCAGCTCCAACGGCTGCCGCACGATCGTCGAGAAGCTCGGTGGCTACACCGCGGGCAGCGTCACGGGCGCGGAGGCGCGCAAGGTCAAGGCGCACCTGTCGGCGTGCTCGTCGTGCCGGGCGACCCACGACGAGCTGCGTGACGTCTGCTCCTCGCTGCGGTCGCACGCCGGCGTGCTGGTGCTGCTCGTGCCCGCGGCCGGCGTGGTCGCGAACTGGGGCGGTGCCGCCTCGGGCGCCGCCGCCGTGTCGGAGGTCGCCGGGTCCACGGCCGGTGCCGCCGGGTCGGCGGCCGGTTCCGTGTCCGGCACGGCGGGTGGTCTGGCTGCCCTGGGCGGGCACGTGAAGGTCGGGCTCGCGGTCGCGTCGACGGTCGCGGTCGGTGCCGCGGGCGTGGCGGGCGTCGCGGGCCTGTCCGACGACGAGGGCCGGCAGGCGATCGGTCTGCACGGCGGGCCGCGCGGCGACCTGCGACTCGTCGAGCCGCCACCGGTCGGCCCCGAGGTCGACCGCAAGGCCGAACGTGACGTCCGCGTGCGCGACGAGCCGGGCGGCCCCGCCGACGGCGCTGTGGCCGACGACGGCACGCCGAACGACGGCGTGCAGAACAGCGGCGGCCCGAACAGCGCGGTCTCGGACGACGAAGCGCGGGACGGCGCGTCCGGTGACCGTGCCGAACGCGGCCCGATGGCCGACACCGATTACTCCGTGCCCGGGTCCGAGCGCGGCAAGTCCGCCCGGGCGGAACAGTCTCGGAACGCTCCCCGTGCCGAGAACCCACCCCAGCCCCGAGCAGCCCAGCCCCGCGTAGACCAGCCCCGTGCGGGACAGCCTCGTGCAGCGCAGCCCCGGTCGGGAGCCGACGGGGGAGCCGCGGACTCGCCCGGGGGTGCCGGGGTGAACGTCCGGTCCGACCGGGCGGGAGGCACGGCGCGCTCCGGCGTCGGCGCGGGCGGCGACGGTGGCACCGGCGGCGACGGGCGGCACAGCGGCGCCCCGGTCCCGGAGAAGGCCGCGGGACCGGCTCCGGGACTGAACAGGGCGCCGGGACTGAACAGGGCGCCCGCGAAGGACAGGGCGGAGGTGGCGAACCGCCTCGCGCAGGCCTGGGCCGACAAAGCCGCGGACACCCGACGTGACGGCGAGCACGACGTCGAACCGCCGGTCGAACGCCCCGGGGTCCGCAGTGCCCCGGAGCCGGACCGCGGTGCCTCCGAGCCGGGTGACGAAGCCGGGAAACCGGCCCCTGAGCCCGCGCCACGTCTCGACGGTGACGAGCGTGCCGACGGTGACGAGCGTGCCGACGGTGGCGAGCGTGCCGACGGCCGCGACCACCCGTTTCCGAAGGCCGGACCGGACCACCAAGGCCGGAAACCGGCCGGCGCCTACTTCCGCGGAGAGTGACACTCCCGGTAACGTCTGGTACAGACAGGAACGGTGAGGTACGTGCTTCTGTCACCGACAGGGACACCACCGACAGGGACACCGGCGGGCTGCGGAGGAACGTGATGAACCGGCTGGTCCGGGGAAACGACGGCCGGGAATGGGTCATCCGGGCGCACATGGAGTGGCGGCAGCCCGCGACCGCCGACGACTTCGAGCACGACGCCGCAGCGAACTACACGCCGGGGATCATGATGGCCGGCGTGGCGTTGGCGTTGGCGGGTGCGCTGGTGCTGTCGATGCCGGACCGGCTCGTCATCCCCGAGTTCGTGCCGTACGGGCTGTTGCTGGTCGCGCTGTTCTTCCCGCTGCGGTGGGTGCTGCGCAGGCCGTGGACGGTCGTGGCCGAGACCGACGGCGACCCGGCCGGTGACCACCCGTCCGAACGCTGGGTCGGCACGGTCAGCGGCGTGTTCAACATCAACGGCGAGGTGAAGCGGATCGCCAAGTCGATCGCCCAGCACGATCTGCCGGACTTCGAGGGTCCGCTGCATCCCGTGGAGTAGCCGCCGTGCCCGAGTTACCCGAGGTCGAAGCGCTCGCGCACCATCTGCGCGAGCACGCGGTCGGCCGCGCGGTGACCCGGATCGACGTCGTGTCGCTGAGCGTGCTCAAGACCGTCACGCCCGCGTACACGGAGTTGCGCGGCCGCGAGATCACCGGCGTCGGGCGGCACGGCAAGCACCTCGACGTCGAGTGCGGTGACCTCCACCTGATCGTCCACCTGGCCCGCGCGGGCTGGCTGCGCTGGTCCGACGACCTGCCCGCGAAGCCGCCCGCCCCGGGCAGGAAGAACCCGCTCGCACTGCGGACCCACCTGTCCGCCGACGACGCGGCCGCCGACTCCGGCGCCGCGCCCCGCCACGTGGGGTTCGACCTCACCGAGGCGGGCACGAAGAAGGGACTCGCCGTCTGGATCGTCACCGATCCCGCCGAGGTGCCCAGCATCGCCGCGCTCGGTCCCGACGCGCTCGACCTGGACCGCGACCGGCTCGAAACGCTGCTCACCGGTGAGACCCGCCGGATCAAGACCGTCCTCACCGACCAGAAGACCGTCGCGGGCATCGGCAACGCCTACTCCGACGAGATCCTGCACACCGCGCGGCTGTCGCCGTACGCGACACCGGCCAGGTTGACGTCCGAGGAGCTGGACGCGCTGTTCGACGCCCTCCACGGCGTGCTGACGGCCGCCGTGGAGCGATCGGTCGGCCAGGACGCCGCACGGCTGAAGGGCGAGAAGCGGTCGGGGCTGCGCGTACACGGGCGCACGGGCCTGCCGTGCCCGGTGTGCGGCGACACGGTGCGTGAGGTGTCCTTCGCCGACAAGGCGTTCCAGTACTGCGCGACGTGCCAGACCGGAGGGAAACCACTCGCCGACCGGCGGTTGTCACGGCTCGTCAAGTGAGAAGTTGTTGTGCGTCGACGACAAGGGGTGGAGCGAGAGTGCTCGGACGGCAGCGACGTCGTGTGGGGTTCCTGGTGGTGTGTTCCGCCGCTGCGGTTGTGCTGCTCGCGGGCTGTGGGGACCAGGTGGTGGGAACGGCGATGCCGCAGCACACTGGCGGCGCCCCACCCGCGACCAGCGACAGCGGGGCCGAGGAAGACAGCGCCGAGGAAGACAGCGCCGAGGCAGACACGGCGCCCGGCGAGGCGAGTTCGCCCCCGACCACGGATGTCACGAGTTCCGGGGATCTGCGGGACGTCGATGATTCCACCGACGTCGACCCTTGTTCGTTGATGCCGATGGAGGTGTTGGAACGCGGGGGCGAATTCTCGGATCCCGAGACGAAGAACGGCGCCTGCTGGAGCTCGGAGAGTTCCACCGGTGCGCAGGTCGCCATCGAATTCTCCCGCGACACCGTTCGGAACGTGGCCCGGAGTTACGGTCTGCAGCTCGGCAACATCCACGGTCGTGCGGCCGTGGAACTCGACATGAGCAGTCAGGACCTCGGGTGCCAAGTGGTCATGGAGATGAACCCCGAGGAAGTGGTCAGGGTGCTCTTCGACGGCGGTTCGCAGGAATGCCAGTACGCGGCAGCTGTCGCGACCGGGGTGGAGACCAGGATTTCGCAGGGCTGACAGGGCGGTCCAGTACTGCGCGACGTGCCGGACCGGAGGGAAACCACGCGCCGATCGGCGGTTGTCACGGCTCGTCGAGTGAGGGAGTCGCCCACGTGGCCCATGACGCGGAGTGTCGAATCGGATACGCGAAGTACTCCTGCGGGCCTTGCCACCGCGACGGTGACCCTCCAGCATTGACGCCGTGTCCGAGCAGCTGACCGTGCCGATCGCCCTGGGGGCGATCATTGCGCTGCTCGTGATCACGCTCGTGATCGTGCTGCTGAAGCGGCGCAAACCGACGAGCGCGATCGACGACGCCGTGCTCGAGGCCGTGTACGTCATGGCGAAGGCGCCGCTCGAACTCCGTGAAGGTCTCGACCAGGCCGCGGCGGAGAAGATGACGAGCAGACTGCTGAAACTGCTGAAGAGCGTCGCCGTGGGCATCACCGACGGCGAGGGCACGCTGCTGGCCTGGGACGGTGAGGCCAACGACCACTACGTCGACCTGGTCGACACCATCGGCACCTGCATCCGCAAGCACCGCCGCGAGGTCGTCTCGCACGACAAGATGCCCTGCAACCACCGTGGCACCTGCAAGATGCGCACCGCCGTGCTCGTGCCGCTCATCGTCGAGGGCGAGACCGACGCGGTACTGATCGTCGTCGGCAAGACCAAAGGCAAACGCATCGTGCAGATGGCCGACGCCGTCGCACGGTTCGTCGGCACCCAGCTCGAGGCGGCGCGGCTGGAGGACACCAAGCACCAGCTGCACCAGGCCGAGATCAAGGCGCTGCGGGCGCAGATCTCGCCGCATTTCGTCTACAACGCGTTGAACACGATCTCCTCGCTCATCCGCACCGACCCGGAAGAGGCGCGCGAACTGCTGCAGGACTTCGCCGACTTCACGCGCTACTGCTTCCGCGCGGAGGGCACGTTCACGACGCTGTCGGACGAGCTGCGCAACATCGACCGCTACCTGACCATCGAGAGCGCACGCTACGGCGGCAGACTCGGCGTGCGGCTGAAGATCGCGCCCGAGGTGCAGTCCGTCGTCGTGCCGTTCCTGCTCATCCAGCCGCTCGTGGAGAACGCCGTCAAACACGGCATCGCGAACAAACCGGGCGGCGGCACGGTCACGGTGACCGCGCAGGACTACGGAACCGAGGCCGAGATCAGCGTCGAGGACGACGGCGTCGGCATGGACCCGAAGCAGCTCGACGGCATGCGCGACTCGCGTTCCAGTGCGCACATCGGCCTGACCGGCATCAACCGCCGGATGAGTCAGGTGTTCGGCAACCGCTACTCGTTGATCGTCGAGACCGCTCCCGGTGCGGGCATGAAGGTGACGATGCGGGTGCCGAAGTTCGTCCGCGGCGTGCGGCCGGACATGCTGACGTTCGCGGCCGAGGACACGTCGGAGGACGACCAGGCGGCCCTTCCGGCCGAGACGGCCGACGGTTCGCTCGCGGCGTCGAGCGCGGGGTCGGGCTCGGGCTCGGGTGCGGGCTCGGGTGCCGAGCCCGCCGGTGCGGTTCCCGCCGCAGCGCCGGCCGGTTCGCCGTCGACCGGGTCGACGGCCGGCACCGCGCCGGCCGGTTCCGACGGAACCTCCGGTGCCCCGACACCTCCTCCGGTCGCGACACCTCCTCCGGCCCCGCCACAGTCTCCTGTCCCGGCGCCGTCGCCTTCGACGCCGCCCACGCAGCGGCCCGCCCCGCAGCACGGTCCGGGACAGCACGGTCCCGGACAGCCCGGCCCGGGACGAGGGGGCCCCGCATCCGGACCGGCAGGACCGGCACCGGGGCAGCCGGGGTCGGCACCGGCACAGCCCGGCTCAGCACCGGGCAGGCGCGGTTCGACCCACCCCGGGATGACACCGGCGCACGGGGCGAGCTCTCCGGGGTCGCAGCAACGTCCGTCGACGCAGCAGCCACCCGCCGCACCTCCCCAGGAGGATCCCGCCCCGGGACAGGGCACACGGCAGACGTCGTCGCAGCCCTCGCGCAGGCCGGTCGCGCGTCAGGCGTCGGAGGCGAAGCAGGCCGCGCGCGCAGCCCAGGTAGCCGCGCGCAACGGCAAGTCCGCGGATCGGGAACGCCGGGACGACGAGGAGCCCGACCCGACGTCCACACCCCGGTCCACCTGAGAACCGGAACGGGCGATTTCGACGCCGCCCGACGCGGTGATCGTCGCTACGGTGGGGGCATGGCGAAGAGCGGGCTGGCGGGCCGGATTCCCGTCGTAGGGGACCGGATCGAGCGCAGGGACAAAGACGTCGTCGCCGTGGTGAAACTCCACGGCATCATCACGCAGCACGCCTCACCGGTCGGCAGGGGCGTGCTGAACCTCTCGACCGTCGAATCGGCCCTGACCAGGGCGTTCGGTCACGAGAACCTCAAGGCGGTCGCGCTGCAGATCAACTCGCCCGGTGGCGCGCCCACCCAGTCGGGGCTGATCGCCGAGCGCATCCGGCAGCTGGCCGACGAGAAGAACGTGCCGGTCATCGCGTTCTGCGAGGACATCGCCGCGTCCGGCGGCTACTGGCTCGCGTGCGCGGGGGACGAGATCGTCGCGCACCGCACGTCCCAGGTCGGTTCGATCGGTGTGATCAGCGGCGGGTTCGGGTTCACGGGGCTCATCGACCGGCTCGGCATCGAACGCCGCCTGCACACCGCGGGGCAGAACAAGGCGAGGCTCGACCCGTTCAGCCCGGAGAAGGACGAGGACGTCGAGTGGCTCAAGGGCGTGCACGAGGACCTGCACGGGCTGTTCGCCGACTGGGTCAGGGAGCGCCGCGGAAGCAAGCTCTCGGCGGAGAAGGACCTGTTCACCGGCGACGTGTGGCTCGGCCGGCGTGCCGCGGAGCTCGGCCTCGTCGACCGGGTCGGCAACCTGCGCGATGTGGTGTCGGAGCGTTACCCCGACGCCGAGCTCGTGGTGGCCGAGCCGAAGAAGTCGCTGGCCGCACGGCTCGGGCTGGGCGCCCCCGCCGCCGCGGTCCTGACCGCACTGGAGCACCGCGCCGCATGGTCACGTTTCGGCCTATGACACAGAGTTTCGCCCGGAGCGGTGTAGACAGTCGCACTGTACTCACGGCAGGATAACGCTCACTGTGAGTGCTCGTGATGACAACCGAAAGCTCCTCGTCCTGGCGGTTGACGATGAGCTACCCGGCCTTGACCAGCTCCGGCACTGTCTCGAGTCGAACGACGTGGTCGGCCGGGTGATACCGGCCGTCGACGCGTCCGAGGCGCTGCGGCTGCTCGGATCCGAGGACGAGGACATCAACCGGCGCAAGGACGCCGGCCTCCCGCCCGTCGACGCGGTGTTCGCCGACATCAACATGCCCGGGTTGTCCGGTATGGAGATGTCGCGGGTGTTCGCATCGCTGAACCCGGCGCCGGTGCTGGTGTTCGTCACCGGCTACGCGAGCGAGGCCGTCGACGCGTTCGACCTGGGCGCGGTCGACTACGTGCTGAAACCGGCCAGACAGGAACGCATCGACAAGGCCATCGGCCGCGTGCTCGACAAGCTCGACACGCAGCCGGTGCGCAGTGCCGTCGCCGGTGCGGCCGCGGAACCGGTCGCCGACGACGGCACCGTGGGAGACGAGGAGGTCATCCCCGTCGAACTGGGCGGCACGACCAAGCTCATCCCCCGCTCGTCGGTGCGGTGGGTCGAGGCGCAGGGCGACTACGCGCGGCTGTACACCACCGAGGGCAGCCACCTGGTGCGCATCCCGCTGGCCCAGCTCGAGGAACGCTGGGGAGGTGCCGGATTCGTGCGGATCCACCGGTCGTACCTCGTCGCGCTGCCGCTGATCACGGAACTGCGCATGGCCCAGGGCGGCTACCAGGTCGTGCTGGGCGACGAGGAGAAGGTGCTGCCCGTCTCCCGCAGACACACCCGCGCGCTCAAGGACAAACTGGTCGGCTCCTCGCGAGCAGGGTGACGGGTCGTGGGGGACCCGACCGACCCACCGGACCCGGAAGGCAGGCCGGGCGGCATCCGCGAGCCGGATCCGACGCTCGGCAAGCCCGCGAAGCCGCTCACACCCGAACCGTTCGTGCAGCAGCCGCGCGAACCGCGTCCTCCGAGGTCAGGACCCTCGCACGCGGCGCCTTCCCACGCTGCGCCGTCGCACTCGGTGACGTCGCACTCGACCTCCCGCACCTCGGACCAGCGTTCCCCCGAACCCCGCGCCTCGGAACCCCGGCAGCCGCGAATCCGCAGGCAGCGCGTCGTGCTGGCCGAGCCGAGCCGGTCGTCGACGAGCCTGCGCGCCCGCGTCGAACTCGAGCAGCAGACCAGCTGGGGCGAACTGCTCATCAAGGACCTGGTCAAGGTGCAACTGCGGACCGCCGTGCTGCTCGGCCTGCTGGTGCTGGTGGTGCTGTGTGCCCTCCCGGCGGTGTTCTACGCCGTCCCCGCCGCCGTCGAACTGCGTCTGGCGGGCATTCCGCTGCCGTGGCTGCTGCTCGCGGTGGCGCCGTTCCCGCTCATGTTCGGCGTCGGACTGTGGTACAACCGGCTGGCCGAGCGGCGCGAGCGGGACTTCGTGAACATGATCGAGAACTGAGAGCGAGCCGCCGGGAAACTCCGCGAGGAAGGCGTGCGTGCAGGTGAACCCGTGGGCCCTGGTCAGCGTCGCGCTGGTCGTGGTGGTGACCTTCTACCTCGGTCACCGCACGTCGCGGTTCGCGCGCAGCACCCACGACTTCCTCGTCGCCCGCCGCACCGTGCGCTCACGGCGCAACGCCGCCGCCATCGCGGGCGAGTACATCTCCGCGGCCTCGTTCCTCGGCATCGCCGGGCTGGTGCTCAAGGAGGGCGCCGACGCGCTGTGGTTCCCGATCGGGTTCACGGGCGGCTTCCTCGCCCTGATGCTGTTCGTCGCCGGGCCGCTGCGCCGGTCGGGCGCCTACACGCTGCCCGACTTCATGGAGGCGCGGCTGTCCTCGCCTGCGCTGCGCACCGCGTCGACGTGGTTCGTGGTGTTCATCGGCGTGCTCTACCTGCTGCCGCAGCTGCAGGGCGCGGGGCTCTCGCTGACGATGATCATGCCGACGCCGGCGTGGGTCGGGTCGATCCTGGTCACGGTGGTGATCGCCTACAACGTCATGGGCGGCGGCATGCGCGCCATCACGCTGCTGCAGGCGTTCCAGTACTGGTTCAAGCTCTTCGCGATCGCCGCACCGACGTTCGTGTTGTGCGCGGTGTTCGTCACCGGCGGGGCGGGCGCCCCGGGATCGGCGGGCAGCCTCGGTGAACCCGCGCCGCCCGAGTTCACCGCGCGCACCACCGTCACGGTCGACACGGACGTGACCCTCGGTGTCGACACCGCGACCCGGGTGCGCGTCGACGACGGCTCCGGCGGTGCGGGGTGGACCACGTGGCGGTCCGGCGCCGAACACGCCGTCGACGCGGGTTCCACGCTGACGTTCCCCGAGGGAGCCGCCGTGCCGACGGTCGACAGGGCGACGGCGGCCAACCTCGACTGGCTCCTGCCGAGCACCGACCTGACCGGGCTGCTGTCGACGTACTCGCTGCTGCTGGCGCTGCTACTCGGCACGATGGGTCTGCCCCACGTGCTGTCCCGCTTCTACACCAACCCGGACGGCAAGGCCGCGCGGCGCACCACCGTGCAGGTGCTGTTGCTGCTCGGGCTGTTCTACCTGTTCCCCGTGATACTCGGGATGCTGTCGCGGATGTTCGTGCCCGAGCTGCTGATCACCGGCGAAACGGACGCCGCCGTGATCGCGCTGCCGACGGCGATGCTGACGGGCGTGGCGGGGCAGATGCTTGCGGCGTTGCTCGCGGCAGGGGCGTTCGCGGCGTTCCTCTCGACCGCGTCCGGCCTCGTGTCCAGCATGTCCGGTGTCATCGCCACCGACCTGCTCGCCGGCAAGGTACGGGACTACCGGGTGGCGAGTGTCGGGGTCGCCGGTATCGCCGTGCTGCTGGCCGTGACCCTGCCGATCGACGACCTGGCCCTGAGCGTCGGCATGTCGTTCGCGTTGGGCGCGTCGACGTTCGCGCCGCTGCTCGTGCTCGGTGTCTGGTGGCGGCGGCTCACGTGGCTCGGTGCGTTGGTCGGCATGTGCACCGGAGGCGGGCTCGTCCTGCTGGCCGTGGTGCTCAACGCCGTGTCCGCCCACACCGGCGGGTGGGCGCCGTGGCTGGTGGAACGCCCCGCGCTCGTCACCGTCCCGGTGGCGTTCGGGCTGACCGTCCTCGTCAGCATCGCCACCGCGAGCCGGGTTCCCGAGGACGTCGGCGCCGTCATGCTGCGGCTCCACGCACCCGACCCGCTGGGTTTCATGCGGGACCGCGCCGTGCAGCGGTTCGGCCGCGCCGAGGAACACACCCGCACCTCCCAGGGCCGCCACCGCAAGTAGGTACCCGCCCCCAAGGGCACTCTGGTTGCGTTGAGTGCGACCAGGGTCCCCCCCGGGGGGCACGCGTGGCCCGGATCTCGCTCCTACGCGGTGGTCACGCTGTTCGTGCGACGATGGGCCCGTGGTGAACCCAGCCGAGATCCCGACGACACGTGTGTCCGACCTGCCCGCCGACGGTGCGGTGCTGCTCGACGTCCGTGAGGCCGACGAATGGGCCGCGGGACACGCGCCCGGCGCGGTGCACATCCCGTTGGGCGACCTGCCCGCCAGCACCGACAGGCTGGCCGAACTGCCCGACGACCGGCCGGTGTACGTCATCTGCCGCACCGGCGGCCGGTCCGCGCAGGCGACGGCGTGGCTCAACGCGGCGGGACTGGTCGACGCCGTCAACGTGGCGGGTGGCATGAAGTCCTGGCAGACCGAGGGCCGCGCGCTGGAGACCGATCACGACGCGGCGGAACCCGAGGTGCTGTAGCCGCGATGCATCCGGGGAGGTACCCGCACCGGCAGCCGGGCGGGCAGCAGCCGAGGCCGAGCGTGCGGTGGGTCGCGACCGTCCCACCGGGCGAGGCCCGGCCACGCCCGCGGCCCCGACGCAGGCCGTACGCGGGGCCGCCGCGATATCCGTCCCCGCCCAGGTGGGGCTTCCCGAACCTCGTGTGGCGCCACTCGACGGCCGTTCCCGGAACGTCGTCCGGCGGCATGGAACCGCGGCAGCGGCTCCGGTCGACGAGCAGGAACGCCGTCACACTGCTGATCGCGCTCGCCGTGCTGGCGGGGCTCGCGGCGCTCGCCGAGGGCTGGCGGTACGTGCTCCTGTTGCAGAGCCGCACGTCGGCGTTGACGCCGGAGGTCGTCGGCGCATCGGACGCGTTCGTGCTCGCGTTCGCGCTGATGACGCCGATCATCGCGCTGCTGGCCGTCGGGGTGGCGCTGTGGTGGCTGCTGGTCGCTCGGTCCGTGGCCGCGGCCGATGCGGGCCAGGACGTGCCGCGTCCTGCGTGGCAGGTGCTGGTCGGCGTGCTCGTCCCGGGAGCGAACGTGCTGCTCGCCGGGCCGATCGTGGCCGAGCTGGAACACGCCGCGCTGCGCAGGCCCGCCGACGAGCGGCCGCGGCCGTCCGGGCTGGTGCTCGGCTGGTGGGCGACGTGGTGCGCCAACGTCGTGCTCGCCGTGCTCACTGTCGTGTGGCGGCTGCGGGACGGGGTGCAGGCCGACGCCGACGGCGTCGTGCTCAGCGCGCTGACCCACGCCTGTGCCGCAGGACTGGCGCTCGTGAGCGTCGTGCTCGTCCGGCGGATCACGCGGCTGCTGTCCCCGGTCGACGCCGACGTGCTCGCGCTGCGTCAGGTCGTCAAGGTCGCCGGTGCCCCTGAACCGGACCGACGGCGTCGCCCCGAGACCGCCACCCGCTGACGACTCCGGGAGTGCGCGGTCACCCGGACGGGAGCTCGGACGCGACCCGGGTGAGGATCGCGCGGGCCGCCTCGCCTTCGGCAGCGACACCCCACAGCTGGTCGAAGTAGCGGCGGTACAGTGCCACATCGTCGGCGTCCTGGGTGGTGAACTCGGTGTTGATCAGCTCGACCGTAACGGTGTCGTCCTTCATGACGAAGTTGTGCGCGACGGCCGCTGGAAGCGGGCTGTCAAACGGGATGATGCCGAACCGCAGTGACGGCAGTCCCTGCACGGTGATCAAGCGGTCGATCTGGCCGAGCATCACAGTTGTGGGGGCGGCTGGGTGGCGCAAGACCGACTCGGCCATGAGTAGTTCGATCTGCTTCGAGTCGTCGTAGAGAACTTGCTGCCTGTCCATGCGGGCGCGCACGGCCGCGTCGGTGTCCCGTGGCGAGTCGTGCAGCTCGGCGAGTGACGCGAATACGTGACGCGCATACTCCGCGGTTTGCAGGAGACCTGGCACCAGAGCCAGCGAGAAGACGCTGATGTGGCTGGCGGCGTGGTCGGCCTGGGCGACGTTCTGCTGCAGCTGGCGATGTCCGACCCGTAGTTGTTGGGACCATCGAGCCTCTTCGATGCGGATGGCGCGCAGCTCGTTGCGTAGCTCCTCGACCTGTGCGTCATCCAGATCGAGCGCGAGCCCGAGGTCGACGAGGTCGGTGTCGGTCACCGACTGGCGCGCGTTCTCGATCTTGCTGATCTTCGACGCCTGCCACCCGAGCTGTTCGGCCAGCTGTTTTCCGGACAGACCTGCCGACCCGCGCAGGAGGCGCAACGTGTCGCCGAGCGCGAGTCGGCGCGGACTGGTGTCGGTCAACGGGTCCCTGTGAATTCGGCGGAGTGCGGGCGTGCGTGCGGCCAGACCTTATCGCGGTAGGCACGGTGCTCGGCGACGACATCCTCGTCGTCGCTGGTCTCGACCCGTGTCAACAGCTTGTTGTCGTCGAAGTGCATGATCGCGACGAGGCGGTCGTCGAACAGGTAGAAGTCGTAGCCGGGCATGGCGAGCTGCTGGGCGGTGGATTGTTGGACCCAGCGGATATCTTCGCCTGCGTCGACGTTCGGCTGCGTGTTCTCCAGCATCCACCGCAGATACTCGGTCAGCGGCTCGGTGAGCATCCGCACCCGCTGCCAAGTCTTGCCCTCGGACACGACCCCACGGATGAAGTCCAGCCAGGGTTCCTTGGCATCGAGGTCGGGTGGGAGGCCGTCACGCCACCGTTGCAGTCTGGCCTCGTCGACTGCGTACTTTCCTTGACATTCCCATCGCCACGAGCTGTGGCGGAAGGTGCGGAACAGCTCGTTCAACTCGTCCATCGGGTTCATACCTGGCGGGCCTCCTGTGGGAAGTGGCGCACGAGTTCCTTCGGGATCTCGACGACGGTCTCCCAATCCGGGATGCCGTTGTTGTGCCGACGCAGTTCGTCGAGGGCCTCCGGGTCGGTGACGATGTTGCCCTGTACGAGGAACGTGTCCCGGTTGGTCTCGTAGACGGTCGGACAGTTGCCCTCGTCCGAGCTGGTGCCGAGGAACCGGACCTTCATGTGGGTCTCGCTGTGGTCAGTGAGCATGTCATTGACATCGTCTTCGAAACTCGAGCACAGAGTAACCCTCTGGCGCATGAAATCGCCACCTCGAGATGGTCACAGTACGTGTCTATGTCCGCCCATGCGGGTATCGAGGTGCTGAAATTTCTAAAATTTCTTGAATTGCTCACCAGGTAGCCGTCACTATGGCGAGACAACACAGGAGGCCACGACAGGGAGGGCGTCATGGGGTGGATCAGCGGGGCATGTCAGCTGCCCTACGCCGCAGTCCGAACGGATGGCACACCGGCGGACGGCCGGCGCGACGAGCACGAACGTCTCGACGAGCACGACCACGAGCATGAGGACGACGAGTGATCGCCCGCGACCGCGACCTGCTCAGCCGGCTCGGACAGGTCAATGCGGGCCTCGGCGAGGCCGTGGTCGAGTTGATGACACGTCAGGACGGTGGCGAGCTGGCCGCGGGCGACGTGCGCGAGCTGGCCGAGCGGCTCGGCGGGATGGCTGCGGAGCTGTACCGGCGCGCCGCCGAACTCGAAGGCGGTGCTACCCCGGCGCGCGTGGTGATCGACGCGCAGCAGGCCGCAGGGGTGCCGACGTGAGCCGCGAAGTCGACGAGCCGACACCGGCCGCGGCCGACCCGGACGTCCCCGATCTCGACACCGTGCCCGGCTGGCGCCCGGTCGTGGCAGGCGTGCGCCATATCGGCGGCGCCGCCGGCGAGCCGTCCCTCGGCGTCCTTGTCGAGATGCTGTGCGGTCGACAGGTCACCGTGCCGCGGCGTCGCTGGCGCCGCCCGCACCCGGCGTTGTTCGACTGCAGTGCGTGCTGGCACGTGTGGCTCGGCATCGACTGATCTCGCCTGCCCGGCCGGTGACCCCCCGCCCTCCCGGCCGGGCAGGCGCACCAGTCTCAGCAGCCGGTGTCGTCGCCGGTCGTGGCCGACGATCGACGAAACTTGCCGGCGTTCCTCACTCGGTCGTGACGGGGAAGTCGCGCAGGCCGCGGATGACGAACTCCTCCCTGCGTTGCGGCTCCCCGGCGAACCGCAGGCCGGGCAGCCGCGTCACGAGCGCCTCCAGCGCCGCGGCGATCTCGATCCGCGCCAGCGGGGCGCCGAGGCAGTAGTGGATACCGCCGCCGAAACCCAGGTGCGGGTTCTTCTCCCGCGTGATGTCGAGCGTGTCCGGTGCGTCGAACACCTCCGGATCCCGCGCGGCGGCCCCGAGCAGCGCGGCGATCTTCGCGCCCTCGGGGACGGCGACACCCGCGATCTCCACGTCGGCGGTCGCCGTGCGCTCGAACAGCTGCAACGGGGAGTCGAACCGGATCAGCTCCTCGGTCGCCGTCGGCGCCAGGTCCGGGTCGGCGACCAGCAGGTCCCACTGGTCGCGGTGGGTGAGCAGCGCGCGCACCCCGTTGCCGATGACGTTGACCGTGGCCTCGTGGCCCGCCATCAACAGCAGCACCGCGGTCGCAACCGCCTCGTCACCGGTCAGCTCGCCGACCGCGAGGTGACTCAGCAGGTCGTCGCCCGGTTCGTCGGCCCGCTCGTCGACCAGGCCGCGCAGATAGCCCGCGAACGCCTCGGCGCCGCGTTCGGCCTCGGCACGCCTGTCGGCGGGCAGGCCGTACTCGTACATCTTGACGATCGCGTTGCTCCACTCGACCAGCTGCGGTCCCGCATCCTCGGGCACGCCCAGCAGCTCGGCGATCACCGCGACCGGCAGCGGCTGCGCCAGATGTTCCAGCAGGTCGGCCTCGCCGTCGGCCTCGATCGCCGTGGCCAGCGTGTCGACCATGCGCCCGGCCAGCGCCTGCACGGTCGGCCGCAGCCGCTCCACGTGCCCCCGCGCGAACGCGCGCGACACCAGCTTGCGCAACCGGGTGTGCGCGGGCGGTTCGTTCTCCAACAGCGAGTTGCGGTGGAGCATGTTGAACGAGGCGAACTGCTCCAGTGGCGTGGCGTCGGACCAGATGCGGCCGAGCGACCGGTGCCGCAGCACCGCGGAGGCGGCCTCGTGGGACACCGCGACCGCCAGCCCGAGGCCGTCGTGGTGGTGCACGCCTCCTGAGCTGCGCAACCGGGCGAACTCGGGGTACGGATCGGCGAGGAAAGCGGGATCTGCGGGATCGAACACCCGCCGACAGTAACCGAATCGCCGGTCGAGTAGCGTTTTCCGCCAGGCGAACCACGACCGGGAGGCGAGCGCAGTGGGCAAGGCCGCGCGGAAGAAGGAGCGCAAGGAGAAGGTCCGCGACGTATTCGTCGGGCGGCCGTTCGAGGGCCTGACGGCCGAGCCGGAGCTCATCGCGATGCGCGAGTTCGTGCCGTCCGCGACCGCGACCCTGCCGCTGGCGGGCGAGCACGGCGACCGCACGGTGACGATCGCGTCGGTGCTGCCCATGGCCGCGGCGGCGTTCGTGCGCGCCGACGGCGAGGTCTTCGTCGGACTGCAGGTGCAGACCCGTTCCGGGGACATCAGCCGTGACCTGGGCCGGGCGTTGTCGTGGGCGCTGTCCGCGCAGCCCGGCGAGGTGCTGTCGGTCGCCGACACACGCAGCCCGTCCCGGCCCGGTGAGCGATTGCAGGACCTGCTCGACCCGTCCGCCGACCTCGACGTCCAGGTCCACCAGGACTTCTCGTGGTGGCTGCCCGAGGGCGAGGAGCCGACGGGCGAGGTCGCGATGTCGCTGCAGCGCGCCAACGAGGCCATCATGCCGACCGAACGGCTCGCGTCGGGCGCCTACTGGGTGCTGGCAGGGGAGAAGGCGCACCTGCGGTGGGTGTGGCCCGCCGAGGAGAACCGCCTGATGCAAGCGCTTGCGCGACTGTCCGCGGCGGGCACGCTCACGCTCGGCGACGACACGAAGTTCGCGGGCTCGTTCCGCGCCCACGGGCTGCTGGTTCCGGTGTGGGACCTGGACCCGGAGGCGCACGCGCGCGAGTGGGCCGACGCGGCGCAGGCGCTCGGTGCTCGCCTGACGGAGGCGTCCGCCTCGTTCGACGACACCCCGCTGGACGCCGCCGAGCGCCGGGCCCGCGACGGGCTGATCGGCCGGCAGTTCACGCTGCGCTGAGGCGGTGCGCCGATGATTCTCCACATCTGCCCCGAAGCCGATTGGGCCGCGGTCCCCGCAGGTGGGGAGTACCGTCCCGCCTCGCTCGACGACGTCGGCTTCGTCCACTGCAGCGACTTCGGCACCGTGCAGTTCCCCGCCGAGCGCGTGTTCGCAGGCCGCACCGACCTGGTGCTGCTCGTGATCGACCCGGCCCGCCTCGACGCACCGCTGCGCTGGGAGCCTGCCGACCCGCCCGAACCGGGTGCGCCGTGGTTCCCACACGTCTACGGTCCGATACCGGCTGCGGCCGTCGTGGCCACGTGCGCGTTCCCTCCCGAGGCGGACGGCACCTTCCGGCTGCCGAAGGCGCTGCACGAGTACCCGGGCTGACGGGCGGCGATCTCCGGCGCCGATGCAGGCGTGACCACCTGGCGGCGCGCCGCCGGGCAGCAACGAGGCGAGCGGGTCGTAACGAGGGAGGACGTTCGTGACGAACGACCTCGCGGGCTTCGCCGAGTTCGTCGAGGCGAACCTCGCCGGGCTGATGCGCTACGGGCACGCCCTGACCGGCAACCCGCACGACGCCGCCGACCTGGTGCAGACGGTGCTGGAGAAGATCGGTTCGCGCTGGTCGAGCGTGCAGCGCAAGACCACGGACCCGGTCGCCTACGTCCGCCGTTCCATGGCCAACGCCCACATCAGCCGCTGGCGCAAGCACCGGCGGGAGAACCTGGTCGCGGACCTGCCGGAGACCCGCGGTACGCCGCCCGTCGACCCGCTCGAACACGAACCGCTGTGGCGGGCGCTGAAAGATCTGCCGCCGAGGCAACGCGCCGTCATCGTGCTGCGTTATTACGAAGGACTGTCCGAAGCCGAGATCGCCGACTCGCTCGGCGTGTCGGCCGGGACCGTCAAGAGCCAGGCCAGCAAGGCGCTCGCCACGCTGCGCACCCGGCTCGGTGACGACGACCCGGACTCGGAGGGGAGGGCGACGATATGACAGGCGCGGACGACGCCGACCGGGACGCCGAGCGCGGCGATGCCGAGGTCGGCGACCGGTTGCGGCGGCTGTTCGACGACACGGCGCTCGGCGCCGTCCGGGCCCCGGACCCCGACGCGGTCGTCGCAGGCGCGCGACGTCGCAGGCGCAGGCGCGCGACGGCAGGCGCGTGCGCGGGCGTGGTCGTGACGCTCGGTGTCGTGGCCGGCGGGTTGGTGCTGTCGGGCGCAGGTGGCCGTCCGGGCCCCGACGACATCACCGCCGCCGACAGTTCCGGTCCCATCGCGCGGTCGACCGACGTGTCGGTTCCGCGGGACCCGAGCCGCCCCGTCGACGAGGTGCCGCCGCCCGGTCTCACGACGGTCGAGTCCCCACCCGGTACGGCCCCGACGTCGCTGCCGCGGACGGCTCCGCCGAACCGGTCGGCACTCCCGCCGAGCATGCGGCCGTCGTCGGCGGGCAGCACCGTCGCCGAACGCCCCGAGCGGCTGCCGTTGGGCGTCTCGGGCCAGGAACCCCTGACGCTGCTGATGACCTACGACGAGGCGGTGGCCACCGGCGCGATGGACCCCGGCGACGGTCCGCCCGCGCAGGGCCGGTGCCGCGCCTACGACGTGTCGGGGCCCGGAATCTCACAGGTCGCGATCCGCGGCGGGCACGGCATCGTGCGATTCCAGGCCGGCGACTCGCCGACGCCGGAGGGGATCGGCGTCGGCTCACCGGTGTCGGAGCTGAACCGGGCGTATCCGGAGTCGGAGCGCCGGGGTGAGCAGCAGCGGGTGCGTTCGAATCCCGACGCCGATTCGCAGTACGTCTTCGGTGTCGGCGGCGACCGCGTCACCACGCTGCGGCTGACCGTGCCCGATCCCGAGGTCAGCTGCTGAGAACGCGCCGACGCCGGCGGCGAGGCCGGACGTCGTGCGGGGCCGCTCGTACCGGCATGAGCTAGTCCGGAGCCGGGCCGCCCGGCGGTCCGCCCCCGGGCCGGTCGCTTCCACCCGACGGGCCACCTGCCGAGCCTTCGTCTCCCGGCGGAGCGTCTCCCGACGGGTTGCCTCCGGGTTGGCCGCCTCCGCCTCCCGGTCGGCCGCCTGTGCCGCCGCCCGGACCGGAGCCGGACGGACGCTGCCGTCCACGACGCCGGGCGCGGGAGAGCGTGCTGATCGGGGTCCGCTTGTCCGTCCGGCTCCAGATCCCGGTCGTGGTCGACAGCGCGTAGTCGATGCGCTGGTCGACCTGCTCCCCGAAGTGCCGGTCGAAGTCCTGCGACAGTTCTCCGGCGAGCTCGCGGCGGTAGAGCCGTCGTTCGACTCTGACGATCTCGCGGTGTTCGGCGTTGAGCGCCTTGTACAACGCCACAGCCATCGCGACGAGTACGACGGCGAACGGTAGCCCTGTGGACACGGCGCCGGCCTGCAACGCCGACAGCCCCTCGTCACCGCCTGCGAGCAGCAGCCCGATGGCCACGAGTCCTTCGAGCGACGCGAACAGCACCCGACTCCAGACGGGCGGGTCGGGATGTCCACCCGAGGCGAGCATGTCGACCACGAGCGAACCCGAGTCCGAGGACGTGACGAAGAAGATGACCACCAGGATGATCGCGATGACGGACAGGATCGTCCCCAACGGCAGGCCCCGCAGCGTGTCGAACAGGGCTTCCTCCGCGACCACGCCGCCTTCGGGTACGAGGTCACCCTGCCGCTCCTGCCGGTCGATGGCCGTGCCGCCCATCACCGTGAACCACAGGAAGCCCACGATGGTGGGAACGAGCAGCGCGCCTGCGACGAACTCACGGACCGTGCGGCCGCGCGAGATCCGGGCGATGAACACGCCGACGAACGGGGCCCAGGCGATCCACCAGCCCCAGTAGAAGATCGTCCAGCTGGCGCCCCAGTCGATGCCCTCGTCGCCGGTGTAGGCGAAGGCGTCGAACGTCATCGGCAGCACGTTGGCGAGGTAGGACCCGAGGGACTGCACGAAGTCCCTGGCGAGGAACAGCGTCGGACCCAGCATCAGCACGGCGATCAGGAACACGCCTGCCAGCGACAGGTTGAAGTTCGACAGCCACCGGATGCCGCGGCCGACGCCGCTGACCACCGACACGATCGCCACGAGGGTGATGCCCACGATCAGTGCGACGAGCAGGACGTTGTCGGCCTGGTCGACCACGCCGATCTCGCTCAGCCCGGTGGCGACCTGCGTCACGCCGAGCCCGAGCGACGTCGCCACACCGAACAACGTTCCGACGACCGCCAGTACGTCGATCACGTCGCCGGCCCAGCCCTTGACCCTGTCCCCGAGCAGCGGCTCCAGTGCCCAGCGGATGGACACCGGGCGGCCTTTGCGATGAATCGCGTAGGCGAGGGACAGGCCGACGATGACGTAGACGGCCCAAGGGTGGAATCCCCAGTGCAGGAAGGTCTGCGCCATGGCCTGCGACGCGCGTTCGGCGGAACCGCCGTCGACGCCGGGCTTCGGGTCGGAGAAAAACGTCAGCGGCTCGCCGACCCCGTAGAAGACGAGCCCGATCCCCATACCGGCGGCGAACAGCATGGTGAACCAGGAGAACAGGCCGAACTCGGGTTCTTCGCCGTCCTTGCCGAGGGTGATGTCGCCGAACCGGCTGGCGCCGAGGAAGATCGCGAAAAGGACGAACCCCGCGATCGCCAGCGTGTAGAACCAGCCGAACCCGCTGACGATCCCGCCCTGGACCGAGTTCCAGAGCTCGCCTGCCGTGTCGGGCGCGATGACGGAGAACAGCGCGATGGCCGCGACGATGATCAGGCTCGGCCAGAAGACGGAGGGCGCGATCCCGCCGCGGCCCAGCCGCACGCCCTGGCTGCGCAGCTGCCGCTCGATCTCGGCGTCAGTCGTGTCGCTGTGGGTGATGCTCTGTTGTGCGGCGTGGCCCGCCGGGGCGGCCTCGTCACCGGAAGGTGCACTGCCGCCGCTGTACGACTCGCTCATGGTGCCCTGCCTCCCATCGACCGTGTTCCCCGGCCGAGCGCAGATGCTCTCGAACTCAAATCTACGGTGGGGGTGAACTCACGACGGGGCAAGTCGGAGGGCCGAGACTCGACGGACCCGTTCGGTGAAAACGGCCGGGAGGAGAGTGTCACCGGCCGCTTGCATGATCGCCCGCGACCCGGCGTCGGCGTACGGGTGCCCAACATTGTGGCCCCCCACCGTGGTGACCGGAGAATCGGACGAACCGCGTGCGAACAATGCGAAAAAGGGGCGGCGCTCCTCGGGGTCGATCCGTGATCCGAATCGACCGCGAGGGGCGCCGCCCCTTCGGTTCTCGAACGCTGCTGCGGAAGTGCTGCGCGCGTGCCCGACGCGAAGCGTCAGAGCTTGCCGCCCGCGACCTCCGGCATGTCGTCGTCATCGGCGTCGCCGCGCAGGTGCTTGTGCACGAAGCGCTCGACCTCGAACAGGTTGCCGTCGGCGCGCTCGAACACGTTCACGAGCGTGCTCATCGTCGCGACCTCCTCGACCTGCTCCTTGAGGAACCACTGCATGAACTGCTCGCCGAGGAAGTCGTCCTCGGAGCGGGCGGCCTTCGTCAGCGTTTTGATGTCGCTGGTGACCTCCTTCTCCTGCTCCAGGGCCAGCTCGGCCAGCTCCTTGGCGCTCGAGAACTCGTTGCGCACCTCGCCCGTGCCGGGGATGGTCACGTGGTGGTCGGTGTCCATCATGTACTGGACCAGCGCCATGGCGTGGTTGCGCTCCTCGATGGCCTGCGCATAGAAGAACTTCGCGAGCTCGGGCAGGTCCTCGTTGTCGAACCACACGCCCAGCGCGGTGTACTGCTGCGAGGCGTGGAACTCGTTGTGGACCTGACCCTGCAGCAATTCGTAGAACTTGGAACGCGGCTGCTTGGAATCCTGCTTCGTCGTGGGCATGCATTCAATGTACGCCCATCGATCCATATTTTTCCAGCGGGGGTCTGGTGATCCGGGACGCATTTGCCTACAATTCCTTAGCCAAGGGTGATCTAAATAAATTAAGGCTCACCTAAGATTAAATGAGCCTCACCTAAGTGGCCCGGAATCACTTAGGTGAGGCTCAACTGTGTCCGGTCCGATCGAATGTCCCCCGTTCGGGGAATGAATCACGGTGGGCGACGGAAATGTCGCGAAGTGATCACCGATCCGGGTCGTCGGGTGCCGGGTCAGGGCGTGCCCGGGAGCGGACCTCGCGCGATGGGGCAGGACATGCAGCGCGGTCCTCCGCGACCCGACCCGAGTTCGGATCCGGCGATGGCCAGCACCTCGATGCCGGCCTCCTCGAGGCGGGCGTTCGTCTGGGTGTTGCGCTCGTATCCGACGACGACGCCGGGTGCGAGCGCGAGCGTGTTGTTGCCGTCGTCCCACTGCTCCCGTTCGGCGGTCACCGGGTCGAGGCCGGTGTCGATCACCCGCAGGTGATCGATGCCCATCGCGGAGGCCGCCGCGTCGAGGAACGGCTCGGGACCGTCCACCCGGAGTCCGAGGGTGCCGTCGACGGCGACGTCGCCCGGCCGCATCGTGTACGCGACGAGCGAATCGCGGGCGAGCGGGTACATGACGACGGCGTCGGGGCCGACCATGGTGCACACGGTGTCCAGGTGCATCGTCGCGCGGTTCTGTGCGATCGGGACGGCCAGCACCGTGTGTGCGATGCCGTCGGCGAACACCGACCGTGCGAGCGACTCGGCCCCCGCGGCCGTCGTGCGTTCGCCGACGCCCACGGCCAGGACGCCCGGTGCCAGCAGCAGCACGTCGCCGCCTTCGACCGGGGCCGAATGCGCTCCGTACGCACGCGCCGCCCCGCGGAACCGCGGGTGATACGCGTAGGCGAGGTCGAGCAGTGCCGTCTCCCTGCCCCGCGCGGGCATCGCGAGCGACGAGATCGCCACGCGGTCGGCGATCCACGCCGACGAGTCACGCGTGAACAGCAGGTTCGGCAGCGGGTCGACCACGAAGTCGTGCGCGTGGTGCATCTTCCGCACCAACGAGGCGCCCTCGGATGCGGGTAGCTCCTCGAACGTCATCCCGCATATGAGTGCCTCTCGCAGCGCTCCCGCGTCCAGGCCGGACAGGTGGGACCGCAGCGTGTCCGCCAGTTCGGTGCCGAGGCGTCGTTCGTCGACCGCGGTGTGCACCCCCGCCGCGTGCGCCCGTGGGTCGGCCAGCGACTCCTCGAGGACGTCGGCGAGCAGCAGCACCTCCACCCCGCGTGAGGTGAGTACCTCGGCGAAGGCGTCGTGCTCCTGCTGTGCGCGTTCGACCCACGGGATCGAGTCGAAGAGCAGTTGGTCGTTGTTGCGCGGCGTGAGCCTCGTGAGCTCGCCGCCGGGCCGGTGCAGCAGGACCGACCGCAGTGGGCCGACCTCGCTGTCGACGCCCGGCGCGATCGCGGTCGTGTCGTCGTGGCCCGGGCCGGTGATCGTGTTGGCTGTGTTCGTCACCCGCGTGAGCGTAGTGATGTCGTGTGGTCACGGCTGCGTCTCCGGCCGAGGCGGCCACCGGCCGGAGAGAGTGTCCGGCGAGGGGCGCCTTTCCAGGTGCGCGAGCGCATCGGCGGTTGCCGAGCCCGGATCGGCCGTCACGAGGACGATCTCCTGGTCTTCCTCGTGGACGGGCAGCACGTCGCAGTTCAACTGCAGCGCGCCGACGTCAGGGTGCAGCAGCGTTTTGCGGCGATGCCCTGGTGCCGGAGCCGGATGCCGATGCCAGAGCTCACGGAACTCACGGCTTTCGGACCGCAGCTCCGCGACCAGCCGCGCCAGCCGTTCGTCCTGCGGATAGCGCGCGTGTGAGGCACGGAGGCGAGCGGCAGCGATCGGCCCGAACGGCTGTGTTTCCGGGTGCATCGCGGGCGCGAGGCCGAGGAAGTGCCGGCGGGCGAGGTTGGGTTCACCGTGCAGCTCGCCGAGCAGCGCTTCGGCGAGGGGATTCCAGGCGAGGACGTCGTAGGACGCATCTGTGACCACGGTCGCCGTGCCCGGGATGCGGTTCAGCATCGTGGCCACGTGCGGTCGGACGACGCGTGCAGGATGCTGCGGCGGCATCGCGTGCGTGCCGGCGAGGCGGAACAAGTGCATTCGTTCGGCCGAGGTGAGGCCGAGTGCCTCGGCGAGTGCGTCCAGTATCCGCGGCGACGGTCGTGGTCCGCGAGCCTGCTCGAGCCGGGTGTAGTAGTCGACCGACATGTGCGCGAGCTCGGCCACCTCGTCGCGGCGCAGTCCTGGCGTGCGCCGGTGCGTGACCGACGGAAGGCTCGCGTCGGCCGGTGTGCGCCGCGTGCGACGAGTGCGCAGGAAGTCCGCGAGTTCCGCGCGCGACATGCCGCCTCCGATCGCGGGTGGGAGGGATCGTTGATACCTGGTTGGCGGGCCGGGGCGATGCCACCGTCCACGGTATGAACACTACGACAGCCCTGGTCACGGGTGCGAACAAGGGAATCGGCAAGGAGATTGCCCGCCAGCTGGTCGCCGACGGGTGGACCGTCCACGTCGGGTCCCGCGACGTCGAACGCGGCAGGACGGCCGTCGACGAGCTCGGCGGCGGCGCCGTGCCGTTGCAGCTCGACGTCACCGACTCCGGCAGTGTCGCGGACGCGGCCAGGGTCGTCACCACGCTCGACGTCCTGATCAACAACGCCGGGGTCTCGGACACGTTCGCCGAGGCGCCGGACATGGACGTGGACGACCTGCGGCGTGTCTACGAGACCAACGTGTTCGGCGTTGCAGCCGTCACCAACGCGTTCCTGCCTGCGTTGCGACGCTCGCCGCATCCGCGCATCGTCAACGTCTCCAGTGGGACCGGGTCGCTGACCTGGAGTGTGGAGATCAATCCCCAGTTCACCCCGGACGGTGGAGCGGCAGCTGCCTACCGCTCGTCCAAGACGGCCCTCAACGCCCTCACTGTCTTCTACGCCAGGAGCTTGTCCGGCGACGGGTTCAAGGTCAACGCGCTCGCTCCGGGAATCCGGGCCACCGAGCTCAACGCGCGGGCGGCCGAGGCAGGCGGCGACCCGGCCGAGGCGGCTCTCGCGGCCGTGCGGCTGGCCCGGCTGTCCGACGACGGGCCGACCGGCGCGTTCTTCTCCTGGGACGGAACAGCCGTGCCGTGGTGACCGCAGCGGCCGGGTCTCGGGCCTTACCCGACCTGTTCGAGCGTGCGCCGGCGTGGCGCGCGCTCCGGGTACGGGCCCCAGCCGTACTCGGCGACCACCGACGGCACGGTCGTGAACACCCAGTTCTCGACGCCGCCGCCCATGATCTCGGCGTACCGCTCCGCAGCCTCCCGGTTCGCGAACCGGATCTGCTGATCTCGCAGGGCGCGGTGCGTGATCTTGCAGGCCATCTCCATCCCCTCCGACAGTCCTTTCCGTCTTCTCGCCGGCACTTCCCCGTAGGCCGGTGTCTCCCGCTCGGCCGCCGCTCGCGGGCGGCGGCGGGTCGCGTCACGACGGAACTGTCGTGCCCGCGACGTACCTTCCTTCGTGTCCGCGGTCCGGGGTCCCCTGCAGTCCCGGCCCGTCATCGATCATCAGTAGAACACACGTTCGATGTGGTCGCAAACCTCCTGGTCATGGTCTTGTCGGTGATCAGCGCCACGGGCGGAGCGGGATCGGCTACGGCAGCCAGGAGACGTGGTCGCGCAGCAGCGCGTAGCCCACGAACGCGAAGACGTCGAGCAGGGTGTGCGCGGCGACCAGCGGCCACAGTCGGTTCGTGCGCTGCCACACGCGGCCGAAGATCAATCCCATGGCGACGTTGCCGAGGAATCCGCCGAAGCCCTGGTAGAGGTGGTACGAACCGCGCAGGACCGCGGAGATGATCAAGCTCGTATTCTCGCCCATGCCGAGCTGTCTCAATCGGGTGATCAGGTACCCGACGACGAGGACCTCCTCGGCGAACCCGTTGCCGAACGCCGACAGGGTCAGCGTGATCGGCCGCCACCACGTCTGGTCCAGCGTCGACGGCTGTACGGCCAGGTTCAGCCCGAACTGCCACATGGCGAGGTAGAACAGTAGTCCGGGGATGCCGATCAGTGCGGCGAGGCCGATGCTCCATCGCAGGTCGGCGGCCTGTGGGCGGCGGGGAAGGCCGATGTCGGCCAGCTTCGTGCCCCCGCGCCACAGCAGGTACACGCCCAGTGCGCCCCAGGCGACGAGCTGAGTGGCACTGAGTAGCTGACGAAGGAGGTCGATTAACTCGTTGGTGGCTTGTGGCGCGTTGATCGCGACACTCTGATCACTCAACGAAGTGGTTCGTAACAGTGAGTCGATCAACGAGAGCAGGGATCGAAGCCCCGCGAAACCAAGTGTGATCGTAAACACAATGACGACTTCGACGGTCAGCATCCGCCGTCGTCGCGCCTCGTCCGCCGTGGGAACCGGCTGTGGAAGCAGTGTGCTGTCAGGTGCAAACCACCTGCGCAGCCAGCGATTCAGACGCTCGCGTGAGCCCGATGACACCGGGGAACGTTAACGCCCCGTCACGGTTTCGGCACCGACCGGGGGAACCGTGAATCATCACGATCCCGCTAACAATGCGGCCGGTTATCGATAAATCGCCCGAACGGCCTACTAGGGTGCAGCGGTTGAAAGAAACGATGAAGGAGGAGAGCCTCGTGGCGGAAACGTCAGCAGCTGAGGCCGCGCCATCCACATCGCCGGACGACCAACCTGCTGGTCACAAGGGGATCGCGCCGAGGGTCTTCTGGCCCTCCGTGATCATCGTGCTGGCCTTCGTCCTGATTTCGGTGATCTTCCCCGACTCCGTCGCGGAGATCGTCGGCAACATTCAGGACGCCGTGATCGGTACGTTCAGCTGGTACTACCTGCTGCTCGTGTCCGTGTTCGTGGTCTTCGCGATCTGGATCGGTGTCAGCCACTTCGGTGACATCAAGCTCGGTCCCGACGACGAGGGCCCGGAGTTCGGTCTCGGTTCGTGGTTCGCGATGCTGTTCGCGGCCGGTATGGGTATCGGCCTGGTGTTCTGGGGGGTGGCGGAGCCGCTCAACCACTTCGCCGGTATTCCGAACCGGGCGACGGGGATCGAGGAGGGCACCGAAGCGGGTGCCCACGACTCGATCCTGCAGACGATCTTGCACTGGGGTCTGCACCCGTGGGCGATCTACGTGGTGGTCGGTGTGGCCATCGCGTACGCCATCCACCGGAAGAAGCGCCCGGTGTCGATCCGGTGGGCCCTCGAGGGCGTGCTGGGTCGGAAGGTCAACGGCTGGATCGGCGACGTCATCGACGTCGCGGCGATCTGTGGCACCCTCTTCGGTGTCGCGACGTCGCTGGGTCTCGGCGTCATGCAGGTCGCGGCCGGCCTGAGCTTCATCGATGTCATCGAGGAGCCGAACAACCTGACCTACGTGGTCCTGATCGGTGCGATCACGACGGCCGCGGTGATCTCCGTGGTCACGGGTCTGAAGAAGGGCATCAAGTACATCTCGAACATCAACCTCGGCCTCGCGGCCGCGTTGTTGCTGTTCGTGCTGATCGCGGGCCCGACCCTGTTCATCTTCCGTGACGCGGTCCAGTCGCTCGGTGACTACCTGCAGAACATCCTGCAGATGAGCGTCAACACCACTGCGTACTCGGGTGAGGACGGCACCGCGTGGCAGGGCTGGTGGACCACGTACTACTGGGCCTGGTGGATCTCGTGGGCGCCCTTCGTGGGTGTGTTCATCGCGCGGATCTCGCGTGGTCGCACGGTGCGTCAGTTCGTCGCCGGTGTGCTGCTCGTTCCGACCGTGGTCGCGATCCTCTGGTTCTGCGCCATGGGCGGCACCGCGCTCTACCGTGAGCTGTGGGGCCAGGGTGGCCTGATCGGTGTCGGCGAGGACGGTGCCGCGACGGTCGACACGAACACGTCGCTGTTCGCCATGCTCGAAGGCCTGCCCGGCGGTTCGGTGGTCATCGTCGGCGCGATCATCCTGATCGTGCTGTTCTTCGTGACCTCGTCCGACTCCGGCTCGCTCGTGGTCGACATGCTGTCCTCGGGCGGCGACCCGAACCCGCCGGTCTGGAGCCGGGTGTTCTGGGGTGTCGCCGAGGGTGCGGTCGCCATCGCGCTGCTGTTGCCTGGTGATGGCGGAGCGCTCGACACATTGAAGCTGGTCGCGATCCTCATCGCGTTGCCGTTCAGTGTCGTGATGATCGGTATGTGTGTATCGATCTGGCGCGAGTTCAGTGCCGAACGCAGGGCGGCGCTACGTGCGCAACGGCGCATGCAGCGCGAGGAGCTCACCGAGCACGTGACGAGCAACCTCGTGGATGCCGGCGTCGTCGAGGACCCGGAGGACGGGACCGACGACAAGGTCAAGGCGTAACGCCTGCCTGTAGCGCTCACGCGCGAGACGAACGGCGCCCCTGGGAGCACTGCTCCCGGGGGCGCCGTTCTCGTGTGCGTGGGCTGTGCGGGCTGCGGGTGCGGTGGCCGCGGGCGCGGTACTGCGCCGCCGGGACTGCGCTGTTGGGCTGCTGGGTGCGGTGCCGTCAGGGTTGCGGGCGCATCGGGCAGCCGACGAGCTTGCGCAGGGCCACTCCGAGCCGCTGCTTGCAGTCGACGGGTTCGTCGAAGGCGAGGCGCACGTCGTGGTCGACGGCGCCGGTGTCGCCGGCGGTGAACGGGTCGGCGCCGCCGAGGTCGCCGGGGTGCTCGACGCGCAGCCGCAGGCCGTAGCGGTCGATGCCG
This sequence comes from Prauserella aidingensis, assembly GCF_024171865.1. GTDB lineage: Bacteria > Actinomycetota > Actinomycetes > Mycobacteriales > Pseudonocardiaceae > Prauserella > Prauserella aidingensis. Next base: position 12,175 of record NZ_JAMTCN010000014.1, on the reverse strand, counting down.
AGCGGGCGGATCCGGCCGCCGCGGAGTTCGTCGGGGACGTGCCGGGCCAGCGCGGTCACGACCTCGGGATGGGCGTGTTCGAGGTGCCGCAGCCAGGTCGACTCCTGGTGGCAGAACGGGTCGGGGCTGGCGGAGCCGAACGTCTGGGCGGTCAGCGAGTGCGTGCCCTCCGAGTCGGCGAGCACGAGCGAGGCGGGCACGAGGTCGAGCATCGTCAGGCCGTGGCCGAGGTCGAGGAGGTCGGGTTCGGCGCGCTGCTCGGCGATCGTCGTGGCGCGGGTGCGGGCGGCGCGTTCGTCGAGACCGCGGAGCCAGCCGGTGAGCCACAGCAGGCCGCGGACGGGGCTGCGCAGCTCGACGGGTGCCTCGTCGGTGATCTCGAGCGTGATGGCGAGTTCTCCCGGCGGGGTGGCGGTGCCGCCGACGGCGAGCACCAGCGGGTCGTCGTCGGGCAGCAGGATGCTGGCTCGGCCGCCCGCGTGCACGTGGTGCAGCACGGGTTCGGTGTGCGGGCCCGACGCGGGGTCGCGGTCGACGGCGGGCATCAGGACGGCGGGTCCGCCACGGGTGGCGATGCTCTTGGCGCGCTCCGCGGGAAACGGGGTGCGGGGCGTCTGCGGACGGGTACGGGTCACCGGTCACCTCCAACTAAGGCGAGGCTAACCTATCTCTCGCGTGAGGGGAATACCGGCGCGACCCTGGTGAGGCGGACGCGGTCGTGGCGTTTGCCGGTCTGTCGTCATCCCGATATACAGGCCGGAAGCGGGCGCTATTAGCGTGTGAGGGGTGTCAAGCGCTGTGGAACTCACGCCCCCCGGCCCTCGCGGAGTCCCTCCGCTGTTCGCTCGGCTCGTCGACGACTCGGCGCTCTTTCCGCCCAGCGACGCGGCGATGCCGGAGGCGCTGAAGGGGCACTTCGCTTCTCGTGGCGGGGACCGGTCGGGCATGCTGGGCGTCTTCCTGTGCCAGGCGTCGCGACTGCCCGAGTTGATCACGGAGCTCATCAAGATCAAGCCGGCCGAACCGCTGCCGCTGTCGCTGATCATCGACACGGGCCTCGGTGGGGTGCCGAAGGCGATCTCGATCGTCGAGTCCCGGAGCGAGCTGCTGGCGCTGAAGATGGTCGAGATGCCCGCGCCGTCGGACGTCGACGAGACCTGGCTGGAGCGGGTCTCCGAGTTCGTCCCCGAGGATGTCGTGCGCGTGGTGGAGCCGCGGCGTGGCGTCGGCTGGCTCGACGGTGTGCAGAAGGTCATCGAGCACGGCAGCAGGCCGAAGATCCGCTGCGGTGGCCAGTCGCCGGAGAACTTCCCCGCTGTCGACGAGGTGGCCGACTTCCTGGCGGTGGTCGCGAGCTCGACGGGTGCGACGTTCAAGGCCACGAACAGCCTGCACCGCGCGGTGCGGCACACCGCCGACGACGGCATCGAGCACCACGGGTTCCTGAACCTGCTGGTGGCGTCGGCGCGGTGCCTGTCGGGAGGTGACGTCCGCGGAGCACTGGCGAGCACGGACGGTGCCGCGCTCGCGGAGGAGGCCCGTGGCCTGTCCGACGAGGCGGCGACGGCGGTGCGCGCCATGTTCGCCTCGTACGCGTGTGCGGAGTTCGACCGCCCGGTGGGCGACCTGGTGGACCTGGGGTTGCTCGAGGCGCTGTGAGCACGTCTCCGGCCGGGCGCGGAGCGGGGAGCGGCCACGGCCGGCGTCGGCGTGAGCCGTTCCGCCGTCTCGGTCGCTCCGTGGTCTCGGTCGAGTCGGCCGTCCCGGGCCGAGTGGCGGCCTCACTCGAGCCCGCGCCGCGGCCTCAGCCGAGTAGTGCCGTGCCGAGTGCGTAGGCGGCGAGTCCCGCGAACACCACGCCGGCGGCCCGCTGCAGCAGGTGCGGGCGGATGCGGTGGCGGAGTTTGGTGCCGACGCCGATCGCGAGCGCGGTGACGCACGCGACCGCCGCGAACGCGCCGAGGCCGACGGCGAGCGGCTCGGCGTAGCGGGCGGCGAGACCGGCCGTGGCGAGCTGGGAGGCGTCGCCCCATTCGGCGGCGAACAGGACGCCGAACGACGCGGTGGCGGCGCGGAGGAACGGAACGCGTGGCGGTCCCGCGCGCATGGCGTCTTCGTCACCGTCGTCGCGGGTGCGGAATCCCGAGCGCAGCAGGATCGCGGCGCCGATACCGAACATGACGCCCGCGGCGACGGAAACGAGCCGTCCCGGAAGTAATGTCAGTGCACTGCCGAAAACGACGGCGACGAGCGTTTGAACGGCGAACGCCGCGGTGACGCCCGTCCACACTGCGCCCGCGCGGTAACGCGTGGTCAGCACCAGCGTCGCGACGGTGGTCTTGTCCGGCAGTTCAGCGACGAAGACCAGCGCAAACGCCGTCAGGAAGGCCGGCAGAGCAGTGGACATCAGTGATTTCACCCCTTGGTCACTTCAACGATAAAGGGGAATCGTCGAAAATCAAGCGGATCGATCCCGCGAATCGGCATTTTCGGCGTCTACGGAAATTGCTCGAACCTGTGGCTCACAATTTTTTTCGCCGTGCCGAAATCGCTTCCTGTGGAGGGCGAACGGTCCCGTTCGACGGTGGTCGCGGCGGGGTCGCCGGGACTTACGTCCCGGCGTGGTCGGGACCGCCGTACCTGCCGCCGGTACGCGCCCGCGGAGCAGAGTCGTGGTCGTGGAAGTACTGGAGCTCGCGCGGTGGCAGTTCGGGATCACGACCGTCTACCACTTCCTGATGGTGCCGTTGACGATCGGCCTCGCCGTGCTGGTCGCGGGCATGCAGACCGCGTGGGTGCGCACCGGCAACGAGCGCTATCTGAAGATGACCAAGTTCTGGGGCAAGCTGCTGCTGGTCAACTTCGCGATGGGCGTGGTCACCGGCATCGTGCAGGAGTTCCAGTTCGGGATGAACTGGAGCGAGTACTCCCGGTTCGTGGGGGACGTCTTCGGTGCGCCGCTCGCGATGGAGGGTCTCGTCGCGTTCTTCGTCGAGTCCGTGTTCCTCGGACTGTGGATCTTCGGGTGGGACCGGCTGCCGAAGCGGGTCCACCTGGCGTGTGCGTGGGCGTTCTCGCTGGCCACGGTGGCGTCGGCGTACTTCATCCTGGCGGCGAACTCGTGGATGCAGCACCCGGTGGGCGCCGAGTTCGTCGACGGGAAGCCGACGATGAACTCGATCTGGGCGGTGCTGACCAACAACACGGCGCTGGCCGCGATCCCACACACCGTGGCGGGGTGCTTCGCGGTGGCCGCGGCGTTCGTCGTGGGGATCGCGGCGTGGCGGCTGTGGCGCAAGCGCGGTGAGCATGACGAGCACCGCGCGGTGTGGCGCTCGTCGGTGAAGCTGGGGGCGTGGACGGGCGTCGTGGCGTTCGTCGTGCTCGTGGTCAGTGGCGACTTCCAGGGCAAGCTGATGTTCCAGCAGCAGCCGATGAAGATGGCCGCCGCGGAGGCGCTGTGCGAGACCGAGCAGCCCGCGAGTTTCTCGATCATCGCGGTGGGAGACGTGGCGGACGCCGACTGCGAGAGCGTGAAGACCTTCACCGTGCCCGCGTTGCTGTCCTTCCTCGCGGAGGGCGACTTCTCGTCCGAGGTCAAGGGCGTGCAGGACCTGGTCGGTGAGTATCAGGACAAGTACGGCTCGCACTACCCGGACGACCCCGCGCTCGGCGAACTGGCGGGCAAGCCGGTGGACTACGTGCCGAACCTGCCGGTGACCTACTGGGGTTTCCGGATCATGATCGGCTTCGGCGCGCTGTCGATGTCGATCGGCGTGGCGACGCTGTGGTTGACGCGCGGCGGGCGGATCCCGGGCGGCCGCTGGTTCCCGTGGATGGCGCTGGGCAGCATCGCGCTGCCGTACATCGCGAATAGCGCGGGCTGGATCTTCACCGAGATGGGCAGGCAGCCGTTCGTGGTCGTGCCGAACCCGGATCCGAGCGGCGTCGACGGGGTGTGGATGTACACCGCGATGGCCGTGTCCAGGGTGTCCGAGGGCGAGGTGTGGCTGTCCCTGGTGTCGCTGACGCTGCTCTACGTGGTGCTCGGCGTGGTCGAGGTGTTCCTGATGGCCAAGTACGTGCGGGGCGGCGTCGAGAGCGTGATGCCCGCGAAGGTCGCGTCCCGCCTCGGGACGGGTGGTGACGGTTCGGGCCGTGGCGGCTCGGGCGACGGCCCCGGTGGCGGCGGTTCTGGTGGCAGCGGTCCCGGCGGCGGTTCGGGTGGCCGGGGCTCCGCGCCCCACGACACCGAGGACGACGAGCCGTTGTCGTTCGCCTACTAGAGGAGCCCGCACACCGCACGTGTCGACCGAACCTGCCGTCCGAGGAGATGCCGTGATCGTGATGTCCGGTGGGTACGCCCCCGCCCTCTCCGGGGGACGACCCCGACTCCACCCTACCGCCACGAGGGGTTTTCCCAAGGCGTGGCCAGCAAGTTGTGGACAACTCCGATTGTTGTGCACAGCCGGCTGGGGAAAACAGGTTTCACCTGAAACATGTCGGACCGCCGTGGTAGCGCGCCTGCGGCACGTTCCGGGGCGGGTGGGCTGAATGGAACTCGAACTCGTCTGGTTCGTCGTCATCGCGTTCCTGTGGCTGGGCTACCTGTTCCTCGAAGGCTTCGACTTCGGGGTCGGGATGCTGCTGCCGGTCCTCGGCCGTGACGACACCGAACGCCGCGTCATGATCAACACCATCGGGCCGGTCTGGGACGGCAACGAGGTCTGGATCATCGTCGCGGGCGGCGCGACGTTCGCCGCGTTCCCCGACTGGTACGCGGGCCTGTTCTCCGCCGCCTATCTGCCGCTGTTGTTCGTCCTGCTCGCGCTCATCGGACGCGGGGTCGCGTTCGAGTACCGCGGCAAGGTCGACTCCGACCGCTGGCGCCGCGCCTGGGACAAGGTCATCGTCGTCGGCTCGACCGTGCCGCCCATCGGCATCGGCTTCATCATCGCCTCCACCGTCCTCGGCCTCCCGCTCGACGCCGACGGCAACCGGGTCGGCTCGGCGTTCGAAGCCTTCCGCTGGGACACGCTCCTCGGTGCGCTCGCCGTCACCGGCTTCTCCCTGCTGCACGGCGCCGTGTTCATCGCGCTCAAGACCGACGGCGACATCCGCCGCCGCGCACGCCGCCTCGCCACCGCCATCCTGCCCGTCGCGATCCTGCCCGTCGCCGCGTTCGCGGTCCTCGTGCAGGTCCGCCACGGCTCCGACTGGACGTACCTCTCGCTCGCGGTGACCGTCGCCGCAGCGCTCGTCGCCTGGTGGCGCATCGCCGCTGGACGCGAGGGGCAGGCGTTCGCCGCACTCGGCGTCGCCATCACCGGCACCGTCGTCACCCTGTTCGGCGCCCTGTTCCCCGACGTCCTTCCCTCCACACTGGACGCCGCGAACTCGCTGACCGTCCACAACGCCTCCTCCGGCGACTACACCCTCACCGTCATGACCTGGGTCGCCGCATTCGGCACACCTGCGGTGCTCGTCTACCAGGGCTGGACCTACTGGGTGTTCCGCAAACGCATCAAGACCTCGCACATCCCCGCCCCGCACACCACGCAGCAGGTGTCCTCATGAGCAGTCCCACCCGCGACACCCTTTCCGCTACCGGCACCGGCGCCGAACCGTCCACACCGGACACGCCGGTCCGGTCGCGGGTGGGACACGGCCCGCTCGGCGCGCTACCGGCACTGTCCCCGGCGGCGCGCCGAGCGTTGGCCACCTCCGGCGTCCTCGCTCTCCTCGACGCCGCATGTCTGGTCGCGCAGGCGTTCCTGCTCGCCTCCGTGCTCGCCGACGTCGTCACCGCGGGAGGAGCCGGACACACCGGCGACCTCGCGCCCCGCCTCGGCCTGCTCCTGGCCGCCGTCGCCGGACGCGCCGTGCTGGCGTGGGCGATCCGCGTCGTCGCCGCCCGCGCAGCCGCGGGCGCCAAGGAACAGCTCCGCGCCCACGTCCTCGACCACGCGCTGCGCCTCGGCCCCGAATGGATCGACCGCCGCGGTCCCGGCGAACTCACCGCACTCACCACCACCGGCCTCGACGCGCTCGACGCCTACTTCACCCGCTACCTGCCCGCACTCGTCACCGCCGCCGTCGTACCCCTCGCCGCGGGCGCGGCCGTGCTGCTGGCCGATTGGCCGTCCGCGCTGCTCATCGCCGTCACGCTGCCGCTGCTGCCACTGTTCGGCGCACTCATCGGCTCCTACACGCGCGACCGCGTCGCCGCCGCGAGCGACTCCGTGGCGCGCCTGTCGGCCCACGTGCTCGAACTCGTGCGCGCCCTGCCCGTACTCGCCGCGTTCCGCCGTGCCGACGCGCAGGCCGACACCGTCCGCCGCGTCTCCGACCGCCACCGCCGCGCCACCCTCGGCACCCTGCGTGTCGCGTTCAGCTCGGCGCTGGCCCTCGAACTCGCCGCCACCCTGTCGGTCGCCCTCGTCGCCGTCGTCATCGGCGTCCGCCTCGTCCACGGCGACCTGCCCCTCGCCGTCGGACTCGGCGTGCTCCTGCTCGCCCCCGAGTGCTTCGCGCCGCTCCGGGCCGTCGGCACCGCGTTCCACGCCAGCACCGACGGCGTCGAGGCCGTCCGCCGCGTCACCGACGTGCTCGCCGAACCCGCACCGTCCGGCGGCACGCTGCGCCCGCGGCGCGGCGACATCCACGTCCGCGACCTGCGTGTCCACCGCCGCGGCGGCGACGCCCCGGACGGCGAGACGTTCACCGCGAGACCGGGACGGATCGTCCGGCTGCGTGCGCCCAGCGGCGCAGGCAAGAGCACGACCCTCGCCGTCCTCCTCGGCTTCGTCCGCCCCGACGCCGGCGACGTGGAGGTGGCCGGGACGGCCCTCGCCGACCTCGACCCCGACGCCTGGCGCGAGTGCATCGGCTGGGTCCCCCAGTCGCCCGCGTTCACCGGCGGCACCGCGGCCGCCGAGCTCGCCCTCGCCGCCCCCACGCTCGACCCGGCCGACACCCGCGACCTGCTGCACCGCCTCGCACTCGACGGCCTCGCCGACCGGCCCGTCGCCACGCTCTCGGTCGGCCAGCGTCAACGACTCGCCGTCGCCAGGGCCCTGGCACGGGTACGCGCAGGGGCGTGGCTGCTCCTGCTCGACGAACCCACCGCGCACCTGGACGCCGACAACGCCCGGCGGGTCCACGAACTCGTCGACGAGGCGGCCCGCGCAGGCTGCACCGTCGTCGTCGCCGCCCACGACCGCGCCGCGCTCGACACCGGAGACGCCGACACCGCCGCCCACGCCGCCGAGACGCCCGGCCACGAGCACGACCACACGTCCGGCCCGCCCGCGGACCCGACCCGCACCGTCGCTCTGCGCAGGCTCGTCGACCGGCGATTCCTCGGCGGCGTCGCGCTCGGCGCCGGGTCGCTGATCGCCGGGGTCGCGCTGACGGCCACGTCCGGCTGGCTGATCGCCCGCGCGTCGCAGCAACCACCGATCCTCATGCTCAGCGTCGCCGTCGTCGGTGTGCGCACGTTCGGCCTGGCCAGGGCCGCGCTGAACTACGCCGAACGCCTCGTCACCCACGACGCCGCGTTCCGCATCGCCGCGACCCTGCGCGTCCGCCTGTGGCGCGCGCTCGTCGCGAGGGGACCCGCGGCGGCGCTGCGCCGTGGCGCCGAGCACCGGCGCCTCGTCGGCGACACCGACACCGTCCGCGACCTGCTGCCGCGTGTGCTCACCCCGCCGCTCGTCGTGGCCACCGTGCTCGTGGCCGCCTGCACGGCCGTGACCCTCGTCCTGCCCGCCGCGGGCCTGGTGCTCGCGGTCGCGGTCGCCGTCGCCGCGGTCGCGGCTCCGTGGGCGGCTCTGGTCGTGGAGCGCCGCGCCACCGCCACGCTCGCGTCCGGTCGCCGCACGCTCGACGAACGGGTCCTGGCCCTGTTCGACACCGCGGCGGAACTGGTCGCCGTCGGAGCCCACCGCGGCAGGCGCCGTGAACTCGCGCGACTCGACACGCGGCTCGCCGCCGCGGCACGCAAGCAGGCCTGGGGAGACGGCGCCGCCGACGCCGTGATCGTCGCCGCCACCGGGGCAGCCTCCGTCGCGGGCGCCTGGCTGGCCGCGGGCGCCGTCGCCGCCGGGACCCTCCCATCCGTCGCCGCACCCGTGGTCGCCCTCGTGCCACTGGCACTCGCCGAGGTACTCGCGCTGCTGCCACCCGTCGCCCAGCACTGGGACACCCTCCGCGACGCCCGCGCTCGCCTGGCCGCCGCCGCGGACGACACCACCGACCACGCCGGCAGCGGTGACTCCGCCGACCACGCCGACCCGGACCACGCCGCCCCGACCGCTGCCGCCCCGAACGTCGCCGAGGCACGCGAACACGCGGACGGCGGTTCGACGTGGAACCCGGGCCGGGTGCGGTTGCGTGGCGCCGACCTCGCCTGGCCGTCGAGTGCGGCCCCGGTGTTGCGGGACGTCGACCTCGACGTGCCGCCGGGCGCGCACGTCGCGGTCGTCGGCCCGTCCGGCGCGGGCAAGTCCACGTTGCTCGCCGCGCTGCTGGGGTTCCTGCGGCCGGTGCGCGGCGAGGCCGACGTACCTGCGCGCGTCGCGTGGGCCCCGCAGGATCCGCAGCTGGTCTCGACGACCGTCGCCGAGAACCTGCGCCTCGCCGACCCGCACGCCACCGACGCCGAGCTCACCGATGCCCTGCGCACCGCGCACGTGAACCTCGACCCGCGCACGCTGCTCGACTCCGCGGGCGCCGGCCTGTCGGGCGGGCAGGCGCAGCGGGTGGCGCTCGCCAGGGCACTGCTCGCCGCGCCGGACGCCGACCTCGTGCTGCTCGACGAGCCCACCGCCCACCTCGACGCGCCGACGGCCGACCATGTCCTCGGCGACCTGCGTGAGGCGCTGGCAGGAAAAACGGTCGTGCACGTCACCCACCGGCCCGAGGAGGTCGACGGCGCCGACCTGGTGCTCGAAGTCGCAGGCGGGCGGGTGCGCACGCGAGCCGCGACACGTCAGCGAGCACCCGCGACATGAGCGGTCGTACCGTCGGAAGTCTGATGGAACCGAACGTCGCCGCGCGCGCCCTGTCCGCAGCCACCGAGATCACGACGACCGTGCTGTCCGGGGACGATCCCGACGCCGTGCTTCCCATGGTCGTGCGGTCCGCCGTGCAGCTCGCCGACGCCGACCTCGGCCTGCTCATGGTCCGTGACGAGGACGGCGGTGTCACCGTCGAGGCCGCCTACGGCGCCGACACCACGGGGCTCGTCGGCCTCGTGCTGCCACCCGAGTCGGCGGCGGGCCGGGTCGCGGGCGGGGCCGAGCCGGTGTTCGCCGACGACGTCACCAGCGACCCGCGCACCTCCCAGTTCGTGCCCGCCGAGCTCGCCGGGTACGGACCGTTCGCCGCGGCCCCGTTCGGCACCGGCGGCAAACGGCTCGGTGTGCTGACCGTGTATCGGTCGCCGCACCGCGCGCCGTTCGACACCGGTACCGGGGAACTGCTCACGGCCTTCGCGGGGCAGGCGGGCGTCGTGCTCGCGCTCGCCGATGGCGCCGACGCGCGCCACCGGCTGACGCTGTACCAGGAGCGCGAACGCATCGCCCGCGAACTGCACGACGTCGTCGCCCAGCGGCTGTACGCGGCGGGCATGCAGCTCGACCGCGTGCACCGCAGGCTGCACCGGCGGTTCGCGCGCGCCGAACGCGACCGGCTCGGCGAGGCCATCGAGCAGCTCGACCAGACGATCGAGGAGATCCGCGGCACCGTGCGTGAGCTGCGCTCGCCCGAACCCGTGCCCGAGACGCCCGACGCCGGCGACCTCGCCGAGTCGGCGCGCTCCGAGGTGCGCATCGCCGGTGAGCTGCTCGGCTATCCGCCCACGCTCGAACTGTCGGGCGAACTGGCCGGCATCCCCGGCGAACGGGGTGACCACATCCGCGCCGCACTGCGCGAGGCACTGTCCAATGTGGTGCGACACTCCGGTGCGAGCGAGGTGCGGGTGACGCTCGAACGCGACGAGAGCGAGGTCCGGCTGCGCGTGCGCGACAACGGGTGCGGCGTTCCCGCCGACGTCGCCCGGCGCGGACTCCGGCATCTCGCCGAACGCGCCGATGCCGCGGGTGGCCGGTTCGACGTCAACTCCTCACCCAGCATGGGCACGATGGTCGCCCTCGAGATCCCGCTGTAGGGAGCCGCGCCGGGTGTGTTCGCCCGTCGCGATACGCCTGGCGGCACGGTCACCGGCAGGGGAACGTGTGGGTATGCGCCTTCTCGTTCTCGGCGGCACGACGGGGTTGTCCGGGCAGGTGGCGGCCGAGGCCGTCACGCGCGGGCACGACGTGGTGTGCGCCGCTCGTGGACGGTCAGGGTCCGTGCCGGACGGTGCCCGCCTCGTCCCGGTCGACCGCGACGAGCCCGGGGACGTCGAGGCGCTGGCCGGTGAGCGGTTCGACGCCGCCGTCGACGTCGCGACGGGTGCACTCGGCTGGGTTCGCGACACGCTCGACGTGCTCGGCGACGACACTCCACACTGGACGTTCGTCTCGAGCATCAACGTCTACGCCGACGTCGCGACGCAGGGACAGACCGTCGACGCGCCGCTCGTGCCCGCGGTGCACGACCCGCGCCACTTCGGACTCGACGAACTGACCGTCGCCACCTACGGCGGTACGAAGGTCGCCAGTGAGCAGGCCGTGCGTGACCGCCTCGGGGGCGACCGTGCGCTCGTGGTGCGACCGGGGATCATCAGCGGCCCCGGCGACATCATGGACCGGTTCGGATACTGGGCGGCACGGTTCGCGGGCGGAGGCCGGGTGGTCGTGCCCGACACCCCGCGGCAGCCGATCCAGCACGTCGACGTTCGCGACCTGGCCGCGTGGCTGGTCACCGCGGCGGAGAGTGGACTCGCGGGCGTGTACGACGCCGTCGGCCCCGTGCTGGAACTGGGCGAGGTCCTGGCCGGGCTGGCCGAGGCCGTCGGAGCCGACGACCTCGAGCTCGTCCCGACCCCGTCGGACGAGCTCACCGCGGCCGGCGTGCAGCCGTGGGGCGGTCCCCGTTCGTTGCCGCTGTGGCTGCCGCCGGACTACTACGGCCTCGCGGCACACGACCCGGTGCCCGCCGCGGAGGCCGGGTTGCCGAACCGCCCGCTCGCGGACACCGCACGCACCGCCCTCGCCGACGAACGCAGCCGGGGTCCGGACCGCACCCGCGCGGCGGGCCTGACCCTCGACGAGGAACGGGCCCTCCTCGACGGCCGCCCCCTCGACTGAGGCGAGGACTCCTTCCTCAGCCTGATGGTCCCGGGCTCGTGACGGAAACCGCGGGTGTGACCGTTCGACCGACCGGGTCGGCGGGGTTTGTTCCGGTCGTCGTTGCCTGCCCCGGCAGGAGAAGCCGGCCTGGCCAGGAGTGGCCGGCCCCTGAACCGTGGTCGTGCGGGTAATCCGCCCCAACACACGCACGGCTGGCGAGCACCGGGGTCTCCCGCAACTGTCGGATGGGACGAGTAGCCACGCCCTGCCCAGAAAGCCCACGAATATATCTGGATGGTTGACGGCAACCACTCAGAAGCCTCGAGCGGTCATTTCATGCAGTCCATAACCGGCACAGTTCTGCAGCGTAATTCCGGGTTTATGTGCTGGTCGAGACCGTCGCGCGAAGTAATCGGCGGCTCCATCCGGGTCTGCCCAGTGGTGTTTTTGATCGACTTGTCGGCGTGTGGACCCGGAGCCGTGCCACTCTATTGGGCAATGGTGTGTTCGACCATGGGTTCGATAGTGTGGCGGTTGTGGATGACATGGGGGACGGCGTTGGGGCCATGATCGAGCGGGTGCGGGAGCTGCGTGCTCGGCGGGCGCGGCTCGATGCCGAGGAGTTGGCGCTGTTGGCCGAGATTGCGGCGGTGGTGGGTGATGACCGTGGTGTGGCGGAGGAGTTGACGCCGGTGTTGCGGGTCTCGACCCGTGAGGTCGAGCGGCGTGTCGACGCTGGCAGGTTGGTGGCGGGGCGGATGCCGCGGTTGCTGGCTGCGATGCGGGCCGGTGAGGTCGAGTCGTATGGGGCCAGGCGGGTGTTGGCGGTGACCGGCCCGCTCGAGGACGACGCCGCCCGGACCGTGGACGCGTTGCTGGCGGAACGGTTGGTGGAGACGTCGGAGACGGCGTGGCAGCCGGGGAATCTGGCCCAGCGG
>NZ_JAMTCN010000013.1 GCF_024171865.1 Prauserella aidingensis | reverse complement strand
GGCACATGCCTGGTTCGCCGGTCACGGCGTGACCATCGAGCGAGTGCTCACCGACAACGCCTGGTCCTACCGCAAAAACACCTGGCAACAAGCCTGCGCCGACCTGGGCATCGCCCGACGGTTCACCCGCCCCTGGCGCCCACAAACGAACGGAAAAGTCGAGCGCTACCACCGCACCCTGCTCGACGAATGGGCCTACCAACAGCCCTACCACTCCGAAAACGAACGCCAGCGCGCGTTCGGTGACTGGCTCGACTGGTACAACTTCCACCGACCCCACACCGCAATCCACGGAGCCCCACCAGCCGACCGCGTCACCAACCTCTCCGAATCACACACCTAGCGCCTCGGCGGACACCGGCAGACACACGAGGGCCGGCGGGCGAGCAGTTCGCCCGCCGGCCTTCCCGTGTCTGCCCTCGGGCGCCGGTCCGACGGTGTCGGCGTTCGCGTGTCGGTCCGTGGGTGTCGCTCGCCCGGGTGTCGGCCTTCGGACGCCTGCAGTCGGCGCCGGAACGGCTACCGTCTCCCCATGGCCGACACGTGGCTGTCCGACACCCGAGCCGCCTACGACACCGACGCGTCCGGATACACCGAGCGGGTACGGGGACTGCTCGACGACAAGCCGTACCTGCGGGCGAGCCTCGCGCTGTTCGCCGAGTCGGTGCAGGCGGCCGGTGGCGGTCCGGTCGCCGACGTCGGCTGCGGGCCGGGTTACGTCACCGAGCACCTCCGCGACGCCGGGGTGGACGCGTTCGGCATCGACCTCTCCCCCGAGATGGTCGCGATCGCCCGGCGCACCTACCCGCGGGTGCGGTTCGACGTGGGCACGATGACCGACCTCGACCTGGCCGACGGCTCGCTCGCGGGGCTGGTGGCGTTCTGGTCGATCATCCACGTGCCCGATCACGCCCTGCCCGGCGTGTTCGCCGAGTTCCACCGCGTGACCCGCCCCGGAGCCCCCGTCCTGATCGGTTTCCACGTCGGCGAGGGGGTGCGGCACTCGTCCGAGGGCTACACGGGTCGCCCTGTCAGTCTCGACAGCCACCGTCGCAGGCCCTACTCGGTCGCGGACCTGCTCCGCGACGCGGGGTTCACGATCGAGGCGGAACTGCTGATGCGGCCGGACGAGGACGTACCGGGAGCCGTCGTCTTCGCACGCCCCGAGCGCTGACCGCCCCGCACACTGACTACCCCGCACACTGACGGCCCGCGCTGTCCTGAGGACGGCACACGATCACACTGTCATATACGGGTACGTATACGCCTGTGTACAATCGCAGTATGGCTGTGACGATGCGCGTGAGCGAACACACCCGCGATCAGATCAACGGACTGGCCGACGAGCTCGGAGCGAAGTCCGCCGACGAGGCGATCCGGCGCCTGATCGACGAGCACTGGTGGAACGCGGCCATCGCCGAAACGCGCCGCTACTTCGCCGAGAACCCGGGCGACGAGGACGCCGAGATCGACGAGCTCAACGCCTGGACCGACGCCGACCCGTCCGACCTGTGACCGCGCCGGACGTCAGGACGGGCCAGGTGTGGTTCGTGCAGCTCGATCCGACAGTCGGGCACGAACAACGAGGAGACCGCCCCGCGCTCGTGATCTCCTCGCCGGAGCACCTCGCGCTGTGGAACGGCCGCGTGGCCGTCGTCGTACCGCTGACCTCGCAACAGAAACCATTTCGGTTCCGCCCCGAGGTCGCCCCGAACAGCTGGGCGATCTGCGATCAGCCGCGAACGGTCGACACACGGCGGTTCCGCCGACGCGCCACCGAGTTGGACCCCACGCCCGACACATTCGCGGACGTGTGCACCATCGTGGCGAAAATGATCCACACGCCCTGACCGGGTGGGCCGACCCACCGGCAGGACGTGTCGACGGCCCGCCCGCGGCCGTGCAGCTCAGGCCTCGATGGGCTCGGCCTGGTCGCGGTCCGACGACTCCGGCTCCGGTTCGCCCGTGTCGGTACGCATGCGCTGCGAGATGACCTTCGTGATGCCGTCGCCCTGCATGCTGACGCCGTACAGCGCGTCGGCGATCTCCATCGTCGGCTTCTGGTGCGTGATGACGAGGAGCTGGGAGCTGTCGCGCAGCTGCTCCAGCAGGCCGATCAGCCTGCGCATGTTCGTGTCGTCCAGCGCGGCCTCGACCTCGTCGAGCACGTAGAACGGCGACGGGCGGGCACGGAAGATCGCGACCAGCATGCCGACGGCGACCAGCGACTTCTCGCCACCGGACAACAGCGACAGCCGCTTGACCTTCTTGCCCGGCGGGCGCGCCTCGACGTCGACACCCGTGGCCAGCATGTCGTTCGGCTCGGTGAGCACCATGCGGCCCTCACCGCCGGGGAACAGCACCGAGAACACGGTCTCGAACTCGCGCGCGACGTCCTCGTAGGCACTGCTGAACACCTCGAGGATCTTGTCGTCGACCTCCTGGATCACCTGCTCGAGGTCCTTACGGGTCTCCTTGAGGTCCTCGAGCTGGGTCGACAGGAACTTGTAGCGCTCCTCCAGCGCGGCGAACTCTTCGAGCGCCAACGGGTTGACCTTGCCGAGCTGGGCGAGGTCCTTCTCCGCACGCTTGGCCCTGCGCTCCTGCGTCGGCCGGTCGTACGGGATGGGCTGCGGTTCGGCAACCGTCTCGCCGCGCTCCTTGGCCGCCTCGTACTCGGCCAGCTCCCCCGCGCCGGGCGGCACGTCGACGTGCGGTCCGTACTCGGCCACCAGGTCGTCCAGCCCGATGCCGAACTCCTCGGTGATCTTCGTTTCGAGCTGTTCCAGGCGCAGCCGCTGTTCGGCGCGCGCCACCTCGTCCCGGTGCACCGCGTCGGTGAGCTTCTCCAGCTCACCGGTCAGCTCCTTGACCTTGCCGCGCACCTGCGTCAACGCCGTCTCGCGTTCCTCGCGGCGGGCCTTCACGGCGTCCCGCTCGGCGGCCGCGCGCTGCAGCGACGACTCGATCCGGTCGAGCGCCGCCTCACCGCCGCCCACGACGGCCTCGGCGATCGACGCGCCCCGCTCGCGGGCGATGCGGGCCTGCTCGGCGCGTTCGCGGGCCTGCCGCTCGGCCTCGGCCTCCCGCACCAGCGCGTCGGACTTGCCTGCGATGCTCCGGGCCCGTTCCTCCGCCGTCCGCAACGCCAGGCGCGCGTCGACCTCCTCCTGGCGCACCGCGGTGAGCGATTCGGCCGCCTCGTCGCGTTCCGAGGTGTCCGGGTCCTCCTCGACCGGCTGCTCCGACACCGCGGCCAGCCGGTCCTCGAGCTCGGCGAGCTGCGCCAGCATCTCCTCGCGGTTCTGCTCGATCTTGGCGCGCTGGTTCCGCAGCCGCTCGACCTCGGACTCGGCCGACCGCGCGGTCTGCTCCAGGCTGCTCAGCCGCTCGGTGGAACGAGCCTTGCGGACCTTCGCCTCGTTGAGCGCCTCCTTCGCCGCCGTGACCTCGGCCTGCCGGTCGTCCTGGTCGGCGCGCGCGCCCTCCAGCTCCGCGGACGCCCGTTCGAGGGCGCGTTCCGCGGCGGCCAGCCGGTCCTGTGCCTCGTCGACCGCCGCCTGCACCTCGATGACGCTCTCGTCCTTGGCCGAACCGCCCACGGCCCAGTGATCGCCGACCACGTCGCCGTCGCGGGTGACGGCCGTGATGCTCGGCTCGGCGAGCACCAGGTCGCGCGCGTCGTCCAGCGTCTCCACCACCGCGACACGGTCCATGGCGCGTTCGACGGCGGGCCGCAGCGCGTCCGGCGCGGTGACGACCTCGCGCGCCCAGCGCGCCCCGGTGGGCAGCGCGGGCCACGACGACGTGTCGACCAAACCGCGCGCCCCGCCGAGCAGCAGGCCCGCGCGGCCGGATTCGTTGTCCTTGAGGTACCGCAACGCAGGCAGCGCGTCCTCGCCCGCCGACACGGCCACCGCGTCGGCGACGGGGCCGAGCGCCGCCGCCAGTGCGACCTCGAAGCCGGTCTCGACGGTCAACAGCGCCGCGACCGACCCCAGCAGGCCGGGCAGCTCGTCGGTCGCACCGAGCAGCGCGCCCGCGCCGTCCTTGCGGCTGAGGCCCATCGACAGCGCGTCGACCCTGGCCTTCTCCGACGCGATGTCCCGTTCGGCGCTGCGTTCGGCCTTGACCAGCTCGTCGACCCGCTGCTTGGCGGCGTCGGCCGCCTCGACGGCCCGCTGGTGGCGTTCCTGCAGGCCTGCGTCGTCGGAATCCTCGACGCCGCCCTCGGCCCGTGCCGCCTCGAGCTCCTCCGCGGCGGCCTCCGCACGAGCCTCCGCCTCTTCGAGAGAGCTCGTGAGGCGCTCGACCTCCTCGGCCGTGGCGTTGTTCTTACTCCGCAGCGCCTCGACCTGGCCGGACAGCTTCGCGATGCCCTCCCGCCGGTCGGCGATGGCCCGCACCGCCGCCATGTGGGCGCGCTCGGCCTCCTGCACGACGTGTTCCAGGTGCTCGCGGCGTTCCGTCTTCTCCGACAACGCCGCGCGGGCCTCGGTGACGGCCTCGTTCAGCTCCTCCTCGCGGGCGGCCGCTTCCTCCGCCTCCGCGAGCAGCTCCTCCGGGTCACGGCCGGTGCCGCCGGTGTCGATCTCCTCCGACAGGTGCCGCTGCCGCTCCACGGCCAGTCGCACCGTGCCGCGCAGCCGCTCGGCCAGCGACGACAGCTTGTACCAGGTGTCCTGCGCCGCCTGCAGCATCGGCGCGTCCTCGGCCAGCGACCGCTCCAGGTCGGCCTGCTCGGAGCTGACGACCTCCAGCGCCTGTTCCACCTCGGCCCTGCGGGCGCGGGCGGCCTTCTCGTCGGCCTCCTCCTTGGCGATCGCCTCGCGCTGGGTGACCAGGTCGTCGGCGTAGAGGCGCAGCTTCGCGTCGCGCAGCTCCGACTGGACGGTCTGCGCCTTCCGCGCGATCTCCGCCTGCTTGCCGAGCGGTTTCAGCTGTTTACGCAGTTCCGCCGTGAGGTCGTTCAGCCGGTCCAGGTTGCCCTGCATCGCATTGAGCTTGCGCACGGCCTTTTCCTTGCGCTTGCGATGCTTGAGCACACCCGCGGCCTCTTCGATGAACGCGCGGCGCTCCTCGGGCTTGGCCTGCAGGATCTCCGACAGCTGCCCCTGGCCGACGATGACGTGCATCTCGCGGCCGATACCCGAGTCGGACAGCAGTTCCTGGATGTCGAGCAGGCGGCAGCCGCTGCCGTTGATCTCGTACTCGCTGGCGCCGTCACGGAACATCCGGCGCGTGATCGAGACCTCGGAGTACTCGATGGGCAGCGCGCCGTCGGCGTTGTCGATCGTCAGGGTCACCTCGGCGCGGCCGAGCGGCGCGCGACCCGACGTGCCGGCGAAGATGACGTCCTCCATCTTGCCGCCGCGCAGGTCCTTCGCACCCTGCGTGCCCATGACCCAGCGCAGCGCGTCGAGGACGTTGGACTTGCCGGAGCCGTTCGGGCCGACCACGCACGTGATGCCGGGTTCGAACCGCAGCGTGGTCGCCGACGCGAACGACTTGAAGCCTTTGAGCGTCAAGCTCTTGAGGTACACGCGGCGTCGACCTTTCGCTCACATCCGGGGCGATCTCCGATCGGAGAATGCTACCCGGGCGCTGTCCGACGCCGTCGGACGACATCCCGGCGTGGCCGCACCCGCAGCGGTGTATCCCTCGCGCGCCGACCTGCCGATTCGGTCACCCGGCCCAGGTGTCACGCACGGCCCCGGCAGCCACACACGTCACACCGCGGCGGCGGCGCGGTCAGCCCCCGTCACACCGTGTCGACCGCGGTTCAGCGTTCGACGAACCCCGACAGCCCGCCCTTCGGTTCGGCCCACAGCTCCGCGACGTGCTCCACCCGGCCCGGCGTCCGCCCGCCGCGCAGCGCTTCCAGCAACCGTTCGCACCGCTCACGCGGGCCCTCCGCGACCACCTGCACCCTGCCGTCGGACAGGTTCGCCGCGCTGCCGACCAGCTCCAGTTCCAGCGCCCTGCTGCGGGTCCACCAGCGGAACCCCACGCCCTGCACCGCGCCGTGGACCCACGCCGTCAGCCGCACGGTGTCACCGGTGCCTGCGTCGCCGGTGGCTGCGTCGCCGGTGGCTGCGTTACCTGGAGGTGTGTCGCCGGTGGCTGCGTTCGTGTCCTCGTCGTTCATGCCCGGACCGGTACCCACGGTGTCGTCTCGTTCACCCACACGTCCATGATGGGCGCCCGGTCGCCGCAGTCCCCACCTGCCCGGGACACCTGCGTGATCCACGGCATTACCCGGCAGTGATAGCGTTCCGCCGTCGTCCATCCGGGTTGTCTGAGTCGGAGGAAACCGCATGGCCCCCACGAACGGCGAGGCCCCCACGAACGGCGAGAGCGCGCCCCCGCGCGAATCGGCCGGACGCTGGCAACGCACCGGCTACCTCGCACTGGCGGCCAGCGGCCTCGTGCTGGCCACGGCCTTCGGCGCGCTCGCCCAGGTCACCACCGGTGGCGAGGACCGGACCACCGCCGACGGCGACGACACCTCCCGGGTCGAGAACACGCGCAACGGCGCGAGCACCACCGAGTCCGCCGACCCCGGCGCCGGCGCGACCACCGTCATGGTCGACGGCAAGCCCGTCCCTGGCGACCCGACGAAGTCCGCCTCGGACACCAGCACCGTGGTCAGCATCGGCCCCGACGGCACCCCCACGACCAGCCTCATCACCACGACCGAGGACCGGCGTCCGTCGTCACGGGACGACAGCCCCGACAACCCCGACCCCGGCCAGCCGGATCCGGGTCAGCCCGATCCGGGGCAGCCCGATCCGCCGGACGATCCGGAACCGCCCTCGTCGGAGCCGGACGATAGTCCGGAGCCTCCGCCGTCGTCGGAGCCCGAGCCCGAGCCTGAACCCGAGCCCGAGCCCGAGCCGACGTCGTCCGAATCATCGTCGTCGCCGTCGGACTCCGGCTCCAGTTTGCCGCCCTCTCAGTAACCCCACCGCGGGCCACGGTCAGCGGGCCGTAAGGCTCCGGAGGTGCGGCGCCGGCAGCGTGGCACGACGGATCCCCGCCGGCGTCGTCCGAGTCGATGCCGGACCCCACGTCCAGCGGCAGAGGATCGGCCACGGTCTCGAGCTGACGCCCGGGTCACCGCGTGCGGCGACTCGGTGGCGTGCACGTCGACATCGCTGCACCGCAGGCGGGATAAGCCGCGCATGGCCCAGGACCTTGCGTTCGACCTCGACGCGATCGCCCGCGTCTGCGAGCGCTACGGCGTCGAACGTCTCCGCCTGTTCGGGTCCGTCCTCGGCGACGGATTCGACCCCGCGCGCAGCGACGTCGAACTGCTGGTCGACTACCGCGAGGGAATCGGCGCACCTTCCGCGACTACTTCGCGCTCAAGGACGAACTCGAGGAGATCATCGGGCACCCCGTCGACCTGGTCCGGTCCCGGAACCTGCGCAATCCATACATCGCGCACACGGTCTTCTCGACACCCCGTGACCTCTATGCAGCCTGACCGACGCTGGTACACGACGAGATTCCGACGTTGTGCACCGTGCTCGAGACGCTGCTCGGTGAGGCGCCGCCGCCCCGGTGACCGACTCCGTCAGGTGCGCCGTGGGCGGCGCTACGGCCTTGGTGCTGATCACCGCAGCAGGCGTCCGCGTGTGACGATTCGCCCCTCCGATTCGACGCGACCCGAGATACGTGACCGATTCGTGAGATCCTCGTCCTCCACCCGACCCGGACCGCTTGTTCCCACACGTCGGACCCCGTCACCAACCCGCCGCGGTGAGCGGACGCCTGGCTCAGGCGACCTGGATGCGCTGGTCGCCCGTGACGTACTCGAGCGCCAGGCCGCCGCCGACGGCCTCGAGGTAGCTGCGGATCGTGCCGACCTTCGCGCTGTCGAGATCGCCGTGCTCGATCTTGGAGACCTGGCGCTGCCCGACACCGATGCGCTCGGCCAGCTGCGCCTGGGTGAGGCCGGCCTGCTCGCGCAGCTCGCGGAGCCGGTGGGCGCGGACCTCGGCGAGCATCCGCTCCTTGTGCGCATCGACGCGATCCCGGTCCACGGGGTGCTCGGCGAGGAAGTCCTTCAGCGACATGGCCATCTCGGTCACTCTCCTCTCAGTCTGCGCAGGTGGTCGTCGAACAGCTCGTCGGCCACCGGGATGCTCTTCTTGTACCAGCGCGTCCAGTTCCCGGCCTTGTCGCCGGCGATCAGCATGATCGCCGAGCGCTCGGGGTCGAAGGCGAACAGGACGCGCAGCTCGGACCGACCCGATGAGCCGGGCCGGAGCTCCTTCATGTTGCGGTGCCGCGACGAAGACACCGTGTCGACCAGGGGCCGTCCGAGCTGCGGACCGCGCTCCTCAAGCAGCTCGATCGCGGCGACCACCTGCTCGCGGGAGTCCTCGTCCAGAGAAGCCAGCCATCCAGCGATCAGCTCGATGTCCACGCTCCACATGCGATCATCGTAGACCTTGCAGGATCTAAAGGCAAGGCGTGGGAGCGAGCCTCGGGCGCACGGTGTCGGGCCCCACCGCGGGCCTCGCTCAGCGGGCCATGGGGCTCCGCCGTGGGCGGCGTTGGCAACGCGGGCAGAAGTAGGACGACCGGTTGGTGAACGCCTCGCGGCGGATGAGGGCGCCGCAGCGACGGCACGGTTCCCCCGCCCTGCCGTAGACGGCGAGGGATCGTTCGAAGTAGCCCGACTCGCCGTTGACGTTGACGTACAGCGCGTCGAACGAGGTGCCGCCCGCGCCGAGCGCATCGGCCATGACCTCCGTGGCGGCGGTGAGCACGAGCTCTCCCTGGGCGCGCGTGAGCCGTTCGGTGGGGCGCGTGCCGTGGAGGCGCGCCCGCCACAGGGCCTCGTCGGCGTAGATGTTGCCGATGCCGGAGACGAGCGTCTGGTCGAGCAGCGCCCGTTTGACCTCGGTGCGCTTCCCGCGCAGCGCGGCGACCGCGGCGGCCAGGTCGAACAGCGGGTCCATCGGGTCGCGTCCGACGTGGGCGACGCTCGCGGGCACAAGGGTGCCGTCGACGTCGACGAGCTCGTCGAGGGCGAGCCCGCCGAACGTGCGCTGATCGACGAACCGCAGTTCGGGGCCGGCGTCGGCGAAGCGGACGCGCACCCGCAGATGCTTCTCGTCCGGGGCGGACGCGGGCTGGACGAGCATCTGACCGCTCATGCCCAGGTGGGCGAGCATCGCCTCGCCGTCGGCGAGGTCGAGCCACAGGTACTTGCCGCGCCTGCGGGCCGCGGTGATCTTCACGCCGGCAAGCCTGCCCGCGAAGTCGTCGGCACCGGGCACGTGCCTGCGGATCGCCCGCGGGTGCAGGACGTCGACCGAGGTGATGACCCGGCCCGCGACGTGCCGTTCGAGACCGGCACGCACGACCTCGACCTCGGGAAGCTCAGGCACGCACGGCTCCGTGCGAGATCAGGACGACTCGCCGTCGGCCGCGTCGAGTTCCTCCGACAGCGCGCGCCAGGCCGTTTCGGCGGCCTTCTGCTCGCCTTCCTTCTTGGTCGTACCGCTGCCGCTGCCGAGGTCACGGCCGCCCACGTAGACGGTCGCGGTGAACTCCTTGCGGTGGTCGGGACCGGTGTCCTCGACCTTGTACTCGGGCACACCCAGCCCTGCCGACGCGGTCAGCTCCTGCAGGCTGGTCTTCCAGTCCAGGCCGGCACCGCGCAGCGGCGCCTCCTCGAGCAACTGGCCGAACAGCCGGTGGACAAGCTCCCGCGCGGTCTCGATGCCGTGCGCGATGTAGGTCGCGCCGATCACGGCCTCGAGTCCGTCGGCCAGGATGCTCGCCTTGTCACGACCGCCCGTCAGCTCCTCGCCCTTGCCGAGGAGCAGGTACGCACCGAGACCGCCGTCACCGAGCTCGCGCGCGACGCCCGCGAGCGCGTGCATGTTGACGACGCTGGCGCGCAGTTTCGCCAACTGCCCTTCCGGCAGGTCGGGGTGCTTGCGATACAGGTGATCGGTCACCACCAGACCCAGCACCGCATCGCCGAGGAACTCGAGACGCTCGTTCGGCAGCAGCCCGCCGTTCTCGTACGCGTACGAGCGGTGGGTCAGTGCGAGCGTCAGCAGTTCGCTGTCGAACTCGACACCGAGCGCCTCGAGCAGCGGTGCGGGATCCGTAGCCGGGCCTGCCGGTGCCTTACCCCCCATCTCGCGAAACCTCAGGCCGGCTCGACGACCTGCCGCCCGGCGTACTGACCGCACTCAGGGCAGGCGACGTGCTGCGGCTTCTTGGCCTTGCAGGCGCGGTTGGAGCACTCCACGACCTGCACCGGCGTCGCCTTCCACTGCGAACGGCGGGCGCGGGTGTTGGAGCGCGACATCTTCCGCTTGGGGACAGCCACGGCTGATTCTCCTCATCAAAATCTGCCCGCGATCGCGCGAGCTGTTTGCTCGAACTCCGGGGTGGGTGCGGCACCGACGTGCGGTGTCACCGGTCCGAGTCGTCGGTTCCTTCGCCTGCCCGATCACTCGGGGCGTCCGAGACGTCCTCCGTGTCCTGCAGTCGCTCGACGAGCGCGGCCCACCGAGGATCTATCGTCTCATGCCCGTGTCCGGGCTCGAGATCGGCCCACTTCACGCCGCATCCGGCGCACAGTCCGGGGCAGTCGTCGCTGCACAGCGGCACCAGCGGCAACGCCAACACGAGCGCGTCCCTGACCACCGGTTCCAAGTCGATGCGGTCGTCGACGACCCGGCTGACCTCGTCCTCCTCGGTGGTCTCGTCGGTCGTCGACTCGGGGTAGGCGAACAGCTCCGTGACGTCGATCGACACCTCACCGGTGATCGGGTCCAGACACCGCGAACACTGGCCGGTGGTCGACGCACTCGCCGACCCCGTGACCAGCACGCCCTCGACGACCGACTCCAGGAGCAGGTCGACGGCGATCGCGCCGCCGGCAGGGACGGTGACGACCTCGGGCACGCCCAGCGGCTCGGTGACCGGGATGTCCCGCTGCACCGTCCTGCTGGCGCCGGGACGGCGGCCCAGCTCGTGCGTGTCGACCAGCCACGGGTTGCGGTCGGCCCGCTCGGAGCTCGGATTCGGAGAACGTTCGTCAGACATCGGATTTCTCGTTCGAGGAAGGTTGGGGGCTCGGGCGGCACGGGCGACCACGACACCCGGCGCACCGCGCGTCAATCCAGCGTACGCGAGCAGGGCGGATCCGTTCCCGGCGGCCGGTCGGCGCCGGCCCAGGCGACGCCGCGCGGGCGCCGTCGGCACCGCACCCGGAGCACCGCGGGCATCGACGTAGGGATGCGCGGACTCAGTGGGCCGGAAGTCTCAGTGGGACTGGAAGTCGTAGAAGCCGCGGCCGCCCGCACCGGAGGTGTACGACCCCGAGCCGTTGTAACCGGAGGCACCGGAGCCGTTGTACGCGCCGCCGCTGCGGAGGTGGTTGCGGCCGGAGTCGACGGTGCGCAGCGTCGTGGACAGCAGTTCGGAGAACTCGGCGAGCTTGCCGTCGACGTAGGCGTCGCAGTCACTGCGCTGCTTGTCGGCCTCGGCGTGGGCCTCGTCGACGATGCGGGAGGCCTCGCCGTGGGCGGCCTGGACGACCTCGGTCTGCGCGACGAGCCTGGCCTGTTCGGCGCGCCCCTCCTCGACGGACCGGTCGTAGGCGTCCCTGCCCGCCTGGACCATCCGCTCGGACTCGGTACGGGCACGCTCGGTCAGGTCGTGGTACTCGGCCTGCCCCGCCGACACGGTGCGCTCGGCCTCGGCCTGCGCGTCGGCGACGAGCTGTTCGGCCCTGGCGCGCGCCTCGGAGACGAGTCGTTCCGCCTCGGTACTGGCCTCGGAGACGGTGCGCTCGGCCTGCTCGTTGGCGTTGGAGATCGTCGAATCGGCCTCGGTGCGCGCGTTCTGCAGCACCTCGTCGCGCTTGTCCAGCACGTCCTGCGCGTCGTCCACCTCGGTGGGCAGCGCCTCGCGGATGTCGTCGAGCAACTCGAGCGCATCCCCTCGGGGCACCACACAGCTCGAGGTCATCGGCACACCTCGCGCCTCTTCGACGATCGTGACGAGCTCGTCGAGCGCCTCGAACACCCGGTACACGGCAACTCCCTGGAACTTGATCGTGGCCTGGTACCAGTGTGCCGGTCCGGGCGCGGGTTTTCGGTGACCGGGCGGGGCCGGGCGTGTCAAGCCTCCGCCCGCGTCCCGGGGATGCCCCCAAGGGCACCTTGGTTGCACTCAACGCCCCTGATCTTCCCCTCGCGCGGAGAGCCGCTCGGACGGAGACCCCGGGCGGAGGCCGCTCGGGCGGGCGAACCGTGAGGGAAAATTCGGGACTCCCCGCCCGCCGACCCGAGCACCGCCCCTCACGGACATGCCGACGTGTGGCTGTGTTCGATGTCTCGCCCTGTTCGATGTCTCGCTGCCCTGGGGAGGGTCGGTGACGCGAGCCGGGCGCGGTCAGTCGGCTTCGGCGATGCGCGCGAGGAGGCGGTCGTGCACGGCGGGCGGCACCATGCCGGTGACGTCGCCGCCGTAGGTCGCGACCTCCTTGACCAGCGAGCTGGACAGGAAGCTGTACGCCGGGTTGTTCGACATCAACAGGGTCTCGACGCCGGAGATCTCACGGTTCATCTGGGCCATCTGCAGCTCGTAGTCGAAGTCGCTGACCGAGCGCAGCCCCTTCACGATCGACTGGATGCCCTGCTCTTTGCAGTAGTCCGTGAGCAGGCCGTGCCACGAGTCGACCCGCACGTTCGGCAGCTTCGCCGTCGACTCCTGCAGCAGCTCCATGCGCTCGTCGATCGTGAACATGCCGCGCTTGCTCTTGTTGATCAGCACCGCGACCACGACCTCGTCGAACAGGTTCGCCGCACGTTCGATCACGTCCAGATGCCCGTTGGTCGCCGGGTCGTAGGAGCCGGGACACACCGCTCGCCGCATGGCACAGAACCCTAACCGCGATGCCGGGCACCGCTGCTCGCGTGATCGAAGGACCGCGCGGACGGTAGCAACCGCCCGCGGCCGCCGGGCACGGATGTGGCCGATCTCCACCTTGTCCGGGATGTCGACTTCGCCACGCCGGAGCCGACATCCGAACGCCCCCAGGGGCACCTTGGTTGCACCCAACGCCACCAATGTGCCCTGGGGGCGGGAAAGGTCCCGGCGGGGCGTCAGTCGGCGGTGTCCGTTTCGAGGCCTCCTTCGGCGTCGGGGTCGACCTCGGCTCTGAACAAGGCGCTGCCGCCGTAGCGCTTCGTGCGCAGCGCCGTGAGCCCCGCAGGCCAGGCCGGGTCGCCGTCGCGCACCGCACGTTCCACGACGACGAGCGCGCGGTCGGTCAGCCAGCCACCGCGGACCAGATCCGTCAGCACGCCGGCGAGCGTGTCCCCGGGCAGTACGTACGGCGGGTCGATCAGCACGACGTCGAACGGCTCGGTGCTTCCCCCTGCGACGACCGACTCGACCGCGGCCTGCCGGACGTGTCCGCCGAGGCCGACGGTGGCGACGTTGCCGCGCAGCACCTCCGCGGCCTTGCGGTCCGATTCGACGAACACGACGTCGGCGGCACCGCGCGAGAGCGCCTCGAGCCCGAGCGCACCGGAGCCCGCGTAGAGGTCGAGCACGCGGGCGTCGTCGAGGTCGCCCGCCGTTTCCAAGGAGTTGAACAGGGCTTCCCGCACCCGTTCGGACGTCGGCCGCGTCGTCCGCGGCGGCACCCGCAGGGTCCGTCCACCCGCTCGTCCGGCCACGATCCTGGTCACGCCCGAATCCTAGGCAGCCACGCGCAGCGTGTCCGATTGGGTGGCGGCGGGAGACGGGCGGGGCTGCGCAGCCACGCGCGACGACCCGGCAGCCCGCCGTCGCCTGCTCCCGGGTCGTACGGCGCTACCCGTCGTACGGCGCTACCCGCACGTGCGCGGGCGCGCTCGCGCACGTGGCGAGTGTGACTCTTGGCCGGACCTTGTGCTGCCGGGCGGCCGACTCGCGTATTGTCGTTCTTCCCCTTCCCGGCGACTTTGCGGCAGGAGCGCGTCAGTGTCGGAACCTCGGGTCAGACGGGCCGAGATCGCGATCGAACAGTCCCACGTGGACCGGGTGTACCGCCGGCTCGGCGAACTCCGGAGCCAGGCCGAGGACATGCGCACGAAGGGCTACGAGATCGGTCACGGTGCGCAGCGTGAGGCCGTGTTCGAACAGGCGTCGATGCTGTTCGAGCGGGACATGATGGTGAACCACGCGAATCAGACGCTGCAGTCGCTGGACGCCGAGTACGAAGGCCTGGTGTTCGGCAGGCTTGACCACACCAGCACCGAACCCGTCTACGTGGGCAGGCTCGGCATCCGCGACGCGGACTTCGAGAACCTGGTCACCGACTGGCGCGCACCCGCGGCGGCCGCGTTCTACCAGGCCACGGCCGAGGCGCCGATGGACGTGGTGCGGCGGCGGGTGATCCGCTGCTCCGGCCAGCAGGTGCTCGACGTCGACGACGACGTGCTCATGCCCGAGTCGGTGCCGGACGACATGCCGGTGGTCGGCGAGGGCGCGCTCATGGCGGCGCTGGGCCGAGCGCGTGGCGAGAAGATGCGCGACATCGTCGCCACCATCCAGAAGGAACAGGACGAGGTGATCCGGGCGCCGTGGCGTGGCGTCACGGAGATCACCGGCGGTCCCGGCACCGGCAAGACGGCCGTGGCGCTGCATCGCGCGGCGTACCTGCTGTACCGCTACCGCAGGCAGCTGGGCGGTGCGGGCGTGCTCGTGGTGGGTCCGTCCGGGGTGTTCACGTCGTACATCTCGCGGGTGCTTCCGTCGATGGGCGAGACGAACGTCGAGCTGCGGGCGCTGGGCGAGGTCCTGGACGGCATGGAGGCGACGCGGCACGACCCCGCTCCCCTGGCCGCCGTCAAGGGCTCGTTGCGGATGCGGAAGGTGCTGCTCAAGGCCGTGCGGGCGACGCCGCCGGACGCGCCGACGGAACTGCGGATCGTCTACAAGGGTGAGGTCCTCAAACTCGGCGCCAAGGAGCTCGACAAGGCGCGCAAGAAGGTGCACTCGGCGGGCGGCCCGCCGAACCGGTCGCGGGTGCGGGCCGCGGAGACGCTGCTGGGGATGCTGGCCGACAAGGCCGAGGAGAACGCGGCCTCGGGCGGTCCGCAGCTCGAGCGCGCCGACGTGATCCACGACCTGGGCGAGCGCATCGACTTCCACCGGTTCCTGGTGACGTGGTGGCCCGTGCTGTACCCGGCGCAGGTGCTGCGCTGGCTCGCCGACGACGACCGGCTGGCGCGCGCGGCCAAGAACGTGCTCACGGCCGACGAGATCGCGCCGCTGGCGGAGTCGCTGCGCGGCGAGGGCGACGACTGGACGGTCGCGGACGTGGCGCTGCTCGACGAGATCCGCGTGCTGATCGGCCCGCCGCCGAAGCGCAGGAAGCAGCGCGCACAGGAGATCGAACTGGACGCGGAGCAGACCCGCGATTCCGACGATCCGGCACGGTCGCGCACGGCACGCCCCGCGCACTACGACGAGTACTCGCACATCGTCGTCGACGAGTCGCAGGACCTCTCGCCGATGCAATGGCGGATGCTCGGCAGGCGCGGGGCACACGCGAGCTGGACGATCGTGGGCGATCCGGTGCAGAGCTCGTGGCCCGATCCCGTCGAGTCCGAGCAGGCCAGGACGCAGGCGTTCGGGGCGAAGACGAAGCACCGCCGGTACACGCTGCGCACGAACTACCGGAACTCGGCGGAGATCTTCGACCTGGCCGCCCGCGTGGTCTCGGGGCGGGGAGCCGACGACGCCGACCTGCCGAACGCGGTGCGCACCACCGGTCTCGAACCGGAGGTCCGCACGGTCGACGCCCACGACCGCGAGGCCGCGGTGCACTCGGCGGTGAAGGAACTGCTGGACTCGGTCGACGGCACGGTCGGCGTCATCTGCGCGATGGACCGGGTTCCCGAGGTGGAACGGTGGTTGGCCGGGCAGTCCGAGGACCGGCTCAAGGTCGTCGGCAGCCTCGACTCGAAGGGGCTCGAGTACGACGCCGTCGCGCTCGTGGAACCGACCGAGTTGATCACCGAGTCGCTCACCGGCAGGCGCGTGCTGTACGTGGCACTGACCCGTGCGACGCAGCAGCTGACGATCGTCGCCTCGGACGACGACTGGCGCTGACGCCCGCCGTTCCGTCCCCGGTGCGTTCGGCGCGTGCCCGCTGATCCGCGGCGTGAGCCTCACCTCGGTCGCGGCCGGAATGCCCCGCCGATGCCGTGGTGTTGACCATGGGCGTGAGTGCTCTGCATGACGTCCCCCTGTCGGTACTGGACCTCTCGCCCGTGGTCAGCGGGTCGGACGCGGCCACGTCGCTGCGCAACTCGCTCGACCTCGCGCGCCACGCCGAACGGCTCGGATACCGGCGGTACTGGGTGGCCGAGCACCACAACATGCCCGGCATCGCCAGCTCCGCGACGGCCGTGCTGATGGGACACATCGCCGACGCCACCGAGCACATCCGCGTCGGATCCGGCGGTGTCATGCTGCCCAACCACGCGTCGCTGATCGTGGCCGAGCAGTTCGGCACGCTCGAGGCGCTGCACCCGGGCCGCATCGACCTGGGCATCGGCCGGGCCCCTGGCACCGACCCGCGCACCGCGAAGGCCCTGCGTGGCCACGCCGGCCCGACGGCGAACGACTTCCCGCAGCAGCTCGCCGACCTGGTCCGGTACTTCGACCACGACGAGGAGCGCCCCGTGAACGCGGTCGTCGCGGAGGGCAACCGGCCGGAGTTCTGGCTCCTCGGTTCGAGCGGGTTCAGCGCGCAGTTGGCGGGACAGCTGGGACTGCCGTTCTCGTTCGCCCACCATTTCAGCGCGGACAACACCGAACCGGCACTGAAGCTCTACCGCGAGTCGTTCCGGCCCTCGGACGTGCTCTCGGAGCCACGGGTGCTGTTGGGCGCGTCCGTGCTGTGCGCCGACACCGACGACCGTGCCGAGTACCTGGCCCGGTCGCAGCAGCTCAACTTCCTCAGTCTCCGCAAGGGAAACCCGATTCCGCTGCCGAGTCCCGAGGAGGCCACCGAGTACCCGTACACCGAGCTGGATCGGGCGTTCATCGAGAAGAACACGGCCAGCGCGATCGTCGGATCGCCGGAGACCGTGCGGACACGGCTGGAACAGCTGGTCGCCGACACGGGTGCCGACGAGGTGATCATCACCACGATGGCCCACGACCACGCCGCCCGAGTGCGCTCCTACGAACTCGTGGCTTCGCTCACTCGGCCCGATTCCTAGACCGAACCGGTTACGATGCGTTCTGGCGTGCGCTCGACGTGACCAGGCGTAACGGGGAGGGACCAATGGGTGAGCCGCTGAGCCACGATTGGGGTTCGGAGTACGACCACCACCACACAGGCGGTTACGGCGAGTGGCTCCCCGGTGCCGAACCGCAGCACCCGTACCCCCAGCAGGCCTATCCCGAGCACGCGTACCCGGCCCCCAAGCCACCGCCTCACCAGCAGCCGTACCCCCAGCACGTCCCCGCGCCCGGCCAGCACGCCGCCCCGAACGCGAGCACGAGCGGCCGTCACGCCCTCCCCGACCCCGACGACGTCCCGTACGCCCCGGCGGCCCCGGACACGGCCGCCACTCCCCCGGAACCGGAACCCGCCGCGCCGCCGCAGCCGCGCCCGGCCGACGAGCCGGGCGGCGACCCGGCGGTCCGCGACACCGTCCAGCGCGCACTGGCCGTGCACCGGCTGCTCAACGGCCAGACGCCGCCGTCGCCGGACCCGCTGCCCGCGCTGCGCCGGATTCCGCTGCCCGACGTCGAACCCCCGCGCATCGACCTCGTCAAGACACTGGTCAAGCGCCGTTCCTGGGACGTGTTCGCCCACCGCGGTCTGGACCTCGCCGCGCTGAGCGGGCTGCTGCGGTTCGCGCTCGGGGTGCAGCGGTTCGAACCGGCGTACGGTTCGGAACACCACCCGATGGGCATGGCACCGAGCGGCGACGGTCTGGACCTGTTGCGGGCGTACGTGCTGATCAGGGGCACCGACATCCTCGAACCGGGCGTGTACCGGTACGAGGCCATCGCCCACGAGCTCACTCTCCTCACCACGACCGACCCGGTGCGGCCTCTCCAGCACGTCTACTGGCAGCCCGAGTTCGCCGCGGCGCCGGTCGCGATCGCGCTGACCACGCAGATGGACGTGGCGTACGAGCGGAAACCGTTGCGGCACTACCGGACGATGCACGTCGACTCGGGCATCGCGGTGCAGAACGTGTATCTCATCGCGACCGCGCTCGGACTGGCCTGCTGCGCGGTCTCCGACTTCGACGACGCGAACCTGTCCCAGCTGCTCGGCGTCCCCGAATCCGAGATCCCGACGATGCTCGTCCCCGTCGGCCATCCGCCGGAATGACACGGCACCACCGGAACGCCGAAGCCCCCCAAGGGCACTGTGGTTGCATTGAGTGCAACCACAGTGCCCTTGGGGGCATTACCCTCCCGGGCCGGCGTCAGCCGATGGTGATCGGCGTGGCCGGGTCGGTGATGTCGTAGACGGCCTCGAAGGTCAGTGCGTCACCCTCACCGACCAGTCCGAAGCACCCGCTGACGTTCGTGGCCTCGAGCGGGGCGACACCGTCCGGCAGCGCGACGTCCGGGCTCACGGTGAGCTGGCCCGTGCTGTTGTCGTAGCTGCCCGGTGCGTTGCCGACGGCCTCGAAACTGCACGTCACCGTCGAGACGCTCACGTTGACCTCGCCGACCCAGCCGGTGGACACGCCGGTCGCGCTGTCGAAGGAGCCGATGTGCAGCTGGTAAGGCTCGGCGTTCGGCGTCACCGAGACACCACCGAGCGGGCCCGTGCAGTCCTGGAAGCCCACCGACAGGTCACCGATGGCCGCAGGCGTGGTGTGGTTGCCGTCGGCGATCGTCCCGTCGGCACTCGACGACGAGCAGTTCATCTCGGTGCCCGTGTCGGTGTCGACGAACGTGACACCGGAGGCCGAGGCGGCCACCGTTCCGTCGGCGTTCGGGTTGGTGACGGTGATGTCCTGTGCCGCGGACGCGGCGGGGGCCGCCACGAGGGCGACCGCGGCCGACAGGGCCAGGCCGGTCAGAACACCCGGCATACGTGTACGCATCGAACTCCATCCTCCGTTGGGTGAAGACTCTCGCTACAACGAACTCGTCGGCGCCACAGACTCGCTGCGACACCTCGATCACTTCCTGAAACACCGTGCAAGACCGGCCGATCTCGTGGCGATGATCCGGCGCGCCGGATCGCCGTGAACGACGCTAAGCGGGCCGGATCGGGCCGAACAAGGCATTCCCGTCACAGCACGCGGAGCGCTCACCGGTGGCACAACTTTTCGCGGGAGCGTTGTCACCGGCCGACGAATCCGCTCCCCGCACCGCTTCCGCCGCCGTCCCGGGTCGAGACGCCGCCGTCCCGGGTGGCGGCGCTGCCGTCGGCGACGGAGGCGCCTTCGTCACCGGTGAGGCTGTAGAGCGCCATCTCGAGTTCGAACCGCGCCCTGGCGTCGCGCAGCCGGTCGCCGAACGCCTCCTCGATCCGCCGCATGCGATACCGGATCGTCTGCGGGTGCAGCCCCAGCCGCTCCGCCACGGCGTGGGCGTTTCCCTGCTCCTCGAGCCATGCGCGCAACGTCTCGATCGTGCGTTCCCGTTGTCGTTCGGTGAGATCGGCCAGTGGTTCGAACAACCGTCTGCGCAGCTGCGCGGCGACGACGCCGGAGTGCCGCAACAACAGCTCGGGCAACCGGTCCTCCGCCCACACGACCGACTCGGCCGACGCGCCGCCGTCCCCGGCGAGCGCCAGCACGCGCCGCGCGAGCCGCACCGAGTCGGCTGCGGCGAACGGTTCCACCGGCACGCCCACCCCGACGGGTCCGCAGACCAGCGACGCCTGCAGCCGCGCGGCCTCGTCGGCCGTCACCGCTCCGGGGGCGAGCAGGAACGGGTTCGTGCCCGTCAGGTCCGCGAGCATCTCGCAGGGCGCCTCCCCCGACGACGGCCACACCGGCGGGCTCAGCGCGACCGCGGTGACCGTGTCGGGGAGCGGCCAGCGCGCGAGGCGGGCCAGCTCCTCGAAATCTCCCCGGGACCCCGGTCTGCCGTCCGTCAGGGCGCGCACGAGCCTGCGCCGCGCCGTCGTCACGGGATCGGCGGGCTCCGACTTCGCCTCGCGGTAGCCGTCGAGCGCGACGGACGACAGCTCGTCCATCAACGCCAGCATCCGGTCCGCCAGCTGCGACATGACCGCCGAGGAGAAGCCGCTGCGCCTGCCGAGCAGCATGATCCGCCGCCAGGCCACCCGCACCCCGATGCGGTACGCGTGCTGCAACGTGTCGAGGCTGCGGCCCTCTCGGAGTTCCTGCCTGCCGATCCGCCGGTGCACCTCGTGGCCGTCCAGCACCGCCGAACCGCGTGCAGTCCTCGCCGGGGTGCCGCGCGTGTGCCCGGGTGCCGCCGACGCGGCGGCGGGGTCGGCGAGCCGGTCGACGAACAACGCGATCGCCTGCCGCACGCCCTCGGTCATCCACCGGCCGTAGGGGCCGTCGAACGAGCCCTGGTACTCGGGGATCGCCGCACGGATCGCCGCGATGATCTCACCGGCGACGTCCTCCAGCTCGGGTCGCATGATCCCGCCGACGCCCCGCAACAATCCGGGTTCCGACGCTTCTCGTGCACGGTGAGTACTCACGGGCAGTGACAACTCCCTTCCCCACAGTCATCGGAGGGACGGAGGCGAGCACACCACACGAACCGGCGAGGCGGAAGACCGGCGCCGGCGGAGGAACCAGCATGCTCACCCGGGCGGCCCAGTACGAGCGGTGGTTGTCCGGCAGCGCGGAGAATCCCCCGGGGGGCACCCTGGTTGCATTGAATGCGACCAGGGTGCCCCGTGGGCGGTTTCGGGCCCGGGTCAGCGGGCGGAGTCGAGGGCACGGCCGAGCGCCTCGATCACGGGTACGAGACGCCGCAACGAGTCCGGGTCCGTGGTGGCGCATTCGGTCAACGAGGCACCGCAGACGCGACCCTCCGATGCAGCCGCGATGGCCGCCGCCAGCCCGTCGACGGTGAGCCCACCCGGTTCGCGACAGTGCGTGCCGTCGAACTCGGAGGGGTCGAGCACGTCCAGGTCGACATGAAGATATACCGGCCGTCCCGACACGGCGTCGCGCACCGCGGCGGGATCGGCGGGTGGTGGCACGTGCCGCACGAGACCGTCGGCCACGACCCGGCGTTCCTCCGGGTCGAACACGCGGGTGCCGATGAGCACGGCGTTGCCGGGCTCGACGGCCGGACTGGCGTCGAAGTCGCGGTCGACGACGCGGGCAGGCCCCGCCCCGGGTATCGACCGGCCCGACACCGTACTGCCGGGCGGAGCCGCGTCGGCGGGCAGGACCGCGTCGGCGGGCGGAGCCGTGTGGCGGCCCGACCTCCCGCACAGCGCACCCAGCACCATGCCGTGGAACGCGCCGGACGGCGTGTTGTCGGCGGTGTTGCAGTCCGCATGCGCGTCGAACCATGCGACGGTCAGCTCGGGCCCGTATCGGTGGCGCGCGACTCCCACCGGAACCAGGTCGACACCGCAGTCACCGCCCACCGTCAGCACCGGTCCGCCGGGCCCGAGCGCCGTCAACACGGCATCCCGGTTCCGCACCAGAGCCCGCCGATTGCGCACACCGTCCACAGTGGCCGTGGCGTTCGGAACAACGGGCACCTCGTGCACCTCCGCGCCGAGGACGTCCCCGGCGAGGGCCGCGAGTGCGCGACAGCCGGCGGGAAGCTGTCGTGCGGCATCGACGGAGATCGCTCCCTGCCACTGCGGCACGGCGCGAATCTCCACAGGTGCGCGAGCTTCCACGGACGGTTCCTGCCGCCCCGCCCCGGTTGCCGGCGTCGCCGAACTCATCGCGCACCGGCGCGGTGCTGCCGCGGTGAGATCCCGCGGTGCCGTTTGAACGCGGCGCTGAAGGCGAAGGCGTTGGCGTACCCGACCGTGCGGGCGATCGCCTCGGCCGTGTCGTCGGTGCCGCGCAACAGATCCGCGGCAACGGTGATGCGCCAGTCCGCGAGGTACGACATGGGCGGCGTGCCCACCAACTCGGCGAACCGGCGGGCGAACGCCGCACGGGACACGCCGGTGCGGGCTGCCAGCGCGGCGACCGTCCACGGTGCACCCGGCTCGTCGTGTATCAGCCGAAGCGCCTCACCCACCACGGGGTCTCCCTGGGCACGGAACCAGCCGGGAGCGTCGCCGTGTTGCCCGCCCAGCCACGTCCGCACGGTCTCGACGAGGGCGAGGTCGAGCAGCCGGTCGAGGACGGCCTGCTGCCCGGGCCCGGGTTCGTCGAGCTCGGCGATCAGCAGGTCGAGCACCGGGGAGGCGATGTCGGCGGCCCGCACCAGCGCCACCGCCGGCAGCGCGGCCAGCAGCCGGGCGCCGACGTCGCCGGTGACGCTGTAGGTGCCGGTGACGAGCACGGAGGAATCCGGCGACTCCCGGCCGGACCAGGTGCGCAGGAACTCCTCCGTGAGATCGGTTCCGTCCACTGTGGTCAGCCGGTTGCCGGGGCAGACGACGACCGACGGCGGCGTGTCCACCTCGTCGGCCACGACGTGCGGCGCGGGGCCTTTGACGACGGCGACCTGCCCCTCGTCGATCCGCACGGGCCGCGCGACCCCGGGTTCGCCTCCCACCTCGGGCTCGCGCTCCTCGTCGGGCACGAGCCAGGCGTGGCCGCGCGTCACCGTCACGAGTGCGAGCCGCGATCCGTCGGCGATCCGCAGCGCCCACGGCGGTTCGAGCACGGTCCGGCAGAAGGCGGCCGACCGTGCCCTGACTCCCGCCAGCAGATCGGCCAGAGCATCCATACCGACCAGCGTAGACGATCCGGCATGAAAGCGAGCGGTTCGAGCATGGAACGTCTCGCTCGACGCGACGACCGTGGACACCGTCAGCACCTGAGCCCGACGACCGATCGGAGACCACCATGTACGCCATCACCGGAGCCACCGGACACGTCGGCGGCGCCGCCGCCCGCACGCTCCACGCCCGCGACCTCCCCGTCCGGCGCGTCGTCCGCGACCCCGCCAAGGCGGGCGCGGCCGACGCCGTCGCCGACCTCACCGACCCGGCCGCCCTGACCGA
This sequence comes from Prauserella aidingensis, assembly GCF_024171865.1. Lineage (GTDB taxonomy): Bacteria > Actinomycetota > Actinomycetes > Mycobacteriales > Pseudonocardiaceae > Prauserella > Prauserella aidingensis. The sequence goes on along the minus strand of NZ_JAMTCN010000013.1, from coordinate 112,277 downwards.
GGCGTTCCGGGGCTGCGACGGCGCGTTCGTGCTCATTCCCCCGCTCCCGAGCGGTTCCGACACCGAGCACCGGCACATGGCCGACACCATCGCCACCGCCGTCCGCGACAGCGGGGTCGGCCACGTCGTCGCACTGTCGTCGTGGGGTGCCCAGCACGAAAGCGGCACGGGGCCGATCCGCTGGCTCCACCACCTCGAACAGGCACTCGGCGGAACCGGGGCCGTCGTCACCGCGGTGCGGTCGCCGCACTTCCAGGAGAAGGTGGAGGCGACGCTCGGCGCCGCAGCCGAAGGCGGGATCCACCCGGTGTTCGGCGACTCCGCGGACGTTCCCACCACGATGGTGGCGACCCGGGACATCGGCCGGGTCGCTGCCACAGCACTCGCCGACCCGCCCGCCACGAGCGAGATCGTGCACCTCGACGGACCCGAGTACACGGAACGGCAGGTGGCCGAGAAGCTCGGGGCCGTACTCGGGAAGCCGCTCGACGTCGCCCTGCTCGCGGCCGAACTGGCGGAGATGTACGACGCCGAGGCCCGCGGACTGTTGCAGCCCGCGGGCGACCGGCAACACCGGTGCGTCACCGAGCTCGGCGACACCCTCGCCGCGCTCGCGTGACGCACCGGCGAGCGGTCAGTCGAGGACGATCAGCAGGTCGCCGCCTTCGACCTGTTGCACCGGGTTGATGGCGAGCCGCCGCACCGTGCCACCCGTGTGCGCGGTGATGGCGGCCTCCATCTTCATCGCCTCGATGGTCGCCACGGTGTCACCCGCCTCGATCACGTCGCCGTCGCCCACCTGCAACGTGACCACACCGGCGAACGGCGCGGCGACGTGATTCGGGTCGTTCTTGTCCGCCTTCTCCGCGGCGGGCACGTCGGTGGCGACGGAGCGGTCGCGCACCGGGATGGGCCGCATCTGACCGTTCAGTGTGGACATCACGGTGCGCATGCCGCGGTCGTCGGCCTCGCCGATCGCCTCGAGCGCGATGAACAGCCGCACACCGGGCTCGAGGTCCACCGTGTACTCCTCCCCCGGGCGCAGGCCGTAGAAGAAGTCCTTGCTCGGCAGCACGCTCGTGTCGCCGTACGCCTCGCGGTGGGTGTCGAACTCCTTCGTGGGCCCGGGGAACAGCAGCCGGTTGAGCGTCGCCCGCCGGTCGGTGCCCAGCGCGGCCCGGTCCTCGTCGGACAGCTCCGATTCGGACTTGGCCTCCGCGCGCCCCTCCAGGGCCTTGGTGCGGAACGGCTCCGGCCAACCGCCGGGCGGGTCGCCCAGCTCGCCACGCAGGAACCCCACGACCGAGTCGGGGATGTCGAACTTTCCGGGCTCGGCCTCGAACTCGGCGGGATCGACGCCCGCGCCGACGAGATGCAGCGCCAGGTCACCGACCACCTTGGACGACGGCGTGACCTTGACGATGTGCCCGAGCATTCGGTCGGCCGCGGCGTACATCGCCTCGATGTCCTCGAACCGGTCGCCCAGTCCGAGCGCCTTCGCCTGCGTACGCAGGTTCGACAGCTGACCGCCCGGGATCTCGTGGTCGTACACGCGGCCGGTCGGCGAGGCCAGACCCGCCTCGAACGGGGCGTAGATCTTCCGCACGGTCTCCCAGTACGGCTCGAGATCACCGACGGCGCGCAGGTCGAGGCCGGTGGGCCGGTCCGAGTGGTCGGTGGCGGCGACGATCGCCGACAGCGACGGCTGCGACGTCGTGCCCGCCATCGACGCGACCGCCCCGTCCACCGCGTCCGCGCCGGCGCGGATCGCCGCCAGGTACGTGGCCAGCTGGCCGCCCGCGGTGTCGTGGGTGTGAATGTGCACCGGCAGGTCGAACTCCCGGCGCAGCGCGGTCACCAGCTGCTCGGCGGCGGGTGCACGCAGCAGGCCCGCCATGTCCTTGATCGCCAGCACGTGCGCGCCCGCCTCGACGATCTGCTCGGCCAGCCGCAGGTAGTAGTCCAGCGTGTACAGCTTCTCGCCCGGATCGGACAGATCCGACGTGTAGCACAGCGCCACCTCGGCAACCGACGTGCCGGTCGCGCGCACGGCGTCGATCGCGGGCCGCATCTGCGAGACGTCGTTGAGCGCGTCGAAGATGCGGAAGATGTCGATGCCGGTGTCGGTCGCCTCCTGGACGAACGCGTCGGTGACCTCGGTGGGGTACGGCGTGTAGCCGACGGTGTTGCGCCCGCGCAGCAGCATCTGCAGGCACACGTTCGGCATGGCCTCCCGCAGCAGCGCGAGACGCTCCCACGGGTCCTCGGCGAGGAACCGCAGCGCGACGTCGTAGGTCGCGCCGCCCCAGCACTCCACCGACAACAGTTGCGGCAGCGTGTGCGCCACGGTGGGCGCGATCGCCGTCAGATCCTTCGTGCGCACGCGCGTGGCCAGCAGCGACTGATGGGCGTCACGGAAGGTCGTGTCGGTGACGCCGACCGTGCCGGAGGAGCGCATCCACTGGGCGAACCCCTCGGGGCCGAGCTCGGTGAGCTTCTGCTTCGACCCCGCAGGCGGCGCGCCCTGCGGCGGCGCCGGGACCTTCGTCTCCGGGTCGACCAGCCGCGGACGCTCGCCGTGCGGCTTGTTGACCGTGACGTCGGCGAGGTACGTCAGCAACCGGGTGCCACGGTCGGCCGAGTGACGCGCGGTGAGCAGGTGCGGCCGCTCCTCGATGAACGCCGTGGTGACCCGGCCCGCCTGGAAGTCCGGGTCGTCCAGCACGGCCTGCAGGAACGGGATGTTCGTCGCGACACCCCGGATGCGGAACTCGGCCAGCGCACGCCGCGCTCTGCCGACCGCGGTGTCGAACGTCCTGCCCCGGCACGTCAGCTTGACCAGCATCGAGTCGAAGTGCGCGCTGATCTCGGTGCCGGAGAACGCGGTGCCGCCGTCCAGCCGGATGCCCGACCCGCCCGGCGACCGGTAGGCGCTGATCATGCCGGTGTCCGGCCGGAAACCGTTGGCCGGATCCTCGGTCGTGATCCGGCACTGCATCGCCGCGCCGCGCAGGTAGATCGCCTCCTGCGACAACCGGAGGTCGGCCAGGCTCGACCCCGAGGCGATGCGCAGCTGCGACTGCACCAGGTCGACGTCGGTGACCTCCTCGGTGACCGTGTGCTCGACCTGGATCCGCGGGTTCATCTCGATGAACACGTGGTTGCCGCTGCGGTCGACGAGGAACTCGACGGTGCCAGCGTTGCGGTAACCCATCTGCCGGGCGAGCTTCACCGCGTCGGCACAGATCCGCTCCCGCAGGTCCGGGTCGAGGTTCGGGGCGGGCGCGAGTTCGACGACCTTCTGGTGCCTGCGCTGCACCGAACAGTCGCGCTCGTAGAGGTGGATGACGTCGCCGCGGCCGTCGGCCAGCACCTGCACCTCGATGTGCCGCGGCTCGACGACGGCCTGCTCGAGGAACACGGTCGCGTCGCCGAAGGCCGACTCCGCCTCGCGGGACGCGGCCTCGATCGCCTCCCGCAACTGCGCCGGGTCCTCGACGCGCCGCATACCGCGGCCGCCACCGCCCGCAACGGCCTTGACGAACACGGGGAACGTCAGCTGCTCGGCCGCCGCGGCCAGCTCGTCGACGTCGGCCGACGGGGCCGAGGAACCCAGCACCGGCACGCCCGCCTCGCGCGCGGCCGCGACGGCGCGCGCCTTGTTACCCGTGAGTTCGAGCGTCTCGGCGTCCGGGCCGACGAACGTGATGCCCGCTTCCTCGCACGCGCGCGCCAGGTCGGGGTTCTCGGACAGGAAGCCGTAACCCGGGTAGACGGCGTCGGCACCGGCACGCTGCGCGGCGCGGACCACCTCGTCCACCGACAGGTACGCCCGTACCGGATGCCCCGGTTCGCCGATCTCGTAGGCCTCGTCGGCCTTCAGCCGGTGCAGCGAATTGCGGTCCTCGCGGGGAAACACGGCCACCGTCCCCGCACCCAGTTCGTAGGCGGCGCGGAACGCGCGGATGGCGATCTCGCCACGGTTGGCGACGAGCACTTTGCGGAACATTCCCGGTCCTTCCGTCCCTCGGATCGGTCCCGGAGCACGTTACCCGCTATCTCCCGCCTCGTGGGAGCTCCTTCCCACAAGGCGGGAACGTTGGGCTGAGTCGCGTGTCCCCAAGGGCACCGCGGTGAGACTAGGACTTCTCCAGGTATTCGGCCCGTTCGGAATCGATGACCTCGGCGACCATGCGGGCGAGGCCGGGGCTGCCCGACAGCTCCGGGTCCACGTCCACGACCTCCTGCGCGACCGTACGTGCGCGCGCGATCACGTCCTCGTCGTCGAGCAGCGACAACAGCTTGAGCGCCGACTTCGTGCCCGACTGCGCCGCACCGAGGATGTCACCCTCCCGGCGCAGCTCCAGGTCCAGCTTCGACAGCTCGAACCCGTCGGTCGTCGACTCCACCGCGGCGAGCCGCTGCCGCGTACTGGTGCCGTCCGGCACCTCCGTCACGAGCAGGCACAGCCCCGGCTCCGACCCCCGGCCGACCCTGCCGCGCAGCTGGTGCAGCTGGCTCACGCCGAACCGTTCGGCATCCATGATCACCATGACGGTCGCGTTCGGCACGTTCACGCCGACCTCGACGACCGTCGTCGCGACGAGCACGTCGACCTCCCCTGCGGCGAACGCGCGCATCGCCGCGTCCTTCTCCTCCGTCGGCTGCCTGCCGTGCAGCACGCCGATCCGCAGGCCGTGCAGCGGGCCCTCCTCGAGCATCGGCACGAGGTCGAGCACGGCGATCGGCGGACGGCGATCGCCCGTGTCGCCCGGCGGTTCGTCCCCGATCCGCGGGCACACGACGTACGCCTGCCTGCCCTTGCCGACCTCCTCGGTGATCCGCTGCCACGCCCGGTCCAGCCACGACGGCTTCTCGGCGACGGGCACGACGGTCGTGGAGATCGGCGACCTGCCCGACGGCAGTTGGCGCAACGCCGAGGTCTCCAGGTCGCCGTAGACGGTCATCGCCACGGTCCGCGGGATCGGCGTCGCCGTCATGACGAGCACGTGCGGGCTGGTGCCGTCGGCACCGCGGGTGCGCAGCGCGTCCCGCTGTTCGACCCCGAACCGGTGCTGTTCGTCCACGACGGCCAGCGCCAGGTCCGCGAACGTCACGTGGTCCTGGATCAGCGCATGCGTGCCCACGACGATGCCCGCCTCGCCGGACGCCGCCTCGAGCAGCGCCTGCTTGCGTTCCTTCGCGCTCATCGACCCGGTGAGCAGCGTGACCTTCGTCGCCGACTCGGCCGCGCCGAGTTCGCCCGCCATGCCGAGATCGCCGAGCAGTTCCCGCAGTGACCGCGCGTGCTGGGCGGCCAGGACCTCCGTCGGCGCCAGCATCGCGGCCTGCCTGCCCGCGTCGACGACCTGCAGCATCGCCCGCAGCGCCACGATCGTCTTGCCGCTGCCGACCTCGCCCTGCAACAACCGGTTCATCGGGTGGGCGGTCGCCAGGTCGCCTGCGATCGCCTCGCCGACCTCCCGTTGCCCCTCGGTGAGGTCGAACGGCAGCCGCGCGTCGAACGCCGCCGCAATCCCGCCGTCGACCCGCGGGCACGCGGGCGCCGGATCACTCACCTCGGACTGCCTGCGCTGCGCGAAGATCAGCTGGATCGACAGCGCCTCGTCCCACTTGAGCCGTTCCCGCGCGGTGTCCAGCTCCTCCTGACTCTCCGGGCGGTGGATCCGGCGCAGGGCCGTGTCGAGGTCGGCGAGCCCGTGCTCGGCCCGCAGCACCTCCGGCAACGGGTCGTCGACCGGGTCGAGCGTGTCGAGCACCTGGCGCACCGCACGCGAGACGGCCCACGACGTGATCCCGGCCGCCGCCGGATACACCGGGATGATCTGCTTGACGAAACTGTCCACGGTGGACGAACTGTCGTCGTCCTCGTCGAACAGCTCGTATTCCGGATTGGACAGTTGGAGATTGCTGCGGAACGCCGACACCTTGCCCGCGAACAACCCGCTCCTGCCGGGCCGCAGCTCCTTCTCCCGCCACTCCTGACCGAAGAAGGCACACGACATCCGGCGCGTGCCGTCCGTGAGCACGACCTCGAGAATCTGCCCCCTGCGGTTCTTCATCGGACGCCGCTTCGTCGACTCGATCCGCGCCAGCACCGTCGCGTACTCGCCGATTTCGAGGCCCACGATGTCGGTGAGCTCGCCCCGGCGCGCGTACCTGCGCGGATAGTGCCGCAGCAGATCGGCGACCGTGTGCAGGTTCAGCGACGCGGCGAGCGCCTTCGCCGTCTTGGCGCCCAGCACATCGGAAAGCCTGCCGGCCATCGTCGTCATGTCACTCGCCTGCCCGTTCGTCGCCCTGCCCGTTCGCCGCCCTGCCCGTCGGGACCCTGCCCGCCGGGGCCCGTCCGTCGGGACCGTCCGACGCGACCCTGTTCGTTGCGGCCCCGTCCCCACGACCGCGTCGGTGTTCCCGCCTCCGGAGTCCGGTTCACTCCACGCCCATCAGCAGCACCGCGTCGGCCTGTCCACCGTAGTAGCACACCAGTTCGACCTCCGGATGACCGACGCGCAGCCGCTCCGTCAGTACGTCCTCGACGTCGGCCGGTGCGTCGAGGCCGGTGAGCACGGTGACGAGTTCCCCGCCGACGGCCAGCATCCGCTCGAGCACGTCGATCGCCGCGTCGAGAACAGCGCCGGGCTCCCCGATCCGCACAACCTCGCCGTCGACGAGCCCCAGCACGTCGCCGGCCCGCACCTGACCCACCCACGTGAGCGCGTCCTCGCCCGCGACGACGATGTCGCCCCGCCGAGTGGCTGCCGCGGCCTCCGCCATGGCGACGACGTCGGCACTCGCCCTGCGCTCGGGATCGTGCACCGCCAGCGCCGCCAGCGCCTGTGCCGGCGACGCGCAGGGCACGACGACCACGTCCCGCTCCGCCAGCACGGGATTCCCCACCGCACGTTCGGCCGCCGCCGTCAGGTCCACGTCGCCGGGCACGACCGTCACGTGTTCGGCGGCGGCCTCCCCGACGAGACCGAGCAGCTCCTCCGTCGTCGGCTCCGCACCGGGGGCCACGGCCAGCACCGGCACTCCCTCGCCACCGACCAGCTCGACCACCCCGTCCCCGCGGAGCACGGCCACGACGGCACGATCGGCGGCGGTGCTCTCCGGTGGCGCCGGCGTCATGAGCGGTTCGACCCGTACCCGGTGCGGTCTGCCGTGGCGGAGACCCGCCTCCAACGCGGCCCCGATGTCGTCGCAGTGGACGTGCACGGCGTGGTTGCCCGATCCGTCCCCGGCCACGGTGACACTGTCGCCGAGTTCGGCCAGATCACGGCGCAGGGCCGCCAGCGCGGCGTCCTCGCCGGCGGGGTCGAGGTCGGCGAGCAGATACATCACCTCCCACGCCTGCGGCGCGGGCAGTGCCGACGTGGCGGCAACCCGGCGGTGCGTCGCGGCGGCCGCCTCCCCCGCGACCACGGCGGCGAGCGCGTCCAGCACCGCCACCAGTCCCCTGCCGCCCGCGTCGACGACCCCCGCCGCCGCCAGCGCGGCCAGCTGCCGCGGCGTCTCCGACAGCGCCTCGGCAGCGGTCACGGCGGCGGTGCGCGCCACGACGTCGAGTGTCACCGGGGTGGCGTCCGTGGGTGTGGCGGGGTCGGCGCCGGCAGCCGTGGCGGTGTCGTCGATGGGCGTGGCAGCGGCCGCGGCGGAGTCGGTGGGGGTACCGGGGCCGGTGCGGGCATCACCCGCGATCGCGGCCACCGCCGTGCCGACGGCGTGCAGCACGCTCAACATCGTCCCCGCGACGGGCCGGGCGACGGCTCCGGTGGCACGTGCGTCCGCGTGCTGCAGGGCCGCGGCGAGGGCCCGGCCGTCGAGCGCCGTGGTGTCCCCCGCCGACTCGGCGAATCCGCGCAGCACCTGCGACAGGATCACCCCGGAGTTGCCGCGCGCCCCCGCGACCGCACCACCGGCCAGCACCCGCAACGCCTCACCCGCGCACGCGACCTCGGGCCGCTCCGTGAGAGCGGTGTGCGCGGCGGTGATCGTGTGGAGGAGGTTGGAACCGGTGTCCGAGTCGGCGACCGGGTACACGTTGATGCCGTTGATCTCGGCGCGCAGCTCCTCGAGGCTCCGTACGCAGGCTCCCGCCCACGCGCGCACGGCCGCCGCGTCCAGGGAGTGCACCGCGTATCCTCCTGCAGGGAAAAGGTGGGTTCGACGCGAGCGTATCGACCCGGATGGAGTCGCGGAGAACGCACCGGCTACCCTGGTCGAGATGCCCGGCATGCCCGGGCGGATTGTGTTTACCTACTTTCTCGAGGAGTGTTCGACGTGGCTGCCGTGTGCGACGTCTGTGGCAAGGGGCCGGGCTTCGGCAAGTCGGTCTCGCACTCTCACCGGAAGACCAACCGCCGGTGGAACCCGAACATCCAGACCGTGCACGCGAAGCTCGGGCTTTCCCAGAAGAAGCGTATGAACGTGTGCACTTCCTGCCTGAAGGCCGGCAAGGTCGTTCGGGGCTGACGCCTCAGAAGACGAAACTCTCGGAGCCCCGGGGATCGGCTGATCCCCGGGGCTCCGTGCTGTGCGCATCCCCTGCACGCCGGCCGTGTTGCGGATTCCGGGGCCCGTGTTGCGGGTCCCGGGGATCGTGTTGCGGATCGAGGACACCGTGTTGCGGGTTCAGGGGATCGTGTTGCGGATTCCGGGGGCCGTGTTGCGTCCGCAGGTGTCCCCCGCCGCCACCCCGAGAGTGCGGCACCGAGCCTGGACACAGGACGTCGAGTGCCTGCGCTCGGCACCCCGTGGCCTGCACTCGGCACCCCGGCATCGTCACCGCACGGAGTCGGCCACCAGTGCGGCGCCCAATACTCCGTAGACGGTCGCCGAGAGCCGCTCGAACAGCGTGCGCACCCGCGGCCGCGCCAGCACCCGGTCGCGGACCGCCCCCGCCAGCTGCCCCGTGACGAGATCCACAACCAGGCCGACCAACTGCAACAGGAGCCCGAGCACGAGCAGCTGCAACGCCGGATTCGCCGCGGCGTCACCCAGGAACTGCGGCAGGAACGCGGTGAAGAAGAGCAGGATCTTCGGGTTCGACAGGTTCACCAGGAAGCCGCGCCGGAACGCCCGCGGCTGCGGCGGAGTATCCACCGCGACCGGGTCACCCGCGGAGCGCCACGTCGTCCACGCCAGATAGCCGAGGTACCCGGCTCCGCACAGCCGGATCACATCGCCGACCTGCGGCATCGCGGCGAGGAGCGCACCGAGGCCGAGCGCCGTCAACACGACGTACACGCTCACCCCGACGTTGACCCCGAACGCCGCCCGCGCCGCCGCACGCCGACCGTCGCGGAGACCGGTGGCGACCATGAACGCCATGACCGGCCCCGGCATGACCATCAGCAACACGACCGCGCCCAGGAACGCGGGCAGCACCGCGACGTCGATGTAACCGGAGAACATGACCGAGAAGGCTACCCAATCGGGTGATCACGCGAGAGCACATGACCACACCACCGGCCCGGAAACCGCAACACGATCCCCTGAACCCGCAACACGGGCCCCGGGATCCGCAACACGATCCCCTCGATCCGCAACACGGCGGTCCTGTGCAGGACGCGCGGGTGGTTACGGGAGTCGCCAGTCGACCGGGTCGGCGCCCTGCGCCTGGAGGAGTTCGTTGGCGCGACTGAACGGCCGCGATCCGAAGAAGCCGTTGTGCGCCGACAGCGGGCTCGGGTGCACCGACTCGACGCACCGCTCGGCGCCGATGAGCGGCTTGAGCTTGCGCGCGTTGCTACCCCACAGGATCGCCACGAGCGGTTGATCACGGGCGGCGAGCGCGCGGATGGCCTGTTCGGTGACCTGCTCCCAGCCCTTGCCCTGGTGCGAGTTGGGTTTGCCCGGCTGCACCGTGAGCGACCGGTTCAGCAACAGCACGCCCTGCCGGGTCCACGGCGTCAGATCACCGTTGGACGGCATCGGATGCCCGAGGTCCTCGCAGTACTCCTTGTAGATGTTGACGAGACTCTTCGGCAGCGGCCGCACGTCCGGGGCGACGGCGAAGCACAGACCGATCGGGTGTCCGGGCGTCGGATACGGGTCCTGGCCGACGATCAGCACGCGCACGTCGGCGAGCGGCTGCTGGAACGCGCGCAGTATGTGCTCCCCCGAGGGCAGATAGGTGCGTCCCGCGGCGATCTCGGCGCGCAGGAACTCCCCCATCGCACCGATGGTGTCCGCGACCGGCGCGAGGGCCTCGGCCCAGCCCGCCTCGACGACATCGGTCAGCTCGCGTCCGGAAGTACCCGTGGAAGTCACGGCCCGGACTCTAGCGCGCCGGTGAATCCGGTCCCACGGTCAGTCGAGCCTGCGCAACTCGGCCCGATACCGCTTCGCCCGCTCGACGTAGCCGTCGACGATACGGGCGATCGCATCGGCCCCCAACGAGGTGTTCTCCCGCGTCCTGGCCGGTACGCCGAGCGCGATGTGCCCGGTCGGCACGTGCCCGCGGTACGACACGACCGCTCCCGCGCCGACCACACCGCCGTCCTCGACGATCGTGCCGTTCAGCACCACGGAACCGGACGCCAGCAGACACCCCGTGCCGATCGTCGCGCCTTCGACGTGGACGTTGTGCCCGATCGCCGATCCCGGGCCGAGGACGGTGGGCTGGCCCTTGGCGACGTGGACGATGCAGCCGTCCTGGATGTTGGAGCGCGCGCCGACCTCGATGCGGTCGTTGTCGCCGCGCAGTACGGTCTGCGGCCAGATCGACGCCTCGGCGCCGAGCCGCACGTCGCCGATCAGTGTCGCGTCCGGGTGCACCCACGCGTCGGGATGGATGTCGGGTTCGAGATCGCCGAGCGCGTAGATCGCCATCCGCGTTACTCCAGTTCCTTCGCCATGCACACGCTGATCGGGTCCTGGGCGTACACGCCGAACTTCTCGATCTCGTCGTAGCCCGAGGAACGGTACAACGCGATGGCCTCGGGCTGTTTGTACCCGGTTTCGAGGACGATGCGGCGGCACCCGTGCTCGGCCGCGGTGCGTTCGAGCGCGGCCAGCATGGCGCGAGCGTGACCGCGGCCACGCTCACCGTCGACGACGAACATGCGCTTGATTTCGGCATCGCCCGCGCGCAGTGACCCTTCGTCGGTGGCGTGCGCGCGCCACCCGCCGCAGGCGACGGGGACGTCGTCGCGGTAGCCGACGAGGAAGATCCCCTGCGGGGGCGCGAACTCCGCCGGGTCGACGGGCGTCACGTCGGGGTCGCCGTAGCGGCTGACGTACTCCTGCTGCACGAGGTCGATCAGCTTGGTCGAATCGGGATGGTCGAAGGCGAGCACGTGTATGTCCACGGGCTCCATGTAACCCGATTCAGCGCCAGTGTTCCCAGCCGATATCGCCGTCGTAGGGTTTGCCGTCGACGGTGACGCCGGTGTCGGGCATCAGCACGGTGCCGATCTGCCGCCAGCCCTGGGGAAGGTCCACGAACGACGGGAAGGTCGCGACGAGCGCGTGATCCTCCCCACCCGTGAGCACCCACCGCAGGGGATCGGCGCCGAGCGCGCCCGCGACGTCGACGAGCTTGCGGTCCACCTCGAGCGACTCGGACGTGATGTCGATGCCGACGCCGGACTCCTCGGCGAGGTGCGCGAGGTCGGCGAGCAGGCCGTCGGAGACGTCGATCATCGCCGTGGCGCCCGCGTCGGCCGCCGCGGGACCGGCGGTGTAGGGCGGTTCCGGCGCCCGCTGGGCGTTGACCACCCCCACCGGCGAGCGGAAACCCCTGCCCAGGACGGCGAGTCCGGCGGCGGCCCAGCCCAGCCTGCCGCACACCGCGACGATGTGTCCCGGCCGCGCACCCGAGCGCGTCACCGGCGCGCGGCCGCCGAGGTCGCCGATCGCGGTGACGCTGACGACCACCTGGTCCGACCGCACGACGTCGCCGCCCACGACGCCCGCGCCCACGCGCGCGGCCTCCGCCGTCAGCCCGTCGGAGATGCCGGTCGCGACGGCCGCGTCGGTGTCGGGCGGACAGCCGAAACCGACCACCAGCGACGTCGGCGTCGCGCCCATGGCGGCGATGTCGGCCAGGTTCACCGCGGCGGCCTTGTGGCCGACCTGCTCGGGACTGGACCAGTCGAGGCGGAAGTGCACGCCCTGCACCAGCACGTCCGTGCTGATCACCACACGCCCGTCCGGTGCCGACACCACGGCCGCGTCGTCGCCGGGTCCGACGACCGTGCCGACGGGAGGCTGCTGCCTGCCCGTGACCTCGCGGATCAGGCCGAACTCGCCGACGTCGGCGACGGTGCCGCCCACGGTCCGCCCTGCTCCGGCATCCGCGGCTCTGCCGCTGTCCCTGCCCTCCACACAACACCTCCGGTGCCCCACCTGCGGTACGTTGCGGCGACGTTACCTATCTTGGGCCCACGGGGGCCGAAACGGACGAAGGGACGCGCCGTGGTGCACGCATACATCCTCATCCAGACCGAGGTCGGCAAGGCCGCGTCGGTGGCAGCCAAGATCGCCGAACTGCCCGGAGTGGCCAGCTCCGAGGACGTCACCGGCCCGTACGACGTCATCGTCCGCGCGGAGGCCGACAACGTCGACGACCTCGGCCAGCTCGTGGTCGCCAACGTCCAGAACGTCGACGGCATCACCCGCACCCTGACCTGCCCGGTGGTGCACCTGGCCCAGTGACGGGTTCCGCCGGCGACAGACCGCCGGGTGATCCGCACCGGGGACGACCGACACCGAGGACCGACATCACCGCATGACCGACAACTCCGACACGCCCGGCCGGGCGGACAGGTCCGGCGACGACGCCGACGTCACGTCCGACGACACCACATCCGGGGACGCCGAGTCCGGGGACGCCGAGTCCTCGGACTCAGCACCCTCGGACACCGCACCCTCGGACGCAGCACCCGCGGATTCAGCAGTCTCGGACGCAGCAGCCTCGGACTCGCCCGGCACGGATACCGACGACGCGGGGACCGCCGATGTCGGCACGTCCGGCACCACCGACACCGGCGCACCGCCCCGGAAGGTGCTCATCGCGGCCGTGGCGCTCGCCGTGGCCCTGGTCGCCGGCGTCGGAGCCGTCGGACTGTTCGGCCGGGACGCCGGGTCGGACACCGGCGGTGACGCGCAGGCCGGCGGCGACACGGGGCCGCTGCCGCTCGTGTCGATCCCCGCACCGGAGGCCGGAAGCGACGCCTGCCGCCGAATGCTCGAGGCCGTACCCGAGGAGCTGACGTCGTCGGGCCGGACACTGGAGCGGCGCGAACTCGCCGAACCCGCACCGCCCGCCGCCGCGGCCTGGGGCCGCGACAATCCGGTGGTGCTGCGGTGCGGCCTCGACAGGCCCCCCGAGCTGACACGCACGTCCTCGCTACGGCAGATCAACGGCGTGCAGTGGCTGCACGTGCCGGACGAGTCCGGCCCGAGCGCCACCTGGTACGTCGTGGACCGGCCCGTCCACCTCGCGCTGACCGTTCCCGAGGGCACGGGAACCGGCCCGCTGCAGCGCATGTCGGACCTCGCCGACGAGCACCTGAAGCAGGTCTCCCCCTTCTGAGGATTCGCCGCGAGCGGCGCGCCCGCGGCGAATCACCCCGCACCTGCGGCGAATCGCCTCGACGTGCGCCGGCCCCTGCGCCTCGGCCCGGGGGCCGGCCGGCCCCCGCATACCCGGCTCGGCGCGGGCCGTTCCGGGCGACCGACTCCCCGCAGACCGGTTCGGCGCAGGCCGGTTCAGCGCAGGCCCGTGCCGCGGGCGATCGCCGTGTCGACCAGAGTGGACAGCAAGGTCGCGTAGTCGACGCCCGTGACGGCCCACATCTTCGGGTAGGCCGACGTCGTCGTGAAGCCAGGCATCGTGTTGACCTCGTTGATGACGAGCTCGCCGGAGTCGGTGACGAAGAAGTCGACGCGGGCCAGTCCCTGGCAGTCCAGCGCACGGAACGCCTCGACCGCGGCCGCACGCAGCCGTTCGGTGACGTCGTCGCCGAGCTTGGCGGGAATGTCGAGTTCGGCGTCCTCGCCGAGGTACTTGGTCTCGAAGTCGTACCAGGCGTCGGCGTCATCGGCGAGCACGCGGATCTCCGCGGGCAGCGACGCCTCGACGCGGCCGTCGGGGAATTCGAGCACGCCGCATTCCACCTCGCGGCCGGTGACCCCCGCCTCGACGAGCACCTTCGGGTCGGTCCTGCGGGCCAGCGCGATCGCGTCGTCGAGCTGCGACCAGTCGGTGACCCGCGTGATGCCGACCGACGAGCCCGCCCGCGCCGGCTTGACGAACACCGGAAGCTCCAGCCGTTCCCGCTCGGACTCGTCGAGGGTGGACTGTCCACGGCGGACCGTCGCATACGGACCGACCGGTAGCTCCTCGGCCGCCAGCAGCTTCTTCGCGAACTCCTTGTCCATCGCCGCCGCGCTGGCGAGCACGCCCGCACCGACGTAGGGAATGTCCGCCATCTCCAGCAGCCCCTGGATGGTGCCGTCCTCGCCGAAGGCACCGTGCAGCACGGGGAACACGACGTCCACCTCGGACAGCACCTCGGACTCACGGCCGGGTTCCACGCTCACGACGCTCTTGCTCGTCGGGTCGCCCGGCAGCACGAGCGCACGGCCGTCGTCGACCGACGGCAGCTCGCGCCCGCGGATCTCGAGGGTCTTCGGGTCGTCGGTGCCCAGCACCCAACCACCCTCGGGGGTGATGCCGACGGGCACGACGTCGAACCGTTCCGGGTCCAGGTTGTCCAGCACGCAGCCTGCGGACACGCAGGAAATCGTGTGCTCGCTGCTGCGGCCGCCGAACACCACGGCCACGCGCGTCTTGCGGCTACTCATGACGGATCACCCTACCGGTGCCTCATCCGGGTCAGTTCAACGAGCGTCGGCACGCATTCGGCGAGTTCGGACCGTGAACACCCCGCGTAGCCGACGAGTACACCGTGTGCCGTCGGGGCGGTCGCGAAGTGCCGTGCGAGGCCGTCCAACAGCACACCGCGGCGTGTGCCCGCCGCGATCCGCTCCCGTTCCTCCTCGGCCGACGACAGCGGCACCACGAGGTGTGCACCCGCGTCGTCGCCGAGCACCGGCACCCCCGCGGTGGCGAACGCGTTCACGAGGATCGACCGCCGGTCCGACAGCTCCCGCCGCAACCTGCGCAGATGTCTGCCCAGGTCGCCGTGCCGAGCGAGCTCGACGACCACGTGCTGGCCCGCGGGCGACGGACGGGTGCCGGTCAGTTCACGATGTTCCAGTACGGCCCGCGTCACCGACGGCGGCGCGACCATCCACCCCGCACCCAGCGTCGGCGTGAGGATCTTGCTCGTGGTGCCGAGGTGCACGACGACGTCGGGCGCGAGCGAGGCCAGCAGCGGCAACGGGGCCACGTCGTAACGCAGCTCGCCGTCGTAGTCGTCCTCCACGACGAGGAAATCCCGCTGCCTGGCCAGTTCCGCGAGCTCGACACGACGGGATGCGCTCATCCGGCAGCCCATCGGGTACTGATGCGCGGGCGAGCAGTACACGACGCGCGCACCGGGCGGGATGCGGTCGGTGCGCATCCCCTCGTCGTCCACCGGCACACCGGCCACCCGCATGCCGGCACGGGAGAACGCCTGCACGGCGCGCTGATACCCCGGTTCCTCGACGGCGACGAGGTCACCCGGCGACAGCACGGCGGCGGCGAGTTCCACCACGGCGGCCGTCGTTCCTCCGGTGGCGAGCACCGACTCGGTACCCGCATCGAGACCGCGGTGGCGCAACAGGTGCTCGGCGACGACCTCTCGGTACTCCCCCAGCCCGGTCCTCGACAGGTACACGGCGGGAGGCGTGTCCGACGCCGCCCGCCACGCCCGCCGCCACGCCGACCGGTCCAGTCCTTCCGCCCACGGCACGCCGGGCAGCAACGCGAGCCTGCCCGAAGGGGGCTCGTCACGCGGGGCCACGGACCGGTGTTCGGGCCGGGCCGTCGGCGGCGACGTCGTGACGTAGGTGCCCGAACCGTGCTTGCCGACGATCCAGCCCTCGGCGTGGAGCTGTTCGTACGCGGCGGCCGTCACGGTGCGGCTGACGCCGAGCCTGCCCGCGAGCGCGCGTGTGGACGGCAACCGGTCCCCGCCGCGCAGATGCCCCGACGACGCCG
The DNA here is from genome assembly GCF_024171865.1 of Prauserella aidingensis. Lineage (GTDB taxonomy): Bacteria > Actinomycetota > Actinomycetes > Mycobacteriales > Pseudonocardiaceae > Prauserella > Prauserella aidingensis. Next base: position 96,136 of record NZ_JAMTCN010000013.1, on the reverse strand, counting down.
ACTCCCGCAGCGCATCGGCCAGCTGCACGGCCAACGGCACACTCGAATCGCGGTCCAGCGTCATCGGCAACGCCGTCTCACGCTGTGGCGCCGTATCGCGTTGCGGCGTCGCCTCGACGTGCGTCACACCGACTCCCTCACGGTGACTCCCTCACAGCGACTCCTCCACCCGGAGCCGCGAAGTGGCCTTCCGAATCTGTTCGACTGTGGACATTTCACCATGCCAATCCGGTCGGCGATGGTGGGCCTCATGCCGACCTCTCCGCAACCGTCCACCACACCCTCGCCCACCACACCGCCACCCGCAGCGTCGCCGTCCCCAGCTCCGTCATCCGCAGCGCCGTCATCCCCGGCGCAGCGGTCCGGCACACCGCTGTCCTCCACCGAACGCAGCACGCTGACCCGCAAACAGGACCGGGGCGTCGCCGACCGCGGCGAGTTGCACGCCGTGCTCGACGCCGGACTGCTGTGCCACCTCGCGCTCGTGTCCGGCGGCTCGCCACTGTGCGTGCCGACCGGGTACGGCCGCGACGGCGACACGCTCTACCTGCACGGCTCCACCGGCTCCGGCAACGTGCGCACCGCCGCACGCGGCGTGGACATCTGCGTCACGGTCACGATTCTCGACGGAATCGTCTACGCGCGCTCGCTGAACAACCACACGATGAACTACCGCTCGGCCGTGGTGCACGGGCGAGCGCGCGCGGTGACCGAGGACGCCGAACGCGATCGCGCGCTGCAGGTGATCAGCGACCGGCTCGCGCCCGGTTCGTGGGACTACGCGCGCAGACCGGATGCGAAGGAGCTGGCGGGCGTCGCGGTACTGGCCCTCGACCTGACGGAGGCGTCGGTGAAGGTCCGCGGCGGCGACCCCGCCGAGCAGCCCGCCGACGTCGACCGCGACGACGTGTGGGCAGGGGTGATCGACGTCCGCACGGTGTTCGGCTCGCCTCGCGCCGCGTCGTACGTCCCGGCGGACCTGCCCGCGCCACCACACGTCGCCGAACGCCCCGCCCCACGCTGACCGTGCCCAGGCGCCGTCCGAAACGCAGGCGCCGTCCGGAACGCAGAACTCGCCCGTCCGAATGCAGGACACACGCGGAAGGAGTGCAGGACACGCGACGAGGGGCGTGCGCGTCAGCCGGGTTCGGCCACCAGGCCGGTGCGCGCGTCGGCCCGGACCGGGCGGACTGTGCGCCCCTCGAAGCGGTAGACGTGCACGCTGATCGCCGGGTCCGGACCCTCGTTGCGCACATGGTGCGCGTATCCCGGGCCGAACACGCGGGACTGGCCCTCGCCGAGCGTGTGCACCTCGGTGGCCGGTCGCCCGCCGGCACGGCTCTTCGCGGCACCGTCCACCGAGCCGGGTGCGGTGCCGTCCACGGTCCGGCGCGCGACCGTCTCGGTGAGCATCCCGGACACGACGGTGAACGCACCGGTGGCCGTGCCGTGGTCGTGCAGACCGGTGTGCTGACCGGGAAGCCAGCTCAGCAGCCACACCTCGTCACCGTCGACACGGTCGATCAGCGTGGCGAACCGCTCGTCCGGGTCGTAGCGCAGCAGAGTGCGCCAGCGGTCACGGTCGAGTGCGTAGTCGCGGGCGATGCGCACCGGGTGACGTGCGACGCCGGCGGCGGACTCGGGCAGGGCGACGGTGTTCTCGGGAACGGCGAACATGGGAACGCGGACATCCTTGCTGTCGAAAAGGGGATCGTCGAAAGACGTCAGAGCGGTTGCGGGTGCGGCGTCGAGTACGGCGTCGGCTTCACCGGCAACAGCGACAACAAGGCGCGCAACACGTACCGCGACGACCGATGAGCGGTCGCCGTGGGGCGGATACGTTCTGCGTCAGCACGTACGCAAGAAAACCAGCCGGACAGTGGAGCGTCAAGGCGATTCCACGGAGCGAACCGGTGTGCCCGCGCTCACATGCGCTCGGGCTTCTGCTCCCGTCCGAGGAGTTCCGCGCCGACGGTCACGGGGTCGCTGCCCTCGTGGCACACGCGGTACATCGCGTCGGTGATGGGCATGTCGACCCCTGCGCCGTGGGCCAGGTCACGGATCGAACGGCACGACATGACGCCCTCGGCGACCTGTCCTCCCACCGCCTCCTGTGCCTGCTCGATCGTCTCGCCCCGGCCGATGCGCTCACCGAAGGTGCGGTTCCGCGACAACGGGGACGCACACGTGGCGACCATGTCGCCGACCCCAGCCAGGCCCGCGAACGTCATCGGGTCGGCACCGAGCTTCACGCCCAGACGGGCCGTCTCGGCGAGCCCGCGGGTGATGAGGGTCGCGACCGTGTTGGCGCCGAAGCCCAGGCCCGCCGCGATGCCGCACGAGAGCGCGACGACGTTCTTGCAGGCGCCCGCGAGCTCGCTGCCGACCACGTCGGTGTTGGTGTACGGGCGGAAGTACGACGTGAACGCCGCCTCCTGCACCGCGACGGCGCGTTCGTGGTCGCCGCACGCGAACACCCCTGCGGCCGGCTGTCCCGCGGCGATCTCCTTCGCCAGGTTCGGCCCCGCCACGACGACGACGGAATCCTCCGCGACCCCGGCGATCTCGCCCACCACCTGGCTCATGCGCTTGAGCGTGCCCAGCTCGACGCCTTTCGCCAGGCTGACGAGGATCGTGTCGGCGGGCAGCAGCTCGCGCCAGCGGCCGAGGTTGTCGCGCAGGCTCTGACTCGGCACGGCGAGTACGACGGCGTCGGGGCCGTCGAGCGCGGCGGCGGCGTCGGACGTCGCGGTGAGATTGCCCGGCAGCGTCACACCGGGCAGATAGGCGGAGTTCGTGTGCTGCCCGGCGATCTCGGCGGCGACCTCGGGCCTGCGTGCCCACATCGTGACGTCCCGGCCCGCGTCGGCCAGGATCTTCGCGAACGTCGTGCCCCACGACCCGGCGCCGAGCACCGTGACGGTGCGCACGGCGGGCCGCGCGGATCCGGACGCGTCCGCGCCGGGGCCGGACGGCCGCTCAGGCATCGCTGCCGGCCTTCGCGGGCGGCTCCTCACCACGGACGTCGGCCAGCAGCGTCGTGACCTCCGCCATGAGCAGGTCGGTCACCTCGCGCAGCACGTCCGGTGTCGGCTCCTTCTCCCGGTAGGCGCTCAGGTCCACCGGCTCGCCGACGACGTGCGTCACCGTCTTCCTGGGCAGCGGCCGGAACTTCTTCGTGTAGCCGTTGAACACCTCCTGGGTGCCCCAGCGTGCGCACGGGACGACCGGGACGTCGTTCGCCAGCGCCAGCCGGGCGACACCCGTCTGCGAGCGCTTCGGCCAGAACTCCGGGTCCTTCGTGATCGTGCCCTCGGGGTAGATCACGATGACCTTGCCGTCCTCCAGCGCCTGATGCGCCGCCCTGAGGCTGTCGCCCGCCGAGCTCGTGCCGCGGGCGACGGGGATGGAGCCCGCGCCGGTCATGATCTTGCCGAAGATCGGGACCCGCACGAGGCTCGCCTTGGCCAGGAACCGCGGGACCCGCTTGGCCCGGTGCACGAACACCGCGTCGACGGCCGGATCCAGGTGGGAGACGTGGTTCATCACCAGCAGCACCGGACCGCTCCGGGGAATGCCCTCGGAATTCCGGTACACCCGCTTGCTCAGGTACGCCAACGGGTAGAACAACGCCGCCGCGGCACCGACCCAGAAGCCGCCCTTCTCGCGATCCGCCAAGACTCCTCCTCGCACACGTCCACGCTTCGGCGCTCGATCCTCCCACAGGCGCCGGACCACGAGAGATGCGAGAAGATGGCCGATGTGACCGTCACACTCCTCGTGCCGATGAAGCCGCCTCACGTCGGCAAGTCCCGGCTTCGCGGAGCGCTCGCCCCTCCCGTTTCGCCTGGTTCGCCGGACCTCGCAGGCCTGCGAGCCACCGGGACGCACACGTCGCTGGTGCTCGCGCTGGCCCGTGACACCGTGTCGGCGGCGGTCGACACGCCCGGCGTCGACCGCGTGGTGGTCGTCACAAGCGACGTCGACGCGCTCGCGGCCCTGGCCGAGCTGGGCGCCGACGTCGTCGACGACCGCGGCGCCCCGGACCTCAACGCCGCACTGTGCACGGGCGAGCGGCTGGTTCGTGCCGGTGTCACCGCGGGCGCGGCAGGCCCCGACGGCGCAGGAACCGACGGAGGCGCGACACACGGAGGCGCGACACACGGGGCTTCCGCCGCGGCAGGGGCGGCGGCGAGGGGCGACGAGTGCGACGTCGTGGGGGCGTTGCAGGCCGACCTGCCCGCGCTGCGCACCGTCGACCTCGCCGCGGCGCTCGCCGAGGCCGACGGTCGCCGCGCGTACACGGCCGACCGGCACGGCACCGGCACGACGTTGTTGCTCTCGGCGCCCGGGCAGCCGCTCGCGCCCGCCTTCGGCCCCGGTTCGGCCCGGGCGCACGCACGCTCGGGAGCGACGGCGGTCACGGCCGCCGCGCCGTCGCTGCGCTCGGACGTCGACACCCCGGCGGACCTGCGCCACGCGCGCACGCTCGGGCTGGGACCGAGCACCACCGCGTTGCTGCGGCCGTCGGGTTCCGTTCCGGCGGCCGCATACCGACCGGAGGGTTAAACCTGCCCGGCGGACCTGCCCACGAGGCCGGATGTTGGTGGACAATGCGTCCGTGACCAACGACGAGAGCACCCCGCCCGCTGCGAGCTCTCCGGGCGCAAGGCGGGTGACCACCGAACCGCCACCGCAAGCGACCGTCACCGACGGCGCGAACCACGCCCTGCCCGCCGCCCTGCCCGCCGCGACCCCCACCGACCGCACGCCCGACGAACTGCCGGACAACCGGTATTTCAACCGCGAACTCTCGTGGCAGGACTTCAACGCGCGGGTGCTGGCGCTGGCCGAGGACGAGTCCCAGCCGCTGCTCGAGCGGGCCAAGTTCCTCGCCATCTTCGCGTCCAATTTGGATGAGTTCTACATGGTCCGGGTGGCGGGGCTGAAGCGCCGAGACGAGACCGGCCTGTCCGTGCGCAGCGCCGACGGGCTCACGCCGCGGGAGCAGCTGGCCCACATCGCCAAGCGCAACCAGGAGCTCGTCCAGCGGCACAACACCGCCTTCGAGGCGCGGGTGCGGCCCGCGCTGGCGGGTGAGGGCGTGCACATCGTGTCGTGGTCCGGTTTGGACGAGGCCGACCACGAGCGGCTCTCGCGCTACTTCCGGGAGCAGATCTTCCCGGTGCTCACGCCACTGGCCGTCGACCCGGCCCACCCCTTCCCGTACATCTCGGGCCTCTCGCTCAACCTCGCCGTCACGGTGCGCGACCCGGCCGAGGGCACCGAACGGTTCGCCAGGGTGAAGGTGCCGAACAACGTGCCCCGGCTGGTCCGCACCGAACCGCAGCGGGACACCCGGACCGCCACCTTCCTGCCCCTGGAGGAGCTCATCGCCGCCCACCTGGGCGAGCTGTTCTCCGGTATGGAGGTCATCGAGCACCACGCGTTCCGCGTCACCCGCAACGCCGACTTCGAGGTCGAGGAGGACCGCGACGAGGACCTGTTGCAGGCGCTCGAACGGGAGCTGGCGCAGCGCCGGTTCGGCCCGCCGGTGCGGCTCGAGGTCTCGCAGGACATGAGCGAGCACATGCTCGAGCTGCTGTTGCGCGAACTCGAGGTCGATACGCGGGACGTCGTCGAGGTGCCGGGGCTGCTGGACCTGTCGTGCCTGACCCAGCTGCTGGCACTGGACCGCCAGGAGCTCAAGGACCCGCCGTTCGTCCCCGCGACCCCTCCCGCGTTCGGCGAACGCGAGACGCCCAAGAGCGTGTTCTCGACCCTGCGCGACGGTGACGTGCTCGTGCACCACCCGTACGACTCGTTCTCCACGAGCGTGCAGCGCTTCATCGAGCAGGCGGCCGCGGACGACAAGGTGCTGGCGATCAAGCAGACGCTGTACCGCACGTCGGGCGACTCGCCGATCGTCGACGCGCTCGTCGACGCCGCCGAGGCGGGCAAACAGGTCGTCGCGCTCGTCGAGATCAAGGCCCGGTTCGACGAACAGGCCAACATCACGTGGGCACGCACCCTCGAACGGTCGGGCGTGCACGTCGTCTACGGGCTCGTCGGCCTCAAGACGCACTGCAAGGTGTCGCTGGTCGTCCGGCAGGAGGGTTCGACCATCCGCCGTTACTGCCACATCGGCACGGGCAACTACAACCCGAAGACGGCGCGCCACTACGAGGACCTGGGGCTGCTCACAGCGGATCCGGCGATCGGTGCCGACCTGACGGACCTGTTCAACGTCCTGACCGGCTATTCGCACCAGGCGACGTACCGCAACATCCTCACCTCGCCGAGCGGTATCCGGCGCGGGATCCTCGACCACGTGTCCCGGGAGATCGAACTCGCGCAACAGGGGCACGAGGCAGGCATCCGCCTCAAGTGCAACTCGCTCGTCGACGAACAGGTCATCGACGGGCTGTACCGCGCATCACAGGCCGGAGTTCCCGTCGAGGTCATCGTCCGCGGCATCTGTACGCTCAAACCCGGTGTTCCGGGGCTGAGCGACAACATCACCGTGCGTTCGATCCTCGGCCGGTTCCTCGAGCATTCGCGGATCTTCCACTTCCGCGCCACCGCCTCGTACTGGATCGGCAGCGCCGACATGATGCACCGCAACCTCGACCGTCGCATCGAAGCGCTCGTCCAGGTCCGCAACCCGAAACTGACCGCAGAACTCGACGAGATCCTCAGTTCGACGATGGACCGGCACACCCGGTGCTGGATCCTCACGTCGACGGGTGAGTGGCAACCCTCCCCCGCGGATTCGTCCGAGGTCCGCGACCATCAACTGGAAACGCTACGCAAGCACGGAGCAACAGGGTGAGTACCACCACCGGCGCCACAGACGAGATCGTCGCCCACGCGGCGGGTGCTGTGCTGTGGAGGCCCGCCACGGGCGACGAACCGGGTGTCGAGATCGCGGTCGTCCACCGGCCGCGTTACGACGACTGGTCGCTGCCGAAAGGACATCTCGACCCGGGCGAAACCGCGCCGGTCGCGGCCGTCCGGGAACTCCGGGAGGAAACGGGCTACGGCGCCGTACTCGGCGCATTCCTGAAACGGATCGAATACCACGTCGCGCGTGGCAGGAAAGCCGTCGACTACTTCAGTGCACGGGCCGGCGACGGCGCATTCGAGACCAATGCGGAAGTCGACGAACTGCGCTGGGTCGCACCGTCCGACGCGGCCCGGCTGTTGTCGTACGCATCGGATGCCGACGTGGTGGCCTGCTTCGACGCGCTGCCCCGACACGTCACGTCGGTGCTGCTCGTGCGGCACGCCAAGGCGGGCAAACGGGAGTCCTGGACCGGTGACGACGATCTGCGGCCGTTGAGTGACGCGGGTGAACGGCAAGCGAGCGCCCTGCGCACGGTCCTGAACGCGTTCGCCCCGGACCGGGTGGTGTCCGCTCCCCTGTTGCGCTGCGTCCAGACGGTGCGGGGCGTCGCCGAGGACCTCGGCACCGAGGTGGGACACGACGACGCACTCTCGGAGCGCGCGTTCGCCGCCGACCCGCATCGCGCCGTGCAGCGCATCGTCGAGATCGCGGTCGAGGGCGGCACCCCCGTGGTGTGCAGCCAGGGAGGTGTGATCCCGCACGCCGTGGCCGTCCTCGCCGACCGTGGTGGCGTCACGTTGCCACACACCACACCGGACGGTCTCCCGGCGAAGAAGGGCTCGGTCTGGCAGCTCTCGTTCGACCGGGTGGGACGTCTCGTCGCGGCCGGCTACCTGTCGAACCCACTGGCCGCACCACTCGCCGTCTGAGGCGGCCGGAGCGTCCCGCACGGGAAAGCACCGGCCCGAGGGGCCCGACAGAGGCATCGTCGCTCCAGCGGCGGCGTCACACGCCGTCACAGCGCGCCCGGCACAACGGGCTGCCCGTGCCGCGGCTCCCCGTGCAGCGGCACGGCTCCACGGCGATGCCGTCCCGCGCGGTGGCTTGCCGCACGAGGCATTCCTGAACGTGTTTCCCCGCACGTGCTTTTCCGCACGTGTTCTCCCGCACAGCGACGGGCCCCGCACCACCGGATGTGGCGCGGGGCCCGGCTGCGCGTGACGTGAACGACGCCACGTGAGGGTGAGCCGCCGAGCGGCTCACTTCTTCTTGGTGGCCGTCTTCTTCGTCGTGGACGCCTTGGCGGTGGTCTTCGCCGGCGTGGCTGCCGCCTTGGTCGTCTTCGTGGCGGTCTTCGGCGCGGCCTTGGTCGCAGGCTTCTTGGCCGTCGACTTGGCGGCCGTCGACTTCGCAGTCGAGGCCTTCGCGGTCGAGGACTTGGCGGCCGTCGACTTCGACGCCGTGGACTTGGCGGCCGTGGACTTCGACGCCGTCTTCGGCGCGGCCTTCGTGGTGCTCTTGGCAGCGGTCGACTTGGCGGCGGTCGACTTGGCAGCCGTGGACTTGGCGGCCGTGGCCTTGCTTCCGGTCGACTTCGACGCGGTCGACTTCGACGCCGTGGACTTGGCGGCCGTCTTCGGAGCCGACTTGGTGGCCGTGGACTTCGACGCCGTGGACTTGGTCGCGGTCTTCGGAGCCGACTTCGTGGCCGTGGCCCGGGTCGCGGTCGTGGCACGCGAACGGGTGGTCGTGCTGCGCGTGGACGACGCCGTGGACGTCGTGGCACGGGCGGTGGTGCCGCGCGCCGTCGTGCCGGACACCGGCTTGGCCTTCGTGGCCTTCGGCAGCTTCTTCGTGCCGCTCACCACATCCTTGAAGGTGGTGCCCGCGCGGAAGGCCGGGACGTTGGTCTTCTTCACGCGGACGGTCTCACCGGTACGCGGGTTCCGCGCGGTGCGGGCGGCGCGGGCGCGCTTCTCGAACACACCGAAACCGGTGATGTTCACCTTTTCACCCTTGTTGACCGTCCGAATGATGATGTCGACGAGATTGTCGACGGCCTGCGTGGCGACCTTCTTGTCGCCCAGACGCTCGCCGAGCGCCTCGATGAGTTGGGCCTTGTTGGCCATTCCAGTCCTCCAAGAAGAACTACGTGTTACCCGGCCACACCGGCCGACATGCGCACACGGTATTACCTACGCAGCACAATTTCCAAACGGCACGCGGATTTTTCCCTTACCGGATGGGCGATCGCCGCCCGGGAGCGGCGATCGGACCCGGTTCGGAAGGCGGCCGTCCGGCGTCGGATGCCGGCCGGTGGGCCGGGCCGGATTCCCTTGGTGAACAGGGAATCTTCGAGGTTCGCCAGGAGGTGGTGGGCCTGCTGAGGCTGCTCCTACTGCGACTGCTCCGCCGGAAGCGTCACGGGCTTGTGGGCGGGCCTGCCTCGTTCGAACTCGGCGATGTCGTCGGCGTGGCGCAGCGTCAGGGCGATGTCGTCGAGGCCCTCCATCAGCCGCCAGCGCGTGTAGTCGTCGATCTCGAAGGGGGCACTGAAGTCCTTGGCCCGCACGGTCTTCTCCGCGAGGTCCACAGTGACCGTGGTGCCGGGTTCGTTCTCGAGGATCTTCCACAGCAGTTCGACGTCGTCGGGCGAGCACTGCGCGGCCACGAGCCCCTGCTTGCCGGCGTTACCGCGGAAGATGTCGGCGAAGCGGGACGAGATGACGACGCGGAAGCCGTAGTTCATCAGCGCCCACACGGCGTGCTCCCGTGAGGAGCCGGTGCCGAAGTCGGGCCCGGCGACGAGCACGGTGCCGCGGTCGAAGGGCTCGACGTTGAGCACGAACTGCTCGTCGCCGCGCCAGGCGGCGAACAGGCCGTCCTCGAAGCCGGTACGGCTCACACGCTTGAGGTAGACGGCGGGGATGATCTGGTCGGTGTCCACGTTGGACCTGCGCAGCGGCACTCCGATGCCGGTGTGCTCGGTGATCGGTTCCATGAGGGGTGACTCCCGGTGTGTGCGATCGCTCTCGCGTGCGATCGGTGTGAAGTGGTGGTGGGTCAGAGGTCTTCCGGGGACGACAGCGTGCCGCGCACGGCCGTGGCGGCGGCCACGAGTGGCGAGACGAGGTGCGTCCGGCCACCCTTGCCCTGCCTGCCCTCGAAGTTGCGGTTGGACGTCGAGGCACTGCGCTCACCCGGCTCGAGCTGGTCCGGGTTCATGCCCAGGCACATCGAGCAGCCTGCCTGGCGCCACTCAGCCCCCGCGTCGAGGAAGACCTTGTCGAGGCCCTCTTCCTCGGCCGTCTTCCGCACCCGCATCGAGCCGGGGACGACGAGCATGCGCACACTGTCGGCGACCTTCTTGCCGCGCAGCACGTCCGCGGCCGCCCGCAGGTCCTCGATCCGGCCGTTGGTGCAGGAGCCGAGGAACACCGTGTCGACCGCGATCTCCCGCAGCGGCGTACCGGGCTCGAGATCCATATAGGACAGGGCCTTCTCCGCGGCGAACTTGGCACCCTCGTCACCCAGCTGCTCGGGGTCCGGCACGCTCTCGCCCAGCGGGAGCCCCTGACCCGGGTTCGTGCCCCACGTCACGTACGGCGTCAGCGCGTCGGCGTCGATCGTGACCTCGGCGTCGAACTCGGCGTCGGCGTCGGTGCGCAGCTCGCGCCACGCGGCCACGGCCTCGTCCCACTGCGCACCCTGCGGCGCGTGCGGCCGCCCCTTCAGGTACTCGAACGTGGTCTCGTCGGGCGCGATCATGCCCGCGCGGGCACCCGCCTCGATGGACATGTTGCAGATCGTCATGCGGGCTTCCATCGACAGCGATTCGATCGCGCTGCCCCGGTACTCGAGCACGTAGCCCTGCCCGCCACCGGTGCCGATCTTCGCGATGACGGCGAGGATGATGTCCTTCGCGGTCACGCCCGGGCGCAGCGTGCCCTCGACGTTGATCGCCATCGTCTTGAACGGCCGCAGCGGCAGCGTCTGCGTCGCGAGGACGTGTTCGACCTCGGAGGTGCCGATACCGAAAGCCATGGCGCCGAACGCACCGTGCGTCGAGGTGTGGCTGTCGCCGCACACCACGGTCGTGCCGGGTTGCGTGAGACCCAGCTGCGGGCCGATCACGTGGACGATGCCCTGTTCGGCGTCACCCATGGGGTGCAGCCGGACGCCGAACTCCTCGCAGTTCTTGCGCAGGGTGTCGACCTGGGTCTTGGAGACCGGGTCGGCGATCGGCAGTTCGATGTCCACCGTGGGCACGTTGTGGTCCTCGGTGGCGATCGTGAGATCCGGCCTGCGGACCTGACGGCCGGCGAGCCGGAGACCGTCGAACGCCTGCGGACTGGTGACCTCGTGCACGAGGTGCAGGTCGATGAACAGCACATCGGGTTCGGCGCCTTCACCGCGGCGTACCGTGTGCTCGTCCCACACCTTTTCGGCGAGTGTGCGGCCCCGTTTCTCCGCCATCAGGGCTCCTCCATGAACGTCGCTGGGAACTGTGGTCGCTGGGAACTGTGGTCGCTGGGAACCGACGACCATCGGGGAAATGTGGTGGCCGGCCGGACTGTGATCACCCGAACCGTCCCAAATGGTGGACGTCCCAGACTTCGGGATTGTAGTATCGCTGTGTGGGACAGCATAACTCTGAGGCTCAGCAGAGCGGTATCGGTGTCTTGGACAAGGCGATCGCCGTGTTGCAGGCGGCGGCGCAGCAGCCGTGCGGCTTGGCGGAGTTGTGCGCCGAGACGGGGCTGCCGCGGGCGACGGCGCACCGGTTGGCGGTGGGGCTCGAGGTGCACCGGTTGTTGCGGCGGGGTCCGGACGGCCGGTGGCGTCCCGGTGCGGCGTTGGCGGAGTTGTCCGGTGGGACGGCGGATCCGCTGTTGGATGCGACGGCGGTCGTGTTGCCCAAGTTGCGGGACATGACGGGCGAGAGCGTGCAGGTGTACCGCCGGGACGGGGTGCAGCGGGTATGTGTGGCGTCGGCCGAGCCACCGAGTGGGCTGCGGGACACGGTGCCGGTGGGTACGCGGTTGCCGATGACGGCGGGTTCCGGGGCGAAGGTGCTGACGGCGTGGGCGGATGCCCATACGCAGCAGTCGATTCTGGCGGAGGCCGTGTTCGGGGAGCGGACGCTGTTGGAGGTTCGGCGTCGTGGTTGGGCGCAGAGTGTGGCCGAACGCGAGCCGGGGGTGGCGAGTGTGTCGGCGCCGGTGCGGGATTCGTCGGGTGCGGTCGTGGCGGCGGTGTCGGTGTCGGGTCCGGTGGACCGGATCGGCCGGAAGCCGGGCGCCCGTTGGGCGAGCGACCTCCTGGACGCCGCGGAATCCCTCCAGGAACGCCTCTGACCCCGAAACCCGCACCCGGCCACCCCTCACCCCTGCGAGACCGAGCGAGCGCAGCGAGCAACGGCCGCCCACCCGTCGACGAACGCACCTACGGAACCCGAACCGTCGACCGAAGCGCAGCGAGGTCGACGCCCCCTCCCCAACTCAGGCCGGTGAGCGCAGCGAACTCGGCCGACCCACCCACCCCACGCAACCCACGAACGCCACGCGACCACAGGCAGGGGGCCGGAGGGGCGGAGCCCGCCGGGCTGGGGTGTGGGGGCTGCGCACCCACAAGACACAACGAGAAAAACCCTATCTGCGCTTTCCGCAGATAGGGTTTCCCTACTTTTTCTCGTACCCCCGATGGGATTCGAACCCACGCTACCGGCGTGAGAGGCCGGCGTCCTAGGCCGCTAGACGACGGGGGCGTGTTCTTTTGTGTTGGAAGAGAACTTACCAGAGCGGTGTGTTCGCTTCTCAGCTGGGGTACCAGGACTCGAACCTAGACTAACTGAACCAGAATCAGTCGTGCTGCCGATTACACCATACCCCAACGGATACTTCGTCCGAGTCGTTCCGCGGAGCTCGTCGGCTCGCCAGGCCCGTCCCGGGTCCGTATCGCGTTGTTGAAGAAAGCATAGACCACGCTGTGTGGCCGCTTGCAGCCGGGGTCCCGTCCGCGGCGTCCCGGCGCGTTGCCGCAGGTGTCACGGCCGGTGCGGCGTCTCAGCGCGGGGCGGGGACGCCGACGCGCACGAACTCGGAGACGAGCAGTTCGGGCAGGCCGGCCAGCGAGGTGAGGACGTGGATGTCGGCGGGCGCCCCGCTGCGGGCCGCGTCCTCGGTGTCGTCGTCGGCAGTCCGCGGGGCGAGTTCGTGGTCGGGGTCGCGGTGCAGCCAGATTCCGGTGAGACCGGCGTCACGCGCTCCGACGGCGTCGGTGGTGAGCTTGTCCCCCAGGTGCACGGCCTCGCGCGGGTCGCAGCCGAGTTGGAGGCAGACGGACTGGAACATCGCGGGATCGGGTTTGGCGACGCCCAGTTCGCCTGCGATGGCGACGTGGTCGAAGAACCGGGCGAGACCGAGGGATGCGAGCTTGTCGCGCTGGTGGGCCCCGGAGGCGTTCGTCACGGCGGCCAGCTGGATACCGGCGGCGGCGAGCCATTCCAGACAGGGAACGACGTCGTCGAAGAGCCGCCACGACCGGTTCAGCAGCGTCTTGCGGCGGGTCTCGAACGCGGCCGCGGAGGCGAGGTCGACGTCCATGCCGAGGCCGCGCAGGAATGCGTGGGTGCGCCGGGTGTGCATGTCGGCGTAGTCGAGGTCGCCCGCGACGACGCGTGCGACGTGCTCGTCGGTGACGCGTTCCCATTCGTCCCAGATGTCGCGACGTCCGGTGAGCGCGGCGAGCGTGCGCTTGCCCGTCTCCGTGAAGTCGATCAGTGTGTCGTCGATGTCCAGGCACACGACCCGGAGTTCGGGCGGTGCCCAGACGTCGACGTCGTCACGATCGGTGTCGGGGACGGGATGCGGAGCTGTCGGGGAGCCAAGCGCAAAAGCCACTCACGCGAGGCTAGGGGTTTTTGCGTCGGCCCGACTCTGCTGAGGAGGTGATATGGCCGGGTCTGTTTCGGTCCAGCTCGCCTACGCTCAGTTGCCCGGCAGCGCTCGGCGCAGCCGTCCGAGTGACACATCACGGCCGAGCAGTTCCATCGATTCGTAGAGCGGCGGTGACACGGTGCGTCCGGTCACGGCGACGCGCACGGGGGTGAACGCCTTGCGCGGCTTGAGTCCCAGGCCTTCGACGAGCGCGTCCTTGAGCGCCTGCTCGATGTCGGCCGCGGCCCACGACGAGAGCCCTTCCAGAGCCTCGATGGCGGCCCGCAGTGCCGGTTCGGAGTCCGGGCCGAGCGCCTTCGTGGCCGCGGCCTCCTCCGGTGCGAACTCGGCCTCGTCGACGAACAGGAACCGCAGCAGGTCGCAGGCCTCGGACAGCACGGCCACGCGTTCCTGCACCAGCGGCGCGATCGCGGTGAGCTTCGCCTGCTGGTCCTCGGACGGCCGGGCCGGCAGCACGCCCGCGTCGACGAGGTACGGCGTGACGCGCGCGACGAAGTCGTCGTGGCTCAGCGAGCGCACGTGGTTGCCGTTGATCGACTCGGCCTTCTTGACGTCGAACCGCGCGGGGTTGGCGCTGACCTTGGTGATCTCGAACGCCTCGACGAGCTCGTCGACGGTGAAGATGTCGCGGTCGTCGGCGATCGACCACCCGAGCAGCGCGAGGTAGTTCAACAGCCCTTCCGGGACGAAACCGCGGTCGCGGTAGTTGAACAGGTTCGACTGCGGGTCTCGTTTGGACAGTTTCTTGTTGCCCTCGCCCATGACGTACGGCAGGTGACCGAACTCGGGGACGAACTCGGCGACGCCGACGCGCTGCAGGGCCCCGTACAGCGCGATCTGCCTCGGCGTCGACGGGAGCAGGTCCTCACCGCGCAGCACGTGCGTGATGCGCATCAGGGCGTCGTCGACGGGGTTGGTCAGCGTGTACAGCGGCGCCCCGTTGGCGCGCACCAGCACGGGATCGGGGACGGTACCGGCCTTGAACTCGATCTCACCGCGCACGAGGTCGTTCCAGGACAGGTCCTCGTCCGGCATCCGGAGGCGCAGCACCGGTTCGCGGCCCTCGGCGCGGAAGGCCCGCTTCTGCTCCTCCGTGAGGTCGCGGTCGTAGTTGTCGTAGCCGAGCTGGGGGTCCTGCCCGGCGTCCTTCCGCCGCTGCTGGACCTCCTCGTTGGTGGAGAACGCCTCGTAGAGCTCGCCCGCCTCGAGCAGCTTCGCGGCGACGTCGCGGTAGATGTCGCCGCGTTCGCTCTGCCGGTACGGGCCGTACTCGCCCCCGGCCTCGGGCCCTTCGTCCCAGTCGATGCCGAGCCACCGCAGTGCGTCGAGCAGGGCCGTGTACGACTCCTCGCTGTCACGCGACGCGTCGGTGTCCTCGACACGGAACACGAGCTTCCCGCCGTTGTGCCGGGCGAACGCCCAGTTGAACAGCGCGGTGCGGATCAGGCCCACGTGCGGCGTACCGGTGGGCGACGGGCAGAAGCGGGCGCGAACGGCGGCGGGCTTGTTCTCAGTCATAGCCCACCCAGCGTAGCGCTGTTGACTTCCGCCGCCCGCGAGCGCATGCTGAAACTATTCAACGCACGTTGAATAGTTGCGAGTTCGAAGGCCTGCGGGTCGAAAGCCTGCGGTGTCGGAATCCGGAGTGTCGTAGCGCAGACCTGAGGCGTCGTAGCGGGCGAGCACGGAACGGCACGCTGCGGCGAACGAACGTCGACGAGGAAACGAGGTGGTCGGGATGACCGCACGCACGAACTGCGTCATCGCCGGCGGCGGCCCGGCGGGCATGGTGCTCGGACTGCTGCTGGCCCGTGCGGGCGTCGAGGTGACCGTACTGGAGAAACACGGCGACTTCCTCCGCGATTTCCGCGGCGACACCGTGCACCCGTCGACGCAGACCCTGCTGGACGAGCTCGGCCTCGGCGAGGAGTTCGCGGCGCTGCCGCAGAGCAGGCTGGACGAGATCGCCTTCCCCGCCGCGGACGGCACGCCGGTGGTCGTCGGTGACCTGCGCAGGCTGGCCCGCGTGACCCGGCACCCGTACATCGCGCTGACGCCGCAGTGGGACCTGTTGAACCTGCTCGCGAAGGCCGGGGCCGACGAACCGGCGTTCACGCTGCGCATGAACACCGAGGTGACCGGACTGGTCCGGAGCGAAGGCCGGGTCGTCGGCGTGCGTCATCGCGGGCCGGACGGCGAGGGTGAGATCCACGCGGACCTGACCGTGGCCGCGGACGGCCGCCACTCGTCGGCCCGGCGCGAGGTGGGACTGACCCCGAAGGAATGGCCCGTGCCGTTCGACGTGTGGTGGTTCCGGCTCGGCCGTGACGCCGACGACACGACCGCGGCGCTGTCACCCACGATGCACCGGGGCCGGTTCGTCATCGACATCCCGCGCGAGGGTTTCCACCAGCTCGCCTACCTGGGCCGCAAGGGCACCGACGACGAGCTGCGCCGCCGCGGTGTCGGGGCGTTCCGCCGCGACGTCGCGGAGGTCGTACCGCACCTCGCGCACCGCGTGGACGAGCTGGCGTCGATGGACGAGGTGAAACACCTCGACGTGCGGCTGAACCGGCTCCCCCGCTGGCACACCGACGGGCTGCTGTGCATCGGCGACGCCGCGCACGCGATGTCCCCGATCGGCGGCGTGGGGATCAACCTCGCGGTGCAGGACGCGGTGGCGGCCGCGACGCTGCTGGCCGAACCGTTGCGCCGCGGCGGGCCGACGACGGCCGAGCTGGCCGCGGTGCGCAGGCGCAGACTGTTGCCGACGGCGGCGGTGCAGACGTTGCAACGGATGCTGCACCGCATGGTGGCCGCACCCGTCGTGGAGGGCAGGCGGCTGGGCCCGCCGAAACCGGCCCAGCGGCTGCTGCGCCGGTTTCCGGCGCTGTCGTTCGTCCCCGCCTACCTCGTCGGCATCGGGCTGCGGCCCGAGCATGCGCCCGAGTTCGCCCGCAGAACGCGGTGACTCAGGCGTTCTCCACGGGGTTGGTGAGTGTGCCGATCCCGTCGATCGTGATCGACACCTCCTGGCCCGCGACGATGGGGCCGACGCCCGCGGGCGTGCCGGTGAGGATGGTGTCACCGGGCAACAGGGTCATCACCGACGAGACGAACTCGATCAGTTCGGGGACCTTGTGGACCAGCTCCGAGGTGCGCGAGTTCTGTTTGGTCTCGCCGTCGACCGTGGTGCGGATGGGCAGGTCGGCCGGGTCGAGGTCGGTCTCGATCCACGGGCCGATCGGGCAGAACGTGTCGAACCCCTTGGCGCGGCCCCACTGCCCGTCGGAACGCTGGAAGTCGCGCGCGCTGACGTCGTTGGCGACCGTGTAGCCGAGCACGGCCTGCCGAGCCTGCGACGCGGGCACGTTCTTCACGGGCTGGCCGATGATGACGGCGAGTTCGCCCTCGAAGTCGACCTGTTCCGACTGCTTCGGCCTGCGGATCGGCGCGTTCGGACCGATGACGGTCGTCGACGGCTTGAGGAAGATCATCGGCTCGGCCGGGACCTCGTTGCCCATTTCGCGGGCGTGGTCGGCGTAGTTGCGGCCGACGGCGATCACCTTCGTGGGCAGGATCGGCGAGAGCAGGCGGGTGTCGGCCAGCGGCCTTTTCCTGCCGGTGTAGTTCGGCGTACCGAACGGATGGTCGGCGATCTCCGAGACCATCGTGTCGTTGCTGTCGCCGTCTCCGTCCACCGAGACGAAGGCGACACCTTCCGGGTGAGCAATCCGAGCCAAACGCACGGTCCCCATCCTAAACAGGGGCGCGGAGCGCCTCCGTTTGGGCGGCGGTGGGAGACGGGCGGGCGTACCTGCGGCGCGGAGCGCTCGATTGCCCCCAAGGGCACCATAGTGGCGTTGAACGCGCCTGATCTTCCCCTCGTTCGTGAAGGCGCGCGAAGGGAAGAATCGGCGCGTTGGATGCACCGAAGGTGCCCTTGGGGCAGGAACCCGCCTCGGGGTCAGGATGCCTCGGGGGTCACGCGAAGGGCCTTGTGGGCGAGGGCGTCGCAGAGCGCGAGCCAGCTGGCTTCGACGATGTTCTCGTGCACGCCGACCGTGGTCCATTCGCGCTCGCGGTCCGACGACTCGACGAGCACGCGCGTGACCGCGCCCGTGCCCTGCCGGTTGACGAGGATGCGCACCTTGTAGTCCGACAGGGACATCTCGTCCAGCCACGCCAGGTGCGGCGACAACGCCTTGCGCAACGCCGCGTCGAGCGCGTTGACCGGACCGTTGCCCTCGGCCGTGGCGATGACCCGCTCCCCCGCGACGTGGACCTTCACCGTCGCCTCGGAGACGATCTCGCCGTCGGTGCGGTGGTCGAGCACCACGCGGTAGGACTCGAGGGCGAACGGCGGGCCCACGGGTTCCCGCCCGTCCGAGCCGGCGATCTCGCGCCGCATCAGCAGTTCGAGCGAGGCGTCCGCCGCCTCGAACGACCAGCCGCCCGCCTCGAGGTCCTTCACCTTGTGCACCGTGTTGCTGAGGGCGCGGGGATTGCCCGCGAGGTCCACACCGAGTTCCTGCCCCTTGAGTTCGAGGCTCGCCTTGCCCGCCATCTCCGTGACCAGCACGCGCATGTCGTTGCCGACCTGTGCAGGGTCGATGTGGTTGTACAGCAACGGGTCCACTTTGATCGCGCTCGCGTGCAGCCCCGCCTTGTGGGCGAAGGCCGACGACCCGACGTAGGCCTGGTGGGTGTCGGGTGCGATGTTCGCGATCTCGGCCAGCGCGTGCGAGACGCGCGTCAGCTCGGCGGCCCCTCCGGTGGGAAGAACCTCCATACCGAGCTTGGCCACGAGATTGCCGGTGACGGCGAACAGGTCGGCGTTGCCCGCCCGTTCGCCGTAGCCGTTGGCGGTGCACTGCACGTGGGTCGCGCCCGCCTGCACCGCCGCGATGCTGTTGGCCACCGCGCAGGACGTGTCGTCCTGGCAGTGGATGCCGATCCGCAGCCCGGTGCGCTCGCGCACCTCCCGCACGGTCTCGGCGAGTCCCAACGGAAGCTGTCCCCCGTTGGTGTCGCACAGGACGGCGACGTCGGCGCCTGCCGATCCCGCCGCGTCCAGCACGCGGAGCGCGGTGTCCGGATCGTAGGCGTAGCCGTCGAAGAAGTGCTCCGCGTCGAGGAACACCCGCCGTCCCTCGCCGACGAGGAACTTCACCGTGTCGGCGACCATCGCGCACGCCTCGTCGACGTCCACCCGCAACGCGCGCTCGATGTGGCGGATGTCCGATTTGGCCACGAGCGTGACGACCGGCGCCTGCGCGTCGAGCAGGCCGCGGACCTGCGGGTCGTCACCGGCCGCCACACCCGAGCGCCGTGTCGACCCGAACGCGACGAGCGCGGCGTGCTTGAGCGGCAGCTCCCCCGCTGCGGCCCGGGCGAAGAACTCGGTGTCCTTCGGCATCGCACCGGGCCAGCCGCCCTCGATGAACCCGACACCCAGTTCGTCGAGGTGCCGTGCCACGGCGATCTTGTCGGCGACCGAGTACGAGATCCCCTCGCGCTGCGCACCGTCGCGCAGCGTCGTGTCGTACAGGTGGAAGTCGTCCCCGAGCGGGGTGCCTGCGGGTTCCGTGCGGGTCACGGTTCGTCTCCTCGTCGCGGTGCCTGACAACAGCGGAATGGCCGGTAGCGGGGCCGGTGGCGAGCCGAGTGCGGCCGGCTGCGGCCACAAAAAAGACCCCCCGCTCGAAGATGCGAGAGGTCTGCGCGCCGGGTGCCTACGGGGCACTTACCCGGCGCGCCTGCCAATAATGATCACGCGAAACGTGTCCATGGCGGCCAAGCATGCCACATCACCGACAGCCGCGTCCAACCACTGGGCGCAGCTCCCACGATCCGGACACGTCGCCGGCCGTTCCGCCCCGTCATCCGATGCGTTCGGAACACCGCCGGGCCTGGAGGTCACCGGGCCCGGACATGCGAGGGCGCCCCGACCGTCGGCCGGGGCGCCCTCGCGAGAGTTCGGCGGGTGCTCAGAGAGCGGGACGCGGCGCCGCGTTGGACGACACCAGCGCCGCGAGCCGGTCGCCGATCGCCGTCGTCGTGCCCGGCGACGCCTGGTCCCGCGTGGCCAGATCGAAGGCGACCGACGCCTCGATGCGACGGGCGGCCTCCTTCTCCCCGAGGTGGTCGAGCAGCAGCGACACCGACAGCACGGTCGCCGTCGGGTCCGCCACGTTCTGCCCCGCGATGTCGGGAGCACTGCCGTGGACGGGCTCGAACATGCTCGGGTTGCGCCCGGAGATGTCGAGGTTGCCGCTGGCCGCGAGGCCGATACCGCCGGTCACGGCGGCCGCCAGGTCCGTGATGATGTCGCCGAACAGGTTGTCGGTGACGATCACGTCGAACCGGCTGGGATCGGTGACCATGTGGATCGTCGCGGCGTCCACGTGCGAGTACGCCACCGACACCTCGGGGTACTCGAGCGAGACCTCCTCGACGATCCGCGACCACAACGACCCGGAGTGCTCCAGCACGTTGGTCTTGTGCACGAGCGTGAGGTGCTTGCGCGGGCGCTCGTTGGCACGGCGGAAGGCGTCCGACACGACCCGGCGGATGCCGAACGCCGTGTTCAGGCTGACCTCCGTGGCGATCTCGTGCTCGGTGTCCTTGCGCAACAGTCCGCCGTTACCGGCGTAGGGCCCCTCGGTGCCCTCGCGGACGACGACCATGTCGACCTCGCCCGGGTCCGCCAGCGGACCCTGCACGCCCGGGTACAACCTGCCGGGCCGGAGATTGACGTGGTGGTCGAGCTCGAACCGCAGGCGCAGCAGCAGACCACGCTCGAGGATGCCGCTCGGCACACTCGGGTCGCCGACCGCACCCAGCAGGATCGCGTCGTGCTCGGCGAGTTCGCCCAGCACCGACTCGGGCAGCAGTTCACCCGTCGAGTGCCAGCGGGACGCACCGAGGTCGTAGCTCGTCGTCTCGGCGTTCGGGACGACCTCCCCGAGCACCTTGAGTGCCTCGGAGACCACTTCGGGCCCGATCCCATCACCCGGGATCACAGCGAGCCGCATCCTCACACCTCCGTCAGACCGGGCCCCATCGACCACGGGTACCCCATTCGCATCCAAAGCCAGCGACGGCAGGTTACCGGGCGTCGACGAACTGTCGACCCACGACCACCCCAACGGCCCATGCGACCCGGTCGCGGGTCCCCCGGCCGGTGGCCTCACGACTGTGCCCGGGACCCCGTGGGTGGGGTCCCGGGCACGGCATCCGTCCAGCGGGTGTCCGCCTACTGGGACGGCCGCCACGCGAGCGGCCGCGGACGCCGGTCAGCCGTCGTTCGTCGACACCGGGCGGTGGTCGAGCTCGTGCACGCCGATCGTCGAGGCACGCCTGCCGGAGGCGTTGTGGTGGCTCAGCACCAACAGCCCCTCGGCCGACTCCGCCGAATCCGGATGCCGGGTCACCGTGAACCTGTCACCCCGGCCCGCCACGTACGACAGCGCCGCACCGTCGGCACCCGCCACCGTGTACTCCGGGTTCAGCGGGTCGAACGTGATCGGCTCGTCGATCGTGTCGACGTCGCCGGTCTCCGGGTCGCCGTAGTACCCGGAGACACCGACGGTGTAGCTGATCTCGCGCGAGTCGGCCGACGGGTCGATCCCCAGCGCGTTCAACGACACCGGCAGCACCGCCACGTTGCTGTCGAACGTGTTGGTGTCGACGTCGCCGAACTGGCCGTTGACCGGTTGCAGGTCCACAGTGGAACCGTCGGAGAGTCGAACGGTCTGGGCGACCAGCACGTCGGTGGACGGCATCGGCATGGCGTACGTCTCGTAGTCGGGCCGGCCGTCACCGTCGGTGTCGGTCTGCACGTACGGGATCGTGTGCCCGCCGAGGCTCGACCAGTTGCCCCACGTGGACAGTCCGAACGCGAGCAGCGCATCGTCGCCCTCGCCCACCGACGTGGCACCGACGTGCCGTAGGTCACCGCCCTCGGCCGTCTCGTTGACGGTGCACCCGCTCGTCTGCTCCCCGACGCACGGCGGCAGCTTCGGCGACCGGGCGTGCAGCTCCATGATGCTCATGAGCGAGCGGTACGCCTCGCTGCCGGATCCCTGGTCCAGACCGCGTCCGCGCACCCGCACGTCCGCGGTGTCGGAACCGCCGCGGAAGGCGATGTTGCGGGAGTGATGCAGCTTGGCCACCGGCTTCGGCGCGGCGTGCACCGGCAGTCGCAGCGTCGCACCGTCGCCCTCGGGCTGCAGCACCATGCGGCCCGCTGCCTCGGCGACGAACTGCCGCGGCACGTCGAGCTGGTTGCGCTCCAGCGTCGGGTCGATCGTCTTCCGCATCGCCGACGGGTCGATCCGCAGTTTCACGGCCACGTGGGCACTGCCGCCCGCGGGCACGGTGACCGATTCCTTCGAGAGCGCGTAGCTCACGCCCGGCATCGTGGATGAGGCCTCGTAGCCGACCGAGTACGTCGCGGTCTCGTCGCCCTTGTTGACGATGCGGACGACCTTGCGCTTCGTGGTCGGCTGGGCGACCTCGAGCACGCCGAACGACACGCTGACGGCCTTGCGGTCCCGCAGCGAGTACGCCATGACGTCGTTGTCGACCGCGGCCCGGGCGTCGATGCGGCCGGCACCGACCCGCTGCGGTCCGACGACCGTGCCGCCGGAGGTGACCTCGTGGGCCGCGGTGTTCATGACCGAGTTCTTGACCTCGGTCGCGGTCCAGTCCGGGTTCACCTCGCGGACGAGCGCCGTGATGCCCGCCGCGTGTGGCGAGGCCATCGACGTACCGGACATGGCGGTGGCGGAGTCACCGCTGCCCATCAGCGCCGAGGCGATCGTGTCGCCCGGCGACGCGAGGTCCGGTTTCACCGTCGGTCCGCGCACCCCGCGCGAGGTGAACGAGCTCGGCGTGTCCTCGATGGACTCGTCCTCGGTGGGCAGCGACATGCGGTCGTCGCCGGTCATGGTGATCTCGAGCGTGCCGCCGTCGAGGGCAGGGCGCAGCTTCTCCGTGGCCTCGCCGGTCAGCTGGAACACGGGCACGTCCTCGTTGCCCGCGATGGCCGCGCCGAAGTTCTGCAGCCCCGAGGTGAACACCACGCCCGCGGCACCGGCAGCCGTGGCGTTGTCGGCACGGGCGCCCGAGCCGCATTCCCGCGTCCCGTCGTTGTCGTCCCATTCCAGCCAGGCGATCTTGCCGTCGACCGCGGCCGCGTCGGACTCGGAGTACTCGCCGCAACCGTTGGCGTTGCCCTCCGACAGCGCCACGACCGGCTTCGTGATGTCGAGGGAGTCGTAACCGGTATAGTACAGGCTGAACTGTCCTGCCACCCGACCGGCCACATCGGACGGCGCGGCCACCTCGACCGCGTCTCGCAGCACGTACGAGTCACGGATGCTCGCGACACCGAGACCTTCCGGCGTGTTGCCGGGGCTGCCGCCGACGTCGTACAGGTCGCCGCCGTTGCCCGCCGACATGACCGGCAGCACGTCGTTGGCGACGAGCTTGCGCACGAAGTCGGCCTCGGGGTCGTCCGGCGCGCCGTAGTCGCTGCCGACCGACATGTTGACGACGTCGAGCTTGTCGGAGAAGTCGCCGTCGCCGTTCGGGTCGAGCGTCCAGTCCATCGCCTGCGCCATGACGGCCGTGGACCCGGCGCAGCCGAACACCTTGATGTCGTACAGCTCGGCCTTCGGGGCACTGCCCGGCGCGACCTTCATGTCCATCAGGTCGTCGCCGTCGAGCTCCGAGTAGTCGCCGGTGAACGTCGAGCCGTCGGCGTCGACACCGAACCCGGCGGCCGTGCCCGCCACGTGCGTGCCGTGGTCCATGCAGGGCAACGGGTTCGGGTCCGGCTTCGGGGTCTCGGAGCCGTTCTCGCCCGAGGCGTCGTAGTCGTCACCGACGAGGTCCGTGCCGCCCGCGACCTTCGCCGAGGGGAACAGGTCCGAGGGCGCTTCCTTCTCCGGGTCGACCGACTCGTAAGCCTCCGTGGTGCCGGGGCCGCCGAACGTGGCGTGCGTGTAGTCGATACCGGTGTCGATGACGCCGACCGTGACGTCCTCGCCGTAGTGCCCGGTCTGCTGCCACACGTCGACGGCCTTGGTCAGCTGGTCCGCACCGGCGTTCTGGTGCTTCTTCGGCACGATCGGCTTGACCGACACGACGTCGTCGCGGCCTGCCAGGTCACGCAGCCGCTGCGCGTCCGCCGAGACGATGGCACCGGGCACCGCGTTGGCGGTGCGCGCCAGCACCGTCGTGCGCGCATCCATGGTCCTGAGGTTGCCGACGACCTTGTCGACGGTGCCCAGCGCGGACTTCCTGGCGCGGTT
This sequence comes from Prauserella aidingensis, assembly GCF_024171865.1. Lineage (GTDB taxonomy): Bacteria > Actinomycetota > Actinomycetes > Mycobacteriales > Pseudonocardiaceae > Prauserella > Prauserella aidingensis. The sequence goes on along the minus strand of NZ_JAMTCN010000013.1, from coordinate 72,008 downwards.
GGCCGCCGCGGCGGCGGCCTTCTTGCCGTTGGACTTCTCGTTGTTGAACGCATCGACCGCGGCCTGCTTCTTCACCTCGACGAAGGCCGACACACGGCCCTGCGCGTCGGCCAGCCGCGGGGAGATGCCGTCGTCGGCGAGGCCCGGGTCGAGGTCGGACGAGGCGGTCGGCAAGGGATCGATACTCGCCGCGTCCTGCGCCGACGCCCCGCCTGCCGCGAACGTCGCGGCCAACAGGGCGGTCGAACAGGTCGCGAGCAGTCGTGCTCGCCAGCGATTCATATTGGGGCGCCCCCAATGGGTCGGGAGGTTGACAATCGATAGTCAGCCAGCCAACACCACCGGGGGCGTCACCCAATAGCGTAATTCGTAGCGTTTTATCCGAATGTGATGGTTCGGACCTGTTATAGGCCTCCCGTCACGGGAAGGTCGTCACGGGAAGGTGATCGACCGGATCTTGCGGGCCGACACGGCGGCACCGATCGGGTCGAGCAGGGCCTGGTCGACCGGACGGTCCACCCGCAGCAGCATCACGGCGTTCGACCGGTCGGCCGTCTGGCTGATCTGCGCGGCGTCGATGTTCACCCCGGCCTCACCCAGGACGGTACCCACGCGGCCCATGGTTCCCGGCTTGTCCGGGTACTCCATGAGGAGCATGTTGCCCTCGGCGCGGATGTCGAAGTGCCTGCCGTCGATCTCGATCAGCTTCTGCACCTCCTCCTTGCCGGTAACCGAACCCGACACCGTGTGCGCCGTGCCGTCGTCCTGCACGGCACGCACGGTCAGCTGGCTGCGGTAGTTCGGGCTCTCCGGCTCCGTGGTCACCGACACCTGCACGCCGAGCTCCTCGGCCAGCCGCGGTGCGTTCACGAACGTCACCTGCGACTCGACGACGTTCGCGAAGACGCCGCGCAGCGCCGCCAGCTGCAGCACGCTCACGTCCTCGCCCGACAGCTCACCGGAGGCCACGACCGACACCGACTGGGGCGCCTTCGCGCTGAACGCCGACAGCACCGTGCCGAGCTTCTGCGCCAGCGGCAGGTACGGCCGCACCTCGTCGGTGACCGCGCCGCCCGCGACGTTCACGGCGTCCGGCACGAACTCGCCGCGCAGGGCCAGCAGCGTCGACTTCGCGACGTCGGTGCCCGCGCGGTCCTGCGCCTCGCCGGTGGACGCGCCGAGGTGGGGCGTGACGACGACGTTGGGGAGGCCGAACAGCGGGCTCTCGGTGATCGGCTCGGACTCGAACACGTCGATGCCCGCACCGCCCACGTGACCGTCCGACACCGCCTTGGCCAGCGCCGCCTCGTCGATCAAGCCACCACGGGCCGCGTTGACGACGATGACGCCCTTCTTGGTCTTCGCCAGGGCGGCCGCGTCGATCAGGCCCTTGGTCTCGGGCGTCTTCGGCAGGTGCACGGTGACGATGTCGGCGCGCTCGAGCAGCTCCTCGAGGCTGACGAGCTCGACGCCGAACTGCTTGGCCCGTGCCGCCGAGGCGTACGGGTCGTAGGCCAGCAGCTCCGTGTCGAACGCACCGAGGCGCTGCGACACGAGCTGGCCGATCTTGCCGAACCCGACGACACCGACGGTCTTGCCGTTCAGCTCGACACCGGTGTAGGAGCTGCGCTTCCATTCGCCGCCCTGCAGGCTCTGGTCCGCGGCGGGGACGCGGCGCAGCACCGACAGCAGCAGGGCGATGGCGTGTTCGGCGGCGGAGACGATGTTCGACGTCGGCGCGTTCACCACGAGCACGCCGTGCTCGGTGGCCGCGGGCACGTCGACGTTGTCGAGACCGACACCGGCGCGCGCGACCACCTTCAGCGAGCTGGTGGCGTCGAGCACCTCGGCGTCGACCTGCGTCGCGGACCGTACGAGCAGCGCGTCGGCGGCCTTCACCGCCTCGAGCAGTGCCGGTCGGTCCGTTCCGTCCACGTGCCGGATCTCGACCTCGTCCCCGAAGACGCTCACCGCTGAGGGAGCGAGCTTCTCGGCGAGGAGGACGACGGGCTTGGTGGAAGTGGTCACGTTGCGCCTTTCGTAGCTCGACTCACTGGTCTTGCGCGGCAGACACTCTCGCTCTCGCGGCATCGCTCACCGCAGGTCGGCCGAGCCGCCTGCACGTCCGCCGCCCCGGCGACGCGGACCTCCGTCTCGCGCCGCGGCGCAGCGCGCCACGGGCTGCGTGTCACGACCTGCGCCTGCCCCGCACTCGCCGATCGATCTGCCGGGTGCCGATCGCGGGCCGCGGCGATCGTCGACGTGGTCGAGGTCACGTCGGTGTGCCCTCGATCGGGAGGAGTGTATCCGCCTGAGTTAACGCAGACGCAATGCTCGAACGACAATTCGGCGCCATCGGGGAAGGTCGTTCGCGCGTCGTCGCTGGTCACGGCGGCCGATTTCGAACTTCGTTCGTCAGGTCACTATGCCCGATTCAGAGGCCGGATCAGGCGCCGGCCGCATCGATCAATCCTGCGGACGGTCGAACTCGCCGTCACGCGCCCCGGCCAGGAACGCGTCCCATTCCGAGGGGGTGAACACGAGCACGGTCCCCTCCCCCGCGCGGCCGCCGTCGACGCCCTCCGTGCCTGCCCGGCGGTCGTCACCGTCACTCGCGCCGCGGAGGGCGGAGCGCAGCACGACGTACGTCACGCCGTCGCTGTGGGGAACGAACGCGTACTCGACGGGACCTCGTTCGGCACCGGACTCGTCCCGCAGTCGCTCCCAGCGGACGGAGTCCAGGTCCAGTGCGGCCGACACTTCGTGTTTCGCCAGCTGGTCGCGGGACGGGCCGACGGTCCCGCCCGGGCCCGAGGCCGATGACGCGCCAGGGTCAACGCCGTCGATCATCACCTCGCACGGTAGCCCTGAGCAGCACAAACCCCCAAGACGTCGAGAGGACGTCCTGGGGGTTCGCGGCGAAAAAACGGACCTATCGAATGAATCAGGCCGTCTCGGTGATCGGGCGGTCCACCCACGACATGAGGTCGCGCAGCTTCTTGCCGGTCTCCTCGATCGGGTGCTGCTCGCCCGCCGCACGCAGCTTGGCGAAGTTGGGCCGGTTCGCCTCGTCCTCGCCGACCCACTCGCGGGCGAACGTACCGTCCTGGATCTCCGCCAGCACGGCCTTCATGTTCTCCTTCACCTCGGGCGTGATCACGCGCGGACCACGGGTGAGGTCGCCGTACTCGGCGGTGTCGGAGATCGAGTAGCGCATGCGCGCGATGCCGCCCTCGTACATGAGGTCGACGATCAGCTTGAGCTCGTGCAGCACCTCGAAGTAGGCGATCTCCGGGGCGTAACCCGCCTCGGTCAGCACCTCGAAGCCCGTCTGCACCAGCGCCGACGCGCCGCCGCAGAGCACCGACTGCTCACCGAACAGGTCGGTCTCGGTCTCCTCGGTGAACGTCGTCTTGATGACGCCGGCACGCGCACCGCCGATCGCGGCCGCGTACGACAGCGCGAGGGCCTGGCCGCCACCGCTCGGGTCCTGCTCGACGGCGATCAGGCACGGCACGCCCTTGCCGTCGACGAACTGCCTGCGCACCAGGTGACCCGGGCCCTTCGGCGCCACCATCGCGACGTCCACGTCGGCGGGCGGCTTGATGAGGTCGTACCGGATGTTGAAGCCGTGGCCGAAGAAGAGCGCGTCACCCGACTTCAGGTTCGGCTCGATGTCGGCGGTGTAGATCTCGCGCTGCTTGGTGTCGGGCGCGAGGATCATGATCACGTCGGCCCACGCGGAGACCTCGGACACCGTGCCGACCTGCAGGCCCTCCTCCTCGGCCTTCGGGCGCGACTTCGAACCCTCGGCCAGGCCGATGCGGACGTCGACGCCGGAGTCGCGCAGGCTCAGCGCGTGCGCGTGGCCCTGACTGCCGTACCCGATGACGGCGACCTTACGGCCCTGGATGATGCTGAGATCGGCGTCGTCGTCGTAGAAGATTTCGACTGACATGAGGGGCGGTACTTCCTTTCCCATCGCATGATGTGCCCGCGACGCGCCGTCGGCGGCGCCCGGGCTCGGCGGCCGCGGTGGCCGCAGGTTCTATCGGGTTGAGTTCGCGGTGATCGACCGGGCGCCCCGGCCGAGCGCGACCATGCCGGATTTCACGAGCTCCCGCACGCCGTACGGTTCCAGCATGCGCATGAGCGCGTTCAGTTTGTCGTGCGTGCCGGTCGCTTCGACGGTGACGGCCTCCGGCGAGACGTCGACCACCTTCGCGCGGAACATCTCCACGGTTTCGAGGACCTGACTGCGCACGGTGGCATCGGCCCGCACCTTCACGAGCAGCAGGTCGCGCTGCACGGAGCTGGCGGGGTCGAGTTCCACGATCTTGATGACGTTCACGAGCTTGTTGAGCTGCTTGGTCACCTGTTCGAGGGGTTGTTCCTCGACGGCGACGACGATCGTCATCCGGGACACCTCGGGGTTCTCCGTGGGCCCGACGGCGAGGGACTCGATGTTGAAGCCCCGGCGGGAGAACAGGCCGGAGACACGGGCGAGCACGCCGGGGACGTTCTCCACCAGGACGCTCAGCGTGTGCATGCTCATGACTCTTACTGCTCCCCTCGCACGTCGGTGACGGCCCTGTCGGCGACGATGCCGTCGGCCGCGGGGCCGTCGGCGACGTCGTCGTCGTCGAACAGCGGCCGGATGCCGCGGGCCGCCATCACCTCGTCGTTGCTGGCACCCGGTCCGACCATCGGCCACACCTGAGCATCCTTGCCGACGACGAAGTCGATCACGACAGGGCGGTCCTCTATCGCCATCGCCTGCTTGATGACGTCGTCCACCTCCTCCTTGGTCTCACACCGCAGACCCGCACACCCGAGCGACTCCGCGAGGAGCGCGAAATCGGGAATGCGGTGCTTGTGCGTACCGAGGTCGGTGTTGGAGTACCGCTCGTCGTAGAAGAGGTTCTGCCACTGCCGCACCATGCCCAGGTTGCCGTTGTTGATCACGGCGACCTTGATGGGGGCACCTTCGAGCGCGCACGTGGCCAGTTCCTGGTTGGTCATCTGGAAGCAGCCGTCGCCGTCGATCGCCCAGACCTGCGCGTCGGGGTGGCCGAACTGCGCACCCATCGCCGCGGGCACGGCGAAGCCCATCGTGCCGAGCCCGCCCGAGTTGATCCACGAGCGCGGGTTCTCGTACTTGATGAACTGCGCGGCCCACATCTGGTGCTGGCCCACGCCCGCCGCGTAGTAGGCGTCGGCGCCGACGAGCTCGCCGATGCGTTCGATGACGTACTGCGGCGAGAGTGCGCCGTCGTCGGGCCATTCGTACCCGGCGGGGAACGTGTCGCGCCACGAGTCGATCTGCGTCCACCACGCCGTCAGGTCCGGCTTGTCGCCACGGTCGTGCTCGAACTTCACGGCTTCGATGAGCTCGCGGATGATCTCCTTGCAATCACCGACGATCGGCACGTCGGCCTTGCGGTTCTTGGAGATCTCGGCCGGATCGATGTCGGCGTGCACGACGGTGGCCTCCGGCGCGAACGAGTCGAGCCTGCCGGTCACCCGGTCGTCGAACCGCGCGCCGAGCGCCAGCAGCAGGTCCGCACGCTGCATCGCGGCGACGGCGGACACGCTGCCGTGCATGCCGGGCATGCCGACGTGGTGGTCGTGCGAGTCGGGGAACGCGCCGCGCGCCATGAGGGTCGTCGCGACCGGGATGCCGGTCAGCTCCGCCAGTTCGCGCAGTTCCTCCGACGCCTCCGCCTTGAGCACGCCACCGCCCACGTACAGCACGGGCCTGCGCGACTGCGAGATCAGCCGCGCGGCCTCGCGCACCTGCTTGCCGTGCGGGCGGAGGGTGGGCCGATAACCGGGCAGCGTCATCTCGGGCGGCCACGCGAACGACGTCGTCTCCTGGAGCACGTCCTTCGGGATGTCGACCAGCACCGGGCCGGGACGGCCCGTGCTCGCCAGATGGAACGCCTCCGCGACGACCCGCGGGATGTCGGCGGGGTCGGTCACCAGGAAGTTGTGCTTGGTGATCGGCATCGTGATGCCGCAGATGTCGGCTTCCTGGAACGCGTCCGTGCCGATGAGCGCCCGCGTCTGCTGACCGGTGATCGCCACGAGCGGCACCGAGTCCATGTTGGCGTCGGCCAGCGGCGTGACCAGGTTGGTGGCACCGGGGCCCGACGTCGCCATGCACACGCCGACCTTGCCCGTGGCCTGGGCGTACCCGGTGGCGGCGTGACCTGCGGCCTGTTCGTGCCGCACCAGCACGTGGCGGACCTTCGTCGAGTCGAGAAGCGGGTCGTAGGCGGGCAGGATCGTGCCGCCCGGAATGCCGAAGACGACCTCCGAGCCGACCGCCTCGAGCGCCCGTACGAGCGACTGCGCGCCGGTGACGCGGACGGGCGTGCCCGCGGGCGGGGTGGGCTTCGGGCGGGGTGCGTTCGGCTGGGCGGACTTGCGGGACGCCTCGGTGGCGTCCGTGGCTCCGGCGTCTCCGGCGGAGCCGGATTCCGATCGCGAGGTCGCGCTAGTCATCGATGTCTGCCTCGTGTCCTGGTGCTCTCGAGCGTGCTGAGTCGATCCTGCTGGGCTCGTCGGCTTCTCGTGTCGGGTTCTCGGTCGGATGGTCGGTTCGGTGTGCTGCTCGGTTCGGTGTGACGGTCGATTCGGTGTGACGGTCGGCCGTGGCGGCCGGGTGAGGCCGTGGTGCGAGGCGTCCGTGGTGTTCGCCTGACTTCACCCGATCGGGGCTGCACCGCCGTCACCTCGACGACATCGCAACCTCGACATCAAAAAACCCCCGCCGACCGGGGTGGTCGTACGAGGGTCGCGCGTTGATGCAGAGGCGGCTTCCTAAGCGTCGCTCTCGGCGTCAACGCGCTCGGGAAGTACGAGAATCGTCTGCGGTGTCACGCCGGTGACGGTAATCGGGCCGCGGTGGGAGTGTCAACTCTGCGGGATCGTGATTCCGGATACTGGAACACTGATCCACTCGGCGGACACCGGCACCTCCGGGCGGACGCCACCGCGTACCCACAACCGCCGTGTCGCTCCACCCGTCGCCCGACCACCGCCCCTCAACGACACGCTCCCGCGCGACTGTGTTGTCAGGCCGTGTTGCAGGTTCCGGGGCCCGTGTTGCGGGTTCCGGAGCCCGTGTTGCGGATCCCCGCGCTCGTGTTGCGGTTTCCGGGGCTCGTGTTGCGGATCCCCGCGCTCGTGTTGCGGTTTCCGGGGCTCGTGTTGCGGTTTCCGGGGTTGGCGCCTCGGACCCCGTGACGCGGGACGCCGCCCGTCATCGACCCGCCGGCGCGTGGGCGTCGCGATCGTTCTCCCTGCGCAAACCCGCCCGGAATGCCGGAAGGCCATGCGGCGGTGGCACCATCGGGGTGTGGCAGACGAATCAGGTGAACCGCAGCAGCAGTCCGGGACACAGGTCCGCGAGCGCGCGAGTCGCGACGAACACGTCGTGCGCAAGCAGCGCCGCGCGGTGTTCCGTGTCCCGCCGGTGTCCCTGCTGACCATCCCGATCCTGCTGTTCTGCATCACGCCGGTGGCGTTCACCGTGCCCGGGCTGCAGTTGCTGTACCTGATCCCGGTGGCCGTCGTGGTCTGGGTGGTGCGCGTCCGCACGGTCGCCACTCCCGAGGGGCTGACGGCCCGCACCCTCACGACCTCCCGGTCGATCCCGTGGGACGACCTCTCCGGCCTGTCGGTCACGGAGAAGGCGGCGATCCGGGCGGCACTGCCGGACGGCACGACCGCAGCACTCCCCTACGTCCGCCTGCATCACGTGCCGGTGCTGTCGCTGTTGTCCGACGGCCGCATCCCCGACCCGTCCGGCGCGCTGGCGGGCGACAGCGACGGCAAGGCCGGGTCCGGCGCCGACACCACCGAGACCGCCGCCCGCGGCACCGGCGCCGGCACCGACCACGACTCCGAGGACACCGACGAGGCGGAGCGGCCGACGAACCCGGCCTGACGCCGACACGACCCGGCGCACCTCACCCGCCGCCGAGTCCCGTCAGCACGGCGCGCAGGGCGTTCCGTGCCGTGCGGAGCTCGTCGAGCGACACGGCCGACACCGCCTCCGCCCGCGGCGCGTCCGTATCGGCGACCAACTGCTCGAGCCTGCCCAGCCCCGCCTCGGTCGCCCGGTACAGCGATGAGCGCGCGTGCTCCGGGTTGCCGTGACGCGCGGCGAGCCCCGCCTGGACCAGTTCACCAGCCACACGCTGGACAGCCTGCCGGGTGAGCCCGAGCCTGGACGCGATGTCCGGCACCGTCGCGTCACCGCCGGACAGCACGCTGAGCACGTGCCACTGCGCGACGGTCACCCCGCGCGCGGCCGCGTCCGCCTCGCTGATCCGCCGGCTCACCGCGGCGAGTTCGTACACGTCCGCGATCAGCGCGCGATAGGCCTGTGCCTTGGCCGACGGGTCATCGGTGCCGGACGAACCGGAGGACGTCCCACTTGACAACATGTTGTCATTCTAGTCGACTCGTCGCATGACCGCAGCAGCGCACCGCGGACTGAGCAGGGCCGCCGCCGTCCCCCTCGCGTTCGGCTCGATCGCGGGCTCCGGCGTTCTCAGCCTGCCGTCGGCGGTCTACGCCGAGACCGGCCCGAGCAGTCTGCTCGTGTGGTTCGTCTCCGGTGTGCTGTGCCTTCCCATGCTCGTCATGTTTCGCGACACCGTGCGGATGTCCCCGAACGGTGACGCGTTGCAGACGCTGGTGACCCGTGGCCTCGGCGACCCGATCGGCCGGGCCGTGCCGTTGATGTTTTTGTTCGTCGTTGTCGTCGGCCTGCCGACGGGATGCGTCGTGGCCGGCCGTTACGTCGAACGCGGGCTCGGTGTTCCCGGCGCGACCGGAGTCGTCGCGGTGGCGCTGCTCGCCGCCGCCCTGCTGATCAGTTCCCGCGGTGCGGGCGCCAAGCAATGGACCCAGCTCGTGGGCAGCGCCGCGCTGACGCTCACCGGTCTCGCGCTCGTGCTGCTCGGCACACTGGGCAGCGGAGCACGGTCCGAACCACCGGACCTGATCCCCGGCGCCGAGGCCGCGCACGTGCTGCTGCCCGGTGTGCTCTTGGCGTTCTGGGCCTTCGTCGGCTTCGAGAACATGACGTTCCTGGCCCGCGAACTCCGCGCACCGCATCGGGATTTCCTCCCCGTGAGCGGGGCGGCACTCGCGCTGTACGGCACGTTCGCCGTCGCCCTGACCGTGACCGTCGCCCTCAGCGTCGCCCGCAGCGGCGTCGACCCGGTCGCGGGCCTGTTGCAGATCGCAGACACGCCACCGGTGCGCGCGGTCGTCGCCGTCGTGGCCGTGTCGGCGATGCTCATCAACGCCGTCGCCTGGGTCCGCGGGCTGAGCGCACTGCTGCGGCTCGCGGCCGCCGACGGCACGCTTCCGCGCCGCACCCCCGCTCCGGTGGTGACGATGGGCGCGCTGTTCTCCGTCACCTTCGCCGTTCTCCTGCCGAACCAGGACCTGACGGTGGACGCGCTCGCCGCGAGCAGCGCGGTGTTCGTCCTGATCTACGCGGTCTGCATCGTGGGCTACGTCCGGTCGTACGGTCTCAACGCACGCACGCTCACGAACGCCGCACTGCTCGTCGTCATGGCCGTGTCACTCGTCCAGTCCGGCGGCCGCAGTCTGTACGGCGTCTGCGTGGCCGTGTGCTGTCTCGCCTGGTGCGCGTGGCGGCACCGGCGTGCCCGCGTGCACATCTGACCCCGCTCCCACCGGAACGGCGTCTCGCGGACACGGTGGCCGCTCGACCCGGCGTCGCACAGGTAGGACCCACACGGCGTTTCCCACAGTGCGGACGCCTCACGCTCCGATCCCCGCATGTCGGGCCGCCACCTGTCCACGCCGTGGGAGCCCGGGCGTAACCTGTCGACATGCCTGCTCTGCGTTCCCGTACCACCACTCACGGCCGCAACGCTGCCGGGGCACGTTCCCTGTGGCGAGCGACCGGGATGACCGACAGCGACTTCGGCAAGCCGATCGTCGCGATCGCCAACTCGTACACGCAGTTCGTGCCCGGCCACGTACACCTCAAGGATCTCGGTGAGATCGTGGCCGAGGCGGTCGGCGAGGCGGGCGGCGTCGCGCGCGAGTTCCACACGATCGCCGTCGACGACGGCATCGCCATGGGCCACTCGGGCATGCTCTACTCGCTGCCCTCGCGCGAGATCATCTCCGATTCCGTCGAGTACATGGTCAACGCGCACCAGGCCGATGCGCTCGTGTGCATCTCCAACTGCGACAAGATCACGCCCGGCATGCTCAACGCCGCGATGCGGCTGAACATCCCGACCGTGTTCGTGTCCGGCGGGCCGATGGAGGCCGGCAAGGCGGTCGTCGTGGACGGCGTCGCGCACCCGTCGAGCGACCTGATCACGACGATCTCGGCATCGGCCAACGACGCGGTCGACGAGCAGGGGCTGTCCGAGGTCGAACGGTCCGCGTGCCCGACCTGCGGCTCGTGCTCGGGCATGTTCACCGCGAACTCGATGAACTGTCTCACCGAGGCACTCGGCCTGTCCCTGCCGGGCAACGGCTCGACGCTGGCCACGCACGCGGCGCGGCGCGCGCTGTTCGAGAACGCGGGCCGCACGGTCGTCGAACTGGCCAAGCGCTGGTACGCCGAGGACGACGAGTCGGCCCTGCCCCGCAGCATCGCGTCGAGGGAGGCGTTCGAGAACGCCATGGCGCTGGACATGGCGATGGGCGGGTCGACGAACACCGTGCTGCACGTCCTCGCCGCCGCGGAAGAGGGCGAGATCGACTTCTCGATCGACGACATCGACCGCATCGGCCGTTCCGTGCCCTGCCTGTCCAAAGTGGCGCCCAACTCGGACTACCACATGGAGGACGTGCACCGGGCAGGCGGAATCCCCGCGATCCTGGGCGAGCTGTACCGCGGCGGACTCCTCAACACCGGCGTGTCCTCGGTGCACTCGCCGTCGATGGAGCAGTGGTTGTCCACGTGGGACATCCGTGCCGAATCGCCCTCCGAGGAAGCGGTGGAACTCTTCCACGCCGCGCCGGGCGGGGTGCGCACGACGTCGGCGTTCTCGACCGAGAACCGCTGGTCCTCGTTGGACACCGACGCCACCGGCGGCTGCATCCGCGACGTCGAGCACGCCTACACCGTCGACGGCGGTCTCGCGGTGCTGCGCGGCAACCTCGCCGACAGCGGCGCGGTGATCAAGTCCGCGGGCATCGACGAGGAGCTGTGGCACTTCGAGGGGCCCGCGCGGGTCGTGGAGAGCCAGGAGGAGGCCGTCTCGGCGATCCTCGGCAAGCAGGTGCAACCCGGTGACGTGATCGTCGTCCGCTACGAGGGGCCGTCCGGCGGTCCCGGCATGCAGGAGATGCTGCACCCGACGGCGTTCCTCAAGGGTGCGGGACTCGGCAAGGTGTGCGCACTGATCACCGACGGCCGCTTCTCCGGTGGCTCGTCGGGCATCTCGGTCGGCCACGTCTCCCCCGAGGCCGCGGACGGCGGCACGATCGGCCTGGTCGAGAACGGCGACCCGATCCGCATCGACGTCCACGAGCGGACCCTCGAGCTGCTCGTCGACGACGAGGTGCTGGCCGAGCGGCGCGCCAAGATGGACGCGAGCGAACGGCCGTGGCAGCCCGCAGAACGCGACCGTCCGGTGACGACGGCGTTGCGCGCCTACGCCAGGATGGCGACGTCGGCCGACCGCGGTGCCGTGCGCAACCTGGGCGCGTAGGCCACCGGCGCGGGGGTCCACGAACGACAGCGGCGCCGCACCCCCGGCGAGGGGTGCGGCGCCGTTTCTCGTTCCCGGGTACGCCCGGAGGCGGGACGCTCCGGCATCTGCGCCGGAGGTGACACGGCTGGCTACCGGAACATCACGATGATCACGATGGACGCAGCGGCGGCGAGGAGAAGTCCGAACAGTCCGAAGACGCCGGGCTTGCGCCGCCACGGCGTGTTCTTGTCGATCGCGATGCGGCCTGCGCCGGTGAACAGCAGCGCAAGTGCCGCGACGCCGACCAACAGGTCCAGTTCGGCCTCGAAGTAGCCGCTGCCGAGCTGGAACTTCGACACGACGATGTTGATCGCGACGCCGAGGACCGCCGCCGCGCCGATCGGGGTGAACAGGCCGAGGGCCAGCAGCAGTGCACCACCGGTCTCGGCGAGGGCCGTGATCCACGCGAGCAGGGTCGTCTGTCCGGTGTAGCCCATGGCGGTCAGCGCGTCGGCGAAGCCGCCGATGCCGGGTCCGTCGAACAGGCCGAACAGCTTCTGCAGGCCGTGGGCGCCCATCACCATGGCGAGGCCGAGCCGCAGCACGAGCAGGCCGACGTCGAGCCCGGCGTGCCAGCGGTCGGGTTCGGGGGCGGACTCCTCGACGTCCGCGAGCATGCTGTCGTTGCCCTGCCGGTCGAATCCGGACTCGTCGTACGCGCCGGAGTCGAACTTCGTCGTCGGGGAATCGAAGTTGTCGGGTGTGCTCATAGCCGCGCAGAGTAGAGCATCACCGCGACGACCGGGTGAACGCCACGGCACACCCGGTGTCGCGATGGTGACGTCTCGTCACACGTGCGGGTCGAACGCGATGTCGCCGGGCTTGGCCTTCTGCAGGTTGCTCTCGAAAGCGCCGTCGGAGATCGCCAGGCTCGCGCTGCCGAAGTCCGCGGAGGTGAGGGTGTCCCGGATGCCCTCGGGGAAGTGGTCCCAGCCCACCAGGTCCGGGTACTGCCACGTGCCGTGGTGGTTCTCGGGCGGTTCGTCGCCTGTGGACGCGGTGCGGAAGCAGTGGGTGCCCGCACCGTCCTTGTGGTAGACGATCTTCGGGTGCGTGCCCTGCCACTGCACCTCGGACGCCGGGTGGGTGGCGTAGTCGCCGTGGGCCGAGACGGAGACGTACTCGGCGCTGTCGCCGCCGCGCACCCAGACGACGACGTGCTCGATGTCGTGCCGGTGGCCGAACGCGTCGAGCCCGGGGACGGCCTGATCCTTCTCGAAGTACAGGTCGTACAGGTAGGCGCACCAGTCCCCGTCGCAGCGGGACCGCGAGTAGGCGTTCGTGTTGTCCAAATCGGATGCGTCGCGGCAGTTGCCGTTGAGCGCTCCGGAGTTGTCGAGTCCCCCGTTGAGGGTTCCGTCGGGCCCGATGGCGGGCGTCGGGTAGCAGCCGTCGGTGTCGTAGTCGAACGCCGGTTGCCAGCGGCCGTCCGCCTCCACGACGTGCCGGATCGTCGAGGTCCCGGTGCGCGCGGGGCTTCAGTCCGGCCCCGTCTCCGGCACGCTGTGCGCCCCGCCGGGTGCCACGAGCGTGCAGCTCCTCGTGGCCGGCTGGACCTACAACCGGCACTTCTGGGAGACCTCCCCCGAACCGGGCGGCCGGAGCTACGTCGAAGCGGCGAACGCCCGCGGCTACGCGACGCTCGCCATCGACCGGCTCGGCACGGGTGCGTCGCTGCACCCGCTGAGCGTGTACGACACCTTCGGCAACGACAGTGCCGCGGTGCTCGAGGTGGTGAAGGCACTGCGCGACGGCAGCCTCGGCACGGCGTTCTCGACGGTCGTCGGCGTCGGCCACAGCTACGGGTCGGTCGTCACCGCCGAGGTCGCCGGTCTCGACCACGACGCCTACGACGCCTACGACGCCTACGACGCGATCATCACCACCGGGTTCACGCACCTGCTCAACTACGCCAACGCGTTCGGCCGCATCATCGCCCACGACTACCTCGCGGCGGGCGACGAGAAGTTCGCCGGGTTGAACCTCGACCCGCTCTACGTGACGAGCCAGCCGGGCACGCGCGGGGTGTTCCAGCACGGGCCCAACACCCACCCGTCGCTGCCCGCGATCGACGAGAGCACGCTCAAGGACACCGCGAGCCTCGTCAAGGCCGCGACGGTGCTCACCTACAGCGTCCCGAACTCCAACCACACGCTCGACGTGCCTACGTTGGTCGTCAACGGCGATCGGGAACCGTTCTTCTGCGGCCTGCAGTCGGCGACGTGCACCAGTGACCAGGCGCTGCTCGATCACGAACGCCGGTGGTACGCGCCCGGCGCTCCCGTCGAGGCGTACGTCGTGCCCGGCACCGGGCACAGCGTCACGCTCGAGCGCACCGCACCGCTGGCCATGGAGCGCATGCTCGGCTTCGCCGACCGTGTCGCCGGACGTGGCGGCGGCGTCACGGGAACACCCGCGGGCACCCTGCCGGAGGTGCCGGAGCCGCCGCGGCCACCGGCCCCGGGGCCGGTGGCCGCGCTGGCGAACCGTGCGCTGCTCACCGCAGCCAAGCCGATCGCCGACGAGTTCACCGATCTCAGCGACGGCGTGCCGGGCCTCGGCGACGCGGAGAACCCCGTGCCCGCGACCGCGCGCCTGCTCGCCCGTCTCGCGAACGTCCTGGGCAGCTGAGGACAGGCCCGGGCTCCGTGCGTCCGGGGCCCGGGCCGCCCCCTGGCATCGAACCCGCGGTCGTGGTCAGATGGACGGTGATCACGGGTTCCGCCGCACGACAAGAACCTGCGCCGAAGGAGGCGTCCGTGGGCAGTGCATACGTTGTCGGCACGTTCGACACCAAGGGCGACGAGTTGCGCTACGTCGCCGAGCTGATCCGCGAGACCGGGGTGACCGTGCGCACCGTCGACCTGGCCACCGGCGATCCGGCCACCGGCGGGGAAGCCGCCGGGGCCGCGCCTTCCGGCGTCGACGTCCCGGCACGCGAGGTCGCCGCCTGGCACCCCGACGGCCCCGACGCGGTGTTCACGGGTGACCGCGGAAGCGCCGTCGCCGCGATGACCGAGGCGTTCGCCCGGTTCCTGCCCGCCCAGCGCGACCTCGACGGTGTCGTCGGGCTCGGCGGATCCGGCGGCACGGCCCTGGTCACGCCCGCGCTGCAGGCACTGCCCGTGGGAGTCCCGAAGTTCATGGTCTCCACCATGGCTGCGGGCGACGTCGGCGCCTACGTCGGCGCGAGCGACATCGCCATGCTGCACTCCGTCACCGATGTCGCCGGGCTGAACCGCATCTCCCGCCGCGTGCTCGGCAACGCCGCGCACGCGCTCGCAGGCGCCTGCGCCCATCCCGTGCCCGCGGGTGACACCCGCCCCGCCGTCGGGCTCACCATGTTCGGCGTCACCACACCGTGCGTCGACGCCGTGGCCCACCGGCTCGGCGACACGTACGACTGCCTGGTCTTCCACGCGACCGGTACGGGCGGTGCCGCGATGGAGAAGCTGGCCGACGACGGCCATCTCGCGGGCGTCCTCGACATCTCCACGACCGAGATCTGCGACCTCGTCGCGGGCGGTGTCCTCGCGGCGGGCGAGGACCGCCTCGACGCGATCGCCCGCACGCGGATCCCCTACGTCGGCTCGTGCGGCGCGCTCGACATGGTCAACTTCGGTGCGCCCGACACCGTGCCCGACCGCTACTCCGACCGGCTGTTCTACCCGCACAACCCGCAGATCACGCTCATGCGCACCACCGCCGACGAGGTCCGGGCGATCGGCGAGTTCCTGGCGCGCAAACTCAACGCCTGCGACGGGCCGGTCCGCTTCCTGCTTCCCGAAGGTGGCGTGTCGGCGCTGGACGCCCCCGGTCAGGCGTTCCACGACCCCGACGTCGACGCCGTGCTCTTCGACACGCTCGAACGCGAGGTCCGGCAGACCGGAAACCGGCGGCTGATCCGCTCGCCGCACCACCTCAACGACCCCGAGTTCGCCGACGAGCTCGTGGCCGCGTTCACCGACGCGACGAACCCGACATCGGCACAGAGCACGAACGCAGCAAGGAGTTGACGTGCCCCGGATCGACAGGCAGGAACTGCTCACCACGTTCACCGCGATGGCACGGCGCGGCGAGCCGATCGTGGGCGGCGGCGCCGGAACGGGCCTGTCCGCCAAGTGCGAGGAGGCGGGCGGCATCGACCTCATCGTCATCTACAACTCCGGTCGTTTCCGCATGGCGGGCCGCGGTTCCCTCGCCGGTCTGCTCGCCTACGGCAACGCCAACGACATCGTCGTGGAGATGGCCGACGAGGTGCTGCCGGTGGTGAAGCGGACGCCCGTGCTGGCGGGCGTCAACGCGACCGATCCGTTCCTCGACACCGACCGTTTCCTCCGCAGGCTCGCCGACCTCGGCTTCTCGGGGGTGCAGAACTTCCCCACCGTCGGCCTCATCGACGGCACCTTCCGCGCCAATCTCGAGGAAACCGGCATGGGATACCAGCACGAGGTCGACATGGTCGCCGCCGCCCGCCGCGCCGACCTGCTCACCACGCCGTACGTGTTCTCCTCCGACGACGCCCGCGCCATGACCGAGGCCGGCGCCGACGTCCTCGTCTGCCACATGGGCCTGACCACCAGCGGGTCGATCGGTGCGGTGACCGCGAAGACGCTCGACGACTGTGTCGCGGCGATCGACGAGTGGTCCGCCGCGGCCCGCGAGATCCGCGACGACGTCCTCGTGCTGTGCCACGGCGGCCCCATCGCCACCCCGCAGGACGCGGCCTACGTCCTGTCGCGAACGCAGCACTGTCACGGGTTCTACGGCGCCAGCAGCATGGAACGGCTGCCCGTCGAAGAGGCGCTGACCGCGCGCACCCGCGAGTTCAAGGAGCTGGACACCGCAAAGGAGAAGTAGATGCCACGGCCCTATGCCAGCGGAATCGTGCCGGGTGACGTCGACGAGGTGTGGCGGCGCGTCCGCGACTTCAACGGCCTGCCCGCCTGGCACCCCGGGATCGACAGCAGCGAGATCGAACCGGGCCACAGCGCCACCGAGGTCGGCGCCGTGCGCAAACTGACGCTCGCCGACGGCGCCGTCGTACGGGAGCAGCTGCTCGTCCTCGACGACCCCGGCCGCAGTTACACCTACAACATCCTCGACGGCCCGTTCCCCATCCGCAGCTACATCAGCACCATTCGCCTCGCCCCGGTGACCGCCACCGGCGACACGTTCGTCGAATGGTGGACCGAGTACGACGCCGACGCCGCGGACGAGCCGACGCTCGACAAGACGTTCAGCCAGGGCGTCTTCGCGACGGGCATCGCCGGCCTCGCCGGCGGCTGACCTCCGGCGCCGCGTGAGGGAACCGCGCGGCCGGAGAGACGTTCCCCGGCCGCGCGGTGGAATCGTGTGGTGTGGCAGATCAGCTGCCGAACCCGTTGCAGTTGGCGACACCCGCGGCGCCCTCGGCCTCGGCGGTCTTGACCACCTCGCCGTCGACGGTCACCTTGCAGGTGACGCTGCCGCCGCCCGCACCGACGACGACCCGCAGGTCGCCGCCCTTGAAGAAGCCGCTCGTGGTGAGCTCCTCGTTCCAGGGCAGCTGGTTCACGGTCTCGGTGTTGGTCGAGTAGTTGCCACCGCCGAACGAGCTGTAGACCACCTCGGCGCTCGGCGCGTCACCGGTGACCTCGTACTGCACGGTGACCTCGCGGTTGGCCTCCTCGGTCACCTCGTTGACGGCCACGGTCGTCACGATGAACATGACGACCGCGACGCCGATCCCCAGAACGGACACCACGAGGCCCGCGATCGACATGCCCTTGTTGGTGGCCTGCCGGTTCTTCACCCGCACCAGACCGAGGATCGAGAAGATGAGCCCCAGCGCCACCAGCGGCCACGAGATCACACCGATGAACGGCATCCACGAGAACACCAGGCCGATGAGGCCCAGCACGAAGCCCGTGATGCCGAGACCGTTCCTGGCTTCCCGGGGCGGCTCCCCCATCGGAGCCTGCGGCATCTGCGGCGATTGGGTAGCGGACATTCCGCGGTACTTCCTTTCGTAGACGAGACATGTGTCCGCGGTTACCCACAGTTCCCCCGTTTGGGTGACCCGCGTGACTGTGCGGGCGACCGTACGAATTCCGTGTGGCGAAAAAGTGGCAGGTGGGTTGTCCGATTGGGGTAAAAGATCACGTCGGTGCCGGACGCGAACCACTGTGAGCCACGACCCCCACCGAAATATCGGGTCCGGCGCAGTGGTTGTCCTTGACGGGACACCCCGTGTCCCACGTGGATCCCCGACGAAAGGTGCACGCGATCATGACCCCTCCGCTGTCCATCCTCGATCTCGCCACGGTCGGCAGCGGAGAGTCCGTGGGTGACGGGCTCCGCAACAGCGTCGCCCTGGCCCGCCACGCGGAGCAGCTCGGTTATCGCCGGGTCTGGTACGCCGAGCACCACAACATGTCGACGATCGCGTCCTCGGCCACGAGCGTGCTGATCGCGCACGTCGCCTCGCAGACGGAGACGATCCGCCTCGGCTCCGGCGGCATCATGCTGCCCAACCACGCGCCGCTGACGATCGCCGAGCAGTTCGGCACGCTCGAGACCCTGCATCCCGGCCGTATCGATCTCGGCCTGGGACGCGCACCGGGCACGGACCAGAACACGCTGCGCGCACTGCGCCGCGACCCGAGCTCGGCGGAAGCGTTCCCACGGGACGTGCAGGAGCTGCAGGGCTACTTGGGCGAGCAGTCCCTCGTCTCCGGGGTCAAGGCGACTCCGGGCAAGGGCACGCACGTGCCGCTCCACATCCTCGGCTCCTCGCTGTTCGGCGCCAAGCTGGCCGCCGCATTGGGACTGCCGTACGCGTTCGCGTCGCACTTCGCGCCGGACGCACTCGAAGCCGCGGTCGCCGCCTACCGGAGCGAGTTCCAGCCGTCCGACCAGCTCGACGAGCCGTACGTGATCGCGGGCGCCAACGTCATCGCCGCCGACACGGTGGAGCAGGCCGAATCCGACTCCCAGGTCGTCAAGCGCTCGCGACTGCGGCTGCTCGCAGGCCGGGGCCGCACGTTCACCGACGCGGAAGCCGACGCCGTCCTCGACTCGCCGCAGGGCAAGCCGATCATGGACATGGTCCGCTACTCGGCGGTCGGCACGGCCGACCAGGTCGCCGACTACCTCGACTGGTTCGGCAAGCACGCCGATGCCGACGAGCTGATCGTCACTCACCCGTCGCCGACGCTCGAGAATCGGCTGCGGTCCGCCGAGCTGACCGCCAAGGCCACCGGACTGCACCCGCAGTGATCGCCCACGCGGCGTCGCGCTCTGCGACGTCGCGATCCGGGCCGTCGCGATCCGGGCCGTCGCGATCCGAGGCGTCGCGGTCCAGGGCGTCGCGATCGGGGGCGTCTGCCGTGTCGCCGCACACCCCGATCGGTGACCGCTCCTTCGACACCTGCGCCACCGGGTCGCCCTGACCCGGCCGCCTCATCACCCGGGCCGCCGCGGCCGTCATTCCCCGCGGGACACGTTTCCTTGTCGTCGATACGGAAACATGTTCTACTTTTGACGATCCGCGCCCTGTGCGGCCGGTGTTCGAGCACGCTCTCGGAAGGAGCCCCATGCGACGCCCTCTCGCCCGGACGATCGCCGTGCTGAGCGCCGTGAGCGCGCTCCTGTCGACCTCCGTCGCGGCCGCCGACGACACCTCCGGCGCAGCACTGCGGGAGGTGCTGTTCGTGGGGAACAACTGGGAGGGAACGGTCGACGTCCTCGAATCCACCGAGGACTACGCCAAGCTCGGCCGGATCGACATGGTCCCCGACGAACAGGAGCGACTCCGCGAGATCTACACCAACCCCGTCCGGCTGGGCTACTTCCTCGGCATCCGGCATCTCGTCGGCGAGGGCCACGACCAGCTCGTCGACGACATGTACTCGACACCCGACGGGTCGGCGGTGGTGGCCTCACGCCCGAGCTTCGCCGACGTCGTCTCGGTGGACGTCGCCACCGGGGAGGTCAACTGGCGGTTCCCGGTGTCGGGCCACCGCGCGGACCACATGGCGGTCTCCCCCGACGGCGAACGCGTCGCCGTGTCGGCGTCGACGAGCAACACGGTGCACGTCCTGGACATCCGCACCGGCCGAGAACTCGGCTCCTTCACGACCGGCGACAAACCGCACGAGAACGTCTACACCGACGGTGGCCGGTACCTGTGGAACATGTCCATCGGCGATGTCCAGACACCGCTGGACGACCCGGCGATGGACTTCACCAAGGGCGACCGCAAGATCACGGTCGTGGACACCAGGACCTTCGAGGTGGTCCGGGTGATCGACATGCGCGAGCGGCTCGACGCCGCGGGACTGGAGAAGTTCTCGGACGCGGTACGCCCGGCGGTGTTCGGTCCCGACGAGTCGACGTTGTACTTCCAGGTCTCGTTCTTCAACGGCTTCCTCGAGTACGACGTGGCCGAGGACCGGATCACCCGCGTCAAGACGCTGCCGAAGAACCCGGACACCACCGAGAACCGCACGAAGTGGGTCAACGACTCCCGGCACCACGGGATATCGATGAGCCCGGACGGCGGGAAGCTGTGCGTCGCGGGGACCATGGACGACTACGCCACCGTCGTCGACCGGGACACCCTGCGGGAGGGTCCGCTCGTCCCGGCGGGAAAGCCGTACTGGGCCACCGTCAACGGCGACGGCAGTCACTGCGTGATCTCCGAGAGCGCCGACGACAGGGTGACCGCGATCGATTTCGCCACCGGGGAGAAGGTCGCGTCCGTACCGGTCGGCGACCATCCGCAACGGGTCCGTATCGGTCACGTCCCCCGCAACTGGACAAGTCCCGGCCCCGCCTGACCCGTATCTCACCGCGCGGCGAGCTCCGCGTAGACGATCACGTTGGCGCGGTAGCTCTCCGCCTCCTCGTCGTACTCCCCGCCGCAGGTGATCAGCCGCAGCTCGGGACTCGCCGTGTCGCCGTACACCCGATCCGACGGGAACCGCTCCTTCGGCACTTGCGAGACGCGGGTCACCCTGAACCGCACGACCGTGCCGTCGTCGTGGCCGACGCGGATCTCGTCCCCGCTCTCCAGTTCATGCAACCGCGCGAAGATGCCGTCCCTGCCGTCACCGTTGACGTGGCCGAGAACGACAGCGGGGCCCACCTCACCCGGTACGGGACCGTAGCGATACCAGCCGGCCTGCATCGGCCGGTGCAGCGCAGGCACCGCGACCGTTCCGTCGTCGTTGAGTCCGAGCGGGATCAGCGACGAGTGCACGTCGATCACCGGCACGTCCACCCAATCCGGAACCGGCTCCACGGAATCGTCCGGCGCGCCCCGGCCTCCCTGTGCCGACGTCGACGTGGAAACTTCGGAACCGTTGCTGACGCCGACCGGGTGATCCGGTGCCGTACACCCCGCGACCGCGAGAACCAGCGCCAGCACCGGGGAGACCGTGAACCGGCCTCCCCGCGTGCCATGACACCCGTGCACCGACGGACGCCTACCGTTCGCCGGCACTGCGACGACGCAGCAGGACAACGGTGCCGGCACCGATGACCGCGGCCGCCGCACCGCCGACGTAGACCGGTGCGCCATCCCACCCGGCCGGATCGCCTCCGGTCTCAGGGGCGCCCACGGGCCGTTCGGTCACCTGCCGTTCGCCCGCCGGGGCGGTCGCAGTCGGCGTCGGTCGCTCCTGTGGTTCGCGGGTCGGCCGCTCGGTCGATCGCTCCTGCGGTTCGCGGGTCGGCCGCTCGGTCGGTCGCTGCGTCGGCCGCTCCTGCGGTTCGCCGGTCGAGGGAGCGGATCGCGACGGTTCCGCGGTCGGGGCCTCGGCGGTGTCCGCCCAGCCGACGGCGGCCGTCATCGGCAGCGCCAATGCACCGAGCACCGCGGTCGCGGCGAGGGTTCGCCCAAGCTTCATCGATCGTGTCCTTTCTTCCTGTTTCGGGAGGGGTGAGACACACCCTGACTCCGAGTTGTCAAGATCCCGTCCGGCGAATGTGAAGATCCTGTTCGAATCGCGGGAGGAGTTGCCCGAACCAGGCCGCTGCAGCCCTTCGACCGGCGACAATGCCGACAATGTGCGCACAGGTACTGGTCGCGGAAGACGACCCCATGCAGGCCGAGCTGATCCGGCGCTATCTGCACCGCGACGGCCACACCGTGGCGGTCGTCCAGGACGGGCGGTCGGCGATCGACGAGGCACGGCGGCAGCGCCCGGACCTGGCCGTGCTCGACGTGATGATGCCGAAGGTCGACGGCCTCGACGTCTGCCGCGTACTGCGCGCCGAGTCCGACCTGCCGATCGTGCTGCTCACCGCCCGCACAACCGAGGACGACGTGCTGCTCGGCCTCGACCTCGGCGCCGACGACTACGTCACCAAGCCCTACAGTCCTCGGCAGCTCGCGGCGCGGGTACGGGCGATCCTGCGCCGCGCCGGACGTGGGTCCCCTCAGCAGGACGGGGTTCTCGAAGTCGACGACCTCGTCGTCGACAGGCAGCGGCACAAGGTGGTACTGGCGGGGGTGCCGCTGGACTGCACGCCCGCCGAGTTCGGCCTGCTCGCCACGCTCGCCGCCGAGCCCGGACGCGTGTTCACGCGCGGCCAGCTACTCGACCAGGCCCTCGGAATGGACCGGTTCGTCACCGAACGAACCGTCGACGTGCACGTCATGAACCTGCGCCGCAAACTCGAAGCCGACCCGCGGAAGCCGGCACGCCTGATCACGGTGTACGGCGTCGGCTACAAACTGCAGGACGGCGCGGTCGATGCGGCGTCGTAACGACAGCGACGGGCTTTCGGACGGTCGCCGCAAGCTCGGCAGGCACAGTCTGCTCACGCGCCTGCTCGCGCTCGCCGCAGTCGTGGCATGCGCATCGATCGGCGCGACCGCGTGGCTCGCCGCGCAGAGCACGAGCGGCGCGATCAACCGCGAACTCCGCACATCGCTGGCCCACGACGCCACCATCTACGATTCCCTCCTCGGCTACGCCGCGACACATGCCCGGTGGCGGGGAGTACAGGACACGGTCGACCGACTCGCCGACGAGACGGGCCGCAGGATCACGCTGACGACGCCTGCCCGGGTCCCGATTGCCGACTCGGGCGGCCACGACCGGGACGCGCTCCCCCGCACACCGTCCGCGGTGGTCGACCCGCTCGCCGTCGACACCGTGCTCAAGCCGGACGCCACGGCCTCCGGCATCGACCCCCGAGCCGTCGGCCCCTACCGGCTGACCGCGGGCGAACGGCGCAAGCTCCGCGAGGCAGCACGGTCGCGGTTGGCGTGCCTGCGGCGCCACGGCGTGGACGGCACCATCGTCGAACGCCCGAACGGCCGCTCCACCGTCGAACCCGTCACCGCGACATCGCCGCCACCGACGGCGGAGACAAGGGCGCCGGAACGGCCGTCCCGCGACGGCACGCGGTCGCCGGCCTCGATCGCGCAGCTACCGAGGCCGGCGACCGGTTCGCGAACCGAACCACCGACACCGTCACCCAAGTCGGTCTGCGGGCCCGAAGCCGCGGCCACCCGTACCGAGCGCACCGCGAACGAGGCGCTGCTGACGCTCGTCGATGCCTGCCTCGAACGGCAGGGGCGCGGACCGCTCCCGGTCGACGCCTCGGACATCACCTCGGCCGGCGAACTCACCACCACGGGCAGCCACACGAAGCGATGTGTCGACTCGGCGCGGCGGGAACAGCTCGCCTCCCACGTGTCCCCTGCGGCGCAACTGTTCATCACCGCGCCCAACGGGGACGGCGCCGGGCCCGATCTGTCCACTGTGGGCGTCGACAGCATCGTGTGGACCGCGGCGACTGTGCTCGCCGTCACCATCGGCGTCGCAGCGCTGGCCGCGAGCAGGCTCGTCCGCCCGATCCGTGCGATCACCGCCGCGGCGAAGAGGATGGGCGACGGAGACCGGTCCGCCCGCGCCGAAACGTCCGCACGCGGCGAGATCGGCGAGCTCGCGACGGCGTTCAACAGCATGTCGGAGCGCATCGAACGCTCGGAACGGCAGCGCAGAACCCTGGTCAGTGACGTCGCACACGAACTCCGGACACCGTTGGGCAACGTGCGGGGTTGGCTCGAAGCCGCCCAGGACGGTGTCGCCGACCTCGATCCGCAGCTGGTCGCCTCGCTGCACGAGGAGACATTGCTGCTGCAGCACCTCATCGACGATCTGCAGGACCTGGCGCTCGCCGACGCGGGAAAGCTGCACGTGCACCTCGAGCCGGTCGACCTGCGAGCCCTCGTCGAGCAGGTCGTCGCCGCGCACCGGGCGGCGGCCGACAACGGCGGCGTCGAACTCTCCGTGCACGCCGACGACGATGCCGAGCTGTCGGCGGATCCGACCCGGCTGCGCCAGTCGCTGGGCAATCTGGTGTCGAACGCCGTCCGCCACACGCCACGAGGCGGACGGGTCGAACTGCGGGCGCAGGCCATCGACGACGAGTTGCGCATCGACGTCACCGACACCGGCACCGGCATCGACGCCGAATCGCTCCCGCACGTCTTCGACCGCTTCTGGCGGGCCGAGAAGTCGCGCAGCCGCAGCAGCGGCGGCAGCGGGCTCGGCCTGGCGATCACGCACCACCTCATCACCGCACACGGGGGCCGGATCGCGGTGCGAAGCACCGTCGGCGTCGGGACGGTATTCACCGTCCACCTGCCCATACGTCACACCGCGGAGGACTGACCCCGGCCCGTCGCCGTGGCAGGTCCCTGGCACGGCCACCGGAGCCGGGCGTCAGTCGGTGAGCGCCGCGTCGTCGGTGAAGTCCAGGACCAGCCTGCCGCGCACGCCGCCCGCTTCCAGCACCCGGTGTGCCTCCGCCGCCCGGCTTGCCGGGAAGACCCCCGCCACGCGCAGGCCGAGGACGCCCTGTTCGGCCTGGCGGGCGAGCCGGTCCAGCCGGCCGGTGTCGGTCGCACCGTGCACGACCAGCACCGGATGCACCGTGATGCCGCGTTCGGCCTGGTCCTGCCAGCCGCGCAGGGTCACCAGGGTGCCCCCGTCGGCGACGGCCGGCAGTGCACGCTCGTTGAGCAGCGCACCGTCGGCCAGGCCCGGCACCCCGTCCGGGGCGAGCTCCCGGATGCGTGCCGCGACGTCGTCGCCGCGCGTCACGATCTCGTCGGCCCCGAGGCCGCGTACCAGATCCACATCGGACTCCTTGGCGTCCGCGATCACCCGCAGCCCGTCGGCCTTGGCGAGCTGGACCACATAGCCGCCGAACGCGCCCGCCGCGCCGGTGACGGCGATCGTGTCGCCGTGCGAGAGCCCGCAGGCGTCGATCGCCAGCCGTGCCGTCATCGCGTTCATCAGCAGCGTCGACGCGGCGGCGACGTCCGCGCCCTCCGGCGCAGCGACCACCGACTCCGCCGGGACGACGATCCGCTCGGCGTACGCGCCGTGCGAGCCGGACGGCACCACCAGTGCGACGACGGCCTGCCCGAGCGTGAGGCGGTCACCGACGCCGGGGCCCAGTTGGTCGATCACGCCGGCGGCGTCCATCCCGGGCACCTGCGGCGACGCCGCATCCGGCCCCGCCCTCATACCCGTGCGCACCCCCGTGTCCGTCGGGTTCACGGCCGCCGCGTGCACGCGGATCCGTACCTGCCCCGCGCCGGCCTCCGGCTCGGGCAGTTCGAGTGTGTGCAACGCGTCCGGACCGCCGAACTCGGTCACTCCCACAGCCTTCATGTCCGGCACAACAATGATCGACTCGGCGGATATTTCCGCGCGGGCGAACACGGCCACACTGCCACCGCCGCTGTCCTGTTCATCGGCATCGCCCGATTCGTACGTTCCCGGGGTGGCGCTCCCCACCTGCGGGTCCGACCCGATGTCCCGTGATCAGGCCTGCCGGTGCCGGCTCACCGTGTTCGTCATCGCACGCCTTCCGGCCTGACCCACATCTCACCGGTGTGATCGCGCCGTGAGCTTGCGAGTAAAACCGTTGTGAGCCAACGGAAAACGCGGTCGACAGCGTGGTCGGCACCATTGACAGCCGGACTCGGGCGAGGCAGCTTTTGCGGTGACCCGCCCGCGGCGAACCGCGTCTCGATCCGCGCCGACACGGCCGACGCAACCGCTCGCCGTGCCCACGCGGGACCACGACATCGACCGAGAGGTTCCACCACTGTGCGTTCGCTGCCGCGGCCAGGGCCCTCGCCGTCACGCCACGGGGATTCGCCGGCGCAGACGACCGCACCGTCGCCGGAAACCGCACCGACCGCGACCCTTCCGGGGGACGCCGGGTCCGTGAGCGCCGACGCGGCCCGCCGGTTCCGGCCCGACATCGAGGGCCTGCGTGCGGTCGCCATCCTCGCCGTTCTGCTGTACCACGCGGGGCTACCGGTCACCGGCGGCTACGTCGGCGTCGACGTGTTCTTCGTGCTGTCCGGGTTCCTCATGACCCGGCTGATCGCCGACGAGATCGAACGCACCGGTTCGCTGTCGCTCGGCCGCTTCTACGCCCGCCGCGCCCGGCGGCTGCTGCCCGCGGTCGCCGTCGTACTGGCAGCGGTGGCCCTGCTGTCCTGGCTGCTGCTGTCCCCCGTCGACCGCGACTCGGTCGCCGCCGACCTCGTCGCCTCCGCCCTGTACGCGCTCAACTGGTGGCTGTCCGGGCAGGCGGTCGACTACTTCGCGGCCGGCATGCAGGCCAGTCCCGTGCAGCACTTCTGGTCACTGGCCGTCGAGGAGCAGTTCTACGTCGTGTGGCCGCTGCTGCTCCTCGGAGTGGTGTGGCTGGTGCGGCGCTTCGCCGGTGCCCACGGCCCGCGGCGGACACTGCTCGCCGTCGTCGCCGTCGTGGGCACGGTGTCGCTGGTGTACTCGGTGGTCGGCACGCTGCGCTCGGCCGACACGGCGTACTTCGACACGCTGGGCCGCGGCTGGGAGTTCGCCGTCGGCGGCGCGATCGCACTCCTGCCGGTCACCCGGCTCGCCCCGAGGGCGGCGACGGTGCTGGCGTGGACGGGTCTCGCCGCGATCGGCGGGGCGGTCGTGCTGTTCGACGAGGCGACGCTGTTCCCGGCCCCGTGGGCGATGCTGCCGGCACTGGGCACGGCTGCGGTCATCGCCGCGGGCACGGCACTGCCGTCGGCCCGGCCGCAGCAGCTCCTCGCCACACCGGTCATGCGGCACCTCGGACGGGTGTCGTACTCGTGGTACCTGTGGCACTGGCCGGCACTGGTGTTCGCGGCCGCCGCGTTCGGCGAGTTGTCGGCCGTCGAAGGACTGGCCGTCGTCGCGGGCGCCTACGTCCTCGCCGTGGCCACGTACCACCTGGTCGAACAGCCCTTCCGGCTGTCGCCGCTGCTGCGCCGGTCGCGGCGCGCGCTGACACTGGGAGCGGCGTGCACCGTGTTCGCCGTCGTCTGCGGACTGGTGCTGGCGCTGACGATCCCGTCACTTCCCACCAAGGCTCCCGACGAGGCCACCGGCGCGCCCGCGCTCGGCCACGGCGACGCCGTGCAGCGTTCCGTCGACGCGGTGCGCCCCGAACCACGGCTCGCCCCGCAGGACTGGCCACGCAACTACGACGACGGCTGTCACGCCGACCGGCCGGAGACGACCTCTCCCGCGTGCGCCTACGGCGATCCGGAGTCCGACCGCACCGTCGTGCTGTTCGGCGACTCCCATGCCATGCAGTACTTCCCCGCGCTGGAACGCATCGCGAAGGACCGCGGCTGGCGCCTCGTGTCGCTGACCAAGTCCGGATGCCCGCCGCCGCAGGTCGGCCTCTACAACGACGCACTGCGGCGGTACTACTCCGAATGCGACGCCTGGCGGTCGGACATGCTGACCCGCATCACCGAGAAGGAGAAGCCCGACCTCGTCCTGACCGGCGGCCGCGACACGTACACGGCGATGGACGGTGAGCGCCGCCTCGATCCCACGGCGAGCGCGAGGAAGCTCCGCGACGGGTACGCCGACACGCTGTCCGAGCTTCGCGGCTCCGGCGCGCAGGTCGTCACGATCAAGGACAATCCGCACCCGGACAAGGACGTGCCCAGCTGCGTCTCGCGGGCCCCGAACCGGCTGGACGACTGCGCCGTCCCGCAGGACGTCGCCTTCGACTACCCGCACGTCGCCGACCACGCCGCGAAGCGGGTCGACGGCGCGCAGCTGCTCGACTCGACGCCGGCGTTCTGCCGCGACGGCACGTGCCCGGCGGTCATCGGCGACGTCGTCGTCTACGGCGTGACGACCCACCTGACCGCGACCTATGCGCGCACGCTCGCGCCGTGGCTCGACGAGCAGCTGTCGTCGCTCGACGTCCTGGGCTGATCCCACCTCACCTCGTTATTCAACCTTCAGGTTGACAATTGGGCGGATGCAGTCCTAGCCTTTATTCAACCGACAAGTTGAGGAAAGAACGGTGGACGACAGGACCGAACGGCTCAACCGTGCCTTCGCCGCACTCGCCGATCCGACCCGCCGCGACCTGGTCGCCCGGTTGGCCGTCGACGACGCGACCGTGGGCGAGCTCGCCGAGCACTACGACATGAGCCTCCAGGCCGTGTCGAAGCACCTGAAGGTGCTGGGCGACGCCGGACTGGTTACCCGCAGCAAGGAGGCCCAGCGCCGGCCGGTCCATCTGGACGCGGAGGTGTTCGACCTGATGTCGACCTGGATCGAGCGCTACCGCAGGCGAGCCGAAGAGCGTTACCGCAGGCTCGACGCCCTCCTGGCAGAGGAGAGCGATCGAGCACGACCGTCCGAAACGGAGGCATCATGACCACGACCACCCACGACACCGAGATCACGGCCGACGAACGGGTCCCGACGATCGAGATCGTCCGCGAGTTCGACGCCGAACCGGACCGCGTGTTCCGTGCCCACGTCGACCCCGAGCTGTACCGCCGGTGGATCGGGCCGCACTCGCTCACGACGAGGATCGTCAAGTGGGACGCCCGCACCGGCGGCGAATGGGCGTTCGCCAACGACAGGGACGGCGAGGAGATCGCCTCCTTCTACGGCAGCTTCCACGAGGTGCGGCCGGACGAACGGATCGTGTGGACGTTCACCTACGAGGGCATGCCGGACGGCGTCTCGCTCGAGACCCTGACGTTCGAGCGACTCGACGGCGGACGCACGCGCCTGCGGGTGCTGAGCCTGGTCAAGGACTTCGAGACCCGCGACGGCATCCTGGCCAGCGGCATGGACACCGGGGTCCGCGAGGGCTACGAGAAGCTCGACCGGCTGCTGACGACCGGCACCGAGCGATGACGACCGCGCCCGCCCAGGACAGGCTGATGGCCTTCCTCGGCCGCGACCCGGCCTGGCGACCCTGACACGACGAGCGCGGCGCCGCACCGGGGTGCCGGTCACGACCGACCGGCACCCCGGTGCGGGTCGCCCTTCCGAGGGCGGGGACGGCCCGGTCAGCGTGCGCCGCGCTGCGCCGCCTTGACCAGACCACCGCCGATGATCAGCCGTTGGATCTCGCTCGTGCCCTCGTAGAGGCGCAGCAGCCGCACCTCGCGGTAGATCCGTTCGACCGGCACCTCGCGCATGTACCCGGTGCCGCCGTGCACCTGGACGGCGAGGTCGGCGACCCTGCCGACCATCTCCGTGCAGTGCAGCTTCGCCACCGACGGGGCGATCCGCCGGTCCTCTCCGGTGTGATATTTCCTCGCCGCGTCGCGTACGAGGGCCTCACCGGACATCACACCCGTCTGCATGTCCGCCAGCATGGCCTGGACCAACTGGAACTCGCCGATCGGCGTGCCCGCCTGCGTCGCTCCCGTCGCGTAGGCCACCGACTCGTCCAGCGCCCGCCGCGCGGCGCCGACCGCGAGCGCGGCGATGTGCACGCGGCCGCGGGCCAGCGACATCATCGCGGCCTTGTAGCCGACCTCCTCGGACCCGCCGACGAGCGCGTCGGCCGGGACCCGCACGCCGTCGAACGTGACGTCGGCCGTCCAGGCGCCCTCCTGCCCCATCTTGCGGTCCTTCGGCCCCACCTGGACGCCGGGTGCGTCGGCGGGGACCAGGAACACCGCGATGCCGGGATCCCTGCCCTCGGCCTCGCGCGTGCGGGCGAACGTGACGAACAGGTCCGCGATCGGGGCGTTCGTGATGAACCGCTTGCCGCCGGTGATCACCCAGTCGTCGCCGTCGGCCACGGCCTTCGTGCGCAGTCCCGCGGGGCTCGATCCGGCCCCCGGTTCGGTCAGCGCGAACGAGGCGACCACGGCTCCCGAGGCGATCCGTTCGAGCCATGCCGCCTTCTGCGTGTCGGTGCCGTAGTTGACCAGCACCTGGCCCGCGATGCCGTTGTTGGTGCCGAACAGCGACCGCAGTGCCAACGACGTGTAGCCCAGTTCCATGGCCAGCTCGACGTCCTGCGTCAGGTTCAGCCCGAGACCGCCCCATTCCTGCGGAATGGCGTAGCCGAACAGGCCCATGTCGGCGACCTGCGCCCGCAGGTCGTCCGGGATCGCGTCGGCCTCGGCGATCTCGTTCTCCCGCGGAACCACCCTGCTGCGCACGAAGTCCCGCGTGGCGGCGAGGATCGCGGCGAAGTCCTCGTCGTCGACCTGCTGCGGTCCGGGTGTCGACACCGGGTCGGGCGTGGTGGTCATGGCGGTGGCCTCCCTGTCGGTCACTGGATCACGCCGTCGGCGCGCAGGTCGTCGAGCTCCCCGGCCTGCACACCGAGGGCGGTGAGCGTCTCGTCGGTGTGCTCGCCGAGCGCGGGCACGTCGCCCATGACGAGGTCGACGTCGCGAAACGTCATCGGCGGCAGCAGCGCCCGCACGGGGCCGTTCTCGGTGCGGACCTCCCGCCAGCGGTCGCGTTCGGACAGTTGTGGATGGTCGACGAGTCCGGCCATGTCGTTGACCTGCGCCGCCGCCACGCCGACGTCGGCGAGCCGCGCCTCCAGGGTGGCGGTGTCGAACCGTGCGGTGCGCACGCCGACCTCCGCGTCGCACGCACCGCGATGGTCGACCCGCAGCACGTTCGTCACGAACCGGGAGTCGGCCGCGAGCGCGTCGTCGGCGAAGACCTCGCGGCACAGCGCCTGCCACCCGCGGTCGTTCTGCACGCCGATCAGCACCCGGCCGTCGCTCGTCGGATAAGCGTCGTACGGCGCGATCGCCGCGTGGCTGAGCCCGAGCCGGGGCAACTGCCTGCCCGCGTACATCGCGACGTACATGGGGTGGCCGAGCCATTCGGCCGTGGCGTCGAACATCGACACGTCCAGGCTCGCACCCACGCCCGTGCGTTCCCGCCGCAGCAGCGCACTGAGCACGGCCGTGAGGACGTACATGCCCGCCGCGATGTCGGAGGTGGGGATGCCGGTCTTGGTGGCCTGCTCGGGCGTGCCGGTGATCGACACGAGCCCGCTCTCGGCCTGCACCAGCATGTCGTAGGCCTTGCGATCGGCGTACCGGCCACGGTCGCCGTACCCGCTGAGATCCACGGTCACCAGCCGCGGATCGCGACTCCGCAGCGTGTCGGCGTCGAGGCCGAGCCGGGCGGCGGCGCCGGGTGCCAGGTTCTGCACGAACACGTCCGCGGTGCCGAGAAGGCCGGTGAGCAGCCGCCCGCCGCGGGGCGATTTGACGTCGAGTGCCACCGATTTCTTCCCGCGGCCGAGCCACACGAAGTGCGAGGCGATCCCGTTCACCGTGTCGTCGTAGGCCCTCGCGAAATCGCCCTCGCCGACGCGCTCGATCTTGATCACCTCGGCGCCCAGGTCGGCCAGGTGGCGCGTGGCCAGCGGCGCCGCCACCGCCTGTTCCAGTGCGACCACGCGGACTCCCTCGAGCGGCAGGGCTCGGGGGACGTCGGCGGCGGTGTCGACCATGTCCCCGATCCTGCCAACGCAATCGATACCCGACAATGGCGCAATCGGTATGGTATCGATCGTGTGCACGTATCAATCGGCACAGGGTCGGTGCCCGCGCACGACCGTGCGCCGGTACGACCGAGGGCCTGCCGCGACCCGGCAGGGCCGGAGCCAGGAGCCGCCGGATGGACCTCCACCACGTCACGGCGTTCCTCGCCGTCGCCGAGGAACTGCACTTCGGCAGGGCCGCCGCACGACTGCACATCGCCCAGCCACCGCTGAGCCGCACCGTCCAGCAACTCGAACGCCACCTCGGCGCGCCGCTGTTCGACCGCACCACGCGGCGCGTCAGCCTGACCCCGCAGGGCGAGGCGCTCGTACCCGCCGCCTACGACATCGTCCGCGCCTTCGACGCGGCCGAACGCGCGGTCGCGTACGCGGGCGAAGGGGCGGTCGGCACCGTTTCGATCGGCTTCGCAGGCCCGTCGTCGCACCCGCTGATCAGTGCGCTCGCCCAGCGCGTCCGGCAAGACCAGCCGGGTATCGAGCTGGCGCTCAGCAGCACCACCTACGGTTCCGAGGCCATCGGCCAGCTCGCCGACGGCACGCTCGACATGGCGATCGTGCGATGGGACGCCACGCCGCCCGGCATGTGCTCCCGCGTCGTCCGCGTCGACCACTTCGTCATCGTCGTGCCCGAATCGCACCCGCTCGCCGGACGGGAATCGGTCGGCATGGAGGAGCTCGTCGACGAGTCGTGGGTGTTCCTCGAGGCCGCGACCGGGTCGTCGCTGCGTGACACGGCGATGCGCAAGGCCGAGCAGGCCGGGTTCACCCCGCGGATCGTCCAGCAGGGTCCCGACACCTGGACGCTCATGGCACTCGTCGCCGCCGGAGTGGGGCTCACGCTCACCGTGGACACCGCGTTCCGCAACGTGATCACCACAGGCCTGTCGGTCATCCCGCTCGAAGGCGGCAGGGAGGAGGCGCTGGCCCGGCTGATCTGGCGCACCGAGACCACGCCGGCCGTCGACCGTGTCCTCGAACTGTCCGAGATCGCCCTTCCCACTCCCGAGGGCTATGCCGGACTGTGACACACCCGCCGTCACCGCAGGTACAGCCGCACCGTGTCGATCTCCTCCCGCAGCAGCCGGACGTCCTCGGCACGGGGACGCGGCGTCTCGGCCACGTCGGCCCGCACCCGCAGGTCCCAGCCCACGTCGCCGGTCGCCTCGGCCACGGTGACGCCGGGGTGGACCGCCGCCAGCTCCAGTTCGCCGTAGCGATCCGGTCTGCGCAGGATGCCGAGCGGGGTGATGACCGTG
The DNA here is from genome assembly GCF_024171865.1 of Prauserella aidingensis. Taxonomy (GTDB): domain Bacteria; phylum Actinomycetota; class Actinomycetes; order Mycobacteriales; family Pseudonocardiaceae; genus Prauserella; species Prauserella aidingensis. The sequence continues at coordinate 39,127 of NZ_JAMTCN010000013.1, read as the reverse complement.
GTGACACCGGCGCCCGCAGGCTGGTGGAACCCCTCCCGCCTGCGCGCGCGGGCGGGGCTCGGCGAGGTGCAGAAGTCGACCTCCGCGGGCAGCGCGTGCGGGTCGTGGCGGCGCAGCACGACCACGATCTCGCGGGCGGAGGCGATGATGTCGCTCGCCCCGCCCGATCCGGGCAGTCGCACCTCCGGGCGCTGCCAGTCACCGATCACGGACGTGTTGATGTTGCCGATCCGGTCCACCTGGGCGGCGCCGAGGAATCCCACGTCGACGTGCCCACCCTGCAGCACGTAGCCGAAGAGTGCGTCCATGCTCAGCATCGCCTCGGCGCCCGAGACGAGCACCGAGTCGGCGATCCCCTCGGCCATCGCCTCCGGATGCGCGCCCACGACACCGGACTCGTAGACCAGCTCCACACCCGGGTCGACGGTGCGCCTGGCCAGGTCCACGGCCAGCGTCGGCAGTCCCACCCCGGCGAAGACCCGCCTCCGCCCGGCCAGCTCGCGGGCGGCCACGGTGGCGAGGAACTCCGCGCTGTGCGGCGGAACGTCGGACAGCGGCGCGGCCCGGTCCGTGGCCCCGTCCGTGGCGGTCGCGTCCCCTGTGGACGGCTCGGCAGTGGACGGCTCTGCCGTGGACGCCGCACCGTCCGGTGAGGGCGAGTCGGCCGTCATTCCTTCCTCCGTCCGTAGGAGACCGAACCGGACGGCGCCGGTGCGACCCGGAGTCCCTCCCAGCGCGCCTGTCCGAGCTCGGCGAGATACGCGGCGTGGTCGGCGGTGCCGTGGATCCACTCGTCGATCCAGGCGAGCGCGGCCTCCCTGTCCCTGCTGATCGGCGTCCACTCCCGGTAGAAGGCGCTGTCGCGGTCGTAGCAGCCCTGCGCGTACGACGGGTGAGCCCCGCCGGGCACCTCGACGACCGCGTCGACCGCGTGCGCCGGGATCAGCGTGCGGTTCGGATCGGCGCGCACGACCTCGGGAGCGACGACCTCCTCGACGGTCACGATCACGGCCGACGCGGCGTAGGCGGCAGGCGCCTGCGCACCGGTGATGCCCCACAGCTGCGTGTTTCCGCTCGCGTCGGCGCGCTGGGCGTGCACGACCGTCACGTCCGGATTGAGAGGCGGCACGACGTACACCTTGCCCTCGCCGTAGGGACTCTCGACGGCGCGGATCCGCGGGTTCAGCTCCGGCAGGTCGCTGCCGACGTACGACAGCAACGGCTGGAACGGCAACCGTTTCGCACCGGCCTCGTACCGGCAGTACATGCCGTAGTGCGAGTACTCCTCGGTCTCCAGCGGCGCCGGATCGTGATGTTCGACCCGGCGCCGGATCTCGTACAGCGACCCGGCCGAACCGCTGGCGAAGAACGACGCCACGAGCCTGCTCACGCACCCCGCGACGAGGAGCTGGTCGGTGAGGATGTCCGGGGTCATGCGGCACACCGTCAGGTCGCGCCTGCGCTGCCGGATGATCTCGTGTCCGGCGGCGAACGGAATGAGGTGTCCGAAGCCTTCCAGCGCCACGGTCATGCCGTCCCGCACGTGCTCGGTGACGGCCTCGCGCAGCGTCGTCACCTTCGACCCGCTCACGCGTGAACCTCCGGATCGCCGTCCCGCCGGGGGCCGGGTGCGGAGCCGTCCGGCTCGTGCACCGTCTGCTCGGCCGGCACCCCGTCGCCGACACGGGGCTCGCGTCCCCGGACCATCCGGATCCCGCCGAACAGCGCGACCACCACCAGCAGGCCCGTCAACGACGACACGGTCTCCGGGAGCAGCAACGCCACACCCGCGGCCAGCGCCACGAGCCGCGTCCACCCCGGCATCCGTACCTCGACCAGCGGCGCGTATCCCTCGAACGCCGCCCCCATCGCGAACACGCCGACGATCGCCAGTCCGACGGCCTGCAGCACCGAACCGACGTCGCCCTGCGCGACGAGCGCCGGGTTGAGCGCGAAACAGAACGGCACGATGTACTTCGCCGCGCCCAGTCGCATCGCCGTGACCGCCGTCGCCATCGGTGACGTACGGGCAATCCCCGCCGCCGCGAACGCGGCCAGCGCCACCGGTGGCGTGATGTAGGAGGCCGCCGCCCAGTAGATGACGAACAGGTGCGCCGCCACCGGGTTCACGCCGAGTTCGACGAGCGCGGGGGCCATCACGATCGCGAGGAAGACGTACACCGCGGACACCGTCATCCCCATGCCCAGCACGAAACAGGTGATCGCGCCGGCGACGAGGATCAGCAACACGTTGTCGCCGACGGCCGCGACGAGTTCGCGGGCCAGCGACAGCGACGCACCCGACATCGACAGCGCACCGACGATCAACCCGACGCCGGCGATGATGCCGACGATCTCCGCGATCGACCGTCCCGCGTCCACCACCACGGCGAACAACCCGCGAACACCGAGCCGGTTGCGCGGCCGCACCACACCGATGATCAGCAGTGCGGCGGCGGCGATGAACGGTGCCTGCGCCTCGTCGTTACGCCACACCAACAGGAAGATCAGCGCACCGAGCGCGAACAGGTACGGCCAGCCCGTACGCAGCGTCGCCAGTGCCTTCGGCAGCACCGACCGCGGTTCACCACGCAGCCCTGTGCGCGCGGCGTACGCGTCCACCTGCGTGAACACCCCCACGTAGTACAGCAGCGCAGGGGCCGCCGCCGCCAACGCCACCTCCGAGTACGGAATGCCGAGGAACGACACCATCAGGAACGCGGCCGTACCCATGATCGGCGGGGTGACCGACCCGCCCGTGGCTGCGGTGGCCTCGATGCCCGCCGCGTACCTGCCGGGATATCCGGCCCGTCTCATCGCCGGGATCGTCATCGGCCCGGTGGTGAGCACATTGGACACCGCCGACCCGCTCATCATGCCCATCGACGCCGAACTGGTCACCGCGACCTTGGCCGAACCGCCGCGGGCGTGGCCGAACACGCTGCGCGCGAGGTCGATGAAGAACTCGGCGCCACCCGTGCGCTGCAGCACGACACCGAACACCAGGAATCCGATCAGGATCGCTCCCGCCGTCTGCAGCGGCAGCCCGAGGATCGAGTCCGGCCCGAGCGCGTGGACCGTCGCCGCACGCTCGATCGGGAACGGCACACCTTGTAGGAACCCGATGGGCATGCGCTCGGCGATCAGCGGGTACAGCGAGAACGCCCCCGCGATGACCGTGACGGCGAGCCCTGCCGTCCGCCGCAGTGCCTCGAGCACCAACAGCCACAGCACGAACGATCCGGCGACCGCGAGCGGCGGGGCCGCGTAGTCCCAGCCCTCCAGCGAGATCTGCTCGGCATGCACTGCGAAGTACAGGTTGACCGTGACGCACACCGCGGCCAGCACCGCGTCGTACCAGGGCACGGCGAACCGGGAACGCCGGTCGGACCTCCGTGCTCCGACCAGGACGAAGACCTGCGACAGGAAGCACGCCAACACCACGTACAGGAACGCGTTCAGCAGCAGGGTGAACCCGCCCGGGTTCCAGAAGAAGATCTGGTTCAGCACCACCAGGACCCCGCCGACCGTCAACGTCACGGCGACCGCCGCCCAGAACCACTCCGCTCCGGTGAGCCGGGCAGGACCCGGCACGTCGTCGGCCTGCGGCGGGTCGTCGTCGGTCGCGTCACGCATCGCCGGCCTCCTCGAGGTGCTGCTTCTTCCAGGCGGCCCAGTCCCGCGCGAGGTTCTCCGACCCCTTCACCTGCTGCCAACCGCGGTGGAGCCGCTTCTCCTGTGCCAGCAACTCCTCCTGCCGTCGCTGCGCCTTCGCGGTCCACACGCCCTCCTCCTCGAGGACGTCGATCAGTCCGGGGTGGAACGGCACCTCGACCGGCTCGATCATCGCGTGGTCGGTCGACCACAGGTCCGTGGTCGACGTCGCGTCCCGGTAGGTGTCGTAACTATCCACGATGGATCGTGCGAGTTGGGACGCGACGACGTCGGAGGTGTCGGCGTAGGTGATGATCGGCACCGCGTACCAGAACGCGGTGTTCGACTCGCCCTCCTTTTGGCCGGGCGCGCCGCTGAACGGGCGCAGCTCCACCGAGGGCACGTTCTCCTCGACGGCCCGCTGCGTACGCGGGTCGTCGGCGTCGAAGTCCAGCCAGTGCACCGGGGTCGTCGACTCCAGCTCGGCCAGCGACGAGCCGTACACCTGCTGGAACAGCACGTCGAGCTTGCCCGCCTTGAGCGCGTCGGGCTGCTCGCCGTAGCCGATGTCGACAGGGCGGACGTCGTCCCAGGTCAGACCGGCCGTGGCGAGCATCGCCTCCGTCTTCTGGTTGACCGAGGGGTTGGCCGTGATCCGCGGGACCCGTGCGCCCGCGAGATCGGCCGCCTCCTCGATACCGGACCCGTCACGGGCCATCCAGCTGTGCGGTGCGGTCGGTCCCCAGACGACGCGAGTCCGCTGCGGGCCCCAGTCCTCGTCGGCGAACTCGTGCTCGGCGCGGAAGCCGAAGATGTATTCGTCGCCGACGCGCGCGAACTGGGTCTGACCGTCCTTGAGCGGCAGCATCCGGCCGATCGCCGTGCCGGAGGTGATGATCCGGAAGCGCGTCCCGTCCTCCGCGGTGACGGCGTCGGCGACGGCCGCGACGTCGGCGAACGTCGCGGTGCCCGTGCCGTAGGTGGACAGGGCCACCACGTCGAGCGGGGTGTCGCTGCGGGCCGGGTCCTCACCCCCTCCGCAGCCGGAGAGGACGAGCAGGGCGGCGGCCACGAGCGCGACCGGCGTGTGACGTCGAGTGTGCATCCATTCGTCCCGTCGTTGGGAGAAGCGCCACCCGCAACGGTGATGGACGGCACACGGTCGACGCCAATACTTCTTGCCGGAGCGATTGATACCCACACGGTTTCGCCGCTGCGCCCGATATTGCCGCCGATGACCGTAATCGTGTCGGTCCCCGGACCGCGGCGAGGACACCGGCGACGGGGACGTCCCCGGCCGGCGCCGCGGCCGCCGGAGTGGCGACCGCGGCGCGACTCCGGCGGCCCACCCGCGGTGGTCGAGCCCTCTGGGTCAGCGAGCCGCGAAGCGGTGTGCGCGTTCGACGAGTTCGAGGACCTCGACCGCGTCGTTCGGGTCCACGGGAACCTCGCCGGTGCCGTTGATCGCCTCGGCGAGCCGCGCGTAGAACCCGCCGTAGTCGCCGCGGCGCGGTTCGACCCGCCGTTGCTCGTCCCGTGTGCCGACGGTGGCCCACTGCTCCTGCCCGCGCACGCCCACCCCGGCATCGCCCGGCTTGGCGCCCCCGCGCAGCGCGTTCTCCTGCGGGTCCAGACCCCAGATCGTGAACGCACCCCGCGACCCGAGCACGTGGAACCGCGGCGCGGGCAACGCCGCGAACCCCGACATGATCAACCGCGACCGCGTACCACCCGCGTGCCGCAGCACCACCACCGAATCGTCGTCGGCGTTGTCGCTGCCCCGCGTGGTCACGTCGGCCCACAGATCCTCGACAGGGCCGAACAACTGCACCGCCTGATCGATCAGGTGCGTACCCAGATCGAACAGGATCCCGCCGCCCTCGGCGACACTCGCGCTGGCCTTCCAGCCACGTCCACCCTCGGGCCGCCACCACTCGAACCGCGACTCGAAGCTGTGCACCTCGCCCAGCTCGCCGGACTCGACGAGTTCCCGCAACGTCAGGAAATCCCCGTCCCACCGGCGGTTCTGATACACCGTCAACACGCGACCGGCCCGGCGCGCACGCTCGATCAACGCCCGCCCCTGCTCACTCGTCGTCGCGAACGGCTTGTCCACCACCACGTGCAGACCCGCATCCAACGCCGCGCCCGCGATCTCGGCGTGCGTCACCGGTGGCGTCCCCACCACCACCAGATCCACATCGGACGATCGCGCCACCAACGCCGCCATGTCCGGCAGCACCGTCACACCCGGATACGACTCCCGCGCCTCCCGGGCCCGCTCCTCATTGCCCGTGACGACGAAGTCCAGCGAGTACGCCTCGTCGTGATCCACGAACGGGGCGTGAAAAACCCGCCCCGCGAGTCCGAAACCGATGACGGCCGTACGTACGGTCATGTGCCCACCTTGCTGTGCTCGGGTACCGCTGGTGCGGGTACTCGTGTTCTCGGCCGTGAAGGGTGTTCTCGACTGTGAATGGCCCCCGGCCGGCGTCGCCCGGCGCGACGCCGGCGATCGATCGTACGCGGCCGCCCGCCGACGACGGCCCCTGCGGAGCAGGCCACGCGGGCGTCAGGCGAAGACGTTGACGCCGTAGACGGCGAGCACGCCGCACACCACGCCCCACAGGACGATCGAGACGACCTGCCACGCGATCACCCGGTCACGGGAGGCCCCGAACGACACGATGAGTGCCGACGTGATCTGACTGGGCAGCACCAGCTGCCCGAGCAGGCTCACGCCGGCCACGCCGTACCTGTCGAACCGTTCCTTGACCTTCTGCCGCCGCGGCGACAGCGGCGGCTGTTCCCTGTCGCGCATCACCCGCCCCCGCACCGCGTGCGCGCCGAACACGAACGCCAGCATCGACACGACGTTGCCGCCGATCGCCACCGGGATCGCCACGAACGGCGACAGGCCCGACAGCACGCCGATGACCGAGCCGAAGTACGACTCGACGAACGGAATCGCGCCGAGCACGAGGATCCCGACCCAGTGAAGGAACCACGGCAGGGACAACGCCCATTCCTGCACACTGCTGATCATGTCGCCCCTCGGTCCCCTTCCCCGCAGAATGCGCGACCACCGCCGCAGCATTAGTACACTGTACTAGTGTTGATGGCACGGTAACACGAACCGGACATTCGTCACGACGACGACCGGCACATGCGAGGAGCGACATGGGCAGGCGCAGGGACGCCATCGTGGCCGCCGCGCGGGACATCGCCACCGAGCGAGGTATGGCCGCACTGAGCGTGCGCGCCGTCGCCGCACGTGCCGGCGTCGGGGCCAGCACACTGCGCCACTACTTCCCCACCCAACGCGAGCTGTACGACGCCGTGACCGAGGCGGCCTTCGACGATCGGCTCGGCGATCTGCGGATCCGTGACCACGGCGTTCCGGCCTCCGACCGGCTCGTCGAATGCCTCCGGCAGTTCGTGACCCCGGCCGACGGGCTCGAGCGGTGGGCCGCCACCGTCGCTGCGGTGGCGGGCCCGGACGCGACACCCGAACGCCGGTCCCGGTGGACGTCGGCGGTACGCCGCGCCCACGAGCGGGTACGCGGGTGGCTCGACGTCCTGGCCGAGGAGGGATCACTCAGGGACGGCGACCCGGCCAGGCAGGCCCGGCAGCTGCTGCTCGGCATCGACGGCGCGGCACTGTGGCTGCTGACCTCGGACGCGGCGGACCGGGACCGGGAGACCGACGAGATCCTGCGCGATCTCGCGGCCACCGTCCTGCGCTGAGGTCTCGCGAACCGAACCGCCCGCCGGACGGCCCGGTCAGCCCTCCGCGGCGTCGAACCGATCGCGAGCCCGCTGTACCTCCGGCAGCTGCGCGGCACTCCACTGCAGCAGCGCGTCGATGAGGTCCTGCAGCGTCTTGCCGAGCGGCGCGATCCGGTACTCGACGCCGACCGGCCTGCTGCTCACGATGTCCCGGTCGATCATGCCGTTGCGCTCCAGCCGCCGCAGAGTCGCCGTCAGCGACTTCTGCGTCACCTCCGGAATCGCCCGCCGCAGCTCGTTGAACCGGCGCGGGCGTTCACAGAGCCGGTCCAGCACCTCGAGCGACCACTTGTCCAGCACCTGCCCCAACAACTCGCGGTGCTCGGGGCCGAGCCTGCCGGGCTCGGTGGTTTCGTCCATGACACCTGGTCTCGTTGAAGTTCCCTTCGGATACAAGGTAGCCATTGGATACCTGCTCGGCAACATTCGAGCAGCGGCGAAACCGTCCGCGGGCGACGCCCGCTCACCGCGAAAGGTGTCCCATGACCGTGCAGACCTTCAGCCCCGAGGGCATGTTCCAGCCGGTGCCGTACCACCACGTCTCCGTCGCGACGGGCACCACGCACGTCCACGTCGCCGGGCAGATCGCCCGGGACGCGGCGGGCACTCCGGTCGCGACCGGCGACCTCGCCGGCCAGGTCGCGCAAGCGCTCCGCAACACCGCGCGCGGCCTCGCGGGAGCGGGCGCCTACTTCTCCGACGTCGTCCGGCTGCGTTTCTTCACCACGGGCTGGCGTTCCGAGCTGATGGATCCGTTCCTGGCCGGGATCGACCGGGTCACCGGCGAACTCGGCATCCCCACGCCGCTGCCGCCGCTGTCCGTCATCGACGTGGCGCAGCTGTTCGAGCCCGACGTCCTCGTCGAGGTCGAGGCGTACGCCGTGCTGGACTGACACGTGTGCCGGGTGCCCGCCGCGCGGGCACCCGGCACCGGTCACCTCCTGCGGCCGAGCGTCACCCGGTCTCGTCCTCCTTGCGCGGCGACCATCCCGCGACATCGGGATCGTCGTCGGCGGGCGGCTCCGGGTCGCGCGCCTCGTCGGTCCGCGACGGCCGGTCGCCGCGCAACGCGCCGTCGAGCTCGTGTTCCAGCTCGTCGTCGACCCACGGCGCGTGCTGATCACTCTCGCGTTTCATTCGGATCCCTCCACATCTCCGGCGGCTCGATCGGCGGGCCGCCGGGCGGTGCGCGTCTCGGCGCTTCCCGCCGCGCCTCCTCGGCCGACGCCTCAGTAACGCAACAGCGCACCGACCCCGTCCGGGAGTTCGGCACCGTCGACCACCAGCACGTCCGCTCCGGCGGCGATCGCCGCCGCCGGCAACGCTTCGTCGGCGCGGTGCTCGGTGACGTTCTGCTCGGACAACCCGTCGTCGCCCGTGGCGACGCGGAGCACGTCCGCACCCCACAGCACGGCGGAGTCACCGAGCGCCCCGCGGTCCACGAGCAGCGTGGAGACCCGGCCGTCCCGCAGCGCGGACGTCACCTCGCGCAGTCCGGACGAGGCCTCGCCGTCCCTGCCTGCGGCGGCGCGGTACCGCTGCACGACCGCGTCGCGGTCCTCGGCCTGCTGCCGCTCGACGACCTCGGCGATCCACGTGTCGTACTCGTCCATGTCCGGTTCACCCTCGGCGGGGCCCGCGTTCAGCTCGACCGCGATCTCCTGGCACCGCGGGGAGAGCTCCTCGCGCAGCGCCGACCGGGTCTGCGCCTCGCCGCCGATCGCCAGCAGGCGCGCGCTCACCTTCTGCGCGAGCAGGTCGGCCTCGTCGGCGATGTCACGGGCGTTGCGCTTCACCGACTCCTCGGCGTACTGCTGGATCCGGCGGTGCGACCAGCCGCCGCCGCGCGGCTTGTGGACGTGGTAATCCTCACCGCTGACGTCCTCCGTCGCCACCGGTTCGCCGCTGTGGTCCACGGCCTTGAGCCGCGCCTCGGTACGGTCGGCGACCACCGCCACGTACGGCACCGGCCTGTCCATCGACGCCAGCAGCGGCAGCAGCTGCGGCACGTCGGACCATGCGGCGACGGTCTGCGGCGGCGACGGCAACCACTCGTCGACCAGCACGTCCCCGCCCGCGGCGATCAGCGCCCGGCCCGCGCTGCCGACCGGCGGAGCCGCGTCCTCGACCGCCCGGTCCATCGCGTCCACTGTGGATTGATCCGCACCCTGTTCGGTCAGCTGTTCCCGTACCGAACGCCACTGCAACCGGATGCGGTCGGCCGCGTCCTCGGTGTCGTGCGACGCGTCGAAGTACGCGCACGCGAACGGGCCCTCCGCGGCCAGTACGTCCTGCAGTTCGTCCCTGCGCATGGTCCCTCCTGGCGGTCACTCGGGTGGGCGCGGTGTGCGGATCGCATCCGCCACCGACCCGCCGGCCTTGTCGGCCTCTTCGCTCCGTTCGTCGTCGAGGCCCCGCGGCAGATCCGGTTCCCGCTCGGGCGAGGGCGGCACGGGTGTGTCGGGCTGCTCCTCGGCGAGTCGCTCCTCCAGCGGCTCACCCTCACGTTCCTCAGCCGGTGTGGTCCCCCAGCGGTCGACGCCCGACCACTGTTCGGGCGGATCGACCCCGCCTTCCAGTGGGTCCTGTTGCAACCGGTCCTCGTCGAGATCCTCGGCGCTGCCCAGTGCGGCGGGATCCTCCTCGACGCTGTCCGGCGCGCCCGTGTCCTGCGGCGGTGTCACCGCATCGAACTCCTCCTGCTGCATCAGGCGCTCCTTTCCGGCCGCTGCGAGAGGGCACCCCAGAGCGTTGCCCGACCGCCGTCGGGATAAACGCGTTGCACGGGTCACAGGGCCGCGCCGTCACGGCGTTTTCCGGCTTCCCGGCCCGGGCATCCGTGCGGCATGTCGGACACCGAACCCCTGCGCGCGGAAGGTCCCGCCGTCACCGTGCACGGACACGGAGGTGACCGGCGGGTACTCGTCCTCGACCCCGCCGGGGCGGGCAAACACGACGAACTGCCCGCCACCTGGCGACCGCTGACCGACCGGCACGAGATCGTCTGGGTCAGGCTTCCGGCGAGCGACAACGGCGAGTGCGACGGGCTGCTGTCGGCGGCCGACCCCGCCCGTCCGCGCACGGACGTCGTCACGTCCGGGCCCTACGGCGAGTTCGCGATCGACCTGGCACGGCGGCACACGTCCGCGGTGCGCTCGGTCCTGCTCGTCGACCCCGCGGCGGACCAGGTCTCCGACTCCGATCGCCCGACCGACTCCGATCACGCGAGCGAGGCCGACGACGCGTGGCTGCGCCGCCACGGCTCCGAGATCGACGAGGCCGAGCGGGCGGGTGTCACCGTCGAGGTGATCGCCCACAGCACCGACGACGACCAGGACCGGGTGCCGCCTCCCCTGCCCCTCGGCCACCCGCGCGTGGTCGAGACGGTGCAGCGCGCGCTGGCCGACCTGCCGGAGGTGCGCAGCCCATGACGACGCCGGACCCCGCAGGCGCGGCCACCACCGTGACCTCTGCGGCACCGCGGCTGCGCGTCCTGCTCTGGCACGTCCACGGATCGTGGACCGACGCGTTCGTCCGCGGCCGGCACCACTACCTGCTGCCCGTCGACGAGGAGCGCGGGCCGTGGGGTCGCGGGACGGCGGGACGGGAGTGGCCCGCGGCCGAGGAGGTTCCCACGGCCGAGGTGGGGCACGCGGAACCCGACGTGGTGGTGTTGCAGCGGCCCGAGGAGGTCGCACAGGCGGAGCGGCTCACCGGGCTGCGTCCGGGCCGCGACGTGCCCGCCGTGTACGTCGAGCACAACGCGCCCCGGCCGAACCCCGCGGAGAGCAGGCATCCACTGGCCGACCGCGACGACATCCCGATCGTCCACGTCACGCACTACAACCGCGCCATGTCGGACAACGGGATCGCCCCGACCCAGGTCGTCGGACACGGCATCCCCGACCCCGGCCACCGCTACACCGGCGGGCTGGCCGCGGGTGTGTCGATGCTCAACGAGCCCGTGCGGCGCCGCCGCGTCGGGGGCTCCGACCTGCTCGCCGACCTGTCCGAGGTGGGGCCCGTCGACGTGTTCGGCATCGGCACCGGCGAACTCGGCGACACCGGACCGCTGCGCGGCCTCGGCGACGTGCCGCCGCCGCGTCTACCTGCACACGGCCCGCTGGACGTCGCTGGGTCTCTCACTGCTCGAGGCGATGCACCTCGGGATGCCCGTCGTCGTCTTCGCGAGTACCGCGGCGCCGACGTCGGTCCCGCCCGATGCGGGTGTCGTGTCGGCCGACGTCGAGGCGCTGCGACGGGGCTTTCGTGAGCTGCTCGCCGAACCGGATCTCGCCGCGCTGTGCGGAAAGTACGCGCGCGAGCACGCGCTGCGCCACTTCGGACTCGACGCGTTCCTGCGACGGTGGGAATCCCTGCTGGCCGAGGTGGTGCGCTGACTGGCCGCCGCGCCGGAGGACCCCGCTCCGGACGACCCTGAGCCCCGCCGAGCGTCAGCCTCAGCACACCAGCACATCGGGCCCACGACGCAGACGAGCGGCCCGGCACCCACCCTGCCGGGCCGCTCGTCGTGGCCTGCCGAGGAACCTGCGTGTCACCCCGTCAGTCCGCGAGACGCTTCCTGAGCAGTTCCTTGCCCTGCTCGGCACCCTTGCGGCTGTCGGCCTGCGCCTTGCGGAACAACTCGGCCAGCTCGTCGTCGCCGTCACGCTCGGCGTCACCGATGTAGGTCTCCAGCCGCAACGCGTTGCTCAGGCACGACTCGACGTACCAGATGATGTTGTAATTCTTGTCCTTCGTGCCGGTCACATGACCGCCTTCGGGCGTCGTCATCTCCCACTCCTTTCCTGGTCGGGCCGTTCGCGGCCACCCGCTCGGCTCAGCGGTTCCTCCAGTCGCGAACGGCGTCCCTGATCCGGTCGAACACGGCCAACGGCGGTCCGGCGAGCATGTTCGCCGGTGCCGATTCGCCGATTCCCGGATGAGGCCTGGTCGGTGCGACGTCCTCGGCCGCTTTCACAGCGCCGCGCATGCCTTCCAGCTGTGCGGCGCCCAGACGTTGCCGGAGAACCCGGAACTCGCGGCTCTCCTCCTGTTCGGCGTGCCTGGTGACCGAATGGGCCAGTCTCGCGAAGCGTTCGTCGAACTCGGCATGGTCGACGCCCATCTCGTGGAGCTCGGCGAGGGCGTGCTTGGCCTCGTCCTCCTCCGCGAGCCGGTCGTCGACGATCGCCGTACCGTTGTCGATCGCATCGCGCGCCACCGGGTGCACGACCTCCTCCTCTGCCACCTCGTGCACCGCGAGCAGCCGCACCAGGTCGTCGAACGCGCGGCGTCTCGCGTCGCCCGAGGCTTCGCGCACCTCGGCCAGCAGTGTCTTGACCTGCCGATGCTGATCGAGCAGGACGTCCACCACATCGGCCTGTGCCCACGTCATGGTCGCCGATTCACCTCCGGCGGCTCGTGGTCCTTCCTTCTCCGGTTTCCCGCAGCCGCCGCGAAGTAACGGACGGATTCGCGCTGCGCCTCAACCGAGTTCCACCTCGTCCCAACCGAGTTCCACGTCGCGTCGGCCGAGCTCCGCGTCCAGGGCCGCACACACGGCGTGCACCACCGCCAGGTGCACCTCCTGGACCGTGGCGGTATCGGGTGCGTCCACCGGGAGCGCGTCGTCACAGATCGACTCGAGAGAGTTCGGTGCCGGACCGGTCAGCGCCCAGGTCACGAGCCCCGCCGACCGGGCGGCCTTCGCCGCCGCGCACACGTTCTCACTGCTGCCGCTCGTCGACAGGCCGACGAACACGTCACCCGCACGCCCGTGCGCACGCACCTGACGTGCGTAGATCTCGGCCGCCCCGTAGTCGTTGCCGATCGCCGTGGCCGCCGAGGTGTCGGCGTGCAGCGCGATCGCCGACAGCGGCGTCCGGTCGTCACGGAACTTGCCCACCAGCTCGCCGGTGAGGTGCTGTGCCTCCGCGGCGCTTCCGCCGTTACCGCACGCCAACAGTCTCCCGCCCGAGCCCAGTACCTGTGCGAGCGTGTGGCCCCACCGGTCGATCGTCGCGGTCCGGCCCCGCGTCCGCTGCAACGCGTGGCTGAGCCGTTCGAGATGGCCCACCGTCTCGGTGCCGCCGAGGGTGGATCGATCGTTCCGTGACACGGCATCCTCCTCGTTCACATCGCGGGTTCGGACACGGCTGCGCCCGTGAGTGCGCGGACCGCGTGCACCACGTCGGCAGGGTCGATCCGGTCCAGACAATGCCGGTCGGGAACGGGGCACTCCCGCGCCCTGGTGTCCCGGCACGGTGCCCACGGGTCGCCCAGGACCACCGCGGGAACGCCGTACGGGGCCCAGCGCTCGGCCCGCACGACCGGTGCGAACAACGACACGACCGGGGTCCCGACCGCCGCGGCCAGGTGTGCGGGACCGGTGTTCGGCACGACCGCGGCGGCTGCTCCGTCCAATACGGACGCCAGCTCGGTGAAACCCAGCACCCCTCCGAGGTCGAGGGCGTCACAGCCGGCGACCTCGCGGGCGAGGGCCCGTTCCTCCGGCGCTCCGGTGACGACCACCCGGTTGCCCGCCCGGGTGAGCTCCCGCACGATCCGGCGCGCCGTCGCCGCCGACGGACTCCGTGCGGGCACCGACGCGGCGGGATGCACGACCACGTAGCCCGGCGGCCCCGTCAGACCGGACACGTCGGGGAGCGGCCTGCGCACCGCGAGCCCGCGGGAGTCGTCGTCCGGCAGGTGGAACCCCGCCGCCTCCGCCAACGACAACGCGCGCTCCGGTTCGGGGACGTCCCCCGTCGAACGGTGCCGGAGATCCAGCAGCGACCCCGGGTAGTCCTCGCTGATCGCGCCGATCCACGGCACGCCGGCCTCCCGGAGTACGAGCGCGAGCGGCAGCGGCGACTGGTGGAAGGACGTCAGGACCAGCGCCGCGTCGAAGCCCCTGCCCCGGACCTGCGCGCGCAACCGCGCGAGGTCGCCCGCGTCCACGGGGTCGGGGTCCGGGTCGATCCAGGGCGCCGACCACTCGACGACCTCGTCCACCCCGGGCAGCAGGTGCGCCGCGGCCGTCCCCTGCGGCCCGGTGAGCATCGTCACCGACTCCGCCGCGGCGGCGACGGCGCGGACGCACGGCCCGGCCAGCAGCACGTCACCGAGACTGTCCTGTCGCGCCACCAGCACACGGCGCGGAGTGACCGGGTCGTCCCGGGTCGCCGACGTCGCGGTCATGCCAACGCCTCCAGTCCGAGCCGGACGGCCGAGGCCAGGTCACCGGCCACGAGGGGCGTGCGGGCCCGTTCGGCCTCGCGGGTGCGCGCGGTCGGGACGAGTGCGCCGACCGCACCCGCCGCCCTGCCCGCGTCCACATCGGCTCCGGTGTCCCCGACGACGACGCACCGATGCACGGGCACGCCCACCGCCCGCGCCGCCCGGTGCACCAGTTCGGGACGCGGCTTGCGGCACGCGCAACCGTCGTCCTCACCGTGCGGGCAGACCTGCCACGTGTCGAACGGGCCCAGGAGACGCTCCACCGTGGCGTTCACCGCGGCGAGCTGGTCCGGTGAGATCAGGCCGCGTGCGACCCCCGACTGGTTCGACACCACCCCGACGGCGATGCCCCGCCTGCGGAGCTCGTCGAGCACCGCGCCGGCACCGGGCACCGGCCGGACACCGTCCGGATCGGACAGATACGGCCCGTCCTCGATGAGCGTGTCGTCCCGGTCGAACAGCACCGCGGCGGGGCGGGGGCGTTCCCGGCGGACACGACACCACCCTGCGACGGCGTGCGCGCACGCGACAGGAGGGATCAGCACACTGGTGGCGAGCATCCGCACCAGCTCGGCGGGATCGCGGGGCCCCGGCCGGATCCGTTCGACCGCGAAACGCCCGGTCAGCCACGTCCACGCCGCCAGGGACGCCAGCGCGGACCGTCGCCTCCGCGCGAGCCCGCACACCGCCGCGGCCACGGCGGCCGCCGTCGTCGCGGCGTGGGTACGCCGGCGCCCGGGACCCTCGCCGATCAGCTCGCGCCACCCCGGCCCGTACTTGGCCCGCAGGAGTGCGTCGTCGGCATTGCCCGCCTGCCTGCGCACCGACGCCAGGAACGCGGGCCGGTGCGGAGGATGCGTCGTCCTGCGGTGCCCGCGGACGAGCCGGTACCCCAGGTGCTGCATCCGCACGGCCAGGTCCGCGTCCTCCCGGTAGGCGCGTGGGAACCGCTCGTCGAACCCGCCGACCGCGGCGAGCGCGCTCCGGCGGTAGGCCATGTCGGCGGTGATCCATCGCGCCTCGGTGAGCGCGTACGTACTGCGTTCGTCGTCGGTGGGCCTGCGGCCACCCGGCAGTGGCACCGTGATGTTGCCCTGCGAACCGGCCACCTCCGGACCGAGCGAGGCCAGATCGTCCATCAGGTCGCCGCACCAGGTGTGGCCGGGAACGACGTCGTCGTCCAGGAACGCCACCCACTCGGTCTCCGCGAGCCGCCAGCCGATGTTGCGGGCGCGCGCGGGACCGCCCCCGCCGCTGCGGACCACGCGCACACTCGTCGTCAGCTCGGGAATCGGGAGCGGCGATCCGGGATCACCACGGTCGTCCACGACGACGATCTCGACCGGCGCAGCGCCCTCCGCCGCGTCGACGGCCGTCAACGTCGTCCCGAGCGACGGCCTGCCGCCGGTGGGGACGACCACCGTGCACCGCACTCCGGTCATCGCGCGCTCCCGCGTTCCACGACGTACGGTCCGATCGCCAGGACGTCGACGGGGCCGGAGCCGAAGCATTCGAGGGCGTCCCGCGGAGTGTCCACGATCGGCCGACCGGCGGTGTTCAAGCTGGTGTTGACCACCGCGGGCAGTCCCGTCCGGCGTTCGAACCCGGCGAGCACGCGGGCGGTCAACGGGTCGTCGTCGGGGTCGACGGTCTGGATGCGTGCGGTGCCGTCGACGTGGGTCACCGCGGGCAGACGTTCCCGCCAGTCCGGGCGGACGTCGTGGACGAACAGCATGTACGGGCTCGGCAACGGCCCCCGCTCGAACACGTCGGCGGCCCGCTGCGCAGCCACCATCGGCGCCACGGGCCGGAACTGTTCCCTGCCCTTGACGTCGTTGAGCCTGCGCAGGTTCTCCTCCCGGCCGGGGTGCGCGAGCAGCGACCGGTGGCCGAGCGCGCGTGGCCCGAACTCGGCGCGGCCCTGGAACCATGCGACGAGCCGGTCCTCGGCGAGCGCCTCGGCGACCGTCGCGGCGACGTCGTCGCACCGCCGGTAGGGCACGTCGGCACGCTCGAGAGTCTCCTCGATCTCCTCGTCGGTGAACCCTCGTCCCAGGTCGGCTCCCGGCATGGGCGCGATGTCCTCACCGAGTTCGGCGGCGACGTGGAGCGCGGCGCCGTGCCCGCGTCACCCGCGGCGGGCTGGACCCACACCCGCTCGAACGGCCCCTCGGCGTGGAGCCGGCTGTTGGCCACACAGTTCAGGCCGATGCCTCCCGCGAGCGTCAGCGCCCGCTGCCCCGTTCGGTCGTGCAGCCAGTGCGCGCGGTCGAGCAGCATGTCCTCGAGCCGCAGTTGGACACTCGCCGCGAGGTCGGCGTGCTCGCGGCGCCACGGTTCGTCGGGGCCGCGGCGTGGCGCGTAGGCGGTCCAGTCCACCGGCGGAGCGCGGAACCCGCCGTCACCGGTCGTGTGCAACGCCTCGGCGAGGGCGTCGGCGAACCGCGGCGTGCCGTACGAGGCCAGCGCCATGACCTTGTATTCGTCGCTCGACCAGGAGAATCCCAGGTGCTCGGTCAGGTCCTCGTAGCGCAGTCCGAGCGAGTGGGGCAGCTCCTGCGTGGCCAGTTCGACGAGCTTGCCGTCCCGGTACTCGCCCGCGAGATACGAACCGCGTTCGCCGCGTCCGTCGGCCACCAGGACGGCCGACTCGTCGAACGGTGCGGCGAGTCCCGCGGAGGCGGCGTGCGCGACGTGGTGGCGCACGAACCGGACCCGGCCGGCTTCCAGTCCCGGCAACGCCGTGCGGAGGAACTGCGGGACGCGCGCGGCGTACGTCGTGCGCAGGCTCTCCCACGACGGGTCAGTGCCCTCCGCGTCGTCGTCGACGACCGACGGATCGTACGAGTAGGCCACGGCGTCGACGTCCTCCGCGCCGATGCCCGCGTGCTCGAGACACCACGCCATCGCCTGTTCCGGCAGCTCCCACGCGGCGAACGGCACGGGGCGTTTCGCGTGCTTGCGGCGCGTGAACCGCTCTTCCTCCGCGGCCGCGACCGTCCGCCCGTCGACGACCAGAGCGGCCGCCGAGTCGTGGAAGACCGCGTTGACACCGAGGACGATCACCGCTCCACCTCCGCAGGAATGTCGGTTTCCACCGCCCGCTGCCGCGAGTCCGGGTTCGACGCCGCGGCGGCAGGCACGTCCGTTCTGCCCGCGAACCAGCGGACGGTCCGCTCGATGCCCTCGTCGAGGGAGACCTCGGGGGACCAGCCCAGTGCCGAGCGCGCCAGCGTGATCTCGGGACGCCGCCGGCGCGGATCGTCCGGTGACGCGCCGACGGTGTGAATCGCCGAGCGGCCGCCCGTCGCGGCCACGACCCGTTCGGCCACCGCACGCACCGTCAGTTCCTCGGGACCACCGATGTTCACCGGTCCGGCCACATCGGACCGGGCAAGCAGGTCCAGACCCCGTACCGTGTCGTCGACGTAGCACAGCGATCGCGTCTGCATCCCGTCCCCGGCGACCGTCACGGGCGCGCCGTGCAACGCCTGGCGGACGAACGTCGGAATCATCCGGCCGTCGCCGGCCCGCATACCCGGGCCGTAGGTGTTGAAGATGCGGGCGATCGCCGTGGGCACGCCGTGACCGCGTCGGTACGCGACGGTGAGCGCCTCCGCGTACCGCTTCGCCTCGTCGTACATGCTGCGCGGCCCCGTCGGGTCGACGTTGCCCCGGTAACTCTCCGGCTGCGGATGCTGCAGCGGGTCGCCGTAGACCTCGCTCGTCGACGCGAGTACGAACCGGGCGCCGCGGGCAGCGGCCAGCTCGAGGGCGTGCTCGGTGCCCGCCGAACCGGTACGCAGTGTGTGCAACGGCATCGCGGTGTAGTCGGCGGGCGAGGCCGGCGAAGCCAGATGGAACACGGCGTCGATGTCCACTCCGACCGGAATGCCCCGGGAGACGTCCGCTTCGACGACGTGAAAGCCGGGCCTGCCCGCCAGCTCCCGCAGACCTCGCGGTTGCGCATCGTCCGCTGTGGACAGATCGTCGACGCAGACCACCTCGACACCGGCGCCGAGCATTCTCGCGCACAGGTGCCGTCCCAGGAAGCCGGCGCCGCCGGTGATCACTACTCGTTCGAACTCTCGCACGGCAGTCGACTACCCGACGCCACGAGTCGCAAACAGGGTGCTCCCGGCCGCTGCTGGGTAGCCGCACGACGTCGACCGGGGAGCACCACGAAGGGAGCCGCGGATGCGAACGACCGTCGTCATCGCCACGAGGAACCGTTGCGACAGCCTGCTGCGCACCCTGCGCCGGCTACGCGGACTCGACCCGCGGCCCGCGGTCGTCGTGGTCGACAACGCCTCGAGCGACGACACCGTGCGCCGGGTCCGCGACACACATCCGGAGGTGGACGTGTTGTCGTTGTCACACAACGAAGGCGCTGTGGCGCGGAACCATGGGGTGCGGCAGGCCCGGACACCGTACGTGGCCTTCAGCGACGACGATTCGTGGTGGGAGCCCGGAGCGCTCCCGCGCGCCGAACGGGTCCTCGACGCTTACCCGGACGTGGGACTGCTGGCCGCCCGGCCGCTCGTCGGCGCCACTCGTGAGCCCGATCCGGTCGCCGGCCTGATGGCTCACTCCCCTCTCGACGGAGCCGGAGACCTTCCGGGGCCGCGTGTCCTCGGATTCCTGGCCTGTGCGGCGGTGGTGCGCCGCGACGCCTTCCTCGGCGTGGGCGGGTTCCACCCGCTGTTGTGGTTCGCGGCCGAGGAGAAGCTGCTCGCCTACGACCTCGCCGCCGCCGGCTGGTCGCTGGCGCACGCCCCGGACGTCCTCGCGCGGCACGATCCCGCCGCGCACGCACCGGACCACGGCAGACGAACCCTGGAGCAGCGCAACACCCTACTCATCGCATGGCTCCGGCGCGACCCAGCGCACGCCGCCCGTGCGACGGCGGCCACGGCGCGTCGCGCCCTGTCCGATCCCGCAGCGCGCGACGGCCTGCGCGGTGCCGTGAGCCGGCTTCCCGCAGCCGTACGCGAACGGCGCCGCCTGCCCGGTTCCGTCGAGAAGGACATTCGCCTGCTCGAGAAAGGACACGGCCACTGATGACCGCGCACCGGGTCGCCGTCGTGATGATCACCCACAACCGCAGGGACGAGGCACTGTCCACGCTCGACCGGATGGCGCGGCACTCCGACGCGGCGCCGACGATCGTGGTGGACAACGCCTCCGCGGACGGCACCGCCGACGCCGTCGCACGACGCCACCCGGAGGTGACCGTGATGGCGCTCCGGGAGAACCGGGGCGCGGCAGCACGGAACCTGGCGGTCGAGCGGGCCGGGACACCGTACGTCGCCTTCTGCGACGACGACACGGTCTGGGAGGACGGCTCGCTCGCCGCGGCAGCCGACGTGCTCGACAGGTATCCCTCGATCGGCGCCGTCATGGGCCGCGGCCTCGTCGAGCCGGAACTGGCCGAGGACCCGATCACACCGGAACTGCGGCATTCACCGGTACCCGCGCCCGACTGGCTCCCTGGCCCCGCGCTCCTGGGAGTGCTGGCGGGCTTCACCATGGTGCGCCGGCGGGCCTTCCTCGACGTCGGCGGATTCTGTCCGCGCATCTGGCTCGGCGGTGAGGAGGAACTGCTGTCGTGGGACCTCGCAGCACGCGGCTGGTGGCTCTGCTGGGCCGAGAACGTCACCGTGCGGCACCGTCCGTCCGCGGGCAGGGATTCCCGTCACCGCAGGCAGCTCGGCATCCGTAACACGCTCTGGACACTGTGGTTGCGCCGCCCGTGGCGACGGGCATTGCTCCGCTCCGCGGACCTCGTCGCGTCCGCACCCCGCGACCGCGCGACGCTCACGGCGGTCGGCGAAGCACTACGCGGCCTGCCGTGGGCGCTTCGCCGGCGCCGGGTCGTCCCGGACGGACTCGAGCGGAACCTGCGCCTCCTCGAGGCGGACAGAGCGCACCGGACTGCACGCAGCTACACGGACTGACGCGCGCAGGCCGACGCTCGGCCGCGACGAGCAGCGCAGTGCAGAAAGGCCCGGCCACGCGGACTGTCACCGTGGCCGGGCCTTCCGCTCACTGCGACGTGGCGACCGCTGTCGGCGTCCGTGCTCCCGGGGCGACGCGCTGATAGGCACGCACACAGTCGTGGGCCACGCGATGCCAGGAGTACCGAGTCACGGCACGGTTCCGGCCGGCCATGCCACACGACTCACGTACCGACTCGTCGGCAAGCAACGGCCCGACCGCATCGGCCAGTCCCCGCGGATCGCGCGGCGGCGCCAGCCCACCGGTCGTGCCTTCGACGACGGTGTCGGTCAGCCCGCCCACAGCGCTCGCCACGACGGGCACGCCGCACGCCACCGCCTCGAGCGGCACCATGCCGAACGGCTCGTACCAGGGTGTGCAGAGCACCATGTCGGCCGAGCGCAGCAGCCCGGGCATGTCGCTGCGCGACACCTGGCCGATCAGGCGCACGCGGTCGGCGACACCCGCCGCCTCGGCGGCCTCGCGGAGTCGCCGGGCCTCGGGGTCGTCGGCCAACGCGACGTCCTTCGGCCCGCCCGCGACGACCAGTTCCGTGTCGGGAAGCTCCGCGAGCGCTTCGATCGCGGTGGCGAACCCCTTGCGCGGGACCAGCCGCCCGACGGCGACAAGGCGGTGCTTCCGCGTCCGCTCCGGGCCCGCACGGGCTCCTCGGGGCGAGAATCGTTCGACGTCGACGCCGCAGGGAACGATCGAGATCCGCTCCCGCGGCACACCCAGCCGCACGAGCTCGAAGACCTCGTCCGAGCGCGTCGCCAGCACCCGGTCGACGGCGTGGCCGATCGACTTCTCGATCTTGACCCGCTCCGCGGGACTGGTGTCCGCGGAGCCCTGGAAACGCCGCTTCACCGAACCGAGCGCATGGAAGGTCTGGACCACCGGCACGTCCAACGTCCTCGTGGCGAGTACGGAGGCCAGCCCGACATCCAGAAATGCGCATGCACCAGGTCCGGCGGGTCCGTGTCCCAGATGTCCCGCAGGCGGGTGCCGAACTCCCCCATGTGCGGGAGGAGCTCGTCCTTCGGCAACGCGTGCGGAGGTCCGGCCGAAACATGGACCACGCGGTATCCGCCCGGTGCACGCACCTCGTCGGCGAGCTCGTGCGAATCCCTGCGGGTGTACACCGTGACGTCGTGACCCTGCCCGGCGAGTGCGGTCGACAGCTCGGCCACATGGACGTTCTGTCCGCCCGCGTCCTCCTCACCCAGCGCCGCCAGAGGGCTGGCATGCTCGGTGACCATCGCGATCTTCACCGGCCACCTCCCGTGCTACTCGACTCCCGCTTGAAGCGGTCAATGACGTACCGTGGTCGTTTCCCTTCGTGGTACGGCCTAAACGCTGCACAGGTCGAATCGCCGTTGTGGACGGTTCTGTGGTCACTGTGGACGGACCGCGGGGTCGGGCGACGTCAGGCGCCGCAGGCCGCGGACGTCGCTTCCGGCGCGGTCGCGTCGCCGGGAGCGCCGCCCGAGATCACTGCCCGGGATCGACGCCGGGATCACTGCCCGGGATCACTGTCCGGGCGACACGACGTCGCGTACGCGGTACCGCGTGATCGCGACGGTGAATCCCACGAGTGCTGTCGCGAGGTGCAGCACGTTGTCCGCCCATGAGATCGGGAAGACGTGGTCCACGTCGATCCTGTCCGTGGCGATGGCCGCGGGCACCCCGTAGGCGACGAGCGCGGTGAATCCCACGGTGAGGAACCAGCCGATCGCGGTGGCCGACGCACGGGGGTGCAGTGCGGTGAGGCACAGCAGACCGACACCCGTGCGCACCAGGTCGAGCAGCAGCCCCGAGCTGAAGACCAGCACTCGGCCGGGGCCGCTCGCCATCCCGGCGACGCCGAGCGCGACGTAACAGGCACCGACGACACAGAGGATCGCCCGCGCCCGGAATCCCGTGTGCGGACGACTCCTGTCCCACCTTGCGTTGCTGCCCGACATGTCCGAGGTGTTCCCGAGGTGACACAGCCGAAACGGGGACGGTCGTCACCGACTCGCGTCGATTCACCCGCCGCCGCGCGGGGTACCAGGACGACATGACCACACCCGACCGAGCCATGCCCGACCGGGCGGCGGGAGGATCGGCCACGACAGCACGGGCGATCCCCACCACGGCGACCCTCCGCGCCGACGAACCGCATCCGGCCGCCGACACGGCGACCCTCGGCGAGACGACGCGGGTCGCCGCGACGGTGTTGCTGCCGGCCGTGGCGACGGGTCTGATCAGACGACGGCCCGCGGCGATGCAAATGGTCGAACGCTACGACGTGGACCGGCTCGCCGTCACGACACTGCGCAAGCTCCGGCGCGACCACCGCGGCCGGCCCGTTCGGCTCCGGCGGCCGGGACGATCGGTCACGGTCCTGTTGGACCACGCGGACGTCGGCCACCTGCTCGCGGAGGCACCGACCCCGTTCAGCCCCGCGACGCTGGAGAAGCGTGCCGCGCTGAGCCGGTTCCAACCGCACGGCGTGCTCATCTCGGAGGGCGACGAGCGGGCCGAGCGCCGCGACCTGAACGAGGATGTGCTCGAACCCGCCCGCGAGGTGCACCACCTCGCGGGCGACTGGGCGGCGACGATCGCCTCCCACGTCGCCGAGCTCCCGAACGTCGTCGACTGGGCGCAGTTCGCCGACACCTGGTGGCGGCTGGTCAGGGAGATCACTCTCGGCGGCGACACGGTCGACGACCGGGAGATCACCGCGCTGCTCACCACGCTGCGACAACGCGCGAACTGGGCCTACCTCGTTCCGAAACTCCGGCGGCAGCGGACACGGCTGCTCGAACTCGTCCAACAGCAGGTCGCCTCGCACCGGCCGGGCAGTCTCGCGTCCGTCCTCGCCGCCTCGGCCGCGGAGGACGGGAACGCGGGCCGGTCGCACGGCTCGGGCGGCACCGGGGCCGGTTCGGTGTCCGACGCCGTCGCGAGTCAGCTGCTGCACTGGTTGTTCGCCTTCGACGCCGCCGGCATCGCGACGTTCCGGACGCTGGCGCTGCTCGCCGCGCAGCCGGACATGCTCCGCCGTGCCCGCGAGGAAGCGCGGGACGGAGCGGCGGACACCGCGCGACAGCTGCCGTTCCTGCGCGCCTGCGTACTCGAATCGCTGCGACTGTGGCCCACCACACCGGCACTTCTGCGCGAGGCGCGTACCGACACCGCGTGGGCCCGGAACGGCGCGACCCTCCTCGCCTTCGCACCGTTGTTCCACCGGGACTCCGCCCGCCTGCCCTACGCCGACCGGTTCGCCCCCGACGTCTGGCTGGACGGGCGAGCCGCGGCACAGCCCGCACTCGTGCCGTTCAGCGCGGGCCCCGCGGCGTGTCCCGGCAGGGATGTCGTCCTGTTCACCACGGCCACGTTCCTCGCCGCCGTTCTCCGGGAGCGCGAGCCGCGGTTGGACGCGACCGGGGGTGCCCGACTCGACGGCGGCCGGGTCCCCGCGAGCCTGAATCACTTCGCGCTGAGGGTGTCCGGCTGAGACCGCGCGTCACGCGATCTCGGCGAGCAACCGTCCGGTCGGCACGCACGCGCGCGCCGACCGGACGGCCTCGGTGACCCGGGTCCGCGCCCCGTCCGACAGGCACCACTCCAGTGCCCGTGACAGCCCGGCGTGGTCGTGGACATCACCCGCGCCGACGACGGGCCACCCCAGCACCCGCGCCTGCGCGGTGACCTTCCCGCCGCCCGCGACGGGGTCGACGGCGAGCACCGGGACGCCCGCCGCGAGCCCGAGCACGAGCCTGTGCAGCCGCGTCGACACGACGGCGTCCATGGCCGCCGGCACCGACCCGAACTGGTCCGGCGTCGCGCAGTGACGCCAGTCGTCGGTCGCCAGGCGGGTGTCGAGCGGGACTCTGTCCACGTCGGTCCGGCGCAGCCACGCGGTCAACGCCTCGTGGACGACGTCGTGCCGCCCCGCTCTCCCGTACTCGGGCTGGCCGAGAGCGAGCGTCACACCGACCACGGGCCTGCGTTCGCAGGGCGCCGCCAGCGACAGGTCGGCACCGGCGGCCACCGCCCTTCTGGACGCGGCATCTCCCGACACCGCACCTCCGGACACGGCACCTCCGGACGCCGCGTCGTCCCGCGGCAGGACCCGGTGGAACCCGGTCGCCGCCGGGTCGTTCGGGTCGGGCACCGAGACGCCCACCGCGATCCGGCGGCACGCGGAGTATCGCTCGTGGAGTTCCCGGATCTGCCACCCGTGCACGGGGCCGCACGCGAACACCAGGTGCGAGTACCTCGACGGCGGCGCATCGTCCACATGCAACTCTCCGGGCAGGAATCCGGGACTCCACGCGGTGTCGTGGCACACGCCCGATTCGGACAACGCGTCGGAGACGGCACGTACCGCCCGTACGTCACCCGCCGTGGCCTCGCCGCGGGCGAAACTCGCCCAGCTCGTCAGGAGCACCCGCATAGCGGGCGGCTACCCACTCTCGGGACGACGCAGGGCGCGAACTGTCCACACTGCTCGGTCGGGACGTCGAGGTGATCTCCGTGCCGTGCGGCTCCGCCCGCCGGTCGGATGGTGGACGCGTGCGGCGCAGGCGACCGGTTCGCGGCCGCCGCGGCGGCCGCGCTGGCGGGCGGTGCTCCGGTCGGGCGTGTCCCGAGGACGCGCGCCTCGACGACCCGGCCGACGTCGCGCGCACCGTGGTCTTCGCGCTCCAACAGCCTGCCGGGTGTGAGGTCCGCGAGATGGTGGTGTGCTCCTCGGAGGAGGGATCATGGCCGTGAGCGGCGGCGTTCTCGTGCTGCGCGCGCTCGGCATCGGCGATCTGCTGACCGCCGTGCCGGCGTTGCGCGGCCTGCGGCGTCACCTGCCCGACGAGCGGCTCGTCCTCGCCGCACCCGGCGAGCTCGCCGACCTCGTCGAGCTGATCGACGCCGTGGACGAGTTGTTGCCGACGCCCGGCCTCGGCACGCTGTCCTGGCCGGGCGAACCGCCCCGGCTGGCCGTGAACCTCCACGGACGGGGCCGGAGAGCATCCGCAACCTGCTCGACAAGCGCTCCGTCGAACGTGCCGGATGCCACTACCGCGGGACGGGCGTTCCCTTCGCCTGACGGGGCGACCGCCACGGTGGTCCCCGGCCGTGCTCGACCGGGGACCGCCGTCGCGGGTGGTCAGTCCGACGCGGCCGACCACGCGCGGGACAGCTTGACCTTGCCACCGGTCTGCAGCACCGAGCCCGCGTAGATCCGGGTGGCGGCAGCGGTGATCAGCACGATCATGACGACCATCAGGCCGAGCGACAGGAACGGCTCCCACAGCTGGGCGTCACCGATGAACAGGCGCACCGGCATCGCGATGGCGGCCGAGAACGGCACGTACGACAGCACCGACATGGCCGTCTCGTTGTCGGACAGGAGGATGACGGCCATGTACGGGCCGAACACCAGCATCATGACCAGGCCCATCGTCGAGCCGAGGTCCTCCTGCCTGCTCACCAGCGACCCGGCGACCGCCCACATCGACGACAGCAGCAGGAACCCGAGGATCAGGAACGGCACGTACCAGCCGAGCGCGGGCAGGATGATCTGGAGCAACTCCTCGTTGCCCCCTGCCTGCAACGCGATCGGTGCCGCGATGGCCAGCACGACGACCTGTCCGATGGTGAGCAGTGCGTGGCCCACGATCTTGCCTGCCAGCAACGACTTCACCGGCAGGGTCGACACCAGGATCTCGACGACCCGGGTCTGCTTCTCGGTGACCGCGCTCTGCGCGATCGCCGTACCGCCCATGGCGAACATCATGAACACGAGCGCGAACACCATGATGACGAGCTGTTTCTCACCCTCGCCGACGTCGCCCGGGTCGAGCAGGTTCACCGGTGGCGGCGCGCCCAGCGACGCCATGAGATCGCTCGGCGGGTTCTCGAGCGCGACGACCTCGACGCCCGTCGGCGACTGCCCCGTCGTGTCCGGTACGACCGCAGCCTCGACCTCTTCGCTGCGGACCAGCTCCTCCGCACCGGCGGCGTCGTCGGTGCGCTCGACGTCGAACGGGCCCGCCTCGAGCGTCTGCGCCACCTCGGCACTCGTGACGGCGACCTTCGTGTCCCCGCCGCCCAGCACGTTCGGCAGGATCGACGCGGCGAAGAGCCCGATCACGATCGTCGCCAGCCCGATCCAGAAGCCCTTCATCTGCAGGAACGCCTTGATCTCACGTTCCGCGACGAGCCAGGTGGCCTGCATGAACGTCAGGCCGCCCGCGTTGCCGGAGTCCACGGAGGTCCGCTCCTCGACGCTGGTCATCAGATCGCCTCCTTGAAGATCTCGTTGAGTGACGGCACGACCGGCGTGAACGCACGGACCTCGCCGCGGCGCATCGCCTCCTGCAGGATCCGCTGGTCCAGCGCCTGGCCGCCGGTGCGGAATCCGTCGGCCGACGCGGGTTCGATCACCGCGCGCGGACCGTCCACACTGGTCACCTTGATGCCCGGCACGTCGCGCAACCATCCGGCGTCCGAGCCGACGACGATCTCGTAGCGCGGCGTGCCGTAACGCTCCTTGATCTCGTCCCGCTCACCGCTGGCCTTGATGTCACCGCCGGAGATGATCACCAGGTCGTCGCACAGCTGCTCGACCACGCTGAGCTGGTGGCTCGAGAACAGCACCGGGGCGCCTTCGGCCGCGCGCCGGCGCAGCACCCGCAGCACGGTGTCGACCGCGATCGGATCCAGCCCCGAGAACGGCTCGTCGAGGATCAACAGCGCCGGATCGTGCACCAGCGACGCGGCGATCTGCGCGCGCTGCTGGTTGCCGAGCGACAGCGCTTCGAGCTTGTCGTTCGCGCGCGTGTGCAGGTCGAGCTCCTCGAGCAGTCGCTCGGTGTTCGCCGCCGCCTTGGCGGCCGACATGCCGTGCAGCCTGCCGAACCACTGGATCTGCTCCGCGACCTTCATCTTCGGGTACAGGCCACGTTCCTCCGGCATGTACCCGAACCGCTGCCGCACCGCCTGCGTGACCGGTTCCCCGTTCCACGTGACCGATCCCGCGTCCGCCTTGAGGACCCCCAGAATGATCCGCATCGCGGTGGTCTTGCCGGCGCCGTTGGCCCCCAGAAACCCCGTCATCCGGCCGGGCTTCACGTCGAACGACACCGAGTCGAGGACCCGGTGGTCTCCGAAGCTCCGGCTGACGCCATTCACCTTCAACATACGGACAGACTAGGAGCGCGGGCTCCGCCCCGCGTCAGGCGCGCGATGTATCCCCGGCGTCACCCTCGGGGATGACGCCGGTGTCCGCGCCGGTCACCGGCGGTCCCGAACCGGTGGTCACGGCGTTCCCGGCGCGACGATCCCGTTCTCGTAGGCGAACACCACGGCGTGGGTGCGGTCGCGCAGGTCGAGTTTCGTCAACACCCGCGACACGTGGGTCTTGACGGTGGCTTCGCTGACGACGAACCGCTCGGCGATCTCCCCGTTGGAGGCGCCCCTGGCCAGCATGACCAGCACCTCGTACTCCCGTTCGGTCAGGACGTCGGGTCTGGTCGCGGGCGCAGGGGCGGCGGCCGCACCGCTGAACCGCGCGATCACCCGCCTCGTCACCTCGGGCGACAGCAGCGCGTCCCCGCGGGCGACGATGCGCACCGACTCGACGAGATCCTCCGGCGACGCATTCTTCAACAGAAACCCGCTCGCCCCCGCCTGCAACGCCTCGAACAGGTAGTCCTCCCTGTCGAACGTCGTGAGGATGACGACCTTCGTCGGCGCGGTCGAGCCCGCCTGCTCACCGAGGATGCGGCGCGTCGCTTCGAGCCCGTCGATCTCCGGCATCTGCACGTCCATCAGCACGACGTCCGGGCACAGCTCGCCGACCAGCCGCACCGCCTCGAGCCCGTCACCGGCCTCTCCGACGACCGTCACGTCGGGCTCGGCACCCAGGATGACGCGGAAGCCCGCCCGCACCAGATCCTGGTCGTCCACCAGCACGACCCGCAACGACTCGGTCACGAGCTCTCCTCCCGCGTCGTGGCCGACACCGGCCGCGGGCCGAGCGGCATGCTCGCCCACACCCGGTATCCCCGCCCGCTCTCGCGCGGGCCCGTTTCGATCTCGCCGCCGTGCACCGCGACACGCTCCCGCATGCCCGCCTGGCCGAGCCCGCTGCCACCGGCCGACGACCGGCCGTACCCGTCGTCGACGACCTCGACCTCGAGCGCACTCGTCAGGTACCGCAGGCGCACGTCGACCTGTTCGGCGCCGGAGTGTTTCGAGACGTTGGTCAGCGCCTCCTGCACGATGCGGTAGGCCGACAGCGCCACCGCGTCCGGAACGGGCCGTTCCTGGCCGTACGCGCCGTACCTCGCCTCGACCCCGGCCGCGTCCATTCTGGACACGAGGTCGGGAATGTCGTCGAGCCCCGGCGAGGCCGCACGGGCGTTCTGCTCCCCCGAGCCACCGGCCCCCGAACCGCCGGCCCCCGAGCCGCTGCCTGCAAGGCTGTTGTCCGTCGAGCCGGCCGGATCCGTGGCCCCGTCCCCGGTCGCCCGGCCGTCCCCACTCGCGTCCCCACCCGCACCGGCGCCTCGGACGGCGGCCGGGTCCGGGTCCGAGCGCAGCACACCCAGCAGACCGCGCAGCTCGCCGATCGCCGACCGGGCGGTCTCCTCCACCGTCTGGAGCGCCTCGCCCGCGAGCACGGGGTCACGGTCCAGCGTGCGCCGCGCGGCCCCCGCCTGGATACCCATCACCGACACGCTGTGCGCCACGACGTCGTGCAGGTCGCGCGCGATCCGGATCCGTTCCGCCACCAGCGCACCGCGGAGGTTCTCCTCCTGCGAGCGCTGCAGCTCGTCGTTGCGCTGTTCCAGTTCGGCCCTGCGGCGCGCCGTTTCCCACGCCATGTTCCCGTAGAAGTATGCGGCGGCGAAGAACACGCCGTTGAAGAGCGTGCTGTAGACCACCGAGGCCAGCACCGGGTCGAACGGCCCCTGCGCACCGGGGAACTCGGGAACGTCCCCCGCCATGGCCTGGACGAACGAGTAGGCCAGCCACAGGAACATCACGATGATCACCGCGAGCCGCGACCAGCGTGCGAGCATGCGGTTGCGCTCCCACGCGCCGACGCTGTAGCTCGCGAGGAACACGCACACCGATGGCACGGTGTTGTCCCCGATCTGGCGCGCCTGCGCGGCGATGAACACGGCGCCGACGAACAGCAGCACCGCGGACGGGAACCGCCGCCTCGCCACGAGCGGCAACGACAGCGCCGTGCCCCAGACCAGCTGTTCGGCCAGCGACGGCGCCGTTCCGAAGACCTGGGCGCCCATGCCGTTGATGGCCAGCACGGCCAGCACCATGCCGGCGAACACCCCTGCGGTGATCAGCACGTCCGAACGCTGGATCGCGGGATCCGGCCGGGGTCTGCGCCAGTCGCTCCACACCGCTGTGCGTGCGGCGCCGAGACCGGTACGGGACGTCATGTCCGGTACCGTATCCCGCCGCGCGCGAGTCACGTGGCGGTACGAGTCAACGGCCCCGTCGGCCGAACACCGCGCAACCGAGCGACCACACCGTGTCGCAGGCGAACACGACCGTCCGGATCCGGTCGGCGGTGAGCCCCCTTTCCCCGGCGACGCGACGGGGGCAGACTGGAACCCGTACCTACTCGGCAGTAGATAACGGGAGGCCAAGGGTGTCCGTCGCGAAGAAGGCCGTGCGCTGGGGCGTGACCCATGCGATCCCCCGCGCCGCGCTCCGCAGCGCCGCGGGCAAGGGAGATCTGCAGGCGAGACTGTTCACCGAGTCCGCCGAGACGCCGACCCTGGGGCTGACCCGGCTGTTCGACGAGATCCACGACCGCGGGCCGATCATCCGCGGCAAATACTCCTACCTCGTCTCACACCACTCGGTCGTCCGCGACGTGCTGACCTCGCAGGACGTGCGCGCCGGGATCGACCGGGTCGACGGTGTCCTCGGCAGGTTGAGCACGTGGTCGGCCTCGGACCACCTGCACCCGATCGAACCACCGTCGCTGCTGGCCACCGAACCACCCGAGCACACGCGCTACCGCAAGCTCGTCACCCGGGTCTTCACCGCCCGCGCGGTGGAGAACCTGCGCACCCGGACCGAGGAGATCGCCGCCGAACTACTGGACGCCTTGGAGGCCCGCGCGCGAGCGGGCGAGGACGTCGACCTGGTCGAGGCCTACTGCAGCCTGCTGCCGGTGACCGTGATCGCCGAGATCCTCGGCGTCCCCGACCACGAGCGGCACAAGGTCCTCACCCTCGGCACCGCGGCGGCGCCCAGTCTCGACATGGGCATGCCGTGGCGGCAGTTCCGCGAGACGGATCGCGCCCTGGCCGAGTTCGACACCTGGCTGGGCGGCCACCTCGCCGCGCTGAAGGAGAACCCCGGCGACAACCTGCTGAGCAAGCTGGTCGCGGCACGAGAGGACGGCGTCGGCCTCAACGACAAGGAGCTCCGCGCCACGGCGGGTCTCGTGCTGGCCGCCGGGTTCGAGACCACCGTCAACCTGCTGGGCAACGGCATCGCCCTGCTGCGCGAGCATCCGCAGCAACTCGAGAAGGTGCGTCAGGATCCGTCGCTGTGGCCGGGCGCCGTCGACGAGATCCTGCGGTTCGACCCACCCGTGCTGCTCACCGGCAGGACGACCGTGCGCGACACGGAGATCGCGGGCAAGCCCGTGCGCGCCGGGGCCCCCGTGACGACGCTGCTGGCGGGTGCGAACCGCGACCCCGAGGTGTTCGACGACCCCCACACGTTCGACGTCACGCGGCCGAACGCCCGCGAGCACATCGCCTTCTCCTCCGGCAGGCACTACTGCCTCGGCGCGGCGCTGGCCCGCATGGAGGGCGAAGTCGGCCTGCGCGCGTTGTTCGACCGCTTCCCGGACCTGTCGCTGCGGCCCGGCGCCGCGCACCGGCCGACGCGCATCCTGCGGGGCTACGAGCGGCTCCCGGCCCGCCTGACCTGAGGTTTTCCCGCCCACCACCCGTTCGGTCGATATTGACATGCAGGGTTGTCAGTTGGATGCTGGCGCTCGCCGGTCAAGATCGGGTCCGGCATTCCCCGGTCAGCGCAAGGAGGCGCGGATGGGACAGCAGCGCGGGCGACGCGGACGGTTCGGCCGCAGGCAGCGGGACGTCACGGGCAGGGTCGTCACGATCACCGGTGGCGCGCGCGGCATCGGCGCGGCCACGGCGACGATGCTCGTCGAGGCGGGTGCGACGGTCGCCGTCGCGGACCTCGACCCGTCGGCGCTGCCCCAGCGGCTCCGCGATCATCCGCGGGTGCACGCGTGGCGCGTCGACGTCACCGACGCGGCCGCGTACACGCGCTTCCTCGACTCGGTGGAAGGCACCCTCGGCCCGGTCGACGTGGTGATCAACAACGCCGGGATCATGCCGCTCGGCCGCATCGACGACGAACCGGACGAGGTCACGGCGAAACAGCTGGCGATCAACCTGCACGCGGTCATCCACGGAACCCGGGAGGCCGTGCGGCGCATGCGCCCCCGCGGGCGTGGCCACATCGTCAACGTCGCGTCGGAGGCGGGCAGGATCGGCTTCGAGGGCGCCGCCACCTACTGCGCCACGAAACACGGCGTGGTCGGCTTCTCCGGTGCCGTGCGCGCGGAGCTGCACCGCACCGGTGTCGACATGTCGGTCGTGATGCCGTCGGTCGTGCGGACCGAACTGGCCACCGGTCTGGGCGAGTCGCGCGCCATCCGTCCGGTGACACCGGAGGACGTCGCGGCCGCCGTGCTGGCGACGGTGCGCAGGCCGCGATTCGATGTCTACGTGCCGCGCGACCTGGTGGTGGCGAACACGCTCGGCGCACTGCTGCCCCGGAAGGCCTCCGACGCGCTGCTGCGCGCCAGTGGTGCCCATCGGGTGCTCGGCGCCGCCGACCACACGGCCCGCAAGGAGTACGAGTCCCGTGCGGTCGGCACGGCCGGGGACGCGGGTCACTGACCCCGGCCACCCTCGGGCACCACCTCATCCACTGTGGACCTCGCCGCGGCGGGAGTGCCACGGATCCGTTCTGCGACGGGGAGTCGACATGGTTTCACTGCTGGAACACGCCAACCGGGCGGCGCGCGAACGCCTGTCGTCCGTACTGGCCGCACCCGCGCCGAAGGCGGTCGACGACGCGTGGCTGCGCGCGACCCACGGTCGGGTCACCACGCTCGCGCCCCCTCCGAGCGGCAGCGACCTCGAACCGGTCCGCGGTGACCAGGGTGCGCCGCTGCTCGGGCACACGCTGAGCTACATCCGGTTCGGCAACGAGTTCCTGCGCGACCGTTACGAGCGCTTCGGCCCGGTGTCGTGGATGGGATCGCTCGGGCAGAAAGTGGTGACCGTCGGCGGGCCCGACGCCACCCAGCAGGTGCTCGTCAACAAGGACAAGGCCTTCTCGCAGGAAGGCTGGACCCGGATGATCGACGAGTTCTTCCACCGCGGCCTGATGCTCCTGGACTTCGACGAGCACCGCATGCACCGCCGGATCATGCAGTCCGCGTTCACCCGCGACCGGCTGACCGGCTACGTCGACCAGCTGGGCCCCTCGGTGCGAGCCAACGTTCCACAGTGGAACGCCGATCGTCCGGTGCGCATCTACTGGCTGCTCAAACAGCTCACACTCGACGTCGCCACGCAGGTGTTCATGGGCGGCCGCGGCGGCGACGAGAACCTCGACGAGATCAACCGGGCGTTCGTCGCCGCCGTGCGCGCGGCGACGTCGATCGTGCGGTACCCGCTGCCCGGCACCCGGTTCCGCGCGGGCGTGCAAGGCCGGAAGACCCTCGAGCGCTACTTCCGCAGGCACCTGCCCGCGGCACGTGAGTCCGACGGGTCGGACCTGTTCGCCGGGCTGTGTCAAGCCGCCACCGACGACGGCGAGCGCTTCAGCGACGACGATGTCGTCAACCACATGATCTTCCTGATGATGGCCGCGCACGACACGTCGACCATCACCACCAGCGCCACGGCGCACTACCTCGGCAGGCATCCGGAGTGGCAGCAGCGCGCCCGCGAGGAGTCGCTCGCGCTCGGCGACGACGTCCCCGACATCCACGCGCTGGAGAGCCTCACCACGCTGGACCTGATCATCAAGGAGTCGCTGCGGCTGGTGGCGCCGGTGCCGACGCTGATGCGGATGACCGTGAAGCCCACGGAGATCGCGGGGCACCACATCCCGGCCGAAACGGCCGTCGTCGCGGCGCCGGGCGTGAACCACTTCGACGCCGACATCTGGACCGACCCGGACCGTTTCGACCCGGACCGCTTCTCCGAATCCCGTCGCGAGGACGCCGGGCACCGGTTCGCCTGGATCCCGTTCGGCGGCGGGGTGCACAAGTGCATCGGGCTGCACTTCGGCACGCTCGAGGTGAAGGCGATCCTCCACGAGATGCTGCGCAGCTACACCTGGACCGTGCCGGACGGGGTGCACCCGCGCTGGGACAACACCTCGCTGCCGGTGCCCGCCGACGGCCTGCCGGTGCGGCTGCACCGCCGCTGACGGCCGGCGGACCGAGGAGCGACGGACCGCCGGGCGTTGTCATGCCTCCCTGGACGGACACCGAACTCGACGGAATCACCCGGAAGGCCCTACCCCAGAAGGCCCCACGCCGATATCGCCAGGCCGGCGACGACCACGACGACCAGGCTCGCGACAGCCACGGCAAGGAGCCCGACGAAGCCCAGGAACTCGGTGTGCCGGCCACCCATCGTCCGCACCTCCACGTCCGGGACACGCAACCAGGACCGCTCGCCATTGTCCGCCCGAGACCGACCCGGCGCAGTGCGGCAACCCACCCAGGCGACACGACCGACACCCCGGCACCGGCGACGCCGCGGTGTAGCCGCGAGCCCGTCAGTCCGGGATGACCTTGCCCGGGTTGAGGATGCCGTGCGGGTCGAGCGCGGTCTTGACGGCCCGGTGCATGGCGACGACCTCGCCGTCCAGCTCCGCACCGAGGCCGTCCTTCTTGAGCAGGCCGACGCCGTGCTCACCGGTGACGGTCCCGCCGAGTTCGAGGGCGTCGCGGATGATGTCGTGGAACGCCTCCTGGGCACGCTCGCGGGCTGCGTCGTCGCCGGGCGGTGTGCTCAGCAGCGGGTGGAGGTTGCCGTCACCGGCGTGCGCGATGTTGGCGATGCGGGTGTCGTGCCGCTGTGCAGCCGCCTCGATGCGGGCCAGCATCTCCGGCACGGCCGCCTTCGGGACGCACACGTCCTCGGTGAGCAGCGGGCCGAGCCGTTCCAGCGCCGGGTAGGCGAGGCGGCGGGCGGAGAAGAGCGCGTCCGCCTCCTCCTGGTCCGTCGACCGGACAGCCCAGGTGGCACCGCCTTCCTCGAAACAGGCGAGCATACGGTCGGCCTCCTGCTCCCCTGCCGCGCCCGGCGCGTCCGTCCGGCCGAGCAGGACGACGTCGGCCTCGACCGACAGTCCCATGTTCTTCCACGCGTCGACGGCGGCGAGGCAGTGCCGGTCGACCAGTTCCAGCGCTGACGGCGTGATACCCGCGTCGGCGACCGCCGCGACGGCACGTCCGGCGTCGACGATCGAGGAGAAGTACCCGGCCACGGTGTGCTCGGGGTCGCGTAGCGGCCGCAGCTTCACCGTCACCTCGGTCACGACGCCGAGCGTGCCCTCCGAACCGACCATCAGCCCGGCCAGGTCGTACCCGGCGACGCCCTTCGCGGTGCGCCTGCCGAGCCGCACCAGCTCGCCGGTTCCGGTGACGACCTGCAACCCGAGCACGTAGTCGCGGGTCACCCCGTACTTGACGCAGCACAGGCCGCCCGCGTTGGTGGCGACGTTGCCGCCGATCGTCGACCACGGCGCGCTCGCCGGGTCCGGCGGATACCACAGACCGCGTTCTGCGCACGCCGCGCGCAGGTCGTCGTTGACCACGCCCGGTTCGACGACGGCCAGGCGTTCGGACTCGTCGATCTCCCGCACCGCCGTCATCAGCTCCGTGGACAGCAGGACGCACCCGTCGACGGCGTTCGCCCCGCCGGACAGGCCCGTACCCGCACCACGCGTGACCAGCGGTGTCCCGTGCGCGAGGCAGGCGCGGACCACGGTCTGGACCTCTTCGGCGCTGCGCGGCCGGACGACCACGTCCGGCTTTCCGTGCGGCGCCCATTCGGCCTCGTCGTGGACGTAACCGGCGACGACGTCGGGGTCGTCGACGAGCCGGTCGGCGGGCAGGTCACGGCGCAGGTCCTCGAGCAGCATGATCCCCACGATAGTGCGACATCCGCGGATCGACGTCGCACTGTGACGACCCTGCTCCGCCGCGCCGAGTATCACCAGTCGAGCAGCCGCACCGACACCTCGCCTGCCTCGTCGATCCGCACCTCGCCCGTGACGAAGAAGTCCGTCGACCGCTCACGACCGTCGGCGAAGCGGACATCCACTTGGCCGTCTTCGCTGCTGCGCAGCCACAGGAACGGAGGCGCATCGCCGATGGACTGGGCCAGTCCCAGCCGCACCTCGGGCAAGCGGTCGAGGGTCGCGGCGGTCACATCACTGTTGCCCGAGATGCCGTTCGGACAGCCTGTCAGGACGTCGGGAACCGCCTCGGCACACGCCCGGAGCGCCCGCTCCATCTCGTCGGCCACCTTCGCCCGCAGCTGCGCGGTGTCGTCGTAGCCGACCCGAGCCAGCCCGGCGGGCGGCGTGTGGTCGCTCGGTTCCCAGAACTCGTCGGCGTCCCACGACACCTGCGTCGCGACCAGGGTCTCCGGCTCGGCCGTGAAGTACGGCGATTCCACGCCGCGCACGGTGTAGACACCCGGATAGAGCAGAAAGTAGGTGCGGCTGAAGGCATCGATGCCACTCCGGTTGGCGGGCACGGCCACGCCGCCGATCGTGGCTCCCTCCATCCCGGCCACGCCGACGACCTGGTGCATCGATGTCTCGACGTACGCGGGGACGACCAGCGGATCGATCACCGTCCAGTGTTCCCACAGGCCGAGCGTCGATCCGGTCAGCCGCGCGCGCAGGGTCGCATCGCCGCGGTGGTCCCCGATGCGGTGCTCCTGGATGCGATGGTTCTCGGCGCCGTCGATGACGTACTCGACGTGGACCTCGGCGACCGCGCCGTGCGGGCTGAACGTCACCGAGTCGGCAGGCTCGCCGTCGATCTCGCGGAGTTCGACCTCCTCGACACGCAGCCGGTTCGCGGAACCGAGCACCTCGTCGGTCAGGAGCGACGTGTCGATCGCCCTGCCGGGGAAGTCCGCCGGGTCCACCATGCGGTTCGCCGCCTCGGCGTCCCCGCGCGCGATCGTCCCGACGTAGTCACGCACCGCGTCGGCCGGTGCCGACGAGTTGTGCGTCGAGACGACGACGAATCCGGCGACGGCCGCCGCGAGCACGACGGCACCACCGAGCACCGCGACCAGCTGCCACCGCTTCGCCCGCTGCCACCACCGCCGGCGCTCCGGCCCGGCCACGGATGCCGGATCGGCGGTGCCGTCACCGTCGGTGACGTGCGCGGCCGTGGTGTCGTCGGCGGTGTCGCCTGCGGTGCCGGCGGCTCCTGCGTCGCCGGTTCCTGCGTCGCCGGTGCGGTCGCCACCGGTGCCGGCGTCGCCGGTGCCGATGTCGCTGTTCGGCCCGCTCATCCGCGTGTCCCTTCGCCCGTGCTGTGTCGTCGGACGGAACGCGGGCCGACCCGGTTCCGCGAGCGCAGTCCGGGTGTCACGGCGAACGCGACGACGACGGCCAGGACCAGGACGGCGGGCAGGCCCGCGACCGCCCATGCGGCGAACACGACGAGCCCTGCCAGTTCGGTGCCGACGCCGGCGATCGAGGTGACCGTCGCCCGCGTCCCGCTGGTGATGCGTTCCTGCAGCCGAGCCTCCGCGACGACGAGCACGCCGCGGTACACGGCGTAGAACACCGCGACGAGCGCCAGGCCCGCGGGTTGCGCCCACCATCCGGCGACGGCGAACAGCGCGACACCGGCCGGCAGCAGCGCGGTCGCCCACGTGTCGCGGAGGCGTGCCGCGACCAACGCACCGGCGGCACCGGCGAGAGGGATGCCGAGCACCGCGAGGGGCACCCACACCACCGGGACGTGCCAGTCCTCGGCGAGCAGGCCGAAGTACTCCTCGATGTTGTCGAGCGAGGTCAGGAGCGCCACGACGAGCAGGGCCACCGGAACCCCGGGGGTGCGGGCCGCGGCGACGACCCCGGCCCGCAGCGTGGCGACGTACCCGAGCTCGTCCTGCCCGTCCTCGGTGGCGGTGTCGTCAGTGGCGGTGCCGTCGGTGGCGGTGCCGCCGGTGGCCACGTCGCCCTGCTCCGCGTCCCCGCTGACGTCGTCGTCGGTGTTCGCCGGCGGGTCGTGGCGGGGCGGTTCGGGAAGCCGGGCGGCAACCGCCGCGGCGCCGAGACAGGTGGCGACGCTGGCCCAGCCGACGAGCTCGAACCCGCCGAGGGGCAGCACGGTCGCGCCGACGGCGGCGGGGATCTGTGCGAGCAGTTCACACGCGTCCAGCCGGCCGTAGCTGCGGCGGAACCGTTCCGGTTCGCCCAGTTCGACCAGGCTGTCGTACAGCCACGCCTCGACCGCACCGGAGACGAGCGTGCCGCCGACGCCCCACAGCACGAAACCGGCCGCGAACGCACCGAATCCGGGAAACGCCGTCCACAACACGTAGGCGAGCGCCTGGGCGAGGCCGCCAGCGGCCATGGAACCGGTGCGGGAGAAGCGGTCGGCGAGTGCGCCGGTGGGGACCTCGGCGACGACAGAGGTCAGCGACCAGATGGCCAACAGCGCGGAGATCTGCGCGTCGGAGAGACCGTGCGCACTGAACAACAGCGCGTACAGCGGATACAGCGGCACCGCGTCCGCGAGCAACGCCCAGGCGCACGCGCGCCGGGTCAGGCTCCGGACAGTGCGGGCGGGCCGATTCGACCGGCGATTCGTCGAGCGTCACGGTGGAGACATACCTGCACGATAGCGGTGACCGGACGGTACCGACAGGGTTTCCGGCCGCGATCTCGTTCCCGCGACACCGTCCGGCACCGTCCGGCGATGCGCCCGGGCCGGCTCCGTAGTTGTCGCGCTGGTGGTGTCCCCTCGGGCGAGCTTTCGATGCGCGGGCTGGATGATTCACCCTATTGCGTGTCTTGTATTCGACCATGAGTTCGATATATTGAGTTTGTGGATGACATGGGGGACGGCGTTGGAGACCGCGTTGCAAACACAGCCGACAACACAGTCGAGGACCGTTGGAGCCGCGTCCGACGACACGGTCGAGCAATTGGTTGGCGGCAAGATCGAGCGACTGCGGGAAATCCGTGCTCGGCGGGCGCGGCTCGACGCCGAGGAGTTGGCGCTGTTGGCCGAGATTGCAACTGCTGTGGATGACGACCGTGGTGTGGCGGAGGAATTGACGCCGGTACTGCGGGTCTCCACGCGTGAGGT
>NZ_JAMTCN010000012.1 GCF_024171865.1 Prauserella aidingensis | reverse complement strand
TGACCAGTCGATCTCCCCGGCGGCGTTCAACTCGGCGAGTAGCTCCTGATGCAACCGGTCGAAGACCCCGAGCTCCTGCCAGTCCCGAAGCCGTCGCCAGCACGTCATCCCGGAACCGAACCCCAGCTCCTGAGGCAGGTCCTCCCACCCGATCCCGGTGAACAACACGAACAGGATCCCCTGCAACACCTGCCGATCCGGCAACGGCTTCGGCCCCGTCCGACTCGCCGGACGCACCGGCAACAACGGCCCTATCCGGGCCCACAACTCGTCCGACACGACCCACGGCGCAGCCACACCAAGATCATCTCAAACCAAGATCATCAACCTGTTAGGGGCTCTTATCCGGGTGCTTCCGGTCTTCGTTCCGGAGAAGCCGGGAGCGCCGGAGGCAAAGGAAATCCGGGCCGCAGCCAGGATGTGGGGCTACAACCCACCACAGCGCGATTCCGGATCCATGCCGATTGAGGTTGGCCGCGTACTCGAATGGCTGTCGCGCCATACCCTGCCAGTCGAGACCGTCCACAATGCCGACACAATGCGTGCGCTGCAGCGCTCGGTGACGCGCCGACTCGACGGCGAGCCGTACGCCCCGACCGTGGCGCGACGTACGAGGTCGGTCCTGTCGAACTGCCTCGACTACGCCGTGGAGCGCGACATTCTGGGTAGCAACCCGCTGGCGGGCGTGAAGTGGAGTCAGATGCCGAAAGGGAAGAGGAAGGTCGACAAGCGGGCGGTGCCGAATCCAGTCCAGGCGAGGACGATGCTCAGCACCATCGCGGAAACGGCCAGGAGCGGGGAACGCCTCGAAGCCTTCTTCGCGCTCATGTACTTCGCCGCGATGCGGCCTGAAGAAGCCGCCGACCTCCGCAAAGAGAACCTGTCGCT
Source organism: Prauserella aidingensis (assembly GCF_024171865.1). Taxonomy (GTDB): domain Bacteria; phylum Actinomycetota; class Actinomycetes; order Mycobacteriales; family Pseudonocardiaceae; genus Prauserella; species Prauserella aidingensis. The sequence continues at coordinate 136,567 of NZ_JAMTCN010000012.1, read as the reverse complement.
TCCGGCTGCGACCCACGACCCCGTCAGTGGTGAACGCAAGTACGACTGGGGAACTATCTACCTCGAAGGGGCCCGGCCCTACATCGACGCACGCTGGACCGACCGGGGAACGGTGGGGGAACAACGTCCGCTGAAGTCCCGGGCAGCCGGTGACGTACGACCCGTGCCGTGTCCCCCTGAGCTGACAGCGATCCTGTGGCGCCACATCGAACGCCACGGGTGCGGGACGGACGGTCGCTTGTTCACGGGCGAGCGTGGCGGGCCGATCTCGAAGGTGACGTACATGAAGGTATGGCGTGCCGCCCGGACCAGCGCCCTCACTAAGGAGGCCGAGGCGGGACCGCTCCTGCGTCGGCCATATGACCTCCGGCATGCGGCCGTGAGTACGTGGCTGGCTGCGGGCGTGCCCGCCGCGACGGTGGCGTTGTGGGCAGGTCAATCGGTCTCCGTCCTGCTGGAGGTCTACGCGAGCTTCCTCGACGGGGGAGAGCGCACGGCCAAGCGTCGCATCGAAGAGGCTCTCGGCGGCTGGTGACCGCTGGGCCTGTGCACGTGCATTGCACGTGGACGGCCGTATGTCGCCGGGTGCAGCCGGTGCCAGTCGGGTACGACATGAATCGGCCCCTACCGCGTTTCCGCTGGTAGGGGCCGGTTTTTGCTGTTCAGGTTGGGTGCCCTCGGCAGGATTCGAACCTGCGACACCTGCCTCCGGAGGGCAGTGCTCTATCCACTGAGCTACGAGGGCCCGCCACCTTGCGGCGACATCCCGAAGCCTATCGCATCCCCCTCACGGCCTGTGCGCGTGGTCCCCGATCTTCGGCGTGTGAGGTCCGCCGCGGCGGTGTACCTTCCTCCGCGCCGGTGAGTTAGGGTTACCTGTGTTGCACTCATGCGCATGTCGCTATATGTTCTCGACGCGTGGCCGCGACCACCGCCGAAAACATCCGCAGGCGACCGCATGCGGGTGAGCACCGCCGACGAGAGAGGGACCGACATGGGCCACGGACACGGCCATGGTCACGGACATGCCGACCTCTCGGCATCCGGCGCCCATCAGGGCAGGCTCGCCGCCGCACTCGCGATCAGCGGCGCCTTCATGGTGCTCGAGTTCGTGGTCGGCTTCGCGACCGCCTCGCTGGCCCTCATCTCCGACGCCGCGCACATGTTCACCGACGTCCTCGGCCTCGGCATGGCGCTCGCGGCCGTCGTGCTCGCGCGCCGCAGCGACCCCACCTACACCCGCACCTTCGGCCTCTACCGCTCCGAAGTGCTCGCCGCGCTCGCCAACGCGTTCCTGCTGTTCGGCGTCGGCGGCTACGTCCTCTACGAGGCCGTCAACCGCATCGGGAACGCCCCCGAGGTGCCCGGCCTTCCCGTGCTCCTCGCCGCCACCGCAGGCCTCGTCGCCAACATCGTCGCGTTCCTGCTGCTGCGCTCCGGCGCCAAGGAGAGCCTCAACATCCGCGGCGCCTACCTCGAAGTGCTCGCCGATCTCGTCGGCTCCGTCGCCGTACTCATCAGCGCCGCCATCACGCTCCTCACCGGCTGGCGCTACGCCGACCCCATCGCGGGCGTCGCCATCGGCGTGTGGATCCTCCCGCGCACCGCCGTGCTCGCCGCCCGCTCGCTGCGCATCCTCTTCCAGCACGCGCCCCGCGGCGTCGACGTCGCCGCCCTCGAAACCGACCTCGCCGCGCTCGCCAGCGTCGAAGACGTCCACGACCTGCATGTCTGGACCCTCACCTCGGGCATGGAAGTCGCCTCGGCACACCTGACCATCGGCCCCGACGGCGACACCTCGGCCGTCCTCGCCGCCGCCCAGGACATGCTCGCCAACCGCTACGGCATCGACCACGCCACCCTGCAGGTCGAACCCCGCGAACACGCCCAGCGCTGCGAAGAACTCAGCTGGTGAACCGGCCGCGCGGTGACCCTCCGCCGGCCGCCTCGCCGGGCAGCCACCACACCGGCAACCCCGCCACACCGGCACACCGCCACCGGAACGGCAGCGTCACGGGAACGGCAGGGGCTTCGCGTCCCGCTCGGCCAACATGTTGCGCATCAGGTCCGACTCCGGCACCTGCGAGGCGAGCATGCTCGTGGCCAGGGTGCTCACCGCGCTGATCCGCGCGTGCTCCCGCGCGTAGGTCGCCATGTCGACGCCGCCCTGATGGTGGCGCAGCATCAGCTGCAGGAAGTACACGTCCAGGCGTTCACCGCTGAGGGAGCGCATCTTCGACAGCTCCTGCTCGGTCGCCATCCCCGGCATCGCCCTGCTGCCGCCGACCTGGCCACCCGACGGTCCCGACGGTGCGCGCGCGCTCGTCGTCGACTCGGAGGACGCCGACTCGCTCTCCTCACCGTGGTTGTGCCCCATGGGCTCGGACATCCACGTCATGTACTCGCCCGCGGGCTCCTCCGGCTTGCCCCACAGCATCAGCCAGCCCTTCATGCGGCCGACCTGCTCGGTCTGGGTACTCGCGATGTCGAACGCCAGCTGCTTGATCGCCGGATCGGAACTGTGGTCGCGCGCCCAGTTCGCCATCGTCACGGCCTGCAGGTGATGTACCGACATGTCCTGCGCGAACCCGACGTCCACCGGACCGGGCCGAGTCGCCGGTTCACTGTCCGTGCCGCGCGCCACCAGTAGCCCCACGGTTGCGCCGACCAGCAGCAGCGCCAACGCCGCCGCACCGAAGATGACGTAGCGCGGCCACTCGCGCTCGCGCGGCGGCCGCGTCCCGTCGCCGCCGGCACCCTCGACGTCGACATCCTCGACGTCAGCACTCTCGGACTCGGCACCGGCTGCCTCGTTGCCTGCTGCCTCGGCACCGCCTGTCGCGGACGCCGCCCGGTCTGCGTCGTCCGGCCCGGCCTCGCCCGCCGTGTCCGAGCCGTCGCCACCGCTCGAACCGGCGTTCTCCGACCCTGCCGCGGAGGTCGACGCGCCCGGTCCGGGATCGGGGTCGCCGGACGAGCCTGCCGGTTCGGTGCTGCGTGCTTCGTCAGGAGTGTCGTTCATGACCTGCGGAGTCCCTGGAGTGCGGTCGTCGGCGGGTGGGGGAGTAGCCGGAAGGTTACTGTCCGCCACTCATCGACTCGTCGGCCGCTCCCGCCGACCCCTGGTAGCCCATCGGCCTGGCGTTCGGGCCCGGCTTCTCCGGGTTGAACGGCGGCGGGTTGTCCGGGTCGAACTGGCCCGGCCCCAGCGCGTCGCAGGAGGCTCCGACCTCGGGGTAGGTGTTCGAGTTGCGCTTCAGCGCGGCGATGAACTGGTCGATGCGCTCGTCGGTGACGTCGTCGACCTTCAGCTGGTGACCCCAGGATTGCAGCGAGACCGACGAGTCGAGGCCCGGGTACGGCGACAGCATCATGAACGGCTCGTTCTCGACGCGGAGTTTCAGCGTCTCGAGGTCCTCGCCGGAGACCCGCTCCGGGTCGTAGGCGATCCAGATCGCGCCGTGCTCGAGCGAGTGGACCATGTTCTCGGTGCGCACGGCCTCCTCGTACACGGTGCCGGTGCACGAGGCCCAGAAGCCGTCGTGCGGACCGCCGAACGGCGGCGACTGGTCGTAGGCGACCCGCTCGTTCGGGCGCACGTGGGCGCCGCCCTGGTACTCCTTGATCGTGACGCCGTCGATCTTCTGGGACGGGTCCGGGTTGTTCCGGTCGGGAGTGAAGTTCTCGGCCGCGACCTCCTCGCGTTCCCGCTGCTCCCGCGTGTCGCTCGAGGCGACGTAGTAGTAGCCGAAGACCCCGGCCGCCAGCAGGACGATGGCCACGACCGCGGTGATCGTGCCCCACGGCACGTTCTTCTGGCCGACCGTGGATCCGCGGGCGGCCTGCACCGCGCTCGGTGTCTTCTTGCCCTTCTTGCCGCTGGCCATGGCTGCAGATGTCTCCTTCGGCGAGAGTCGGGTACCCCGATCGAGCAGTGTAGGGACGTCCGGGGAGACACCGGGCGGCGGCTCGTGGATCCGTTATGCGACCGCGCACATCCGGGGCGAGCCGGTCGCCGGGCCTCGCCCCCTTCGAACGTACACTCGCCGGGTGACTCCCTCCGCCCTTGCTGACCTCGTGCGTTCGTCTGCCGTCACGGTTCTCGAGGCCCGCGGCCTCGACACCGGCGTGCTTCCTGAGCAGGTGACGGTGGAGCGACCCCGCAACCCCGAACACGGCGACTACGCGACCAACGTGGCCCTGCAAGTCGCGAAAAAAGTAGGTATGGCTCCCCGCGAGCTGGCCGAGGCGCTCGCCACGGAGCTGTCCGCCGCCGACGGCGTCGACACCGCCGAGGTCGCGGGCCCCGGTTTCCTCAACCTGCGCCTGGCCGCCGACGCGCAGGGCGAGATCGTCCGCCGCGTGCTGAGCGCGGGCGACGCCTACGGCCGCGGTGACGCGCTCGCGGGCCGCAGGATCAACCTCGAGTTCGTCTCCGCCAACCCGACCGGCCCCATCCACCTCGGCGGCACCCGCTGGGCCGCCGTCGGCGACGCGCTCGGCCGCGTGCTGACCGCGCAGGGCGCCGAGGTCACGCGCGAGTACTACTTCAACGACGCCGGCGCGCAGATCGACCGGTTCGTGAACTCGCTGCTCGCCGCCGCGCAGGGCGAGCCCGCGCCCGAGGACGGCTACGCGGGCGCCTACATCGACGACATCGCCACCGCCGTCCTGCGCAAGGAGCCCGGCGCGCTGTCGTTGCCCGAGGCCGAGCGTCACGAGACGTTCCGCAAGATCGGCGTCGGGCTGATGTTCGAGGAGATCAAGCAGAGCCTCCACGACTTCGGCACCGACTTCGACGTCTTCTTCCACGAGGACTCGCTGCACGCGGGCGGCGCCGTGGCGCAGGTCGTCGGCGAGCTCAAGGAGTCCGGCACCCTCTACGAGGCCGAGGGCGCGTGGTGGATGCGCACCACCGACCAGGGCGACGACAAGGACCGCGTCGTCCTCAAGAGCGACGGCGACCCTGCCTACATCGCGGGCGACATCGCCTACCTGCGTGACAAGGTGGAGCGCGGCTTCGACCTGTGCATCTACATGCTCGGCGCCGACCACCACGGCTACATCGGCAGGCTCAAGGCGACCGCCGTCGCGCTCGGCTACGACCCCGCGGTCGTCGAGGTGCTCATCGGCCAGATGGTCAACCTCGTCAGCGGCGGCAAGCCCGTGAAGATGAGCAAGCGCGCGGGCACCGTCGTCACGCTGGAGGACCTCGTCGAGGCCGTGGGCGTCGACGCCGCACGCTACGAGCTGACGCGCTACTCGGTCGACTCCGGCATCGACATCGACCTCGACCTGCTGCGCAAGCACACCAACGAGAACCCCGTGTTCTACGTGCAGTACGCGCACGCCCGGTTGGCCTCGCTGCAGCGAGGCGCGGCCGAGCTGAAGATCGAGCTGCGGCCGGACGCCGACTTCAGCCTCCTGACGCATCCCCGCGAAGGGGACCTCATCCGCACGATCGGCGAGTTCCCGAGCGTGCTCACCAAGGCGGCCGAGCTGCGCGAACCGCACCGCGTCGCCCGTTATCTCGAGTCGCTGGCGTCGGCGTACCACAAGTTCTACGACGTCGCGCGCGTGCTGCCCCAGGGTGACGAGGCCCCGACCGACCTCACCCACGCGCGCCTGGCGCTGTGCGAAGCCGCGCGCCAGGTACTCGCCAACGGACTGTCCCTGCTCGGGGTCTCTGCCCCGGAACGGATGTAATGAATGTGTGCACACCCCGCGGGGCCCCGCCACGCTGAGGTCTACCCGCACGCCGATCAGGCGGGTTTCCCACCGTCCACCTCGGGCGAGCTCGACCGGCTGCACGCGAAGGTGTGGCCGCGCAACACGTTCCGCGCGGGCGACGGCGTCGTCCGCATCGCGGGCGTCGACGTCCGCGAGCTCGCGCGGACGTACGGCACGCCGCTGTTCGTGATCGACGAGGCCGACTTCAAGTTCCGCTGCGCCGAGTACGCCGCCGCGTTCGAGGACCCCAGCCTGGTCCACTACGCGGGCAAGGCGTTCCTGTGCACCGAGGTCGCCCGGTGGGTGGCGGGCCAGGGCTTGAGCCTCGACGTCTGCAGCGGCGGTGAGCTGGCGATCGCCCAGCGCGCCGAGTTCCCGCCCGAGCGGATCACGTTCCACGGCAACAACAAGTCCGTCGAAGAACTCGAGGCCGCCGTCGAGGCGGGCGTCGGCACGATCGTGCTCGACTCGTACTACGAGATCGCCCGCCTCGCCGACGTCGCCACGCGCCACGACGTCGTCCAGCAGGTGCTGGTGCGCGTGACGGTCGGCGTGGAGGCCCACACCCACGAGTTCATCGCCACGGCCCACGAGGACCAGAAGTTCGGGTTCTCGCTGGCCTCGGGCGAGGCCGCCGAAGCGGTCCGCCGCGTGCTCAACGCCCCGTCGTTGCAGCTCGTCGGCCTGCACAGCCACATCGGGTCGCAGATCTTCGACGCCGACGGCTTCGAGGTCGCCGCGCGGCGCGTCGTCGGCCTGCTCGCCGACCTGCGCAAGGAGCACGGCCCGGAGGCACTGGAGAGCCTGGCGGTCGTCGACCTGGGCGGCGGATTCGGCATCGCCTACACCGACAAGGACAACCCGCCCCCGCCCGCACAGCTGGTCACCCAGATCCGCGACATCGTCCGGAAGGAGTGCGCGTTCGCGGACATCCCGGTGCCGCGCATCGCGGGCGAGCCCGGCCGTGCGATCGCGGGTCCCGGCACCGTGACGCTGTACGAGACCGGCACCATCAAGGACGTCGTGCTCGGCGACGAAGGCGTGCGGCGATACGTCAGCGTCGACGGCGGCATGAGCGACAACATCCGCACCGCCCTGTACGACGCCGCCTACGACGTCCGCCTCGTCTCCCGCGCCAGCGACGACGGCCAGCCCGAGCCCGTGACCGCCATGCTGTCCCGCGTGGTGGGAAAGCACTGTGAGTCCGGTGACATCGTCGTCCGCGACTGCTGGTTGCCGGAGACCCTGGCACCCGGTGACCTGCTCGCGGTCGCCGCCACGGGTGCGTACTGCTACTCGATGGCCAGCAACTACAACCGGCAGCCGCGGCCCGCGGTGGTCGCCGTGCGCAACGGTGAGCACCGGCTGCTGCTGCGCAGGGAGACGTACGACGACATGCTGCGACTGGAGGCGTCGTGAGCTGTGGCGTGAGCTGGAGCGTGAACGACGACGTGAGCCGTGGTCGGCTTCCGGTAGGGGAGGGGCGTGAATGACTGAGCCGGTCAAGGTGGCCCTGCTCGGCTGCGGGACCGTCGGCAGCGAGGTGACCCGCATGCTGCTCGACGACCCCGGCGAGCTGGCCGCGCGGGTCGGCGCGCCGGTCGAGCTCGCGGGCATCGCTGTCCGCAGGCCGGACAAGCACCCGGAGCTGCCCCAGCACCTCGTCACCTCGGACGCGACCGCGCTGATCGATTCCGATGTGGACATCGTCGTCGAACTGATCGGCGGTATCGACCCGGTGCGCGGCTGGCTGCTGTCGGCGCTGCGCAAGGGCAAGTCGGTCGTGACGGGCAACAAGGCGCTGCTGTCGGAACACGCGAGCGAGCTGGCGGAAGCGGCGGACGAGTCGGGCGCGGACCTGTACTACGAGGCCGCCGTGGCCGGGGCGATCCCGCTGCTGCGCCCGGTACGCGAGTCGCTGGCCGGTGACCGCATCACCCGCGTGATGGGCATCGTCAACGGCACGACCAACTTCATCCTGTCCGCGATGGACTCCACGGGCGCCGGCTACGCCGAGACGCTCGACGAGGCGACGCGGCTGGGCTACGCCGAGGCCGACCCCACGGCCGATGTGGACGGTTACGATGCGGCGTCGAAGGCGGCGATCATCGCGTCACTCGCGTTCCACAGCCGCGTGACCGCGGCGGACGTCCATCGGGAGGGCATCGCCGGCATCAGCTCGTCGGACATCACCGCGGCGAAGTCGTTGGGCCGCACGGTGAAGCTGTTGTCCATCTGCGAGCGGGTGACCGAAGAGGACGGTTCCGAGTCGGTCTCCGCGCGGGTGCACCCGGTGATGATCCCGAAGTCGCACCAGCTGGCAGGTGTCGGCGGCGCGTTCAACGCCGTCTACGTCGAGGCCGAGGCCGCCGGGCAGCTCATGTTCTACGGCCAGGGTGCGGGAGGCGCGCCCACGGCGAGTGCCGTCCTGGGCGACCTGGTCTCGGCCGCCCGCAACAAGGTCGCGGGCGGCCGCGGTCCCCGCGAGTCGGCCCACGCCGCGCTGCCGGTGCGCCCGATGGGGCAGACGCCGACGCGCTACCACGTGAGCCTGGACGTGGCCGACAGGCCGGGTGTGCTCGCACAGGTCGCGCAGGTGTTCGCGGCTCACGGCGTCAGCATTTCGACGGTGCGGCAACGGGATCGGCGGTCCACGGCGAGTCTCGTCGTCGTGACCCACCAGGCCCCCGACGCCGCGTTGCGGTCCACTGTGGACGAGATCGACAAGTTGGACGTCGTTCGTGAGGTCATCAGCGTGATGCGGGTGGAAGGCGAGGCGGAGTGAGTACCGAGAACGCGGCGGGTGCGGGCGGCGACGTCAAGGCCGGCTGGCCCGGGATCATCAACGCGTACCCCTCGCGGATCCCGATCCCCGAGGGCGCGAAGGTCGTGACGCTGGGCGAGGGCAACACGCCGTTGCTCGCCGCGCCGCATCTGTCCGAACTCACCGGCGCGACGGTGCACCTCAAGGTCGAGGGTGCCAACCCGACCGGCTCGTTCAAGGACCGCGGCATGACCGTGGCCATGACCCACGCCCGTGCGAGCGGTCTGAAGGCCGTGATCTGCGCGTCCACCGGCAACACGTCGGCGTCGGCGTCGGCCTACGCCGCGCGGGCCGGGCTCGCGACCGCCGTGCTCGTGCCGCAGGGCAAGATCGCGCTCGGCAAGATGGCGCAGGCGGTGCTGCACGGCGCGCGGATCCTGCAGATCGACGGCAACTTCGACGACTGTCTGGAACTCGCGCGCAAGACGGCCGCCGACTACCCGGTGACCCTCGTCAACTCCGTGAACCCGGTGCGGCTCGTCGGGCAGAAGAGCGCGGCGTGGGAGGTCTGCGACACGCTGGGCACGGCGCCGGACATCCACTGCCTGCCGGTCGGCAACGCGGGCAACATCACCGCCTACTGGGCGGGCTACACCGAGTACGCCGCCGACGGGCTCGTCGAGAACACGCCGCGCATGTTCGGGTTCCAGGCCGCGGGTGCGGCACCGCTCGTACGCGGTGAGCCGGTGAAGACGCCCGAGACCGTGGCGACGGCCATCCGTGTCGGCAGCCCGGCGTCGTGGGACAGCGCGGTGAAGGCCCAGCGGGCCAGCGGCGGTCTGTTCGACGCCGTCGGCGACGACGAGATCCTCGCCGCGTACCGCCTGCTCGCGAGCAAGGAGGGCGTGTTCGTCGAACCGGCGTCCGCCACCAGTGTCGCCGGGCTGCTCGCCGCGTCGGCCGACGGCAGGATCCCGCGCGGGTCGACCGTCGTGTGCACCGTCACCGGTCACGGACTGAAGGACCCGGGCACCGCACTGGAAGGTAACGTCGAGGTCGAGCCGCTCGCCGTCGATCCGCGCGCGGTCGCGGCGGCGCTGGAGCTCTCGTGAGGTTCACGGTCCGGGTCCCCGCGTCGACGGCCAACCTCGGCCCGGGGTTCGACACGTTCGGACTTTCCTTGGCACTGCACGACGTCGTGGAGTTCGAGACCGCGGCGTCCGGTGTGGACGTCGAGGTGCTCGACGCCGGTGCGGGCGACATGAGCCGCGTACCGCGGACCGGCAGGCACCTCGTCGTGCGCGCGCTGCGGGCGGCCTGCAACCGGCTCGGTACGACCCCGCCCGGCCTGCGGCTGCGGTGCCACAACGCGATCCCGCACTCCCGCGGACTCGGTTCGTCGGCCGCGGCGATCGTCACCGGCATCGTCGCCGCGTACACGCTCGCCGGGCGGGAGCTCGACGCCGACGCGCTGCACCTGGCCGCCGACTTCGAGGGCCATGCCGACAACGTCGCAGCCAGCCTGTACGGCGGATTCGTCGTCGCCTGGGAGTCCGGCGGCCGGTTCCACGCCGAGCGGCTCACCCCGCACGAGGCGATCCGGCCGGTCGTGGCCGTGCCGCCGACGCAGTCGTCGACCCACCAGACCCGGGGTCTGCTGCCCGAGCAGGTGCCGCTGGCCGACGCCGTGTTCACCGGCGGCCGCACCGCTCTGGCCGTGCACGCCATGACCAGCAGGCCGGATCTGCTGCTCGAGGCGACCGACGACCGGCTGCACCAGGGCTATCGCCGGCCCGCCTATCCTGCGACGATGCGGCTCGTGGACGAGCTGCGATCCCGCGGCGTCGCGGCGGCGGTGTCCGGGGCGGGCCCGACCGTGCTGGCGCTTCCGTACGGCGACACGGCAAGCGCGGGAATACTGCCGCCGGACGTGGACGTTGACGGTTACGAGATCCTCGAGCCGGCGATCGACCTCGACGGAGTGCAGGTGTCCGAGGGCTGACAGGCCCTGGAGCCGTAGCGGGCGGGGCTTCCCCGCCTGCGGCCGTCCGGTCGTCGAGAGTGAGGCACGCCACTGGGTGGGGTGGTTGTTGCACCCGCACGATGGGCGGTCTACGCTCGGGGGCGTTCGGTCACCGTGCTCATTCCGCACCCGGCGATGGTCACGGGAACTCCTCCCGGTCGCATCTTCCGTTTTCTCGACGGGGGTAACCGGTCTCGCGGTGGTCGACCCCATCTCTTGCAGGCGGCCCGCGCCGCTGCGACTCCCACGTCTCAGCGCAGGCCGCTCGCAGGGAGCCGAAACGCCGTCTCGCAATTCGGACGCGGGCGGCGGTCCGCTGGTCCAACGACAAGGAGTGGACCGGTCAGGAAGGACATGTGTGAGCAACACCGATCTTTTGAGCGGCGACGCGAGTGCCCAGGCAGCAGCGCCGGGTGACGGGGAGTCGCAGACGGGCGGCGCGGCGTCGACGCCGAAGCGGCGTCCCGGCGGGCTTTCCGGCATGGTCATCGCCGATCTTCGTGCCCTCGCCACCGAACTCGGTATCGGTGACACCACGGGCATGCGCAAGGGGGACCTGATCGCCGCCATTCGTGAACGCCAGGGCAAGAACAAGAAGCCCCGTGGCTCGGAGTCGTCGGACGACAACGAAGCCACCGAGGCGACGCTGCCGCTCGGCGACACCAACGGCAAGGCGGGCGCCCCGGAGCAGAAGGTCCAGACCGCGCCCGAAGGCGACGCCGACAAGTCCGGCGACAAGGCCGCGGAGAAACCCGCCGACAAGCAGGCGAAGACCGCCAAGGCCGACCAGCCCGCGAAGGCCGAGCAGGCCGCCAAGACCGAGCAGGCCGACAAGAGCGACAAGCCCGAGAAGGGCGGCTCGAAGCAGAAGGCCGACGGTGACGGCGACTCCGGTCAGCAGGGCGAGGGCGGCGGACGTCGCCGTCGCCGTGGCGGTTCCGGCCGCAACGCCGACGGCCGTGGCGACAACTCGCGTGGCGACAACTCCCGTGACGGCGGCCAGGACAAGTCCGACGACGAGTCCGGCGACCAGCGCAAGTCCGGGGGGCGCGGCGACAACAAGAGCGACAACCGCGGTAACCGTGGTGACGGCAACCGCGGCGACAACCGGGGTGACAACAGCCGCGGCGACGACAGCCGGGACGACGACGAGCGCGGCGGCCGCCGTGGCCGCCGGTACCGCGACCGTCGCCGTCGTGGCGGCCGCGGCGAGGGCGAGACGGAGGTCCGCGAGGACGACGTCCTGCTGCCCGTCGCCGGCATCCTCGACGTGCTCGACAACTACGCGTTCGTGCGCACCTCCGGCTACCTGCCGGGGCCGAACGACGTGTACGTGTCGCTGTCGCTGGTGCGCAAGCACGGCCTGCGCCGCGGCGACGCGATCACCGGTGCCGTGCGTCAGCCGCGCGAAGGTGAGCAGCAGCGGCAGAAGTTCAACCCGCTGGTGCGCGTCGACTCGGTCAACGGACTCGAATCCGAGGTCGCCAAGAAGCGCCCCGAGTTCACCAAGCTGACGCCGCTGTACCCGAACGAGCGGCTGCGGCTCGAAACGCAGCCGAACAAGCTGACGACGCGTGTCATCGACCTGGTGATGCCGGTCGGCAAGGGCCAGCGCGCCCTGATCGTCTCGCCGCCGAAGGCCGGTAAGACGACGATCATGCAGGACGTCGCGAACGCCATCACGACGAACAACCCCGAGTGTCACCTCATGGTCGTGCTCGTGGACGAGCGCCCCGAAGAGGTCACCGACATGCAGCGGTCGGTGAACGGCGAGGTCATCGCCTCGACGTTCGACCGTCCGCCGTCGGACCACACGACGGTCGCCGAGCTGTCCATCGAGCGGGCCAAGCGCCTCGTCGAGATGGGCCACGACGTGGTCGTGCTGCTCGACTCGATCACCCGCCTCGGCCGTGCCTACAATCTCGCGGCCCCGGCGTCCGGTCGGATCCTCTCCGGCGGTGTCGACTCGACGGCGCTGTTCCCGCCGAAGCGGTTCCTCGGCGCGGCGCGCAACATCGAGGACGGCGGCTCGCTGACCATCTTCGCCACGGCGATGGTGGAGACGGGCTCCACCGGTGACACGGTCATCTTCGAGGAGTTCAAGGGCACCGGCAACGCCGAGCTCAAACTCGACCGGAAGATCGCCGAGCGCCGTGTGTTCCCGGCGGTCGACGTCAACCCGTCCGGCACCCGCAAGGAGGAGCTGCTGCTCTCGCCGGACGAGCTGGCCGTCACGCACAAGCTGCACCGGGTGCTGCACGCGCTCGACTCGCAGCAGGCGATCGACCTGCTCATCGACCGGTTGAAGAAGAGCAAGACGAACATCGAGTTCCTGATGCAGATCTCGAAGAGCACCCCGGGCACGGAGGAACAGCAGTAACCCGCGCCCGCGGCTCCCGCAGCGAACGGCCCCTCGCCACCCGGTGTGGCGAGGGGCCGTTCGCTCTGTCCGCGGTCGGAACACCCCGGAGCGCGCGGCGGCGTTCATGCGCCCAAGGGCACTCTCGTTGCGTTCAATGCGACCAAGGTGCCCTGGGGGGGCGTCGGTGGACCCGTCAGTCGGCGGCGGGGAGGCGGCTGAGGTAGGCGTCACGGGAGGGGAGCAGGTGCTCGCGGCACGTCTCGGCCAGCGTGTCGGTGTCGCCGCTGCGCAGCGCGTCGATCATCGCCCAGTGTTCGCGCCTGCTCCGTTCGAGATGTTCGGGGGACGTCACGGTGACCGACCTGATCGCGTGCGCCATCTGCGCGTGCCTGCGGATCGCGTCCACCAACACCGTGTTGTCGGACAGGCCGAACAGTGTCCGGTGGAACTCCATGTTGGCCTTCGTCACCTCACGCAGCTCCCCGGCGTCGATCCCCTCGTCGTGACGGCGCTGGACGGCGACGAGCTCGTCGAGCCGCTCCGCCGGCACCGGCACGGGGATCAGCCGCGCGCAGTGGACCTCCAGTAGCTCACGCACCGCGTAGAGGTCGCGCACCTCCTGCGCCGTGTACGCCTTGACGAACGCGCCCACGTTCGGTTTCCGCTCGACGAGTCCCCGGTTCTCGAGTTCCTGCAGCGCGCTGCGCACGACATGGCGCTTCGCGGAGAAGGCACGCATCAGCTCGTCCTCCACGAGCCGCTCCCTCGGGTAGCGCAGTCCGAGGACGATCTGCTCCTCGAGTTCATCGAGCAGGGACAACGCGGCTCTACCTCCATCACGTACCGGTGCGGGCAGGTCAGTTTCCCACGGCTGTTGCGTCCGCTCCAGGACCGTGGTTAGATGTCGCCGTTTTCATTGAACAAATTATTGATAATGAGGTCGATAATGACTGACGGCACGCGCGACGCGGAAGACCCCACGCAGGGCATGACGCGGGGACTGCCGAACTACGGCGATCCCGGGTTCTCACTGTTCCTGCGCAAGGCGTTCATCAAGGGCGCGGGGTACACCGACGACGCGTTGGACCGCACCGTCGTCGGCATCGTCAACACCGGTAGCGGCTTCAATCCCTGCCACGGCAACATGCCGCAGCTCATCGAGGCGGTGAAGCGGGGCGTGATGCTCGCGGGCGGGCTGCCCGTCGACTTCCCGACGATCTCACTGCACGAGAGCTTCTCGAACCCGACGAGCATGTACCTGCGCAACCTCATGTCCATGGACACCGAGGAGATGATCAAGGCGCTGCCGCTCGACGCGGTCGTGCTCATCGGCGGCTGCGACAAGACGGTCCCCGCGCAGCTGATGGGTGCCGCCTCCGCGGGAATCCCCGCGATCCAGCTCGTCACCGGCTCCATGCTGACCGGCGGGCACCGCGGCGAGCGGGTCGGCGCCTGCACCGACTGCCGCGCCTTCTGGGGCAAGTACCGCGGCGACGAGATCGACGACCAGGAGATCTCCGACGTCAACTCGAACCTGGTCGGCAGCGTCGGCACCTGCTCGGTGATGGGCACGGCCAGCACCATGGCCGGCATCGCGGAGGCGATGGGCATCGCCCTGCCCGGCAGCGCCACGCCGCCCGCCGTCACCGCCGATCGCATGCGCATCGCCGAACAGACGGGCACGCGTGCCGTCGGCATCGCCCGTGAACGGCTGACGGTCGACAAGATCCTCACCGAGTCGTCGTTCGAGAACGCCCTGCGCGTGCTGCTGGCCCTCGGCGGGTCGACCAACGGCATCGTCCACCTCGCCGCCGTCGCCGGACGGCTCGGATTCGACCTCGACCTCGAGACGTTCGACCAGCTCAGCCGTGAGACACCCGTGCTGGTCAACCTCAAACCCGCCGGGTCGCACTACATGGAGGACCTGCACCGGGCCGGCGGCATCCCGATGCTGCTCGAGCGGCTGCGTGACCTCGTCGACCTGGATGCGCTCACCATCACGGGCCGCACCCTCGGGGAGGAGCTCGCCGACCGCGACACGTCGTTCACCCAGGAGGTCGTCCGGCCACGCGAGGACCCGATCTACCCGGCCGGCAGCATCGCCGTGCTGCGCGGCAACCTCGCCCCGGCAGGCGCGATCGTCAAGCAGGCGGCCGCCACCCCGGACCTGCTCGAGCACACCGGCCGCGCCGTCGTGTTCGAGAACTCCGCCGACATGGCCGCGCGTATCGACGACGAGAACCTCGACGTGCGCGCCGACGACGTGCTCGTGCTCAAGAACATCGGCCCGCTCGGTGCCCCCGGGATGCCCGAGGCCGGCTACATCCCCATCCCGAAGAAGCTCGCCCGGCAGGGCGTCAAGGACATGGTCCGCATCTCCGACGGACGCATGTCGGGCACCGCGCGGGGCACGATCGTCCTGCACGTGTCCCCGGAATCGGCGGTCGGCGGCCCGCTCGCGTACGTGCGCGACGGCGACACCGTGCGGCTCAGCGTGGCCGACCGCGTGCTCTCGCTCGAGGTCTCCGACGCCGAGCTCGCCACCCGCCGTGAGCAGCAGCCCGTGACACCGCCGGAGACCCCGGCGCGCGGCTACCGGAAACTGTTCGTCGACCAGGTCACCCAGGCCGAGGACGGCGCCGATTTCCGGTTCCTGCAGGCCGAGCGGAAGCGGGCGTCGGTGCCGCGCGCTCGCTGAGCGCGGCCGGACCCGTTTCCACGGCAGGCATTCTCCCCACCCACCCGTCCCTTTTAGACAATCAATGGTGATGTCATGACATCCACGACGTGGACCCTCATCGCAGCGGTCCTCGCCATCGCGCTGCTGCTCGGCCTGGTCATCTGGGTCCGACTGCAGGCGTTCATCGCACTGCTGATCGCGAGCATCGGGTTCGGTCTCGCCACCGGGACCAGCCCCGGTGACCTCGTCGAGCTCATCGTCGAGGAGATGGGCGGCGGACTCGGCCAGGTCGCGCTCGTCGTCGGCCTGGGCGCCGTGTTCGGGCACGTGCTCCAACGGGCAGGCGCCGCCGAACGGCTCGCCTCCACGCTGATCGACCGGTTCTCCGAGAAACACGTCGCCTGGGGCCTCGGGTTCGCGGGCTTCCTGGTGTCGATCGCCGTGTTCATCGACGTCGCGATCGTGATCCTCGTGCCGATGCTGTACACGATCGCGAAGCGCACCGGGAAGTCGCTGCTGTTCTACGGCATCCCGCTGTGCGCGGGCGTGAGCGTCACGCACACGTTCATCCCGCCGACCCCGGGGCCGATCGCCACGGCCGGCGTCATGAACGCCGACCTCGGCCTGGTGATCCTCTTCGGCGTGATCTGCGGCCTGCCCGCGATGGCGATCGCCGGGCCGGTCTTCGGCCGGTGGATCTCGAAGCGGATCTTCGTGCCCGTGCCGGCGGAGCTCGACGCCGCGCGTGGCGATGCCGAGGAACGCGACCCGGACACGCTACCGCGGTTCGGCGCCGTCGTCGGCGCCCTCCTGCTTCCGTTGGTGCTGATCCTCGCCGGCACGACCAGCGAAGCCGTGCTGGCCGAGAACAACGCCGTGCGCACCACGCTCGCGTTCATCGGGCACCCCGTGATCGCCCTCCTGCTGACCTGCCTGTACACGCTGTACTTCTTCGGCATCCGGCGCGGCGCGAGCAGGGACGACCTGCAGCAGATGACGACGTCGGCCCTCGGCCCGGCGGGCGTCATCATCCTCATCACGGGTGCGGGCAGCGTGTTCGGCGGTCTGCTCGTCGACTCCGGTATCGGTGACGTGCTCGCCGACTGGATGAGCGACATGAACATGCCGCTCGTGCTGTTCGGGTTCGTGACCGCGTCGATCATCCGTATCTCGCAGGGCTCGGGCACGGTCGCGATGATCACGGGCGCCACGCTCACCGCCCCGCTGGCCACGACGATGGGTGCCAGCGACGCGGTGGTGGCCCTGACCTGCATCGCGATCGCCAGCGGTGCCGCAGCGTTCTCCCACGTGAACGACTCCGGCTTCTGGATGGCGAACCGCTACTTCGGCATGTCGGTCGCCGACACGCTGAAGTCGTGGACCGTGATGAAGACGATCGTCGGTGTCACCGGCTGTGTCGTCGCGACCACGCTGAGTTTCTTCGTCTGACGTGTCGCAAGCGCTCGCGGGCCCCGCACCGAGGGTGCCGTGTCGCAAGCGTTCGCGGGCCCAGGGGCACCCTGGTTGCATTCAATGCGACCAAGGTGCCCTTGGGGGCGTCGCCGTGGTGGGAATGCGGGCGGCTCGGACCGCGTTGCAGGTGGTGACGGGCCGTCTGGCAGAATCGACCCGCTGACGTCCGGTTCCGGTTCACCTTTCCCGCACCGGCGGGCCAGGACCCGGGGCCACGAAGAGAGGACACCATGAAGAGCGGTATTCACCCCGATTACGTCGTGACCGAGGTCGTCTGCGGCTGCGGCAACACCTTCACCACGCGCAGCACGCGTGAGTCCGGCCACATCTACGTCGAGATCTGCTCGGCGTGCCACCCGTTCTACACCGGCAAGCAGAAGATTCTGGACACCGGTGGCCGCGTCGCCCGCTTCGAGGCACGCTACGGCAGGCGGGGCAAGAAGGCCGACGCCAAGTAGCTTCACCGACGGCGCCCGTACCTGCTCGAACGGCGGGTACGGGCGCCGTTTCGTGTTTCCGGGGTCCGGCCGTCCGCCGACCCCGCGCCCCGGTGAGCCCGCGAGCCGCCGACCTGCGGCGGGGCCGTTCGTCCGGCGAGGTGATCGACGAAGGAGCAGTGCAGTGGAATCAGCGTCCCTGAAGGGGCTGCTCGACGAGTACGCCGAGCTCGAAGAAGCTCTCGGCGACCCGGCCGTGCACGCCGACCAGGCGCGAGCACGGAAACTGGGCCGCCGGTACGCCGAGCTCGCGCCGGTCGTCAAGACGGTCGGTGAACTCGAGAGCGCGAAGTCGGACCTGGCCGCAGCGAAGGAACTCGCCTCGGACGACCCGGCGTTCGCCGAGGAGGCCGAGCAGCTCGAGCAGCGCATCCCCACGCTCGAGGCGAAGCTGACCGAGCTGCTGTTGCCGCGTGACCCGCACGACGGCGCCGACGTCGTCATGGAGATCAAGTCCGGCGAGGGCGGCGAGGAATCGGCACTGTTCGCCGGCGACCTGCTGCGCATGTACCTGCGCTACGCCGAACGCTACGGCTGGAAGGCCGAGGTGCTCGGCTCCACCGAGTCCGACCTGGGCGGGTACAAGGACGTCACCGTGTCGTTCAAGACCAAGGAGCCGACCGCCGACGGCGTGTGGGCGCGGCTGAAGTTCGAAGGCGGCGTGCACCGCGTGCAGCGGGTGCCCGCGACCGAGTCACAGGGCCGTATCCACACCTCGGCCGCGGGTGTGCTGATCTACCCCGAACCCGAAGAGGTCGAGGTCGAGATCGACCAGAACGACCTGCGTATCGACACGTTCCGCTCGTCCGGTCCCGGTGGGCAGAGCGTCAACACGACCGATTCCGCGATCCGCGTGACGCACCTGCCGACCGGCGTCGTCGTGTCCTGCCAGAACGAGAAGTCGCAGATCCAGAACCGGGCGCGGGCGATCCAGGTGCTGCAGGCACGGCTGCAGGCGATGGCCGAGGAGGAGGCCGCGGCGAAGGCCGCCGACACGCGCCGCTCGCAGGTCCGCACCGTCGACCGGTCCGAGCGGGTGCGCACCTACAACTTCCCCGAGAACCGCATCTCGGACCACCGCATCAACTTCAAGGCCTACAACCTCGACCAGGTTCTCGACGGCGAACTCGACGCGGTGCTCGACGCCCTGCAGGCCGCCGACCGCGAGGAACGCATGGCCGAATCGCAGGCCTGACGCGCGTGGTGGGACCGGGCGCGAGGCCGCTCAGGTCAGGCCCATCGCCGTCGCGAAGCGCTGCATGCGGTTGGCGAATCCGTCGACCTCGCCGAACCGCACTGCCACCGTGGCGGCACCGGCGGCCGCGAAGGCCCTCGTCGCGTCCGTCACGTCGGTGATCGTCCCGTCGACGTCGCGGCCGGACCACTCGGTGCGCACGGTCGCCCGAACGTCCCGGCCCGCACCGTCGGCGAGCTCGCGCAGCCGCGCGGCGCGCGCGCCGAACTCCTCGGGGCCGACACCCACGGCCTGCCACTCGTCGGCGAAGCGGGCGGCCCTGCGCAGCGCGCGTTCCGATCCGCCGCCCACCATCAGCGGGACTGGCGTACGCGGGACCGGCTCGAACACGTGCCCTTCCACCGGGCCACGCCCGGCGAACAGATCGCGCAGCAGCGCGAGCGCCTCGTCGGTGTTCGCGCCGCGTGCCGCGAAGTCCGCTCCCACGGCGGCGAACTCCGCCGCGTCCCAACCCGTGCCCACGCCGAGCGTCAACCGGTCACCGGAGAGGCGGTGCAGCGTCGCGGCCTGTTTTGCGACCGAGACCGGCTCCCGCAGCGGCAGCACCAGTACGGACGTGCCCAGTCGGAGTCGCGTCGTGTGCGCCGCGAGGTGCGCCAGCGTGACCAGGGGTTCGTACACGCCGCCGTACACCCGCCCGAACGGTCCGGGCGGGAGCAGGTGATCGGGCAGCCACGCCGTCCGGTAGCCGAGCCGTTCGGCCAGCACGGCGAGTTCGACGAGCGCCGCGGGGTCCATCGCCGGATCCTCGTCGGGCAGCACCACGTCCAGGCCGGTCACGCCGCGGCCTTCTTCCCGGACAGGAACCGCTGGATCGCCGCGAGCCACGCGCCCGGCGCCTCGTCACCGATCAGGTGCCCGGCATCGATCTCGACCAGGTCCGCGTGCGGAATGCCGTCGGCCAGCTCCCGCGACAGGGGCGGACCGGTGAGCCGGTCCGCCGTCGTCGAGACCACCAGTGTGGGTACGCGGATGTCGCGCAGTTCCGCCCGCGTGTCGACGGCAGCGCACAGGGCGACGTGTTCCGGACTGCCGGCCGGGATGCTGGTGGCCAGGTCGTCGACGCGGCGCCCGAGTTCGGACGGTGCGAGTCCCTCCAGCGCGCCGCGCCCGGATGCGACGAGCGTCAGGAACGTCGCCAGCAGGCGGTGGTCGCCCCGCAGCAGCTCGTCCCAGATCTCGAGTGTCAGCCGGAGCGTGTTGTCCGGCTTCGCGAACCCCGCGGTCAGGATCAGCCCGTCGACGCGGTCGGGATGGCGTGTCGCGAGCCGCACCGCCACCGCGGTGCCCAGCGAGTAGCCGAGAACCGTCCAGCGCTCCACGCCGGCGTCCACGGCGATGGCCGCGAGCTCGTCGGCGACGTCGTCCAGGTCGAGCGGTTCGGTGCTGCGCGGCGTCGCCCCGGAGCCCGGATAGTCGGCGCCGATCACGGTGTGGGTGCGGGCGAGGTCGTCGAGCACGGGCCCGAAGTTGGCGTCGACCGATCCGCCCGCGCCGTGGGCGAGCAGCAGGCCCGGCCCGCGCCCGCGGACCGTCGCGGTGAAATTTCCGTTCATGGCGCGACGTTATGAGTTGACATCGGTGTGAAGGTCAACTCCGGCGGAGGGAGCGCGGGTGCTGATCGGGGAACTCGCCAGGCGCAGCGGGGTCAGCCCGCGCCTGCTGCGGTACTACGAGCAGCAGGGGCTGCTCGGCGCGGGTCGCGGACCCAACGGGTATCGCACCTACGACGACGAGGCCGTCACCACCGTCCGCCAGATCCGGGCGCTGCTCGCCGCAGGCCTGTCGACAACGGTGATCCGCACCGTGCTGCCGTGCGCAGAGGGGGAGGAGCCGGAACTCGAGCCGTGCCCCGAACTCGTCGCGACCCTCCGCCGGGAACTGGCGGCCATGGACGAGTCGATCGCGTCGATGCGGCGCACCCGGGCCGCGCTCGCGGGGTACGTCCCGCCCGATGACTGACGAATATGCCAGGGTAGAAGGGTGAACAGACAGCCTCTCCGCCTGGCGATCCTGGAGGCGACGCGCATCCTCGAGCAGGCCGGTGTGGCCTCGCCGCGCAACGACGCGGAGCTCATCGCGGCTCACGTGCTGGGGATCGACCGTGGTCGGCTCCCGTTGACCCCGCTGGTCGATCCGCCCGTCGTCGAGTCGATGCGACGCGTCGTCGAACAGCGCGCCAGACGGGTGCCGCTGCAGCACCTCACCGGATGGGCGGCGCTCGGGGACATCACCGTCGACGTCGGCGCCGGCGTGTTCGTGCCGCGCCCGGAGACGGAACTGCTCCTCGAATGGGGGCTCAAGCTCCTCAAAGGCCGCGAGTACCCCGTGGTCGTCGACCTGTGCACCGGCTCGGGTGCGCTCGCGCTCGCCGTGGCCAGCGCCCGCCCGGACGCGGTCGTCTACGCCGTGGACAACGACCCCACCGCGTTGGCCTGGGCCCGGCACAACGCCGACGCCCGTGCCGAGGCGGGGGACACGCCGGTCCGGCTGTACTCCGGCGACGTCACCGACCCGACCGTGTTCGCCGAGCTCGACGGCCTCGTCGACTTGGTGCTGTGCAACCCGCCGTACGTCCCCGAGGGCACCGAGGTCCCGCGTGAAGTCTCGGACCACGACCCGCCGCAGGCCGTGTTCGCGCCCGGCGGAGGGCTGGCCGTCATCCGCCACGTCGTCGGTATGGCCGCGCGGCTGCTCAAACCCGGCGGCGGTGTGGCCATGGAGCACGACGACACCCACGGCGGCGCGGTGCCGGAACTGCTGCGCGCGCGGAAGGTGCTCACCGACGTGCGGGACCACCAGGACCTGGCAGGCCGCGCCCGCTTCGCCACCGCACTGCGGGGTTGAGGCTCGGGGCCGTGTTGCACTTTCTCGGGGCCGTGTTGCACATCCGGGAGGTGTCCTCCTGTGCTCACCCAACGGCGCTCGCGAACGGCGCATGCGGACTGCCGGCGGGTGCGCCGACCGCCGCTGCGAGCGGTGGAGACGGGCGGGTCTAAGCTGCCGGTCATGAGCGTGGTCTACGACTGCAGCGACCCGGATTCCCGCGTCGACGGACTCACGGCCGCGGCCGCATCGGTCCGCTCGGGGCGCCTCGTGGTGCTGCCCACCGACACCGTCTACGGCATCGGCGCGGACGCCTTCGACTCCGCCGCAGTGCGCGCACTCCTGCAGGCGAAACACCGCGGGCCGGACATGCCGGTCGGCGTGCTCGTCGGCTCGTGGTCCACAGTGGACGGGCTGGTGCTCGGGGTGCCGCAACAGGCGCGCGCCCTCATCGAGGCGTTCTGGCCCGGCGACCTGTCGATCGTGCTGCCGCACGCGCCGAGCCTGAACTGGGACCTCGGCACCACCCGCGGCACGGTGATGCTGCGGATGCCGCTGCACCCGGTGGCGCTCGAACTGCTCCGCGAGGTCGGCCCCATGGCCGTCTCGAGCGCCAACGTCTCCGGCAAGCCCGCCGCCGCGAACGCGCAGGAGGCGAAGGACCAGCTCGGCGAGTCGGTGTCGGTGTACCTCGACGGCGGCCCCAGCGGCGAGGCGGTGCCGTCCACGATCGTCGACCTCACCGGCTCGGCCCCGGTCATGCTCCGCGAAGGTGCCGTGAGTGCCGACGCGGTGTCCGAGGTGCTCGGCGTCGAACTCGGCCCGCGGGAGTGACGCCGTCGGTATGGCGATAGCGTTACCCGCCGTGACTTCCCAGCGACCGGCCGGGACCCGCCGTGTCCCCGGGATCCACCGGACGGAGACCCGGGCGATCTCCGGAACGGAGGGCCCGTGACTCCCACGGCGGGTCTTCCCATTCGCGAGTACATCCTGGTCGCGCTCGTCTCCGCGGCCGTGACGTTCCTGCTCACGGCCCTCGTGCGGAAGTTCGCCATGTCGTCGGGCGCCGTCGCCGTCCCGCGGCAACGCGACGTGCACGTGGTGCCCATCCCGCGGATGGGCGGCCTCGCGATGTACTTCGGCGTCGTCGGGGGAATGGCGCTCGCGCACCAGCTGCCTGTCCTGCGTCGCGCGTTCGAGTACTCCTACGACCCGCTCGCGGTGCTCATCGGCGGCGCGGTGATCGTGCTGATCGGCGCGCTCGACGACCGGTTCGAACTCGACGCCTGGACGAAACTCGCGGGACAGGTCATGTGCGCGGGCATCCTCGTGCTGTTCGGGTTGCAGTGGGTCTCGTTCTGGGTGCCGTGGGGCGGCGAGGGCGAAGCCCTCGGCCAGGTGCTGATCCTCGACCGCAACCAGGGCGGACTGCTCGCGGTGCTGCTCGTCGTGGTGATGGTCAACGCGATGAACTTCGTCGACGGCCTCGACGGACTGGCGGGCGGCCTCGGTCTCATCGCCGCCGCCGCGACGTGCGCGTTCTCGCTCGGCCTGCTCGCCTCGTCCGGCGGCGACGTCGGGACGTACCCGCCCGCGCTGATCGCCGCGACGCTGGCGGGTGCGTGTCTCGGCTTCCTGCCCCACAACTTCCAGCCCGCGAAGATCTTCATGGGCGATTCCGGCTCGATGATGATCGGCCTGATGCTCGCCGCGGCCAGCACGTCGGCGTCCGGGAAGATCAACTACACGTCGTTCGACGCCACCGACGTGGTCGCGCTGCTCTCACCGCTGTTCGTGGTCGCGGCGGTGCTGTTCCTGCCGCTGCTGGACCTCGTGATGGCCGTCGTGCGGCGCACCCGGCGAGGTGAGAGCCCGTTCGCGGCCGACAAGATGCACCTGCACCACCGGCTGCTCGAGATCGGCCATTCGCAGCGGCGGGCCGTGCTGCTGATCTACCTGTGGGCCGCGCTGCTGGCGTTCGGTGCCGTCGCGGTGACCCTCTTCGACACCGGCGTCGTGTTCTGGCTGACCTGCGCGGGCCTGCTCCTCGCGGCACTCGTGTCCGGAGTCCCTAGACTGAAACGACAGCGCGAAGGCCCCTCGTCGAGGTCGTGACCGGCCCGTACGGAGCCTCGCGCCCGCCCTCCGCCCACGATCCGAAGGCCGTCCGATGAATGCCGAGACCGCGTCCGAGCCCCCGGCCGACGCCGACGCCGCCGTCCGCGCCGAGCACGCCCGGTCGGTGCACCGGCTGGCCGACGCGATGCTCGGCTGGGGCCTGCGGATCTCCCTCCCGCTGAGCCTGCTCACGCTCGGCGTCGCCGTGCTCAGCGCGGGCACCGAAGGGCTGGTCGGCGGCGGCTTCGGCGTCGTGCTGGGCCAGGGTTCGGCGCTGGTGACGATCACGATGATGCGGCTGGCGGCGTCCCGCGGCCCCAGCTCACTGCTCGGCTTCGCACTCGGTGGCTATGCGCTGAAGATGACCGCGCTGCTCGTCGTGATGTTGCTGCTGCGCGACGTCGACGGGTTCAGCAGGCCCGCACTGGCCTTCGGCATGCTCGTGGTGGTCGTCGCGTGGGCGGCGGGGGAGGTCATCGCCTTCCAGCGCACGAAGACGCCGACTCTGGTCGTTCCGCCTGCGCAGCCCGAGCCACCCGAGCCTGCCGAAGCCGGCTCCGAGGACGCTGAGGACGCCGAGGACGCCAACGACGCCGACGCGGGCGCATCCGCAGGTCACGGGGCCGACGGCGACGCCGGGACGGTGGACGGCACCCCCGCCGAACGTGACGCTGCTGACATTTCCGGCACGACGGCCGCCGGGGACGCCGCAGCGCACACGCGTTCCGGGACGCAGAACTGAATCGTTTCATAAATCCCTACGACGTCGCGTAGTTCCAGGTGGGCGGCATTGTGAACCGAAGAAGTATGCCCGTACGGCTGCGGCTGTTACGGGACTGATAACGTCCCCGCCAAGGCAGCCCTTGCTGCACATGAAGGGACGCCCTGCATAGCACCGGAGCTACGTCCGGTACGTTATGCCCAGGTTGCATCGATTCCCCCGGCGGAGTGAACGCCGGCCGGGAGAACCGGAAGGAGCCCAGTTGGGCGCGCTGGTACTAGCCGCGGGTGACGAATTCACGCCGCCGACGGCCGAGGCGTTTAATCTGCCTCCCATTTTCGGCTGGGTCACCAAACCCATGCTGCTGATTGTGCTGTCGGTCGTCCTGATCATCGGGTTCTTCCTGCTCTCCAGCAGGAAGCTGAGCGTCGTGCCTGGCAAGGGACAGTTCCTGGTCGAGTCGTTCTACGACTTCGGGCGCAACAACATCGCCCGGGAGCAGATCGGTTCCAGGGACTTCCTGCGCTTTTTACCGCTGATTCTGGCTCTGTTCAGCTTCGTCCTCGTGAACAACCTGTTCGGGATCATTCCGATCCTGCAGTTCCCGACGATGTCGCACATCGGCTTCCCGCTCGCACTCTCCGTGCTGGTGGTCTACCCCGTGTACCACTACGCGGGCATCCGCCGGCACGGCCTCGGTGGCTACCTGAAGCACCAGCTGGTTCCGCCGGGTGCGCCGAAGCCGGTGTACCTCCTGCTGACACCGATCGAGTTCTTCACGAAGTTCATCATGAACCCGCTGACGCTCGCGATCCGAGTTTTCGCGGCGATGTTCGCGGGTCACCTGCTGATCATGCTGTTCGGCATCTCAGCGGAGTTCCTGCTGCTCCACGGTGACGGCATCACGAAGATCTTCTCCCTCTTCTCGTTCGGAGGAGCGCTCGCGATGACGTTCATCGAGGTCCTGATCATGTCGATCCAGGCCTTCATCTTCGCGCTGCTGTCCGCCAACTACATCGGCGCAGCGATGGCCGAAGAGCACTAGGAACGACCGCACCGACCCTCAGATCCCGGACGGCTCACGCGCGAGCGACGAGAACGTCCGTCCGAACCCACAGACAAGACATCCGTTACCGAATACGGACGAAGTTGGAAAGGGAAAACACGTGAGCTCCATTGTTCTCGCCCAGCAGGCCGCAGAGACCAGCATCAACTCGGGCCTCGCCGTCGTCGGCTACGGCCTCGGTGCCATCGGTGGTGGTATCGGCGTCGGCATGATCTTCTCCTCCGTCATCAGCGGCACCGCCCGCCAGCCGGAGGCCCAGGGCAAGCTGATGAACATCGGCTTCACCACCTTCGCCCTGGTCGAGGTTCTGGCGCTGCTCGGCTTCGTTCTCTTCTTCCTCGCCTGACGTCGGCGACCGCCGACGCCGGTAATGACAGGACGAAGTGGAGACGACGATGATTCTGGCGGCTGAAGAGTACAACCCGGTGATGCCGCACGTTGCCGAGGTCATCATCGGTCTGATCGCGTTCCTGCTTCTGCTGTGGGTGCTGCGCAAGTTCGTGGTGCCGCGCTTCGAGAAGCTGTACGAGGAGCGGACCGCGAAGATCGAAGGCGGCATCGAGAAGGCGGAGAAGGCTCAGGCCGAGGCCGAGCAGGCGCTGGAGCAGTACAAGGCGCAGCTGGCCGAAGCCCGCACCGAGGCCGCCAAGATCCGCGACGACGCACGGCTCGAAGCCGAGACGATCAAGGCGGAACTGCGTGCCGAGGCCGAGCAGGAGGCCGGCCGGATCGTCGCCCAGGGCGAGGCGCAGCTGCAGCAGCAGCGTGCGCAGCTCGTCGCTGAGCTGCGAGCCGACCTCGGCCGGAACTCGGTGGCGTTGGCCAGCCGGATCGTCGGTGAGTCGCTGGAGGACGAGGCCCGCAGGCGCGGCACCGTCGACCGGTTCCTCACCGAACTCGACGCCGGTGCCGACGGTGCCGGAGCCAGGAACTAGGAGTAGGCGCACATGACGCTGCATGCTGCGAGCCGGGACGCTCTTGGCTTCGCCGAGACCCGTCTCGACGAGGTGCTCGGCGATGCGGGCACGAATCCGTCCGCCGTCGGGGAAGAGCTGCTCTCCGTGGTGGAACTGCTCACCAGGGAGGTGGGGTTGCGGCGGGCCGTCGGCGACGGCTCGTCCGATCCCGAGGCCCGCAAGCGGCTCGTCAGGTCGTTGCTGCAAGGCAAGGTGTCCGAACCCGCCCTCGGCGTGCTCGACACCGTGGTGGGCAGCCGCTGGTCCAGCCCGCGTGAGCTGCTGGACGGCCTGGAGACCGTCGCCCGCAAGGCGCTGCTGGTCAGCGCCGACAAGGCCGGGAAGCTCGGCACGGTCGAGGGGGAACTGTTCCACCTCGCCCGTATCGTCGAGGCGGAACCGGAACTCGAGCGGGCCCTGGGTGACCAGGTCCGTCCCGCCTCCGGACGACGGTCGCTGTTGCGCGGTCTCGTCGGCGAGAAGGTCGACGCGGTCACGCTCGTGCTGGTCGAACAGGTCGTGGCCCGTCCCCGTGGACGTGGTGTCACGGCCGGTATCGACGCGCTGGTCGAGCAGGCCGCGGCGTACCGCTCGAAGTCGGTCGCGTACGTCAAGAGTGCGACCGAGCTGACCGGCGGTCAGCGTGACCAGCTGGCCGCGCGCCTCGAGCAGATCTACGGGCGCAGCCTGGCACTGCACGTCCAGGTCGACGACAAGGTGGGTGCCGGGCTCGTCATCCGGGTCGGTGACGAGGTCATCGACGGAAGCGTCGCGGGTCGGATCGAGGCGTTGCGCAGGCAGCTCGCGAGCTGACGACGCGCACCCAACACAAACTTTGCACAGTGGCAAGACACGAAGTGAGAGCGGGAACGACATGACGGAGCTGACGATCTCCTCGGATGAGATCCGCAGTGCGATCGAGAACTACGTCTCGAGTTACTCCCCGGAGGTAAACCGGGAAGAGGTCGGCGTCGTCGTCGACACCGGTGACGGTGTCGCCCACGTCGAGGGCCTGCCGTCGACCATGGCCAACGAGCTGCTGGAGTTCCCCGGCGGCGTCTACGGCGTTGCGCAGAACCTGGAGCCGCGTGAGATCGGCGTCGTGCTCCTCGGCGACTTCGAGAAGGTCGAGGAGGGCCAGGAGGTCAAGCGCACCGGGCGGATCCTGTCGGTGCCGGTCGGTGAGAACTTCCTCGGTCGCGTCATCGACCCGCTCGGCACCCCGATCGACGGCCTCGGTGACATCGAGTCGGACGAGCGTCGCGCGCTGGAACTGCAGGCCGCGTCGGTGGTCGAGCGCCAGCCGGTCGACGAGCCGCTGGCGACCGGCATCACCGCCATCGACGCGATGACGCCGATCGGCCGTGGTCAGCGTCAGCTGATCATCGGTGACCGCAAGACCGGTAAGACGGCGGTCTGCATCGACACGATCATCAACCAGAAGGCCAACTGGGAGAGCGGCGACCCGAACCAGCAGGTCCGCTGCATCTACGTCGCCATCGGCCAGAAGGGCTCGACGGTCGCCGCGGTGCGCAAGTCCCTCGAGGACGCGGGCGCCCTGGAGTACACGACCATCGTCGCCGCCCCGGCGTCCGACCCGGCCGGCTTCAAGTGGCTGGCGCCGTACTCCGGTTCCGCGCTCGGCCAGCACTGGATGTACCAGGGCAAGCACGTCCTGATCGTCTTCGACGACCTGACCAAGCAGGCCGAGGCCTACCGAGCGATCTCGCTGCTGCTGCGTCGTCCGCCGGGCCGCGAAGCGTTCCCCGGTGACGTCTTCTACTTGCACTCGCGCCTGCTCGAGCGCTGCGCCAAGCTCTCGGACGAGCTCGGCGGCGGTTCGCTGACGGGCCTGCCGGTCATCGAGACGAAGGCCAACGACATCTCGGCCTACATCCCGACGAACGTCATCTCGATCACCGACGGGCAGTGCTTCTTCCAGTCGGACAAGTTCAACTCGGGCCAGCGCCCCGCCGTCGACACGACGACCTCGGTGTCGCGAGTCGGTGGTGACGCGCAGACCAAGGCCATGAAGAAGGTCGCCGGTACGCTGCGTATCGACCTGTCGCAGTACGAGGAGCTGAAGGCGTTCTCCGCGTTCGCCTCGGACCTCGACGCGGCGTCGAAGGCCCAGCTGGACCGTGGTGTCCGCCTGTACGAGCTGCTCAAGCAGCCGCAGTACTCGCCGGTCCCGGTCGAGCAGCAGGTCGTCACCGTGTACCTCGGTACCAACGGGCACTTCGACGACATCCCGGTCGAGGACACCGCGCGGTTCAACACCGAGCTGCTCGAGAACATGCGTCACAAGCACGCGGACGTCCTGACGGAGATCCGCGAGACGGGCAAGTGGAGCGACGAGCTGGCCGAGAAGGTCGCCGCCGCGGCCACGGAGTTCAAGAAGGGCTTCACCACCTCGGAGGGCAAGCAGCTCGACGAGGCCGAGGCCGAACCGATGGACGCCGAGAAGGTCGGACAGGAATCCGTGAAGGTGAACCGTTCGGCTCCGAAGAAGTAGTGGGCGGTAGCCATGGCACAGCTTCGTGAGCTCCGGTCGAAGATCCGGTCAACCAAGAACATCGGCAAGATCACCAAGGCGATGGAGCTCATCGCCACCTCGCGCATCAGCAAGGCGCAGGCGAGGGTCGAGGCCGCGCGTCCGTACGCGTCGGAGATCACCGAGGTGCTCTCCGCGATGGCGACGGCCTCGTCGAACCTCGACCATCCGCTCCTGGTCGAGCGTGAGCAGGTTCGTCGGGTCGCGGTCCTCGTCGTGACCAGTGACAAGGGACTGTGCGGTGGCTACAACGCCAACGTTCTGCGGGCCACCGAGGAGCTCCTGTCGCTCCTGCGTGAGCAGGGCAAGGATCCGCAGCTCTACGTCATCGGCGGCAAGGGTATGAACTACTACTCGTTCCGCGGCCGGGAGCTGTCCGGCAGCTGGACCGGGTTCTCCCAGCAGCCGCACTACGAGAACGCCGCCGAGGTCGGCGAGACCCTGGTCGAGGCGTTCCTCGCGGGTGGCGAGGACACCACTTCGGACGGGGCGCTCGGGGTCGACGAACTCCACATCGTCTACACCGAGTTCCGGTCGATGCTGACGCAGACACCGGTCGCCAAGCGGATGGCCCCGCTGGAGGTCGAGTACACCGAGAGCGAGGTCGCACCGGCGTACGACTTCGAGCCGAACGCGGACACGCTGCTCGGTGCCCTGCTGCCGAAGTACATCAACACGCGGATCTTCGCGGCGTTGCTGGAATCGGCGGCCTCCGAGCTGGCCGCCCAGCGGAACGCGATGAAGGCGGCGTCGGACAACGCGAGTGAGCTGGTGGAGACCTACACCCGGCAGGCGAACCAGGCCCGCCAGGCCCAGATCACCCAGGAGATCAGCGAAATCGTCGGCGGAGTGGATGCGCTCGCCGCAGTAGGAAGTGATGACTGAGCTATGACTAGCACTGAAGCTGCCGTCAAGGGGCGCATCGTCTCGGTGACCGGTCCGGTCGTCGACGTGGAATTCCCGCGCGGCCACATCCCCGAGCTCAACAACGCGCTCAAGGTCGACATCGAGTTCGCCGCGCTCAGCAAGACGGTGACGCTCGAGGTCGCACAGCACCTGGGCGACAACCTGGTCCGTGCGATCTCGCTGGCCCCGCAGGACGGCCTCGTCCGCGGTGCCGAGGTCACCGACACCGGTGCGGCGATCTCCGTGCCGGTCGGCGACAAGGTCAAGGGCCACGTCTACAACGCGCTCGGTGAGTGCCTCGACGAGCCGGGCTACGGCTCGGACATGGAGCACTGGACCATCCACCGCAACCCGCCTGCGTTCGACCAGCTCGAAGGCCGTACGCAGGTGCTGCAGACGGGCCTGAAGGTCATCGACCTGCTCACCCCGTACGTGCAGGGTGGCAAGATCGGCCTGTTCGGCGGTGCCGGCGTCGGCAAGACGGTGCTGATCAAGGAGATGATCACCCGTATCGCCAAGAACTTCGGTGGTAGCTCGGTGTTCGCCGGTGTCGGCGAGCGCACGCGTGAGGGCACCGACATGTTCCTCGAGCTGAGCGAGGACGGCACCATCGACAACACGGCCCTCGTGTTCGGTCAGATGGACGAGCCGCCGGGCACCCGTATGCGGGTCGCGCTGTCCGCGCTGACGATGGCCGAGTACTTCCGCGACGTCCAGAACCAGGACGTGCTGCTGTTCATCGACAACATCTTCCGGTTCACGCAGGCGGGCCAGGAGGTCTCGACGCTGCTGGGCCGGATGCCCTCGGCCGTGGGTTACCAGCCCACGCTGGCCGACGAGATGGGTGTGCTGCAGGAGCGGATCACCTCGACCAAGGGCCGTTCGATCACCTCGATGCAGGCGGTCTACGTGCCGGCGGACGACTACACCGACCCGGCACCGGCGGCCACGTTCGCCCACCTCGACGCCACGACCGAGCTGTCGCGTGGCGTGTTCCAGAAGGGCATCTTCCCGGCGGTGGACCCGCTGGCGTCGAGCTCCACGATCCTCGACCCGGCGATCGTCGGTGAGGACCACTACCGCGTGGCCTCCGAGGTCATCCGGATCCTGCAGAAGTACAAGGAGCTGCAGGACATCATCGCGATCCTCGGTATGGACGAGCTGTCCGAAGAGGACAAGCTCACGGTGCAGCGGGCCCGCCGCATCGAGCGCTTCCTCTCGCAGAACATGCTCGTGGCCGAGGTCTTCACGGGGCAGCCCGGTTCGACCGTGCCTGTGACCGAGACCGTCGAGGCGTTCGACAAGATCGCGCAGGGCGAGTTCGACCACTACCCGGAGCAGGCGTTCCTGGGTATCGGTGGCCTCGAGGACCTCGAGAAGAAGTACCACGAGCTCACCGGCAAGTGACCGGCTGAACTCGAGTGACACATGCGGCAGTGACGGGACCGGGCCTCCCGGTCCCGTCACTGCCGTACTCACCCCCTGCCAAGGACAGCGTGGCGGTTACACTGGCGCCAGCGCTGATGGAGAAGGAGACCCCACGTGGCTGAGATGTCCGTCGAGTTGGTCGCCGTCGAACGGCGGCTGTGGTCCGGCCAGGCCTCGTTCGTCGTCGCGCAGACCACCGAAGGCGAGATCGGCATCATGCCGAGCCACGAACCGATGCTCGGCCAGCTGGTCGAAGGCGGCGTGGTCAAGGTGACGACGACGGCCGGTGACACCGTCACGGCCGCGGTACACGGCGGCTTCCTCTCGGTGACCGCCGAGCGCGTCAGCGTGCTCGCCGAATCCGCGGAGCTGGGCGAGGAGGTCGACGTCGCCGCCGCGCGTGCCGCGCTCACCGACGCCGACGAGGTCGAGCGCGAGAGAGCGACCGCGAAACTCCGCGCAGCCGGCCAGACGGTCTGACAGGCGAGACCAGCAGAGGCGGGTGGCCGTGGACGCAGCGATCGTGGTCTTCGCCCTCCTGCTGGTGCTGCTCGTCTTCGCGAGCTGGTACGGCCTGCGCTGGGTCGCGATGCGCCGCCGCGGCGGCGTGAGCGTGGCGCTGCGCTGGGACCCGGATCGCGAACGTTCCGGCTGGCACCTGGGGATCGCCCGCTACCACGGTGAGAAGTTCCTCTGGTACCGCGTGTGGAGCCTCCGTTCCGGCCCGGACCGCGTGCTCGGCAGGGACGGTCTCGAAATCGCGGATCGCCGTGAGCCCATCGGCACCGAGTCGTACGCCGTGCCGTCCGGTTCGACCGTGCTGCGCTGCCAACCGGCGCGCGGCGAACCCATCGAGGTGGCGATGGGGCCGGACGCGCTCACCGGATTCCTGTCCTGGCTCGAATCGGCACCTCCCGGCAGGCGCATGCGCCGCGCCTCCTGACCGAGCCCGTCCCACCGTGATGTCGAAGCCCCCTGCCGACGGCAGGGGGCTTCGACATGTTCGCGGCAGTGCTCAGCGGCCGCCGCCGGGTTGCCACAGGACGTCACCGTCCGGGTTGGCCAACCGGGCGAGGATGAACAGCAGGTCCGACAGGCGGTTCAGATACTTCACGGCGAGGGTGTTGGTGCGGTCCGGGTCCGCCTCCGCGAGCTCCCACGCCGACCGCTCCGCGCGCCGGGCGACGGTGCGTGCCTGGTGCAGCAGGGCCGCGCCCGCGGTGCCGCCGGGCAGGATGAACGATGTCAGCTTGCCGAGCCGCTCGTTGAACGCGTCGCACCAGCCTTCGAGCCGCTCGATGTAGGGCTCGGTGACGCGCAACGGCGGGTACTCGGGGTCGGCCACGATGGGCGAGCACAGGTCCGCGCCGACGTCGAACAGGTCGTTCTGCACGCCCCGGAGCACGTCGGCGATCTCGTCGGACAGGTCGCCGAGGGCGATCGCGACACCGATGACGGAGTTCGTCTCGTCGACGTCAGCGTACGCGCCGAGGCGGGGGTCGGTCTTGGCGACCCGCGATCCGTCGCCGAGAGCGGTGGTGCCGCTGTCGCCGACCTTGGTGTACACGCGGTTGATCCGGACAGACATGCGACGAGGCTACGTCAGGTCCCGGCGGCGCGGACATCGTCGGACGGAGATCGTGCGTTTCGGCCGTGGCCGAATTGTGACCACCCTTGCCGTAAGCATGCCCCTGCGTAGAGTGCGCGGATCGGACGGGCAAGATGTCCGCATGAGCGAGCACTTCGACGTACATGGCGGGGCGCGCCTCACCGGCGAGGTCGAGGTCGTCGGGGCCAAGAACAGCGTGCTGAAGCTGATGGCGGCGGCGTTGCTCGCCGAGGGCACCACGACGATCACGAACTGCCCCCGGATCCTCGACGTCCCGCTGATGGCCGATGTGCTGCGCAGCGTCGGCTGCCACGTCGAGATCGACGACGATGTGGTGCGGATCACCACGCCGGCGGAGCTGTCGCACGAGGCGTCGTCGAGCGCCATGAGCAAGCTGCGCGCGTCGGTGTGTGTGCTGGGCCCGCTGGTCGGCAAGCTGAAGAAGGCCGTCGTGGCCCTGCCCGGTGGCGACGCGATCGGCTCGCGGCCACTGGACATGCACCAGAACGGGTTGCGCAAGCTCGGCGCGACGAGCGCCATCGAACACGGCTGTGTCGTCGCCGAGGCCGACGGGCTGCACGGGGCGCAGATCTGGCTCGACTTCCCGAGCGTCGGCGCCACCGAGAACATCCTCATGGCCGCCGTCCTCGCCGAGGGCACGACGGTGATCGACAACGCCGCGCGGGAGCCGGAGATCGCCGACATCGCGGCGATGCTGGGCGAGATGGGCGCGAAGATCTCGGGGGTCGGCACGTCGACCCTCACCGTCGAGGGCGTGGCCGAGCTCAAGCCGACCGAACACCGGGTCATCGGTGACCGCATCGTCGGCGCGACCTGGGCGTTCGCCGCGGCCATGACCCGCGGCGACGTCACCGTCACGGGCGTCGACCCGCACCACCTCGAACTGGTGCTGGAGAAGCTGCGCCTGGCGGGCGCCGAGGTGACGACCTACGACGGCAAGGGCTTTCGCGTCCGGCAGCCCGAACGTCCGGAATCGGTCGACTTCGTCACCCTCCCGTACCCCGGTTTCGCAACCGATCTGCAGCCGTTCGCGGTGGCCCTGTCGTCGGTGTCCGACGGCACGTCGATGATCACGGAGAACGTCTACGAGGCGCGGTTCCGCTTCATCGAGGAGATGGTGCGGCTCGGCGCGGACGCGCGCACGGACGGCCATCACGCGGTCGTCCGGGGTGTGGAGGCACTGTCGAGCGCGCCCGTGTGGGCGTCCGACATCCGTGCGGGTGCGGGCCTCGTGCTCGCGGGACTGTGCGCCGACGGTGTGACCGAGGTGTGGGACGTCTTCCACATCGACCGCGGCTACCCGCACTTCGTGGAGAATCTCAACCGCCTGGGTGCGCGCATCGACCGGGTCGGCACCCCCGGCCCGGAAACCGACTGACGATCCGTGTCCGGCCTCAGCCGCCCGCCGCGAGCGACACGCCGAAGCCGATGAGCGTGCCGCCGGTGGCGACGTCCAGCCCGCGGCGTACGCGGCGTCGCTGCAGCCAGCCGCGGACGCGGTGCACGAACAGCAGGAGCAGCACCAGCCACAGCGCACCGAGGACGGCCACGGTGTACGCGAGCAGCAGTGCGTGCAGCGGCGTGCTCGTCACGGGGTCGAGGAACTGCGGCAGCACCGACAGGTACAGCGCCAGCACCTTGGGGTTGGTGACGTTGGAGATGAAACCCTCGCGCCACCGGCGGAACGCGCCGACGTCGGCTCCCTGCGCGTCCATGGCCGCGTAGTCACCGCGCCAGGCCGACCGCAGCGCCTGGATGCCCAGGTAGCAGAGGTAGACGACGCCTGCCCAGCGGATCGTCGTGAACACCGGCTGCGACTGGACGATGAGCGTGCCCAGGCCGAGTGCGACGAGCGTGCCCTGGACGAGGTTGCCGACGGCGATGCCGAAGGTGGCCGTCATGCCGCCCCGGAGTCCGCCCGCGAACGCGTTCTTGAGCGTCACGACCGTGTCGGGGCCGGGTGCGATCACGACCAGGATCGTCAGAACCAGATAGCTGCTGTAGGCACTCCACGTCACGACGTTCCACGGTAGGTCATGGCGGGGCCGTCGAGTACGTTGATCGGATCACCGTCATGAGCGTGACGGTTCGTGCGTGTGAGTTACCCTACGGCTTTGCTCGCCATGCCCTTGCTCGTCCGACTGTTGGAGCGTCGTTTTGTGCCCCCAGAGTGAGACATCGACCGGTCTTGGCTCGGATGTGATGATCAGGTTCGAGGATGTCGTCAAGAAGTTCGACGACAACGTCGTGCTGCGCGACCTGAGCTTCTCCGTGAGCCCCGGCGAGTTCGTCTCGCTGATCGGGCCCAGCGGGTCCGGGAAGACGACGATCCTGCGCCTGTTGATGACGTTGGAGCGCATCAACGGCGGCACGATCCAGGTCGGCGACGAGTACCTCAGCCACATGGAACGCGGCGGCAAACTCGTCCCCGCCGACGAGCGGCACCTGCGCCAGGTCCGCAAGCGCATCGGCATGGTGTTCCAGCAGTTCAACCTGTTCCCGAACATGAAGGTGCTGCAGAACATCACCGAGGCGCCGATCAGG
This sequence comes from Prauserella aidingensis, assembly GCF_024171865.1. Taxonomy (GTDB): domain Bacteria; phylum Actinomycetota; class Actinomycetes; order Mycobacteriales; family Pseudonocardiaceae; genus Prauserella; species Prauserella aidingensis. The sequence goes on along the minus strand of NZ_JAMTCN010000012.1, from coordinate 101,034 downwards.
GTGCTCGGCAAGTCGCGCGACGAAGCCGAGCAGCGCGGCAAGGAACTGCTGGACATGGTGGGCCTCTCCGACAAGGTCGATGAGCATCCCTCGCGCCTCTCGGGCGGCCAGCAGCAGCGCGTCGCGATCGCGCGGGCGCTGGCGATGGAGCCGGAGATCCTGCTGCTCGACGAGGTGACCTCGGCGCTGGACCCGGAACTGGTCGCGGGGGTGCTGGCGGTGCTGCGTGAGATCGCCCGAACCACCGACATCACGTTCCTGTGCGTCACGCACGAGATGCAGTTCGCGCGGGACGTCTCCGATCGCGTGATGATGTTCGACGCCGGCCAGATCGTGGAGGACGCGGCGCCGGACAAGCTGTTCACCGATCCCGACGAGGAACGTACGAAGGAGTTCCTGCACGCCGTCATCGACAGGGAAGCGTCGTAGCGCACCACGCCCCACGCCCACGCGCCCGATGCCGGACGCTCCCGCGGAGCGGCGACGCGCTCGGGCGTCGCGCCGGGTGAACAGGGAGTTGTGTTTCGTCGTCGCGCCGCCGCTTCCCCGAGCCGGTGAGGCGGGATACGGTCGCGTCATGGGTGAGTACCAGCACATCCTCGTCAAGCGCGACGGTGCGACGGTCACGATCACGATGAACCGCGCGAGCAGGCGCAACTCGTTGACCGAGGAGCACCTCCGGGAACTGCTCGCCGCGTTCACCGAGGTCGGAGAGTCGGACGCCACCGGGATCGTGTTGGCAGGGGCTGGGCCCGTGTTCTCGGCCGGACACGACTTCGGCGATGTCGCGGAGCGCGACCTCGTCGGCGTGCGCGAGCTGCTGCAGGTGTGCACCGAGCTGATGCACACGATGCAGTCGCTGCCGCAGGTCGTCGTCGCGCGGGTGCACGGGCTCGCGACGGCCGCAGGCTGTCAGCTCGTCGCGTCGTGCGACCTCGCCGTGGCGGCCGAATCGGCCGGGTTCGCACTGCCGGGTGGCAAGGGCGGCTGGTTCTGCCACACGCCCGCCGTGCCGGTGGCACGGACGGTCGGCCGCAAACGCCTCATGGAGATGGCCCTGACCGGCGACGTCGTGGACGCCGTGACCGCGCAGGACTGGGGCCTGGTCAATCGCGTCGTGCCGGACGCGGAGCTCGACGAGGCCGTCGCCGAGCTGCTCGGCAGGGCGACCCGCGGCAGTCGTGCGGCCAAGGCGCTGGGCAAGCAGACGCTGTACTCGCAGTTGGACCGGCCCGAGGACGACGCGTACCGCATCGCGGTCGAGGTCATGGCGGCGGCCTCGCAGTTGCCGGGCGCGCGAGAGGGAATGGCCGCGTTCCTGGAGAAGCGGACCCCGGACTGGCCGGACTAGGAGCTGCTCAGGACGTCGGGGCGCGCTTCTCCCACAGCTGGAGCTGGGCGTACGCCGCGACGGACTGTGCGTCGGTGATCTCGCCCGCCGTGATCATCGCCTCGAACTTCGCCCGTTCGAACCATGCCGCGCGCATGTCCTGCTCCTCGTGCTCGCGGTGCGGCTCACCGGGTGTGAGTCCGGTGGCGACGAAGACCCTGCCGCGCTGGCTGGACAAGCCGGGAGCCACGTCGAGCCGCCCGATCTCGACCAATTCGCTCGCCGCGAGCCCGGTCTCCTCGCGGAGCTCGCGCGCGGCCAGCTCGGCCGGTTCGACGTCGGCGCGATCGGGAGCCGTGCCCTGCGGGAATTCCCACCGCCGGATACCGAGCGGGTAACGAAATTGTTCGACGAGATGGAACCGGCCGTCCCGGTACGGGATGACGAGCGCGTAGTCGGGTTTGTCGACGACCCCGTACAGACCTGGGGATCCGTCGTCGCGCCGGATCGCATCCTCACGCACCGTCATCCAGTTGTTCGCGTACACCTGCCGCGAGCTCAGTTGTTCCATGGCGAAGATTCTGCCTCAGCCACTCGTTTGGGTTAGGGTCCGATGAACCGTTGTCTTTCGAACGGAGAGATTGTGTCGGAACCGAAGATGAACCGCCTTTCCCGCCGGGCCATGTTGCGGTACACCGCGACCGGTGCCGCAGCCGTCGGGGGCGGCTTGCTCCTCGGTGCGTGCCAGACGACCAACCCCGAGACGGGCCAGTCCGAGGACGGCCAGAGTCTGCAGCAGCGGGTGGACGCGGGTCAGGCGCTGCGCCTCGCGGTCGCGAACGAACCGCCGTACACCGTGCTCGAGAAGAACGGTGAGCTCACCGGTGCCGAACCCGACGTGGCGAAGGCCGTGTTGAAACGGATGGGCATCGACAACATCAAGGGTGTGCAGGCCGCCTACGACTCGATGATCCCGGGGCTGAATGCGAACCGCTGGGACATGGTGACGGCCGGGCTGTTCATGAACAAGACACGCTGCGCGAAGGTGCAGTATTCGGCGCCGGTACTGGTGTCGACGGAGTCGTTCGCCGTGCTGAACGGCAACCCGAAGGGGCTGAACACGCTCGACGACCTGAAGAACAAGGACGCCACGGTCGCCGTGCTGGAGGGCAGCTTCGAGCTGAAGACGGCGAAGTCGCTCGGAGTCGACGAGGCCAAGCTGCAGACCTACCCGTTGGCGCCCGACGCATTGCAGGGCATGAAGGACGGCCGGGTGGACGGAATCCTCCTGCCGACGCTGACCCTCGAGAAGCTGAAGGAGCAGAGGGGCAACTTCGAGATCACCGAGCCGCTCGACTCGTTCCCGACGACGGGTTCGGGCGCCGCGTTCCGGCCCGGTGACAAGGAGTTCTTCGGTAAATACAACCAGGAGCTTCAGAAGTTCAAGGAGAGCGCCGAGTTCGAGAAGTTGATGGACAAGTGGGGTTTCCCTGCCGAGGAGGCGCGGAAGGCCACCACCGAGGAACTCTGTGCCACGGAGGGCTGAGCAGCCGTGATCCGGGGGCGTGAGCGCGGCCGAGCGCTCACGCCCCCGGATCACGTCAGCGCGCTTCCAGCCTGCGTTCCAAGCGGCGCAGCAGCAGCGCCGTCGGGTAGCTCGCGGCGAGGAAGATGAGGCCCGCCAGTGCGAACGGCTCGACGTACTCGTAGGTGTTGGCGCCCGATTCCTGTGCTTGGTGGAGCAGTTCCGGCACCGTGATGAACGCCAGGAACGGCGTTTCCTTGAACATCGCGATCGCGTAGTTGCCGAGCGAGGGCAGCACGTTGCGGATCGCCTGGGGAAGCACGACCCGCTGCCAGGTCGCCAGGGGCGGGAGTTGCAGGGCGACGCTCGCTTCCCACTGTCCACGCGGGACGGCGTCGATGCCGGACCTGTAGACATCCGCCATATAGCACGCGTAATGGACGCCGAGTCCCGTCACCCCGGCCATCATGGGCGAGAGTGTGACGCCCATGCCCGGCAAGGCGTAGAAGAGGAAGAACAGCTGCACGAGCAGCGGTGTGCTGCGGACGAACTCGATGAACGCCGTCAGCAGCTGTGTCAGTATCGGGATCCGTAGCTGACGAATCACCGCGAACAGCAGGCCCAGTACAGCCGCTACCGCGATCCCGAGGAGCGTGGCGACCAAGGTGTACTGGACGAAGGCCATCAACAGGTCGGGCAGGATCTCGCCCGCGTAGTCCAGATCGAAGTTCATCGGACACCTCCCGGTCCGCCGGCCGCCGAGCTCGCGTCCACGAGCTTCGCCTCCTCCGCGGGTTTCGGCTTGCGGAAGGTGAACACGCTGCGCAGCCCGGCATGCTGACCGAGCCGGGTCTTGGCGAGCACCTCGGCCATGTTCGACAGCAACGTCACCGCGTAGGCCATGACGAAGTAGATCACCATCAGCGCCAGGTACATGAGCGTGGCGTCGCCGCCCGCCTTACGGAAGTCCTCCGCCTTCGTCATGATGTCGGCGAGCGAGATGGCATACAGCAGTGGCGTGCTCTTCAGCAGCTGGATGAACAGGTTGTTCATCGCCGGGATCATCAGAGGGATCGCCTGTGGCCAGATCACGTGGGTCATGCGTTGCCACGCCGACAGGTTCAATGCCGTCGCGGCCTCCCACTGCGGCTTCGGCACCGCGTTGATGGAACCGCGAACCACTTCGGAACCGTAGGCGCCGTAGTTCAGCCCGAACGCGATCACGCCGCAGGCCAGCGGATCGAACCGGATGCCCAGCAGTGGCAGGCCGAAGAACAGGAAGAACAGCTGGATCGGCAGCGACGTTCCGCGGAAGAACTCGATCACCACGCGTGCGACGCCCCGTACCGCGATCCGGTGGGAGCGGGCCATCAGTCCCAGCACGATGGCGATCGCGATCATCAGGAGCGTGCCGAGCACCGTGACCAGCAGGGTGATGCGTAAACCGTCGAGCAGGTTCCCCGTCCAGTCCCACACAGTCGGTATGTCGTTCATCTGCACCTCTCGTCGGTCGTTCGCTCGCCACACCTGCTGCGACAGGCGGTGACCAGCGCCGGCATCCGCCAGACACTAACGGGGGAGCGGCGTGTGCGCGCCGCGACTGCCCGAATGGATCTCCGACGAATGAGCGGACCGATACAGGATTGTCATATCGGTCGGTGGCGTAAAGTCGCATGTCCGGCTCCGCGAGTGGTGTCCACGCCGGCGACGTGACCGAACCATCGTCGGGCCCGTCGTCGGGTGCCATGGCAAGTCCCCTAATCTCTGGCGGGTGCGATTGGTCATTGCCCGGTGCCAGGTCGACTACGCCGGCCGTCTCACCGCCCACCTGCCCATGGCCACCCGGCTGCTGCTGGTCAAGTCGGACGGTTCGGTGTCGGTGCACTCCGACGACCGCGCCTACAAGCCGCTGAACTGGATGAGTCCACCGTGCTGGCTGATCGAGGACGGCAACCTGTGGATCGTCGAGAACAAGGCAGGCGAGAAGCTGGTCGTCACGATCGACCAGATCATCGAGGACGTCTCCCACGATCTCGGTGCCGAGCCGGGGTTGCAGAAGGACGGCGTCGAGGCGCACCTGCAGGAGCTGCTGGCCGAACACATCACCACGCTCGGCGACGGCTACTCGCTCGTGCGCCGCGAGTACCCGACGGCGATCGGGCCGGTCGACATCCTCGCGCGCGACGCGGCCGGGGCGTCGGTGGCGGTGGAGATCAAACGCCGCGGCGAGATCGACGGTGTCGAACAGCTGACGCGGTACCTGGAGTTGTTGAATCGTGATCCCCTCCTGGCGCCGGTGCAGGGTGTGTTCGCCGCCCAGCAGATCCGGCCTCAGGCGCGCACGCTCGCCGAGGATCGCGGGATCCGCTGCGTCACGCTGGACTACGACGCCCTCCGCGGCATCGAGCCGGACGAGTTCCGTCTCTTCTGACGCCGGAGGTGCGCAGCTGCGATCGTTCGGCGCGTAGCCGACGGCGCGGGCTCGCGCATCTGCCACCCGCGACGAGCACACCTGCGAGATCGTCCGATTTGCACCGTTGCCCGCTCACTGTCCGTAGGTGACCGGAGGCGGTGCGTGATTCAGCATGTGGGATTCAGGTGAGGATATGCGTGCGGTAATGTTCGCGCGCAGCTTGATCTGTGATCATTTCTGTTGACTACTGTTGATTCCGGAGGTGGGCCGATGACCGTCCTAGCCCAGGATCTACGGCTCGACGCGAACGCGATCGACTACGTGTTGCTCGCGTTCTACTTCGCCCTGGTGCTGGGTATCGGTTACCTGGCACGTAAACAGGTGTCGTCGAGCCTGGACTTCTTCCTTTCCGGCAGGTCGTTGCCCGCGTGGGTGACCGGCCTGGCGTTCGTCGCGGCCAACCTGGGCGCGATTGAAGTCATGGGCATGTCGGCGAACGGTGCTCAATACGGCCTGCCGACCGTGCACTACTTCTGGGTCGGCGCGATCCCGGCGATGCTGTTCCTCGCCATCGTGATGATGCCGTTCTACTACGGGTCGAAGGTGCGCAGTGTCCCGGAGTTCATGCTCCGGCGATTCGGCAAACCCGCGCACCTGGTGAACGGCATCAGCTTCGCGGCGGCGCAGATCCTCATCGCTGGCGCGAACCTGTTCCTGCTGGCCAGCGTCGTCAACCTGCTGCTGGGCTGGCCGCTGTGGCTGTCGATCATCCTCGCCGCGGTCATCGTGCTCGCCTACACCGCACTCGGCGGACTGTCGGCGGCGATCTACAACGAGGTGCTGCAGTTCTTCGTCATCGTCGCGGCCCTGCTGCCGCTGACGCTGGTCGGCCTGCACGAGGTCGGCGGCTGGGAAGGCCTCGTCGACAAGGTCGCCAGCGGCCCCGGCGGCGAGGAGCAGCTCAGCTCCTGGCCGGGTAACCAGCTCACCGGCTTCGGCGACAACTTCCTGTCGGTCCTCGGGCTCGTGTTCGGTCTCGGCTTCGTGCTGTCGTTCGGTTACTGGACGACGAACTTCGTCGAGGTGCAGCGCGCGATGGCCTCGAAGAGCATGTCGGCCGCGCAGCGCACGCCGATCATCGGTGCGTTCCCGAAGATGCTCGTCCCGTTCATCGTGATCATCCCCGGCATGATCGCCGGTGTCAGCGTCACGGAGCTGTCCGGCGAGAACAAGGCCGCACTGATGGCGGGCGAACCCGCGCCCAGTGGCGCGACCTTCAACGACGCGTTGCTGCTGTTGATGCGCGACCTGCTGCCGAACGGCATGCTCGGCATCGCGATCGCCGGTCTGCTGGCCTCGTTCATGGCCGGTATGGCGGCGAACCTGAGCGCCTTCAACACCGTCTTCACGTACGACATCTGGCAGTCCTACATCAAGAAGGACAAGCCCGACGGGTACTACCTGCGGGCGGGCCGGGTGGTCACGGCGTGCGCCACGATCCTCGCGATCGGCACGGCGTTCATCGCCTCCACCTACAGCAACCTGATGGACTACCTGCAGCAGCTGTTCTCGTTCTTCAACGCACCGCTGTTCGCGACGTTCATCCTCGGTATGTTCTGGAAGCGGATGACGGCCACCGCCGGTTGGACGGGTCTCGTCACCGGTACGGGCGCGGCGATCGGTGTGTTCCTGCTCGCCGAGACCGGGGTGTGGGACCTGCCCGGCCAGGGTGCGTCGTTCATCGGTGCCGGCGCGGCGTTCGTGGTGGACATCGTGGTCAGCGTCGTGGTCACCATGATGACCAAGCCGAAGCCGGAGGCGCAGCTCGTGGGCCTGGTCTACTCGCTGACGCCGAAGGAGAAGCTGCGGCGCTCGACGGTGGGCGAGGACGCGGGCTGGTACCGCAACCCGGGCCTGCTGGCGGGCATCGTCCTGGTCCTCACGATCGTCCTGAACATCTTCTTCTAGGAGGCGGCAATGGGCAGCGACACGCGCAAGCGCACCACCGGTGCGTTCGACGTCCGGCTGGTCATCGCACTGCTGACCGGCGTGTACGGAGCGGTGATCACCGTCCTCGGCATCGGGTTCGTCTCCGATGAGGATCTCGCCAAGGCCGGCGGCATGAACATCAACCTGATCGCGGGCATCGGCATGCTCGTGTTCACGGCGCTGTTCCTGCTGTGGGTGAAGCTCCGTCCGCTGACGGTGCCGGCACCCGAGGACGAGGAGGACGACGAGTCCGCCTCGGCGGAGCAGGGCTGAACGAACGAATCGACGAAGCAGGCCGGGCGTCGCTCGCGGGAGAACTCGCGTGGCGCCCGGCCTGCTTCTGTCGTTAGCGTTGCTCCAGCACGCGCCGCGTGCGTGGGGGCGAAGTCGACGGTGACAGGGAAAGTAGGACGTCGTGAAGAAGATCATCAACGATCCGGCGGCGGTGGTCGCCGAGTCGCTCAGAGGACTGGCAGCCGCGCACGCGGACCTGGTGCGGGTGGCCTACGACCCGGACCACGTGGTGCGTGCCGACGCGCCGGTGACCGACAAGGTGGCCGTGATCTCCGGCGGGGGCTCCGGGCACGAGCCGTTGCACACCGGATTCGTGGGTGCGGGCATGCTCGACGCCGCGGTTCCCGGTCCGGTGTTCACCTCGCCGACGCCGGACGCGGTGCAGGCGGCGATCTCGGCGACGACCGGTCAGCCCGGTGCGCTTCTGGTCGTGAAGAACTACACCGGCGACGTGCTGAACTTCGAGACGGCCGCCGAGCTCGCCGCCGCGGAGGACCTCGACGTGCGCAGCGTGGTGATCGACGACGACGTCGCCGTCGCTGACTCGACGTTCACCGCGGGCAGGCGCGGCGTCGGCGGCACGGTGCTGCTGGAGAAGCTCGTCGGCGCCGCGGCCGCCCGCGGGGACGGGCTGGACGCCGTGGAGACGGTGGCACGCCGCGTGGTCGGGCAGGTGCGGTCGATCGGCGTGGCGCTCTCGCCGCCGACGGTGCCGCACGCCGGTGAGCCGAGCTTCGACCTCGGCGCCAACGAGATCGAGTTCGGCATCGGCATTCACGGCGAACCGGGTCGCGAACGCATCCCGGCCGAGTCCGCCGACGCGCTCGTCGAGCGGATGGTCGCGGCCGTCGTCGACGACCTGCCGTTCGGCGAGGGCGACGACGTACTGCTGTTCACGAACTCGATGGGCGGCACCCCGCCGATGGAGACCTACCTGGCGCACGGCATCGCCGAGCGGCTGCTGGCCGACCGCGGCATCCGCGTGACGCGCAGGCTCGTCGGACCGTACATCACGAGCCTGGAGATGCAGGGCATCAGCCTGACGCTGCTGCGGATGGACGACGAACTGACGGAACTCTGGGACGCCCCGGTGCACACGCCGTCGCTGCGATGGGGGGTCTGATGGGCTGCAACGCCGAACGAGTGGCCGAGGTGCTCCGCGCGGGCGGGGCGACCGTCGCCGAGCACAAGGCCGAACTGATCGACCTGGACCGCGCCATCGGCGATGCCGACCACGGGGAGAACCTCGACCGCGGCTTCGCCGCGGTGCTCGCCGCGTTGGACGGCGGCCTGCCGGAGACGCCCGGTGCGGTGCTGAAGGTCGCGGCGACGACGTTGATCTCGAAGGTCGGCGGCGCCGCCGGGCCGCTGTACGGCACCGCGTTCCTGCGTGCGGCGACGACGCTGGGCGATGCGTCCGAACTGGACGCGGCCGCGGTCGCAACCGGATTGCGCGCCGCGCTGGACGGGGTGGTCGCCCGCGGCAAGGCCGAGGTCGGGGACGCCACGATGGTCGACGCCCTCGCCCCCGCGGTCGAGGCGGCCGAACGAGCCCAGGCCGACGGCGGGGATCCGGCGGCCGTGCTCGCGGCCGCGGCCGGCGCGGCGAAGGAGGGCGCCGACTCGACGGTGCCGCTGACCGCCAGGAAGGGACGCGCGTCGTACCTCGGCGAACGCAGCGTGGGCCACGCCGACCCCGGTGCGACATCGACGGCGCTGGTGCTGGGCGCGTTCGCGGAGGCGGCCCGATGAGCGGGGAGCTGGTCGGATTGGTGGTCGTGTCGCACAGCGGCCGCCTGGCCGACGGCGTCGCCGAGGTGGCCGCGCAGATGGCGCCCGACGTGACGGTCACGCCCGCGGGCGGACTGCCGGACGGCGGCGTCGGCACCGATTTCGAGGCCGTGCTCGCAGCGGTGACCGAGGCCGCCACGGGCGCGGGCGCGGTCGTGCTCTACGACCTCGGCAGCGCGCAGATGACTGCCGAGATGGCCGTGGAATCACTGCCGGAGCCGGACGCGGCCGTCATCGTCGACGCTCCGTTGGTCGAGGGCGCGATCGCGGCGGCGGTGTCGGCACAGGGTGGCGGCGACCGGTCCGCGGTGGCCGACGCGGCCCGCGCGGCGGCGGGCAGGCCCGAGGTCGCCGACACGGCCGACGCGGCGGGATCCGGTGCTGCCGCCTCATCGGGTGCTGCGGCGGACTCCGGTGCTGCGGCGGCCTCCGACGGTGCGGCCGGGGCGAGGGCGGAGATCACCCTCGCCAACGAGGTCGGACTGCACGCCCGGCCCGCGGCACTGCTGGCCCGGAGCATCGCCGACCTGGACGCGGACGTGCGGGTGTCGCTCGGTGCCACCGATGCGGACGCCAAGAGCGTGTTCTCCCTGATGTCCCTCACCGCCCGCAAGGGCGACACGGTCGTCGTGACGGCCACGGGGGCGCAGGCCGAGGACGCGGTCGCACGCGTCACCGCGCTGGCCGAACGCAACTTCGACGAGTAGCGGCTCGTCGGTCTCGCGACGTCGCGCCCGGCCGCGCCCCTATGGGTGCGTGCCGGGCGTGGCCGCGCTCCGGGTAGGTACCCGCGCGGGCGCCCGGCTGAGCACCGCCGGGCCGGGGAGTCGGATACGCGCACGGCGGACGGTTTATCGCTGGCGTGGTGGCCGGGGTGGCCGCGATGCTGGGCGGTATGGATCATCCGCACCTGTCCCGCGTCGTGCCGACCATGCTGGCCGCGTCGGGAGTACCCGGTTACGAGCGGTCGATCCCGGAGCTGCCGGACGCGTCACGGGCGTGCGTCCTGCTCATCGACGGCCTCGGCTGGGACCTCCTCCACGAGCACGCCGACTGCGCGCCGGTGCTCCGAGAGCTGTGCCGCAGGCCGTTGCGGGTCGGGTACCCGGCCACCACCGCGGCCGGTTTGGCCGCGATCGGCACAGGTGGCACCTCGGGTGAGCACGGCATGGCCGGGTACAGCTTCGAGGTTCCGGGCACGGGTGTGGTGAACGCGCTGCGCTGGTGCCGGCACCCCGGCGGGCCCGACCTGTCGGAGGAACTCGCCGCCGGGGACGTGCAGCCGCTGGCGACGACGTTCGAACGCGCCGCCGCGGCGGGTGTGACGACGAGCGTGGTCTCGGCGGCGCAGTTCGACGGCTCACCACTGACCCGGGCGGTGCTGCGGGGCGGCCGGTACGTCGGCGTGCACGCGCTGGGCGACCTCGCGATGCGGGTCACCGAGGCGCTGCGGCCCGAGCGCGCGTTCGTCTACGGCTATCACAGCGAACTCGACATGCTCGGCCATCTGTACGGGCCGGGGTCGGTGGCGTGGCGGATGCAGCTGCGCCAGGTCGACCGGCTGGTGGAGTCCGTGGTCGAAGGCCTGCCGCAGGGGGCCGTCCTCGCCGTCGTCGCCGACCACGGCATGGTGCGGATCGGGGAGACCGTGGACGTCGACGTGACTCCGGCCCTGCGGGACGGCGTCCGCGCACTCGGCGGGGAGGTGCGTGCCCGGCACGTGTACACCGAGCCCGGCGCGGCCGACGACGTGCTGGCGGCCTGGCGGGAGACCCTCGGCGAGCGTGCCTGGGTCGTGCCGCGGGACCAGGCCGTCGCCGACGGCTGGTTCGGACCACACGTCGACGACCGGGTGCGGCCACGGATCGGCGACGTCGTCGCGGCTGCCCGGGACCGCTACGGCATCGTCAGCGCAGCGGCAGAACCCGGCGAGACGTCGTTGACGGGCCACCACGGCTCGTTCACGGAGGCGGAACAACTCGTCCCGCTGGCCGTGGCCGACACGGTGGGATGACCCCGCTGACACGCACCCCGTGCGGCGAGGAGGGGCCGGACACAGAACCCGCGGCGCCGAGTGCAGGACATGCGCGGCGGGGTGAGGCCTACTCGATGCCGCCTTCGCCTGCGGGTTTCAACAACGGTGCTCCGGGGCCGAACTGGGCGAGCCGGTCGTCGACATTGTGGAGGCCACAGGTTTTCAGGGACAGGCAGCCGCACCCGACACAGCCCGTGAGCTGATCGCGGAGGCGCTGCAGGGCGTCGATGCGGGCGTCGAGCTCGTCGCGCCAGTCCCGGGACAGCCGTGCCCAGTCGGCCTTCGTCGGCGCGTGGTCGTGGGGCAGGGTGTCGAGCGCGGAGCCGATCTCGTCGAGACTGAGCCCGACCCGTTGCGCGGCGCGGATGAAGGCGATGCGGCGCAGGACCGACCGTGGGTACCGTCGTTGGTTGCCGCTGGATCGCTGCGACGTGATGAGTCCGCGGTCCTCGTAGAACCGCAGTGCGGTGTGCGGCACGCCGCTGCGCTGAGCGACCTGCCCGATCGTGAGATGATCGGCGAGCCTGGTGGTCACCCCGCCACGGTATCCGAACCCACGCCTCGACTTCCACCTAACTCGAAGTCGGCGCGTGGGTTCGGATACGGCGGCGGAGCCGCTCGCCCGAGTACGCGTGCCGCGACGACAGGCCGCCGCGGCACGCGTACCCCGCGGGGCACACCGGACCCCCGTGACGTCACGGCGTCACCGTGGGGCCACGTGTTCCTCGTAGGCGGTGATCACCTGCCGCAGCACCTCGTCGCCCGGCTGTTGCCACAGGTCGGCGTCGAACACCTCGACCTCGACGGGCCCGTCGTAGCCCGCGGCCTCGACGCAGGACCGGAGCCTGCGGTGGTCGATCGGCCCGGTGCCCGGCAGCGACCGGGCCATCAGCCCGTCGGTGATGGGAACCTGCTGGTCACAGACGTGGAAGCCGGCGATCCGCCCCGCGGCCTTCGCGATCGACTCCTCGACTCGGGGGTCCCACCACACGTGGAACTCGTCGACGATCACGCCGACCGCGTCGGACGGGTGTTCCTGGGCGATCTCCAGCGCCTGGTCGAGCGTCGACAGCACCGAGCGTTCGGCGCACTGCATGGGGTGCAGCGGCTCGAGCGCGAGCCGTACGCCGCGCTCCCTGGCGTACGGGGCGAGTTCGCCGACCGCATCGGCGACGCGCTGCCGGGAGGCGAGCAGGTCACCGCCCGCGATCCCGCCGACGACGAGCACCAGCACGTCCGCGCCGACGGTCGCGGTCTCGTCGATCGCCTCGCGGGTCATGCCGACGCCGTCCACCGCGGCTCCCTCCGGCGTCACGCCCGTGAAGAACCCGCCGCGGCACACCGACGAGGCGCGCACGCCGTGCTCGGCCAGCAGCCGCGCGGTCTCGGCGGCACCGACCTCGGCGATCTTGTCCCGCCACAGGCCGATCCATTCGACACCCTGGTCGGCGCAGCCGCGCACGGCCTCGGGGAGGGACCAGCGCTTCGTGGTGATCTGGTTCAGGCTGAGCCGGTTCATGCGTGCACCCCCGCGGCGGCGAGCAGCGAACGCATCCGGGAGACGGCGAGTTCGGGGTCGGCGAGGAGCCCGGCCCGGTCGGCGAGCCGCAGCACATCGGACAGGTGCGTGATCGAACGCGCCGATTCGAGGCCGCCGACCATGCGGAAATGGTCCTGGTGGCCGTTCAGGTAGGCCAGGAACACGACGCCGACCTTGTAGTGCGGGGTCGGGGCGCGGAAGATCTCGCGCGAGAGCGGCACGGTCGGTGCCAGCAGCTCGTGGAAGCGGGCCTGGTCGCCGTCGTCGAGTGCGGCCAGCGCCGCGCCCGCGACCGGGGCGATCGGGTCGAAGATGCCGAGCAGTGCCTCGCTGTGTCCCTGGGCGTCCCCGGCGATCAGCTCGGGATAGTTGAAGTCGTCGCCGGTGTAGCAGGCGACGCCCTCGGGCAGTGCGCGCCGGAACTCGCGCTCCACGTCGGCGTCCAGCACCGACACCTTCACGCCCGCGACGGTGGAGGAGTGTTCGGTGCACAGCGCGGCGAGTTCGCGGGCCGCGGCGCGCACGTCGGAGTGTCCCCAGTAGCCGGCCAGCGCGGGATCGAACGGTTCGCCCAGCCAGTGCAACAGCACGGGACCGTCCGCGGCGGACAGCAGCTTGCCGTAGGCGTCGCGGTACAGCTCCGGCCCGTCGGCCGCCGCGGCCAGGGCGCGGCTCGCCATGACGACCGGCACGGCACCTTCCCCCGCGACCAGGTCGAGCTGCTCCTGCCACGCGCCGACGATGTCGTCGGTCGTCGCCGGGCCGGCGGGCAACTGGTCGGTGCCGACCCCCGCGACCCACGGCCGGTTGCCTGCGCGCGCGGCCGCGCCCGTGCGGCGGATGAGTTCCTGCGTCGCCCGCCAGTCGAGGCCCATCCCGCGCTGGGCGGTGTCCATCGCCTCGGCCACCCCGAGTCCGCACGACCAGAGGTGCTCGCGGAAGGCGAGCGTCGTCTCCCAGTCGACGGCGACGACGTGCGTCGGGTCGTCGGGGGAGAAGGGGTCGGCCACGACGTGCGCGGCCGCGTAGGCGACCCGCGAGGTCGGCGGGGTCGCCGCGGCCGGTGGGCGGACCGGCGTCCCGGACGGGGACCACTGTTCGAGCGTGCGGTCGCGCGACGGAAGCAGCAACGAGCTCATGATCACTCCTTTGTGGCCGGACCTGGCCACGGATTCGACGCGGAAGGCTCCGGACTCGGGCACCCGGTGGACGAGTCCGGCGGTGCCGTGGTGGTCACCGCCGGGCCGGAGACCGTCGCGGTGACGCTCGCCGACCTGTGACGTCCGCTCGTCCGGGACGTCCGATCCCCTGTGATGCCTGCTGAAAGCGCTTGTAGAAAGCGTTTTCACACACCATAAACGCCGTCGCCGCACGCGACAAGACGGCCGCGTCAGGCGCAGTCGATCGGGCGGGTGCTCTCGCGAACCACGACCGTGCCCGGCATGCGCAGGATGCGGCTGCGCTTGCCGCGGTTGTCCCGGACCGCCAACTCCATGACCTTCTCGCCCAGCTCCTCGAGGGGCAGCGCGACGGTCGTGAGTGGCGGAGCGAGGTCGCGTACCACGGGAATGTCGTCGAAACCGGCCAGCGAGATGTCCTCGGGTACGGACCGGCCCGCCTCGCGCAGCGCGGCCAGCGCACCCATCGCCATCACGTCGGTCACCGCGAACACGCAGGTCGCGTCGAATCCTCGCGCGAGCAGTTCGGACATCGCGGCGTGTCCCCCGTCGCGGGTGAACGCCGCCTCGACGATGTCGTGCTCGGCGAGCTCGACACCCGCTTCCGCGAGACCCTCCCGGAAGCCGCGGATCCGGTCGACCACGGTGGTCAGGGCGCGCGGTCCGGCGAGCACGGCGAACCGTCGGTGCCCCTGCGCCGTGAGGGTCCGGGCCAGCTGGGCCGCGCCTTCCCGGTTCTCCGGCTGCACGCTGTCGACACGCAGCGTGCGGTGCCTGCTGACGACCGCGACCTGGCCGCCGCCGCGCTGGTACGGCTCGATCTCGGCCGCGAGTGCCCGCTCCCACTCCCTGTCCTCGAATCCCGAGCCGACCAGCAGGATCGCCGAGGCACGCTGGGCGCGGAGCATCGAGATGTAGGCGATCTCGCGCTGCGGGTCGCGGAAGGTGCTGGCCAGCATCACCAGCAGGCCCGCCTCGTCGGCGGCGCGCATGACGCCGCGGGAGATGCCGGCGAAGTAGGGGTCGCTGACGTCGTGACAGATGACGCCGACCGTGCGGTGGGCGCCGCCGGCGAGCGCCTGGGCGTGCGCGTTCGGCGTGTAGGCGAGCTGCTCGGCCGCTGCCAGCACGCGTTCCCGCAGGTCGGAGCGCACTTTCGTGGTGCCGTTCAGTGCGCGGGATGCGGTGGCGAGGGAGACCTGCGCCTCCCGTGCGACGTCCTCGAGCGTGACGTGCGGCCGATCGTCCATTCGCGACTCTCCCTGCTCGTTCCTTGAGCACCGATCAGGGTAGGCCCTCCGGTTCGGCGCTCGACGCTTGACCGGTTCTGTCCGATCTGCATACGCTGTCCACATCCTAGCGTGAAAGCGCATTCAGAAAGCGCATTCACACAACGTGTGCCGGGTCTCGATCAGGTTCTTGCACGACACGTTCGACGGTGAACGGAGGGTCATGGTCACGCACACACAGTCCGCACGGGCCGGGCAGCGGGAGCGAGCGGGCGAAGCCTCCGGCGTCGCCGAGCGCAGCGGTCCCGGCCTCGGGCAGCGGCTGGGCGGGTTCCTGGAACGCTCGTGGCGGCCGTTCGCCCTGCTCGCGGCGTTGTTCGTCGCGTGGTGGGGTGTCACGGCGGCCGAGTTGGTCGAGCCCTACCTCGTGCCGTCGCCGGGCAACACGTTCGACGCCATCGCGGTGCGCCCGGAGTACTTCTGGGAACACACCTGGACCACGACGTACGAGACGGTCCTCGGATTCGTCATCGCGATCGCGGTCGGCGTCATCGCGGCCGTGGCCATGGTGCAGTCGTCGACTCTCGAGAAGACGCTGTACCCGCTGCTGCTGTTCGCACAGGTCATCCCGAAGATCGCCATCGCGCCGCTGTTCGTCGTGTGGCTCGGATTCGGTCTCGGGCCGAAGATCCTCGTCGCCGTGCTGATGGCGTTCTTCCCCGTCGTCATCTCCATGGTCACGGGCCTGAAGTCCGTCGATCCGGAGATGCTGCAACTGTCGTCGACGATGGGGGCGAAGTCGGGCCAGACGTTCTGGAAGATCCGGTTCCCGGCGTCGCTGCCGCACCTGTTCTCGGGACTGAAGGTGGCCGCGACGATGGCCGTCACCGGTGCCGTCGTCGGCGAGTTCGTCGGTGCCGACGCCGGTCTCGGCTTCGTCATCCTGCAGGCCAACGGCAATCTCGACACCCCGGTGCTGTTCGCGGGCCTGCTGATCATGTCGCTGCTCGGCGTGCTGCTGTTCGTGATCGTGGAATGGCTGGAACAGCTGCTGCTGCCCTGGCACGCGAGCCGCCGCGACGAGGGCGCGAGCACGACCCTCTGACCCGTACCCACCCACAGCCCAGTGAGTCGAAGGAGAGCAATGAAGCTACGTGCACTCACCGCAGGCACCGCCGCCACAGCACTGCTGCTGGCCGCAGGCTGCGGCGGATCGGAAGGCGAGACGGTCACCAACGCCGAGGGCGAGCAGCTGGACAAGGTCACGCTCACCCTGAACTGGTACCCGTACGGCGAACACGCGCCGTTCTACTACGGCAAGCAGCAGGGGATCTACGAGGAACACGGGATCTCACTGGACATCCGCGCAGGCCAGGGGTCGCAGAAGACGGTGCAGGCCACCGCGGCCGGGCAGACCGACTTCGGGTGGGCGGACACGCCGGCCCTGCTGGCCGGTGTGTCGCAGGGACTCGACGTCAAGAGCATGGGCGTCTACCTGCAGACGACGCCGTCGTCGGTGCAGTTCTTCTCGGAGCAGAACATCTCCGAGCCCGCCGACCTCAAGGGCAAGACGGTGGCGAGCACCGCGGGCGACGCGTTGACGAACGTCTTCCCGTTGTTCCTCGAGGCGAACGGAATGTCCGAACAGGACGTCGAGGTGCAGAACACCGACGCCGCCGGGAAGATGGCCGCGGTGATGCAGGGGCAGACCGACGCGCTGCTCGGCTACGCCACCGACCAGGGTCCGACCATGCAGGAGAAGTCGGGCAAGGAGGTCTCGTACCTCCGCTGGGCCGAACACGGACTGAACTTCTACAGCAACGGCCTGCTCACCGCGCAGGAGGTGCTCGACGACCGCGGTGACCTCGCTCAGCGCATGGTGGCCGCGACCACCGAGGCGTGGGAGCAGGCGGGCGAGGACCGCGAGGCGGCCGTCGACGCCATGGAAGGTGCGTCCGAGCAGCTGCCGTCGAAGCAAGTGCTGACCGAGCAGTTCGGCGAAACGCTCGAGCTGCTGCACACCGACGCCACGGAAGGCGAGCGGCCCGGGGTCAACACGCCCGAGGACTGGAAGAAGACCATCGACATCTTCGCCGATGCGGGTGTGATCGAGGAGGCCGGCGAGCCCGGCGAGTACTGGAACAGCGACGTCGCGCCCAAGGAGTGACGGCGATGCGTGGCGGGCGCACACGACGCGCCCGCCACGCCCCGAGGACAACCGCCACCCGAGAACAGGTCCGAGGAGTGGGGAAGGCACATGGCTGGCTACGCGGTCGAGATCGACGACGTCACGGTGCGGTTCCGCAGTAAGAAGCGTGACGTGACGGCGCTGGCCGACGTGACGATGCACGTGGAACCGGGAGAGTTCGTCTCCATCGTCGGGCCGTCGGGATGCGGCAAGTCGACACTGCTCAAGCTGTCGTCGGGCCTGCTGCCGGCGTCGAAGGGCGACGTGCGGCTGTTCGGCGAACCGGTGAACGGGCCGCGCAAGGACATCGGCTACGTCTTCCAGAAGGCGGCGCTGCTCGAGTGGCGTTCGGCCCGCAAGAACATCCTGCTGCAGGCGGAGATGCGGAAGATGCCTGCCAAGGAGGCGGCCGCCCGCGCCGACGAGCTGATCGAGATGACCGGCCTGACGGGCTTCGAGGACGCGCTGCCGCACGAGCTGTCCGGCGGCATGCAGCAGCGCGTCGCGCTGTGCCGAGCGCTGCTGCACCGGCCGCCCGTGTTGCTGATGGACGAGCCGTTCGGCGCGCTCGACGCGCTCACCCGTGAGCAGATGAACGTCGAGCTGCGGCGCATCTGGCAGGAGACGGGAACGACCGTCCTGCTCGTGACGCACTCGATCGCCGAGGCGGTGTATCTGTCCGATCAGGTCGTGATGATCTCCGCGCGGCCGGGCACCGTCGCCGGTGTGGTCGACGTGAACCTGCCGGTGGAACGGGACTACGGCCCGACGATGGCCGAACCCGAGTTCGCCAAGGCGACCCGGCACATCCGCGACCATCTCGGCGCTGCCACCGCGGCCGAATAGCCGGTCCCCGCCGGGACATCCGAAGAAGCCTCGGGCGACCGCGGGCCGCGCGTGCGGCCGCGGGCGTTCGGCCCCGCACGTCAACCTCAGAAAGGGCGTCATGGTCAACGAACTGCGATCCGTCGGGATCGTGATGAACGGTGTCACGGGCCGGATGGGCTACCGCCAGCACCTCGTCCGGTCGATCCTGGCGATCCGCGAACAGGGCGGACTGTCCCTTCCGGACGGAACACTGCTGTGGCCGGAGCCGATCCTCGTGGGCAGGAGCGAGTCGAAACTCGCCGCCATCGCGAAGGAACACGGCCTCGACCGGTGGACGACCGATCTCGACGAGGCACTCCGCTCGGGTGCCGAGATCTACTTCGACGCGCAGGTCACCAGCAGGCGCGCCGAAGGCGTCCGCAAGGCCGTCGACGCGGGCATGCACATCTACACCGAGAAGCCGATCGCCGAGGACACCGAGGGCGCACTCGAACTGGGCAGACTGGCCAGGGATGCGGGCGTGAAGGTGGGTGTCGTGCAGGACAAGCTGTTCCTGCCCGGCCTGCGCAAGCTCAAGCGCCTCGTCGACGGCGGGTTCTTCGGCGAGATCCTGTCGGTGCGCGGCGAGTTCGGCTACTGGGTGTTCGAGGGCGACTGGCAGGAGGCCCAGCGTCCGTCGTGGAACTACCGGGCCGAGGACGGCGGCGGCATCATCGTCGACATGTTCTGCCACTGGCGTTACGTGTTGGAGGACATCATCGCGCCGGTGCGGTCGGTGCAGGCCCTTGCGGCCACGCACATCCCCAAGCGCGTGGACGAGCAGGGCAGGACGTACGAGGCGACCGCCGACGACGCGGCGTACGGCATCTTCGAGCTCGGCGGCGGCGTCGTGGCACAGCTGAACTCGTCGTGGACGACGCGGGTCTTCCGCGACGAACTGGTCGAGTTCCAGGTCGACGGCACCGAGGGCAGCGCCGTGGCAGGGCTGCGGCGCTGCCGCGTGCAGCACCGGGCGATGACGCCGAAGCCGGTGTGGAACCCGGACCTGCCCGCCACGGAGGACTTCCGCGGCCAGTGGCAGGAGGTGCCCGACAACGGCGAGTTCGACAACGGCTTCAAGGTGCAGTGGGAGATGTTCCTGCGGCACGTGGCCGGTGACGAGCCGTTCCCGTGGGACTTCCTCGCCGGTGCGCGGGGTGTCCAGCTCGCCGAGCTGGGCCTGCGGTCGGCACGCGAGGGCCGCCGGGTGGAGATCCCGACGCTGTCGCTGTAGCACCGGGCGGGCAGACTGCGGGGTATGCAGCTCGTTTCACTCGACGACATCCGAACCGCGGCCGACCGGGTGCGTGGTCAGGTCCTGCGTACCCCGCTTCTGCCCGCACCGTGGGCGGACGCGGATCGCCCGTTGTGGCTCAAGCCCGAGAACCTCCAGGCGACCGGCGCCTTCAAACTCCGCGGTGCCTCCAACGCGCTCGCGGCGCTGGACGAGCGCACCCGGCAGAAGGGCGTCGTCGCGTACTCGAGCGGCAACCACGCGCAGGCGGTGGCCCGCGCGGCGCAGCTGCTCGGCATGCCCGCGCACATTGTCATGCCCGACAGCACGCCGCAGGTGAAGGTCGACGGCACACGCCTGTACGGGGCCGAGGTCGTGCTGGTGCCGATCGCCGAGCGGGAGTCGACCGCCCATCGGCTGGTCGACGAGCTGGGGGCCGTGCTCGTGCCCCCGTTCGACCACCCCGACATCATCGCGGGCCAGGGGACCGCGGGCCTGGAGATCGCCGAGGACCTGCCGGACGTCGAACTCGTGCTCGTCCCGGTCAGCGGCGGCGGGCTCGCCTCCGGCATCGGGACGGCGGTGACGGCGCTGTGCCCGAACGCCACCGTGATCGGCGTCGAACCGGAGCTCGCCGCCGACACCGCCGACGGGCTGCGCGCGGGCCACATCGTCGAATGGCCCGTCGAGGACCGCGGCAGGACGATCGCCGACGGGCTGCGGGCGCAGCCCTCCGAGCTGACGTTCGCGCACCTGCAGACCGTCCTCGACGGCGTCGTCACCGTCTCCGACGACGAGATCCGTGAGGCCATGCGTGTCCTCGCCACGCGTGGCCGGCTGGTCGCCGAACCGTCCGGAGCGGTGCCGCTCGCCGCCTACCTCCACCGGTCGGGTGAGTTGCCGCGCGGTCGGACCGTCGTGGTCGTCTCCGGCGGCAACGTGGACCGCGCGACGCTCGCCGACGTCCTAGGCTGAGGAGGGAGCAGACCCAGCCGACGCATGACGAAGGGGCAGGCGATGAGTGACGTGCTGTTCGGTGACGAACACGTCCAGAAGTACGAGGAGACCGACGGCGAGGTCGGCCACGTGTGGCAGAACGGCGCACCGACGCTGGTCCTGACCACCACCGGGCGCAAGACCGGTGAGCCGCGCAAGTCGGCGCTGATCTACCAGACGCACGGGGAGTCGTACGTCGTCGTCGCCTCCAACGGCGGCGCGCCGGACAACCCCGGCTGGTACAAGAACCTCGTCGCGGACCCGAACGTGAAGGTGCAGGTCGGCGCCGAGAAGTTCGACGCCGTGGCCCGTACCGCGAGCGCCGACGAGAAGGCCGAGCTGTGGCCCGTGATGGCAGCCGTGTGGCCCTCCTACGACGACTACACCGCCAAGACCAACCGCGACATCCCCGTGGTACTGCTCGACCCCGCCTGACCTGTACGAACGCTCTGCCGGGTCTGCGGTCGGCCCGGCAGAGCGACCCACGTCACGCCCGCGGCCGGGGTGGCGGCGACGTGGTGTGGTCCGGGGCATAATCGCCGCCATGAGCGAACACTTCGACGTTGTGGTCCTGGGTGCCGGTCCCGGCGGGTACACCGCCGCCGTCCGAGCTGCCCAGCTCGGGTACGACACCGCCGTCATCGAGGAGCGCTACTGGGGCGGTGTGTGCCTGAACGTGGGCTGCATCCCGTCGAAGGCGCTGCTGCGGAACGCGGAGCTGGCGCACCTGTTCACGTCCGAGGCCAAGACCTTCGGCATCCAGACGACCGGCGAGGTCACCTTCGACTACGGCGCGGCCTACCAGCGCAGCCGCAAGGTCGCCGACGGCCGCGTCAAGGGCATTCACTACCTGATGAAGAAGAATGCCATCACCCAGTTCAACGGCCGCGGTTCGTTCACCGGCCCGAACTCCATCGACGTGCGGCGCGCGGACGGCGAGACCGACACGGTCACGTTCGACCACTGCATCATCGCCTCGGGTGCCAGCCCGAAGTTGCTCCCCGGCACGCAGCGCAGCCAGAACGTCGTCACCTACGAGGAACAGATCCTCGCCGAGGAGCTGCCGGACAGCATCGTCGTCGCCGGCGCCGGTGCGATCGGTGTCGAGTTCGCGTACGTGCTGCACAACTACGGCGTCAAGGTCACCATGGTCGAGTTCGCCGACCGCATGGTGCCCGGCGAGGACGAAGAGGTGTCGGCCGAGCTGGCGCGCCGGTACCGCAAGCTCGGCGTCGAGGTGCTGACGTCCACGAAGGTCGAGTCCATCGAGGACAACGGCACGGGCGTGCGGGTGACCGTGTCGAAGAATGGCCAGCAGCAGGTGCTCGAGGCCGACAAGGTGCTGCAGGCCATGGGCTTCGCACCGAACGTCGAGGGCTTCGGGCTGGAGAACGCCGGCGTGCAGCTCACCGAGCGCGGCGCGATCGACGTCGACGGCCGCGGCCGCACCAACGCGGGGCACATCTTCGCGATCGGTGACGTGACGGCGAAGCTCATGCTTGCCCACGCCGCCGAGTCGATGGCCATGATCGCCGCGGAGACCATCGCCGACGTCGAGACGATGGAACTCGACTTCCGCATGATCCCCCGCGCGACGTACTGCCAGCCGCAGATCGCCTCGTTCGGGCTCACCGAACAGCAGGCGCGCGACGCGGGCCACGACGTGCAGGTGCAGAAGTTCCCGTTCACCGCGAACGGCAAGGCGCACGGCCTCGCCGAACCGGTCGGGTTCGTCAAGGTGATCGCCGACTCCGCGTACGGCGAGCTCCTCGGCGCCCACCTGATCGGCCCGGAAGTCACCGAACTGCTGCCGGAACTGACCCTCGCGCAGCAGTGGGACCTGACGGTGCACGAGGTCGCCCGCAACGTGCACGCCCACCCGACGCTCGGCGAGGCCGTCAAGGAGGCCGTCCACGGCCTCGCCGGCCACATGATCAACATGTGACGGTCGCGAACCGCGGCCGGGTGCGCGAATGCCACCCGGCCGCGTGTCCTGCACCCGACCCCGCGTGTTGCAGTTCCAGGGGCCCGTGTTGCGCCTTCGCGGGCCCGTGTTGCGGTTTCCCGGGGCCGTGTTGCGCCTTCGGGGGACTGTGTTGCGTTCCGGGGAGCGAATATGCCCCGTCGACGGCCGTCGCTTCTCGCGGCGTGGGGTGCGGTTGCGCCCGGGAGTCGTCACCCGGCCACGCGGCGGACGGACGCGGGGTGGACCGCGATCCGCAACCAGTCCGCCGTGCGCATCTCGGCGAGCTGGGCGGCGCGCGCGGGGTCGTCGAGGTCCCAGTACCGGGCGGCGAGGCGTTCCAGCAGCGCGTGCGCGCCCTCGGACGCGAGCGTGACCGGGCCCGCCACCGACACCCAGTGTTCGGGCTCGCCCACCGGTGAGGCGACGACGATCGAGGCGCGTGGATCCTGCCGCAGTCGCCGTACCTTCGGTGCGTCCGGGTCGGTGAACAGCTGGATCGTGCCGTCGTCGGCCGCCTCGAACCACAGCGGTCGGGGCTGCGGTGGGAGTGGTCCGGCCGCAACGGTGAAGAACCCCTGCAGTGGGCGGCGGAGAAACGCCAGGTCGTCGGCCGTCAAAGACGATGCGGGTGACGCGGTGTCCATGCTCATGTACCCCAGTGAAGCCCAATCGTTCGGACGATCCCATAGATAGAACGCCGAATCGCCTGTGTATTCGTCTACTGTCGGCGGGGTGGATGTCTTCGACGATCTGATCCGCGGCGTGCGTGCACACGGATCGCTCTTCGGCAGCTCGGTCCTGACACCGCCGTGGTCGTTGCGGTTCGTGGACGGTGCACCGCTGACCTTGTGCACGGTGCTCGGCGGAGCGGGGTGGATCGTCCCGGACGGCGGGCGGCCGGTGCCGCTGCGTGATCGCGACACGGTCGTCGTCCGCGGTCCGGAGCCGTTCGGCTTCGTCGACGACGTCGACACCGGCGCCGAGCCGGTCGACTGCGGGCAGCATTGTGCAGTCCCCGGCGAGGGCGGAACACGGCATCGCCGCGGGTGGCACGACACCGGCGAGGGCGGCGTGACGTTGATCGTCGGCGCCTATCCGGTACATGGCGAGATCAGCCGCACGCTGCTGGAAACACTCCCCGACGTGTTGCGTGTGGACGGTGGCGGTACCGGGGACGGTGTGCTGGACCACGTCGCGGACGAGGTGTCGATCGACCGGCCGGGCCAGCAGGTCGTCCTCGACCGACTGCTCGACTGGATGCTGGTCTGCACGTTGCGCGAGTGGTTCGACCGGCCCGACACCGACCCGCCTGCGTGGTGGGCGGCGCAGCACGACCCGGTCGTCGGCGAGGCGCTGCGGTCGATCCACGCCGACCCTGTGGCGCCGTGGACGGTCGCCTCGCTGGCGGATCGCGCTCGCGTGTCGCGTTCGACCCTCGCACAGCGATTCGCCGACATCATGGGTGAACCGCCGTCGACGTACCTCACGCGGTGGCGGATGACGCTTGCCGCGGAGTTGTTGGTCGAGCGGAGTTCGGCGACGATCGCCGACGTTGCGCACGCGGTCGGCTATTCCGATCCGTTCGGGTTCAGTGCGGCGTTCAAGCGGGTCCGTGGCGTCAACCCCAGCGAGTTCCGGCGAGCGGCGACCGACTGACCCGTGGCGGCGCAGTGACGAGCGGTGGCGAGCAGGCCGACGTCCGTCCCGCCCGCGACGTCGCGTGCCGGGGTGCAGAACATGCGATGTTGGATGCAGGGCACGCGCACCCCGACGCCCTGTGAATCCGCAACACGCGCCCCGGGATCCGCAACACGGTCCCCGAGAGCACAACACGGCCCCCGAGAGCACAACATGGCCCCGTGAATCCGCAACACGGTCCCCGGAGAACGCAACACGCGCCCCGGAATCCGCAACACGGGCACCGGAACCTGCAACACGACGGGCCCCGGGGATCCGCAACACGCGGGCTGGTTGACACCTCGGCTCAGTGGGTAGCCGTGCCGGGCAGATTCCGCCATCGGTAAGGAGGAGGCTGTCGATGTCCGGCTTCTTCGGCGAACCCGGTCCGAGCCCGTTCGATCAGTTTCTCGCCCAGTTCTTCGGCGGGTCGAGTCGCGGCTCGGTCCCCGGCAGGCAGGCCCCGTTGGGCATCACGCGGTTGATGAGTGAACAGGCGCTGGCGCTGCTGTCGGCCGCGGTGCAGCAGGTCGGCAAGCAGGGCCGCGGCGAGCTCGACTCGACCCACCTGCTCTGGGGCGCGACCCAGGTGCCGAGCAGCCGCGAACTCGTCCAGCGTGCGGGTGGCGACCCCGACGCGCTCGCGACCCGGAGCGGTGACCAGGGCGTCGACGACCGGAGTCGGTCGCAGAGCGGCCCGGCGACCGCACCGATCCTCACGCCCGGTGCCAAACGGATCCTCATGGACGCCCACCAGATCTCCCGGCAGTTGCGCTCCAGCTACATCGGCCCCGAGCACGTGCTGCTGGCGCTCGTCGCGCACCAGGACTCCCCGGCGGGGCGGATGCTCGGCGACGCGGGCGTGACGCCCGAGACGATCCGTCGCGCGTTGGCGGGTCCCGATCCGGGCGGAGCCGCCACGACGTCGCAGCCCGGGCAGACGACCGCCCGCGGTGGCGGTTCCGGGGCGTCGAGCAGCGGCACCTCGGGAAACACGCCGACGCTCGACCAGTACGGCCGCGACCTCACGGCACTGGCCGCAGGCGGCGAACTCGACCCGGTGGTCGGCAGGGACACCGAGATCGAACAGACCATCGAGGTGCTGTCGCGCCGCACCAAGAACAACCCGGTGCTGATCGGCGAGGCGGGCGTCGGCAAGACCGCCATCGTGGAGGGCCTCGCCCAGCGCATCTCGGACCGGCAGGTGCCGGACATCCTCGGTGACCGCCGGGTGGTGCAGCTGGATCTCACGGCGATGGTCGCGGGCACGCGGTACCGCGGTGACTTCGAGGAGCGGATGACGGCACTGTTGGACGAGATCCGCGAACACCGCGACGAACTGATCGTGTTCATCGACGAGCTGCACATGGTCGTGGGCGCGGGGTCGTCGGAAGGATCCATGGGTGCGAGCAACATGCTCAAGCCCGCGCTGGCCAGGGGCGAGTTGCACATCGTCGGGGCGACGACGCTGGACGAGTACCGCACCAACATCGAGACCGATCCGGCGTTCGAACGCCGGTTCCAGCCGATCCTCGTGACGGAGCCGACGTGCGAGGACGCGCTGAAGATCCTGCACGGCCTGCGGGACCAGTACGAGGCGCATCACCAGGTGCGGTTCACCGACGAGGCGCTGGGCGCCGCGGTCACGATGTCCGACCGGTACGTCACCGACCGGCACCTGCCCGACAAGGCGATCGACCTCATCGACCAGGCGGGCGCGCGGGTGCGCATGCGCTCGGCGCGGCGCCCCGAAGGGCTGACGGAGATGCAGGACCGCCTCGACCAGTTGTCCCGCGACCGGGATCAGGCGGTGAGCGAGGAGCACTACGAGCGGGCGTCGTCGTTGCGGGACGAGATCAACGAACTGCGGGAACGCATCGAGCAGGCGCGCAACGAGGACCGGCCGTCGGGTGAGGCCGAGGTCGGCTCCGTCGACATCGCGGAGATCGTGTCACGACTGACCGGCATCCCGGTGGCGCAGCTGACCCAGGAGGAGCGCGAGCGACTGCTCAACCTGGAACAGCACCTGCACAGCCGCGTCATCGGCCAGGACGAGGCGGTGGAGGCGATCTCGGAGGCCGTCCGCCGCACCCGGGCGGGTCTGGCCGAACCCGATCGGCCGTCCGGCAGCTTCCTGTTTCTCGGGCCGACCGGTGTGGGCAAGACCGAGCTCGCCCGGGCCCTCGCCGAGGCGCTGTTCGGAGACGACGACCGCATGATCCGGCTCGACATGTCGGAGTACGGCGAACGGCACACCGTCTCCCGGCTGATCGGGGCCCCGCCGGGCTACGTCGGTTACGAGGAGGCGGGCCAGCTCACCGAGGCTGTCCGGCGCACGCCGTACTCGGTGGTGCTGCTCGACGAGATCGAGAAGGCCCACCCCGAGGTGTTCAACGTCCTGTTGCAGGTCCTCGACGACGGCAGGCTCACCGACGGCCGCGGCCGCACGGTGAACTTCACCAACACGGTGCTGATCATGACGAGCAACATCGGGTCGGAACTCGTGCTGAGCGGGACCCAGGGCGCCCTCGGGTTCGCGGCGGCCAGCGGGGACGACGGGGACGAGCCGCTCCGGGAACGGCTGATGCGCAGGCTGCGCGACAACTTCCGGCCGGAGTTCCTCAACCGGATCGACGAGATCATCGTCTTCCGCAAGCTCACCTCGGACCAGCTGGAGCAGGTGACCTCGTTGCTGCTGGAGGAGACGCGGCGCAAGGCGCGGGCGCAGGACGTCGAGGTGGACGTCACTCAGGAGGCCGTGCGCTGGCTGGCGGACGCCGGGTACCAGCCGGAGTACGGCGCCCGTCCGCTGCGGCGCACGATCCAGCGCGAGGTCGACAACGTGCTGTCCCGGATGCTGCTCGGCGGGGAGATCGCCGAGGGAGCGACGGTGCGTGTCGACGTCGGTGACGACGGTCTGACGTTCGACGTCGTCGAGCGCGCCGAGGTCTGAGCGGCGGTTTACGGTGACGGGGTGTCCGTCGCCGACGAGTACGTACACCTCATCGAGGAGGCGCGTGGTGGGCAGGTTGGCGGGGCGTGAGCCGGCCCACCTGCGTTTTCGGTACGTCAACCAATGCATCAGCCTCGGGAGGAGCAGCGGCGTGATCCAGGCCGTCGACGGCGATGACAGTCCACATCGGATGATCCTGACCGGGCGGGCGGCCGCGTCGTACAAGGATGCCGTCGTGCGGGGTGCGTCGTGGTTCTCGGCACACCCGGGGCCGTACCGCCCCGTGCGCGCCGTCGCGGTGTGAGCTCAGCGGCGGTTGCCGCCGCAGCGCCGGTTCGCGCGCGATCACGGCATCGCCGCTTCGACGGCGGCCCGCGTCTATGCGGAACTGACCCGACGCGGTCTCGTCGTCGGGGAGGTGGGCCGGGGCACGTTCGTCCGGGCGGCCGCGCCTGCCGTCGATCCGTCCGGCGGGGAGCCGGCGCGGGCGCGAGTGGATCTCGAACTGAACTTTCCGTCACTGCCCGGACAGTCGGAACTGCTGGCCCGTGGCCTGGCGGACGCGATCCGGCCCGCTGCGTTCGACGCGGCGTCGGCGCCGGTGCCCGTCGAGGGCACGGCGGAGGCGCGGCGGGCCGCCGCGGGCCTGCTCGGCGACATCGACCCGGAGGATGTGCTGTTCGCGGGCAACGGAAGGCAGGCGATCGCCGCCGCGATCGCGGCACTCGTGCCCACGGGTGGCCAGCTCGGGGTGGAGGCGCTGACGTACCCGGTCGTCCGTCGAATCGCGGCGAACCGCGGCGTCACACTCGTACCCCTCGACCTGGACGAGGAGGGCATCCGCCCCGACGTGCTCGAGCGGGCAGGTGTCGATGCCGTGTACGTCCAGCCCGCGCTGCAGAACCCGCTCGGATCGACCATGTCGCAGGAGCGGAAAACCGCGTTCGCCGAGGTGGTTCGGGACCGCGGGGTTCCGGTGATCGAGGACCGGGTGAACGCGTTTCTCTGTGACGAAGTGCGATTGGCCGACCACATTCCGGAGAACACGATCATCGTGGACAGTTTGTCGAAACGGATCGCGCCAGGGCTGACTCTCGGATTCGTCGCCGTGCCACGGGGCCGGTGGGACGACGTCGCACGGGCGCTGCGGTGCGGCGGGTGGGCTGCGAACGGATTCGCGCTGGACGCCGCCACGCGCTGGATCGTCGACGGCACGCTCGACCGGCTCGTGGCGGGAAAGCGCGCCGACGCGGTCCGGCGGCAGGAACTCGTGCGCTGTCGGCTGGACGGGTTCGCGATACGTTCCGATGCTCGCGCGTATCACTGCTGGTGGGAACTTCCCGCGGCGTGGCGGGCGGACACGTTCGTCGCCGCGGCGGCCCGGAGCGGCATCGCAGTCAGCCCCGCGGCATCGTTCACGGTCGGAGAGGGACATGCGCCGTCCGCGGTGCGGCTCGCACTGGCGGCGCCGCCGGAACCCGTGCTCACCGACGCACTCGACGTGCTCGCCCGGCTCGCCCGCGGTGGGCCCGACGACACGGTCCCGAGCTGATGCGAATCCGCGAACGGAGTCACGCGGTTTCCGCGGAATTCGATCTTCGTTCGTCGGTGGATCGGGCAGGAATCGGTGCCGACTGCCGAGTCCGGGCAAAACTTGAGCTTCGCCACATCGCGGCAGAAACCCTGGCTACTCGACGTTAACGTGGGCGGAAGCACGGATTTTCCGGAGGTTTTCCGGCCCCGATTCACGCTTGTTCGTGCCTTCACCGATCTTTGTGTCGAGACCGTAGGGAACAGTCATGACCGCATCCGGCAACGCCGACCAGACGAACGTGGGCGCCACGGCCGACCCCGGCGTGCTGGCCGCTCGCGCGGAGGACGCGACGCGCACCCTGCAGCAGTGGGCGGCGCGCCGCGGCAGCCACCCGCGCGCAGACCACGAGGCGGAACTGCACGAGGTGCTGGGGTCCCTGCGGCAGCTCGCGGAGAACCTGGCTCGGTTCCTCCCCGAGGCAGGCACGTGGCTCGAGCAGCAGCTGTGGTCGGGCAACGTCGGCGAGGACGCGGCCTACGGCGAGCTGGCGCAGTCGACGTTCGAGGCGGCCGCCGCACTGGCCCGCGCGCAGCGGATGGCGGCTCAGCTGGGCCGCGAACTCCACACCGCGGAACTGGCCAGTCGTTCGCTCATCACGCAGTGACGCCGTTCACCGTCCTGCGGTGACGGCCTCGGCGGGGCGGCGGGCCGAGCGGAACGTCAGGGGAACGTCCCCGCGGTCGGCCGCTGTTCGGCGCGGTGCTCCTCACTGCGGCGCTCGTGGGCGCGGTTCTCGCCCGGGTGTCGCCGGTCGGCCCGCAACACCGCGTTCGTCTCCTGTTGCTGCCTGATCGCCTCGATCAGTTCCGCCTTGTTCATGTGGGCCGTGGAGAGAATGCCGACGGCTCGCGCCGCCTCGGCGAGTTCGGCCATGCTTGCGTCGAAGTCGTTCTGCTGCTGTGGGATGTGCACCATGTTCGGCACGTACCCGGCGGCGTGGTTTCCAAACCGACCGCGTTCCATGGCCGTCCATTGACGGACGAAACGGGCGTCGTTGTCGTGAATGGCGGCACAACGTCGCCTTGAGTGAACGTCGTCACGAGTAAAAGTCGTAGGTGAACGTCGTCGTGAGTGCCGGCACAACACGGCCGAGCGTGAGCGGGGCCGGAATCCGAGTCACGGACTCCGGCCCCGCTCACGTGTGCCTCACGTGGTGTCGGTCACGTGATCTCGATCCGGCGCGGTGCGTTCTCGGCCCGCTTCGGCACGCGCACGGTCAGTACGCCGTCGGCGAGCTCGGCGCCCACCTGCTCGGTGTCGACCCCCTCGGGCAGGGTGGCCGCGTACCGGAACTGGCCCGTGCGGCGCGTGCGGCGCCGGAAGTGGCCGTCGCGCTCGGTGACCTCGCCGCTGACGGTCAGGACCCCGTCGGCCAGGTCGACCGCGATGTCGTCGCGCTTCACGCCCGGCACCTCGATCTCGACGACGTACTCCTCGTCGGTCTCGCGGACGTCGGCCGCGGGTGACCAGGCCTGCGTGGCGCTGTCGGTGCCGCCGGCCAGCAGCCGCTGGAGCTCGTCGAACTCACGCAGCGGGCTCCAGGCCGGGAACGTGGTGTGCAGCCGGCGTGGGGCGTGGGTGCGCAGAACCGGGAATGCCATGTCGCTCATCCCTTCTCGGGCTCGAGGCCCGCGGCTCGGGCCTGTCATCCCGTCCAACGACAGTTGCGCCTGTGTTTGTTCCCAAAGTTGAGTAGTGGTTGCTCAATTCAGTGTCTGAGCTGATCAGCGCCCCTGTAGTTGCCGTATAGGGGTAGGGGGTATATGGTCGTGGTGTCGGAAGCGAAGGAGAGACGTCATGCGGGGCTACAGCGGCGACAAGGACGCCTACCTGAAGCGGCTGCGCCGGATCGAAGGGCAGATCCGCGGGCTGCAACGGATGGTCGACGACGACGAATACTGCATCGACATCCTCACGCAGGTCTCGGCCGCGACGAAGGCGCTGCAGTCACTGTCGCTCGGCCTGCTGGACGAGCATCTGAAGCACTGCGTCGCGGAAGCCGTCGCCGAGGGCGGCGACGCCGCCGACGAGAAGGTGCGCGAGGCCAGTGAGGCGATCGCCCGCCTCGTGCGCTCGTGACCGTGACACCACAGGGAATTTCCACAGGAGGGATGAGTCGAGATGTTCGAGAAGACCTACACCGTGACGGGTATGACCTGCCAGCACTGCGTGGCATCGGTGACCGAGGAGGTCGGTGAGCTCGACGGTGTCCAGGGCGTGAACGTCGACCTCGAGACAGGGGCCGTGACGGTGAGCAGTGACGCCGAACTGTCCGACGACGCGGTGCGCTCCGCGGTGGAGGAAGCCGGGTACACGCTGACCGCGTGAGGCCGCGTGCCCGCGAGGGACGACCTGTGAAGGAGGCGGCGATGACGGCCGCATCTCGGGCGCCGGAGGGCGCCGCGGCCGCCGGGGAGGCCCCGGCGGCGGAACATCGGATCGAGCTCGCGATCGGCGGCATGACCTGTGCCTCCTGTGCGAACCGCATCGAACGCAAGCTGGGCAAGCTCGACGGCGTGACAGCGTCGGTCAACTACGCGACCGAGAAGGCGCGTGTCTCCTACCCCGACGGGGTATCGCCGGAGCGACTGGTCGAGACGATCGAGGCCGCGGGCTACCAGGCCGCGCTGCCGGCACCTCCACAGACGGAGGCCGCCGAGTCCGACGGTGGCCGGTCCGCGGCCGAGCCTGCGGACCGGGAAGCGGACACGCTGCGGCAGCGGCTCCTCGGCGCGATCGTGCTGTCGCTGCCGGTGATCGTGCTGGCGATGGCGCCGCCGCTGCAGTTCCCGAACTGGCAGTGGGCCTCGCTCGTGCTGGCGTCGCCGGTCGTCGTGTGGGCGGCGTGGCCGTTCCACCGCGCCGCGCTCGTCAACCTGCGGCACGGCGCGGCGACGATGGACACGCTCGTGTCGATGGGTGTGTCCGCGGCGTTCGCCTGGTCGCTGTACGCACTGTTCTTCGGCAGCGCCGGGATGCCCGGCATGACGCACGCCTTCGAGTTCACGATCGAGCGCGGCGACGGCAGTGCCAACATCTACCTCGAGGTCGCCGCCGGTGTCACCACGTTCCTGCTGGCGGGACGCTACTTCGAGGCGCGCGCCAAGCGGCGGGCCGGCGCGGCGCTGCGGGCGCTGCTCGACCTCGGCGCGAAGGACGTCGGCGTGCTGCGTGGTGGTCGCGAGGAGCGCATCCCCGTCGACCACCTCGGCGTCGGGGACCGGTTCGTCGTGCGACCGGGGGAGAAGATCGCCACCGACGGGGTCGTCGTCGACGGCGTCTCGGCGGTCGACGCGAGCATGCTCACCGGCGAGTCAGTGCCGGTCGAGGTCGCCGAGGGGGACACCGTCGTCGGCGCGACCGTCAACAAGGGCGGCAGGATCGTGGTCGAGGCGACCCGCGTCGGTGGGGACACCCGGCTGGCCCAGATGGCCAGGCTCGTCGAGGACGCCCAGGCGGGCAAGGCCGCCGTGCAACGGCTCGCCGACCGCATCTCCGGGGTGTTCGTGCCGATCGTCGTCGTGCTCGCCGTGGGCACACTCGTCGGCTGGCTGGTCGCAGGCGGCGCCGTCGAGGCGGCGTTCACCGCGGCGGTCGCGGTGCTGATCATCGCCTGCCCGTGTGCGCTGGGTCTGGCGACGCCGACCGCACTGCTCGTGGGAACGGGCCGCGGGGCCCAGCTCGGCATCCTCATCAAGGGCCCCGAGGTGCTCGAATCCACGCGGCGTGTCGACACGGTCGTGCTCGACAAGACCGGCACCGTCACCACCGGAACGATGAGTCTCGGCGCGGTGCACGTCGCGGAGGGCACCGACCGTGCGGAGGCGTTGCGGCTGGCGGGCGCCGTCGAGAACGCCTCGCAGCACCCCATCGCACGTGCGATCGCGGACGCGGCGACACGCGACGTCGGTGACCTACCGGAGGTGGGCGAGTTCGCCACGGCCGACGGACTCGGCGTACACGGTGTCGTCGACGGGCACGCGGTCGTCGTCGGCAGGGAGGCACTGGCACGGGAATGGAGCCTGACGCTGCCGGACGAGCTGGTGGCCGCCAAGGAGGCCGCGGAGCGTGACGGCGGCACCGCGGTGATCGCGGGATGGGACGGCGAGGCGCGTGCCGTGCTCGTCGTCACCGACGAGATCAAGGAGACCTCGGCCGAAGCGGTCCGCCGGATGCGGTCGCTGGGCCTGCGCCCGGTGCTGCTGACCGGTGACAACGAGGCGGTGGCGCGGGCCGTCGCCACGCGGGTGGGCATCGACGAGCCGGGTGACGTGATCGCCGAGGTGCTGCCCGAGGACAAGGTGGCCGTCGTGCAGCGGTTGCAGTCCGAGGGCCGTGTCGTCGCCATGGTCGGCGACGGGGTGAACGACGCGGCCGCGCTGGCCGGTGCCGACCTCGGGCTGGCGATGGGCACCGGCACGGACGTCGCGATCGAGGCGGGTGACCTGACGCTGGTGCGCGGCGACCTCACCGCGGCGGCCGACGCGATCCGGTTGTCGCGCCGGACCCTGCGCACCATCCAGGGCAATCTGTTCTGGGCGTTCGGTTACAACGTCGCGGCACTGCCGCTCGCGGCGGCCGGGCTGCTGAACCCGATGCTCGCGGGTGCGGCGATGGCGCTCAGCTCGGTGTTCGTGGTGACGAACAGCTTGCGCCTGCGCCGCTTCACCTGAGCGGCTCCTGCACGCCCCCAAGGGCACTTTGGTTGCACTCAATGCAACCAAAGTGCCCTTGGGGGCTTTTCGCGTGTTCTCAGGTGGTGCGCCAGTGCGGGACGCCGAGGAAGATCAGGCGCAGCTGCCGCTCGGCTTCGGCCGTGATCTCCGCCGTCGCGCCGGGGGGCGCCTCCAGCAGTTCGAGCGCGGTCGCGAGCATCGCGGACACGATGAGGTCGGCCAGCATGTGCAGGTCTTCGGTGGACCAGTCGCGCAGACGGTCGAACCGCGCGAGATCCACGGCCAGCTCTCCGGCCAGGAGTTTCAGCTCCACGCCGATGGTTTGGCGCACGGCGCCGGTGCCGCCGTAGCGTTCCCGCACCAGGAACCAGTAGTGCTCCTCGTGTGAACGCACGTGCTCCGAGAGCGTCCGGACCGACGCGCGGATGAGGTCTGCCGAACCGTCGGGGGTGTTGCGTGCACCGCGGATCATTGTCCGCAGCGTGCGCATCGACTCCTCGACGAGCGTGACGCCGAGTTCGTCCATCGACTCGAAATGGCGGTAGAACGCCGTCGGCACGACCCCGGCCTGCTTGGTGATCTCCCGCAGGCTCAGTCCGGCGAATCCCCGCTCGGACGCCAGCCCCAGTGCGGCGTCGAGCAGCGCGCGGCGCGTCCGTTCCTTGCGCTCGTTGCGGGTCTCCGGTGCCGTCATGGCCTTCGAGCATACGTCGGCCCGCGCTGTAACCCCGTTCACATCGGCCCTGTCCACCTTGCGCCTCCCGGTGATCGTCTCCAATATTGAGTGTACAGTCGTTCACTGAATCGGAGGCGTGACATGGCGATACGCGCAGCGGTGCGGCGTGCGGCGGCCCGGTCGGGAACGCAGGCCTCCTCGCTCGCGTCGCTGGCGGAGCGGCTGCTGACCCCGCACGGGGTCGACCGCTACCTCGAGCTGATCGATCCGATGCTGGTGCGCAGGGAGATCCGCGGCGAGGTTGTCGCCCTGCGCAGGCCGACGAGGGACTCGATCACGCTCACGGTGCGCCCGAGTCGGGCATGGCAGGGGTTCGCCGCCGGGCAGTTCGTGCGCGTCACCGTCGACATCGACGGCGTGCGGCGCACACGGTGCTACTCGCCGGCCGGCAGTGCGCACCGCGACGGTGAGCTGGAGTTCACCGTCAAGGCTCACGAGGGCGGACTGGTCTCACGCCACCTGCACGAACACGGCCACGTGGGCATGGTGCTCGGGCTCTCGCATGCCGACGGCACGTTCGCACTGCCCGAGCAGCGGCCGGACTCGATCGTGCTCATCGCGGGAGGCAGCGGCATCACACCGGTGCTGTCGATGCTGCGGACGCTGGTTGACGAACGGTATCCGGGCGAGGTGTCACTGCTGTACTACGCGCGGACGCCGGCCGACATGCCGTACGCGGAGGAGCTGGACGAGCTCGCGTCGCGGCGTGGGGTGCGCATTCACGTGCGGCACACGGCGGCCGACGGCCACTTCACCGCGGACCATCTCCGCCGCGTCGCACCGTGGTTCGCCCGCGCCACCACGTATCTCTGCGGCCCACCGCCGCTGATGGAGGCCGTGCGCACGCTCTACGCCGATGCCGGGATCGCCGGGCAGCTGCACACCGAGGAGTTCACGCCGCCGGTACTGACGGTCGCCGCGTCCGAGGCGGGCGGTCGTATCCGCTTCACACGCAGTGGGGTGGACGTGGCGAACGACGGCAGGACGCTGCTTGAACAGGCGGAGGACGCCGGACTGTCGCCCGACCACGGCTGCCGCATGGGCATCTGCTTCTCGTGTACTCAACGCAAGGTCTCCGGGGTCGTGCGCACCGCGTCGGGCGGGGAGTCCGCCGAGGACGACGAGGAAATCCAGCTGTGCGTCACCGCCGCGGCCGGTGACGTCGACATCGACTGTTAGGAGCCACCCCATGACGGGCTTGCAGGACCGGCTGACGCCGGAACAGGTCGAGGAGTTCGGCCGCGAGATGGACGAGCTGCGCGCTCGGATCGTCGCCGACCTCGGTGCCGCCGACGTCGAGTACATCCACAACGTCATCAAGACCCAGCGCGGCCTCGAGGTCACCGGCAGGGCGCTGATGTACGCCGGGTTCTTCCCGCCCGCCTGGCTCGCGGGTGTGGGCGCACTGTCGCTGGCGAAGATCCTCGACAACATGGAGATCGGCCACAACGTCATGCACGGTCAGTACGACTGGACGCGTGACCCGGCACTGAGCTCGCAGCGGTTCGAATGGGACAACGTGGCGCCCGCCGAGAACTGGCGGCACTCCCACAACTACATCCACCACACCTACACCAACATCGTCGACAAGGATCGCGACGTCGGTTACGGCATCCTGCGTATCGATCCGGCGCAGCGGTGGCACCCGTACTACCTCGGCAACCCGGTGTACGCGACGCTGCTGGCGATCTTCTTCCAGTGGGGCGTCATGCTGCACGACCTCGAGGTCGACCGGGTCGTCAAGGGCGAGCGCAAGTGGTCCGAGTTCCGCGAGGAGCGCCGCCGCATCGGCCGCAAGATGGGCACGCAGATCGGCAAGGACTACGTGCTGTTCCCGCTGCTGACCGGGCCGCTGGCGCCGCTGACGTTCGCGGGCAACGCCGCGGCCAACCTGACGCGCAACCTGTGGGCCTTCGGCATCATCTTCTGCGGGCACTTCCCGGCCGACGTCGAGAGCTTCTCCGAGGAGGAGACCGAGCACGAGACCAGGGGGCAGTGGTACCTGCGGCAGATCCTCGGTTCGGCCAACATCACCGGCGGCGCGCTGTTCCACGTCCTGTCCGGGAACCTTTCGCACCAGATCGAGCACCACCTGTTCCCGGACATCCCGGCGCGGCGGTATCCGCAGATCGCCGGTGAGGTGCGGGCGATCTGCGAGAAGTACGGCCTGCCGTACCACACCGGTCCGTTGCGCAAACAGTTGTGGTCCGTGGCGAAGAAGATCGTCAAGTTCGCGCTTCCCGGCAGCGGGGACTCCACGCCGGAACCGGCTACAGTCGAGCGCGACCGGACACCTGCTGCGGCGTGAGGCCCGCAGGCACGACGAAGGAGCGGTGACATGGTCGGCCGATTCGAAGCGGGCAAGGACACGGTGCAGGTGCTGACCGAGCAGGCGGCGTCGCACGTCGGCAACATCGCCGGGATCATCACGGGCGCCGTGCGCGACGTCGCACGCGAGACGGGCGACTGGGTGACCGAGCTGATCGAGATGCGCGAGGCGTCGGGGAAGGCCGTCGCCGACGACGAGCGGGACACCGCGGAGCACTGACGACACCGCTGAGTGCCGCCGACGCCCGGCCCGGTGACACCGTGGAGGGCGCGGCCCGCCGTGGGCTGCGTGTGGCGTGCGCCTCCCCGGGCGGACCGGACGTGCGGGCGGTGGTCATGATGTCCCGCGTGAGTGACGTGAGGAGTACGGCAGACCTCGTCGACGAGTACGGCGAGGCGCTGCGCGTGTGCGATACGCAGTTCCGGCAGTTCGGCTCGCACCGGGAGTTCTCGGGCAGGGTGCGAACGGTGTCGTGTCACCAGGACAACGGCCTGGTCAAGCAGCTGCTGAACTCGGACGGTGAGGGCTGCGTGCTCGTCGTCGACGGCCGTGGGTCGCTGCACACGGCGTTGACGGGTGACTTGATCGCCGGCGCGGCCGTGCGCAACGGCTGGGCGGGCCTGATCGTCAACGGCGCGGTGCGGGATTCGGCGGTGCTGGGCGGGTTGCCGCTGGGCGTCAAGGCGCTCGGCACGAATCCGCGCAAGAGCAGCAAGGACGGTGTCGGGGAGGTCGACATTCCGGTCGGCTTCGGCGGCGTCACCTTCCACCCCGGCGACACGCTGTACGCCGACGACGACGGCGTGGTGCTGCTGCCGCGGTCCTGATCGGCCGTGTGCTCGGTGCCGGGTCGCGTGATCCGGCGCCCTGCCGGGTGGGCCGCGCGCGAGGTGGCGTGGCGGTGCGGTCAGACTGGCGGCATGCAGGCCGTCGTCTACGCCGGTTACGGCGAACCGCCCGTGCTCTCCGACGTCCCGGAGCCGGAGTGCCCGCCGGACGGTGTGGTGGTCGCCGTGCGTGCCACCGGGGTGTGCCGGTCGGACTGGCACGCCTGGAAGGGTCACGAGCAGGTGCCGCTGCCGCAGATTCCCGGTCACGAACTGGCCGGAGTGGTCACGGAGGTCGGCCCGGAGGTCACCCGGTGGCAGCCCGGAGCGCGCGTGACGGTGCCGTTCGTGTGCGGTTGCGGCCGGTGCGAGTACTGCGCCGCGGGCGAGGCGCAGGTGTGCCCGCACCAGACGCAGCCGGGGTTCACCGGGCCGGGGTCCTACGCCGAGCGGGTGGTGCTGCACGCCGCGGATCTGAACCTCGTGGAGCTGCCCGACGCCGTCGGCTTCACGGCGGCGGCCTCGCTCGGTTGCCGGTTCGCGACGGCCTTCCGCGCCGTGACGGCCCACGGCGGGGTCGGGCCGGGGGAGTGGCTGGCGGTACACGGCTGTGGCGGCGTGGGCCTGTCCGCGGTGCAGATCGGGGTCGCGCTGGGCGCGCGGGTGCTCGCCGTCGACGTCGCCGATGCGCCCCTCGAGGCCGCCAGGAGCCTCGGCGCGCAGGCGGTCGTCGACTCGTCGGCGTCCGGACCCGCCGAGACCGCGGCGGCCGTTCGTGAACTCACCGGCGGCGGCGCGCACGTGTCGCTCGACGCCTTCGGTTCGGCCGGCACCTGCCTCTCGTCGGTGCGCGGCCTGCGCCGCCGGGGCAGGCACGTGCAGGTCGGCCTGTTGTTCGGCGAGGGTGCGACGCCTCCGATCCCGATGGACGTCGTCACCGCGCAGGAACTGGAGATCTACGGTTCGCACGGCATGCCCGCACGCGACTATCCGCAGCTGCTGGGCATGCTCGCCGACGGCCGGTTGCGGCCCGAGGACCTGATTGGCCGGACCATCGGCCTGGCCGAGGCGCCCGCCGCGCTGGCCGCCATGGACGCGCCGACCACGGGCACGGGGATGACCGTCGTCGAACTGCCCGGCTGAATCATCCGCGCGCCGGTGCTGTCGCGGTGGTTCAGGCTTCGGGTGCGGCGGTGGCCTGTTCGACGGCGAGCGCGAACGACGGCCCGTGGCCGGGGTCATGGTGACGGGCCGCGGCGCCGAGGTGTGTTTCGCGGAGGTCGTCCATGAAGCTCTCCCACAGTGCGGGTCCGCCGCGGTCGAGGACGTCGGCGTAGAGGCTCAGGTCCTCGTCGGCGTCGAGATGCCGCCTGCCCCAGACCCCGATCTGGACGAGCGCCGGTACCAGGTCGATGGCGCGTTCGGTGAGACTGTAGATCGCCTTCTGCTTGTGGCCGGGGTCGTCGGCGCGGGTGAGGAGTCCGTGGTGCAGGAGCGTCTTCAGTCGGTCGGCCAGGATGTTGGTGGA
This sequence comes from Prauserella aidingensis, assembly GCF_024171865.1. Lineage (GTDB taxonomy): Bacteria > Actinomycetota > Actinomycetes > Mycobacteriales > Pseudonocardiaceae > Prauserella > Prauserella aidingensis. Next base: position 62,139 of record NZ_JAMTCN010000012.1, on the reverse strand, counting down.
AATGCCTTCGTCGCAGGTGAGCAACTCGCGATAGTGGCGCTTGCCCGCGAAGACGATGTCGCGCAGCACCAGCAGGGTCCACCGGTCCCCGAAGATCTCCAGGGACAGGTTGATGGGGCAGTGGGAGCGCGGGGCCGTGGTCATCGACTGCGAACCTCCAACCGGTTGTGTTTCCGCATCGGTTCCCACTAGTCTACGACTGCTTGCAAAAATGCAGCGGTATGTAACCCGAGGAGGATCGATGCAGGCGCCACCCATCGTCGACACGATTCCGACCGTCGGACGCGGGACGGAACTGCCCGACACCCAGGTCGAGCTCGAACCGTTGCCCTGGCACGGGGCCGAGCGCCGACTCAACACCGACGCGTTCTGCTGGCTCGCCACCGTGCGCCCCGACGGCACGCCGCACCTGGCGCCGCTGTTCGCGGTGTGCTCGGAGGGGCGACTGTTCATCTGCTCGAAGGACACCGCACGCAAGAGTCGGAACCTCGTGGCGGACAGTCGGTGTGTGGTCAGCACCGACGTCGATGCGGCGCACGTGGTCGTCGAGGGCCACGGCACGCGAGTGTCCGATCAGGACATCCTCCGGCGCGCATCGGAGGTGTTCGCGGATGTCTACGGCTGGCCGACGACCGTGACCGGTGACGTGCTGGACGCTCCGTTCGGTGCGCCGACGTCCGGCGGGCCGCCGTACGCGGTGTTCGAGGTCGTTCCGGAGACGGCCTTCGCGTTCCCCCTGGAGGGCACGTTCCTGCCGACCCGGTGGCGCTTTCCCTGACGTCCCGCCGGTCAGCTGCGCAGCCGGTACTCCTCGAGCAGCCCCTTGCTGATGATCGTCTTCTGGATCTCGCTCGTGCCCTCGCCGATGAGCAGGAACGGTGCCTCGCGCATGAGGCGTTCGATCTCGTACTCCGTGGAGTAGCCGTAGCCGCCGTGGATGCGGAACGCCTCCTGGGTGACCTCGGCGCAGTACTCGCTGGCGATGAGCTTGGCCATCCCCGCTTCGACATCGTTGCGCGTGCCGGAGTCCTTGAGTCGCGCCGCGTTGACCATCATCTGGTGAGCGGCTTCGACCTTCGTCGCCATGTCGGCGAGTTTGAAGGCGATCGCCTGGTGCTCGGCAATGGGTTTGCCGAACGTCTCGCGCTGCTGGGCGTACTCGATCGCCAGCTCGAAGGCGCGGATCGCGATGCCGCAGGCGCGTGCCGCGACATTGACCCGGCCGACCTCGATGCCGTCCATCATGTACGAGAAACCCCGGCCGGGCGTCTCACCGAGGACCGTGTAGGCACCGATACGGAAGCCGTCGAACACCGCCTCGGTGGTGTCGACGCCCTTGTAGCCCATCTTGTCGAGCTTGCCGGGAATCGTCAGCCCTGGCAGCACCTCGCCGTAGCCCTCGGGTTTCTCGACCAGGAACGTCGTCAGGTTCCGGTGTGGACCGTCGGCGCCCTCGTCGGTGCGTGCCAGCAGGGCGACCAGCGTCGACGTGCCGCCGTTGGTGAGCCACATCTTGGTGCCGTCGACGACGTAGTCTCCGCCGCCGTCGCGGGTGGCCTTCGTGCTGATCGCCGCCACGTCGGAGCCGAGACCGGGTTCGGACATCGAGAACGCGCCCCGGACCTCACCGGTCGCCATGCGCGGCAGGAAGTGGCGCTTCTGCGCTTCGGTGCCGTGCCGGGCGATCATGTGCGCGACGATGAAGTGGGTGTTGATCACCCCGGACACGCTCATCCAGCCGCGCGCGATCTCCTCGACCACGAGTGCGTAGGTCAGCAGCGACTCGCCCAGGCCGCCGTACTCCTCGGGGATGGTGATGCCGAACAGCCCCATCTCCTTCATGCCCTCGACGATCTCGGCCGGGTACGTGTCGCCGTGTTCGAGTTCCTGCGCCTTCGGGATGATCTCCTTGTCGACGAATTCCCTGACGGTGGCCAGGATCTCGGACTGCACATCGGACAGTCCTGCGGTCTGTGCCAGGCGGGCCATGGCGTTCCTCTCCGAGCGTGGGGCGGGTTCGTGCGCGTGCTGTGGCAGGCGGCCGCGGCACGTCAGGGTGCGCGGCCGCCTGCCACCGTCGTCAGCCGGTCGCACGTTCGACGACCGCGGCCAGGCCCTGCCCGCCGCCGATGCACATCGTCTCCAGTCCGTAGCGCACCTCTCGGCGGTCCATCTCGCGGGCGAGCGTGGTGAGGATGCGCGTACCGGTCGCGCCGACGGGGTGGCCGAGCGAGATGCCGGACCCGTGGACGTTGAGCCGGTCGAAGTCGCCGTCGCCGAACTTCCACTCGCGCGTGCACGCGAGCACCTGTGCGGCGAAGGCCTCGTTGAGTTCGATGAGGTCCATGTCGGACATCGCGAGCCCGGCGCGGTCCAGTGCCTGCTGCGAGGCCGGGACGGGGCCGATGCCCATCGTCTCCGGCGGCACCCCGGCGACGGCCCAGGACACGATGCGTACCAGTGGCCGCAGGCCCAGTTCGGCGGCCTTGTCGGGGTGCGTGACGAGGCACATCGCGGCCGCGTCGTTCTGCCCGCTCGCATTGCCCGCGGTGACGGTCGCGTCCGGGTCCTGTTCACCGAGGACGGGTTTCAGCCCGCCCAACGTGTCGGGGGAGGCGTCGGCACGAGGGTGCTCGTCGGTATCCACGACGGACTCGCTCTTGCGCGTGCGGACGGTCACCGGAACGATCTCCTCGGCGAACACACCCGATCGTTGTGCCGCCACGGCTCGTCGGTGGGAGGTCAGCGCAAGCCGGTCCTGTTCCTCCCGCGGGATGGCGTACTCGCGGCGCAGGTTCTCGGCGGTCTCCAGCATGCCGCCCGGCACGGGGTGATTCCGGCCGCCCGCGGTGATGCGGCCTCGTGCGAGCCCGTCCTCCAGCATCACGCCGGATCCCCTGACGCCCCAGCGCATCTCGGTGGAGTAGAACGCCACGTTGCTCATGCTCTCGGCGCCGCCGGCCACGACCACCTCGCTCGCACCGCTCTGCACCTGCATCGCGGCCTGCAGCACCGACTGCAGACCGGAGCCGCAGCGGCGGTCGACCTGCATGCCGCCGGTCGAGATCGGCAGTCCCGCGTTGAGCGCGACCACGCGGCCGATGGCGGGTGCCTCGCTCGTCGGGTAGCAGTGCCCCAGCACGACGTCGTCGATCGCCTCCGGAGAGACCCCGCTGCGGTCCAGCAGGCCTCGCAGGGCGGTTTCGCCGAGGTCGGCGGCGCTCACCGGTCGCAGGGAACCGCCGAACCGGCCGATCGGAGTGCGGACCGGTTCGCAGACCACGGCCTCACGCGCCGTTCCGGTGCTCATCACATGAACCTCCCGCCGGTGACCTCGAGGACGGCCCCGGTCATGTAGGACGACAGGTCGGAGGCGAGGAACAGGGCCACACTCGCCACCTCGGACACCTCGCCGGGCCGCTGCATGGGGATCTCGGCCATCTTCCCCTCCCACACGTGCTCGGGCATGGCGTCCGTCATCGCCGAGCGGATCAGCCCCGGCTGGATCGCGTTGACGCGCACGCCGTGATGGGCCATTTCCTTGCCCGCAGCCTTGCTCATGCCGACGATGCCGGCCTTGGCCGCGGAGTAGTTGGTCTGGCCCGCCATGCCGACCTTGCCGGACAGCGACGAGATGTTGACGATCGCGCCGCGCTGCTGGGCGCGCATGATCGCGGACGCCTTCCGCAGGCCGTTCCACGTGCCCTTCAGGTGGACGTCGATGACCTGGTCGAACTGCTCCTCGGTCATCGTCCGCATCGTGGCGTCGCGGGTGATGCCCGCGTTGTTGACCAGCACGTCGAGTGCGCCGAAGCGCTCGGTGGCGGTGGCGAGGAGTGCGCCGGTGTCGTCGGCCGACGTGACGTCGCAGCGCACGCCCACGGCGACGGCGGAGCCGCCGAGTTTCTCCGCCGCGGTCGTGGCCGCGGCCTCGTCGATGTCGCCGACGACCACGCGCGCGCCGTCGGCGACGAACCGTTCGGCGATGGCGAAACCGATGCCCTGTGCGGCGCCGGTGATCACGGCGACCTTTCCCTCGAGCAGACCCATGTGGTGACGATGTCCCTTCTGTTCGGGTGGTGGCGCGGCGTTCATGCGGGGCCCGCGACGATTCCGGCGTCGCGGAGCCTGCCGATCTCGGCGGAGCCCAGGCCGAGACGTTCGCTCAGCACGGCCTCGGTGTCGGCTCCAAGAGCCGGTGCCGGGTGCGGCGGCGCGGGTTCACCGCCGGTGCGGACGGGGCCGGCCGTGGCGGCCATCGGGCCGACGCCGGGCTGGTCGATCTCCCGCACGACCGACGAGGGGTCGTCGAGCGCCAGCCGGGCGGCCTCGGCCATGTCGCGGTACGGGCCCCACAGCACGCGGGCCTCGTCCAGCAGGCGGGCGACCTCGTCGTACGGGCGCGCGGCGAACCACGGCCGCAGGATCGCCTCGATCGTCTCGCGGAACCGGTAGCGGTCGGACTCGTCGGCCAGATCGGCGCTGAGCGCGGGTTCGAGCGCGGCGAAGACCTCCGTGGTGCCGGTGGCGGTGCAGAGCGCGCGCCACTGTCCGGTGGTGAGCGCGACGACGATGACCCGCCGGTCGTCGGCCGTGGCGAAGTCGACGCCGAAGCTGCCGTAGGTGTGGTTGCCGATGCGTTCCCGCGCGCGGCCGGCCCGGTGGGCTTCGGCGAGCCAGCCGAGGTCGCCGACGGCCGACAGGGCCACGTCGGACAGCGCGATGGTCGACGACGTCCCCTCGCCCGTGCGTGTGCGGCGGTGCAGCGCCGCGAGGATCGCGGTCACCGCGTACTGGCCGCACAGGAAGTCCCAGGCGGGCAGGGCGTGGTTGACCGGTGCGGCGTGATCGGGAGGGCCGGTGAGGTCGGGAACGCCCACGGCGGCGTTGACGGTGTAGTCGACGCCGGGTCTGCCGCCCGCCATGCCCTCGACGTGCACGTGGATCGCATCGGCCCGCCGGGCCGACAGCTCGTCGGACGTCAGCCGGGCGCGGCCCGCGACGTTGTCGAGGTAGATCCCGGCGTCGGGGCCCGGCTCGGTGGCCAGTGCGACGAGCAGGTCCCGGCCTTCGGGGGAGCGGTAGTCGAGGGCGAGGGACCGTTTGCCCTTGTTGAGGTTCGCCCAGTACAGGCTCGTGCCGTGGGCGTCGACCGGCCAGCGGTGGAAGTCGCCCCCGCCGCCGGGCGGGTCGACGCGCAGTACGTCGGCGCCGAGTCGGGCGAGTGCCATGCCTCCGGAGGGGCCCGCCACGAAACTCGCGCATTCGACCACGTGGAGTCCGTCGAGTGGCCGGGAGGCCGGGCCGGGTGCCGTCATGCCCGTGATCCGGTGTCGACCGGGCGCGGGGGCGCACTGGGCATGTGCTCGACCTCCAACGGTGCAGGCGGCGTGCTTTCCATTTTTTATAGCCCAAATATATGATCTGGGGAAGAGCGGAAGCTCGACGGATGTGAGTGAGGCGGGCCATGGCCAAGGCGGACACGTCGCGAGGGAAGACGTCGAGGGGAGAGCCTGCGGCGGGGGAGCGGACGCAGCGCACCCGGGGGAAGCGGTCACTGCCCGACCAGGTCGCGGCGCACGTGCGGGAGCTGATCATGTCCGGGCAGTTGCGGTTCCCCGAGTTCGTGCGGCTCGACCAGGTGGCGGGCGACCTGGGCATCAGCGTCACGCCGGTGCGCGAGGGGCTGTTGACGTTGCGCGCCGAGGGGTTGCTGCAGTTGGAACCGCGCCGCGGGTTCATGGTCGCCCCGCTGTCGGGAGACGACGTGCGCGACCTGTTCTGGGTGCAGGCCCAGTTGGAGGGCGAACTCGCGGCGCGTGCCACACCGCGGCTGTCCGACGACGATCTCGCCACTCTCGACGAGCTGCAGCGCGGGCTCGCTGGCGCGCTCGCCGACGGCAGGCTCGACGAGATCGAGGACCTCAACCACCGGTTCCACCACCTGCTCGCGATGGCGGGCCGGTCGCCGAAGCTGACCCGGTTTCTCGGCCAGGCCGTCAAGCACACGCCGTCGCGGTACTACGAGACGATCGACGGCTGGGTGCAGGCCTCCGTCGACGACCACTACCCGATCCTGGACGCACTCCACGCGCGTGACGCGGAGGCGGCGCGCACCGCGATGCAGGAGCACATCCGGCACGCCGGAGAGCTGCTCGGCAGGCACGTCGACCGTCGTCCCGAGGATTGACTCCGCGAACCCCTGTGGAACGGCCGTGATGGCCGTACGCTGGCCCGCATGAGGATCAGGAAGACGCTCGCCGCGCTGGCCGCGGTCAGCGCGCTGGGTGCGGTGGCCGCCTGCGACGAACCCGTCGAGGAGGACGGCAACCAGCAGGAGGAGAACGGCGGCGGCCAGTACGGCGACGACGAGGGCGGCGAAGGCGGCGAGAACGAAGGCGGTGACGAAGGCGGCGGTGACGAAGGTGAAGGCGGCGAGGGCGGCGACGACTGACGTCCCCGGCGAGGCGGGACGCGGCGGCCTCCGATCGGGCCACGCCTGCGGCCGTCCGGGTTGAGTCGCGGCAGCGTTCGGGTACCCGGCGGCGACCTGGCCGAACCCGACCGCGAGGGGACCCGACATGGCCGGACAGGCGATCGCGACCGATGTCCATCCGCTGCACGACGACGAGCTGACCGCACTGGACGCCTACTGGCGCGCGGCGAACTACCTGTCCGTGGGGCAGATCTACCTGCTCGACAACCCGTTGTTGCGGGAGCCGCTGCGCGTCGAGCACATCAAGCCGCGGCTGCTGGGGCATTGGGGTACCACGCCCGGTCTGAACTTCGTCTACGCGCATCTGAACCGGATGATCCGGCGGCGCGACAGCAACGTCATGTACGTCATCGGCCCCGGCCACGGCGGTCCCGGTCTGCTCGCGAACAGCTGGCTCGAAGGCACCTACCCCGAGGCCTATCCCGCGGTCGGGCAGGACGAGGACGGCATGCGCAGGCTGTTCCGCGAGTTCTCGTTCCCCGGCGGCGTGCCGAGTCACGTGGCGGCGGAAACGCCGGGGTCGATCCACGAGGGCGGTGAGCTCGGCTACTCGCTCGCCCACGCCTACGGCGCGGCGCTCGACAATCCGGATCTGCTGGTCGCGTGCGTCGTCGGGGACGGGGAGGCCGAGACCGGCCCACTGGCCACGAGCTGGCACATCAACAAGTTCCTGAACCCCGCCACCGACGGCGCGGTGCTGCCGATCCTGCACCTCAACGGCTACAAGATCGCCAACCCGGCGATCCTCGCGCGCATCCCGCGGGAGGAGCTCGATGCGTTGCTCCGCGGCTGCGGCTACGTGCCCTACTACGTCGAAGGCGACGATCCGGCGACGATGCATCGGGACATGGCCGCCGCGCTCGACCGCGTCGCGGGCGAGATCGAGCTGATTCAGCACGGTGCGAGACAGGGCGAACTCACCGGACGTCCACAGTGGCCGCTTCTGGTGCTGCGGACCCCCAAGGGCTGGACCGGTCCGTCCGAGGTGGACGGTGTGCCGGTCGAGGACACGTGGCGGTCGCACCAGGTCCCGTTGGCCGGGGTGCGGGACAATCCCGAGCACCGCGAGCAGCTCGAGTCGTGGCTGCGGTCGTACCGGCCCGACGAGCTGTTCGACGCACGCGGCACGCCCCGTCCCGAGCTGATCGCGCAGGCTCCCGCGGGCGATCGCCGCATGGGAGCGAATCCGCACGCCAACGGCGGGCGGCTGCTGAAACCGTTGCGGCTGCCGGACTTCCGTGACTACGGATCCGAGGTCACGACCCCGGGCGCGGCGACGTCCGAGCCGACGCGCGTGCTCGGCCGGTGGCTGCGTGACGTGATGCGCGACAACGACGACCGTCGCAACTTTCGGTTGTTCGGCCCGGACGAGACCGCGTCGAACCGGCTGGACGCGGTCTACGAGGTGACCGGGAAGCAGTGGCTCGGCGAGCTGCTGGACACCGACGAGCAGCTGGCCCGCGACGGTCGCGTCATCGAGATGTTGTCCGAGCACGTGTGCCAGGGTCTGCTCGAGGGGTATCTGCTCACGGGCAGGCACGGGGTGTTCTCGTGCTACGAGGCGTTCATCCACATCGTCGACTCGATGTTCAACCAGCACGCGAAGTGGCTCAAGACGAGCAAGCAGCTCGACTGGCGCCGGCCGGTCGCGTCGTTGAACTACCTGCTCACCTCGCACGTGTGGCGGCAGGACCACAACGGGTTCTCGCACCAGGACCCGGGCTTTATCGACCACGTGATGAACAAGAAGGCCGAGATCATCCGCGTGTATCTGCCGCCGGACACGAACACGTTGCTGTCGGTCGCGGACCACTGTCTGCGCAGCCGCGACTACGTCAACGTGGTGGTGGCGGGAAAGAACCAGACGCCGGAGTGGCTCGGCATGGACGACGCGGTGCTGCACTGCACCCGGGGCGCGGGCATCTGGGAGTGGGCCAGTTCCGACGACGGTGGAGAGCCGGACGTGGTGCTGGCGTGCGCCGGTGACGCGCCGACGTTGGAGGTGCTGGCCGCGACGTCGATCCTGCGGGAGCGGCTGCCCGACCTGAAGGTGCGCGTGGTCAACGTCGTCGACCTGATGCGGCTGCAACCGGCGGGCGAACATCCGCACGGGATGACGTCCGCGGAGTTCGACGCGTTGTTCACGACGGACCGGCCGGTGTTGTTCGCCTATCACGGCTATCCGTGGCTGATCCACCGGCTGACCTATCGGCGGAACAACCATCGGAACATCCACGTCCGCGGTTACAAGGAGGAGGGCACGACCACGACGCCGTTCGACATGCTCGTGCGCAACGACATGGACCGGTTCCGGCTGGTCATCGACGTGCTCGACCGGGTGCCGGGCCTCGGGACGCCGGCGGCGTGGCTGCGGCAGGACATGGCCGACACGCGCACGCGGCACGGTGCGTGGACGCGGGCCCGCGGCGACGACCTGCCCGAGGTGCGGGACTGGGTCTGGCCGTCGTGACGGGACGGCCGGACCACGTCCTGGTGGTCAACGCCGGGTCGTCGAGCCTGAAGGTGCGGCTGCTCGACGCCGCCGACGAGGTGGTCGACACTCTCGACCTCGACGACTGGGACGGGGAGGACACGGCGGAGCTGGAACGGTTCGTCCACGGGTTGTCCGCCGTGGACGCCGTGGGGCACCGGATAGTCCATGGTGGACGGCGCTTCCGTGAGCCGGTGCGGGTCGACGACGAGGTGCGCGACGAGGTCGCCGCGTTGGCCGAGCTGGCGCCGCTGCATCAGCCGCGCGGTGTGGCGGGCATCGACGCGTTGCGGCGGGTTCTGTCGGACACCCCCGCGGTGGCGTGTTTCGACACGGCGTTCCACGCCACGATCCCGGAGCCGGCCGCCACGTATGCGCTGCCCGCGGAGTGGAACCGCCGGTGGGGGCTGCGCCGGTACGGATTCCACGGCCTGTCCCATGCCTACGTCACGAGACGCGTGTCGCAGCTGGTCGGAACGCCCGCCGAGCGGCTGCGGATCGTGTCGTGTCACCTCGGGGCGGGTGCGTCGCTCGCCGCGGTGTCCGGTGGGCGGTCGGTCGACACGACGATGGGGTTCACGCCGCTGGCGGGCCTGGTCATGGCGACGCGCACCGGCAGCGTCGATCCGGGACTGGTGCTGTGGCTGCAGCAGGAGGCGGGTGTCGACGCCGAGTCCCTGTCGCATGCACTGGAGTTCGAGTCCGGACTCGCGGGACTCGCGGGCGGCACCGGGGACATGCGCGAGGTCATGTCCGGAATGGACTCCGGGGGCGACGCGTCGCGGTTGGCGTTCGAGGTTTACACCCACCGGCTGCGACGGGAGATCGCGGCGATGACGGGCAGCCTGGGTGGGATCGACGTGCTGGCGTTCACCGGCGGTGTGGGGGAGCACAACCCGCGCGTGCGTGCGGAGGTGGCAGGCGGGTTGGCCTACCTCGGTGTGGAGCTGGACGAGGCGGCCAACGAGGCCGTCGCCGAGGACGCCGACATCGCCGCGGCAGGCGCAGGCGTACGCACTCTCGTGGTCGGCGCGCGGGAGGATGTCGAGATCGCCGCCCACACCCGCCGCACGCTCGGTGCGTGACTCCGTGGCCGTCGACCCGCGGGGACGCGGCGTCACCGGCCGGTGCGGACGCCGACGGCGGGGCCGTGCTCGGTGCCCCCGCCGGCAGGCTCTCGCCACGGTCGGCCGCATCGCCGTTCCCGTGTTCGGTGGATCACCGCAGCGGGACGAGGGCGGCGTGCTGGGACACCGTCCTGGCGCCCAGTGTGTGTTTGAGGTCCACCATCTTCTTGCCCAGCACGAGGCCCCGTTTCCCGGAGGTCACCGCGAAGCGCACACCCTGGACGTACATGTCGAAGTAGACGTTCCGCCGTCCTCCGCGGTGGAGCGGCAGCACCGACCACGAGCGCATCACCGGCCACTCCGGATGGTCGAAGACGAGCGCCAGCGCGCGGAGCGCACCGGAGACCGGGTCGGTGTAGCGCACCCCGATGACGTCCGGTCTGCGCAACAGTGCCTCGAGGTAGCCGGTGAACATCGGCAGCGGCACGATCGGTACGTCGTGGTGTTTCTCCGCGTTGTACCGCAACAGCGCGGCGACCTCGCCGGGATCGGCGTCGGCCATCGACCCGACCCGAACCTCCAGGCGGGGATCGTCGGCGACGGCCCGCCGGATCTGCTCCAGGCTGCGCCGCCGGCTCGCGCGCAGGCCGGACCGCCACTGCTCCACGGACTCGAACCCGGCGGTGTCGAGCACGCTGATCGGCTCGGTGGCGCGCACGATGCGCAGCGGTGCACGCACGGCAGCGGCGTCGGCGTCACCGAGCTGCCGGGCCAGCAGCAGCCGGGCCCCCGTACCGAGGGTGCCGCGTATCGCGGGGGCGTAATCGGTGACCAGCCGCTGGGCCGCGCCGTCGGCGAACCACCAGCCCGCCGCGGAGGCGTTGTTCGGCGACCGGACGTCGAGCCCTCCGACACGTCCGCCGCGTGTCGTGCGCGCGAAACGGTGACGCCGGGTCGGCGGCCCGACCCACGCGGCCCACACGACGCCGCACGGGCCGTCGTCGCCGTGGAACACCGTGACGTACTGGGGTGTGCGGGCCGCCCACGCCTGCGCCGTCATCGCCTCCCACGACCAGTCGGCGTACAGCCCTGCGTCGGCCCGGAGACGTGGCCAGTAGGCGGGTTCGGGGTCGAACCGCGGGTCGAGCACCTCGTGGTCGGCGCTCGTCGCCGCATGGTCCGCCAGGCGGCGGGCGCGGTCCCGGTATTCGGTCGACGGCCCCGTCATCGGCACACCGGCCGCGGGACCATGACCGTCTGCAACGGTTGCGGCGCGAACCCGAGCGACCCCTTCACGTCCTGCATGCCGCGTCCCGACGAGATCGACGGCCTGTCGTTGTCGATCATGAAGCCGACCACCCTGGCGTAGGCGTCGAAGTACAGGTGCCGCTTGCCTCCCTTGTCCGGCGGCACGGCCGCCCAGTGCTGGTGCAGCGGCGTCACCACGTGGTCGAGCACGGTGGTGAACGCGAGCAGCCGCCCGGAGTCGGTGTCCCGGTACGTCAGCGTGGCCACGTCGGATCTGCGCACCAGTTCGTGCAGGTACTCGGCCGTCACGGCGCCACGGAGGTCGAGCGGCACTCTGCCGAACTTCGCCCGGTGCGTATGCAGGAGCGTGGCCAGTTCGGCCCCGGCGACGTCGTCCCTCGCACGTCCACATCGGATGGTCAACGACGGATCGGCGGCAATCTTGCGCCGCTGGCCGCGGATGCTGTGGCGCCTGCTGCGCGCGAGCGAGGTGACCCACTCGTCGACATCGGCGAACCCGTTCCGCAACAGGGTCGTGGGCACGGCGTCGCGCACCACTCTGCCCCGGCCGCCGACGTCGGGGAGCTCGGCGTCCCGGACGTACCGGTGGATCACGCCGCCGCAGCCGGGGCCGAGGAACGACACGACGGCCCGTTCGGCCGCGCGCGTGATCGCGCGCCGTGCCGCGGTGTCGAGCTCGGGCGCGAACACGCGGCCGGACGTGCCGGGCATCCACGGTTGGTGCACCTCGGCGAGGCGGGGCGCGAACCGCGCGATGCCGCCGACCGGCCTGCGGCGGTGCGGGTCCCCGGGGCGGGCCACGGTCACCGACAGCGCGGCGACCGGCTCACCCGCGTCACGGGCGACGACCAGCAGGTTCGGGCAGCGGGACGACGCGGTCTCGAGCTGCAGCATCCGGTACGACCACGGTGCCGGAAGGTGCCGGTCGGCGGCAAATCGAGCCCAGTCGGCCGGTTCCGGGTCGCGGCGCGGATCCAGGACGTCGATGTGCACCGTCATGTCGTGCTCCCCATGCGTTTCCGGTGGTGGCCCGTCGCGTCGCCGGCCGGAGTGCCGGTTCGTTGCAGCCGGTCGGCGAGAACCGGCCCGCCGCTCAGCAGCGGCCGCGGCGCCGCGACGGTGTGCAGTGCGCGCGTGCCGCGGAAGCCGAGCGCCGCCTTCTCGTCGAGCATCGCTCTGCCCGCGGTCAGTTCGGACACGCCACGCTCGATCGCCCGTGTGACGGCCTGTGCGTAGGCATGCCGGTGGAGGCCGGGCCTGCCGCCGTCGGCCCGGGACACGGCCGCCCAGTGGTGGAACGCGGCCGGGTGCCGCTCGTCGATCATCGTGGCGAACCCGAGCAGCCTGCCGGAGGGCGTGCGGTAGGTGCGGGTGAGGACGTTCGGCCTGCGCAGCAGCGCGTCCAGGTACGCGGGGGAGACGGGGCTGCGGGTGTCCATGTGCAGGCCCGCGAAGCGGGAACGCTGACCGCCCGCCCACGCCCGGGCGTCCTGCCGCGCCCGGTGTGCGTTGAGCAGCGCGGCGAGTTCGGTGGCGTCCAGATCGCGGCGTCCCGCTCCGATGTCGGTGCACACGCGCGGGTCCGCCTCGACCGCGTCGATGGTGCTCCGGACCTCGTCGTCGAGGCCGGCCCACCACTCGTCGACCGTGGCGGGCGGCCGGAGCACCGCGGCAGGGTCGATCTCCCGGCGCGCCCGCCCCGGCCCCGACATCGCGTCGGCCAGGTCGGCGGTCATGGCCCGGTAGAGGACGCCCAGCAGACCCGGGCCGATCCTGTCCGCCAACGCCCGTTCGAACTCGCGGATCGCGGCCCGCAGGTCGACACCGGAGCGGAAGACGGCGGCGGGATAACCGCTGTGCAGGGGGAGGTAGACCTCCGCCCACCGCGGCCGCCAGCGACCGAGCCGCCGCGGCGGCGGTCCGAAGCGGCTCGTGCGCCAACTGCGGCAGATCATGACCTGCAAGCCCCCGACGACGCGTCCGTCCTGGCGCACCACCGCGAGGACGGGCGGGTTGCGGGCGGTCCACGCCTCGAGCCGGAGGAGCGGGTAGCGCCACACCGGGTGCAGGCGCAGTGCGCCCGCGAAATCCGCCCAGCCCGGCGGTTCGGGATCCAACCGTGGGTCCACGATGTCGACGTTCACCGGCCCATCACCGGCCTCGGCGCGATGACGCCGTGGACGTCCCGCGGCGTGAACCCCAGCGACGTCTTGACGTCGAGTTTGCCCCGGCCCGAGGAGATCCGCGGCCTGCCGTGGGCGATGCACCAGCGCACGGCACGGACGTAGGCGTCGAAGTACAGACCCTGTCTGCCGCCCTCCTCGGGCGGCAGCGCCGCCCAGTGCTGCTTGACGACGACGTCGTGGTGATCGAGCAATGTGTTGAGGGCGAGGAGTCGTCCGTCGGTGTCGTGATAGGTGAGTGTGTGCACGTCGGGTCTGCGCACGAACGCCTCCACATACGGTGCCGCGATGGGTGAGCGCGTGTCGCCTGCCGGGGTCGGGAACCGCGCGCGATGGTCGTTGAGCAGGCCCGCCACGGCGGCCGCGTCGATGTCGGTGCGGCCTGGTCCGCCGCGGACGACGAGAGCCGGGTCGGCCTCGGCGCGCCGGTGCTGCCTGCGCAGCCCCGCGCGCCTGCTCTTGCTCAGCGACGCGAGCCACTCGTCGACCGAGGAGAAAGTGTTGTCGAGGACCGCGGACGGATCCGTGCGCCGGTGGATGCGGCCGCGGCCGATGAGCTCGGGCAGCAGGTCGGATCCGACCCCGCGGTAGAACAGCCCGGCCAGACCGGCACCGAGGCGGCGCGCGAGGGCGCGCTCGGCCGAGCGCACGGCCACGCGCAGGTGGTCGCCGGACACCCCGGGCCGCCGGACGACTCCGGGCAGGCCGCTGAGCCACGGCTGGGCGACCTCCGCCCACATCGGACCGCGGCGGGCGCGCCGGGGTGCGTAACGAGGAGTGCGGGTCGGCCGGCACACCAGTGCCGACAGCGCCACCACGATGCCGTCGGTGTCGTGCACGGTGACCAGTAGCGGGGGATTGCGCGTCAACCAGCCTTCGATGCGCAGCAGCTCCGGTTCCCACACGGCGTGCGGACCGGCGGTGCAGGCGAACTCGGACCACCCGTCGGGTGCGCCGTCGACGCGAGGATCACAGACACGGGCGTCGACAACGGTGTCGGAGCGGACCGTCATGTCTCGATCACGGGAGAGCCATGACGGGGACAGGCCTGCACCTCTCCCGGCACGCCGCCGCCGACGAGTACGTCGACCAGCCGCGGCGACGTGCGGTCGAGCACGGTGAACGCGAGCCCGCCCGTCGTCTCGCGCACGTAGACGTGCCTGCAGTCGACGTGCCATCGGCCGCAGTCGCGGAGCACGCCGAGGTAGCCGAGCAGCGGGTCGTGGAGCAGGCCGAAGGGACCGCCGGTGAGGCTGTCGATGCGGTGGTGCGGGACCCGGTCCGGCGGCGGCAGCTCGGTGGGCGGTTCGGCGGAGCGCAGTGCCGCGGACAGCGCGTCGAGGTTCTTGTCCTCACCGACGGCCAGTACCCGTTCGCCGCGTCGCAGCGTGTCGACGATCTCCCTCAGTACGGGCCCGTCGTCGAGGGGAGTGGCGGCGTCCGGGTGCAGCACGCAGCCACGGGACCCGGAGGGCAGTCCGGTGGGCGGGCGTGTGACGGCGGCGTCGACCACGACCACCAGGCGGTGCGAGCGCCGCTGGGTGGCGTGGGTGAGCAGGCCGGCGAGGCCGCGTGCCGGGTCGGGTTCGGTCGACCCGCCCGCGAGCGGTGCGGTGTCGACCAACCGGCGCTGCACCGTGTCGGCGGCGAGCGCACCGCCGTTGCTTCCCGTCCTGTCCGGAACGAGGACCGGGTCCGTGCGGCCGTGCAGCGCCCAGGTCTCGCGGTAGAGCGGGACCGTGGCGAAGGCCGAGGAGACGGCACGCAGATAGGCCGCCCGCCACAGCCTCGAGGCCAGCGAATTCCACATGGGTGGGCAGTGTGCCACCGAATGCCCGGATTCGGACCGCGAATTCCGGGATTGCGCCGAAAGGTCGTGCGCGTCCCCGTTTCGACTTCGGCCGAACGGGTCAATCCCAACTTTCCGTCTTGCTGTGGACATTTTGTCGGATATAACTCTCGGATCCGTTCCTGCTGGGGGCAGAGACTACTGACGAGTAGAAACGCGAGGGCATTCATGCCGTATTCGCCGAGACGGATTCTCGTGCGAGAAGCCGGTCCGGTCCTGGTGCGTGACCTGTGATGGAGCCGGACGCAGAGTGCGCGGACATCACGAGCGTCACGGTGGTGATTCCGTGTTATAACGAAGTGGACAATGTGCGTGCCTCCTACGAGGAAATCGTCGACGAGCTCGGGGACCTCGACCTCGAAGTGATCTATGTCGACGACGGGAGCACGGACGGCACGCTGAATATCATTCGCGGGCTCGCGGAACAAGACCCGCGGGTGGACTTCATTTCCTTCACGCGGAACTTCGGTTTCGAGGCCGCGTTTTCCGCCGGCTATCGCTACGCCGAACGGCCGTGGGTGCTGCACGTCGACGCGGACCAGCAGTTTCCCGCGGCCGAGGCAAGGGTGCTGATCGCCGAGGCCCGGCAAGGCTACGACGCCGTGTTCGGGGTGCGGACCAACCGCCAGGACCCGCTGCTCCGGCGGTGGGGCACCGCGGTGTTCCACTACCTCGCCCAGCGTGTGCTGAAGGTCGAGATACCCCGCGGCGCGACCGCGTTCCGCCTGGTCCGGACGGACCTCGCACGCCGCGTGGTCGACCTGGAGATCGGCACGCCGTACTTCATGGCGACCGTGCCGCAACTGACCAGCAGGTACACGACCGTTGCCGTCGGCCACCGCGCACGGGAGCGCGGCGAGTCCAAGGTCGGGTTCCGGTTCCTCGCCTCGCATGCGGTGGAACTGTTCGTCGGTTTCACCCGCAGGTTGCCGGGAGTCGCCGCCGGGCTCGCACTGGGCACCGCGGCGTTGTGTGGCGTGCTGGCCATCGGTGCCGCCACCGGGCTGCTCGGCGTCGCAGCGACCGCGACCGCGTTGTTCGCGGTGCTCGCGGTGATCACAGCGGTGCTGGCGGTGGGCGTCCGCTACCTGGTCACCGTCGGAGCCGGTCAGCCGCGGCCTCGCCGGTTCTACATCCGGGAGACGTCGCTGCGCGACCGGGTGGATCCCGCCGACCTCCTGCTCGACGAACGGCCGACGGCCCCGCGGCCGCGACGGGCGGAGGTGGCGTCGTGACGACACTGGTGGTGCTGGGCGGTGCCGACGGTTCGGTCGGCGTGTACCAGCGGGCGAGAACACTGGGCTACCGGACGATCTGCGTCGACATCCGGCCCACCGCGCCGGGTGTGCTGCATGCCGACGAGTTCGTCCAGCTGAGCGTGCGCGCACCGGAACGGATCGCGAGCACGCTCGCCGGGCGCGACGACATCGTGGGTGTGCTGTGTCCGGCCAGCGACGTCGGACTCCCCGCGCTCGCCTGGCTGACACGGCACTGGAACCTTCCCGCGCTGCTGCCGGATCTGGCGATGCGCGCCTCGGTCGACAAATCGGCCTTCCGGGAGCTGTGCGTGGAGCTGGGGCTGCCGGGCTACCGCGCGGTCAGTGGCGCGCCGGACGACGACCTCGTCAAGCGTGCGCGGGAACTGCGGTTTCCCGCGCTGGTCAAACCGGTCGACTCGTCGGGAAGCAGGGGCGTCGTCGCGTGTGCCGGACCGGGGTCGTTGCGGTCGGCGTTCGCCGAGGCGGTGGCGTTCTCTCCCGAGGGCAAGCTCGTCGTCGAGGAGTACCTCACGGGCGAACATCTGACCGTCGAGGTCCTCATGCGGCGGAGCCGGGTCGCGTTCCATGCCGTCACCGAGCGGACCATCACGCCGCCGCCGTACTTCGTGACGACGGCCCACCTCGTACCGGCGGAGCTTTCGTCCGAAGTGGATGCCGAACTCGTGCGCATGCTCGAAGCGATCTGCGAGCGGATCGAGTACCCCGACGGCCCGTTGACGCTCGACGCGGTGCTGGGGCGCGACGGCACGTTGTACCTGGTCGAAATGGGCGCACGGATGGGCGGAAACGGCCTCGCCGAGCTCGTCGAGTCGTGCTACGGCGTCGACATCATGGCGGCGACCATGGCCACGGCCGTGGGCGAGGAGCCGGTGCTGACGCCGCGCGACCCCGTGCCGACGATGGTGCAGGTGTTCGGCGCAGACCGGGCGGGCAGGCTCGCCGAGGTGACGGGCCTCGACGAGGTCCGCGCCCACCCGGCGGTGGTCGACCTCCGGCTGTTCGCGGAGGAGGGTACGTTCGTGCGCGCCTACGAACAAGCGGGCTACAAGCTGGGCTACGCCGTTCTGCAGGCGTCCACGATGGACGAGTTGCGCGACGCGGCCGAGGCGGTGCGGGGAGCGCTCAAGTTCCGCCTCGACGACGTCGCACAGGCGGTGCCGCGGCCGTGACGGGTGCCGCGGTGGGCGCTGTGCCCCGCCGGCTGATGATGCTCCGGCTGCTCCTCGGCCGGGGCTCGTTCCGCGCCAGCGTGCAGCTGATGCAGGTCGTGTTGGCGGTCGTGTGGGGCACGATCGCGTACGGCCCGTTCGCCAACGCCCTCGGTGCGTGCGCGTGGCTCGTGTTCCTGCCCAACGCGGCGGAGAAGAGCGCCCTGAAGCTGGCGCCGCGGGTGCGCGCCACCCGGGCGACGGTGGTCGCCCTGGCAGTGCGGTTCGCCGTCGCACCGGTTCTCGTGTTCGCGGCGGCGCTGCTCGTGACCGCCGTGGCGGCACCGGAGTCGGCACTGCTGCCGTATCTGGCCGCGGCCTGCTGGCACACGTGCTCCGGGATGCTGATGACCGTCTCGGGCCTGCACCGCCTCCGCGGACGGGCCGCCCTCGACGCGTGGGCCTTCACGGCGGGCGCCGTTCTGGTACTCGGCGTGACGCTGGCCACCTGGCTGGCGGACTGGTCGCCTCGCACGGTGCTGCTGGTACTGCCCGCGGGACTGGCCGTCGTCGCGCTGACCGCCGTCGCCCTGTTGCCCCGTGACTGGAGTCGGCCGGAACCGTTGCGGCGACGCCGACTCGTGCTCGCCTACGGTCGCACGACGTGGCTGCTCGGTGTGCCGGAACTGCTGGACGCGCTGACCGTGGCGGTCGTGTTCTTCGTGCTCGCCGCCGTGGGCCGGGTGGCCGACAGCGGCCCCTTCTACCTCGCGATGCTCGGCGCGAGCGCGTTCTGCTCGATCGTGCGCTACCAGTTGCGGATCCATCAGCCCGGTGTCTCGCTCCGGCAGCGGGGCAGCGGCGCGGTGACGGGCCGGTCGCGGGCCATGGCGATCCTGCGGGCGGTCGTCGTGGGCGGTGTCGCGTTCGCGGTGCTGTTCGCCGCCGCGCTCTCGATCCCAGTCAGCCGTGACGCGCTGCTCGCCGACACGGGCCTCGCCATGTGGGCGGCGCTCGGGACGCTCACCGCCGTCGAGGTCGTCGCCGCCGTCGCGGTGATGTACGGGATCTTCCTCATCGAGAACACGGGGGGCCCGCTGCTGGGCGTGAGTTTCCGGGGAGCGCTGTGGCGGCTGGTGGCGACGACGGTGTGTGCCCTGTGCCTGGTGCCGCCGTTCGGTGCCGCGGGCGGGTTCGCCGCCGTCGTGGTCGCGCTGGCGGTCGAGGCGGCCGCGTTGCACCACATGGTGCGCAGACGTCATTCCGGGCCCCTGCCCACCCGGCCGTCGCGGGCCGGTCTGTCATCCACCACGTAACACCACGGAGCGAGAACATGTACGTACTCGGTATCAGCAGGGTTCACGACTCGGCGGCGGCTCTGGTCCACGACGGCACGATCGTCGCCTTCGCCGAGGAGGAGCGGTTCACCCGCGTCAAGCACGACGGCGGGCTGCCCGCGAACGCGATCAAGTTCTGCCTCGACCAGGCGGGCATCACCCTCGCCGAGGTCGACCACGTCGCGTACTACTGGCAGCGTTGGAAGGAGGCGATCCACGCGGCGAAGGTGTTCGCGCGGTACTTCCCGGGAACGCTGGACGTCTTCCGCAACCCGGACGGCGCGTCGGGCGGCCGGGCCGCCGGGATGCTGAAGACACTCCGCAGCGGGGGCGGCACGGGCGTCGACGACTACCACGTCGGCGGTGCCGTGCTGGCACACATCAAGCGCACCTACACGCTCGAGCGCGACATCAAGGAGGCCGTCGGCCATACGGGACCCGTGCACTTCCGGGTGCACCTGGTGGACCACCACCGCGCCCACGCGGGAAGCGCCTACTACATCTGCCCGTGGGACGAATCGGCCGTGCTCACGCTCGACGGCATCGGCAGCGACGGAGCCTCCACCCTGCTGGCCCACGGTCGCGGCGACACGATCAGGGAACTGCGGCGCATCAAGTTCCCCCATTCGCTGGGCGCGATGTACGCCGGCGTCACCGGGTACCTCGGGTTCTACCCGACCCGAGACGAGGGCAAGGTCATGGGCCTGGCCCCGCTGGGCAGGGACACCTACGTCGACGCGTTCCGCGAACTCGTGCACCTCGACCCGGACGGCGGGTTCGAACTCGACCTGAGCTGGTTCGAGCACCACCGCACCGGCAAACACGTGATGTCGCAGAAGTTCCACGACCTGTTCGGTCCGGCACGGCCGAAGACCCGCGTGACGGCCGACAATCCGGTGCCCCAGCACTACTGCGACGTGGCCTACGCGCTGCAGGTGACCCTCGAGGAGGCCGGACTGCACCTCGCCCGATGGCTGCAGGCCGAAACCGGGTCGACGCGGCTGAGCGTGGCGGGCGGCGTGGCACTCAACAGCGTGATGAACGGCCGCATCCTGCTGGAGACGCCGTTCGAGGACTTCTTCGCCCAGCCGGCGGCGGCCGACGACGGCTGTGCGGTCGGTGCGGCCCTGGACGTCAGCGTGGGCACCTACCGCCGCCCGCGGCCGCGCAGCGGATTCACCTACACCGGCCCGGAATACACCGAGACGGACATGGAACTGGCGCTCAAGGACGCGGGGCTGGACTACGAGCGGCACGACGACATCGCCGCCCACGCCGCCCAGCGGATCGCCGACGGGCTCATCATCGGCTGGTTCCAGGGCCGGATGGAGTGTGGCCCGCGCGCGCTCGGCAACCGTTCGCTCGTGGCCGACCCGCGCGATCCCGAGTCGAAGACCCGGATGAACGAGAAGGTCAAGCACCGGGAGGCGTTCCGCCCGTTCGCGCCGTCGTGTCTCGCCGAACGGGCCGGGGAGTTCTTCGCGAGCGGGTATCCGTCGCCGGTGATGCTGCTGGTGTTCGACGTGCTGGAACACCAGCGGGACGTCGTGCCCGCGATCACGCACGTCGACGGGACCGCACGGGTGCAGACCGTCTCGGAGGAGGACAATCCCCTCTACTATCGCATGATCCAGCACTTCGAACGGCTGACCGGAATCCCGATGGTGGTCAACACCTCGTTCAACGACAACGAGGAACCGATCGTCATGAGCCCGGCGGATGCCGTCGCGTGCTATCTGAAGACCGATGTGGACGCGCTCGCACTCGGCCCGTTCTGGGTGGAGAAGCCGCGGATGGAGGACGACGACGCATGACCGCGACGATGCCGGGATCCGGGCCGTCCGCTGCGGGCCGCAGGAGCGACGACGGCGGCCGGGGCTGGGTGGCCGCGTTGTATCGAGCGCGGGGCTGGCTGTGGGTGGTGCCCACGGTGCCCGCGGCCGTACTCGCACTGCTGATCATGGTGGTGCTGCCGCCCGACCAGACGCTCGACAACCTCGCCGAATGGGCCTTCAAGCTGAGCCCGTTCGCGTTCGCCGTCGTCGCCGTGGCGCTGCTGCCGAAGTGGCGGGTGGCTCCGGGGCTGCTGTTGCTCGGCGTGATCGGCTACATGGCCTACATCGACACCGAGATGGTCATGCGCATCCAGGAGTTCGGGCGCAATGCCGATCAGGACGGTGCGTTCGAACCGGTGTACCAGTTCGAGCTGTTCATCACGACGTTCATCGTGCTGCTGATGCTGTTGGCCTACCGGCTGGGCGGGGCCAGGACCGCCAACGTCCTCAAGACGGGTGTCGCGGCGATCCTGGTCGTCGTGTCGGGACTCAACGACCTGACGTTCTGGGCGCTCAACGACGTGTGGGCCGCGGGTTCGCGGCCGCCGGACCTGCCGTGGGCCTCGCACATCATCGTGTTCACGGGCGTGCCGAGTGTCGCCACCGCGGTGGTGTTCATGGTCGTCCACGTCGCGCTGGCCGCCGTCGTCGCCGCCCTCCCCGTCGGTCGGTGGGTGGACCGGGCACTGGGGGTCGAGCAGGTCCGCCGCTGAGCACGGTCCGCCGTCGGGCCTGCGGCCGGTCGACGTCACCGGGCGCCCTCCCCGACGGCGGACCGTGCCCGGCGTGGGGCGAGCACGTCGTCGGTGCGGCGTGGCTCGCCGTGGCCGGTCGTCACGCGGGCGTGAGGGTGCGCGCGGGTGTCAGCCACTGGCTCACGTACTCGGTGATCCGGTCGCCCTCCTCGGGCAGGCACGACAGTCCGAGGTACAGGTCGGGCCGGATCAGCACGAATCGACCGCGACCGTCCACGTCGTACCGTTCGGAGATCTCGCCGGTCTCGTCCGGGGTGCGGTGGTCGAAGTCGAACTCCTCGTCGCTGCATTCGCCGATCAGGTGGGAATGGACGTACCCGGGGAACAACGCGTCCAGCTCGTCCCGCAGGCGCCCGCCCTGCTCGACCGCGGCAGTGGGATCGCCGCCCGGCACGATCAGCAACGTGAACTGCGGGCGGCGGCACACGTCGTACACCCGCTTGGCCGGTTCGGTCGTGAGCGTGGCGTCGGGCGCCCGGTCGCCGGCGCGCGGCCCTCCGACCTCGGTGAGGTTCGCGGGGAGTCGCACGACGTCGCGATAGGTGTGCGCGAGTCCCGAGACCAGCCGGATCGTGTTGTGCTCCCAGCCGTCGGCCTGCGTGAGTTCCCACCGCTCCTCGGGATCGACCCCGAACCCCATCACGATCTCATGGGTGGCGAGCGCGCCCTGGCTCACCTGCTCACCGATCGGTTTGCGCTCCTGCTCGTAGGTGTCCAGGATCGCCTCGTCGGCGTCGCCCTGCAGGACGGCCGCGAGCTTCCAGCCCAGGTTGAACGCGTCCTGCATGCACCCGTTCATGCCCTGGCCGCCGGACGGCGAATGCACGTGCGAGGCGTCCCCGCAGATCAGCAGCCTGCCGTTGCGATAGCGCTCGGCGATGTTGTTGAGGATCTCCCACGAGGTCGCCCACACCGGTTCACCGACGGTGAAGCCGATCCCGATCCGGTCGGCAACCTCCTGGAACGCCTGTCGTTTGTCGTCGGCGTAGACGTATTCCTCGGTGGGTTCGCTCATGTAGATGCGCCAGTACTTCCCGGGAAGCTTGGTGCAGTTCATGAACAGATCCCTGGTGAAGTAGTAGTTCATCCACCGGTCGTCGAACGTCACGTTGCTCAACTCGACGTCCATCATCGCCATCGCCGCGACCCGCTCGCCGACGAAGTCGATTCCCTCGGCCTGCCGCACGAAACTGCGCACCCCGTCGCAGCCGACGACCCACGGAAAGGTCTGCGTCTCCGTCGTGCCGTCCGGCAGCGCGAACTCGGCCGTCACCTCGTCGTCGGAGGCGTCGACGCGCGTGACCTCGGTGCGGTACTCGGGCACCATCGAGTACGTCGTGTACAGGTGCTCGCGCAGCACCTGTTCGAAATCGTTCTGGTTGATCTTGTAGTAGAATGGGAACCGGGTCGGCAGGCTCCGGTAGTCGGTGCGCGGTTGCCGGTCCTCCGGCAGATGCGGGAAATGGTAGATGTTTCCCGGGCATTCCAGGCACACCTCTTCGAGCCGGTGGGCGACCCCGAGGTGTTCGAACATTTCCATCGACCGGGCGTGCACCGTCATCGCCCGGGTGGTGTGCGACGGTCCTCTGCGCTTCTCCACGATCCGGACGGGGATCCGCCTGCGCAGCAGTTCGTGCGCCAGGATCAGTCCGGTCGGGCCGGCCCCGACGATCAGCACCTGCGGCGATTCGGACAGGGGAGGCGTGTCCATTCTTCTCACGACCTTTCTCTTCACGACACTGGGAAGATGTCACGTCGTAGCGGCCCGCGTCCTGCGTTCCTGGGCGGTCAGCAGGGTGGCGAGCTCGTCGGGAACGGCGAGGAACGGGGAATGGCCGCAGTCGAGCTCGTACTGTTCGCCGGCCCTGGCTGCGCGCTCCCGCTGCCGGTCGACGCGGACTACCCGGTCCCGGCGGCACACGACGTAGGCCGTCGGGGTGGTGATCCAGGCCGGTTCGGCGAGCGGTTCGGCGGGGACCGCGCTCCGCATCGGGCGGAGCCGGGACACGGCGTCCGTGGCGACCTCGTCCGGGCAATCGTGGTAGAAGGCGTCGCGGGCGGCGGGCGTGGGGTGGACCCAGCCGTCGTCGCCGACCGTGACGGCCTCGCGCATTCCCTCGCCGTGCCAGCTCGGAGTGAGCGCGGTCTGCGACTCGCCGGGCAGGGGCAGTCGTGCTGCGACGAAGACGAGCCGCGACGCTCCGTGCGCCGCGTCGGCGACGACGACGCCGCTGTAGCTGTGGGCGACGACGACGAGCGGTCCGCTGCGGCGCAGCCGGTCGACGGCCGAGCGGACCGCCGCCACGTCGTCGGCGTACGAGGTCAGCGGCAACTCCAGCGCCTCACCCCGCACTCCGCGGGAGGCGAGGCCGTCGGAGACCCGGCGCCAGCACCATGCGCCGTGGTGGGCACCGTGTACCAGCAGGACGGCTCCGGGCGGGTGCGGGGTGGTGGCAGGCACTGTGACGGCGGAGCGGGTCAGCGCACGTCGTTGTTCGGGGTGTGGTCACCGCTCAGCCACCGCTTCAGGTCCTCGTGCGCGGTGCGGAGCCGGATGCTGTTCAGTTCGTCCATATTGGCCGAGTCGACGGTGAACTCGAGCAGCAGTCCGTTGGGGTCGCGGGTGTAGAGGGACCGGCAGTAGCCGTGGTCGAGCACGTACGTCTCGTCCGGGTTCCACCCTTCGGCCGAGAGCCGGGTCTCGATGGCCTGCTGGACACCTTCGGACACCTTCAGCGCGATGTGGACGAACGGCGACTTCGGCATCTTCGGGCCGAATTCCTTCTGGTCCTCGGGGTCGGCGAACTGGAAGAACGCCAGCGCGCTGTCGTCGCCGAGTCCGTAGAAGGTGTGGCAGTAGGTGCGCTCCTTACCGAAGAGGTCCTCGACCTCGGTCCACGTGGCGATCAGGGGCAGGCCGATCAGGTCCTCGTAGAAGGCTCGCGTGGCTTCCTGGTCGTCGGTCACGAACGCGTTGTGATGCAGGCGCGCCGGCAGCGAGTGGTGGTCGGGCTTGCCGGTGCGCTCGGAAACGGCCGGGGTCATGGTGACGGCTCCTTTGTCGCACTTCGTCGGACGAGTGTCCGCTCAACGGACACTAGGTCACTTTTGCTCCCGGGTGCGGCATTGTCAAGGCTTGGGCTGCACAGTCCGGGGCCCGCGGAGTGGGATCGTCAATCGTTCCCGTGATCAGCACGAATGCGCCTCGGCGTGGCAGCGGTGCCGGGGTGCTCGAGGTCGCAGCTGTCCGCTGTACGGTCGACTGACGGGAAATCCCTTGCCCGGTTTCGCGGTGGGACCGAGAAGTCGCAGTTCAGATCCGATTCGTCACCGCTACCTGCATGTCCGAACAGCGGACGAGTGGCTGCTACCGTGCGCCGGAACGAGAATCGGTCGAGGAGGTCGAGGTGGCGCGAGAAGGTACCGGTCCGGAGTTCATCGAAGCGCTGGCGCGCGGACTGGAGGTCATCGCCGCGTTCGAACCCGCGCGGCCGGAGATGTCCCTGACCGATGTCGCCTCGGCGACGGGACTGTCCCGGCCCACGGTGCGGCGGATCCTGCTGACGTTGCAGGAGCTGGGGTATGCGCGGCCGACCGACGGCAGGTTCGTGCTGACGCCCCGGGTGCTCGACCTCGGCATGGCGTACGTGTCGTCGATGGGCCTGTGGGAGGTCGCCCGGCCGCACATGCAGGAGCTCGTCGCGAAGGTCGACGAGTCGGTGTCGATCGCGCAGCTGGACGGCTCCGACATCGTGTACGTCGCGCGGGTCGCCATACCGAAGATCGTGGCGCTGCGGGTGGAACTGGGGACGCGGTTCCCGGCGCTGGCGACGTCGCTGGGCAAGGTGCTGCTCGCCGCGTTGCCCGCGGAGGAACTCGACCGCACGCTGGCCGAGCCCACGCGCTCCGGTCTCGTGCCGCGGTGGCAGCCCGGCGCCGAGGAGCGCGACGCCGTGCTGCGCGAGGTGCGGGCGCGCGGCTGGGCCGTCACCGACCAGGACCTGGCGCTGGGGATCCGGTCGGTCGCCGTGCCGCTGCGCGACGGCGAGGGGCGCGTGATCGCCGCCCTGAACGTCAACAGTCACGCGGCGGAGACCTCGATGGAGACGATCACGGAGGAGTACCTGCCCCTGTTGCTGCACACGGCAGGGGCGATCAGCGCCTATTTCGCCAGGGTGTCGGCACTGCCGCGGGTGGACGGTTCCGCTGCGGGCTGAACCCGCCTGCCTTCTTGACGCGCCCACCGAGTTCCCCCAGACTCCGAATACGGACAACCGTCCGTGGAGCGGACAACGGAGGCGATCTGTGGGAGCACCAACGGGAGCCGGTCAGGGTGGCGGTCCGCTGTCGGGCCTGCTCGTGGCGGATTTTTCACGCATCCTCGCGGGGCCGTACGCCACGATGCTGCTCGCGGACCTCGGGGCCGAGGTGATCAAGGTCGAGGGGCCGCAGGGTGACGACACGCGCAGCTGGACACCCCCGGTGCGGGACGGTGTGTCGACGTACTATCTCGGCGTGAACCGCGGCAAACGGTCGATCTCGCTCGACCTGCACGACGACCGCGACGCCCGTCTCGCCCGCGAACTGGCCGACCGGGCCGACGTGCTGATCGAGAACTTCAAACCCGGCGGGCTGGCCAAGTACGGGCTGGACTACGACACCGTCCGCGCCTCGAACGAGGGCATCATCTACACCTCGATCAGTGGTTTCGGCTCCGGCCCCGGCAAGGACGTGCCCGGCTACGACCTGATGGTTCAGGCGATCTCCGGTCTGATGAGCCTGACCGGAGATCCCGAGGGGCCGCCGTATCGCGCGGGGATCTCCGTCTTCGACGTGATGGCGGGAAACCACGCCGCGATCGGCATCCTGGCCGCCCTGCGGCACCGCGACGCGGGCGGCGGGGGGCAGCACGTCGAGGTCAATCTGCTGTCCTCGGCGTTGACGGGCCTGGTCAACCATTCGTCGGCGTACGTGGCGGGTGACACCGTGCCGTACCGCATGGGTAACGCGCATCCGAGCGTGTTCCCGTACGAGCCGCTGCCGACCGCGGACAACGACCTCATCATCACCGCGGCCAACGACAACCAGTTCCGGATCCTGTGCAAGGTCCTCGACATTCCCGAGGTGGCCGAGGATCCCCGGTTCGCCCGCAACGCCGACAGGACGAAGAACCGCGAGGAGCTGCGGCCGCTCCTGGTCGCCCAGCTGAAACAACGCCCCGCCCTGGAGTGGTTCGACCTCCTCGTGGAGGCCGGCGTGCCGAGCGGGCCGATCAACACGATCGACGGCGGGTTCGCGATGGCCGACCGGTTCGGGCTCGACCCGGTCGTGCACGTGGGCTCCGGGGACAAGGCGGTGCCGTCGACACGCAACCCGATCCGGTTCTCGGACACCCCCGCGACCTACGAGCTGCCACCGCCGGAACTGGACGAGCACGGTGACGACCTGCGCAGGTGGCTGGAGGAGCCGGCATGACCGAATCCGCTGCGGTGAACGGGTATCCGACCGCACTGGGCGCGTCCTCGCGCGAGTCGATCACGCTGCTCGGCGAGGACCTCGCCGCGGACGTGATGGGCACCGTGGGTTTCGGCGAGCTGGCGTTCCGGCTCGCCACGCAGCGTCGCCCGGAACCCGGTGAGACGAGACTGTTCGAGGCGGTGCTGGCCGCGCTCGCCGACCACGGCTTCACTCCGACGGCCATGGTGACGCGGTTGACGTATCTGTCGGCGCCGGACTCGGTCCAGGGCGCCCTGGCCGCCGGGTTGCTCGGCGGGGGATCGCGGTTTCTCGGCGTCACCGAGGATTGTGGACGGTTCCTGAACGACGTGCTCCGCGACGCCGAGCGGCCCGTCGACGACGAGGGCTGGGACGCGCTCGCCCTGACGACCGTGCGTGCCCGGCGCGAGTCCGGAGAGCTGGTGCCCGGTCTCGGTCACCACGTGCACAAGGACGGGGACCCGCGCACGCCCCGGTTGTTCGAGATCGCGCGCGAGGAGGGACTGTTCGGGCCTCATCTGCGGCTGTTCGAGGCGATCGGGCGGATGCATCCGCAGGTGCTCGGTAAGACGCTGCCGCTCAACGGCGCCGGTGTCTGCGGGGCGGCCCTCGCCGACCTCGACCTGCCGTTGCCGCTGTTGCGCGGGTTCGCGCTGCTGGCCCGCACCGCGGGCCTGGTCGGTCAGCTCGCCGAGGAACTGCGCCGCCCCGTCGCCGACGACATCTTCCGCTCCGTCGACCTCAACAACGTGCCGGTGGATCCCGAGCCGTACCACGGGGACCGGTGATCGTGCACCACGTCCAGGCAACCGTGGCGGCGAGACGGCGGCCACGTCCTGCCGCTCCGGCGTCCGTGACGTGGCTTTACTCCGGGTCCGGCGCCGCTTAGGGTCGGGCACGCGTTCGCGCATCCCGACCGGCCGGTTCGGCCTCCGTCCGCGATCCGCTCCGTACCGGGGCGGCCGCCGCGGCGAAAGGAAGGTGTTGTCGATGCCCTCGCCGTCTCCGTCCCCGTTGCCGCCGCCCGACCGGTCCCGGTTGGCAGCACTGAGCGAGCACTTCCGGTTCGGCCTGTCGCAGGCCCACCTCGACGAGTTCGGCCCGGCGGTGGCCGGCACCCTCGAGCATTCGGAGGCCGTCGAGGAGTTGTACCGGCGCAGCGCGCCCGAGCCGAAACAGCGGTCGTGGTCGTATCCCGGCGACGACAACCCGTGGGGCGCCTGGCACGTGACGACGTCCGTGCGGGAATCGGAGCAGGGGCCGCTCGCCGGGCGGACGGTGGCGATCAAGGACAACGTCGCCGTGTCCGGTGTGCCGATGATGAACGGTTCGCGCACCGTCGAAGGGTTCGTCCCGGCTCGTGATGCGACCGCGGTGACGCGGCTGCTCGGCGCGGGCGCGACGATCGCGGGCAAGTCGGTGTGCGAGGACCTGTGTTTCTCCGGCGGCAGTTTCACGTCGCAACCGGGTCCGGTGCGCAACCCGTGGGACGGAAGCCGCAACGCGGGCGGGTCGTCCAGCGGGAGCGCGGCGCTCGTCGCGAGCGGCGAGGTGGATCTCGCGCTGGGCGGCGACCAGGGCGGTTCGGTGCGGATGCCGAGTGCGTTCTGCGGCATCGTGGGGCACAAACCCACCCACGGTCTCGTGCCGTACACCGGTGCGTTCCCGATCGAGCGGACGATCGACCACCTCGGACCGATGACCCGGACGGTCGACGACGCCGCGCGCATGTTGGCCATCCTGGCCGGAGTGGACGGAGCCGACCCCCGGCAGCCGACGGAGATCTCCGGTGTGGACTACGTGTCGGCGCTCGGCGAGTCCGCGTCGGGCATGCGCGTGGGGGTCGTGTCGCAGGGCTTCGGCACGCCGGTGTCCGATCCCGGGGTCGACCGGGCCGTGCGGAACGGCGTGGAGGTGCTGCGTTCGGCGGGACTGTCCGCCGACGACGTGTCGATCCCGTGGCACACCGACGTGATGCACGTCTGGAACGTCATCGCCACCGAAGGTGCGGCGTACCAGATGCTCGACGGTAACGCGTTCGGCATGAACGTGGAGGACTTCTACGACCCCGAGCTGATCGCCCACTACGGCCGCGGCAGGCTGGAGCGCGGCGCCGAGCTGTCGAAGACGGTCAAACTCGTCGGCCTGTCGGGGCGTTACACGTTCGAGGAGGGCGGCGGCCGGTACTACGCGATGGCGCGCCACCTGGCGCGGGAGGCACGGGCGGCCTACGACGCCGCGCTGACGCGGTTCGACGTGCTGGTCATGCCGACCGTTCCCTATCCCGCGCGCACCCTGCCCGCCGCCGACGTCCCGCTCGGCGAGTACCTCGACACGGCGCTGTCGATGGTCGGAAACACCGCGCCGTTCAACACCACCGGTCACCCGGCGTGCAGCGTGCCCACCGAGCAGGTCGGCGGATTGCCCGCCGGGATGATGATCGTGGGGAGGCACTTCGAGGACGCCACCGTGTTGCGTGTGGCCCGCGCCTTCGAACAGGCCGTCGGCGGCTTCCCCGCCCCACCGGCGGGTCAGGGGTAGTCACGGGGCAGGGTCGGTCGCGGCTCAGCCGGGCGCGCAGGTCATCGCCAGGCCACCGTCGACGGGCAGGCACACCCCGTTGACGTAGGCGGCCTCGTCGGAGGCGAGGAACAGGCTCGCGTTGGCGACGTCCCACGGGGTGCCCATGCGTCCCGTGGGGCTCGCCGCGTCCCGGGCCGCCATGAGCTCGTCGAGCGATCCCGCCTGCGACGCCAACTGCTGGCGAACCAGGGGCGTCTCGATGAATCCCGGCGCGACCGAGTTGGCACGGATGCCGCGGTCGGCATACGTCAACGCCAGCGACACGGTCGCCTGGTTCACCGCGGCCTTCGCCGACATGTACGCCGGGTACTCGTAGCCGACGTGCCGCAGCGCCGCGAGCGACGAGACGTTGACGATCGCCCCGCCGCCACGCTCCAGCATCGCTGGTAGCACGTGTTTGCACGCCAGGAACACACCGTCCACATTGAGCGCGAATGCGCGGCGCCACTGCTCCAGACTCAACTCCATCGGGCCGCCCAGAACCGTGACACCGACGTTGTTGTGCAGGACGTCGGCGGGGCCGAACGTGTCAGCGGCGCGCGCGACGGCGTCGGCGACCTGATCCCCGTCGGTCACGTCGGCGGTGATCGCCGTCGCCTCGCCGCCCTCGGCGAGGATCGCCTCGACGGTCCGCTGCGCCGCCTCCCGGCTGACGTCGACCACGGCGACCGACGCTCCGTGCCGTGCGTAGGTCACGGCCGCGGCCTGGCCGTTGGTCGCGCCGTCGGTACCACCGCCTCCGCCGAACACGAGTGCCGTCCGTCCTGCGAGTCTCGGGGCGGTGGTCATGCCTGCGCCTCCTCGGTGGTGTGGGCGCCGCCGCGATCCGCCAGGGCGGCGTCGGCGCGTTCGACGTACAGCTCGAAGGTCACCGCGACCGGATTCTGCCCCGGCAGCACTCGTCCCGAATGGACGTCGCCGTTGCGGTCCACCAACGTCGCGGTGAGGATGGCGTCACCGGCCCGGACGGTGCCGGTCAGCGACGTGAACTCGGTAGCGGGCCAGTCCGCTTCCGTGATCCGCCCGGGACCGGTACGCAGGCGGGCACCGACCGCGCTGCCGAGGCTCGCGCGGACCACCGCCGAGTCGAATCCGGCACGCGCCGCAACGGTCCTCACCGCGTCGTGCAGGTCCTCGCCGGGCAGAATGCGCGCGGCGACGGCCTGCGTCGTGGCCGGTTCGGCCTGCGCGTGCGGGGCGAACGTGTGCGGAGTGAGCGCGTGCGGGGTGAACGCAGGCATCGACGTCTCCGGGCACGTGTCGCTGACGTACGCCGCGTCGTGGAGCAACCGCACCGTCGCCTCGATCGCCGCGTCGCCGACCGTCGTCTCCGGCAACAGGTGACCGCCGCGGACCCGGCCGTGCTCGTCCAGCCACGTGGCGTGGAGATGGGCGAACGCGCGGTCCTCGCGGGTGCCGACCGTCGCGGAACCGCCGAGCACGAAGCACGGCCCCGCGGGTTCGATCGTGTCGCTGTAGAACGCGGGCCGTTCCGCGCCGACGGCCGGGTGGACGTAGCGCAGCGTGCCGAACGACCCGTGTGCCAGCTCGGCACACGCCGCGCGGCACCCCGCGGCCTCGGTGATCCGCCACAGCTCGCCGACGACGTTCGCCCCGGGCGGCAGTTCGGCCCGCACCACCGTCACCCCCGTCGGGACCGCCGCGATGCGTTCCGGCGTGCGGGGTCCGGGGTGCTGCAGTGGAACCCCGGCCCGCCGCGCGGTCAACTGCTCGGCCGTTAACTGCTCGGCTGTCGAGTGCTGTGCCGCGGAGTGCTGTGCCGTCACGACGCCGCCAATCGTTGCTTGATCGTCCGTTTGACGACCTTGCCGTAGCCCGACTTCGGGATCTCGTCCCACCACACGAAGCGCTTCGGGATCTTGTACCGCGCGAGCGCATCGCCGAGCCACGACCGGAGCTCGTCCTCGTCGGCGCCGTGACCGCCGGAGGCGACACACACCGCGACGCCGACCTCGCCCCACTTCGGATCCGGCATCCCCACGACGGCGACCTCGGCCACCGCCGGATGGTGCAGCAGCCGTTCCTCGATCTCCCGTGGATACACATTGGACCCACCGGAGATGAACATGTCGGACGCCCTGCCCGTGACGTACACGTAGCCGTCGGCGTCGACCATGCCCAGGTCTCCGGTGCGGAACCAGCCGTCGCGGAACGACTCCGCGTCGGCCTCGTCGTTGCGCAGGTATCCCGGGAACACCGCGGGACCCGCCACGCAGATCTCGCCCTGGCCGCCGGTGGGCAGTTCGGTGCCGTCGGAATCCTGGATGCTGACCTGCATCCCGGTGCGCGGATAGCCGCAGGTGCCGTACTCCACGCCCTCGGGCGAGGGCCGGTCGTGCTCACCGGGAGGCAGCACGGTGATGTTGCCGGTGACCTCGCCCAGGCCGTAGTACTGGACGAGCACGTCGCCGAGCACCTCGCGGGCGCGCCGCTGGTCCGCCCGGTACATCGGCGCGCCCGCATAGATGACGTAGCGCAGCGAACCGAGGTCGTGGCGCGACGCCTCGGGTGCCTGGGTCAACGTCGTGAGGATGGTCGGCACGGTGAACGCGTTGGTGACCCGCTCGGCCTCGACGAGACTCCAGATCTCCGCGGGATCCAGCCGGGTGGACGTGGGCAGTACCGTCTTCGCTCCCCGCGCCACCTGCGGCAGCAGGTGCACGCCGGCACCGTGCGACAGCGGTGCCACGACGATCTGCGCGTCCTCGGCACCCAGGCCGGGCATCAGGTCGCAGAGATGGTTGTTGACGACGAATCCGAGCTGGTCGTGGGTCAGCACGACCGCCTTCGGCCTGCCGCTGGTGCCGGAGGTGAAGAAGTACCACGCGTGATCGCCGTTCCACACCGGTTCGTCCGGTTCGCGCTCGTCCTGGTCGGGTAGGCCGGCCACGGCGCCGTCGGCGTCGGCCGCGGCGCCGATCCACAGCGTGCCCCCGGTCAGGTCCGCGGCCTCGGCGACGGCAGTCGCGTGGCCGGCGTAGTCCACATGGCAGATCAGCGCGCTCGGCGTCGTCAGTTCGGCGAGCCCGGCGACCTCGGCGGGGGTCAGGCGGAAGTTGGCCGGGGCGAACACGGCGCCCGCACGCCACACGCCGAACATCACCGCGACGAACTCGAGGTGGTTGGGGGAGTGCACCAGCACGGCGTCCCCACGGCCGATGCCTCGGCGGCGGAGCTCGGCGGCGACCGCGGACGCGCGCGCGTCCACGTCCCGCCAGGCGAGGCGGGTGGAACCGGACACGACGGCCTCGCGGTCGGGCAGTCGGGTGGATGTGGCGGTCAGCAGGTGGGCCAGGTTCACGGCGCGCAGCGTCATCGCACCCGCTCCAGCACCGAGCAGTAGTTGGCGACCGCGACGCCGCCCATGTTGAACACCGCGGCGAGTTCGGCACCGGGGACCTGCATGTCGCCCGCCTCGCCCGTCAACTGCAACGCGGCCATGATGTGCTGCGACACCCCCGTCGCGCCGATGGGGTGCCCTTTCGACTTGAGCCCGCCCGACGGGTTGACCGGCAGCTCGCCGTCGCGTTCCGTGCGTCCGGAGTCGACGACGGTGGCACCCTTGCCCGGCTCGGCCAGACCGAACGCCTCGTACTGCACCAGCTCGGCGACGGTGAAGCAGTCGTGCGTCTCGATGAGGTCCAGATCGGACAGCGCGGCACCCGCCTCGTCCGTGGCTCCGGTGAACGCCGACCGGGCGCCCGCGAAGGCGAGCACGTCGTCCCGGCGACTCAGCGGCAGGTGGTCGTTGGCGTGGGCCCTGCCGCGCCAGCCCACGGCGCGGGGTGCGGTCGCCGCGACGTCCGCCGACGCCACGACGAGCGCGGCGGCGCCGTCGGAGACCAGCGAGCAGTCCGTGCGGCGGAGCGGATCGGCGACGAACGGGTTCCGGTCCGACACCTCGGCGCAGAACTCGAAGCCGAGGTCCTTGCGCAGGTGCGCGTACGGGTTGCCGACGCCGTTGCGGTGGTTCTTCGCGGCGATACGGGCGAGCGTGTCGCGGTGGTCGCCGTACCGCTCGAAGTAGTCACGGGCGATGCCGGCGAACACCCCGGCGAAGCTGCCTGCCTGCTCCTCCTCCTTGCGGTAGGAGGCGGTCAGCAGCGCGTCGTTCACGACCTCGGCCTCGGCGGCCGTCATCTTCTCCGCGCCGGCGACGAGCGCGATCCGGCCGCGGCCCGACTGCACGAAGTCGAGTGCCGTGAACAGGGCCGACGACCCGGTCGCGCAGGCGTTCTCGGTGTGCACCGCGGGCACGGTCGCCAGTTCGGGACGGCCCGCACCGACGAGGCCCGCCTCGAATCCCTGGCGGGAGAACCCGCCGTTGAACACGCCGACGAAGAGCCCGTCGACGTCTCCGGGCGCGACGCCCGCATGCTCGACGGCCGCGCCGGTGACGCCGGCCAGCAGCGCTTCGACGTCCGGTTCCGGCGCCTTGCCGAACCGGGAATGCGCCCAGCCGATGATCGCGGGGGTGGCTGTCATGGTCGTCCTCTCACGGGTCGGGACTCCTGGGAACGGGTGAGTGCGGCGTGGATCGATCGGGCCTCGGTGTGCAACAGCGCGGCGAGCTCGTCACGCCGTGGCGGGTCGAAGCGCTCGGCGATACCGGCGACGCTGAGGGCGGCGACCGGCCGGTCCGCGGCGTCGTGCACGGCGACGCCGAGTGCCCACGACCCGGCGATGACCCGGCCGTCGTTCAGTGCGTATCCGTCCTGACGCGACCGGTGCACGAGGTCGCGGAGCGTCTCGTCGTCGAATCCGGGGTAATGGCCCCGGGTCGTGGCCGTCGAGGCCAGTACGTCGTCGATGTCCTCATCGGACAGTGCGCTGAGGATCGCCAGGCTGCCCGCGCCGATGCCGAGCGGATGCCGGTCGCCGACGGCGAGTGCGTAGTTGCGGATCGGGCCGGGCCCCTCCTGCCTGCGCGTGCACACGCCGTAGCTGCCGTGGCGCACGGTCAGGAACGTCGTGTCGGTGGAGGTGTCGGCGACCCGGATGAGACTGTCGGTGCTCGCCTCTCCGAGGTCGTCGTCGCGGTGGCCCGCCAGTTCGCCGAGCACGCCCGCTTGCAGGCCGAGGCGGTAGCACGCCGTGTCGGGATCCTGTTCGACGTATCCCTCGGCGACGAGTGCGACGAGCACCCTGCGCACGCTCGCCTTGGGGCGTCCGCTGACACGCGTGAGTTCGGCGAGCGTGACCCCTTCCGGGCGGTCGCGTGCCAGCACGCCCACGAGGTTCAGCAGCACGAGAGCCCGCTGGATGCTCTGCGACCCGGACGGCCGGTCGGCCTCGTCGGCGGTGTGAGCGATGGTCCATGATGCGGACCTACGGGCCGCGCGTCCGTGGTCGGGAGGCGGCGCTGCGGGACGCTGCGCGTCGGCGTTGGCGCTCACACCAGCCATCATGGGTCGGCCGAACCGGTTTCGCAATGGTCCACATCGTGGACCACCGATCTCGAACGCACATTGACATCGCTGATCGGCTTCTCTCAATATCGGTGAGCCCCTCCGGGGCGGACGAGGAGAAACGGACAATGATGTCGAAGCGCCTTCGCGGCGCCGTCGCACTACTGGCCTGCCTGGTGCTCGGCGCATGCGGCTCGGTGACGGCCACGCCGAACGCACCGGTCTACACCTGGGACATGACCGTCACGGTCGGGGAGTCCTCCACCTGGTACAAAGCGGCGCAGCGGTTCGCCGAGACGCTGTCGCGCGAATCCGGCGGGCGGATGAAGCTCCGCGTGTTCACCGGCGAACAGTTGTCCGCGGGCGACCCTGCCGCAGGCGTCGAACAGCTGATGAACGGCGACAAGGACTTCTCCTACAACTCGACCATCATCTACGCGGGCATCGACCCGCGGTTCGGTGCGATCAACGCCCCGTTCCTGTACCGGGACTACGACGAGGCGGACCGTGCCCTGAACAGCGGCGCGGTCGAGGCCTACGAGAAGTTGTCCTCCGAATTCGGCGTGACGATGCTCGGTTTCGGTGAGAGCGGCTTCCGTCAGCTGACCAACAACGTCCGCCCGGTCGAGAAGCCCGCGGACCTGGCGGGGATCAAGGTCCGCATCCCCGGGATCGGGATGTTCACCGACATCTTCCGCGGGCTCGGCGCCAACCCGACGACGATGAACTTCTCCGAGGTGTTCACCTCGCTCCAACAGGGCACGATCGAGGGGCAGGAGAACCCGATGGACGTCATCTCGTCGGCGGGGCTCGCCGAGGTCCAGCGGCATCTGACGGTGTGGAACTACGTCTACGACCCCCTGATCCTCGGGATGAACCAGGACCTGTTCCGGTCGCTGAGCCCCGAGGACCGCGCGATCGTGGAACGGGCCGCGGCCGACGCGAACGCGTTCCAGATCGAGACGAATCGGGGACTCGAACAGCAGCAGATCGACGAGCAGTCGGCGCTGATGAACACGACCGAGCTCACCGACTCCCAGATCGCCCGTTTCCGCGCGGCGGTGCGGCCGCTGTACGACGCCTACGAATCCGTGTGGGGATCCGAGATGGTCCGCGCCGTGAGCCCGGAGCGCTGAGCGATGCAGAAGTCCACGCCGGAACGCGTGCTCACGACCGCGGAGAACGTGCTGGCCGCCGTTCCGTTCGCGATCGTCGCGGTGGTCGCGTTCGTCAACGTCATCAGCCGCTACTTCCTCAACGCCTCGCTGGCCTTCACCGCGGAGCTCACCGTGAACCTTGCGGTGTGGATGGTGATGATGGGCGCCGTGATCGGATTGCGGGAAGGCGCCCACCTGGGGTTCAGCGCACTCCACGAGAAGGCCACCGGCCTCGTGCGGCAGGCCATGACGGTGGTGATCACCATCGCGATCCTGACGTTCCTGGCCGTGTTGCTGTACTTCGGCGTCGACATGGTGGTCGGGCAGCTGGACAGCGGGAGGGCGACACCGTCGATCCGGGTGCCGCAATGGTTGTTCACCGCCGCCCTTCCGGTGGGTGCGCTGTTCGGTGCCTATCGCACCGTGCAGGCGGCCCGGGCCGGCTTCCGCAGGTCCACAGTGGATTCGCAGCCGAGTGAGGAGGCCGACCGGTGATCGGTGTCGTGCTGTTCGGCAGCTTCTTCGTGTTGCTGCTGCTGGGAGTTCCCGTCGCGTTCTCGCTCGGGGTGGCGGCCTGCGTCTCGCTGGTGGCCATGGGCGGTTTCGGGGAGCTGTCGATCGTGCCCAACGTGTTCACCGCCTCCGTGGCGTCGGAGACGTTGCTGGCGATCCCGTTCTTCATCCTCGCGGGCGTGATCATGGAGTACGCGGGCATCTCGCGCAGGCTCGTGGACTTCGCGCACGCCTGTGTGGGCGGACGCAAGCACGGGCTGGCGATCGTCGTCATCATCGCCGCGTTCTTCTTCTCCGCCATCTCGGGGTCGGGTCCCGCGACGGTGGCGGCCATCGGGTCGATCCTCATCCCGGCGCTGATCCGCCAGGGCTACGCGGCGCGGCACGCGACGTCCCTGCTCGCCAGTGCGGGTTCGATGGGCATCATCGTGCCGCCCAGTGTCGCCTTCATCATCTTCGCCGTGGTCGTCAGCGACTACGCGGGGGTGTCGATCGTGCGGCTGTTCGTCGCCGGCATCGTGCCCGGCATCCTGCTCGCGGCCGCACTCGTCGTGGCGAGCCTGCTGCTGCCGAGGACCCGGCCCGCGACGGTCACGGCCGGCGGTTCCGGCGGCTCCGGCGGCGACGCGGCCGAGGGGCGGACGGGCGGCGGGACCGCCGTGCTCGTCGGCGACGACGACGGCAACGAGGGTGGCAACGGCGAGCACGGCGACGGCGACGGCAAGCACGGCGACGGCAGCGACGGCGGCGAGCACGTCGGACCGCAGCGCTTCGCCGCGTCGTTCGGCAAGGCGATCCCGGGGCTACTCGTCCCGCTGATCATTCTCGGCGGCATCTACGGCGGCGTCGTCACGCCGACCGAATCGGCCGTGGTCGCGGCGGTCTACGCGTTGCTCGTCGGCCTGTTCGTGTACCGGGAGATCACGCCGCGGCAGCTGTACCGGATCCTCGTCACGGCGGCGGCGCAGTCGGCGGTCGTGATGCTGATCGTGGGCGCGGCCTCGGTGTTCGCCTACGTGGTGACGGTCAACGAGATCGCCGAGAACCTGTCCGACGCGTTGCTCGGGCTGACCGGCAACAGCGTGCTGATCGTGTTGCTGGCCATCGCGGTACTGCTGATCGTCGGCGCGTTCATCGACGCCGTGTCGGCGCTGTACCTGTTCGTCCCGATCATCGCGCCGGTACTGCTCGAAGCGGGCGTCGACGTGACGACCATCGGCGTGATGATGGTCGTGAACCTGGCGCTCGGGCTGGTCACCCCGCCCGTGGGCGTCAACCTGTTCGTGGCGGCCGGGATCGCCAAGGTGCCGCTGGCCGAGGTCGTGAAGGGTATCCGCCCGTTCTTCGCCGCAGGGTTGGTCGTGCTGCTGCTCGTCGCGTACGTGCCCGCGCTGTCGAACTGGCTCCCGGATCTGCTGGGCTTCTAGGGAAAGGGCGCGATCGTGAATCCGTTCGACCTCACCGGCCGGGTCGCCCTCGTCACCGGCGGCGCACGTGGGATCGGGCTGGCCGTGGCTCGCGGCCTGGCCGGGCAGGGCGCCCACGTGGTGGTGGTCGACCTCGCCGAGGCGGCGGCCGAGGTGACGGCCCTCGCTGCGGAGTTCCCGGAGCAGCGGGTGCGGTACCGCACGGTCGACGTGCGTGACGAGGACGCCGTGCGCGCGTCTGTGGACCGCACCGTCGAGGAGTTCGGGTCGCTCGACGTCCTGGTCAACAACGCGGGCACCGCGAGCCGCAGCGGGTTGGACACGCTCACAGCCGACGAGTGGTACCGCGACCTCGACACCAACCTGCGCGGAATGTTCCTGTACTGCCGCGCCGCCGAACCCCACATGGCGGCGCGGGGACACGGACGGATCGTCAACGTCAGCTCGATCTCCGGGATCATGGGAGGGCCGCGTTCGGGCGGTGACGGTGGCGGACGTTCCGGTCCCGCGTACGCGGCGTCGAAAGGCGGCGTGATCGCCCTGACCAAGTGGCTCGCCAAGGAACTCGGCGCCCACGGGATCACGTGCAACTCGGTCGCGCCGGGTCCGATCGCGACTTCACTGACCGCCGACGTCGCCTACGCGCTGGACGACCAGGTGATCAAGCGGATGGGAACGCCGGAGGAGGTCGCCGCGGCGGTGGGCTACCTGGCGGGACCGGGTGCGGGCTACGTGACGGGCCAGGTGCTGAAGGTGTGCGGCGGCGCGGCCATCGGCTGACCGCGGCCCACGGGCGCGCGGTGGCGGTCCTCAACCGGTGGCCGGGGCAAGTGTGTACTCCTCCGGCGCGAGGTCGGCGGCGAGCGCGCGGACGAGTGCGCCGACCTCGGCGAGTCGATCGGTGGTCATGCGGTCCGCGGGGCCGGTGACGCTGATCGCGACGTCCTGCCCGGTCGCGGACGTGAGTGCCACGCCGACGCACGCGATGCCGGGTTCGTTCTCCTCGTTCTCGACGGCCCACCCCAGGGCGCGCGCGGAGTCCACCGCAGCCCGGAACCGGTCCGCGAGCGTGGCGTGCCGTCCTTCGGGGTCGGCCTCCTCGACGTAGCTCGCCAGCAGCGAGTCGCTCGGGGGAGCGGTGGCGACGAGCGCGCGTCCCAGCGCGGTGCTCGCGATGTGCGCGCGCCTGCCGATGCGTGACCACACGCGCACGGAACGTTCGGGCTCGATCTTGTCGAGGTAGACGACGCGGCGCCCGTCGAGCATGCCCAGGTGGACGAGCTCCTCCGTGCGGCGGGACAGTTCGAGCAGCAGCGGCCGGAACAGCAGCGGCAGGTTCTCCTCCGCTCCGAAGGTCCGCACGATCCGCCGCAGTGCCTCGCCGAGGACGTAGTTGCGGTCGTCGCCGTCGCGCATGACGTACTCGCGGTGTGCGAGACCCCGGAGCAGGCGGTGGACCGATCCCTTGTTGATGCCGGTGCGGGCCGCGATTTCGCCCAGCGCCATGCCTTCCGGTCCGGCGTCGGCGACCGTCTCGAGCACGACGAGCGCGCGGTCGAGGCTCGTCACGGGCGGCGTTTCCGATGTGGGTTCGGTCTCCATGGCTCCATTGTCGCGGGGGCCGGTATTGCGTCGCGTTCAGTGCGAGTTTAGCTTATGGTCCGACATGCAAAACGACCGGTTCGCGATGTGAAACGCGACGAGGCGGGTCGGGAACGCACCGGACGCGAGTCGCGGAAGGACAAGGACGTCATGACACAGCCACTCGGGCGGAGCAGCGCGGTAGCGGGATCGCTCATCGGAGCGTCCGCACCGGACCGGACGGGCATCGTCCACCTCGGCCTGGGCAACTTCCACCGCGCACACGGCGCCGTCTACACCGCGCAGGCGATGGCCGCGGCCGGTGGCGACTGGGGCATTCGCGGGTTCGCGCACTCCTCGGACCGGGTCGTCGCGCCGATGCGCGCGCAGGACAACGTCTACTCGATCTTGCAGCTCACCGAGGGTGGCACGCGCGCAGGCCTCGTCGACGTCCACCGCGACACCGGAGTGGCGGCCCACGACCCGGAGGCCGTCGTTGCCGCGATCGCCGACCCCGCCCACCGGATCGTCTCGCTCACCGTGTCCGAGGTCGGCTACACGCGCGACCCGGCGACCGGCAGGCTGGCGCTCGACCACCCCGACGTCGCCGCGGACCTCGCAGGCGGGGCGACGCCGCGCACCGCGATGGGCATGATCGCGCGCGGTCTCGAACGGCGGGCGGTGTCCGGTGAGCCGCTGGCCGTGGTCTCGTGCGACAACCTGCAGTCCAACGGCGACGTCACGCGTGCCGTGATCGAGGAGTTCCTCGGCGCCGCGGGCGCGAGCGACGACGTACTGTCCTTCGTGTCCTCGTCGGTGTCGTTCCCGAACGGCATGGTCGACCGCATCGTGCCGAAGACGACCGACGAGCACTCGCGGCGCGTCGCGGACCTGCTGGGCGTCACCGACCGCTGTCCCGTGCCCGCCGAGGACTTCAGCATGTGGGTCCTCGAGGACGACTTCGCGGGCGGCCGTCCGGCGTGGGACCTGGCGGGCGTGACGTTCTCGACCGAGATCGAGGCGTACGAGATGGTGAAGCTGCGGCTCCTCAACGGATCGCACTCGCTCATCGCCTACCTCGGCATCCTCTGCGGCGCGCCCACGATCGACACGGCGTGGGGGCAGGACTTCGTCCGGGAGGCGGTGCTTGGCGGCATCGCCCACGACTACCTGCCGACCTTCACCCCGCCCACCGGATTCGACCCCGACGCGTACGTGTCCGAACTGGACGCCCGGTGGCGCAACCCGCTCATCGGCCATGCGACCACGCAGGTCGGCTCCGACGGTTCCGTCAAGCTGCTCCAGCGCATCCCCGACGCGGCGCTGTTCCACCTCCGGAAGGGCCGGATGCCCCACCACCTCGCCCTGTGCACCGCCGCGTGGCTCGCGTGCGTCGCCCCGCCCGCGGGCTTCACCCCGGACCCGCTCTCGGCACGGATCGCGGAACCGGCCCGCGAGCGGCTCGCCGCGGCCGTCGACGGTGCCGTGACGACCGGCGACCACGTGCACCGCGTCATGGCGGGCGGCTTCTTCCCCGAGGCGCTCGCCGAGCGGGACGACTTCACCGCCCGGGTCGTCGAGTTGCTGACCACCATCACCCGCGACGGCGTACGCGCCGCGGCCGCCGACGTGGCGGCCTCCCACTGATTCCGCCCGGACCACCGATCTCACCGGGACACCGATCCCGTCTCGACGTGACCGAGCCCGCCCGCCCCGCAGCCGCCCCGCCCGACCCAGGAGCTGATCACCGATGAAAGGCCTGTTCATCCACGGCGCCGAGGACATGCGCCTCGAGGACGTCGCCGCGCCCGAACCCGGTGACGGCGAGGTGCTGCTGCGCGTGCGGTACGTCGGTATCTGCGGTTCGGACCTGCACTACTACTTCCACGGCAAGAACGGCGAGAACCTCGTCCGCGAACCGTTCGCGCCGGGACACGAGTTCTCGGCGCTCGTCGAGGCCGATCCGAGCGGGGAGTGGGCACCGGGCACCCCGGTGACCGTGCATCCCGCCCGGTACGGCCACCCGGTCGCCGGGATCGAGGACCGGCCGCACCTGTGGCCCGGCGGTGATTACCTCGGTAGTGCCGCGGACTTCCCGCACCGGCAGGGTGCTGCCGCGGAGTACGTGCTCGTCGAGAAGTCCATGCTCCGCGGCCTGCCCGACGGGCTGTCGCTGCGGGACGCCGCGCTGGCCGAACCACTCGGTGTCGCGTTGCACGCCCTCACGATCGCAGGTGACGACCTGGCAGGCCGTGCCGTCGTGCTGGGGGCCGGACCGGTCGGTCTCCTCACCGTCGCGGCGCTCGTCGCACGCGGAGTCGAGCACGTCGCGGTCGGTGACGTGCAGGAATCCGCCCTCGACCGGGCCCGCTCACTCGGAGCCCGAGAGACCTTCCTCATCGGACGCGACGAGGTGCCGACGACCTCGTATCCCGTCGTGTTCGAGTGCTCGGGAGTGCCGGCGTCGCTCACCCAGGCGGTCGCGTCGGCGTCCCGGGGCGGCGTCGTGGTGCAGGTCGGCATGCTCGCCGACAGTGCGATCGGTGTGAACCTCGCGCCGCTGGTGTCCAAGGAACTGCACCTGCGCGGCACGTTCCGGTTCTCGACGGAGATCGACGACGCCGTCGAGCTCCTCGCCGCCCACCCCACCATCGCCGGGGTCGTCACGCACGTCCTGCCCGCCTCCGAGGCGGTCGCGGCGTTCGCCACGGCGCAGGACTCCGCCGCCTCCGGCAAGGTCCTCATCGAATTCTGACCCTTCCCCGCCCGTCACGTCCCCATTCGAAATCGCAGAAGGAACAACGATGTCCACTTCAGCACCGCCGCCCGACACGGGCACCGTCGCCGAGGGCCGCGCCGAACGCAGCACCGGCGATCTCACGCGTGCCGCCGTGTCCGGCTGGCTCGGCACCGCGCTCGAGTTCATGGACTTCCAGCTGTACTCGCTCGCAGCAGGTCTCGTGTTCGGCCAGCTCTTCTTCGTCGGCGACAGCGCCGCGCTCGCCGTCGTCGCCGCCATGGCGACGTACGCCGTCGGCTACGTCGCCCGCCCGGTGGGCGCCTGGTACTTCGGCAGGCTGGGCGACCGGGTGGGCCGCACGAAGGTCCTGTTCATCACGATCGCGCTCATGGGCGGTTCGACGACGCTCATCGGTGCGCTGCCCACGGTGCACGACATCGGCATCCTCGCGCCGATCCTGCTCGTGGTGCTGCGTCTCGGACAGGGTTTCGGTGCCGGTGCGGAGATCTCCGGTGCCGGCGTCATGCTCGCCGAGTACGCACCCCGCAGGCGGCGGGGAATCATCGCCTCGCTCGTCGCGCTCGGCACGAACTGCGGCACGCTCGGCGCCTCGGCGATCTGGGGCATCCTCGTCGCCGTCCTGTCCGAGGAGCAGCTGCTCGCGTGGGGCTGGCGCATCCCGTTCCTCGGCAGCGCCGTGATCCTGCTGCTGGCCGTGTGGATCCGGTTCCGGCTCAAGGAGAGCCCGGTGTTCGAGGAGAGCTCCCACGTGTCCGACGGCGTGGCGCTCACGGCCGACGAGGTCCGGGCGAAGGCGGAGCGGGAGAACGACACGCCGATGCTCGAGGCGCTCGAGCAGAAGAAGTGGCGCGCCATGGTGCCCGCGTTCCTGTTGCGGTTCGGGCAGGCGGGCAACTCCGGGATCCTGCAGACCTACATGGTCTCGTTCATCACCGTCACGCTCGCGATGTCGGCGTCGGTGGGCACGAGCGTCGTGATCGTCTCGTCGCTGTGCGCGTTCGTCACCGTACCCATCGTCGGGGCACTCGGTGACAAGTTCGGCCGCCGCCGCATGTACCAGGTGATGAGCGTGATCTCGCTCGCGCTCATCGTTCCGACGATGATGCTGATCGCCGGTGCCGACGTGCCGCAGGTC
This sequence comes from Prauserella aidingensis, assembly GCF_024171865.1. GTDB lineage: Bacteria > Actinomycetota > Actinomycetes > Mycobacteriales > Pseudonocardiaceae > Prauserella > Prauserella aidingensis. The sequence continues at coordinate 18,347 of NZ_JAMTCN010000012.1, read as the reverse complement.
TTCGTCGGCTACATCGTCATGCACAACGTGTCGGTGATGGCACTGGCCTCGCTGGAGAACCTGACGCTGCCGGAGATCTTCGGTTCCCGGCACCGCTACGCCGCGACCGGCGTCATCCGGGAGATCGCCGCGATGATCGCCACCGGCATCGGTCCCGTCGTCGCGGCGGCGTGGGTCGCGGCGACCACCGGGTCGTGGATCCCGGTCGCCGTGCTGCTCGGGTTCTTCACGCTCTGCCCGCTCGTCGGCACGTTGCTGATGCCCGAGGTCGCAGGCCGCGACCTGCGGGACCCGCGGAACGCGGTCTGAGCCCGCGGTCCCCGGGTGCGCAGGCGCCCGGGGACCGCCTCCACCATCCACTGTCGACACCCAGCCCGGAAGGAAGCCCGCCCTCGTGAGCATCTCGACCGCCGACGTCATCGTCACCAGTCCGGGACGCAACTTCGTCACCCTCAAGATCGTCACGTCCGACGGCGTCGTCGGCTGGGGCGACGCGACGCTCAACGGGCGCGAACTGTCCGTGGCCTCGTACCTGCGGGACCACCTCGCGAGCACGCTCGTCGGCCGCGACGAGGACCGCATCGAGGACACCTGGCAGTACCTCTACCGCGGGGCGTACTGGCGGCGCGGCCCCGTCACGATGGCCGCGATCGCCGCCGTCGACATGGCGCTGTGGGACATCAAGGCCAAGAAGGCGGGCGTCCCGCTGTACCAACTGCTCGGCGGGGCGAGCCGGGACAAGCTCCGGGTGTACGCCCACGCCTCGGGCAACGACTACCCGGCGCTGGCGCGCGCGATCCGCGGCTACGTCGACGAGGGCTACACGGCGGTGCGGATCCAGACGGGCGTTCCCGGCCTCCAGCGGGTGTACGGGGTGTCCGACGCCGCGGAGCCGGGTGAGCGCTACGACTACGAACCCGCCCACCGCGCCGCCGACGGCAGCGCGGCGACCCGGCCCGAGGAGGAGGACTGGGACACGCCCGCCTACCTGCGGCACGTGCCCGCGATCTTCGAGAAGGTGCGTGAGGAGTTCGGCCCCGAACTGCGGCTCCTCCACGACGCTCATCACCGCATGTCGCCGATCGAGGCGGCGCGGCTGGCCAAGTCGCTCGAACCGTACGACCTGTTCTGGCTCGAGGACGCCACACCCGGCGAGGACCAGGAGGCGTTCCGCCTGGTCCGGCAGCACAGTACGACACCGCTGGCGACCGGCGAGGTCTTCAACTCGGTGCACGACTACCGGACGCTGATCACCGAGCGGCTCATCGACTACGTGCGGTCGGCGCCCACGCACACCGGCGGCGTCACCGGCATGAAGAAGCTGCTCGACTTCGCGGCGATCTACGGCATCCGCTCGGGCATCCACGGCCCGACCGACGTCTCGCCGATCGGCATGGCCGCCGCGCTGCACCTCGACCTGGCGATCCACAACTTCGGCATCCAGGAGTACATGCCGCACAGCGAGCTCACCCTCGAGGCGTTCCGCACCTCGTACACGTTCGACCGCGGCTTCCTGCACCCCGGTGAAACGCCGGGACTCGGCGTGGAGCTCGACGAACAGGTCGCGGCGCGCCACCCCTACACGGCCGCGTATCTTCCGGTGAACCGCCTGCTCGACGGCACCGTGCACGACTGGTGAGTCGGGAAAGGACACACGCGATGAGTGAACGTCGGGCACTGCCCCGGTGGACGGCCGAGTCGCGGCTCGTCGTCGTCCTCCGCGGTGAGCGTGCGAGCGACTACGTGCCGGTGATCGACACCCTCGTCGAAGCGGGGGTGCGGAGTGTCGAGCTCACGCTCACCACGCCGGGCACCCTCGACGCGCTGCCCGGGTTCGTCGAACGGTACGGCGACACGGCCGACGTCGGTGTCGGCACGGTCACCGGGACCGACGAGGTCGACGTCGCCGCCGACGGGGGAGCGCGCTATCTGGTCACCCCGGTCTCGGACCCGGCCGTCGTCGATCGGGCACTGGAACGGGACGTCGCCGTCGTGCCCGGCGGGCTCACCCCGACCGAACTGTGGTCCACGTGGCGCCGCGGGGTGCCCGCGGTGAAGCTGTTCCCCGCGGGACAGGTCGGCCCGGCGTACCTCAAGGACCTGCGCGGCCCGTTCCCGGACCTGGCGGTCGTACCGTCGGGTGGGGTGGACCTCGAGGCGGCGCACGCGTGGCTCGACGCGGGTGCCGCGGCCGTCAGCGTCGGTGGACCGTTGCTCGGCGACGCGCTCTCCGGCGGGGACCTCGCCGCGCTCTCCGCCCGGGCGCGGCGATTCGTCAACGTGTGTGCGGGGAGTGGGAACGCATGAGCGGCTCTCCGGTCCTCACGCTGGGCGAGACGATGGGCCTGATCACGGGCGGCAGGATCGGCTCGTTGGCCCACGTGTCGGAGGCGCACGTCGGAATCGGCGGCGCCGAGACGAACGTCGCGGTCGGTCTGAGCAGACTCGGCGTCCCGGTCACGTGGCTCGGTCGCGTCGGCGACGACTCGTTGGGCAGGCGGATCGTGCGCGAGGTGCGCGGCGAGGGCGTCGACGTGCGGGCCCACGTCGACCCCGACGAACCGACGGGGCTCATGCTCAAGGAACTCACGGGACAGGGCACCGCGCGGGTGTACTACTACCGCTCGGGCTCGGCCGGTTCCCGGCTGGCGCCTGCGGACGTGCCCGCCGGGCTGGTCGAGCGCGCGGGGTTGGTGCACCTGACCGGCATCACGCCGCTGTTGTCGGACTCGGCGCGGGAGACGTGCCGGTCGGTGGTGCGGCGTGCGCGGGACGCGGGCGTGCGCGTGAGCGTCGACGTGAACTACCGGTCGACGCTCGCACCGGCGGCGGTGGCGGCCGAGGTGCTCGGCGAACTGGTCGGGGAGGCCGATCTCGTCTTCGGTTCCCCCGAGGAACTCGCACACGTCGTGCCCGCGGGTGCCGTGGACGGCGACGGCACCGACGTCGGTGCCCTGGTGCGCGCACTCGACCCGGAGGCCGCGCGGGAGATCGTCGTCAAGCGCGGTGCCGACGGTGCGAGTGCCTACCGCGACGGAACCCTCGTCGACGCCCCGGGTCACCGCGTCGACGTGGTCGACACGGTCGGCGCGGGCGACGCGTTCGTGGCGGGGTACCTCAGCGGCGACAGCCACGGATGGAGCGTCGAGAAGAAGCTCGCCCGAGCCAACGCCTGCGGGGCGGTGATGTGCACGATGCCGGGTGACTGGGAGGCGGCGCCGACGCCCGCCGAGCTCGAGGCGTTCCTCGGCGCCGGAGGTGACCCGGTCCGGCGCTGAGCCCGCCACCGCCGACCCGCGTGGCGACGGACCCCTAGCGCGGAACGGTACCCCTTATTCGGGGCCGTGCGGGTTGCCCCGGATCGGCGGACTGCTCGACACTCGCTGGCGGCCGACCCGCCCGAAAGGACTGCCGAACCATGCCGAATGCGAACGCCTCCGACGGTTCCTGGATCCGGCGGTACCACCCGTCGGACAAGGCCTCCGCGCGGCTGGTCTGCCTGCCCCACGCCGGCGGGTCCGCGAGCTACTACTTTCCCGTGTCGGCGGCGCTGACGCCGGACGTCGAAGTGCTCGCCGTGCAGTACCCCGGAAGGCAGGACCGGCGCAGCGAGCCGTGTTTCACGACCATCACGGACCTCGCGGACGCTGTCGTCGCCGAACTCGATGCGTGGCGGGACCTTCCATTGGTCCTGTTCGGACACAGCATGGGCGCCACGCTCGGCTACGAGGTGGCGCGCAGGCTGGAACGTGCCGGCGGCCCGCCGCAGGCCCTGTTCGCGTCCGGACGGCGCGCTCCGTCGACACACCGGGACGAGCGGATCCACACGCTCGACGACGAGGGCATCGTCGACGAGCTCCGCAAGCTCGACGGTACCCACGGCGCCGTTCTCGACGACCCCGAGCTGCGCGAGATGTTCCTGCCGGTGATCCGCGGTGACTACACGGCGGTCGAGACCTACGTCCACGTACCGGGTACCGAGCTGAGCTGTCCGATCCACGTACTGCTGGGCGAGGACGACCCGCGTGCCTCGCTCGACGAGGCCGAGGCATGGGCCGGACACACGGACGGCGAGTTCTCCCTGACGACCTTCACGGGTGGGCACTTCTACCTGGACGACCATCGCGACGAGGTCGTCTCCCTGGTCACGGAACGGATCGCGCAGTTGGCCTGAGCTCACCGGCCCCGGCGGCCGACTGCTCCACCGGAGGCGGGCGCCGGGGCCTGCCGGCGCTCAGGCCGTGTCGGTGAGGCGTTCGGGAGTGCCGACCGAGAGCTCGGTGCGCCTGCTCACGTTGAGTTTGCGGTAGACCCGGGTGAGGTGCTGTTCGACCGTGCTCACCGTGATGAACAGTTTGTGCCCGATCTCGCGGTTCGTGTGACCGAGTGCGGCGAGTTCTGCGACCCGGCGTTCGGCGTCGCTCAGGGAGGACAGGCCGTCCCCGTCGGCCCGGCAGGGTTCCGCAGCGGACGTTCGGTCGTCCTGGTCGGGCAGCAACCGAGCACAGGTTCGTGCCGCCCCGCAGTCGCGGGCGAGGCTGAGCGCCTGCTGCGAGGCCATGCGCGATCTGCCGTGCTCGCCGAGTGCGTGGTGCGTCCGGCTCAGTTCGGTCAGTGCCAGCGCCAGCTCGAAGCGGTCGCCGGAGTCACGCAGCGTCTCCACGGCCTCCCCGATGACGTTCGGCCGCCGTGAGGGCTCGGTCGTTGCCGTCAGCAGGCGCAGGGTGATTCCCCGCATGCGCGCGGTGCCCGCTCGACCGAGCTGTTCGTCGAGCAGGCGCCTGGCCTCCCCGCCGCGTCCGAGGCGGAGCAGTGCTTCGGCGGCACCGCCGCGCCACGGCAGGAGGGCCGGCACATCCGTTTCCCAGCGGCGAGCGAGTTCACCGCACGTGGTGAAATCCGCCAGCGCGGCGCGCGGGCAGTCCGCCGCCAGGTAGTAGCGGCCGCGCGCATACAGGTAGCGAAGACCGAACCTGGTCCGGAACATCGCCTCGGGCACGGGCGTGCCGAGCGCGTCCGCGGCCTGGTCGAGTTTGCCCATCGCCGTGCGGGCGAGCAGCAACGTGGTCAACGGCGCACCGAGGACGACTCCCCAGCCTGCGGGATCGATGGCGTGCAGCGCGGTGGTGGCGTGGTCCTCGGCCGCGGCGAGGTCGCCCTGTCTGCGGTGCATTTCCGCGAGGACCGCGGAGAACAGCGCATGCCATGTCGCCGCTCCACGCCGCGCGGATTCGTCGGCGAAGGAGCGACACCGGTCCAGACCCAATTCCGGGCGGTCGGCGTACACCAGTGCCATCAGTGAGCACACGAGCGGCTCCGCGGATGAGCTGTCGAGACGCATCGTGCGCAGCACCTGCTCGGCATCGCGCATCGCCGATCCCCGGACGTCGTCGGTGGCCGCGGCGTCGCACATCGTGGCGAGCGCGCCGGCCGCCCAGTGCCGTTGTCGCTCGTCGAGCGGCAGCACCGTCTGCGGTCCCGAGCCGTCCACGGACTCCAGGAGAGGTGCACAGTCGAACGAGTCGGGGAAGCACTGCTGTGACACCCGGAGGTCCAGGACGGCCTTCCTGTTCGGCTGTTCGCTCGTCGCCAGCCGTGCGACCGTCGCTTCCGCCTCGGCCAGGTGGCCGTGCCAGAGCTGGAACCTGGCGAGAACTGCGAGGTGACGTGCGGACAGGCGGCCGTCGCGGGCGGCGTCGTCGAGCGGGGCGAGGTGCCGTGTCGCGACGGCTGCGGGGTTGGTACGCCACTTCAGCATCGCCTGGCGGATCACGATCTCGTCGAGGTCGTGCGGGTCGGTGCAGCCGTGCCGGGCCAGGTCGAGACATGCGGCGGCCCTGTCGACGTCATCGGCGGCCAGTGCGTGCTCGGCCTCGGACTTGAGGACGGGCACCGCCCACGGGGCGGTGGCGTCGCCCGCCACGAGAAGGCCGTCCGCGATCGCCGAAGGGTCGGCGTCCTCGTCGTACAGCAGTCGGGCCAGTTCGAGGTGCAGTTGCGCCCGATCCTCCGGCGTCGACCCATCGAGCACGGCCTCCGGTGTCGCGCAGTGGCGGAAACGACCGTGCTCCACCAGGCCCGTCGTCGCGAGCAGCTCCAGATACAACTGTGCCGAGCCCGAGCGGATGCCCAGTAACCTGCCGAGCCGGGACGGGGTGGCCCACGGCCCCAAGGCCGCCAGCGCCCGCGCGAACTCAGGGGCCCACTCGCCGGTCCGGTGCAGGCAGGCGAGTACGGCCCTGCCGAAGGCCTGGCCGGTCACCGGCTCGTCCGTGCCGGAGGCCGCGGTGGCCTCATGATGCCGGTCCTCGATCAGTGCCCGCAGGATCAGCGGGTTTCCCCCGCTGGTCCGGAGATAGGCGTCCGTCAGTCCTCGTCCCGTACGCTCGCCGAACTCTGCGACGAGGATCTCCGCGACGCCTTCCCGCGAGATCGGGTCGAGCTGAATGCGCCGGTAGTGCGGCTGGCGGGACAGCTCGACGTAGAACACCGGGTCCGTCTGGTAATGGGACTGCGACTCGGCCAACACCATGAGCAGATTCGCGGTGCGCATCCGACGTGCCAGGTGCAGCAGCACCTGGATCGACGCGGCGTCGGCGAAGTGGACGTCGTCCACCACGATCACGACGGGCCGCTGCTGCGCCACACCGAGCAGGATGCTGGCGAGCCCGTGCACGATGCGTGCCTGCGCGGCACAGAGCCGCGTCCGCTGCGCGTCGTCGGGGGCGCTGTCGAACCGGACGTCGTCCAGATATGCGGCGGCGTCCGTCTCGGCCTTCGGGGGCAGGTCCGGGTTCGTGAACAGTTGTGTCGCGACGCCGAAGCAGAGTGAGGTCTCGGCACTCGCGCCCGTCGCGTTGAGGACCAGGGCGTCCGTCTCCGCGGCCCGGTCGCTGAAGGCGTGCAACAACTCCGTCTTACCGAGACCGACTGCGCCCGTGGCGAGGACGACACGACCGCCGGTGGAGCCGCAGTCGTCGTGGAGTTTCCGGAGCTCGTCGAGTTTCGTTCGCCGTTCCGTTAGCACGTAGTAAGCCCCCAGGGACAGGAATGACCATGACGATCCTTGACACAGCGGAAGAACCACAGCCGGATCCGCGCTGAGGTCCGGACCGTGGTTTCACCGCGGCAGATCGATTGGGCAGCAGAAAACATAGCACGAAAGAGTGAAACCGATCAGGTGTCTCACTGCTTCGTTATCCGGTGCGGACCCGACGGACACGGCAATGTCGGGCAGGGTATGCCGGGTGTTCTTCCGGGAGGAGGAAAGGCCAGCTCAGCTCGTCGACGGGAGGAATACGCGGTTTCTCGGACATTCATCGGAAGGGCATCCGAGCCGCCACATGGTCGGCGGCCGGGTTCCCTACGATGGTTCGTACCATTGCGGATCGTCCTGTGATACGGCCGAAGGCGACCACTCAGCTTCGATTCCCGTCGAGATAGGCGAGCACCGCCAGAACGCGGCGATTGTCGTCGGGGGAGTCGGCGATGCCGAGCTTGGCGAAGATGCTGGTGGTGTACTTGCTGATCGCACCGTCGCTGAGGTGCAGTCGCTGCGCGATCGCGGCGTTGGACCGCCCCTCCGTCATCAGCTCGAGCACCTCCCGTTCGCGGGCGGTGAGCGAACCCAGCGGCTCCTGCCGGTTGCTGCTCGACAGCAGCGCGGAGATGACGTCGGGATCCAGGGCGGTGCCACCGGCCGCAACCCGGTTCAGTGCGTCGATGAACTGCTCCCCGCCGAGCACTCGATCCTTGAGCAGGTAGCCGATCGCTCCGCCGCCGTCGGCCAGCAGCTCGTGCGCGTACAGCTGCTCCACGTGCTGTGACAGCACGAGCACCGGTAGGCCGGGCGTCTCGCGCCGTGCCGCCAGCGCAGCGCGCAGTCCCTCGTCGGTGAACGTCGGGGGCAGACGCACGTCCACGATCGCCAGATCCGGCCGGTGGGTGCGCAGCGCGGCCGCCAGTTCGCCACCGGAGGCCACCGCTTCCACGATCTCGAAACCGCGTGCTTCGAGCATGTGGGTCAACCCCTCCCGCAGCAGCGGCAGGTCTTCGGCCAGCACGATGCGCACGGGCTCTCCGATTCACGAGCGGCTTGTCAACGGGCGGACGTCCGGCGGCCGGCGCTGGGCCCACCGGACGGCGGCGACTCGACCGCACGCAGGACGTCCGACAGCGAGAGCTTAACGCCGCCGCCGTTCACCTGTCCTGCCAGCTTTCGCACGGCACGCACAGCGACACGACGGTCGGACCGCCGGGAGGGCTGTCCACGGTCACGTCTCCGTCGAACACCGCCAACCGCCTGCGCATCGCGTTCAGCCCCGTGCCGCGGTCCGGATCGACGCCACCGTTTCCCGCGTCCTGCACGGACGCGTGGAGCAGGCCCGCCTCGAACCGCACATCCAGTGCCGCGGCGTGGGCCCCGGAGTGTTTCGCGACGTTGGTCAGGAGTTCACGCAACGCGAAGTAGACGGCCGACTCCACGGCTGCTTCCGCACGCCCCGGGTAGTCCACCGTCACCGTCACGTCCAGCGGGGAGTCGAGGGCCAGTGCCCGTACGGCGTCGGCCAGCCCACGCTCCGCCAACACGGGTGGATGGATCGTGCGCACGACGGTGCGCAGATCGGCCAGCGTGCCTGCCAGTCTGCCGCGGGCGTCGGCGAGCAGTTCCTTCGCCCGGTTCGGGGCGTTGTCCACGAGAGCTTCGGCGGTGTCGAGCTGCATTCCGAGTGCGACGAGACCGGCCTGCACCCCGTCGTGGAGGTCCTGCTCGATCCGGCGCAGCTCGGCCACCTGCGCCCGAGTCGCGTCGTCCCGCGAATCGGACAGTCTGCGCACCTGCCATGCCAGCGACGCCGCACCGGTCGGGCCGAGCAGTGCGGCGCCGGCGCGGCCGTATCCGTGCAGCGCGTGCGGTGCCAGGAGCAGTGCCGCGACAGTCATCACCGATCCGGCCACGGGACCCCACCACGACGGCCCCGGCGCCCCGAGCGCCGTCCATGCTGCGGCGGGGTCGTAGTCCAGCCACCACTGTGTCGGCAGGAGCCAGAGCCACGGCCACACCAGGCCGAAGGCGCCGTAGGCGGCCGCCGCGACCAGTAGCGCGGCGCCTGCGCCGGTCACCGGTTGGAGCGCGAGCCACACGAGGTCCCGCCAGGTGGCCGGATCGCGCAGCACCCACCGGTACCGCTGTGCCCGCACGACCGGTGCGGCCGAGTCGAACAGCGTCCGTCCGAGTACGTACAGCCCGTCACGCCGCGGCCGTGGCGGATCGGGCGGCGGCAGGTACGGCTCGGTGAGCTCGGTGCGCGCCCACCGGGCCACCAGCGGCCGCTGCGCGGTCACGGCGGGACGCACGAGCCGTTGCGCCCACGGCAGAGCCCACGCACCGGGCAGGAGCGACACGAGCACGACGGCCGTGAGGACGACACCCGGTACGGCGAACAGCGCCACCGCGACCAGCTCGATCAGCGCCACGACCCGTGTCCACAGTGCGCGGGACAGCGATGCCCGGCCGTGGCCCGCCGCGGGACCCAGCAGGCGTGCGGACCACCGGCCGTACAGCCGCAGCCCGGGCGGGCCGCACAGCAGGCCGGCGGGAACGGCCGCCAGTGTCCACGGCGAGTGCCACGACAGTGCGATTCCCGCGACGACCAGCGCCGAGGGCAGCAAGGCCGTAACGGCGACGACCGGGGCGGCCAGCAGGAACACCGAGTCGCGGCGAGTGGCCGGGTCGTTGCTCAACCAGGTCAGCCGGCGTTGCCAGGCGACCAGCCGGGGGGAGTCGTACAACCGGTTGCCGTAGCGGTACTGGCCCTGCGCGTTCGGCCGGGGCGGCTCCGGAGGCTCCCGGTACGGCGACGGCACCGGAATGCCGCACCAGCGTGCGACTCCGTGCCGGGTCAACGCGGTGAACCGGCGTGCGGCGAGGATGGCAGGCAGGTACCCGGCCATCGCGACCAACGACGACACCAGCAGGACGACCGGCCCCGGCAGGGCCAGCAGGCCCAGAGCCAGGCCGCGTCCGCAGGCCAGCGCGTACGACGCGGGCCGTGCGACGACGGCGGCCGCGACGCCCATCCCGACCAACCCCTTACGACGACCCCTATCTTTCGCCGGGGTGCTCCTATTTCCGAACTGCCGTCCGTGTCGAGAACGTACCTTGTCGGCGTGACCGAAGCCGTGGCAGTCGAAGACCTCCGCAAGAGCTATCCGCACTCACCGGTGGCCGCGGTCGACGGGCTCAGCTTCTCGGTGTCCGAGGGCGAGGTCTTCGGACTTCTGGGCCCGAACGGGGCGGGGAAGTCCACCACCGTCGGCGTACTGACGACCCGGGTGACACCCACCGGCGGCCACGCTCGCGTAGCGGGCGTCGACGTCGGCGCCGATCCTGCGAGAGCGCGCAAGGCTCTCGCAGTGGTGTCGCAGCGCAACAACCTCGACCGCGGGCTCGACGTGCGGCAGAACCTGGTCTTCCACGCCGCTTACCACGGGGTCGGCCGCGCCATTCGCGCCCGGTTGGCCAACGAGATCCTCGAACGCATGGGCCTCGCCGAGTACGCGGATTCCCGTGTGGACTTCATGTCCGGGGGACAGGCACAGCGGGTGATGATCGCCCGCGCGCTGATGCACCGTCCCCGGGTGTTGTTCCTGGACGAACCGTCGACCGGGCTGGACCCGCAGTCGCGGCTGTTCGTCCACGACAGGGTGGCCGAGCTTCGCGAGCAGGGCGTCACCGTGGTGCTGACCACGCACGACATGGACGAGGCCGAGAAGCTCTGCGACCGCATCGGCATCATCGACCACGGCAGGCTCATCGCTCTCGACTCCGCTCCGGCACTGACCAGGACGCTGCCGGGTAGCACCACGATCACCGTCACGGTGAGCCTGGGGCGGTCCACGGGCGAACAGGTTCAGGCGGCGCTCAGCGGTGTCGGCGACGTCGAGCGGGTCGAGAAACTCGCGGAAGGGCAGTACCGGCTCTACGCCGGTGCGGAGTCCGACGACGTGCTGCCGTCGGTGCTCAAGGCGTTGACGGAGTTGAACTGCCGGATCACCGACCTGTCGGTCGGCACGCCGAGCCTCGAGGACGTTTTCATCCATCTGACCGGCCGGGAGCTGCGTTGACCCTGATCGAAGACCGGCCCCCGGTGGAACCCGTCGAGGCCACCGTTCCGCCGCACACCGCGGCCGACACCCGCCGGGCGTTCCTGTCCGTGCTCGGCCGCGACGTGTTCGTCACCGGCAGAGAACTGCCGTCCTTTCTCGCGCAGGTGGTTCTTCAGCCACTGTTCACTTTGTTCATCCTCGGTACCGTCCTCGGCTCTCTCGGCTACGTCACCGGGGATTTCGGCCTGATCCTGCTCCCGGGTGTGATCGCGCTCGCCGGTTTCGTCGGTGCACTGCAGAACACCGCGCTGCCCCTGACGCTCGATTTCTCGTACACCAGGGAGATCGAGGACCGGCTGCTCGCTCCACTTCCCATGCACTGGGTGGCCGTGGAGAAAATGGTCTTCGGCGCCTTCCGGGGCCTGCTCTCCGCGCTGTTGATGATCCCGTTCGGGTACCTGTTGCTCGACGACGTGCACCTGCCGCTCGCGACACTTCCCGCGGTGCTCGGGGTCTGCGTGCTGGGGACATTGCTGGGTGCGGCGGTCGGCATGACGCTGGGAACGTTCGTGCCCCCGCACCGGATCGAGATCATGTTCGCCGTCATCCTCACGCCCGTGATGTTCACCGGTGCCACCCAGTTCCCGTGGCCCGCGCTGGACTCCCTGCTGTGGTTCCAGATCGTGAGTGCGCTGAACCCGCTGACGTACTTCAGCGAGGCGCTGCGCGGGCTGACGCTCGACGGGGCGGTGCCCGCCATGCCGTTGTGGGTGTCGTTGTCGGTGCTCGTGCTGACCCTGGCCGCATTCGGCGCCGCGGGTGTGCGGGGATTCCGGAACCGGGCCGCCGACTGATATGCCGTCCGCGGCGTGATCGTGCCGTGATAACTTTCGACCGCCGCACCGCCGATGAAAGGGACAGCAATGGGTGAGCGTTGGTTGGGACTGCTCGGTCTGCTCGGGTTTCTGGGGCTGCTGGGATTCTCGAACCCCTGGTTTTTCCTCTTCGCCTTCTTCTTCCTGGGTTTTCTGTTCTTCCTCATCAAGCCGAAGGGACAGTCGGAGGAAAAGGCCTGAGCCGTTGAGGTCGTGACAACAGCCCCCGGGGCCGACGGTCCCGGGGGCTGCGTTGTCTGCCCGCGGGACCGTGCACACGACCACCAAGCCGGGCACCGGTGCGTCCGGCACGGGCGCCGCTGTGCGAGAGGCGCCGCTGTGTCAGGGGCGACGCCGAGCTACAGGGCGTGTTCGATGATGTCCGCCGCCCGCGCGGCCCCACCTGCGGTGGCCATCTCCTCGCGGAACCGTGCGATGTCCCCGGCCATACGCTCGTCGGCCAGTGCGGCCCGGGTCTCCTTCACCACCGTCTCGCCGGTCACCGTCGCCGGGTCCACCAGACGGCCCACGCCCTGGTGTGCCAGCAGTTCCGAGGCGTACTCGTTCTCGACCATCTGCGGGACGAGCACCAGCGGAGTGCCGTAGTGCAGTGCCATCAGCGCGGTGCCGAATCCGCCGTGGTTGACGCATGCGTCGGCGTGGCTCAGCACGGAAGGGAACGGGAGCCAGTCGTGTGCGGTCACGTTGGGCGGCAGCGGGCCCAGGTCGGCGCTGAGGTGCCCGGTCGCGAGCATGACGCGTTCGGGCTCTCCGGCGAACGCCTCCGCGCAGGAACGGAAGAACTCCGGCCTGTCGTTGAAGGCCGAGCCGAGCGAGATCAGGACCAGTGGGCCGTCACCGGCAGGCGGGACGAAGGGTTCGGATTCCGCCGTGGCGTCGAGACACGGGCCGACGAACGCGAAGCGGTCGTCGAAGGTGTCGCCCGCCAGTTGTGCGGACCTGGGCAGGAACACGATGTTGCGCTCTGCGACCTCACCGAGGAACGCCGCCACGTCGGTGCCGGCCGGCCCGTTGTCGGCGAGCAGTTGCACCAGCCGCAGGTGGAACTCGACGAGGCTCGGATGGTTCGGATCGACCGGGTAGCGCTGTGCCGCCAGCGCGTCGATCGAGAACCGCTCGTGGTTGGCGAACGTGGGGCAGGTCCGCACGCCGGGAACGTCGAACTCACGGGTCAGCAGCTTCCCCGTGGCGAACATCGTCTGGTCGTGCACGACGAGGTGTGGCGGATCGGCGCGCAGGGCGCGGACCGCGGCGCTGTGGGCGGCCTCGTTCTCGCGAAGGTAGGTCAGCGGTACCTGTGCGAGCGTGTCCGGTGACATCTCGGCCGGTGCGGGGTTGCCGGCCACGTACGAGCTGTACGGCACGGGTGTCGCACCCGCGTCGGCGACCAGCCCGGCCAGCTCGTCGCCGACGACGTAGGTGACGCGGTGGCCCCGTGCGACGAGTTCCGACACCAGCGCCAGCGTGGGCCGCACGTGCCCGTGCCCGGTGATGCTGACGAAAGCGATGTGGGAACCCACGAATCCACCTCTGCGCAACGAAAATCCTGGTAACCGAGGTCCTACGCTAGCACCGCACGTGCTCGTGGAGGGATTCGCCGATACGACGCAAGCACACTGTTATCTCGGAACCGGCTGTCTCGAAGCGATGTCAAGGGCGTCCGCGACCCGGTTTAGGGGTGCGTAGGGGTGTGGGCGTGCCCGTCGCCGCTCGTAAGTTCTGCACACAGTTCTGTGCGGACGGCGGCCCTGCGGCCGTGTCGGTACGTGCGGTTCCCGGGTGGTCCTGCGAGAGGAGGGGCGGCGGTGTGAGAAGCGGTGCGTTTCCCGGCGGGGCCGTGGCCGTCGTGGGCCTGGCGTGCCGCCTGCCCGGTGCCGCGGGGCCGACCCGGTTCTGGGACTCGCTGCGCACGGGCACCGACGCCGTGCGGGACGTGCCCGTGGGCCGATGGGCGGACGCCGCTGTTCTCGGACGGTATCCCGAAGGCGTGCGCAGGGGTGGCTTCCTGTCCGAAGTGGACGCGTTCGACGCGGACTTCTTCGGTCTCTCACCGCGGGAGGCCGCGGCGCTCGATCCGCAGCAGCGGCTGGTGCTCGAACTCGCCTGGGAGGCGCTCGAGGACGGGGGCATCTCGCCGGAGACCGCCGCGCGGCGCCGGACAGGTGTGGTGTTCGGCGCGATGGCGGACGACTACGCGGCGATCAGCCGAGCGAATGCGGGTGCACACACGCTCACCGGCCTCGCTCGTGGCATGGTCGCCAACCGGGTGTCGCACGTGCTGGGACTCACCGGCCCGAGTCTGACGATCGACGCCGCCCAGGCGGGTTCCCTCGTCGCCGTTCACCAGGCGTGTGCGTCGCTGCATCGCGGCGACACCGACACGGTGCTGACCGGCGGTGTCCACCTGAATCTGACGGCGCTCGGCAGCGCGGTGACCGCCGAGTTCGGAGCGCTGTCGGCGAGCGGCCGTGCCTACGTGTTCGATGCTCGCGCGGACGGATACGTGCGCGGCGAGGGCGGCGTGGTCCTGGTGCTGCGGCGAGTCGAGGACGCGCTGGCGGCAGGCGACCGCGTGTACGCGGTGCTCGCGGGTGGTGCTCTCAACCACGACGGCGGCGGCGAGGGGCTGACCGTGCCGAGGGCGTCCGCTCAGGCGGACGCGATCCGCAGGGCACACGAGGATGCAGGTATCGACGAGTCCGATGTGGACTTCGTGGAACTGCACGGGACCGGGACTCGTGCAGGGGACCCGGTCGAGGCCGCCGGGCTCGGCGAGGTGTTCTCGGTGCGTGCGGAGCCGTTGCCGGTCGGTTCCGTGAAGACCAACATCGGCCACCTCGAAGGTGCCGCCGGTGCGGCCGGGCTGCTGAAGACCGTGCTGGCGGTGCACGGGGGTGATCTCCCACCGTCGCTCAACTTCGGCGAGCCCAACCCGGCGATCGACCTCGACGCGCTGAACCTGCGCGTGGTCACCGAACCGGAACCGCTCCGCCCGGAGGCGATCGCCGGCGTCAGCTCGTTCAGCATGGGCGGTGCCAACGCGCATCTCGTCGTGCGCGGGGTGGAGGAGGATTCCGCGGCTCACGCCGGCGGCAGTCACGGCCACCCCGACACGCTGGTGCTGAGCGCGAGGACGGCCTCGGCACTGCGTGCCCTGGCCGCGCGGCTGCGGGGCGAGCTCGACACCGTGTCGCTCGCCGACGCCGCCACGACCCTCGCCGAGGGACGCGCGCAACTGCCGCAGCGGGCCGTCGTCGTCGCCGCCGATCGCGAGACGGCCACGCGCGGGCTCGACGCGCTGGCCGAGGACCGCCCCGCGCCCTCGGTGGTCCGTACCGGGCAGGCGGACGGCCACGTGGGTTTCCTGTTGCCGGGGCAGGGTGGACAACGACTGGGGGCGGGCAGGGAACTGCTCACCGTCCCCGCCTTCGCCGACGCGTTCGGGGAGGTCGCCGCCGCCGTGGACCGGCACCTGCCGCGGCCGGGCGTACGCGACGTGCTGCACGGCGACGATCCGGCACTGCTGGACGACACGGCGTGGGCACAGCCCGCCCTGTTCGCCCTCCAGGTGAGCCTGGCGCGACTGCTCGAACACTGGGGTGTGCGACCGGACGTGCTGGTCGGCCACTCGGTCGGCGAGTTCGCCGCCGCCGAGATCGCCGGGGTGCTCACGCTGGACGAGGCGGCCGAACTCGTGGTGACCCGCGGCAGGCTCATGGCCGAGCTGCCCCGCGGTGGCGCCATGGGCGCCGTCGAAGCCGACGAGGACGAGATCACCGCCGACCTCGTGCCGGGCGTCGACCTCGCCGCCGTCAACGGTCCCGGCGCCGTCGTCGTCTCGGGGGACGAGGACCCGGTGGACGCCCTGCTCGCCCGCTGGGCCGCACGTGGCCGCCGCACGAGCAGGTTGCGGGTCAGTCACGCGTTCCACTCGCATCGCCTCGATCCAGTACTGGACCGTTTCCGCGCGGCCGCGGCGACCCTCACGCACCGCACTCCGTCGGTCGACGTCGTGTCGACGGTGACCGGCAGGTCGTGGGGCGTCCCCGACGCGGATTACTGGGCCGACCACGCTCGCCTGCCGGTGCGTTTCCACGACGCCGTCACGGCGGCCGTCTCCGCGGGCACGACGACGCTGCTCGAACTCGGCTCGGGCGGCGCCCTCACCGCGTCGGCCGGTCTCGACGGCGTGGCTACGGCACCGCTGTTGCGGGAGGGCAAGGACGAACGCATCACCGCCCGCGCCGCCGCCGCACTCGCCACCGTGCGCGGAACGGACTGGTCGCGGTTGTCCGGTGGCGGGCGCCGGGTGCAGCTGCCCACCTACCCGTTCGAACGGACGCGGCACTGGGCGGGCGAGGCCCGTTCCGTCACCGCCGATTCCGTTGACACCGCTTTCGTTGACGCAGCTTCCGCTGACGCGGTGCCGTCCGAACCGCCGCCGTCCGAGTCACCGCGGGCCGAGTCGCCCCAGTCCGAGCCACCGTCGCCTGCGCGAGCGGCTCCGGCGGTGAACGTGCTCGACCACGTGGCCGACGTGCTGGGTTACGACGACCCGGCGGCGATGGATACCGCACGGACGTTCCGGGACCTGGGTTTCGACTCGGTCATGCTGGAGGAGTTGCGCACCCGGTTGTCGGGCCTCGGCCGGGACATGCCGTCCACAGTGGTCTTCGACCATCCGACACCGCAGCTGCTCGCCGACTGGTGGGCATCCGGCGACGACGCCGAGCCCGGCCGTCCACGGGCGGAGATCGACCCGGGAGAGCCCGTCGCCGTGGTCGCCATGGCCTGCCGGGCGCCGGGCCACGTGGACACCCCCGAACAGCTGTGGGAGCTGGTCCGTGACGGCCGCGACGCCGTCGGTGACGCCCCGGACGACCGTGGCTGGACCCTGGACGGTGTGCGCGGCGGATTCCTGGCCGACGCCGCCGGTTTCGACGCCGACCTGTTCGGCATCTCGCCGCGCGAGGCGTCCGCCATGGAACCGCAGCAGCGAATCCTCCTGGAGCTGGCGTGGGAGGCCTTCGAACGTGCGGGCGGGGTTCCTGCCGGTACGACGGGTGTCTTCGTCGGCGCGATCCCGCAGGACTACGGGCCACGCGCGCACCGGGCCGGTGACGAGGGCGGGCACGTCCTCACCGGTACCACCACCAGCGTTGCCTCCGGGCGTATCGCCTACCAGTTCGGTCTCGGCGGTCCTGCGCTCACCGTCGACACGGCCTGCTCGTCGTCGCTGGTCGCGCTGCATCTGGCCGTGCGGTCGCTCCGCAGCGGTGAGGTCGACGCCGCGTTGGCCGGTGGTGCCACCGTGATGAGCAGCCCTGGCATGTTCGCCGAGTTCGCCAAACAGGGCGGGCTGGCGCCCGACGGGCGGTGCAAGGCGTTCTCCGCCGACGCCGACGGCACCGGCTGGGCCGAGGGCGCCGGACTGCTGGTGCTGCGCAGGCTCGCCGACGCCGACCGTGACGGCGACACCGTCCTCGCGGTGATCCGCGGGAGCGCGGTCAACCAGGACGGCACCTCGAACGGTTTGACCGCCCCGAGCGGCGTCGCACAACAGGGCGTCATCCGGTCCGCACTGGCCGACGCCGGTCTCGTTCCGTCCGATGTAGACCTCATCGAGGCGCACGGTACGGGCACCCGGCTGGGCGATCCGGTCGAGGCGGCCGCCCTGATGGCGACCTATGGTGCGGATCGCGCGGAGCCGGTGGCGCTCGGCTCGCTCAAGTCGAACATCGGCCACGCCCAGGCAGCCGCGGGCGTACTCGGCGTGATCAAGGCCGTGCAGGCCGTACGGCACGGCGTACTGCCCGGCACGCTGCACGCCGAGACCCCGACCCCACACGTCGACTGGTCGGGCGTGCGGCTGCTGTCCGCACCCGGCGACTGGTCGGGCGACCGGACACGGCGGGCGGCGGTGTCGTCGTTCGGCATCAGCGGAACCAACGCTCACCTCGTGCTGGAGCAGGCCGGTCGCGGCACCTCCGACGCCGCGGAGAACGGCGAGACCGATTCTTCGTCCGCAGGGTGGGGACCGGTGCTGTGGCCTGTGAGCGGACACACGCCGGAGGCACTGGACGCACAGATCGCACGGCTCGCGACGGTCGAAGGGGATGCTCTCCCCGTCGCACGCGCGCTGGCTGCCCGAACACCGTTGGCGTACCGCGCGGTCGGCCTCGGCACGACCGCCGCCGAAGCCCTGACCTCGTTGCAGTCCGGAATCGTGCGCGGCTCCGCGCGAACCGGTCGTGTGGCGTTCGTGTTTACGGGTCAGGGCAGTCAGCGTGTGGGTATGGGTCGTGGGTTGGCGTCGGTGTTTCCGGTGTTTGCGGAGGCGTG
>NZ_JAMTCN010000011.1 GCF_024171865.1 Prauserella aidingensis | reverse complement strand
CGCACGCAGATACGGCACCGTCCCGTTCTTCCGCACCTGCGAGAGCCGCAACGACAACCGATGCGCCAACGCGATCGGCAACGGCATCAACTCCGGCGTGTCCGAACAGGCATACCCGAACATCAGGCCCTGATCACCCGCGCCCTGCTTGTCCAAATCATCCAGAGCGTTCTCCAGACGCGACTCGTACGCCGTGTCCACACCCTGCGCAATATCCGGCGACTGCGCCCCGATCGACACACTCACACCACACGACGCCCCGTCGAAACCCTTCTCCGACGAGTCATACCCGATGTCCAACACCGCCTGACGCACCAACGCCGTCGTATCGACGTTCGCCGCCGTGGTCACCTCACCAGCCACATGCACCTGACCGGTCGTCACCATCGACTCCACCGCAACCCGCGACCGCGGATCCTGCGCCAACATCGCATCCAAAATCGTGTCGCTGATCGCGTCACAAATCTTGTCCGGGTGACCCTCAGTCACCGACTCACTCGTGAACAACCTGCCCTGCACGGCGGCCACCGGCTGCACCTCACCTCTCGACATCGGGGACGGCCTCACTCTATCGGCGGCGCCCGTGAACCTCCCGTTATCTGGGAAAGCGCAGGCCGGAGCGGGTCACCGGGTGGGAGCGCCGCCCAGCAACCGCGTGGCCGCGTCCCAGACCGTGGCGGCGAGTTCGGACTTGGCCCCGAGCGGAATGCGGTCCTCGGCGCCGTCGGAGGCCAGCAGCCACCCGGTGTTGTCGTCGGCGTCGAACGCCCCGCCCTCGCCGACGGCGTTGACGACGAGCAGGTCGCAGCCCTTGCGGGCGAGTTTGGCGCGGGCGTGGTCGAGCACGCTGCCCTCGGCGTCGCCGGTCTCGGCGGCGAACCCGACGATGATCTGTCCCGGCGTCCTCCGCGCCACGAGGCCGGCGAGCACGTCGCGGTTGCGCTCCAGCTCGAGGACCGGGTCGGGGTTGTCGTCGCTCTTCTTGATCTTGTGGCCGGACGTGCCCGCGGGGCGGAAGTCGGCCACCGCGGCAGCCATCACCACGACGTCGGCGTCGGCGGCGGCCGCGTCGACGGCCTCCCCCAGTTCCGCGGCCGTCGAGACGTCCACCAGGTCGACGCCCGCGGGTTCGGGCAGCGCGTCGGTGTGGGCGGACACGAGCGTCACCCTGGCGCCCCGCTGGGCCGCCACGCGCGCGAGTGCGTAGCCCTGTTTGCCCGAGGATCGGTTGCCGAGATGCCGCACCGGGTCCAGGGGCTCCCGCGTGCCGCCCGCGGAGACGACCACGTGGCGACCCTCCAGGTCGCGCGGCAGCGCGTCGCCCCGCGCGAGCAGCAACCGGGCGACGTCAACGATCTCCCGCGGATCGGCGAGGCGGCCCTTGCCGCTGTCCGCGCCGGTGAGCCTGCCCGCGGCGGGCTCGGCGACGACGGCGCCGCGGGACCGCAGGGTGGCGACGTTGTCGCGCGTCGCCGGGTGCTCCCACATCTCGGTGTGCATCGCGGGGAAGAACGCCACCGGGCACCGGGCCGTCAGGAGTGTGCCGGTGAGCAGGTCGTCGGCGCGGCCGTGGGCGGCACGCGCGAGCAGATCGGCGGTGGCGGGCACGACCACGACCAGGTCCGCCTCCTGGCCGATACGCACGTGCTGCACCTCGTGGACCGCGGTGAACACGCCCGTGTGCACCGGGTGTCCGGACAGCGCTTCGAACGTCGCCGCGCCGACGAACTCCAGCGCCGCGTCGGTGGGCACGACGCGGACGTCGTGGCCGGATTCGGTGAGTCCGCGCAGGACCTCGCACGCCTTGTAGGCCGCGATGCCACCGCCGACCCCGAGAACGATCCGCTTCATAGTCAGTAGGTCCTACGGCCCCGGTCGTCGCGCCGCAACCGGCCGCGCCGCAACGTGCGGGGCGTCACGCGGACGGTCCGAGACGACGAAAACCGGCGACCGGCACCGTCGGGCGGTGGCCGGCGTCGCCGGTTTCGTCACGTCGGGTGAACCGTCGGCTCACTCGCCTTCCGTGTGCTCCAGCAGACCCGCGTGGATCTCCCGAAGCGCGATCGACAGCGGCTTCTCCCGCGGGCCCGGCTCGACGAGCGGGCCGACGTACTCGAGCAGACCCTCGCCGAGCTGCGCGTAGTAGTCGTTGATCTGGCGGGCGCGCTTGGCCGAGTAGACCACGAGCGCGTACTTGGAGCTGACCTTGTCGAGCAGGTCGTCGATGGGCGGGTTCGTGATGCCCTCGAGCTGCTCGCTCTGCGGGCCCAACGTGAACGCGGTCACTACTGCTCCGAATCTGCGGAAGGGTCGGTGTCGGAAGTTCTGTGTCGGCCGGTCCGTGTCGACCCGGGTCCGACGGCCGGGTGGACCGGCGGGACGTACCCGAGGTGCGTCCCCGGACTCAGTCCTGCGACCCGGACGGGCCTCTGACCAAGTCTAACAACTCCCGCGCGGCGGTCTTCACATCGGCATTGACGACCTGCGCGTCGAACTCGCTGGCCGCCGCGAGTTCGCGTTCGGCCTCGCCGAGCCGTGCCTGCACGGCCTCCATGGCCTCGGTGCCGCGCCCGGTGAGCCGGTCGACCAGTTCACCCCACGACGGCGGCAGCAGCATCACCAGCTGCGCGTCGGGCATCGCCTCACGCACCTGGCGTGCGCCCTGGAGCTCGATCTCGAGCACCGCGGGCCTGCCCTGGTCGAGGGCTCGGTCGACCGGTGCGCGGGGCGTGCCGTAGCAGTTGCCCGCGAACTCCGCGTACTCGAGGAACTGCCCGTCGGCGATCATCCGGTCGAACGTCGCGCGGTCGACGAAGTGGTAGTGCGCCCCGTCGACCTCGCCCTCGCGCGGAGCCCGTGTGGTCGTGGAGATGCTGAAGTAGATGTCCGGATCGAGTGCGCGCAGCTCGCCGACCACGCTCGATTTGCCGACCCCGGACGGGCCCGAGACGACGGTGAGCCGGCGCCGGGCGGTCGTGCCCGGCACCGGCTCACCGGATGCCCTCCGGCCGCCGCGCACGCCGGCCTGGTTCGAGCCGCGCTGTCGCTGCTCGCTCACTCGCCGCTGAACTCGGTGAGCAGCGCCTTGCGCTGCCGTTCACCGAGGCCGCGCAGACGACGGCTGGCCGCGATCTCGAGGCGCTCCATCGTCTGCTGTGCACGTACCTTGCCCACGCCCGGCAGGGCCTCCAGCAGTGCGGAGACCTTCATCTTGCCGAGCACCTCGTCCTCGTCGGCCTGCTTCAGCACATCGTCGAGGGTCGTACCGCCGCGCTTGAGCCGCTCCTTGAGCTCCGCGCGGGCGCGACGGGCGGCGGCGGCCTTCTCCAGCGCCGCAGCACGCTGTTCCTCGGTGAGCTGGGGAAGTGCCACGTTTTCCTCCGGTATTACTCAAAATTCTGGGTGGGTGTGGCGACCGTACCCACCCCTGACCTGGACTCACAATGCGGGGGTGAGCGCTGAACCCGGCCTGTGCGTGCCGGAAAATGCCCGCACACGCGGCCGATCCGCTCCCGGAGTGCCGCGACTGGAGGCCGCGGCACTCGCACCGGGGAAGACCCTACCCACAGCGGCCGACGCGGGACGGCACAAGGCCGGAATTCCCGTCGCCGGATGCGGGCGAATGTGGCACCGCCTGCCCCCGCTGCGCCACTTGCTCCGACAGCCTAGTGCAAGATCAACATCGGCTTCGACCAGGGCTTCCATTCGCGTACGCGAACCGGAAAACCGGCCTCACGCCGGTCCGTCGGACCCCGCGGCGGCCGCCAGATCGGCCTGCACGCGGCGCACCTCTCCGCGCATGGCTCCGACGTCCGGACCGCACCGCAGCAGTGCCCGTGACGAGGCGGGCACCACGGCGGGCAGCGCGGACCCGAACACGGTCGCGAGGTCGGCCGCCGTCGCACCCTGGGCACCGAAACCGGGCGCGAGCACCGGCCCGTTCAGCTCGGCGAGGCGAAGCTCACCAGGGACGTTCGTCGCACCCACGACGACGCCGACATCACCCAGCGGCTCGGCGCCGGCGTTACGGACCGCCGCGTCATCCACAATGGACTGGGCGACCGACCGGCCGCCCGCGTCGGCCCGCTGCAGCGCCTCACCGTCCGGGTTCGACGTGCGGGCGAGCACGAACACTCCCCTGCCCGAGGCCGCCGCGGCCTCGAACGCCGGCTCCAGCGCCCCGAACCCGAGGTACGGCGACACCGTGACGGCGTCCGCGGCCAACGGCGAACCGTCGGACAGGTAGGCGGTCGCGTACGCGGCCATCGTCGAGCCGATGTCGCCCCGCTTCACGTCGAGCAGCACGAGCGCACCGGCGTCCCGGCACTCGGCGACGACCCGTTCCAGAACGGCCACTCCGGCCGCACCGTGGGCCTCGAAGAACGCCGACTGGGGTTTGACCACCGCGGCCTCACCGGCGAGCGCCTCCGTGGCCGTCAGCGCGAACCGTTCGAGGCCGGTGACGTCGGCGGGCAGTCCCCACTCGGCCAGCAGCCCCGGATGCGGGTCGATGCCGGCGCACAGCGGCCCGCGCGCGGTGACGACGCGGGCCAGCCGGCCCCCGAACCGCTCGGTCACGAGCCGTCCCGCAGCGCCGCCTGGAGCCGCTGCAGCGAACGCACCCCGACGTCGCCCCGGATCATCGCCTCGATCCCGTGCACCGCCGCCGACGCGCCCTGCACGGTCGTCACGCACGGGATGCCGCGCGTGACGGCCGCGGTGCGGATCTCGTAGCCGTCGATCCGCGGGCCGCTGTTGCCGTACGGGGTGTTGATGACCATGTCGACGCCACCGTCGAGGATCAGGTCCACGATGTTCGGGGCGTCCGGGTCCGTCGTGGCCTGCGCGTCGGCGTCCTCGTGCTGCTTGCGGACCACGCCGCACGGCACGCCGTTGCGGCGCAGCACCTCGGCGGTACCCGCCGTCGCGACCACCTCGAAGCCCAGGTCGGCGAGCCGCTTGACGGGGAACACGAGCGAGCGCTTGTCGCGGTTGGCCACGGACACGAACACCGTGCCGCTCGTCGGCAGCGACCCGTACGAGCCGGACTGCGACTTGGCGAACGCCGTGCCGAACGCCGTGTCGACGCCCATCACCTCGCCCGTGGACTTCATCTCCGGGCCCAGCAGCGAGTCGACGCCGTGGCCCTCGGGGGTGCGGAACCGGTGGAACGGCAGCACCGCCTCCTTGACCGCCACCGGCGCGTCGACGGGCAGGTCTCCCCCGTCGCCCTCGGCAGGCAGTACGCCGCGGCCACGCAGAGCCTTGATCGACGAGCCCGTCATGATCAGCGACGCCGCCTTCGCCAGCGGCACGGCCGTCGCCTTCGACACGAACGGCACCGTCCGCGACGCGCGTGGATTCGCCTCGAGCACGTACAGCACGTCGTCCTTGAGCGCGTACTGCACGTTGAGCAGTCCCCGCACGCCGACCCCGCGGGCGATCGCCTCGGTCGACCGGCGCACCTGCTCCAGGTCCGTCCGGCCGAGCGTGATGGGCGGCAGGGCGCACGCCGAGTCGCCCGAGTGCACGCCCGCCTCCTCGATGTGCTCCATCACGCCGCCGAGGAACAGCTCCTCGCCGTCGTAGAGCGCGTCGACGTCGATCTCGATGGCGTCGTCGAGGAACCGGTCGACCAGCACCGGGTGCTCGGGCGTGACCTCGGTGGCGCGGGCGATGTAGTTCTCGAGCGAGGCCTCGTCGTAGACGATCTCCATGCCGCGGCCGCCGAGCACGTACGACGGGCGCACCAGCACCGGGTAGCCGATCTCGTCGGCGATGTGCTTCGCGCCCTCGAACGAGGTGGCGGTGCCGTACTTCGGTGCGGGCAGGCCCGCACCGGTCAGCACGTCACCGAACGCGCCGCGGTCCTCGGCGTGGTTGATCGCCTCCGGCGGGGTGCCGACGACGGGCACGCCCGCGTCGGAGAGCCGCTGGGCCAGGCCGAGCGGCGTCTGCCCGCCGAGCTGGACGATGACGCCCGCGACGGTGCCGGACTCCTGTTCGGCGCGCACCACCTCGAGGACGTCCTCGAAGGTCAGCGGCTCGAAGTACAGCCGGTCCGAGGTGTCGTAGTCCGTCGAGACCGTCTCGGGGTTGCAGTTGACCATCACGGCCTCGAACCCGGCCTCACGCAGCGCCAGCGCCGCGTGGACGCACGAGTAGTCGAACTCGATGCCCTGGCCGATGCGGTTCGGGCCGGAGCCGAGGATCAGCACCTTCGGCTTGTCCGGCTGCGGGGAGACCTCGGTTTCGGCTCCGGGGTCGGCCTCGTAGGCCGAGTAGTGGTACGGCGTGCGGGCGGCGAACTCGGCCGCACACGTGTCGACCGTCTTGAACACCGGGTGCACACCGAGCCGCTGCCGCAGGGAACGGACGCCGTCCTCGCCTGCCAGTTCCGGGCGCAGGGCCGCGATCTGCCGGTCGGACAGACCCGTCCGCTTGGCGCGGCGCAGCAGGTCTCCCGACAGCACCGGGGCGTCGCGGACCTCGGCCCCGATCTCGCCGATGAGGGCGATCTGGTCGATGAACCACGGGTCGATGCCGCTGGCGCGCTGCACCTCGTCCGGCGTCGCACCCAGCCGCAGTGCGCGCTCGACGGCGTAGATCCGGCCGTCGTGCGGCGTGCGCAGTTCGTCCAGAGTGGACTCGACCGTGGCGCCTTCCGGATCCGGCCCGGTCCAGAACCCGACGCGCTTGGTCTCCATCGACCGCATCGCCTTGCCCAGCGCCTCGGGGAAACTGCGCCCGATCGCCATCGCCTCGCCGACGCTCTTCATCGTCGTCGTCAGTTCCGGATCGGCGCCGGGGAACTTCTCGAACGCGAACCGCGGCACCTTCACCACGACGTAGTCGAGTGTCGGTTCGAAGCTGGCAGGCGTCTCACCCGTGATGTCGTTGCTGATCTCGTCGAGCGTATAGCCGATCGCGAGCCTCGCCGCGATCTTGGCGATCGGGAAACCCGTCGCCTTCGACGCCAGCGCCGACGACCGCGACACCCGCGGGTTCATCTCGATCACGACCATGCGCCCGTCGACCGGGTTGATCGCGAACTGGATGTTGCAGCCGCCGGTCTCCACGCCCACTGCGCGCAGCACGTCGATGCCGACGTCGCGCATGCGCTGGTACTCGCGGTCGGTCAGCGTCATCGACGGGGCGACGGTGATCGAGTCGCCGGTGTGCACGCCCATCGCGTCGAAGTTCTCGATGGAGCAGACCACCACGACGTTGTCGTGGCCGTCGCGCATCAGCTCGAGCTCGTACTCCTTCCACCCGAGCACGCTCTCCTCGATGAGAACCTCGGTCACCGGGCTCTCCTCGAGGCCGAGCGACGCGAGCCGCTCCATCTCGTCCTCGGTGTGCACCATGCCCGACCCGAGGCCGCCCATGGTGAACGACGGGCGGATGACGACGGGCAACCCGACCTCCGCGACCGTCGCCCGGACCTCCTCCATCGAGTGGCACACCGCGCTGCGGGGCACGTCCCCGCCGACCTGCCGGACGATGTCCTTGAACTTCTGCCGGTCCTCGCCGCGCTGGATCGCGTCGATGTCGGCACCGATCAGTTCGACGCCGTACTTCTCCAGCACACCGTTCTCGTGCAACGCGACCGCGCAGTTCAGCGCCGTCTGCCCGCCGAGGGTCGCCAGCAGCGCGTCCGGGCGCTCCGCGGCGATGACCTTCTCCACGAACTCCGGCGTCACCGGCTCGATGTAGGTCGAGTCGGCGAACTCCGGGTCGGTCATGATGGTCGCCGGGTTGGAGTTGACCAGGCTGACGCGCAGACCCTCCTGACGCAGCACGCGGCACGCCTGCGTGCCGGAATAGTCGAACTCGGCCGCCTGGCCGATCACGATCGGCCCCGAGCCGATCACGAGCACGTGCTCGATGTCCGTACGCTTGGGCATTACTGGCGCGCCTCCTGTGCCGTGCTCGGCCTGCGGCTGTGCATGAGTGAGACGAAGTCGTCGAACAGCGGGTTCGCGTCGTGCGGGCCCGCGGCGGCCTCGGGGTGGTACTGCACCGAGAACGCGGGCACGTCCACACAGCGCAGGCCTTCGACCGTGCCGTCGTTGGCACAGTGGTGACTCACCTCGGCGGTGCCGAACGGCGAGTCGAACCGCCCGCCCGGTTCCCCTTCGAGGGCGAACCCGTGATTCTGCGCGGTGATCGCGACCCGACCGGTCGCCGCGTCGATCACCGGGATGTTGATGCCGCGGTGGCCGTAACGCATCTTGTACGTGCCCAGCCCCAGCGCGCGGCCGAGGATCTGGTTGCCGAAGCAGATGCCGAACAGCGGGATCTCGCGCTGCAGGGTCGCCTTCGTCAGCTCGATCGCGTGGCTCTGCGTCTCCGGGTCGCCGGGACCGTTCGACAGGAACACCCCGTCGGCGCCCACGGCCAGCAGGTCGTCGACCGTGGAGGTCGCGGGCAGCACGTGCACCTCGATCCCCCGCCGGGCCAGCTGCCGCGGCGTGTTCGCCTTGATGCCCAGGTCCAGCGCCGCGACGCGGAAGCGGGTCTCGCCGACCGCGGGCACGACGTACGGCTGCGCCGTCGTCACCTCGCCCGCGAGGTCGGCCCCCGCCATCGCCGGGCTCGCGGCGACGGCGGCGACCATCTCGTCGTCGGCCACCAGGCCGTCACCGGAGAACACGCCTGCGCGCATGGCGCCGTGCTCGCGGATGTGCCGGGTGAGGGTGCGGGTGTCCACATCGGAGATCCCGACGACGTCCTGCGCCGCCAGCTCCTCGTCCAGCCCGCGCTTCGACCGCCAGCTCGACGGCGTCCGCGCGGGGTCGCGGACCACGTAGCCCGCCACCCAGATGCGGGACGACTCGTCGTCCTCGTCGTTCCACCCGGTGTTGCCGATCTGCGGTGCCGTCTGCACGACGATCTGCCTGCGGTACGAGGGGTCGGTCAACGTCTCCTGGTACCCGGTCATGCCGGTGCAGAAGACCACCTCGCCGAGAGTGCGGCCCTGTGCCCCGTAGGCGCTGCCCCGGAAGATCCGGCCGTCCTCGAGCACGAGTGCCGCCGGAGTGCGTGTCGCGCTCATGCCTGTGCACCTCCCACGATGCGCTCGTCGTCGCTCTCGGTCCCGGCCTCGCCCTCCGAGGCGCGTTCGACCTGTGCGATCCACTTCGGATAGACGCCGCGGTCGTCGGCACGGAATCCCGTGTCGAGTTCGACGGCGTCGTCGGACCCACCCGCACGCCAGGTCACGATCAGCAGGCTGTCGGTCCCCATGACCTTGCCCGCCATGCCCTTGCCGGTGGCGATGCCGGTGATCGCCTCGCGCGGAATCCGGAAGCTCAGCATGCCGTCGCGGTCGACGTCGATGCCGTCGTCGTACAGCCGGAGCGTCGCCGGGCCGCGCAGGCCCGCACCGCGGGTCACGATGCGCTCCTGCCAGCGGCCCGCGTACGTCGTCGTCACGTACAGGCCCGGCGTCTCCAGCAGCGGCGTCCCCGGCTCGGCAGGGGGCGCGGGGAACGGAGGGATGCGCACGCTCTGCGCCCGCGCCTGTCGTCGCCAGCCCTTCCACATGCCGTACACGCACAGCACCAGCAGCGCGACGAACACCAGCGTCAGCAACAGCCTGTCCATCAGTCACTCTTCCCTTCACGAGCCGTGAGGCGCCCACGCAACAGCGTGGCCGTCACCACGGCGGGCAGTCGCATCCCGTCGTACGGAGTGTTGTCCGCGATACTCGCCAGCTTCCCGCCCCGCACGGTCCATTCGGCGTCCGGATCGACGAGCACCAGGTTCGCAGGCTCGCCTTCCGCCAGCGGCCGTCCCTGATCCGGCAGTCCGGCGATCTCCGCGGGCCGCTCGCTCATCACCCGAGCCACGCCGCGCCAGTCCAGCAGCCCCGTGCGCACCATCGTGTCCGCGACGATCGACAGCGCCGTCTGCAGACCCAGCATCCCCGGGCGCGCGGCGTCCCACTCGCAGCTCTTGTCCTGCTCGGCGTGGGGCGCGTGGTCCGTGGCGACGCAGTCCAGGACCCCGTCCGCCAGTGCCTGCCGCAGCCGCTCGGTGTCCCGCTGCGCCCGCAGCGGCGGGTTCACCTTGTTCACCGGGTCGTAGGTCTCGAGGCGCTCGTCGGTGAGCAGCAGATGGTGCGGCGTCACCTCGGCCGAGACGTCGACGCCGAGCCCCTTCGCCCAGCTCAGCACGTCCACAGTACCGGTGGTGGACACGTGGCAGACGTGGAGTCGCGCGCCGGCGTGGCGCGCGAGCACGCAGTCGCGGGCGACGATCGACTCCTCGGCCGACGCGGGCCAGCCCACGTACCCGAGCCGCGACGCGCCTTCCCCTTCGTGCGCCTGCGCGCCGTCGGTCAGCCGCGGCTCCTCCGCGTGCTGGGCGATCACCACGCCGAGCGACGTCGAGTACTCCAACGCGCGCCGCATCAGCAGCGGGTCCGCCACGCACTTCCCGTCGTCGGAGAAGAGCCGCACCCCGGCCTCGCCGGTCGCCATGGTGCCGATCTCCGCCAGCCGCTCCCCGGCCAACCCGACCGTGACCGCCCCGACCGGGTGAACGTCGACCAGGCCCACCTCCCGGCCACGCCGCAGCACGTGGCCCGCGACCAGCGCGTTGTCGGCCACCGGGTCGGTGTTGGCCATCGCGAACACGGCCGTGTAGCCGCCGAGCGCCGCGGCCCTCGACCCGGATTCGATCGTCTCCGTGTCCTCCCGGCCGGGCTCACGCAGATGGGTGTGGAGGTCGACGAGCCCGGGCAGCAGCACCTGCCCCGCGGCGTCGAGCACCTCGGCCGAGGACGGCGCCCGCACCGCGCCGCGCTCACCGATCTCGGCGATGACCCCGTCGGCCACGAGGACGTCCACGGGGTCGCCCTCGCCGTACGGCCGGGCACCCGTGATCAGCAGCTCCGTCATAGTTCTTCCCCTGCCAGCAGGTGGTACAGCACGGCCATGCGCACGTGGACGCCGTTGGAGACCTGATCGGTGACGGCGGCCCGCGGGCTGTCCGCCACCGGCGAGGCGATCTCCATCCCTCGCAGCATCGGCCCCGGGTGCAGCACGACGGCGTGATCCGGCAGCATCGCGAGCCGCTTCTCGCTGAGCCCGTACGCGATCGAGTACTCCCGCGCCGACGGGAAGAAACCGCCGCGCATCCGTTCGGCCTGCACGCGCAGCATCATCACCGCGTCGAGGCCGGGAAGCTGTGAATCCAGGTCGAACGCCGTGGTCACCGGCCACTGTTCCACGCCACGGGGCACCAGTGTCGGCGGTGCGACGAGCACCACCTCGGCGCCGAGAGTGGTCAGCAGGTGCACGTTCGAACGGGCGACCCGGCTGTGCAGCACGTCGCCGACGATCGCGATGCGCCTGCCTTCGATACCCCCGAGCCGCTCGCGGAGGGTCGCCGCGTCGAGCAGCGCCTGGGTGGGGTGCTCGTGCATGCCGTCACCCGCGTTGACCACGGACGTGCGGGTGTCGGCGAGCCACCCGGACAGCCGGTGCGGCGCTCCCGAGGCCGGGTGACGGACGATCACGCAGTCCGCGCCCGCTGCCGACAGCGTCAGCGCGGTGTCCCGCAGCGATTCGCCCTTGCCGACCGATGATCCGCCCGCCGACACGTTGACCACGTCGGCGCTCATCCACTTGCCCGCGATCTCGAACGAGACCCGGGTACGCGTGGAGTTCTCGTAGAACATCGTGATGACGGTGCGCCCGCGCAGCGTCGGGAGCTTGCGAACCTCGCGGCCGAGCAGCGTCCGCTTGAGTTCGTCGGCCGTGTCCAGGATCGCGGTGGCCTCGTCGCGGCCGAGCCCGTCGGTGGTGAGCAGGTCCCGCATCTACTGCCCCCTGATCAGCACGGCGTCACGGCCGTCGGTCTCGGCCAGCAGGACCGAGACCTCCTCCGTCCGCGAGGTGGGCACGTTCTTGCCGACGTAGTCGGCGCGGATGGGCAGTTCACGGTGGCCACGGTCGACCAGGGCGGCCAGCTGCACCGCCCGGGGCCTGCCGTGGTCGCTCAGCGCGTCGAGGGCCGACCGGACGGTGCGGCCGGAGAACAGCACGTCGTCGACGAGGATCACGACGCGGTCGTCGATGCCGCCCGCGGGCACGTCGGTCTCCTCGAGCGGGCGGGTGGGTTTCCGGCGCAGGTCGTCGCGGTAGAGCGTCACATCGAGCGCTCCCGCGGGAACGGCCACTCCGGAGAATTCCTCGATCCGCGCGGCGAGACGATGCGCCAGCGGGGTGCCGCGGGTCGGAATGCCCAGCAGGACGGGTGGCAGCGGTGGCCCGGCGACATCGCCGCCGGCGCCACTGTCGGCGGCGGCAGGGCTCACAGGGCCGTCGAGGGCCGTCTTCTCGATGACCTGGTGGGCCATCCGGGCGATTGTGCGCGCGACATCACCGGCCGAGAGCAGTTCTCGCTCGGCCGGTGCCGCCGCACCACGAGGTGGTGCCACGGTCTGAGCTCCTTTCCCGCCTCACCGGACGGGTCTTTAAAGGACTGTCGGATCTGTGAAGGCTGCGCAGGCCGGACGTGTTCGGCCTCGACTGCGTGCCCTGCTGGTTGTCCGCCCCCTACTTTCGGAGGTCCGGCACAGACGGTAGCAGCCGTCACCGGCTCCCCGAACGAGTGGTCCATCTGTGGCAAACAACTCACCGGGTGCGACGACCTGCTTGACCTGGTGACGACAACGCGTAACCATTACTCTGAGTATTCGACTCACGAGTTCCCTGTCGGTCAGCCGGGCCGATCCGGGGCAAGGAAACGGAGAACCACCACATGGGCGATTACGCCAAGGCGCTCGGGGCGAAGCTCCGCGGCATCCGCCAGCAACAGGGCCTGTCCCTGCATGGAGTCGAGCAGAAGTCCGGCGGCCGCTGGAAGGCGGTCGTGGTGGGCTCCTACGAACGGGGCGACCGTGCCGTGACCGTCCAGAAGCTGGCCGAGCTGGCCGACTTCTACGGCGTGCCCGTGGTCGAGCTCCTGCCCGAGGGCCGTGTGCCGTCCGGCGCCGAACCCGCGACGAAGATCGTCATCAACCTCGAGCGGCTCCAGCAGCTGCCCGCGGAGAAGGTCGGGCCGCTCGCGCGCTACGCAGCGACCAT
Organism: Prauserella aidingensis; assembly: GCF_024171865.1. Taxonomy (GTDB): domain Bacteria; phylum Actinomycetota; class Actinomycetes; order Mycobacteriales; family Pseudonocardiaceae; genus Prauserella; species Prauserella aidingensis. The sequence goes on along the minus strand of NZ_JAMTCN010000011.1, from coordinate 131,825 downwards.
CCAGAGCCAGCGCGGCGACTACAACGGCAAGGTCCTGTCCATCCGGACCGAGGACCTGCGGTCGCTGGCGATCATCTACGACATGACGCCCGGCGAGCTGACCGAACAGCTCATCGACTGGGGTGTCCTTCCTCCCGAGGCCCGTCCCTCCAAGGAGGACTGAGGCGACGACACCGCCTGCGGCCGTCACCCGGCCCAGGCGGTGTCGTCGACAGCTGCCGCCCGGAGCAGCCGCTGCGTGGTGGACCGCTGCGCGGTGGGAGGTGCGCCTCAGAGCACGGCGCGCAGCCGGTCGGCGATGTTGCCGATGCGGCCGAGCACACCGTTGACGAACCGGGGCGAGTCGTCCGTGGACAGTTCCTTCGCCAGACCGACCGCCTCGTCGATCGCCACGGCGTCGGGCACGTCGGCGGACCAGAGCATCTCGTAGACGCCCACGCGCAGGATCGCCACGTCGACCGGTGGCATGCGCTCGAGCGTCCAGCCCTGCGCGTGCTCGGCGAGCAGTTCGTCGACCCGCTCCTGATGCGCGGACATGCCCTCGACCACGGTGAACGTGTAGTCGCCGACGATGTCGACGTCCGGGCTGCCTGCGTGCTCCTTCAGCACGGCCGCGGGGTCGAGTTCACGCTGGGCCGCTTCGTAGAGCAGTTCGACCGCACGGCGCCGGGCGGCGCGACGGCCGATCCTGCCGCCGCGCCGGGACTCCGATTCAGGGCTCACCGCGGTACTCACACTCGGCCGAGGTAGCGGCCGTCACGGGTGTCGACCTTGATCTTCTCGCCCTGGTTGACGAAGAGCGGCACCTGGACCTCGGCACCGGTCTCCAGCTGCGCGGGCTTGGTGCCGCCGGTGGAGCGGTCGCCCTGCACGCCGGGGTCGGTGTGCTCGATGGTCAGCTCGGCAGACGCGGGCAGCTCGACGTACAGCGTCTCACCCTCGTGCTGGGCGACCTGCACCTCGCTGTTCTCCAGCATGAACTTCGCGGCGTCACCGACGGTCTGCGGCGGCACGGAGACCTGGTCGAAGGTCTCGCCGTCCATGAACACGTAGTCGGTGCCGTCGTTGTACAGGTACGTCATCGTCCGGCGGTCGACGTTCGCCGTCTCGACCTTCGTGCCCGCGTTGAACGTCTTGTCCACGACCTTGCCGGAGAGCACGTTCTTGAGCGTGGTGCGTACGAACGCGCCGCCCTTGCCCGGCTTGACGTGCTGGAAGTTCACGACGGACCAGAGCTGGCCGTCCAGGTTGAGGACGATGCCGTTCTTCAGGTCGTTGGTGGTGGCCACTGCTGTGAGTTCTCCTGTATCGGGGTCGGGCCGCGTGCTTAGACGACCACGAGTTCCTTCGTGCTGAGGGTGAGGAGCTCGGGAGCTGACTCCCGCACGACGAGTGTGTCCTCGATGCGGACTCCACCACGGCCGGCGACGTACACGCCGGGCTCGACGGTGACCGCCATACCGGCAGCCAGTGTACCGTCGCCGGTCTTGGCCAAGCTCGGAGCCTCGTGAACCTCCAGTCCGACACCGTGGCCGAGGCCGTGCAGGAACTCGTCGCCGCGCCCCGCCCCGGCGATGACGTCCCGTGCGGCGGCGTCCACCGCCGGGGTGGACGCCCCGGGAACGGCCGCCGCGACCCCGGACCGCTGCGCCTCCAGCACCAGGTCGTGGAGCTCCTGCTGCCACGCGGCGGGCCGTCCCAGCACGACGGTGCGCGTCATGTCCGAGTGGTATCCGTCGACGGTGGCCCCGAAATCGAGCTTGACGAGGTCACCGGCGGCGAGGACGGCGCCGCCCGGCCGGTGGTGCGGGATCGCCGAATGCGCGCCCGCCGCGACGATCGACGGGAACGCGGGCCCCTCCGACCCGTGATCGAGCATGCGCGACTCCAGGTCGCGGGCGACCTCGCGTTCGCTGCGGCCGGGCCGCAGCCCACCGTCGGCGAGCAGCCCGGCGAGCGCCTGGTCGGCCGCCGCGCACGCCCGGCGCAGCGCGTCGATCTCGAGTTCGTCCTTGACCATGCGCAACCGTTCCACCAGGCCCGGACTGCGGTGCAGCTCGACGTCGCCCGCCGCCTCGTCGAGGGTCGCGTGCTCCTCGACGCTGACGTACTGGCTCTCGAACCCCATACGGCGGTACCGCGTGGGGTCGCAGGCCGCGCGCCGGGCCAGCGCACGCGCGCTCGCGCGGTCGACGACCGTGGTCAGGTCCGGCACCTCGGAGGCGGCCTGGGTGGTGTACCTGCCGTCGGTGCAGAACACCGTGGCGTCCTCTCCGCCCGCGTGCAGCAGCAACGCGGCGTTCGACCCGGTGAACCCGGTCAGGTAGCGGATGTTGCGCAGATCGGTGACCAGCAGGGCGTCGAGCTCCGCGGTCTGCAGCAGCTCGGCGAGTGCGCCGCGGCGGCGCCGGTGCGCGTCGGCGTGGGTGTAGGAGGACGAGTCAGACACGGCGGACAGCTTAAGCCCGGATCGGGTGACGACGCGGCGGTGGCCGTTACAGTGGGCCGATGCCGCACTGGGTCCTCCGCGCGCTCGGCATGGCGGTGCTGCATGCCGCCGCCACGGTCGCGCTCGCCAAGATCGCCGTGTTCCAGCCCGGTGAGACGACGCTCGCCCGATCGGCCGCGCTCGCTCTGCTCGTCGGCGCGGCCGCCCTGTGGAGCGCGCTCGACGGCTGGGCGCGCCGCCCCGACGGCGGCCGCACCTGGTTCATCGCAGGCCTGGTCGCCGGCCCGGCCGCGGGCGTGCTCGGCGTCGTCGGCAAGGCCGTGCTCGTCGACCGCACCGGCGTCAGCGAGCTCGGCGCCGCGTTGACGAGCGGGGCCGCGTTCACCGCGCTGCTGGTGCTCGTCCCCGCCGGGCTCGGGCTGGTCGTCGGTTCCCGCCTCCCCCGGCCCGGGTCCGACCTGGACGGCGACGACGGGGACGGCGCGACCGGCTCCGCAGCCGCGATCGGCGCTGCAGCCGCGGCGGACACGCCCGGCGCGGCGGAGAGTCCCGCGGCAGGCTCCGCGGCGCCGACTCCCGCGGGCCGCGACGAGCGCAACGAGACCGTCCTGCTCGCCAAACCCCGGCCGGACCGCCGTCCGCGCCCCACTCCCCGACTGCGGGCCCGTCGCGGCGACCGCGTCGCCGCGGACGGCGACGACACCGGCCGCTGAACCCCACGCAACCGAGGCGCCGGCTCGGCCCACCCGAGCGCGACAGCAGGACCGCTGCAGGAGCGCCACCGGCGTCGTTCCGTGGCCGAGCAGGGTCGTTCAGGAGCCGAGCACGGGTCCGAGTGTGTGCGTGCGCCACTGTTCGGTGCTGATCGACTCCGGTTCGGAGGAGTTCGCCGCGAACGCGTTCTCGGCCGACGCACCCGTCACCGGCCAGATCGTGTCGCCGAGGAGGAAGCCGCGACCCTCGGGGGACTCGACCACGGGCGCCTCCGCGGGCAGCCGCCCGGAGACCTCCGCCTCGTCGAGGATCGGCAACCGCTGCTCGAGCACCCGTGACGAGAGTGCCTCGGCCACCGACCGCCGCTCCACGCGCAGCACGCGGCCGCCCGCGATCACGTCCATGGTCCGCTCCGGGGACGGCACGGCGAACCCGTCGAGTGCCGCGAGCGCACCCGCCACGGTGCGACAGCCCTCGAACCCGTGGGCGTCGGCGCCGAAGTGGCGCAGGCCGGTCGGCGCACCGGACCGGCCGATGCGGGTGGCCTGCACGACGTCGATCGGGACGCGGCCGCACGGATCCTCGGGGGACACGAGGGCGTGCCCCTCCGGGCTCCGGACGAGCCCGGGGCCTTCCTTCCACGGCACCCGCAGCACCACGGGTTCGTACGGCCGGGCCGAGAAGTCCCGGTTCCAGAAGGTGATCGTCGTGCCGCTGTCGGTCTGGTGCGCGATCCCGAAGGAGTCCATCGCGTCGATCCACATCAGGTCGGCGCTGAAGGCGTCCACGACCGACCGGGACCGGGTCGCCGCGGTGCCGTCGACGGCGGTGAACCCGTCACGGCCGAGCGCCTCGACGGCGCCCGAGAACGTCGGTTCCTTGGCACGCAGCACGAACTGGCCCGCGCCGTTCCAGCCCGCCGCCTCACCGGTGGTGTCGGTGAACATGAGGTAGAACCAGCCGTCGACGTGCACCACGGCGGGCTGTCCAGCGCCGTAGGTGTTGTCCCGCTTCGTGTCGTGCGACGCCCGCACGATCGGCGTGCCGGTGCGCTTCCAGCTGCGGCCGTCCGTGCTGGTCGCCAGGCCGATGGCGTTGCCGTGATCGTGACTGCCCGCCGCGCCGGTGTAGTACATGTAGTACATCCCGTTCACGCGGACGACCGACGGATCGCAGGTGTGCTTGCCGTCGAACGACCCGGGCGAGCCCGACAACACCGCCTCGGGGATGCCGCCACCGGGAGCGCGGAACGGGCCGTCGAGCCCGGCGGACCGCGCGTGCAGCACGTCGTCGCCCGGCGGGCGGGCCCGGCCGTACTGGCTGCACCACCACATGCGGGTCTTGTCGCCGTCGCGCATCACCGTGGGGCCGTAGTTGTACGGTGCGTCCGCGCCGCCGTAGGCGACCGCGCCGCGGCTCTTGCGGTTCCGGTCGACCTCCAGCGCCACCTGTTCCTGCTGCGCCGGGGTCCGGGGAGACCGCGACGCGCGGGTGTCGTCGTCACCGCCACGGGTCTCGGCGTCGCTGGGGGTGCAGGCGGCAACGAGCGCCATGCCGACGACGAGGGCCGCGACCGGCCTCGTGCGCCGGACGCGCGAGCTCCGCGTGCGCCCGTCCCGACTTCGAGGCCGCTCCATCGCGCCGACCAACTCCGTCCCTCCCCGTACGTCTCCCCCGAACGCCCCGCGTCGCCCGGCAGCGGGCGCGTCCTGTGCCGGGGCCGCGCGGACGCTCAGTGTACGGCCACCGTCACCCGGTAGTGGCGGGACGTGGCCGTCATCCTACGAGGATCGGTCCGCGCGGCGCGCCAGCCACTCGAGGGCGAGGCGGTATCCGTCGACGCCAAACCCCGCCAGCACGCCCGTCGCGATGTCGGACAGCACGCTGTGGTGCCGGAACTCCTCACGCCGGTGCACGTTGGAGATGTGCACCTCCAGCAGTGGTGCCGACAGCTGCGCGGCGGCGTCGCGCACCGCGATCGAGTAGTGCGTCCATGCGCCCGCGTTCAGCACCACGGGGGCGCCCAGGTCGGCGGCCTCGTGCAGCCAGCCGACCATCTCCCCTTCGTGGTCGGTCTGCCGCACGTCCACGTCGAGCCCCTGCTCCGCGCCGGTCGCCGTGCACAGCTCGACCAGTCCGGCGTAGGTCGTCGCGCCGTACACGCCGGGTTCGCGGGTGCCGAGCCTGCCGAGGTTCGGCCCGTTCAGCACCACGACCCTCACAGCAGCAGCCCTCCGTTCCCGGTGGTGCCCGGGGCCTCGTCGGCCGCCACGACCGAGTACGCGCCCGCCAGCAACGCGGGGTCCGGACCGTCGAGCCTGCCCGGCTTGGCGAGACCGTCGAGCACCACGAACCGCAGCGTGCCCGAGCGGGTCTTCTTGTCCGAGCGCATGTTCTCCAGCAACTGCGGCAACGCGTCGGCGTCGTAGCTGGTCGGCAGGCCCAATGCCTGCAGCACCCTGGCGTGCCGGTCGGCGGTCTCGTCGTCGAGCCTGCCCGCGAGGCGGGCCAGTTCGGCGGCGAACACGAGTCCGACGCTCACCGCCGCGCCGTGGCGCCAGCGGTAGCGCTCGCGACGTTCGACGGCGTGGCCGAGGGTGTGGCCGTAGTTGAGGATCTCGCGCAGGTCCGCCTCCCGCAGGTCCGAGGCGACGACGTCCGCCTTGACCTGGATGGCCCGGCGCACCAGTTCCCCCAGCACCTCGCCCTGGGTGTCGACAGCCGCGGCCGGGTCGGCCTCGATGAGGTCGAGGATGGTCGGATCGGCGATGAACCCGGCCTTGACGATCTCGGCCATGCCTGCGACGAGTTCGTTCGGCGGAAGCGTGTCCAGGGTGGCGAGGTCGGCGAGCACGGTCGACGGCTCGTGGAACACACCGACCAGGTTCTTGCCCGCCTCGGTGTTGATGCCGGTCTTGCCCCCGATGGCGGCGTCGACCATGCCGAGCAGCGTCGTCGGCACGTTCACCAGCTTCACGCCACGCATCCACGTGCCCGCGACGAAACCCGCCACGTCGGTGACGGCGCCGCCGCCCAGTCCGACGACGACGCCGCGGCGGTCGAGCCCCATCTGCCCGAACACGTCCCACAGGAAGTCGGCGACCTTGAGTGCCTTGCCGTCCTCGGCGTCGGGGATCTCGACGCGGTGGGCGTCCAGGCCCGCCTCGGCGAGTTCGGCGCGGACGGCCTCGGCGGTCGTGGTCAGCGACGGCGGGTGGATCAGCGCGACCGTCGACGCGTCGCCGACGGCCTGCGTGAGCTCCCCGAGCAGTCCGCGGCCCACCATGACCTCGTACGGCCGTGCAGTGCGGACCTCGATGCGGACCGGTTCGCTGGTCATTCCCTGCTCCTCACCATGTTCGTCGGGTCGCCGTGTGTGCCGGAGCGCCGCTGTCCGGATCGAGGCGCTCGATCACCTCGGCGACGATGTCGTCCGGGGCGCGGTCGTCGGTGTCGACCTCGCAGGTCGCGACCCCCCGGTAGACGGGCAACCGCTCGTCCAGCAGCGCCTTGTACGTGGCCCGCGGGTTGACGCCCGTCAGCAGCGGACGGGCGCTCGACAGCCCCGTGCGCCGCACCCCCTCCGCCATGCCGACGGACAGGAACACGACGGTGTGGCCCGCGAGCCTGCGCCGCGTCCCCTCGGCCAGCACCGCGCCGCCGCCCAGGGCGTAGACGCCGTCGTGCTCGGCAAGGGTCCGCGCGATGGTGCGTTCCTCGATCTCCCGGAACACCGGCTCGCCGTCCTCGGCGAAGATGTCGCTGATCGCACGTCCCTCGTCGGCCTCGATGTCGGCGTCGGCGTCCCGGAACGCGACGCCGAGCCGCTCGGCGAGCAGTCGTCCGACCGTGCTCTTGCCCGATCCGGGCGGGCCCACCACGACGACCGGTCCCTGCATCGCCGTCACTCCGTTCGCCGTCATTCCGCGCCGCCGCGCTGCCACCGCTCGGCCAGCTCTGCGAGGTAGCCGTCGGCGTTGCGCCGGGACTCGGCGAGTGAGTCGCCCCCGAACTTCTCCAGCGCGGCGTCGGCCACCACGAGGGCGACGACCGACTCCAGGACCACCCCGGCGCGCGGCACGGCGCACACGTCGGAGCGCTGGTGGATCGCGACGGCAGGCTCCCCGGTCTCCACGTCCACGGTGGACAGTGCCCTGGGCACGGTGGAGATCGGCTTCATGGCCACCCGGACCCGGAGAGGCTCGCCGTTGGTGATGCCGCCTTCGAGCCCGCCCGCCCGGTTGGACCGACGGGTCACGCCGGTCGGGCCGTCGCCGGGGTCGATCTCGTCGTGTGCCTGGCTGCCCCACCGGTGCGCGGTGGTGAAGCCGTCGCCCACCTCGACGCCCTTCATCGCCTGCACGCCCATGAGCGCGCCCGCGAGCTTCGCGTCGAGCCTGCGGTCCCAGTGGACGTGCGAGCCGAGTCCCGGCGGCAGTCCGTGGACGATGACCTCGATGACGCCGCCGACGGTGTCACCCGCCTTCCGCACCGCATCGACCTCGGCGACCATCGCGTCGGTCGCGGCCTCGCCGAACGCCCGCACGGGGCTCTCGTCGATCGCGGCGAGGTCGCCGGGCTGCGGCAGCGGCCCCTCGGGCGCCTCCGCCCCGCCGATCGACACGACGTGGCTGACCACCTCGGCGCCGAGCAGCTGCCGCAGGAAGGCCCGCGCGACGGTGCCGAGCGCGGTGCGGGAAGCCGTCTCACGGGCGCTGGCGCGTTCGAGCACCGGCCGCGCCTCCGGGAAGCCGTACTTCTGCATGCCCGGCAGATCCGCGTGGCCGGGCCGCGGCCGGGTCAGGGCCTCGTTCCGGGCGAGCCCGTCCAGCTCCGCCGGGTCGACCGGGTCGGCCGACATGACCTTCTCCCACTTGGGCCACTCGGAGTTGTCGATCTGCACGGCGATCGGACCACCCTGGGTCGTGCCGTGGCGGACTCCGCCGACGAACTCGACCTGGTCGGTCTCGAAACCCATCCGCGGACTCCGGCCGAAACCGAGCCTCCTGCGGGCGAGCTGCTCGCCGATGTCGGACGTCGTGATCTCGACGCCCGCGACCATGCCCTCGAGGATCGCGGACAGGCCCGGGCCGTGGGACTCACCTGCGGTTATCCAGCGCAACACACCGCCGATCCTGTCACGCCGCAGCGACGTGACCGCAGCTACCCGGGACCAGGCGTGACCCCGCCCATGCCGGGGACCGCCACCGCGAGGGCCGCCTCCTCCGCCACGGCGTCGAGTCCGGCGCCCGGAAAGGCCACGACCAGGCAGGCTCCGAGCAGCATCCCCGGCCCGTGCGGCACGCCGCGTCCGGGAGGACCGCGCGTCGCCCACCGTACGATGCCGGCGCCCACGAGGGTCACCAGCGAGGCCACGCCCGCGGAGACCACGAGCGCGGGCCACCCCACGGCCGCCGTCGCGCCGCCGAGTCCGACGGCCAGTTTGACGTCGCCCGCACCCAGCGACCGCGGCGAGGCCCTGTGGACCACCGCGTGCACGCCCGCGAAGACGACCGCACCGGCGACGCCGCGTACGACCAGCCCCGAAGCGGCACCCGTACCCGGTTCCGCCGCGCCGGGCGCGCCCGGCGCCACCGCGTCAGCGGTCGTCGGGTCCACCGCCACCGTGTCCACCGCCGCCGTGTCCACAGCCACTGCGTCCACCGCCGCCGTGTCCACCGCGTCCATGCCTACCGAGACGGCGCTCGCCACGACGGCGACGCCGACGAGGACCGCGACAGCGGCGGTGAGGAGGTCCGGCAACCTGCGGTACCGCACGTCGGCCGCCGCCAGCGGCGCCGCCACGGCGAAGACCGCCAGGGGCACGGGCAGCCACCAACCCGGCAATCCGCCCGTGGACCAGCGCCAGCCCAGCCACGCCCAGCAACCCGCGGTCACCGCGGCGCACGGGCCCGCGGGTACGACGGCGGGCCGCGCGGCGCGGGCCGACAACCGGCACGCCGTCACCGAGATCGCCGCACCGGCGAGACCGGCGGCGCTCGTGCTCATCACCTGCAACCACACGCCCGGCAGGATGTGCGGCGGTGCTCGCGGATCCAAGCGGTCGTGGCACGAGGGGTGCCACGCCTGTCGTCCCGGCGGCGAACACCACTCGAGCAGGCGACATCCACCGCCACGAGGGGTCCGTTCGCACCCCCGCGCACAGCCTCGTCACGCCAGGCGCCCGCCGCCCACGACGACCATTGCGGGAGGGTGTGGTCAGTCGTTCCAGGTGAGCAGTTCGTCGCCGACGGCGACCTCCGTGCCGGTCTCGGCGGCCCGGAGGGCCTCCTGCTGCGCGTCGAGCGCGATCACCGGCACGATCGGCGCGTAACCCGCCGCCCGCACCGCCGCCGGGTCCCAGCCGACCACCGGCTGCCCCGCCCGGACCCGCTCGCCCTTGACGACGTGCAGCGTGAAGCCCTCGCCCTGCTGTTTGACCGTGTCGATACCCAGGTGCACGAGCACGGCCGCGCCGTCGTCACCGGCGACGACGAACGCGTGCGCGTGCACGGTGGTCAGCGTGCCGTCGATCGGCGACACCGCGTCGGCATGGCCGTCACGCGGTTCCACCGCGATCCCCGGGCCGACCATCGCCTGGGAGAACACCGGGTCCGGCACGTCCGCCAGCGCCGTCACCGTGCCGCCGACCGGGCTGCACACGACGCGCGCCGCGCCCGTCACAACAGGTCCTGGATGTCCTCGGCGATCGCGTCGGCCTCGGGGCCGACCACGACCTGCACGACCGCGCCGCTCTTCATGACGCCGTGCGCACCCGCCTGCTTCAGCGCCGCCTCGTCGACGACGGAGCCGTCCTCGAGTTCGCACCGCAACCGCGTGATGCACCCTTCGATCTCGACGACGTTGTCCGCGCCGCCCAGGGCCGCCAGGATCTGCCCCGGCCTCTCGTCCGCCATCGCGGCCTCCTGTTCCGTCCTGCCGTGTTCCGTCGTTCCGGTTCCGTCGTTCCGTCGTTCCGTCGTTTTGCCGATGCCGCTGTGTCGCCGCGCCGGGTGCCTTGCGGCCCCGCCGCGGCCGGCGCCGTCTCGGAACGAACAGTAGCGGGTTGACACCCGGTCGGGCGACGGAGCATTCTCGCTCCTCGACCGAGTGGTCTAGACCGGAATCTATCACCGTGACCGGATTCGGCGCGGCGTTCGCGAATCGCCGCGGTGAGTGCCCGATTCCCGCTAGTCTTGCCGGTCGCACCTCCCGCGGTCGCATCCGCGACCAGCGCACGCCCGACAACACGAACCCGCCGAACACGTATCCACCGGAAGGACGCTCATGAGCGATCGAGCGCAGGGCAACCGCAGAGGCCTGGCCGGCCTGCAGCGGTTCGGGCGCAGTCTCATGCTGCCCATCGCCACGCTGCCCGCGGCCGCGCTGCTGAACCGTCTCGGCCAAGCCGACATGCTCGGCCGCTGGGACGCCACGTCCGGCATCGCCGACGTCTTCGTCGCCGCCGGTGGCGGACTGTTCGACTGGCTGCCGCTGCTGTTCGCGGTCGGTATCGCCGTCGGCTTCGCACGCAAGGGCGACGGCTCCACCGGTGTGGCCGCCGTCGTCGGCTTCGTGGTGTTCAGCAAGGTCGTGCAGGTGTTCGCCCCGATCGAGGAGATCGAGGGGTACTACGAGCAGACACCCGACGGCATGGTCGAGCACACCGAATGGCTCCTCCAACCGATCAAGTGGCCCTACAGCGTGCTCTCCGGCATCGTCGTCGGCCTGGTGACCGCGGTGCTGTGGCAACGCTTCTACCGGGTGAAACTGCCGCAGTACCTGGCGTTCTTCGGCGGCCGCCGGTTCGTGCCCATCGTCAACTCGGTCGCGCTGCTGCTGCTCGGCGTGGTGTTCGGCCTGGCGTTCCCGGTCATCGACGCGGGCATCCAGGCGGCGGGCGAGGCCGCGACGAGCGACGCCGTCATCGGCGGCGGCCTCTACGGCATGCTGAACCGGCTGCTGATCCCGGTCGGCCTGCACCAGCTGCTCAACGTGCCGCTGTGGTTCGTCTTCGACGGCGGCGACATCAACAACTTCTTCGCGGGCGATCCGAACGCCGGCGCCTTCATGACCGGCTTCTTCCCGATCTTCATGTTCGCCCTGCCCGCGGCGGCGCTGGCGATCTGGCAGACGGCCAAGCCGAGCCAGAAGAAGCTCGTCGGCGGCGTGATGCTCTCCTCGGCCCTGACCGCGTTCCTCACCGGCATCACCGAGCCGATCGAGTTCGCGTTCATGTTCGTGGCGTGGCCGCTGTACCTGATCCACGCGGTGCTGACCGGCACGTCGATGATGCTCGCGAACGCCCTCGACATCCATCTGGGCTTCGGGTTCTCCGCGGGCGGGATCGACTTCCTGCTCAACATGACCGCCCCGGCGGCGAACAAGGCGTGGCTGCTGATCCCGATCGGCCTGGTGTACGCGGCGATCTACTACGTCGTGTTCCGCTGGGTGATCACCAAGTGGAACCTGCGCACACCGGGCCGCGAGGACGACACCGACGGCGCCGACGACTCGGAGGCACCGTCGAAGGCCGACGCCGGGACCGCTGCGGACGCCTCGGCGCAGACGGGTCCGGAGTCCGCGGGCGGCGCGGGAGGCTCCGCGGGAGGCACGGGCACCTGACGCACACGCGGGGTCCGGCGTCGGCGCGCTCCGGCGCCGGACCCCTCCCGCCCGCCGTGGGGTGGACACGCCCGAACCCTCCCGGCCCCGACCCGGCCCGCCTGCCTAGGGTGGTGCGCATGGACAGCCTGCGGTTGATCGAACAGTGGCCGGTGCCCCATGCGGCGGCGGCGGTCGTCGGCGCGGACGGCACCGTGCGCGCCACCCACGGCGACACGGCGCGCGTGTTCCCGCTCGCGTCGGTGACGAAGCTGCTCACCGCCTACGCCGCGCTGGTGGCCGTCGAGGAGGGTGCCGTCGAGCTCGACACGCCCGCCGGGCCCGAGGGCGCGACGATCCGGCATCTGCTGGCGCACACCGCGGGACTGGCGTTCAACGAGCACAAGGTGCAGGCGCCGCCCGGCGAGCGCAGGCTCTACTCCAGCTCCGGCTACGAACAGCTCGCCGACGCACTGGCCGAGCACTCCGGCATCCCGTTCGGCGAGTACCTGACCGAGGGCGTACTCACCCCGCTCGGGATGACGTCGACGACGCTCACCGGTTCGCCGGGCGCGGGCGCCGACTCCACAGTGGACGACCTCACCCGGTTCGCCGCGGAACTGTTCACCCCGAAGCTCATCGCCCGGTCCACTCTGGACGAGGCGACGCAGGTGCAGTTCCCCGGCCTCAACGGCGTCCTACCCGGCCTGGGGCACCAGAAGCCGAACGACTGGGGCCTCGGCTTCGAGCTCCGCGACGGCAAGAGTCCGCACTGGACGGGGGCGAACAGCTCGCCGCGCACCTTCGGCCACTTCGGACAGTCCGGCACGTTCCTGTGGGTCGACCCGGACGCGGGCGCGGCGTGTATCGCGCTGACCGACCGGGACTTCGGGCCGTGGGCCGTCGAGGCCTGGCCTGCGTTCACCGACGCGGTGCTCGCCGACCTCTGAGCCCGCGGGGCCCTCCGGCACCACGACCGTGGACTACGGCGACATCACCCGAATCGGCTCACCGGCCTGGTACGCGGCGATGTCGGCGACCGCGTCGCGGTAGAACACCTCGTACAGGTCGCGCACGACGTAGCCGATGTGCGGGGTGAGCACGGTGTTCGGCACGCTCCGCAACGGATGGTCGGCGGGCAGCGGCTCGGTGTCGTAGACGTCGAGTGCGGCACCGCCGATACGGCGCTCGCGCAGCGCGTCGAGCAGCGCGGCCTCGTCGACGATCGGCCCGCGTGAGGTGTTGACCAGCCACGCGTCCGGCTTCATCGCGGCCAGTTCCGGCGCGCCGACGAGGCCCCGGGTGCGCGCGCTGAGCACCTGGTGGATCGTCACGACGTCGGACTCGGTCAGCAGTTGCTCCTTCGGGACGGCGAGGACGTCGTGCTCGTCGGCCTTCTCCTGGGTGAGGTTCGTGCTCCACGCGATGGTGCGCATCCCGAAGGCCTGGCCGATCCGCGCGACACGGCCGCCGAGCCTGCCCAGACCGATGATGCCCAGTGTGGCTCCCTGCAGGCTGCGGCCGACCGACGTCTGCCAGCCGCCGTCGCGTACGGACCGCGTCTCGTCCGGGATCCCGCGCATCGCCGCGAGGATCAGCGCCCACGTGTGCTCGGCGGTCGGGTGGGGCAGGTAGCCGGTGTGCGACACGACGATGCCGAGTTCGTCGGCGGCCTTGAGGTCGATCGCCGGATTTCGCGCACCACCGAGACTGACGATCAGCCGCAGGTCCGGCAGTCGCCGCAGCACGTCACCGGGCAACCCGGTGCGCTCGCGCATGGCGACCACGACCTCGCACCCGGCGAGCCGCTCCACCAGGGCGTCCGGATCGGCGAGGTGCTCGGTCAGTACGTCCACCTCGGCGCCGAGCGAGTCCCAGTCGGCCAGCTCGCGCGCGATGTTCTGATAGTCGTCGAGAATCGCGATCTTCATGCCCACACGCTAACGCCTGCGCGGCGGGAGACCGAGTGACGCGCACCCACGGCTGCCGCCACCCACGCGCCTGCCGCGGCCGATGTGCTCCCGCGGATCAGGGCACGAACACGTCGACGTGGACCAGGTGGTGGTCGGACGTGTCGTTCAGCCGGGCCAGTGCGCTGCCCGGCTCCGGCCAGAACACGCCGTCGTGGTGGGGAATCAGCCCACGGGACGGCAGCACGTAGTCGACCCGCAGGTTTCCGGGTGATTCGTCGGCGAAGTCGGCGGTGTCGAGCCGTGCGGGGCCGATGTGCTCGTCGTTGGCGCCGCCCTGCTGGTCGGCGGCCACGACGGCGCCCTCACTGGCGGGCCGGGTGTCGCGCACGAGCGGCGCGTCGAGCAGTTGCGTGGCCGCGGCGTCGACGCTGTCGCCGTCGTACGGGTCGGCGTTGTAGTCGCCCGCGACGACGAACCGCTCCCCGGGCTTCAGACCACCGCGGCCGCCCGCGTCGTCGTAGATGTAGCGGCCCTTCCCCGGGGTCACGTAGTCCGCCCAGAAGCGGATTTCGTCGTGGTTGCGGGTGCCGTTGCGGTCCTCTTCGCCGTCGAAGCTCGGCGGGGTGGGGTGCGCGGTGAGGAAGTGCACGGTGCGGCCGCCGACCTCGATCGGCACGTCCCAGTGCGACTTCGACGACAGCCGCAGGACGTCGAGAATCTCGTCGGAGTACCAGTCGCCGTCCTCGGGTGTGGCCGGGTCGTCGGGCAGCGTCGCGCCGGGCATGTCCTTCCAGCGGAACTTCTGGAACGTGCGCACGGCGGCGGTGTCGATCGGGTGTTTCGACAGCACCAGCATTCCGTACTGGCCTTCGAAGTCGCCGAAGCCGTGCGCGTCGTCGGGGCCGCCGGTCTCGCCGTCCCGGTTGAGGTCGAAGCCCGTGGGCACGCCGGTGTTGACCGGTGCGGTGTAGGCGTGCGGATAGTCGATCGGCGCGGCGCCGTTCTGGCCCACCTCGAGGTAGTTCTCGCGGAACGCATCGGCCGCGGCACCGCCCGGGACGTGGTCGAACTCGTTCAGCAGCAGCACGTCGGGCCGGTTGCGCTGGACGACCTCGGCGACCTTGCGTGCCTGTTCGTCGTCGCCGGTGGACAGGTCCCGCAGCAGCTGCCCCTCGGTCGCACGGTTCAGCGACGCGTTGAAGGTCGCGAACCGTACGTTCTCGGGACCTCCCCGACCCGGGCCGGGATCGGCCATCGCCGGAACGGACGACACGACCAGTCCTGCCGATGCGGCCACACCGACGAACCCTGACAGCCAACGCGATCGACGCACAGTTACCTCCCGGAAGTCGCGCCCCACCTTACGAGTGACGGGTGAATTCCGGGCGTCCTTCAAGAAACGAGCGTCCACCGTCCGCACCGGGCGGCGGGCGGAAGCTCAGTCGAGCGGCAGCGGGACCTCGCCGCCGGTGGCCTCGCGCAACGCGTCGCGCATCGCCTCGCGGGGAGCCGCGCGGCCGGTGAACTGTTCCACCTGGCCGAACGCCTGGTGCAACAGCATGTCCAGACCGGTCGCGACACGGCCGCCACGCGCCGTCACGGCCTGTGCCAACGGGGTCGGCCACGGGTGGTAGATGACGTCGAGCGCGCACGGCACTCCGGCCAGCGCGTCGAGGTCGGCGGTCAGTGCCTCGGACGGCACGGTGCTGACCAGCAGGTCCGCGCCGGCGGCGAGGGCGGCGACGTCGACGTCCGCCCAGCGCAGCACCTCGACGTCGAGTCCCACGCGCCGCGCGGCCTCGATCGTCTCCGCGGCCCTCGCCGGTTCCCGCACGACCAGCGCGACCGAGGTCAGGTCCAGCTCCGCCGCGGCCACGACCACGGCCGCGGCCGTGCCGCCCGCGCCGATCACCACCGCCCGGCCGCCGCCGGTGAACCCGCCCGCACACCGCAGGGCGCCGACGACGCCGTCGACGTCGGTGCAGTCGGCCCGCCACCCGCCGTCGCCGGGGACGAGCGTGTTGGCCGCGCCCACGGCACGCGCCCGCGGCGTGGCCTCCACCGCGTGCGCCAGCGCCGCGCGTTTCCCGGGCATGGTCACCGACAATCCGGCCCACTCCGGGCCGAGACCGTCGACGAACGCGGGCAGCCCGGCGTCGTCCATGTCGATGCGCTCGTAGGTCCAGCCGGGCAGGTCCAGCGCCCGGTACGCCGCACCGTGGAGTACGGGCGAGAGCGAATGGTCGACGGGCCTGCCGAGCACCGCGGCCCGGCGTGCGCCTCCGCTCACCACACCCCCTTGCTCTGGGCCCGATCGACTTCCTTCCTGTGCTGGGGATACGTCTCGCTGAAGCACGAGAGACCGTTCTCCTCGCACAGCACGAAGTACTTCCACGGACCTTCCTGCGGGGACTCCGCCGCGGCGATCGCCTTCTGGCTCGCCGCACCCAGCGGTGTCGCGGGCAGGCCCTTCCGGGTGTAGGTGTTGTGCGGGCCGTCCTCGTACCGCGCATCTTCCTTCGTGCGGATCGTCGGATTCTTCACCGCGTAGTTGATGGAGGAGTCCATCTCCAGCGCCATCCCGGCGCTCAGCCGGTTCTCGATCACCCGGGCGATCTTGCCGAAGTCGGCCTCCACACCTTCGACCTGCACGATCGACGCGATGGTCAGGACCTCGTACGGCGAATGGCCCGTTCCCTCCGCGGCGTCCGGCAGGCCCGCAGCCTCCAGCCGCGTCGCCGACGTCGTCAGCACCTCGGTGAGCAGCTTGCGGGCATCCCAGCCCGGCCGGACGTTGTAGATACCCGGCGTGATGAGACCTTCGAGGCGGTGTTCCGGCCCCTTCTGCTGGGCCGGTTTCGCAGCCCACTCGGGCACGCCCAGCTCCGTCAGGTCCGTCGTCCGGACCGTCTCCTGCATGTCGTCGACGCTGACGCACGTGCTCTCACCGTTGAGGTCGGCGCACGACGCCTCGGAGAGCAGGCTCAGCACACCGGACTTCGGGCTGTCCCCGCCCCGGTCGGCCAACCGGGTGCCCGCGCGGATCTCGGCCTGCCCCACCTGGGCGTCCGGACCCACGAGTGTCTCGACCGCACTGGTGCCCGAGGCCTTGGTCTTGACCACGTAGTAGCCGGGCTGGATCGCCAGCACCCGTTGGTCGTCCTTCGCCGCCTCGACGAACGCGTCGGGGCTCGCCACGGCGTCGAGTTTCGCCAGCTTCGACGCGATGACACCCGTCGAATCGCCCTGTTCGACGTGCAGCAGGACGTCCTTGTCGCCGGGTCCCTCGTAGTCCTCGTACCCGAAGCCGAGCAGTTCTCGCGCACCGATGTAGGCGCCGCCCGCGAGGAGTGCCAGCACCATGAGCGCCGCCACCCATCGGAAGGCGCGCCGGCCGCGGCGCCGCTTCGTCGGCGGCGGATCGTCACCGTCGTCGCCGCCGAGGATGTACGACGGCTCCGCGCGGTCGTCGTCCTCGTCGTCGCCGTGGCCGTCGCGCTCGTCGTCGTAGCCGTCGTCGTAATGGTCGTCGTAATAGTCGCGGTCGACGTCCTCGTACTCGTCGTAGCGAGCCGCGTCGTCGTACCCGTCGTCGAAGCGAGCCACGCCGTCATCGTCGTACCCGTCGTCGTAGTACGGGTCGGCGGCATACGGATCCGCGGCGTACGAGTCGACTGCGTACGGGTCGGCGACCGGGTCCTCGTCGACGACGTCGAAGCTCTGCGTCGGACGTTCGTCCGGGTGCACGCCGTGGTTCGGACCCGGACGCGGCTCGTGCTGCCGGGCTGCGGGGTCGTGCCCCGGCGCGCGACGGGGCCGGGGCGCACGCGGAGGCTCCGGCGGAGCGCCGTCCGCGGCGTGCCGAGCGTGGCGCGGTGGACGCGGACCGTCCTCGCCCGCGGGAGGGACGGATCCGGCGGGCGGCATCGACGGCCGCGAGCGGTCGCCGCGCCCGGGTGGCGGGTCCTCCGCCGCCGAGGTGCGCGGCGGTTCGGGCCGGCGTGGGGGCGCAGGCGGTGGTTCCTGCGGAGCGCGGCGCGCCCCGCCCTCGGGTGGAGGCTGCCTGCGCGGACGCTTCGGCGGCGGCCCGGGCGGCGGCCCCGGGGGCTGCTGCCGATCGTGGGCCGGGCCGCGCGGGGGCTGCCCGTCAGGACGACGCGCCGCGGGCGGCCGCGGCGGCTCCGCGTGCGGCGGTTCCGACGGCCGACCTTCCGAACGCCGACCTTCCGAACGCCGACCTTCCGAACGCCGGGAATCCGCGTGCCGGGGGTCGTCCGGCTGCGGTGGCTCGTGCGCGCTCGGCGTCGCCGTGCCGGGGCGCCGGGGCGGACGGGGGTCACGCGGGTCGCGCGGCGGGGGTCCGTCGTGCGGGCTCGTCATGCCGGTCCGGTCCCCCTCGCGATCGCCGCGCCACGGGCGTCGAGCCACGCCTGCAGGATCTCCACGGCCGCGGCCTGGTCCACGACCGCACGCTGCTTCTTGCCCTTGACACCGCGCTGCGACAGCATCCGGCTCGCGGTGACGGTCGTCAGTCGCTCGTCCGCCAGTCGCACCGGAGTCGCGATCCGCTCGCCGAGCCGCCGCGCGTAGTCCGCCGCGATCTCGGCGGCGGAACCGTGCCGATCGGCCAACGTTCTGGGGAGTCCCACGATCACCTCGACCACGTCGTGTTCGGCGACGAGCCCCGCGAGCTCGCCGATGTCGGTATTCCCCTCCGAGTCCCGGGCCAGCGTAACGAGCGGAGTCGCCAGCATGGGGCCGGGATCGCTCAGTGCCACCCCGACTCGGACGGAACCGACATCCACGGCGAGCCGACGACCCGGCCCGGGGTCGTCGGCCCCGGGCCGGTCCGGCTCCACGTCACTCACCCGTTCGCGAGGGCGTTCCGCAACGCCGCGATCGCCTGGTCGATACCGGCCGGGTTGCTGCCGCCGCCCTGCGCCATGTCCGGCTTGCCGCCGCCGCGGCCGCCGACGGCCTCGGCGAACGACGGGACGAGCGTGCCCGCGGCGAGGCCCTTGTCCCGGGCCGCCGACGTCGTCGCGACGACGAAGCTGACCTTGCCGTCATCGGACGGCGCGAACAGCGCGACGACACCGGGGCGGGAGCCGAGCCGGTTGCGGACCTCGCCCGCGAGCGCACGCACGCCGGCCGCATCGATACCGCCGTCGAGCTTCCGCGCGACCAGCGCGACGCCCGCGACGTCCTCGGCGCCGTCGGCCAGCGAGCCCGCCGAACCGAGGACCTGCTGGGTCTTGAGCTGCTCGATCTCCTTCTCCGCGCTGCGCAGGCGCGCCAGCACGTCCTCGATGCGCTCGGGTACCTGCTCGGCGGGCACCTTCAGCGTGCCCGCCAGCTGCGACACGAGGAGCTGCTCCTTCCGCACCTGGCGAAGGGCGTCGGTGCCGACCAGCGCCTCGACGCGGTGCACCCCCGAGCCGATCGACGCGTCGGACACGAGCTTGACCAGGCCGAGCTCACCGATCCGGCCGACGTGAGTGCCGCCGCACAGCTCGCGCGAGTAGTCGCCCATGTCGACCACCCGTACGTCGTTGCCGTACTTCTCGCCGAACAGCGCGATCGCGCCGAGTTCGAGCGCCTTGTCCTTCGTCGTCGTGTACGCGGACACCTCGACGTCGGTCTGCAGGTAGTCGTTGACCTCTTCCTCGACCTCGGTCAGCACGTCCGACGACACGGCGCCCGGCGTGGTGAAGTCGAACCGCATCCGGCCGGGCGAGTTCAGCGAACCGGCCTGTGCGGCCCGGTTCCCGTACGCGCCCCGGACCGCGGCGTGGACCAGGTGCGTCGCCGAGTGCGACCGCGCGACCGACTGCCGCCGCGTCTCGTCGACCGACGCCGTCAGCTCCGTGTCGAGCGCGAGCTCACCGCCCGTGACCTCACCGCGGTGGACGAACAGGCCCGGCACGAGCTTCTGCACGTCGGTGATGGTGACCTCGACGCCGTGGCCCACGAGCACGCCGGTGTCGGCGATCTGGCCACCGCTCTCGCCGTAGAACGGGGTGCGGTCGAGGATGATCTCGGCCTTGCTGCCCTCGCCGAGGACGGACACCGGCTGCCCGTCCGAGAGCAGTCCGAGGACCGTGGCCGTGGCCTGCAGGTCCGTGTACCCGAGGAACTCCGTCTCGCCGTGCTGTTCGAGCAGGCGCCGGTAGACCGACAGGTCGCCGTGGCCGGTCTTGCGGGAGGCCGCGTCGGCCTTCGCCCGCTGCCGCTGCTCCTCCATGAGCGTGCGGAAGCCGTCCTCGTCGACGGACAGGCCCTGTTCGGCTGCCATCTCGAGGGTCAGGTCGATCGGGAAGCCGTAGGTGTCGTGCAGCTGGAACGCCTTGTCACCGGCCAGGATCGACCCGCCGGAGCGCTTCGTCTCCTGGGCGGCCAGGTCGAAGATGCGCGAGCCGCTGGTCAGGGTCGCCAGGAACGATTCCTCCTCCTGGCGCATGACGTCGCTGATGCGGTCGAAGTCGCGTGCGATCTCGGGGTACGACGGCGCCATCGCGTCACGCACCACCTGGGCGAACTCGGGCAGCACCGGTTCGTGGACGCCGAGCAGCCGGACGGCGCGGACGATCCGCCGCAGCAGCCGCCGCAGCACGTAGCCGCGGGCCTCGTTGCCCGGCGTGACGCCGTCGCCGATGAGCATCACGCCGGAACGGGCGTGGTCCGCGATGACGCGGAAGCGCACGTCGTCGGCGTGGTCGGAGCCGTACCGCCTGCCGGAGAACTCCTCGGCCCGCGCGATGACGGGGCGCACCAGGTCGGTCTCGTAGACGTTGTCCACGCCCTGCAGCAGGAAGGCGACGCGCTCGATGCCCATGCCAGTGTCGATGTTCTTCTGCGGCAGTTCACCGATCGGCGCGTGGCCCAGCTTGGGACTCTGCTCGCCGCGGATGTCCTGCATGAACACGAGGTTCCAGATCTCGAGGTACCGATCCTCGTCGACCACGGGACCGCCGTCGCGGCCGTACTCGGGGCCGCGGTCGTAGTAGATCTCCGAGCACGGACCGCCGGGACCGGGTACGCCCATGTCCCAGTAGTTGTCCTTGCCGTCCCGCACCTGGATCCGCTCGGACGGGATGCCGGTGATCTCGCGCCACAGGCCCGCGGCCTCGGCGTCGTGTTCGTAGACGGTCACCCAGAGCCGCGCCGGGTCGAACCCGAGGCCGCCCGCGTCCTGCGAGGACGTCAGCAGCTCCCAGGCCCGTGCGATCGCGCCTTCCTTGAAGTAGTCGCCGAACGAGAAGTTGCCGGCCATCTGGAAGAACGTGTTGTGGCGCGTGGTCTTGCCGACCTCGTCGATGTCGCCGGTGCGCACGCACTTCTGCACGCTCGTCGCACGCGGGTACGGCGGCGGGACCTCGCCGAGGAAGTAGGGCTTGAACTGGACCATGCCGGCGTTGACGAACAGCAGCGTCGGGTCGTCCAGGATCAGGGACGCGCTGGGCACGCGGGTGTGGCCGTGGTTCTCGAAGTGGTCGAGGAACCGTTTGCTGATTTCGTGTGTTTCCACTGGAGCTTCCTCGCAGATGTGGCGGCGGTTCCGGGCCGGCGGGTGCACCGGGGTGCTCGCCGGTTCCGGGTTCCCCGACCGTCGCAGCGGTATGAGCGACGACCGCCGTCGGGGAGCCCGCCGCCGGTGGGATCGGCGGTCTGGTTCGGCAGACCGCCTACGGCGTCGGACCGGGGCGGCGGAAGGCACAGGCGGGCGACGGGGCCCGGTGGCCTGGTGGCCTCAGCCTTCCGCCCGCGGAGCTCGCGACCTGCGCTGCGCCGACGGCCTGCCACCCTGGCCACGTCCCGGTTGGGGAAGGCCTTGCTGACCGGCCTGGCCCGCGGGGCGAGCGGGTCGCGGCGGGCGTCCACCGGTCTGACCGGGCGCGCCCGCCTGCGGGGGCGCCGACGCCGGAGACGACATCCTCGCCTGCTGCACCGGCCTGCCGGGCTGTGCCGACCGACCCGATTGTGCCGACCGACCGGGCTGTGCCGACCGATCAGGCTCCGGCGGCCGGACCTGCGTCACCGGGCGGTCCACGATCCGACTCAGCTCCTGCTCCCGCTCACTCATGCCGGCGCGGACGTCCGCTCCGAACGCGCCGACGGCGCCGGCGAGTTCACGCACGGCGTCACCCAGGTTCGAGGCTACGCCCACCGGAGTGGCTTGACGAGCGGTCTCACTGGCCTTGCGGGACAGCGTGACGCCTGCGGCCACGCCGACTCCCAGCCAGAACAGGCGTTTCATCGCTTGCTCTTCCTCCCGCGCCGGAGCGTGTGCTTGCCGTTCTCGGCCTTCGCCGCGCGGCGCGCCTTGATCGCCTTGCTCATGCCGTACGACAGCGCCGCGGTCTTCACCAGCGGCCCGCCGAGCGTCGCGGTGAACACCGACGACAGCGCGGAAGCGTTGCCGGACACGGTGCGCACATCGGACGTGATGCCGTCGACCCGTTCCAGTTGGGTGTTGACGTGCGTGATCGTGTCGCTGGCCCCGTGCAACAGCGGGTCGGTGTTCTCGTGCGCCTTGCGGATCGCGACCGTGGCTTCGTCGAGCGTACGACCGAGCTTGACCAGCGCGATCACCAAGAACAACACCAGCAGCACGAAGGCGCCCGCGGCGACCAGTGCGGCGATCTGCCCTGCCGACACGTGCCCTCCCTATTCATGGATCGGTGAGACGGTCCCTTGGGTCGATGGGAACTGTGAGGCTACCGTGCGCCACCCCGTCCGGAGCGGCAGCCCTGCCTCTCGGTGACCCAGCGTGTCGCACCCGTACTCCGTGCAGGCCCGCGTGGGCGGCCGCGGCGGGCCGGTCGCCCACGCGCGGGGACGTCACCGCCCTTCGCCGGGGTCGCCTCGTTCGCCGCGGATGGTGCGCCGCAGCCGCGGCACGCGCTCGGCCAGCGTCCGCTCGGCGCCGCGCTGCGTGGGGGCGTAGTAGTCGCGGCCCACGAGCTCGTCCGGCGGGTACTGCTGGGCGAGCACGCCCTCCGGCACGTCGTGCGGGTAGCGGTAGCCCTGCGCGTGGCCGAGCGCCGCGGCGCCGGTGTAGTGACCGTCCCGCAGGTGCGGCGGCACCGTTCCGGCACCCCCGGCCCTGACGTCGGCGAGCGCACCGTCGATGGCCGCGATGACGGCGTTGGACTTCGGCGCGGTCGCCAGGTGCACGGTGGCCTGCGCCAGCGCCAGCCTGCCCTCGGGCATGCCGATGAACTGCACCGCGTGGGCGGCGGCGACCGCGGACTGCAGCGCCGTCGGGTCGGCCATGCCGATGTCCTCGCTCGCGTGCACGACGAGGCGGCGGGCGATGAACCGGGGATCCTCCCCCGCCTCGATCATGCGGGCGAGGTAGTGGACGGCGGCGTCGACGTCCGAGCCGCGGATCGACTTGATGAACGCGCTGATCACGTCGTAGTGCTGGTCGCCGTCCCGGTCGTAGCGGACGGCGGCCTTGTCCACGGTCGCCTCGACGGTCTCCAGGCCGATCACGGCCGGCTCGTCCGGGGCCGCGGAGACGCTCACGGCGTCCGCGGCGGCCTCCAGGGCCGTGAGGGCGCGCCGGGCGTCGCCGGAGGCGAGTCGGACGAGGTGGCCGTGGGCCTCGTCGGTGAGCTCGAACCGGCCCGCCAGACCGCGCTCGTCGGTCAGCGCCCGGCCGAGCAGCCCGGCGACGTCGTCGTCGGTGAGCGGCCGCAGCTGCAGCACCAGCGACCGCGACAGCAACGGTGAGACGATCGAGAAGGACGGGTTCTCCGTCGTCGCCGCGACGAGCAGCACGGTGCGGTCCTCGACGGCCCCGAGCAGCGCGTCCTGCTGGGTCTTCGAGAACCGGTGCACCTCGTCGATGAACAGCACGGTGTCCTCGGCGTTGTACTTGCGCCGCCTGCGGGCCTCCTCGATGACCCCGCGGACCTCCTTGACACCCGCCGACAGGGCCGACAGCGCGACGAACCGCCTGCCGGTCGCCGTCGACACGAGGTTCGCGAGCGTCGTCTTGCCGGTGCCCGGCGGGCCGTAGAGCAGCACCGACGCCGGGGCCGCGCCCTCCACGAGCCTCCGCAGCGGCGCGCCTTCGCCGAGCAGGTGCTGCTGGCCGACGACCTCGTCGAGCGACGCGGGCCGCATCCGGACGGCCAACGGCGAACCGGGTGGCGGTTCGGGTGGCGCCTGCGGCTGGTCCGACACCGGCGGGGGCGCCACGTCCTCGTTCACCGTGAAGAGTTCGTCTTGCTGCACCCCTCGACCGTAATCGGCGGCGCCCGCAGGAGTGACACGACGGGCGCCCTGCCGGTTCCCGCGGCCCGCACCCCTGCCCGGACCAGGTCGCGCGCCACGATCCCGGCGGCGTGCGGCACCAGGTCCCTGCCGCGGCGCCACAACCACGGCACTCCCTTGCCGAGCAGCCAGGCGACGTGGTCGACGGTCCGGGCGGAGGCCCCTCCCGAGCACACGAGCGACACCGGCTCCGGGACGGCGAACCCCTCGCCGGCGAGCGCCTCCGTGACGGCCAGGGCCAGCAGCCGGTGACCCCGTTCGGAGGGATGGAGCCGGTCGACACTCCAGGAGTCCAGGTCGTAGGCGCCGGGCAGGACGTCGAGGTCGACGCACAGCGCACCGCGGCGGGCCACGACCGTGTCGACGACGTCGTTGAGCGCGTCCACCCGGGTCGCGTGCGCCCGGCGCAGCGGTCCGGGCAGGCGGAACACGCGCCCGTGGTCGTGGAAGCGGACCGTGACGACCGTCGTGCCCGCGTCCTGCAGGGCGGACACGGTGGTGTCGAGGTCGTCCGCCAGCGCCGAGGTGTCGAAGTCGGACCGCAGCGTGTCGTTCATCCCCGCGATCACGACGGCGACGTCCGGGGCGGTGTCGAGCACGCCGGGCAGCTGGACGGTGCGCACGCAGCCGACCCGCGCACCGGTGAACGACACGTTGGCGTAGCGGTCCGCGGGGACGCCGAGCGCCTCGGCGACCAGGGGGCCGACGCCGCGCCAGGCACCGCCGGGCAACGGGTCGCCGAGGCCGACGGCCGTGGAGTCGCCCAGGACGGCGAGCCGCTCCACACGGCGGGGCGGCGCGACCGCCGGCTCCCCGGCGGCAGGTGGGGCGGGCACCCGGGGCCGGACGGACGGGACGGACGGCAGGGGGTCGGACGGAGGGGGATCGTCGGGCAGGACGGTGGGGCGCGGAAGGCGGTCCGGCTGTACGCGGCTGTCGAGCGTCACAGGGGCACGGTCGCGCGCCCGTGCGCACCCGCGGTGAGACCCGGGTAACGAGGTGGATACGGGCCGGCGAACCTTGACGTCACCGCCCCCGCACCCGGCGGAACACGGGAACGCCTCAGCGGAACGCCGGGTACAGCGGCAGTTCGAGGTCCGGGCCGAATCGCCCGTCGAGCGCGCGGGCGACGGCCCCGGCATGGTCGGCGACGGCGGCGCCGTCGGCCGGGTCACCGGCACGGCCCGCGTGGTCGGCGAGGTCGCGCCACCACGTGGCGAGCGCCGCGGCGCGCGCCGTGGCCGTGCCGCGCTCGTGACCACGTGCGCGGTCGCCGTTGTCACGGTTCTCGGCGGCGGCCCCCTCGCCGGCGAGCGTGGGCAGCCACCGGCACGTCGCCTCCCACACGAGCAGCTGCGCGGCGTCGGTCAGGTACCGGTCGAGCGTGTCCTCCTCGGCCAGGGACGGCCACAGATCGGCCACCTCGGCACGCCACGACGTGATCATCGCCTCGCTGACGCCCGCGGGCAGGCCCAGCGGCTCGGGGCCGGACACGAACGGCACCAGCATGTGTGCCGCGTCCACGAGCGCGCTGCGCACGCGTCCCCGTTCGAAGTCGAGGAACCGCACGCCGTCGCCGGTGACGAGGTTGTTGTCGGGCCAGAGGTCCACCGGGCTGAACGCACGGAACGCCGCCGACCGCGCCTGCTCGGCAGCGCGCTGCGCCGCGGCCACGACCTCGGGTGGCGTGTCGATACCGAGTGTCTCCCCGAGCAACGCGGGCGCCTCGGCCGCCGCGTCCACCGGGTCGGCCGCCCCTGCGGTGGCTGTCGTGGCGACGGGGGCGGCCGGTGCGGACGAGTCCGACTGTCCCGACCCCGGCCCGGCCTTGCCGAGCCGTCGGAGCAGGGCGTTGAAGTCCGCCTCACGGTTGGCCGTGCTGAAGTGCATTCGACCCAGCGTCCGTGCCCAGGACAGCAGGGCGGTTTCCGCCGCGCGGGCGTCGGATCCGCTCAGCTTGTCCTGCAGCGTCGGCGCCCGGCCCAGGTCGTCGATCACGAGCAGCCGGTGGTCCGCGCTGTGCGCGAGGATCTCCGGGCAGGTGCGGTCGTCGGCGGACAGCGCCGTGAACAGCTGGTAGCTGGCCGCCTCGCGGGCGAACGCGTCGTCCTCGCCCTCGCCCGGTTCGTCGGGATAGTGCTTGATGACGAGCGTGCGGGGCAGGGAGAACGGCGACGACGCCACCCGGGCGCGCACCACCGTGGCGGGGCCGCTCCCGGCGAGGTCCTCGGCGTCGACCAGGGAGATCGTACTGCCGAATCGCTGCGCGAGAACCGCCTCCGCAGCCGTCACCGCGGCCATGGCGGTATCACTGGAGGAAGTGTCCGCTCCTGTGCCGACGGTCGAATCGTCGGCAGGAGGGGTGTCCACAGTCATTGGCTCCGACCCTACTAGTGCGACGGGAACAGTGACCACAATCAGGTGACCGCAATCCGCGCCACACGGCGACATTCGACCGTGCGGCCCATGCGGCGTCACGTCGCGAGCGGTCGCGGAGCCCACCCGCGTCCCCCGACTGCCGGAACGCTCGCTCCGCAGCCGCCCACGACCGCGCGTGCTACTGGGCGGCCCCGTGCTCGGCGGGCTGCGCCGGCGTGGCCGGCTGGGAGGGCTTGGCGGGCTTCGCGTCGACGCCCGCCTCCTTCCGCTGCTGCGCCGTGATCGGTGCGGGCGCGCTGGTCAGCGGGTCGAACCCGCCGCCGGTCTTCGGGAACGCGATGACGTCGCGCAGCGAGTCGGCACCCGCCAGCAGCATCACGATGCGGTCCCAGCCGAAGGCGATACCGCCGTGCGGCGGCGGGCCGTACTGGAACGCGTCGAGCAGGAAGCCGAACTTCTCCTGCGCGTCCTCCTCCGAGATGCCCATGACCTCGAACACGCGGCGCTGCACGTCCCCGCGGTGGATACGAATCGAACCGCCGCCGATCTCGTTGCCGTTGCAGACGAGGTCGTAGGCGTAGGCCAGGGCGTTCCCGGGGTCGCTGTCGAACGTGTCGACCCACTCGGGCTTCGGCGAGGTGAACGCGTGGTGCAGGGCCGTCCACTGGCCGGTGCCGACCGCGACGTCGTCGGTCTCGTCGGCCGCCTCGAACATCGGCGCGTCGACGATCCAGACGAACGACCAGGCGTTCTCGTCGACGAGGCCGAGCCGGTCGGCGATCTCCCCGCGCGCCGCACCGAGCAGGCCACGCGCGCTGTTCGGCGTGCCCGCGGCGAAGAAGATGCAGTCGCCGGGGTTCGCCCCGACGGCGTCGGCCAGCCCGGCCTTCTCCTCCTCGGAGATGTTCTTGGCCACCGGGCCCGACAGCGTGCCGTCCTCACCGACCAGGACGTAGGCGAGCCCCTTGTGCCCGCGCTGCTTGGCCCACTCCTGCCAGGCGTCGAGCGTGCGCCGCGGCTGGTCGGCCCCACCGGGCATCACGACCGCACCGACGTAGGGCGCCTGGAACACCCGGAACGGAGTGTCGGCGAAGAACTCGGTCAGCTCGGTCAGTTCCAGGCCGAACCGCAGGTCGGGCTTGTCCGAGCCGTACTTGGCCATCGCCTCGGCGTAGCTCATCCGGCGGAACGTCTCGGGCAGCTCGACGTCGATCAGCTTCCACAGCTGCCGGACGATCTTCTCGCCGAGCGCGATGACGTCGTCCTGTTCGACGAAGCTCATCTCGATGTCGAGCTGCGTGAACTCGGGCTGCCGGTCGGCGCGGAAGTCCTCGTCGCGGTAACAGCGGGCGATCTGGAAGTAGCGCTCCAACCCGCCGACCATCAGCAGCTGCTTGAACAGCTGGGGCGACTGCGGAAGGGCGTACCAGGAGCCGGGCCGCAGCCGGGCGGGTACGAGGAAGTCACGGGCGCCCTCGGGCGTCGACCGGGTCATGGTGGGCGTCTCGACCTCGACGAAGTCCTCGTCGTGCAGCACGTTCCGCGCGACGCGGTTGACGTCGCTGCGCAGCCGCATGTTGCGGGCCTGACCGTCGCGGCGCAGGTCGAGGTAACGGTGCTTGAGCCGCACCTCCTCACCGACGTCGAGGCGCTCGTCCACCGGGAACGGCAGCGGCGCCGCCTCCGACAGCACGTCGAGGTCGTTGACGTACACCTCGAGGTCGCCGGTCGTGATCTCCGGGTTCTCGTTGCCCTCCGGGCGCTTCGACACCTCGCCGGAGACCTTGATGCAGTACTCGGCCCGCAGGTTGTGCGCGCGCTCGGCCATCTCGCCCTCGCGGAACACGATCTGGGCGACGCCACTGGCGTCCCGCAGATCGACGAAGATCACCCCGCCGTGATCGCGCCGCCTGGCCACCCAGCCGGTCAGGGTGACGGTCTGGCCAACGTGCTCGGCACGCAGCGTGCCGGCGTCGTGAGTGCGAAGCACTGCGCAGGGTCCTCTCGGAAAGCGGAGAATACGGTCGGACAACAGCGGCGGCGACACCGCCGACGGCCCAGGTTAACGAATCACCCGCGGCGCATCGCCACCAGGTTTCCCGCCCGCTCCGTGTCTCACCCGGGCGTCACCGGGCCTGCTCCGGCCCCGGGACCTGGCACCCGGCCCGCCGCACCGGCCCGCGAGGATGTCCCCGTGCCCCGCGACTTCTCCGACGACGACACGGGCCCGGTCCTGCCCGAACCGATCCCGCCCCACGAGGGACCCGCCGGGTCTCGTCCCCGCCGGGCTCCCCGCAGGACGGATCCCCGCGACGAGCAGCCGCGACGCCGGCCCCGACCCGGAACGACCGGGCGAGCGCCCGCCCGTGGGAACGACGGCGACAGCGGCGCCCCGGCGCCCGCGGACCGGCCCGAACGCGGCAGGCGGCCCCGCGACCCGGCCGCGAGCCCGGCGCCCCCACGGGAGGCGGGCGCGCGTCCCGGTGTCCGCGATACCGCCGACGGGCTCGACCCCACCCGCACCCGGCCGCGCCGCGCCGCCGACCGCGACACCGGTCCGAGGCGGCACGGCACCGCACGCCCCGGCGACGGGCCGGAGAAGCCGCACGGCCGCACCCGCTCCGGCGAGCAGACGCCGTCGACCGCAGCCACAGCCGCACACGGACACGGACACGGACACGGACACGGACACGGACACGGACACGGACACGGACACGGACACGGACACGAGCCTGCGGCACCGGCCTCGCGCCGGGTACGGGTCCTGCTGACCGCCCTGCTCGCGCCGTTCGCGCTCGCCGCGCTCGCCGCCGTCGTGCTGCTGTACTCGTGGGGAGAGCAGGACGTCCGCGGCCACGCCGTCGGCGAGCCCGTCCACGGCGACGTGGTCTCCTCCGAACTGGGGCCGTGCCTGTCCCCGGGCCAGGTGCAGGTCGGCGACCCGGGCGAGGGCGGACCGTGCCAGCAGATCGAGATCACGCTCACCGACGGCCCCGCCGAGGGCCGCACGATCGCCCAGAGCCTGCCGGCGGGGCAGGGCAATCCGCGATTCGCCGCGGGCGACGCGGTCGTGCTGTCCTACAGCGGCGCCGACCCACAGGCCGGGTCCTCCTACCAGGTCCGCGACTTCCAACGCAGCCTGCCGCTCGCCCTGCTGGCGGGCCTGTTCGCGCTCGCCGTCGTCGTGCTGGGCCGGTGGCGGGGTGTCGCGGCGCTCGGCGCGCTGGCCGTCACCGCGGTGATCATCGGGCTGTTCGTGCTGCCGTCGATCCTCCACGGCGGCGACCCGCTGCTCGTGGCGATCGCCGGCGCCGGGCTCATCATGTTCGTCGCGCTCTACACGACCCACGGCTTCTCGGCGCGCACGTCGGCCGCGGTGCTCGGGACGATGGTGAGTCTGTCGCTCATCGGACTGATCGCCGCCGTGTTCGCCGGTGCCGCGAGCCTGACCGGTCTCGACGAGAGCACCTCCACGCTGATCGGCTCGCTCGGGCACGGCATCGACGCACGGGGCCTGCTGCTGGCGGGGATCGTCATCGGTGCGCTCGGTGTGCTCGACGACGTGACGGTCACGCAGGCGAGCGCCGTCTGGGAACTGCACCGCGCGAACCCGCGGCAGTCGTGGCGGGAGCTCTACGGCGCCGCGCTGCGGATCGGCCGCGCCCACGTCGGCTCGGCCGTCAACACCCTGGTCATGGCATACGCGGGTGCGGCACTGCCCGCGCTGCTGCTGGCGTCGCTGTCCGACGTCGGGCTGGGGCCGATCCTGACGTCGCAGGAGCTGGCGTCCGAGATCGTGCGCACGCTGGCGGGCAGCATCGGGATCATCGCGGCGGTACCGGTGACGACGCTGCTCGCGGCACTGATCGTGGTGCGGGAGGAGAACCACGCCGTCCCTGCCGCCGAGGAGCGCACCGATTCCCGCGGTCCGGCCGATCCCGCCGACGTGGACCCGGCAGGCGGCGACGGCGAGTCCGACGATCCGGCCGGCGCCGGCGGCTGCACCGATCGTCACAGCAGTCACACCCGTCACGCCTGACCACAGCAGCCACAGAACCGCAGGGCGCCGCGCTGCGGACCCGGCCGGTGGGGTACGAACAGCGACGACCTCCCCACCGTCCGAGCGGAGACGCCATGCCGGGTCCGCAACCCCCACACGCCGAACCGTCACCGTCCGACGTCCCACACCCCGAGTCGGGACGCCGGGAATCGGCCGACCACGACACGGCGCTCCACGACACGGCGCTGCCGTCCCTGCGGGGTCTGGTGAGCCTGCCGCTGGCCGTGGTGCGCCGGGTGGCGGGAGCCGTCGCCGCCGCGCCCGGAGACGTCCTCCGCCACACGACGGGCGTGGCCAGGTCCGCGGCCGCACTGGTGGCGGGCGCGGCCGCCGTCCCGGAACTCGCCCGTGCGCTGCACGAACTGCGCGAGACGGCCTCGCACCTCGAGCGGCTGGCCACGTTCGCGGCGGGTGAGCTGCCCGAGGCGGTGTATCAGCTCGAAACGATCCGTCTCCGGCTGGACGGGCTGCGCGAACAGCTCACGGCGATCGAACTGCATCTCGCCGCACTGCACCCGGTGACGTCGGCACCGGACCCCGGCACCGGCGACGGCGGCGAGCACACTGCCGGCGAGGATGGCCGCGAGGGGGACGGGACGCGGCCGCGTCGCATCACTCCAGCGACGCGACGAACCGACTCACCGCCTCCATCGTGAACCGCTGCGCGAGCTTGCCCTGCGGCGCGAGCGAGGCGATGCGGTACAGCGGCCGATCCGCGGCCCCGTCGCCGCGCGCCTCGGACCGCAGCTGCGCCACGAGCAGCTCGGAGAAGACGAGGCCGTTGGCCTCGATGTTGTCGGCCAGTGCGTCCGCGAGCCTGCGGAGCGCCAGAATGCCGAGCTCGCGGCCACCGGTCCCGGCATAGATCGCGAGGTCCACCTTCACGGCCTTGTTCGACTCGGACGTGACGAGCAGGCTCACGGTGCGCGATCCGCGCACGTCGCTGAGCAGCAGCTCGATCCGCGGCGCGGTGACCAGGTCCACGCGGCGGCTGCCGAAGCTGCGCATGACCACGGTCCTGCCGTCGAGCCACACCTGCCGACGTGCGTTGGAGGCCACCACGAATCCCAGTGCCGCGGCGACGATCACGGCGACCACCAGCCCCGCGCCGAGGCCGCCGATCAGGCCCGCCACCCCGCCGAACGCCGCGGCGAACAGGAGGACCCCCACGAGACCCGCGGCGGCCCGTTTCCGCCGGAGCGTCGCGTCCTGGCCGTAGAGCACGATCCGTTCCGGCTCGTCACCGGCTCCTGCGGACCGGCCCGCGGCGTTCCCGCCGGGAGTCCCGGCGTTCCCGGCGCCGTCGGCGTTCCCGCCGCTGTCGCCGCCCGTGACGTCCGGCAGGTCCGGGTCGGTCGGCTCGGGTTCGTTCATGATCGCCTCTCTCCGGCAGCTGCCGGCCCGCGTGGCGGCCGGGCCGGACCGCTCCGGTCCGCCCCTCCGCACTCCTCCGTGTCGCCCCGGCCCGCGTGACCGTTGTCCGCGTGACCGTTGTCCGCGTGACCGTTGTCCGCGTGAGCCTCGCCTGCATGAGGCTCGCCTGCATAACGCTGACCTGGATGACCCTGACCTGTATAACGAAGCTCCGCGGTGCCGCGCCCCTCCGCGGCCAGCCAGGGGTTCGACGTCTTCTCCTGCCCCATGGTCGTACTCGGCCCGTGTCCAGGCAGCAGAACCGTGCCGTCGGGAAGGGTCGCCGTCAGCCGCGCCAGCGAGCGGCGCAGCGCGGCGCGATCGCCGCCGGGCAGGTCCGTACGTCCCGCCGAACCGGGCAGCAGGGTGTCCCCGGTGAGCGCGACCTGTCCACCCTCGCCGGTGGCCAGGCGGAACACGGTCGAACCGGCCGTGTGGCCGGGCGTGTGCAGCGCCTCGATCCGCAGTCCGGCGAGTTCCAGCACCGGCTCCGGCTCGCCGTCGGCGCCGAGTTCCCGCACCGTGTGCGGTTCGGGCCACGGGCGGTCGCCGAGTCCGGCCGCGAGTTCGTCGTTGAGCCCGAGCCACGGCATGCTCAACAGCCGGCGGTCCTCGGACCGGATCAGGACGGGGACGTCGTAGGCGCGCGCGGTGTCGGCGGCCGCGTGGACATGGTCCGGATGGCCGTGCGTGGCGAGGATCGCGGCAGGTGTCAGACCGTGCTCGGCGACCACCCGGCCGAGTGGCGCACCCGCGTCCTCACCGGGGTCGACGATCACGCACGCCCGGTCCGGCCCCGGTGCGAGCAGGTAGCAGTTCGCCTGGAACGCCCCGGCCGGAAATCCTGCGACCAGCACGTTCCCACCTCCGCATCCGCGACGCGTCCAGCGTAGCGGCCCCTGTACCGGGGTCTTACAGACCGTGCCCATAGACTGCCGCCAGCCAACACGTGGGTGAACGAGGAGGCCAGGTGGGGACCAACCAGCAGCGCCGGGAGGCAGCGAAGCGCAAGCTGGAACGGCAGCTCGCTCGCAGGGCCGAACGCGCGAAACGACGCAAGATCATCGGCATCGGGGCGGCCGTCGGCGTCGTCGTCGTGGCTGCGGGCCTGATCGTGGTCTTCACCGGCCAGGACGACGACCAGGGCGCGGCGAACGCGCAGGGCGAGGCGAGTTCGAGCGCGGCGCCGTCGGAGGACGTGTCCATCCCCAGTCAGCGGGTCGAACCACCGGAGCGCACCAAGCCGCTGCCGAACCCCACCGACTGCGAGTACCCCGAGAGCGGTGAGGCGGCCAAGCAGGTCGAACCACCCAACGGCAAGAACGTCTCGTCCCGGGGCACGGTCGACGTCACACTGTCCTCCACCGCAGGCGACATCCCGGTCACGCTCGACCGCTCGCTGGCGCCGTGCGCGGTCCACAGCTTCGAGAACCTCGTCGAGCAGGACTACTACACCGACACCACCTGCCACCGGCTCGGCACCCAGGGCCTGCAGATGCTGCAGTGCGGCGATCCGACGGGCCAGGGTTCCGGCGGCCCGGGCTACACCTTCGCCGACGAGACGTTCCAGCAGCTCAAGTACGGCCGCGGCATCCTCGCGATGGCCAACGCGGGTCCCGACACCAACGGCAGCCAGTTCTTCATGGTGTACGGCGAAGCTTCGGCGCTACCGCCGAACTACACGGTGTTCGGCACGATCTCCGACGAAGGTCTGAAGGTGCTGGACAAGGTCGCGAAGGCCGGGCACGACGGATCGCTCGACCCCTCCCCCGGCGGCGGCAAGCCGAACACCGAGGTCCGCTTCACCGACGTGACGGTCTCCGGCTGACGTTCCCTTCCCGGGCCCGACGGCACCGTGCGCCGCCGGGCCCGGGAGACCACCCCGCACCGCGACTGGGGCGCCAGGGGCGGGTCAGCGGTGGGTGAAATTCGGCGTCCTGCGTTCGAGGAACGCCGCCACGCCCTCGGCGTAGTCCGCGCCGCGGGCGGCCTCGTCGCGCAGCGCGTGCACCTCGGCGTCCGGTTCGGTCAGGCCCCCGGCGATCTTCCCGATGATGCGGTTCATGCCGCGCACCGACGTCTGCGAGCGCGCACACAGCGTCGCTGCGAACTGTTCCGTCTGCCCCTCGAGGTCGTCGAACACGTCGGTGACGAGGCCGATCTCCCGAGCCCGGGCGGCGTCGACGAGGTTCCCTGACAACAGCAGGTAGCGCGCCTGCGCCGGTCCGACGAGCTCGGTGAGCAACCGGGTCGATTCGAAGTGGTAGACGATGCCGAGCTTGGCGGGCGTGATGCCGAACCGGGATCCCGGCGCCGCGAAGCGCAGATCGCAGGCCACCGACAGCTGACAGCCGCCACCGATGCAGTTGCCGCGGATCATGGCGATGCTCGGCTTGGCCATCCCCGCCAGCGCGTCGACGGCGGCGTCCACGGCCTTGTCGTACGCCGCGACACCCTCCGGAGTGGACCGCAGGTCCCGGAACTCACCGATGTCCGCGCCTGCCGAGAAGTGCTCACCCTCCCCTGTCAGCACCAGCACCTTCACCGCGGGATCGGATTCGACGTCGGCGACGATCCCCGGGATCGCCGACCACATCTCGTGGGTGATCGCGTTCATCTTGGCCGGCCTGGTCAGCGTCAGCCGGGCGAGGTCGCCGTCGCGGGTGAGGTCGATTCCGTCCGTCATGGACGGTAAGGCTAGAAGTCCGCGGCCCGCTCAGGCCGCCGACGTGACCCGGTACACGTCGTAGACCCCTTCGACGTTCCGCACGACCTTGAGCACGTGCCCGAGGTGCTTCGGGTCGCCCATCTCGAACGTGAACTTGCTGACGGCCACCCGGTCGTTCGACGTGGTGACCGATGCGGACAGGATGTTCACCTTCTCGTCGGCGAGCACCTTCGTCACGTCCGACAGCAACCGGTGCCGGTCGAGCGCCTCGACCTGGATGGCGACGAGGAACACCGACGATTCGGAGGGCGCCCACTCGACGTCGACGAGCCGCTCGGGCTGGCTCCGCAGGTCGTCGGCGTTGGTGCAGTCGGTGCGGTGCACGCTCACGCCGCCGCCCCGGGTCACGAACCCGAGGATCTCGTCGCCCGGGACCGGGGTGCAGCAGCGGGCGAGCTTGGTCCAGACGTCGCTCGCGCCGGGCACGACCACGCCGACGTCGCCGGAACCGCGCCGCCGCGTCACCGTGGACGGCGTCGCCCGCTCGGCGAGTTCCTCCTCGGCCTCGTCGACACCGCCGATGAGGGCCGTGAGCCGTTGCACGACGTGCTGGGCGCTCGTGTGCTTCTCGCCCACGGCCGCGTACAGCGCGCTGATGTCGTTGTAGCGCAGCTCCTTGGCGACCGCGCTCATCGAGTCCGCCGACACCAGGCGCTGGATCGGGAGTCCGACCTTGCGGACCTCCTTGGTGATGGCCTCCTTGCCCGTTTCGACGGCCTCGTCGCGGCGTTCCTTCGCGAACCACTGCCGGATCTTGGCGCGGGCCTTCGGCGAACCGGCGAACTGCAGCCAGTCGCGGCTCGGCCCCGCACCCTCGGCCTTGGACGTGAAGATCTCGATGACCTCGCCGTTCTCGAGCTTGCGCTCCAGCGCGACGAGCCTGCCGTTGACGCGGGCGCCGATACAGCGGTGGCCGACCTCGGTGTGCACCGCGTAGGCGAAGTCGACCGGCGTCGACCCGACGGGCAGCGTGATCACATCACCCTTCGGCGTGAACACGAAGATCTCGCGGGTGGCGAGGTCGTAGCGCAGCGATTCGAGGAACTCGCCGGGGTCGGCGGCCTCGCGCTGCCAGTCGAGCAGCTGGCGCATCCAGGCCATCTCGTCGACGTCGACGGTGTTGCCGCCGTGCGTCCCGCGTGTCTCCTTGTACCGCCAGTGCGCCGCGATGCCGTACTCGGCCGTGCGGTGCATCTCGTGGGTGCGGATCTGCACTTCGAGGGGCTTGCCGTCCGGACCGATCACCGTGGTGTGCAGCGACTGGTACACGCCGAACCGCGGCTGGGCGATGTAGTCCTTGAACCGGCCGGGCATGGGCTGCCACAACGCGTGCACGACGCCCATCGCCGCGTAGCAGTCGCGGACGTCGTCGACCATGATCCGCACGCCCACCAGGTCGTGGATGTCGTCGAGCTCGCGGCCGCGGACGATCATCTTCTGGTGGATCGAGTAGTAGTGCTTCGGCCTGCCCTCGACCTTCGCGGCCACGCGGGACGCCTCGAGATGCGAGTTCAGCTCGCCGATGACCCCGCGCAGATACGTGTCGCGGGACGGGGCCCGGTCGGCGACCAGTCGCACGATCTCGTCGTACTTCTTGGGTTGCAGGATCGCGAACGCCAGGTCTTCGAGCTCCCACTTCACGGTCGACATGCCCAGCCGGTGTGCGAGCGGCGCGAGGACCTCGAGCGTCTCCTTCGCCTTGCGGGACTGCTTCTCCGGCGGCAGGAACCGCATGGTGCGCATGTTGTGCAGCCGGTCCGCCAGCTTGATCACCAGCACCCGCGGATCGCGGGCCATCGCGATGACCATCTTGCGGATCGTCTCGGCTTCGGCCGCCGTGCCGAGCTTCACCTTGTCCAGTTTGGTGACGCCGTCGACGAGCTGGGCGACCTTGTCGCCGAAATCCGTGCCGAGCTGGTCGAGCGAGTAACCCGTGTCCTCGACCGTGTCGTGCAGGAGCGCCGCGACGAGCGTCGTGGTGTCCATGCCCAGTTCGGCCAGGATCGTGGCGACGGCCAGCGGGTGGGTGATGTACGGGTCGCCCGACTTGCGCCGCTGGTCGCGGTGCAGGTGTTCGGCTACGTCGTACGCGCGCTGCAGCAGGGCGAGGTCGGCGCTCGGGTGCAGCTCGCGGTGGATCGCCGCCAGGGGTTCGAGGACCTGCTTGACCGGGGCGGCGCGCTGCGCCGTGATGCGCCGCGCGAGCCGGGCGCGGACCCGCCGCGTCGGGGACGGTGCCCGCGTGGCCCCGGGATGCGGATTCCCGCGGGAGGCCGGGGTCGCGTCCGTGTTCGCGGTGGCGCCGTTCGTGGCGGTCGTGTCGTTGCCGGACGTCGTGTCGTCGCCGGAGGTCGTCGCCCGCTCGGGCGAGGAGCCGCCGGACGCCGCGGCGGTCCCGTCGGACGGGGACGCGCCACCGGCCGATGCCGACCGCCCGGTGGCGGCCGTGCCGCCCTCCGGTCCCGCGTCGGGTGCCGAGGCCGCGTCGCCGCCCTGCGTACGCGCGGGGCCGTCGCCGTCGTTCGACCGGGCTGCCACGGAATCGAGCTCTTGGCTCACCCGTACCTCCAGCTCATCGCGCGGGGGTGTCTGTCCCTTCAGGGTAGACCCCGGTGCGAAGCGGTCGGCGCGGCGCCGTTCACGGCGGGTTCACGGTCCCGCTGTGGTCCGGATCCCACCTGGTCACGCGAGCAGGCGGGATCCGGACGCGGGTCACACGGTTTTCAGCACGTGCAGCGGCGCGTCGCCGAGCCGCTCACGGCCGCCGAGCGCGGCCAGTTCGAGCACGATCGCCACCGACCGCACCTCCGCGCCGGCTTCGGCGAGCAACGACTGCGTCGCCGCGACCGTGCCGCCGGTGGCGAGGATGTCGTCGATGATCGCCACCCGAGCGCCGGGACGGACCGCGTCCGCGGGCAGTTCGAGGGTCGCCGTGCCGTACTCGAGCTCGTAGTCGACGCTGCCGCCGACCGACGGCAGCTTGCCCGCCTTGCGCACGAGCGTGACGCCGACGCCCTTGGCGTAGGCGACGGCCGCGGCGAGCACGAATCCGCGGGCCTCGACGGCCGCCAGCTGGTCGACGTCACCGACCGCCTCGGCCAGCGCGTCGATCACCGTGGAGAACGCCTTCGGGTCACCGAACAACGGGGTCAGGTCCCGGAACACCACGCCGGGTTCCGGGAAGTCGGGCAACTCGGCGATCAGCTCGAGGGCCTCGTCGAGAGTCATGAGCGCTTCCTCTTTCCGGTCGGAGTGCTCTGTCCTGACGGAGTGCCCTTGCCCGCCGTGCTCTTCCCGGTCGGCGTGCCCGAGCGCCGCGGCCGCTGGTCGCGCCCCCGGTTCCGGTCGCGGGCCTTCTGGTTGCGGGCGGGAACGGACGCCGCGGCGGCCACCGCCTTCTCCTTGCGGAGCTCGCTCTCGAGCTGCGCGTCGTCGCCCGGGTCGAAGTAGTCGTCCGGGTCGACACCGCCGGCCTCGCCCTCTGCCTGCGCCGCGCGTGTGCGCTCCGCGCGGCGCTCGGCCACGCGTTCGGCCTGCTCCCGGTACTTGGGCTCACGCATCTTGAACGTCACGAGCAGCGGGGTGGCGAGCAGCACCGACGAGACGACACCGGCGAGCATGCCGGTCAGCTGCACCAGCGCCAGGTCCTGCAGCGTGCCGGTGCCGAGCAGGATGTAGCCGATCACCATGAGGCCGAGCACCGGCAGCAGCGCGATGATCGACGTGTTGATCGACCGCATCAGCGTCTGGTTGAGGGCCAGGTTGGCCGCCTCGGCGTAGGTGCGCCGGGTCAGGTTGAGCAGCCCGCGGGTGTTCTCCTTGACCTTGTCGAACACCACGACGGTGTCGTACAGCGAGAAGCCGAGGATCGTCAGCAGGCCGATCACGGTCGCGGGCGTCACCTCGAATCCGACCAGCGAGTACACGCCCGCCGTCACGATGATGTCGTGGGCCAGCGTGATGATGGCGGAGACGGCCATCCACTTCTCGAAGTAGATGACGAGGAAGACCGCCACCAGCACCAGGAACACGCCGAGGGCGATGAGGGCCTGCTTGGAGATCTCGCCGCCCCACGAGGCGCTGACCGCGCTGTCACTGATCACCGACCCGCTGGGCTGGCCGTTGGCCGCCAGCGGCCGGAACTCGTCGTACAGGGCCTGCTTGGCCTCGGCGACCTGGCCGGGCTCCAGCGAACTCAACCGGACCTGGATGGCCGCGGCGTCGCCGACGCCGACGACCTGCGCCTCCGAGGCGGAGACACCGGTCGCCTCGCTGACGACGTCCTTGGCCGCGTCCTCGTCGATCCGGCCGTCCGCGCCCTGGGCAGGCAGCTGGATCTGCGTGCCGCCTTCGAACTCGATGCCCAGGTTGAAGCCCTTGATCCCGAGCGACCCGGCGCACAGCAGGATCAGCAGCGCGAACGCCACGAACCAGCGGCGACGGTGGCCGACGATGTCGAAGGCGCCGGTACCGGTGTAGAGCCGCTGCAGCAGCGACGTCTTCGTGCCGGCGGTCTCGGCGGCGGGCGTGGGGCCGGTGGTGTTGTCCTCGGACACGTCAGGCCTCCTTCGTCGTCGTCGCGGCCTTGGCCTGGCTGACGTGGACGCCGCCGCGCCGTTGGCTGCCGAGCCGCTGCACGGTGCCGAGACCGGACAGCTTCGGGCTGGACAGCTTCTTCGAGCGCGACACCATCGCCACCAGCGGATGCGTCACGAGGAACACCACGATCAGGTCGAGCACGGTCGACATGCCGAGGGTGAAGGCGAACCCGCGGACCTCACCGACCGCCAGGGCGTACAGCACGCCGGCGCACAGGAACATGATCGCGTCGGACGCGAGGATCGTGCGCCGGGCACGGACCCAGGCGCGCGGCACCGCCGAGCGGAACGTCTTGGCGTCGCGCATCTCGTCCTTGATGCGTTCGAAGTAGACGACGAACGAGTCCGCGGTGACACCGATGGCGATGATGAACCCGGCGACACCGGCGAGGTCGAGCGTGAACCCGATCCACCGCCCCAGTAGCACGAGGACGCCGTACACGATGGTCGCCGACAGCGCCAGCGACAGCACCGTCAGCACGCCGAGCATGCGGTAGTAGGCGAGGCAGTAGACGAACACGAGCGCGATACCGATCGCACCGGCGATCAGGCCCGCCTCGAGCGAGGCGAGGCCGAGCGTCGGCGAGACCGTCGTGGCGTCGGACGATTCGAACGACAGCGGCAGCGAGCCGTACTTGAGGATGTCGGCGAGGTTCTGTGCCTCCGCCTCGGAGAAGTCACCGCTGATCTGGGTCTGCCCGTTGGGGATCGGCTCGTTGATCGTCGGTGCCGACACCACCCGGGTGTCGAGTACGAATGCGGCGTTGGCGCCGGTGTTCTGCGCGGTGTAGTCCGCCCAGATCTCGCTGCCCTCGCCCTTGAACTGCAGGTTGACGAGCCACCCACCCTGCTGCGGCTGGAACTGCGCCGAGGCGTCGTCGACCTGGGTGCCCTGGAGGAACACGGGGCTGAGCACGTACTTCTCGGTGCCCTCCTCGTTGCACGTGACCAGCGGCTTGTTCGGGTCGTCGTTGCCGACCAGCGGGTCGTTGCCCGAACACGTCAGGCTCGCCATCGCCTGCTGCTGCAGCTGCATGGCCTGCTGGGACGCGCCCTGTTGGGGGTTTCGGCCGGGGTCCAGCGCCGGGTTCTGCCGGATCTCCTTCGCCTCGCGGATCTCGCGTGCGACGTCCTCGTCCGACTGCGGCTGAGCGCCCCCGCCGCCCTGCGGACCGCCCGAGGCCTCGGGCGACCCGTCCTGCCCGTTCTGCTGGCCACCGCTGCCGCTCTGGTCCTGCTGGCCGTTCTCGCCTTGCTGACCCTGCTGGCCGTTCTGCCCCTGTTGGCCTTGTTGACCGTTCTGCCCCTGTTGGCCGTTCTGCTGGCCCTGCCCCTGGGGCTGCGCAGGCTGGGCGTTGATCACCGTCCGGAAGCCGAGCTTGGCGGTCCGGCCGAGGTTCTTGGCCTGCTCGCCCTCCTCGCCGGGAACCGTGATGACGACGTTGTTGCCGTCGAGCACCACCTCCGCGCCACTGACACCGATGCCGTTCACACGGGTTTCGATGATCTGGCGGGCCTGGTCGAGCTGTTCCTGCGACGGCTCCTGACCGTCGGGAGTGCGTGCGGTCAAGGTGACCCGGGTGCCGCCCTGCAGATCGATCCCCAGTTTCGGGGTCGGCTCGCGGTCACCGGTGAAGAACACCAGTGAATAGAGCGCGACGACGATGAGGATGAAGATGCTCAGATAGCGTCCCGGGCGGATCGTCCCGGCCGGTGGTGCCACGTCGGTGGTTCTCCTCGAAGGTGTTCAGCGGCTTGCGATGACTCCGGAAACTGCGCAGCGCGCCGCACGGACTCGACCGAAAGGCGGTCCGACGCGAACGCACGCAGCACCGAGACACTACTCGGCGCTGCGTGAACGCTGCGTGCAAAGCCGCGAATTCATGGCCGCCGATCCGGTGAAGAACCGACGGACGTCGCGGGCTCGCTGCCTTACTTCTTGTGCTCGAGCGGCTCGGCGACCTGGGCCGTCGTCACGGAGTCGGGCTCGGCGTCGGAGTCGGACGTGGTGGCCGACTCGTCGGCGGTCTCCTCGACGGAGTCCTCGTCGTCGTCCTCGTCCTCGGCCGCCATCGGGTCGATACGCTCGCGGATGGCCTGACGCAGCCAGGTCGTCACGACACCGTCGGCGATCTCGAGGTCGATCGTGCTCTCGTCGCTCACGTCCGCAACCGTGGCGTACAGGCCCGACGTGGTCATGACGCGGTCGCCGGGGGCGAGGCTGTTCTGCAGCTCCTGCTGCTGCGCCACAGCCTTCTTCTGCTTGCGTGTGCCCATGATCAGCGGGACCGCGAGCACGAGCATGAGCAGGAGCGGCAGCAAAAGGCCTTCCATGGTTCTCCATTCGCCGGACGTCTCTCCGCCGTGCGGTACGTCCACGTTTGTCTGGATGTGCTCTCTCGAGTGTGCCAGGTAACGCCGCCCGAACGAGCGACCCCCTGCCACCGCACCCCGGCAACGTTTCAGTCGAACAGGGTCGGCGCACCGGCGTCAACCCCGGCCGCATCCGACGGCGGCGCCAGGCCGAGGTGCTCCCATGCGGCCGCCGTAGCGATACGGCCACGCGGGGTACGGGCGAGCATACCTGCACGAACGAGATACGGCTCACAGACCTCTTCGACGGTCGTCGGCTCCTCGCCCACGGCCACGGCGAGCGTCGACACGCCGACCGGACCGCCGCCGAACGACCGCACGAGCGCGCCGAGCACCTCCCGGTCGAGGCGGTCGAGGCCGAGTTCGTCGACGTCGTAGACCTCGAGCGCCGCCCGCACCACGGGCAGGGTGGCCTGTCCGTCGGCGCGGACCTCGGCGTAGTCGCGGACCCGGCGCAGCAGCCGGTTGGCGATCCGCGGCGTGCCGCGGGAGCGGTGCGCGATCTCGGCGCGGCCCGCGTCGTCGATCGTGATGCCCAGCAACGCGGCCGACCGTTCGATCACGTGGCCGAGTTCGTCGGGCGTGTAGAACTCCATCTGCCCGGTGAAGCCGAACCGATCCCGCAGCGGCCCGGTGAGCGCACCCGACCGGGTGGTCGCGCCGACCAGCGTGAACGGCGCGACCTCGAGCGGGATGCTGGTCGCGCCGGGCCCCTTGCCGACGACCACGTCGACGCGGAAGTCCTCCATCGCGAGGTACAGCATCTCCTCGGCGGGCCGGGCGATGCGGTGGATCTCGTCGATGAACAGGACGTCGCCCTCGGCGAGATTGGACAGCATCGCGGCGAGGTCGCCCGCCCGTTCCAGCGCGGGGCCGGAGGTGATGCGGATCGCGGCGTCGAGCTCGGCGGCGACGATCATCGCCAGGCTCGTCTTGCCCAGGCCGGGCGGGCCGGACAGCAGCACGTGGTCCGGCGGCACGCCGCGTTTCCGCGCACTTTCGAGGACCAGTTCGAGCTGTTCGCGCACCCGCGGCTGGCCGACGAAGTCGCCCAGCTTCTTCGGCCGCAGCGCCGTCTCGACCTCCCGGTCACCGGCCTGCGGGAACGCCGAGAGCGCCGCCTCCGCGGCGGCGTCGGCGAACCCTGCCGCCGGGCCGTCCTCGAAGCCCGCGTCGCCGAAGTCGGTCATGTCGTCATCGTGCATGGTGAGCGGTCAGCGTTTCGTGCCGAGGGTGGTGAGCGCGGCACGGAGCAGCGCGGACGTGTCGGCCCCCGCGTGCTCGGCCGCGACCTTCTCCACGGCCTGCTCGGACTGCTTCTGCGCGAACCCGAGACCGACGAGCGCCTCGACGACCTCGGCACGCGCCGCGCCGTCGTCCTGCCGTGCGCCGACCGCGCCGTCGCCCGGGTCGCCTGCGAGCACCTTGTCGCGCAGTTCGAGGGTGAGCCGCTCGGCGCCCTTGCGGCCGATCCCGGGCACCTGGGTCAACGTCGTGATGTTGCCGTCGGCCAGTGCGGTGCGGAGCTGGTCCGGGTCGAGCACGGCCAGCGCCGCGAGCGCCAACCGGGGGCCGATGCCGGACACGGTCTGCAGCAGGGCGAACAGGTCACGCGCCTCGGTGTCGGCGAAGCCGAACAGCGTCAGCGAGTCCTCCCGCACCACCAGCGACGTCGCGAGCCGCGCCTCGTCGCCGCGGCGGAGCGTCGCCAGTGTCGCAGGCGTGGCCTGCACCGCGAGGCCCACTCCCCCGACCTCGACGACCGCGTGGTCGAGACCGATCGAGAGGACCTCACCTTTCACCGAGGAGATCACCGGCGCGTGTTCCTTTCGCT
This sequence comes from Prauserella aidingensis, assembly GCF_024171865.1. Classification (GTDB taxonomy): domain Bacteria; phylum Actinomycetota; class Actinomycetes; order Mycobacteriales; family Pseudonocardiaceae; genus Prauserella; species Prauserella aidingensis. Next base: position 88,476 of record NZ_JAMTCN010000011.1, on the reverse strand, counting down.
GTTCGTGTCGCCCGCGGCCCGCCGGGCCCTGTCCTTCGCCGCCGCGGCGAGTTTCGCCTTGTGGGCGCGCGCCAGTTGCGCGGCCTTCTCCTCCGCCGCCGCCAGGCGTTCGCGCATCGGTTCCCGCCAGAGGTGGCAGATCGCCAGCGCCAGCGCGTCCGCGGCGTCGGCGGGTTTCGGTTGCGACTCGAGCTTCAGCAGCCGCGTGACCATGCCGGTGACCTGTGCCTTGTCGGCGCGGCCCGATCCGGTCACCGCGGCCTTCACCTCGCTCGGGGTGTGGAACACGACCGGCAATCCGCGCCGCGCCGCGTTCAGCGCCACGACACCGCCCGCCTGCGCGGTGCCCATGACGGTGCGCACGTTGTGCTGGCTGAACACCCGCTCGACGGCGACCGCCTCGGGACGGTGGACGTCCAGCCAGTGCTCGACCGCGTCGGAGATCCGCAACAGCCGCGTGGCCAGCTCGGCGTCCGCGGGCGTGCGCACCACGTCGACGGCCACGCACGTCACCGACCGGCCGAGTCCGCCGTCGACGACGCCGAGACCGCACCGGGTCAGCCCGGGGTCCACACCGAGCACGCGCACCTGTCTCCCCCTGTTCGGGAACATCCGTTCGAGCCGTCACAGTACCGCCCGCGCGGCGGACGGTCCGACAGGCGCGCCGGACCCACGCGCCCGCGGGCGTGTCCCCGCGTCGTGCGGTCAGGGACCGTCGACGCCGGGGGTCCAGCTCTCGGGCCTGCCGCTCTCGGTGAGCACCGGCTGCCACGACGCGAACCCCTCGGGCGCGGCCGCGGCCCACGGCCAGTGACCGTCGGGGGTCGGCACGATGATCTGCAACGCGGGGAAGTCACCCTCGGGGTAGACCACGAACGCGCTGCCGAAGAACTCCGGATAGTGGCCCGCGTTGACTCGTTCGAACGTGACGGGCACGCCGTCGAAGAAGTCGCGGTACAGCTCGCCGCACCGGAACTCCTCGCCCGTGGCGGCACGGTCGACGTAGGCGTCCAGCAGCACCGGCGCGAGTTCCGGGGGCAGTCCGATCACGACGGCCTCGGGGATGCCGTGCATCGCCCAGGCGCACACGGTGAAGGCGTAGCCCGCGCCGCGTTCGTCGGCCGCCACGCTGATTACCGCGTTGCCCCGCCGTTCGGCCTCGGCGACGATCCACTCCCGGAGTTCGTCGTCGGGGTCGGCGGTGTTCGCGGAATCCGGCGTCTCGACACTCACGGCGTGCATTCTGCCCCATCCCCCACGGCGAATCCCACCGCCCGCGCCGCACGAACACGCAGCGGGCGCACCCCCGCACACGACGACGGCGCCCGGCGGCGGCAGGACTCGCCTGCCACCACCGGGCGCCGTGAATTCCGAAACGCCGTGATTCCGAGACGTCGGGATTCCGGTACGCCGGGGCGTACCACGGGAGACGCTCAGGCGGTCGCCTCGGCCATCACCTCGTCGGAGACGTCGAAGTTGGTATAGACGTTCTGCACGTCGTCGCAGTCCTCGAGTGCGTCGATCAACCGGAAGACCTTCTTGGCGCCCTCGACGTCGAGCGGCACGTTCACCGACGGCTGGAAGCTCAGCTCGGCGGAGTCGTAGTCGAAGCCGGCTTCCTGCACCGCCGTGCGCACCGCGACCAGGTCGCCGGGCTCGGAGACGATCTCGAAGGTCTCGCCGAGGTCGTTGACCTCCTCGGCACCCGCGTCCAGCACCGCCATGAGCACGTCGTCCTCGGACTTGTCGCCCTTGTTCATGAGCACGATGCCCTTGCGGGTGAACAGGTATGCCACCGAGCCCGGGTCGGCCAGCGAACCGCCGTTGCGGCTGAGCGCCGTCCGCACCTCGCCCGCGGCGCGGTTCTTGTTGTCGGTGAGGCACTCGATGAGGACGGCGACACCGTTGGAGCCGTAGCCCTCGTACGTGATCTCCTGCCAGTCCGAGCCGCCGGCCTCCTCACCGGCGCCGCGCTTGCGCGCGCGCTCGACGTTGTCGGCGGGGACCGAGTTCTTCTTCGCCTTCTGGATGGCGTCGAACAGCGTCGGGTTCGCGTCCGGGTCGCCCCCGCCCGTACGCGCAGCGACCTCGATGTTCTTGATCAGCTTCGCGAACAGCTTGCCACGCTTGGCGTCGAGGGCGGCCTTCTTGTGCTTGGTGGTGGCCCACTTGGAGTGGCCGCTCATCTCTCCTCCAGATCTACGTCTTCTTCCGCGATGCCCACCAACAGCCGGTGCATCCGGTCGTCCCCGGTGAGCTCGGGGTGGAACGCCGTTGCGAGCACCCTGCCCTGACGGACGGCGACGATCCTATCGGCCGCGTCCCCAGCCTCCGCGGTGTGCGGCACTCTGGCCAGCACGTCCACGTCCTCACCCACCTTCTCGACCCACGGCGCGCGGATGAAGACGGCGCGGATCGGCTCGTCCCCGGTTCCGTCGACGGCGAGGTCGGCCTCGAACGAGTCGACCTGCCTGCCGAAGGCGTTGCGCCGCACGACGACGTCGAGTCCGCCGAGCTGCTCCTGGTCGGGCCTGCCGTCCAGGACGGTACGGGCCAACAGGATCATGCCGGCACACGACCCGTAGGCGGGCATGCCCGCGGCGAGCCGTTGCCGGACCGATTCGAGCAGTCCGAAGGTGACCAGCAGGCGCGACATCGTGGTCGACTCGCCGCCCGGCAGGACCAGGCCGTCCACGCGCGCGAGTTCGTCCGGCGTGCGCACCGGTGCCGCCGTCGCGCCTGCGCGCTCGAGCGCCGCGGTGTGCTCACGCACGTTGCCCTGCAGGGCGAGCACCCCGATCGTCGGGCGGGCGTTCACGCGGATCGTTCCTCCGGACTCTCGTCGTTCCCGCGAGCACCTGTTTTCCCGCGAGCACCTGTTTTCCCGCGAGCACCTGTTCCCGAGGGCGCTTGCTCCGCTGCGGCGCGGAGCCGACGGCCCGCGGACCCGGCGCGTGGGCGGCGACGCAGGTCGGCCGCTCGCGTTGGTCCGTCCAGCGTACCCACCCCGGCGGAAGCTCCCGGCGAGTGCGGTCCTACGGCACGCCGAGCAGCCGGAGTCCCGCGGCGGTGGCCGCGGCGGCGAGGACGACGACCACGAACGGCGCCTTCCGCCACGCCAGCAGTCCGCCGACCGCGACACCCGCGGGCCGGGCCACGCCCGCGAAGTCGCCATCCTCGAGCAGCGCCGACGTCGCGACGAGGGCCGCGAGGAGCACGACGGCGGCCGTCGCCATGAGCTGCTCGGCGCGGTCCGACAGCGTGACGCGGCTGCGCAGCGCGGGACCTGCGACGCGGAACGCGAACGTGCCCGCGCCCAGCACGACGGTGGCGACCACGAGCACCAACGGGCTGATCATGTGGCGTCCTCCGAGCGAGCCGGTGGCGCGGCGGCGGGATCACGGGAGCCGTCGCGTGGTGGGTCCGGGGCGGCGCCGAGGGTGACGAGCACGCCCGCGAGGGCCAGCAGTACGGGCACGCCGGCGGGCAGCAGCGGTGACGTGGCCAGGGCGACGGCCACACCCACGGCGACGGCGAGCCGCGTCGCGCGATCCTTCAGCGACGGCAGCACGAGGGCGAGCAACACGGCGGGGAACGCGGCGTCGAGGCCGAAGGCGTCGGTGTCGGAGATGACCGTGCCGCCGAACGCGCCCGCCACGGCCCCGACGTTCCAGCAGACGAAAAGCATGATGCCGCAGACCCAGAACGCCGTGCGCCGGCGGTCGGCGTCCCGCTGGGCGAGGGCGAAGGCGACCGTCTCGTCGATCATCAGGTGGGCGCCGACCGCCCGCCGCGCGAGTCCGCGGCCGAACACGTCGCCGACCGCGAACCCGAACGGCAGGTGCCGCGCGTTGACCAGCAGTCCGGCGAGCACGGCGGCGATCGGGTTGCCGCCGGAGGCCACCAGTCCGACGAACATGAACTGCGCCGCGCCGGCGAACACGACCACGGACATGAGCATCGGCAACCACAGCGGCAGCCCCGAGCCGACCGTGATCGCCCCGAAGGAGGCACCGACGAGTCCGTCGGCGGCGCAGACGAGCGCGATGTCACGCAGTAGGCCGGGACCGAGCCGGGTTGTTAGTGTTCGCCACATCGAACGCATCACCTGACATGGTGAACACCGTGGCCGCGTTCGTCAAGCTGAACAGTCGGACCGATGGAGCGAACAGTTGACGGAGACCGACCCCGCGCAGCCGGCACCGGAGTCCGCTGTGGACGCGACGGACGGAACGGCACCCGAGACCACGGGGCCGCTGGCGCACATCGCCGCAGCCCTCCGGAGGGAACGACAGAAAGCCGGCCTGTCACTGACCGAGCTGGCGCGGCGCGCGGGCGTCGCGAAGTCCACGCTGTCGCAGCTCGAATCCGCGGCGGGCAACCCGAGCGTCGAGACGCTCTGGGCTCTGAGCGTGGCGCTCGACGTCCCGTTCGCGTTGCTCGTCCAGCCCGCACGGCCGCAGGTGCAGCTCGTGCGCGCGGGCGAGGGCCCGCGGTTCGCCGCCGACCGCGCGGACTACCTGGCGACGGTACTGTCCACGTGCCCGCCGAACGCGCGCCGTGACCTGTACCTGATCACCGCCGAACCCGGCTCGGTACGGGAATCGGACCCGCACATGCCCGGGGTCGTGGAGCACGTCGTGCTCAGCACCGGACGCGCACTGGTGGGGCCGAGCGACGACCCCGCCGAACTCGCGCCCGGCGACTACATCGCCTACCCCGGCGATCTGCCGCACGTGTTCGAGGCACTCGAGTCCGGCACCACCGCCGTCCTCGTCTCCGAACACACCTGAGCGCCCACGCGGAGCCCGCGGCCAATCACCGCCCCGCGGGCGATGTGGAAGTCGGGTACACCTCGATGTCGGCCACGTGGCCGTTCGATCCGCCGAGCCTGGCATCGGTGGTGACCAGCGGCACCCCGAGCTCCTCTGCGAGAGCGACATAGGTTGCGTCATACGGCGTCACGGCATGCCGCAGTTCCCACACCCTGGGGACGAGTGCCCGGTGCGGCGAACGCTCCACCGGGAACTGCGCCAGTCTCGCGGCGGCATGTTGCGCGACGCGGTCCTCCATCTCGCCGCGTCCCAGATGTTTCCTGAGGGAACTGAGCACTTCGATGTCGATCAGTTCGGGCGCAGCCGCCCGGCCGGTGTAGACCCGCCGCAGAAGCGCCTGGTCGGGATCCCTTGCCGCCATCACCTCGACGAGCGCCGAGGCGTCGAGGACGAAGTAGCCGTCGGTCGACATCACGCGTCGCGATCTTCTCGGACAACCTGGGAGATCAGCTCACGCGGCACACCGCCGGCACGGACCTCGTCGAACTCGGCGAGCAGCTCCGCGACGGTCGGCCCTGCGCGTTCGAACTCCTCGCGCTGCCGGTCAAGATAGGCCTGGAGACCGAACGGCTCGGGCCGGCCGGTCGGCGGCGTGGCATCGGAACGCCGTGCGTTGTCGGGCATGCTCCCAGGCTAGCGGCCCGCACCGACAATTCCCGCGAACACGCGCTGCGTAGCCGGGCGACTCCGTCGTCACCAGCCGCGTTCGGCGAGGCGGTGCGGTTCGGGGACGTCGTCGACGTTGATGCCGACCATCGCGTCGCCCAGTCCGCGCGAGACCTTCGCGAGCATGTCCGGGTCGTCGTGGAATGTGGTGGCCTTGACGATCGCCTCGGCCCGCTTCGCCGGGTCACCCGACTTGAAGATGCCCGAGCCGACGAACACGCCCTCGGCGCCGAGCTGCATCATCATCGCGGCGTCGGCCGGGGTCGCGACGCCTCCGGCGGTGAACAGCACGACCGGCAGCTTCCCGGTCGCCGCGACCTCCCGCACCAGTTCGTAGGGCGCCTGCCACTCCTTCGCCGCGACGTACAGCTCGTCCTCCGGCAACGCGGCCAGCTTGCGCAGCTCGGCACGGATCTGCCGCATGTGCGTGGTCGCGTTGGACACGTCGCCGGTGCCCGCCTCGCCCTTGGACCGGATCATGGCCGCGCCCTCGGTGATGCGCCGCAGCGCCTCGCCGAGGTTGGTCGCACCGCACACGAACGGCACGGTGAACGCGAACTTGTCGATGTGGTTCGTGTAGTCGGCGGGCGTGAGCACCTCGGACTCGTCGACGTAGTCGACACCGAGCGACTGGAGCACCTGCGCCTCGACGAAGTGCCCGATCCTGGCCTTCGCCATCACCGGGATCGACACGGCGTTGATGATGCCGTCGATCAGGTCGGGGTCGCTCATCCTGGCCACGCCGCCCTGCGCGCGGATGTCGGCGGGCACACGCTCGAGCGCCATCACGGCGACGGCGCCCGCGTCCTCGGCGATCTTCGCCTGCTCCGGCGTGACCACGTCCATGATCACGCCGCCTGTGAGCATCTCGGCCATGCCGCGCTTCACGCGGGCGGTGCCGGTCTCGGGGGTGGGCGACTGCGCAGTGGACGTCGACGTCGACACGAGGGAAACCTTTCGTCCGATCGGGTGGAACGCCCTCAGCCTAGGCCGCATGTGGACCTCTCGGAGTGGCCAGTTCGCACCATTCTCGAAAGGCCACTCGACGCGGCAGCCGCTTCGCCTTGCCGCCGGCCGCCGACAGGTGTGTGATCGAGCACACAGGTGCCGGCGAATCGCGAGGAGGCCGTGATGACCGAGAAACACAGCAAAGGAGGCGATGCGGGCGCCGTCGTCGTGGACGACCCGGCCCGGCTGCGCAACGTCGCGCTGGTCGGGCCGTCCGGCGCGGGCAAGACGACGCTCGCCGAGGCGCTCGTCGCCGTGGCGGGTTCTGGCGGCCGCACGGCGTCCGGCGACGGCGGGGCCGTGTTCGACCACGACCCGGTGGCCCTCCGCCAGCAGCGTTCCGTCGGGCTCGCGGTCGCGCCCCTGCTGCACCGCACCGCCACGCACGGCGACGTGAAGATCAACCTCATCGACACCCCCGGCTACGCCGATTTCGTGGGCGAACTGCGTGCCGGCCTGCGCGCGGCCGACGCCGCCCTGTTCGTCGTCTCGGCCGGTCACGGTGTGGACGCCGCGACGGTCGCGGTGTGGCAGGAGTGCGCCCGGATCGGCATGCCGCGCGCGGTGCTGGTGTCCCGCCTCGACCACGCCAGGGCGGACGTCGACGGGGAGATCGCCGCCTGCGCCGAGGCGTTCGGCGACGGGGTGCTGCCGCTCTACCTGCCCGCCCGCGACGGCACGGCGCTCGTCGGCCTGATCACCGGACGCCGCTACGACTACGCCGGCGGCCACCCGCCCGTCGTGGGCGATCCCGATCCGGCCGACCTCGACCGCCTCGCCACGGCACGCGACGAGCTCATCGAGGGGATCATCGCCGAGAGCGAGGACGAGTCCCTGATGGACCGCTACCTGGCCGGTGAGGACATCGCCGAGGACACGCTCGTCGCCGATCTCGAGACGGCCGTGTCCCGCGCCGCCTTCCACCCCGTGATCCCGGTGTGCGCCGAGACGGGGCTCGGACTCGCGGAGGTGCTCGACGGCATCGCGGCCGCGTGCCCGTCACCGGCCGAACGCGCCGTCCCGCTCGCCGCCTCGCCGGAGGGCATCCCGCACCCGCGCCTGGCACCCGACCCGGAGGGACCGCTCGCCGCGGAGGTCATCCGCACCACGGTCGACTCGTTCGTCGGCCGGGTGTCCCTGGCGCGCGTGTTCTCCGGCAGGATGCGGCCCGACCGCCCGATCCACGTCTCGGGTCACGGCCTGGCCGACCGCGGCCACGCCGACCACGACGAGGACGAACGACCCGCCCATCTCTACAGCCCGTACGGCTCGGGCCTGCGCGAGGTCCCCTACGCCGTGGCGGGCGACATCTGCGCGCTCACCAAGATCTCCTCGGCGGAAACCGGCGACACGCTGTCCACACCGGACGACCCGTTGCTCATCGCCCCGTGGGACATGCCCGAGCCGCAGCTGCCGATGGCGGTCGTCGCCGCGGGCCGCAGCGACGAGGACGCGCTGGCCCGCAACCTCGCCAGACTCGTCGCGGCCGACCCGACACTGCGGCTGGAACGAGGCGCCGAGACCGGCCAGCTCGTCGTGTGGTGCACCGGCGAGGCGCACGCCGACGTCGTGCTGGCGCGGCTGTGCGACGGCGGCGCCGACGTGACCACCGAACCTGTCCGCATCCCGCTGCGGGAGACGTTCACCCGCGCGGCGACCGGCCACGGCAAGCACGTCAAACAGTCCGGCGGGCACGGCCAGTACGCGGTGTGCGACATCGAGGTCGAACCGCTCTCCCGCGGCAGCGGCGTCGAGTTCGCCGACCGGGTCGTCGGCGGTGCCGTGCCGCACCAGTTCATCCCGAGTGTCGAGAAAGGAGTCCGTGCGCAGCTGGCGGCGGGTATCACCGACGGGCGCCCGATCGTCGACGTGCGTGTCACGCTCGTCGACGGCAAGGCCCACAGTGTCGACTCGTCCGACGCCGCGTTCCAGACCGCGGGCGCCCTCGCCGTGAAGGACGCAGCCACGGCGGGGCTCACGACGCTCGAACCGCTCGACGAGATCGAGGTGCGGCTGCCGGACAGTCACCTCGGTGCGGTCCTGGGCGACCTCTCGTCCCGCCGCGGCCGGGTACTCGGCACCGAGGCACCCGGGGGCGGCATCACGGTGGTGCGCGCCGAAGTGCCCGCCACCGAGCTGCTCCGGTACGCGGTCGACCTGCGGTCGGTCACCTCCGGCAGGGCGACGTTCAGCAGGCACCACGCGCGCTACGACCCGGCGCCCGATCACGCCGTGGCGATGCGGTGACGCGGCTGACCGCACCGCGGTGAGGCTGTGTCAGAAGGAGAAGCCGCCGGGACGGTCGTTGCGGTCGGCGAGCAGGCCGGCGAGGGTCGCGACGGCGATCTCCGGCGGCGTGCGGGATCCGATGTTCAGCCCGATGGGCCGGTGCACGCGGGCGATGTCGTCCTCGCTCACGCCGAGCTCCCGCAGTGCGGCGCGGTGCGGACCCTCGTGCCGGGGGTTGCCCATGACGCCGACCCACCGCGCGGGCTGGGCGAGCGCGTCCCGCAGTACCGGGCCGAGTTCGTCGCGGTGGTGGTCGGTGACGACGATGTCGGCCGTGTCGGGCGCCTCCGACAGGTCCGGGATCCGCGTGGGGGCGTCCGCGACCCGTTTGGCGTCGGGTTCGACGAGCAGGGCCCGGAAGCCGGCGTCCGCGGCGTAGCGGAGCAGGTAGTCGGCGACCGGCGTGGCGAACACCGCGATCAGGGTGCGGGTGTCCCGGGACGCGTCCGACCGGCCGTGGGCGACGTCGCACGCGTCGGCTCCCGTCGCACGCTCGGCGGTCTCGGGTCCGTCCGACGTCTCGGATCTTTCGGGCGTGTCCGGCGCTTCCGGTGTCGTTGCCATACCCCCAGTGTGACAGCGGTGGGCGCGTCGTCAGGAGTCGTGCGCGCGCGGCGTGGCCACCGGTTCGGGTTCGGCGATCTCGAAGTACTCCGGCTGCGGCGCCGTTCCCGCCAGCTTGAAGTAACGCACCTTGCGCCGTCTGCGGAGCGTGAGCGTGTCGCGCACGGCGTCGTTGTAGACGCGGCGGGCGATGACCATGCGGTGCTCGGCGTCGGCCAGTTCGTCGGCGAGCGGACCGGGCAGTGCCGCGCGGTCGAGCAGGCCGAGCAGCCGGGTCAGCTCGTTCTCGGCGGGCTCGCGGTCGGCCCGGGGAGCCCGTTCGGCGGTGGACGCCGCGGCGACGACGGCGTCGGGGTCGAGCCGCGCGAGCGCCTCCGCCGGCGCCGAGGCCGCCACGGTCCTCGCGACGACCGCACGTCGGGCGAGCGCCGCGTCGAGCGCACCCCAGCCCGCGTCCATGCGCACGTGCAGCCGGTCGAGGCGGTTCGCCGTGGCCAGCAGGAAGAGTCCGACGGCGACCACGAGCACGGCCAGCGCCGCCGCCACGAGGAAAACGGTCATGCGTCCACGTCCCGGTCGGCGCCGACCTTGCGCGGGTCGGCGGTGATGGCGGTCTCGTAGACGCGCTGGACCTGTGTCACGACGGTGCGCCAGTCGTACAGCGCGACCCGTTCGGTCGCCGCCGCCGACAGGCGTGCCCGCTCGGCGGAGTCGGCCAGCAGCCGGCGCAGCGCCGCGCCCAGCGCGGCGGCGTCTCCGGTGGGTGTCAGCACCCCGGCGCGGCCATCGTCGAGGACCCGGCGGAACGAGTCGAGGTCGCTGGCCACCACCGGGGCACCCGCGGCCATCGCCTCGGTCAGGATCATCCCGAAGCTCTCGCCGCCGGTGTTGGGCGCGCAGTAGAGGTCGACGCTGCGCAGGGCACGTGCCTTGGTCTCGTCGTCGACCTGGCCGAGCAGTTCCAGATGGCCTTCCAGCTCCGGGCCCGCGTGCCTGCGCAGCGTGTCGGCCTCTCCCCTGCCCGCCACCAGCAGTCGCACGTCGGGCAGGTCCGCGACGACACCCCGCAGCGCCTCCAGCAGCACGCCCATCCCTTTGCGGGGTTCGGTGTACCGGCCGACGAAACCGACGGTGCCGCCCGTGCGCGGGTAGCCGTCGAGCGGAGCGGCCCCGGCGAACGCGGGCACGTCGACCCCGTTGGGGATCTCCACGGCGTCGCCGCCGAGGTGCTCGACCTGCACCCGGCGGGCGAGCGCCGACACGGCGATGCGGGCGGTGATCTTCTCCAGCAGCGGCCGCAGCACGGGCTGGAACGCCGAGAGGGTGCGCGAGCGGGGCGTCGAGGTGTGGAACGTCGCCACGATCGGGCCGTCGGCGACCTTCAGCGCCAGCAGGGACAGGCTGGGCGCGGCCGGTTCGTGCAGGTGCAGCACGTCGAACCGGTTGTCCCGCAGCCACCGCCGCACCCGGGCGTACGACACGGGGCCGAACTGCAGTCGGGCGACCGAGCCGTTGTACGGGATCGCGAGCGACCGGCCCGCCGGGTGGACGAACTCGGGCAGGTCGGCGTCCTCGTCGGCGGGCGCGAGCACCGATACCGTGTGACCGCGGGAACGGAGCGCCGTGGCGAGGTCGACGACGTGCCCCTGGACCCCGCCGGGCACGTCGAAGGAGTAGGGGCAGACGATCCCGATCCGCATGCCGGTCACCCCGCGTCCGCGGCGGCGTCCCCGTCCGCGGTGCCGCCGGAGCCGTCGCGGTCGGCGGGCCAGAACGGCTGCAACATGTGCCAGTCGGTGGGATGGGCGGCGATGTCGCCCGCGAAGACGTCGGCGAGCGCCTGCGTCGCGGCCGGCGCCTCGGCCCGGTTGGCGACCCGGATGCGCGGGTGGATGCGCAGGCCCCAGCCGTCGTCGGTGTACCAGGACCCGACGGGCAGGAGCGCGGCACCGGTACTCGCGGCGAGCCGCGCCGGGCCTGCCGGGAACCGGGCCTGTTCGCCGAAGAAGGTCACCGGCGTGCCCGTGTTGCTCAGGTCGCGGTCGCCGACGAGGCACACGACGCGGTTCTCGCGCAGCCGCTGCAACAGCAGCCGGAACGACACGCTGCCGTCCGCGGGGACGACCTCGAAGCCCAGCGATTCGCGGTACTCGACGAACCGGCGGTACAGCGATTCCGGTTCGAGACGTTCGGCGACCGTGGTGAGTTCGCCGACGTTGCGCGCCGCCCACAGACCCGCGACGTCCCAGTTTCCGGTGTGGGGCAGGGCGACGACCGCACCATTGCCCTCGGCCAGCGCGGCCTCGAGGTAGTCGGTCCCGCTGATGTCCACGTCGGCCAGCACCGCCGCGGGGTCGGCCGTCGGGAGGCGGAACGCCTCGTGCCAGTACCGGGCGTACGAGTGCATCGCGCGGCGTGTCAGGTCGTCCAGTTCGGTCTCGCCCGCCTGTGGGACGACGCGCCGCAGGTTGGCCCGCAGTTGCCGGACGCTGCCGCCGCCGCGCCGTGCGGCGAGGTCCGCCACGCCCCAGAAGGCGACGCCGGCCAGGGATTTCGGCAGTTTCGGCACGAGGCGCCAGCCCGTGGCGAATCCCGCGTCGGCGAGTCTCCCGGCCAGGCCCGTCACGAGTGTCCCTCCGCGGCCGACCGCGCCACTCCGACGATCCGCTGGACCAGGGTGATCACCGACAGCACCGCGAGCAACCACTGCGAGACCTCGACGGCGACCGGCACGCCCAGTCCCTGCAGACCGGTGCCGACGAGCGCGATGATCAGGCGTTCGGCACGTTCGATGAGCCCGCCGTCGGCCGAGGTGAACCCGGACGCCTCGGCGCGCGCCTTGACGTAGGAGATCACCTGCGCAAGCACCAGCGAGATCAGCGCGGCGACGGCGATGCGCTCGTTGCCGGTGGCCATCGCCCACCACGCGATCGCGCCGAACAGGGCACCGTCGACGAGCCGGTCGCACGTCGCGTCCAGCACCGCCCCGAACGGTGTGCTGCCCCGCGCCCGCGCCATCGCGCCGTCCAGCAGGTCGAGCATGACGAAGCCCCACACCGTGAACGTGCCCCACAGCAGCATTCCGGCGGGAAAGAACACCAGCGCGCAGCCGAGCGCACCGGCCGTGCCGATGAGCGTCATGGCGTTGGGCGTGAGCCCGGCGCGTACCAGCGCGGCACCGATCGGATCGGTGACGCGCGATACGGAGGCGCGCGCGAAGATATTCAGCATCTGGTCCTACGAGGCGTGCAGGTCGGTCGGGGGACGTCGGTCGGGGCTGGTCATGCGGGCTGGTCGATCCGGCACGGCCACCGGATGTCACGTGGTCGAGTGACCACCGACCGGTCGGCGCATCCGCCCGAACCCTATCGACTTCCCGCACCGACCGCCGGAACGGATGCCCGGTGCGGCGACCGCGACGTGCGCCACGATGCTGGTCCGGACCTACGCCGCCCTGCCGGTGTCGCCCCCGTCACCGGCATCGAGCTCCGCGTCCTCGTCGCGGGCGTCCTCGTCGCCGGCGTCCGCATCCTCGGCGGCGAGCCGGTGTTCGACCTCGGGACATCGCGGCGTGAGTCCGGTCCGGATCGTCTCGCTGATCTCGCCGAGCATGCGCACCTGGTCCGGCGTCAGCTGGTCGAACACCGCGGCCCGGACCGCCTCGACGTGCCCCGGCGCCGCGGCCTTGATGGCGTCGAACCCCGCGGGTGTCAGATGGGCGAACGCGCCGCGCTTGTCGGTCGGGCACGCCTCGCGGCGGACCCAGCCTTTCGCCTCCATCTTCGCGACGGCGTGCGAGAGCCGGCTGCGGGACGATCGCGTGGCGATGGCCAGGTCGCTCATGCGCATCACCTGATCCGGCGATTCCGAGAGTTCGACCAGCACTTCGTAGTAGGCCTGCGGCATGCCGGCGTCACGCTGGAGCTGCGTCTCCGTGTGCGCGTTCAGCATGCCGACGGCCTCCCGGAAGGCGCGCCACACGCGCTGCTCGTCGTCACTCAGCCATCGCGGTTCGTCCATACGAGCCATCATACCCCGGTTGAACGCTCAACCAACATGCGTTACAGTCATAGTTGAGCGCTCAACAAAGAGCTTCCCTCCCGGGCCGCGACGACGGATCCGTGGTACCGAGGAAGCCGGAGGGGCGCGAGCGCCCTACCCGGAGGCACTCCCCGCACGACAACGGGCGACCACCACGGACAGGGCGCCGCAGACAGACGAGAACACGACACCGTGTGGAGGACACACCATGAGCGCAGCGACGCAGATCCCCGGATACCTCAAGGGCACGTGGACCATCGACCCCGTGCACTCCGAGGTCACCTTCATCACCCGGCACCTCGGCGTGTCCAAGGTGCGCGGCCAGTTCACGAACTTCGAGGGCACGATCGTGACCGGCGAGGACATCACCGACTCCTCGGTCCAGGCCACGATCCAGGCCGACAGCATCCACACGAAGAACGACCAGCGCGACGGGCACGTCAAGAGCGACGAGTTCCTCGACGTCGAGCGCTTCCCCACGCTGTCGTTCCGCTCCACCGGCATCCGCGCGACCGGCGACGGCTACGTCATCGACGGCGAGCTGACGCTGCACGGCGTGACCAAGCCGGTGTCACTCGAGGCGGAGCTCGGCGGTTTCGGTGACGGTATGGCCGAGGGCAGCAAGGTCGTCGGCGTCGAGGCGAAGACCGAGATCAGCCGCACCGACTTCGACGTGGCGTCGCAGTTCCCGACGGCCGTCGTCGCCGACAAGGTGAAGATCGAGCTCGACATCGAGGCCGTCCTCGACAACTGAGTCCGACCGGACCGAACGCGCACACCGCCGGGCCCCACCGCGGGACCCGGTGAGCGGAGGGCCCGCCTGCTCGATGTCCCCGAGCAGGCGGGCCCTTCGCGTGTCCTGCGCCCAGGTGTCGCCCGGCCACCACCCCTCGAGGCGCGCGTGTTGCGCATTCGGGTGCGCGTGTTGTGCATTCGGGTGCGCCAGCACGCCGGAAGGGTACGCGGCCGGGTCACCAGGCGTCGGCGAGCAGCTGCCGGGTCTGGCGCAGCAGCTGCGGCAACACCTTCGTCTGGCCGACGACCGGCATGAAGTTGGAGTCGCCGCCCCACCGCGGCACGACGTGCTGGTGCAGATGAGCGGCGATCCCGGCGCCCGCGATCACGCCCTGGTTCATGCCGATGTTGAACCCGTGGGCGGCCGAGACGGTCCGGATGACGGTCATGGCGCGCTGGGTGAACTCCGCGAGCTCGCGGGTCTCGTCGGCGGTGAGTTCGGTGTAGTCGGCCACGTGCCGGTACGGCACGACCATCAGGTGTCCCGGGTTGTACGGGTACAGGTTGAGGACCGCGTAGACGACCGCGCCGCGCGCGAGGATCAGCGCGTCCTCGTCGTCGGCGCCTGTGATCCGGCAGAACGGGCAGCCGTCGGCCTCGTCGCCCGACGGCTTGTTCTCGCCCTGGATGTAGGCCATCCGGTGCGGGGTCCAGAGACGTTGCAGTTCGTCCCGGACCCCGACACCGTCCTGGCCTTCGAGCGAGGGTTCGCCGGCGTCACCGGAACCCGCGCCGCCGGGCCCGTCACCGGCCAACAAGTGCCTCCAGCGCCTCGGCCGTCGGGGACGTGTTCTCGCGCCGGGCGATCCAGTCACCGATCGCCTGCACCGCGCGGTCCACGGGAACCCCGTTGATCTGACTGCCGTCACGGAACCGGAACGACACCGCACCCGCCTCGACGTCCTTGCCGCCCGCCAGAAGCAGGAACGGCACCTTCTGCGTGGTGTGGGTGCGGATCTTCTTCTGCATCCGGTCGTCGCTGGTGTCGATGTCGACGCGGATCCCCTTGGCACGCAACGCCTTCTCGACGCCCTGCAGGTGCTCGACGTGCTCGTCGGCGATCGGGATGCCCATCACCTGCACCGGCGACAGCCACGCCGGGAACGCACCCGCGTAGTGCTCGGTGAGCACGCCGAAGAACCGCTCGATCGACCCGAACTTCGCCGAGTGAATCATGATCGGCCGTTTCCGCTCGCCGTCGGCCGCTTGGTACTCCAATTCGAAGCCCTCGGGCTGGTTGAAGTCGTACTGCACGGTGCCCATCTGCCAGGTGCGGCCGATCGCGTCCTTGGCCTGCACGGAAATCTTGGGGCCGTAGAACGCCGCGCCGCCGGGGTCGGCCACGAGTTCCAGGCCGGTGTCGTGCGCCACCTGCTCGAGCACGGCCGTCGCTTCGGCCCAGTCGGCGTCCGAACCGGCGAACTTGTCCGGTTTGGACTCGTCCCGCGTGGACATCTCCAGGTAGAAGTCATCCATACCGAAATCGCGCAGCACCGACAGCATGAAGTGCAGCAGGTGCTTGACCTCGTCGGGCGCCTGCTCCTTGGTGCAGTAACTGTGCGAGTCGTCCTGCGCGAACCCGCGCACACGGGTCAGACCCTGGATGACCCCGGACTTCTCGTACCGGTACACGTGCCCGAACTCGAACAACCGCAGCGGAAGCTCCCGGTAGGACCGTCCGCGCGAGCGGTAGATCAGGTTGTGCATCGGGCAGTTCATCGCCTTGAGGCGATACTGGTACCCGTCGAACTCCATCGGCGGGAACATGGTGTCCGCGTAGTACGGCAGGTGACCCGAGGTGTGGAACAGCTGCTCGTGCGAGAGATGCGGGGTGCCGACGTACTCGAAACCCTCGTCGATGTGGCGCCGGCGGACGTAGTCCTCCATCTCCCGCTTGATGATGCCGCCCTTGGGGTGGAACACCGGCAGGCCCGAACCGATCTCGTCGGGAAACGAGAACAGGTCGAGTTCGGCACCCAGCTTGCGGTGGTCGCGCCGCTCGGCCTCGGCGAGCCGCTCGATGTACTCGTCGAGCTTCTCCTGGGATTCCCAGGCGGTGCCGTAGATCCGCTGCAGCTGCTGGTTGGCCTGGTCGCCGCGCCAGTAGGCGGCCGCGCTCCGGGTGAGCGTGAACGCGGGGATGAACTTCGTCGTCGGCACGTGCGGACCGCGGCAGAGGTCGCCCCACACGCGTTCCTTGCTGCGTGGGTCGAGGTTGTCGTAGATCGTCAGCTCGCCACCG
Source organism: Prauserella aidingensis (assembly GCF_024171865.1). Classification (GTDB taxonomy): domain Bacteria; phylum Actinomycetota; class Actinomycetes; order Mycobacteriales; family Pseudonocardiaceae; genus Prauserella; species Prauserella aidingensis. The sequence goes on along the minus strand of NZ_JAMTCN010000011.1, from coordinate 72,036 downwards.
CCGACCTCCATCACCTCGGAGGTGTCGACACTGTCGTCGCCGGACTTGAGGTCGACGAGTTCCAGCTTGAACGGCTCGTCGGCGAGCTCTTCCTTCGCCGCCTCGATCGAGTCGACGCGGCGCCGCGAGAACTGCTGCGAGCCCTTGACGATCTGCTTCATGCGCTTCTCGAGCGCCTGCAGATCCTCGGGGGTGAACGGGGTGTCGACCGCGAAGTCGTAGTAGAAGCCGTCCTTGACCGGCGGGCCGATACCGAGCTTGGCCTCCGGGAACTGCTGCTGCACGGCTTGGGCGAGCACGTGTGCCGCCGAGTGCCGGATGACACTGCGGCCGTCCTCGGTGTTGGCGGCGACCGGCTCGACCTCGGCGTCCGCATCGGGCGCCCAGGCGAGGTCGCGCAGCGCGCCGTCGGCGTCACGGACGACGACCACGGCGTCGGGACCCTTGCTCGGCAGGCCCGCCTCGCGCACCGCGGAACCCGCCGTAGTGCCCGCCGGCACCACCACGCGTTCGGTGGCTTCGGAGGCGGCGAACGACGGCTGGGACACGGTGAACTCCTCGAGACGCATCAACACAGGTTCTTGCCGTGTCAATGCTAGCCACCGGGCCCCGGCCGCCGGTTCGCCGCCCGCCGGGTCTGTGTGGCCTCAGGCCTCGGCGACGACCTGCTCGTAGTCGAGCCGCGGCAGCCGCTCCTTCCAGGCGTTCTCACCGGGCCTGCCGATGTTCACCACGACGAGTGACTTCCACGGCTTGTCGGCGAAGAACTCGGCGTCCACCCCGGCGCCGTCGAAGCCGGTCATGGGGCCCGCGGCCAGCCCGGCGGCGCGGACGCCGAGGATGAAGTAGCCCACCTGCAGCGAGGCGTTGAGCGTCGCCACCGGTTCGCGCTTGCCCGGGTCGGCGAACAGGTCCTTCACACCCGGCGCGTGCGGGAACACCGTCGGCAGGTTCTCGTGGAAGTCCGCGTCGGCGGCGAGCACGACGGTGACCGGGGCGGTCTCGGTCTTGGGGCGGTTGCCCTCGGACATGTGCTTGAGCAGTCGCTGCCTGCCCTCGTCGCTGCGCACGACGAGCGCGCGGAGCGGCTGGTTGTTCATGGACGTCGGTGCCCACTTCACGAGGTCGTAGATCGCGCGCAGCTGCTCGTCGGTGACGGGCTCGGAACTGAAGGTGTTGGCGGTCCGGGCGTCGCGGAACAGCAGGTTCTGCGCGTCGTCGGACAGTTCGAGCGCCGGCGTGGTCGTCATCGCGGGTCTCCCATTTCGTGGTCGGGCTGTTCGTGTCGAGCATGGTCGCCGTGGGGACGACCCGGCGACACCGGTCCGCGTCGTCCCACTCACGACAACATAGTTGAGCCTTTGACCACTTCCCGCGGACGGCTATGCCGCGCGTCACGTTCGGTCGACCCCACAAACTCGACGCGCGCATAGTTGAAAGCGCAACAACCACGGCAGTCGTCGTCGGAAGTGCCATCCCCGCCAGACCCCGGCGTGGAACCCCCGGACACACGACGACGGGGCACCTGTCAGGCAGGTGCCCCGTCGTGCGGTGCGCGATACTGAGATATGCGGTGCGCGATACTGGGATCGAACCAGTGACCTCTTCGGTGTGAACGAAGCGCTCTCCCGCTGAGCTAATCGCGCCGGGTGCTCTGTGCTGTTGTGCGGACAACTCTAGCGGACGCCGTCCGAGGGCCGACAAACGGGTGGTCCTTCGGCCCACACGGTGCGCATACATGCGGAAACACTCCGTAGAAGCGGCTGGACACGAGGGGCATGTCGGACGGTTGCCCGGCACTGACCGGGTATGTCGTGGACAACACGGGCGAGTCGAGTCCTATCGCCGACGAAGTAAACCCGCCAGTATGGACGGGGCGTGTGCCACACACGTGCCGTACGGCCGCCGGAGCGCGGCCGGGGTTCGACCGGAAGTGACGGGCACAACGCGGCTTAACTCGTCCGAGTGGTCTCGGCGATTACGGCGAGCGAATCGGGCTTCGGCTGCGTCTCACCGGTAAGCCTCGGCCGAAACCGGCCGGGAAGGGAGCAGAAGGGTACGACCATGCGAAACGATCACGTGACGCTCCGGTCCAACGCGGTCTTCGACCTGCTGGCACCGAAAACGCCTCCCGTTCCGGTGAAGGTGGAGCTGCGCTACGACACGAGCGACCCGTACGCCGTCGTCGCCGCCTTCCGCACGGGACGCGCCGGCTGGGTCGAATGGGTCTTCGCGCGCGACCTCATCGCCGACGGGCTGCTCGCGGACGCGGGCGACGGGGACGTCCACCTCCGGCCGTCGACGGAGGACCCCGAGTCGGTACTGATCGAACTGACGTCGCCGTCCGGGCACGCGATGTTCGAGGCGTCGGCCGAGGAGCTCGCCGACTTCCTCGACCGGACCTACGACGTGGTGCTGCCGGGCAACGAACACCTCTGGGTCGACGTCGACGAGGCGCTCACCCGACTGATCCCGAACGATCTTGGCTGATCACGACGCCTGCACGGCCGGACGGCGACGGAAAGTGACCCCCCGTGCAAACGGCCGTGCGGGCGTCCAGTAGAGTTCTTCACACACCACGGCAGCGGGGGCAACCCCGGGAAGTCGGCCCTCTACGGAGAGTCACCTTCCGGCCGGAAAAATGCGGACGTAGCGCAGCTGGTAGCGCATCACCTTGCCAAGGTGAGGGTCGCGGGTTCGAGTCCCGTCGTCCGCTCGACTGCGGCGGCTACCCGCAGTTGAATCGGGTGCGAGCCTGATTCACAACCGCGGCGGCGTGGCCGAGTGGTTCAGGCAAGGGCCTGCAAAGCCCTGTACGCGGGTTCGATTCCCGCCGCCGCCTCGCGCGATTAGCTCAGCGGGAGAGCGCTACCTTGACACGGTAGAGGTCACTGGTTCGATCCCAGTATCGCGCACCAGCTCAGCCCCCATCCCGGGCAACCGGGATGGGGGCTTTGTCGTTACCGGCTGTCCGACCGAGTGCCGGGTGTCCACCGAGTGCCTACGGGTCACGACCCGGCGCGGGACTCACCCCGCAGAACCGGCTGCCCGTCGCTGTCTCTCCCGCGTCCTGATGGACGGCGTCTCACCGGGTTGTCTCATCGGGTTCCTGCCGCCCCGGCGGTCGTGTCTCCGGGGCGGCAGTCCGATCACAGCAGTGTCGGCGTGTCAGCCTGCGTGGGCGTGCAGCCCGCGCAGCGGGGGAAGATTCCGCCACTGGACGCGCCCGGCGCGGACGTCCGTGAAGTGCCGGCCGACCCAGCTCGCCGCCACGCCGCTGTCGCGGGCCCTGTGCGCCACGAGCAGCGTGCTGAACGCTCCGCCGTCGCTCAGCGTGGCGCGTGCGGTGCTCAGGAAGCGGTCACGCTCCTCCCCCATGACCGTCCAGGGCACCGAGCACACGATGAGATCCACGGGCGGCAGATCGCGCTCACGCACCAGCTCGGGCAGGTCGAACGCCGAGGCACAGGCCACGTCGACGTCGGGGCAGCGGGTCCGTAGCCGGGCCGTCAACGCCGGACTGACCTCCACAGCCAGTAGCTGCGCCGGCTCCGGCAACCGGGTCGCGAGCTCCGCGGTGATCGCGCCGGACCCCGCGCCGAGCTCGACGACCGTGCGGGCGCCGTCCAGGCGGGCCTCGTCGAGGAAGCCGTTCACACAGTCGGTCGTCGTCTCCGTGACGGCGCCGGACCGTACCGGGTGGCGGAAGAACTCACCGGCGAACGGCCCGTTCTCGCGCCGGGGGCGCGCGGTCGCTGCGCCGTCGTGATCCATCCTCGACATCCAATCTCCCCACCATCTCGGCATCCTCGCCATTGTCCATGCCGCTCGCGGCGCTCTCCGCGGGTCCCTCAACACGCGATCCGCGGCTTCCCCGACCGGCGCGGATCACACACCGGTCACATCGACGCTCCCGCGTCTGACCTGAGCTCGACGACGTCGAGGGAGCGTGGACCAAGGCCGCAACCGACATCGGGCGGGGCGTGTCGCTCGTTTCGCTCGGCGCTGAAAGCGCGGCCGTCGATCGCGAGCACGGGGACGTCCGGCGACGTCCCCGCTGGCGCCGGTACCTGTCGTGCGCGCCAGGCTTCGGAGCCTCGACCATTTCGGACGGTGCGGGCTCCGTCCGGCGTCACGCGGCGCCGGGAACGACCCTCGTGCCGAATGCGGCCCGGGTGACCGGTGCCCATTCCCGCCAGACCCGTAGGCGTTCGGCGTAGATCTCCTCGATCTCGGGGAGGGTGTGCCCGAGGACGAGCCGCTGCGGCGGGGTCTCGGCGTCCACGAGCGTGAGGATCGCCTCCGCCGTGGCTTCCGGGTCGCCGAGGACCCACTCCCCGGCGGTCGCCTCGCGCACCCCGTCGTAGTCGGGGTGCGGCTCAGTGGTCCGCAGGCTCCTGCTCTCCGCGAACTCCGTGGCGTACGGGCCCGGCTCCACTGCGGTTACGTGGATACCGAACGCGGCGACCTCCTGGGCGAGCGAGTCCGAGAGGCCCTCCACCGCCCATTTCGACGCGTGGTAAGCGCCGATGCCGGGATAGGCGCGCACCCCGCCCTCGCTCGTGACCTGCAGGATGTGACCGGACTGCTGGGCCCGCAGCACGGGCAGCACCGCCTGCGTGACCCAGACGGTCCCGAAGAAGTTGGTCTCCACCTGGTCCCGCAGCTCCGGCTCGGTGAGTTCCTCGACCATGCCGAAGAGCCCGTATCCGGCGTTGTTGACGACGACGTCGAGACGGCCGAACCGTTCCACGGCGTGGTCGACGGCGCTGCCCACCGCGGCGCGATCGGTGACGTCGAGGGGGAGCGGCAGGACCGCGTCCCCGTAACGCTCCGTCAATGAGTCGAGGGTGGCGCGGTCGCGGGCCGTCGCCGCGACTCGGTCACCTCGCTCGAGCGCGGCTTCCGTCCAGAGCCGACCGAAGCCGCGAGAGGCACCGGTGATGAACCAGGTCTTGCTGTCAGGGGCGAACATGCGCGTTCCTTCCGTGGCGGCGTTGCCTTCGTACTCCAGCTTCGTGACGACACAGCTATTCCACAAACGACTCTCTGACATGGAAGACATGCGGGGAACACATATCTACTGTGGGCTCATGGCCGAGTTCACCGTTCCCGCGCTGCGGGTCGTCCACGCCGTCGTCGGAACCGGGTCGTTCACCGCCGCGGCCGAGCTCCTCGGGTACACCCAGTCGGCGATCTCCCGGCAGGTGTCGGCCGCGGAGGCGGCCGCCGGGCTGCCGCTATTCGTGCGCAAGGCCCGTGGCGTGGAGGCCACCCGGGCCGGCGAAGCGGTCGCGCGGCGGGCGGCAGCGGTGCTGGCCGAGCTCGACGCGGCGGGCCGTGAGCTCGCCGCACTGTCCGATACCGTCGCCGAGCAGGTGACCATCGGCGCCTTCCCGACCGCCACCTGGTCGCTCGTACCCGCAGCGATGGCGGCGCTCCGCGACGAGCACCCGGGTCTGGTCACCGAGTTGCACGAGGCGTCCACTCCTGCGCTCGTACGCCAGGTTCGGACGGGAGGAGTGGACGTCGGAGTCATCGCCGTCGGCCAGGGACTGCCCGCCTACGACCTGGACGGGCTGTACACGGAGCGGCTGACGACCGGCGGCAGCGGTGTCGTCGCGGTGCCCCGGGAGCACCGGCTGGCAGGACGGACGAGCGTCACGGTCGACGACCTCGCCGGCGAGGCGTGGATCACCGGGACGGGGCAACGGGGCGAGCCGCAGTTCGGCGCCTGGCCCACGCTTCCGCAACCCCGGATCGCCTACCGTATCCACAACTGGAACGCCCGGCTCGGCTTCGTCGCCGCGGGCCTCGGGATCACCACCGTTCCCGAACTCGCCGTTGCCGGCCTACCCGCCGAGGTCGCCACCGTCGGGGTTCAGGACCCCTCGTGGTCCGGCCGAACCGCCCTGGCTGTGGCCGCGCCGGAGCTGACCGCGGGACAGCGTGCCGTGATGGCGGCGCTGCGCGACGCCGCGACCGGGGATGGGTGAACTCATCCCCGGCAGTGCACCGTCGCGTCCGCCCAGTCGGCGGGGTCGGAGTTCTTGCCGTCACCGCCGTCGGTCACCCGCAGTGTCACCATCCGTGCCCCGGTGACGTCGGCCGACACCGGAACCGCCGGATCGGCCCCGGTCACGACACCGCTCTCGGACCGTGACCGCCCGTCGGCCAGCACCTCGAACGACACGGCACCGGGTTCGTCGGTCTCGTCGTCCAAGCCCACCGACGCGGAGATCGGACGCTCCCGCATCACCGCATGACGGGGAAGTCCTCGAAGTCCTCGTCGTCGCCGCGCCCGGAGCGCCGGGTGTTCGCGATCACGCCGTCGGCGGCCGCCGCGACCGGTTCGGGCCCCGGGTCGACCGGCTCGGCATCACCGAACAGTGTCCTGTCCTCGGCGAGCACCGTGTCCAGCAGGTCGCTGGAGCCGAGACCGCGTTGCACGACCTCGGCCTGCTCCCGGGTGGCGGCCACGCGCGCCAGCGCGATGGCATGCTGCACCTTCACAGCCAGTTCCGCGGGCTCGACACCGCTGCGGACGGCGTCCGAGAACGTGACCTTCTCGACCGCGCCGTCCGGCCCGGCCTCCACGGTCACCGTGCCGTCCGCCGAACTCGCCGTGCCTGTCACCTCGGCCAGTTTCTCCGTCATGGCCCGGTAGGTCTCCGCGCGGTTGCGGTTGGCCGCCGCGGCGTCGTCGACCGCCTGGATCCGCTGCACCAGGTGCCTGGCAGTCTCGTTCATGCCGAACCTCCACCATGGCCGGGGCCACCGTGTCCGGAGCCACCACGTCCGGGGCTGCCGTGTCCGGGCCCGCCCGCGTCGGGCCCGCCCCCGGGCGCGCCGCCCTGCTCCGGCCCGAGGGTGGCCAGGAACTCCTCGAAATCGGCGAACACCGGCTGGAACGTCTCCGGTGTCGCACTGAGCACGATCTGCAGCACCGCCCGGCGGGACGGGTCGGCGGTGTCCGGGAAGCCCATGAACACCTGGTACTGCACCAGGTACCGGCGACGGCCCGCCACGTCGGCGTCGATGCGCAGCGGCTGGGTGTACACCGGGTTGGCCGCGGTGCCGGTGGCCTGGGCGTTGCCGACCGTCACCTCGTGCGCGCCGCGCCGCAGCCGCTCCACCGCCTCGGCGGCGACCTCAGCCAAGGGCACGTCACCGCCGCGCACGTCACCACTGATCGTGATGTTCGCCGTGAACCCGTCACCACCGGTGTCGGGGCGCAGCGCCACGAACGCCGCGTTCGGGGTCCCGATCTCGTCGGGCGACACCGACAACCAGCCCTCCGGAATGGAGAACTCGATCGGCACCGGGATCGTCGTCGCCATGGTCACGCCTTCTTCCTCGTCGATCGGCCGTGGTCACCGCGGTCAGAAGCCGAACGCATCGCCCAGACCGTCGAGCGCATCGCCCGCCTTGTCCTTCACTCCGCCGACGGCCTCGCCCACGGCCTGGCCGGTGTCGTAGGCGGCCTGGCCGGCACTCGTCGCGGCGTCGACGACCCCGCCCGGATCGACGGTCACGTCGAAGCCGACCTTGCCGCCGACCCCGACCGCCGCACCCGCGGACGCTCCGATGTGGAACTTGCCGTCGTCACCCATGCCGAACTGGGCGTCGGCGGAGGCGCCGACACCGGCCCACGCCTCGCCGTTGACACCCGCACCGACACCGGCCACCTCGGCGCCGACGTCGCCACTGGCCTTGGCACCGGCGAACGCTTCGGCGCCGACGTCGGCGCCGGTCAGCCCGATACTGGCATCCGCGGACGCCTCGGCGCCCGCCATCGCCTCGCCACCGGCGGACACGTTCGCGTGGTCGCCGAAGTTCACCTGGCCCTCGGCGTCGGCCTTGGCACCGGCGAACGCCTCCGCACTGGCCTGCGCGCCCAGCGCGTCCACGCTCGCCTGGGCACCGGCCTCGGCGCCGTAGAAGCCGCTGGCACTCCCGCTGCCCGACAGCCCCGTACCGGTGTCGAACTCTCCGGACACCTCGCCCTTGGCCAGGTACGCCTCGGCGTTGGCGCCGGCGGCGAACCCGTCCTCGGTGGCCTCGGCGTACGCACCCGCCCCGGCGCCGAGCACCGAACCCGAACCGGACGCCCCGGCCGACATGCCGCCGTGCTCGACTCCGACCGCGAAGTCGCCGCCCGCGACGTCGACGTTGTCGCCGACCTCGTGCCGCACCGGGTCGACACCCAGCATGCCCGGCCCCGGCAGGTCGATGCCCAGGCTGTCGAACAGGTCCCTGGCGCCGTCGTGCATGAGCTTGTCGGCGGGCTGGTCACCGGCCGTCCGCTCGTAACTGCGGTTGCCGTCCGCGTCGGTCTGCCAGCCGTCCGGGCCTTCCCACCGGCCGGTCTCCGGGTTGTACACCGGCTCCGTCCGCCGGTTGTCGGCACCGAAAGCCTGCTCGCCGAACTCGTGCCGGAACCGGCCGTCCTCGTCGTGGGTCATGCCGAGTGCCATGGCGATCACGGGGCCTTCCGCGGCGACGGCCTTCCTCGCGGCGTCGAGGATCTGCTGCGCCTCGGCCATCGCGGGCGCGCCCGGGTCCTGGAACGGTCCCATCGGCCCGCCGGCCATCGGGCCCAGCGCGCGCAACGCGTCGTACTGGGCCTTCGCCGCGCGGCCCGCGGCCCGTGCCTGGTGGTACAGCTCGATCGCGCGCTGCGCCTCCCCCTGCCCCCAGGTCAGGATGTCGGCGTAGTCCGCCAGCCGGTCGCCGCCCTGCCCGACGGCGTCGACGGCCTGTCCCCATCGGGGAGGCTCCTCCGCCAGAACCGAACGGAAGGCCGTGGCCGCATCGCCGACCCAGCCGACCGGATCGATGGTGCCGAGGGTCGAACCGATCTCGTCGGCCACGGTGATCGGATCGACCAACGCGCCCAGATCGGACGAGATCGCCTCGGGGTCGCCGGGAACGAGTGCCTTCGGGTCGTCGGTCTGCCCCAGTTCCGCCATCACCGCTCCTGTCCCTCGCCGCCGGCACCGCCGTCGAGGACGGCGCTGATGCCGCCCGCGGCCACGCCGCCGAGCGCACCGCCCAGGCCGCCCGCGATCCCGCCGACGGCACCGCCGACCGCGCTGCCCGCGGCACCGCCTGCACCCATGCCGACCGCCGCGCTCTCGACCGCGTTGCCCAGTGTGTCCAGCGACGACCGCGTGCCCTCGTCGGATTCGAGGTACCGGGCGGCGGCCGAGCCGAGCTGACTCCCCAGTTCCTCGGCCTTGCCCTTCAACGCCTGGAAATGCTCACGCGTGCTCTCGATGTAGCGCTGCCACGCCTGCTGCACCGCGTCGTTGCCGTAATCGCCGCTGGGGCCCTGCCACACCAGGCCGGCCGCAGTGCTCGCGGTCTCACCGATCCGTCCTGCCGTCCCGCGCAGTTCGTCGGGAACAGCGTCGAAACCTGTCATCGTCCCCAGTCCTTCGCCTGTCCGGCGTCCGTGCCGGCCGCCGCACCGGCTGCCGGCCATCGCTCGTATGTAGCGACTGACGCGGCATCACCCGGACAGGTTCCGCCTCGGCGGGATTTTTCGGGCGGCGACCGGCGCGCGCTACCCCGGCGCACACACGTCAGGGGCGGGCCGGGAAGCCCCGACCCGCCCCGGCACAACCGGACATGCGCGCCCACGTCCGGCGGGTTTCCGCACGCCGCGGTCGGAGTCCGCGGCGGATGGCGTGCTGTCTCGTCAGCGGGGACGTCTCGTCACGTCGTGTCCGCGATCCCGGCCGATTCCAGCACCAGGTCCCGGACGTCCGCGGCCGCGATGCGGTCGCGGCGCGCGGCCGGGTCGCTGCACAGCAACACCGGACCATCGGCAGGGTCGTCGGGCAGCCTGCCGTGCGTGCCCTTCACCCATCGCCCGTCCGTCGGCACGACGTTCATCGTGTACCGCAGTCCCAGCTTCTTCTTCGCCAATCCGAGCAGGACCCGCGCCTTCGCCGTGCGATCGGCGGGGTCGAGGAACAGCTCTGCCGGGTCGTAACCGGGTTTGCGGTGGATGTCGACGCCGCGGGCGAAGTCCGGGGCGCGGGCGTCGTCCAGCCAGTAGTAGTACGTGAACCACGCGCCCTGCTCCGCAACCAGCACCAGCTCGCCCGCTCGCTCGTGGTCGATGCCGTAGTCCGCCTGCGCCTCGCGGTCCAGCACCAGGTCCACACCGGGCAGGTCCTGGCACAGCTTCGCCACCGCCCCGACGTCCGCCGGATTGTCGACGTAGACGTGCGCGACCTGGTGGTCAGCGACCGCGAACGCCCGCGACGTCCACGGGTCCAGGTACTCCATGCCCTCCTGGGTGTAGACCTCCAGCAACCCGGACTGCCGCAACATCCGGTTGACGTCGACGGGCCGCGACGCGGGCGTGATGCCGTACTCGCTGACCACGACGACCGTGGCGCCGGACGCCTGCGCGTCGTCGAGCAGCGGCGCGACGGTGCGGTCGACGTCGCGCACGGCGGCAAGGGCCTGCGGGCTGTCGGGACCGTGGCGTTGCAGGTCGTAGTCCAGGTGCGGGACGTAGGCCAGCGTCAGATCCGCATCCGGCAGCAGTCGCCGGGACGCCGCGACCACCCATTCGCTGGAACGCAGCGACGCCGTCGGACCCCAGTAGTTGAACAGCGGGAACGCGCCGAGCTCGTCGGTGAGTTGGTCGTGCAGCTCCGGCGGGCGCGCGTAGCAGTCCGGGGACTTGCGCCCGTCGGCGTGATAGACCGGGCGCGGCGTGATCGTCCAGTCCGTACTCGCGCCCATCGCGTACCACCAGCACACGTTCGCCGCGCGGTAGTCGGGATCGGCGCGCCGGGCGGTCTCCCACACCTTCTCCCCCTGCACCAGCCGGTTGTGCTGGCGCCACAGGTAGACCTCGCCGAGGTCGCGGAAATACCAGCCGTTGCCGACGATGCCGTGGTCGCGCGGCGGACGTCCGGTGAGCATGGTGGATTGCGCCGAGCACGTGACGGCGGGCAGCACGGTGTCGAGCTGGGCCTGCCAGCCGTCCGCGGCGAGCGCGCGCAGCCGTGGCGCATGCGCGAGCAGCCGTGGTGTCAGTCCGACGATGTTGAGGAGCAGGACCTTGTTCGCAGTCATGTGGTCTCCAATCCGGCTCGCCGCATCCGGTCGGCGACCCAGCGCAGTTCCGCGGTGAGGCCGGAGATCAGCTCGGCATCACTGCCCGGTCGTTGCCGCTCCGGCAGCACCGACCAGGTGTAGGTCTCCATCTCGACGTGGTCGGTCAGCGCGACCGGACCGCCGAGCAGAGCGTCCAGCGTCTCGCCGAGCTCGCCGCGTGTGGACTCCAGCGGTGGTTCGGGACGTCGATGGATCGGCACGTGGAAGTGCACGCGCCACGGCCCGTCGCCCCGCAACGCGCGGCGACCGTCGACGGCCTCGGGAAGGTCGTCGCGTTCGGCGATGCGCGACGGACCGCGCTCGCGCACCTGGTGCAGGAACCGGTCCTCGGCGTACGACGACAGCGCCTGCCGGGTCGCGCGGTCAGCCGGCGCCGCGGCGTGCAGCGCCGCCGAGGCCTGGGTTTTCACGATCGGCAGGCCCGCGTCGACGAGCCGTCGCACCGCCGCCGTCGGGTCCTCGAACGCCACCGCAAGGTGGCAGGCGTCCAGGCACAGTCCGATGTGGTCGGTGTCGATGCCGGAAAGCTGGTCGATCGCGTCGTCGACCGTCTCCACCACGCAGCCGGGCTCGGGTTCCAGTCCGACCCGGATCGGCCTGCCGGTCTCGGCGGTCTGCTTGGTGAGCCCTTCCGCCAGCCGGTCCAGCAGCTCGTGTGCCCGCAGGCGACGGTCGGAGTACCACGGCGCCCGCCACGCCAGCGGCACGGTCGAGATGCTGCCGCGCGCGGCGTCGTCCGGGAGCAGCCGCGCCAGCAGGCGGGCGCACGTCAGGGTGTACTCCAGCCGCCGCGTCTCCACCCAATCGGGGCTGTACACCGCCTTCTTCACCACCGGGTCGTGGAACCCCCGGTACGGAAAGGCGTTCAGCGTGACGACTTCGAGGCCGTGGTCGTCCAGGGTGGCCCGGAGCCGGTCCAGGTCCGGGTGGTCGGCGAGGTGCGCGGCCAGCGGCGCCGGCAGCCACAGCCCGACACCGAGCCGATCGACGTCGAGTTCCGCGCGGATACCGCCGCCGAACACGCGGAGCTGGCGCATCAGGCCGTCGATGTCCTCGGCGGGGTGGACGTTGGTGCAGTACGCCAGGTGGACGCGGCTGCCGTCAGGGTGGGTGAAGCGCATGGCGGGCTCCCCGTTTCCGAACAGATCCTAGGCCGGGCGCTGTCCGCGCAGCACCGAGTTGCCCTCGAACGTCTCTGTCTGGTCGACATCGATCGGGTCGAGCAACAATCGCCGGCTTTGGCCGTAGAACGCGACGGGGTTGCGCCACAGCACGCGGTCGACGTCGTCCTCGCCGAACCCGGCGTCACGCATCGCCTGCCCGGTCTTGGCCGTCTTGAGCGGATCGCTGCGACCCCAGTCGGCGGCGGAGTTGACGATCATCCGATCCAGGCCGTGGTCGGCGAGGATCCGGACCATGCGCTGTTCGTCCATTTTGGTGTCCGGGTAGATGGAGAACCCCAGCCAGCACCCGGATTCGGCCACCAGGTCGACGGTGACCTCGTTCAGGTGGTCGACCAGTACCCGTTCCGGTGGCAGCCCGGACGCCGCGACCAGTTCCAGGGTGCGGCGGGTGCCTTCGACCTTGTCGCGGTGCGGGGTGTGCACGAGCACCGGCAGGTCGTGCTCGCCGGCGAGTTCCAGCTGCCGGACGAACGCCTTCTCCTCGGCGTCGGTCATCGAGTCGAACCCGACCTCACCCACCGCGACCACGCCGTCCTTGGCGAGGTAGCGCGGCAGCACGTCCAATACCTCGGTGCACCGGGGGTCGTTGGCCTCCTTCGGGTTGAGCGCGATCGTGCAGTGATGCCGGATGCCGAACTGGGCGGCGCGGAACCGTTCCCAGCCGAGCAGTCCGTCGAAGTAGTCGTAGAACGACGCGGCACTGCTGCGCGGCTGGCCGAGCCAGAACGCCGGTTCGGTGACCGCGCGGACCCCGGCGGCGTACATGGCTTCGTAGTCGTCGGTGGTGCGGGAGGTCATGTGGATGTGGGGGTCGAAGATGCGCATCAGTCCTCCTGGTCGTACCGAACGCGTTACTGGTCGGGGACGGTTCCCCCATCGACGTCCGGGTGCTGCGAGGTCAACCGGTCGAGCAGCCACGTCCCGTCGGCGGGGACGTCGCGGCCCGCCGCGCGGCGCTCGGCGGCGAAGCCGTCGACCATCCGGGCCAACTCGGCGTCACCCCGTTCCGCGATCCCCGAGCGCTCCGCGATCCCGGCGACCGCCGCCAGCGGAACACCGGTGAACAGGCACTTCAGCACGCCGTGCCGCCAGCTGTGCGGGTCGAGGTGCTCGGCCGCGTACGGGCCGAGGGCTGCCGCGATGAGCCGGGTGTCGTTGCCGCGCAGTGCGTCCCCCACCAGGTCGAGCGCTGCGTCTCCCACGTCGAGGTGGTCCAGGGCTCGCAGTACGGCGCGTTTCTCGTCGGCGTCGCCGTGCCGGTACAGCGCGCCGATTTCCGCCACGAGGGCATCGGTGTTCCAGCCCTGCGCGGCGGCGCGCAGCAACGCGACCCTGGCCTGGTCCTCGATCCGGGGCGTGACCATGCCGTCGGGGTCGTCCGGGTCGGCCGGTCCCCTGCCGACGGCGCGCGCCACGGCGGGCAGCAGCACCCCGATCCGCGCCGGGTCGGCCGTCACCTCGCCGGTCAGCTCGGCCAGCCTGGCTCTGCCCTCGCTGTCGAGCAGGTCGTCCAGTGATGTCACCCGGTCACCTCCGCCGCGAGTGCCGTTGCCTGCGCGGTACGCAACGCCTCCAGCGAACGTGCGGCGACGGCGGGTGCGGCGTGGGAATGCCGGGGCAGTTCCACGCTGACCAGGCCCTGATAGCCGACGTCGCACAGCGCGCGGAGCGTGGCGGGCAGGTCGACGTCGCCGTCGCCGAATTCGAGATGCTCGTGCACTCCGGGGCGCATGTCGTCGATCTGCACGTTGCCCAGCGACGACCCGACGTCGCGGATGCGGTCCTGCGGCGGGGCGGGTTCGTTGCAGACGCAGTGTCCGACGTCGACGGTCACCGTGAGGTGTTCGGGATCGCCGAGTCTGCGGCGTAGTTCCGCCACGCCCGCGAGCGTGTCGACGAACATGCCCGGTTCCGGTTCGAACGCGCACCGCACGTCGCGGCGCTGCGCCTCGGCCAGCACCTGCTCGACGCCGCTGGTGAGCCGCTCCCAGGCCTGGTGGGGACCGGCGCCCTCGGGCACCGTCCCCGACCAGAACGACACCGCCTCCGCGCCGAGGTCGGCTGCGACGCGGATCGCGCGGCACAGGTAGTCGACACGGCGCTCGCGGCCGACGTCGGACACCAGGGTCGGTTCGTGTTTGCGCCACGGGTCCATGACGTAGCGCGCGCCGGTCTCGATCACGACGGCGAGTCCGTACGCGGCGAGCCGGCGGCGCACGTCGTCGGTGCGGGCGGCGAGGTCGGGAGCGAACGGGTCGAGATGTGGATGGTCGAGGGTGAGCGCGACACCGTCGTAGCCGAGGTCGGCGAGCACGCCGAGGGCGTCGTCCAGGCGGTGTCCGGCGAATCCGTTGGTGCCGTAGCCGAAGCGCAGGGTCATGTCGGCGACACCACCTTCGAGGCCAGCCGCGCGATCGGGCCCGCGGCCAGGAGTCCCCCGGCGAGGCCGATCGCCCCGGTGCCCGCCACGAGAGCGGCGTGCAATCCGATGACGCCTCGCACGCCTGCGCCGGTCGCGGTGCGTACCGTGGCGGCATCCGGGGTGCGCGCGGCGCCGGCCTGCGCGCGGCCGACCGTGCCCGCGTACGTGGCGGCGAACGCGGCGCCGGCGACGGCGCGGCCCCTGTCGTCGGCGCGGCGCCTGTCGTCGGCGCGGCGCCTGTCGTCGGCGCGGCGCCTGTCGTCGGCGCGGCGCCTGTCGTCGGGCGGCGCCTGTCGTCGGCGCGTCGCGTGTCGTCGGTGGGGAGCGTGTCGTCGCCGCGCCGCCCGCGACGTCGAGGTAACGCGGCCACCGCAGCCGCAGTGGCCGCCGACGCCGTCGTGGCGAGTGCCGCCAGGCCGGTGCGCCGCGATCCGCCGTGCACCTCACCCCTGCTCAGGGTGGTCACACCGAGCGTGTGCCCGGCGACCGCGGAGGCCGGCAGTGCCGCCCTCCGCGGTCGACCCCCAGCTCCGAGCAGCACGTCCAACCCCCGCGCGGCCGCCATGACGGCGGGCCCGGCCGGGGTGTCTTTCGCGGCGAGGTCGTACGTCCACGCCGCGGCGGCGACCGGCACCGCGATCCGCACGGCGGCGCGGCCGCCCACAGCGGTGGCGATGCCCAGGCCCGCGCCGGTCAACCCGGCCGCCAACGCGAGCGCCTCGCCGGGCCGCACCCTGCCGGACGGGATCGGGCGCTCGGGACGTTCGACGGCGTCCAGCTCCCGGTCGGCGTAGTCGTTGAGCGCCATGCCCGCCAGGTAGAAGCACGCCGAGGCGGCCGGCATCGCCCAGCCCCGCCTGCCGTACGGCCAGCCCGCCGCCGCGCCCCCGGCGAGGCTGTCGCCGGGAATGGTCAGTACGGCAGGCAGCCGTACCAGCTCGACCGCGTCCCGCGCCTTCATCGGTCACCTCCGAGCCGCCCGCACCATTCGGTGAGGGCGCGCCACTGGCCTGCCAGGTCGTGCCCGCCCTCCCCTGCGGGGTCCTTGAAGAAGAAGCCGAGCGCGCCGAGTGGGCCGGACTCCCCGACCTGGTGGGCGCGTGCCACCAGCCGGGCGAGGTCGAGCACCAACGGCGCGGCGAGCGCGGAATCACAGCCCTGCCAGGTGAACTGCATCGACATCCTGGTGCCGAGGAAACCTTCGAACGACACCATGTCCCATGCCGTCTTCCAGTCACCGAGATCGTCGACGTAGTCGATGTGCAGCGGGCCGTCCACCGGCTCGCCCAGCATCTCGGTCAGTCCCTTGCCCTTGGTCGCCGTCTTGCTCGTCGCCGTCACCGGATCGGCCAGTGCCCGGCCGTCTCCGCCGCCGAGCAGGTTGTACGACGCCCACGAGCGCACCCGCAGGGCGCGGGTCGCGAACATCGGCGCGAGCGCCGACTTGACCAGCGTCTCACCGGTCTTGCCGTCCGACCCCGCCCACGGCAGTCCCATCCGCTCGGCCAGTTGGGCCAGCGCGGGAAGCCGGGGGCCGGGGCTCGGCGTGAACGCGACGACCGGGCACCCCGCCCGGAACGCCGCGTAGGCGTAGAGGGAGCTGAGCGGCAACGGCGACTCGCCCGCCGCCAACGCCCGCTCCAATGCGTCCAGATCGGACAGTTCCGGGGTCACGTCGACCGGTGGCTCGGTGGTGGCGACGTCGACGACGATCACCTGATCCAGCGCGTGCGCCGCACGGAACCCGGCGAGGTCGCGGCTGATCCGCTCGACGGCGTCCCGCTGAGTACCCTCGTCGGGACCTTCCGAACCGGTGTGCTGCCCGTCGTGCGGACCGCTGCTCGCGACGCCGTGCCGGATGCGGGCGTCCACCCGGGTCAGCCCGTCGTGCACCGCCCGCGCGAGCTCGACGCCGAACACCCCGCCGTCCGCCAACGCCTCGGCGCGTTTCGGCAGTGAGTCGCCGGCGACGTCGTGGCCACCGATCACCAGGTCGGCCACTCCGGGCGGCCGGGCGGCCGCCACCTCGGCGAGATCCGTGACGCACCCGGTGCGCCGCGTGAGCCCCGCGGTGAGCGCGAGCGCGCCGACGGTAGCGGTGGTGGCCACCGACCCGCGCGCGCCGATGAACCACAGTCCGGTCTTCGGTGCCATCCTCCGGCCTCCCTGGGGTGGTTGGGTCACGGGGAGCGTGAGTCGTTGCGGCCGGCAGGCGGCCACAACGACTCACGCTCCGTCAGGAGTGGTGCGCTTACTCCGCCGGTTCGAGCACGACCTCGTCACTGCCGGTCAGCGACGGCAGACCGTCGGCGCCCGGGTCGCTGTAGGTCGCGTTGAACACGCCGTGCAACTCGTCGTGTTCGGGGTCGTGACCTTCCGGCTCGCTGGTCTCGATCGAGCCGGAGCAGCCGGACGCCGTCGTCTGCGGGTGCCCGTGATCGTCGTGGCCGAGGATGTAGGTCACCTCGACCTGCGAGCAGTCCACCGCCTGGTCGTCGCTCACCGAGACCTCGAACTCGACGACGTCGCCGAAGGAGAACTGCTGCCCGTCGACCGGCGTGGTGAACTCGACCACCGGCTCCTGGTTGCCGACGACGATCTCCACCTCGGCGACGCCGGTCTTGCCCCGGTGCTTGCCGCCGACGTCGGTCACCTGCAACGAGGCGTTGTAGACCCCGTTCTCGGTGTAGGTGTGCGTGGGGTTCGGCTCCCGCGAGTCGACCTCACCGTCGGCGTCGAAGTCCCAGGCGTAGCGCAGCCGGTCGCCCTCGGCGTCCTCGGTGCCGTCGCTGGAGAACGACACCGTCAGCGGCGCGTGCCCGTTGTCGACGTCCGCCGTGGCCGCCGCCTCCGGGCTGTGGTTGCCGTTCGGTCCGATGTAGTCGATCCGCGACAGCGCCGCCCCCGGGAGTTCGCCGAAGTAGCCCTTGCCGTACTCGAGCATGTAGAGCGCACCGTTCGGGCCGAACTCCATGGCCATCGGGCCGGACAGCGGGATGGACGACACCACGTCCTCGATGCCGCTCACCGCGCCGGAGTCGTCGACGTGGAATCCCTTGATGTAGTCGCGGGTCCACTCGAAGAACAGCGGCATCCCGTCGTAGTGCTTCGGCCAGCCGACCGGGGCGCGGCCACGCCGGTTCTTGTGGTCGAAGTCGTAGGCCGGACCCGCCATCGGCCCGACGCCGCCGGTACCGAGCTCGGGGAACTCCGACGAGTGTTCGAAGTCGTACCAGACCTGCGGCTGCTCCACCGGCGGGAGCTCCGTGAGCCCGGTGTTGTGGGGTGACTCGTTCACCGGCGCCGCGCAGTCGAAGGCGTCGCCGGACTCGCCGGTGGCGAAGTCGTAGTCGACATAGGGCAGCTCGGGGGTGGCGCAGTACGGCCAGCCGTAGTTGCCCGGCTCGGTCGCGGTGAACCACTTGCCGGTCCCTGCGGGGCCGCGCTCCGGGTCGGCGGTGGCCGCGTCCGGCGAGTAGTCGGCGACGTAGAGCGCGTCGGTGTGGGGGTCGACGTCGATGCGGAACGGGTTCCGCAGCCCCATCAGGTAGATCTCCGGGCGCGTCTTCGGTGTGCCCTGCTCGAAGAGGTTGCCGTCCGGCACGGTGTACGAGCCGCCCTCGCCGACATCGATCCGCAGCACCTTGCCGCGCAGGTCGTTGGTGTTGGCCGAGCTGCGCTGCGCGTCGAAGGCCGGGTTGCGGCCGTCCCGCTCGTCGATCGGCGCATAGCCGTCCGAGGCGAACGGATTGCTGTCGTCGCCGGTGGCGAGGTAGAGATTCCCGTCGCTGTCGAACGCGATGTCCCCGCCGACGTGGCAGCACGTGCCCCGGTCCACCGGGACGTCGAGGACCTGCTGCTCGCTCGACAGGTCCAGGGTGTCGCCGTTGAGCTGGAACCGCGACAGCCGCAGCGCGCCTTCGAACGGCGCGAAGTCCTCCGGCGTGCCGAATTCCGGCGCATCGCCTTCATTGACGTCCGGTGTGGACGGATCGTCCACCGGGGTGTTCATCGGCGGCGAGTAGTAGAGGTAGACCCAGCGGTTCGTCGTGCCGTTGAACCCGGGGTCGATCGCGATGCTCTGCAGACCCTCCTCGTCGTGTTCGTAGACGTCGACGTCGGCGGCGACGATGTTGCGGCCGGTGTCCGGGTTGTGCAGCCGCACCTCGCCCGACCTCGTGGTGTGCAGCACTCTGCCGTCCGGCAGCACGGCGAGATCCATCGGCTCGCCGGGGGTGTCGTCGAGGACGACCTTCTGGAACTCCGAGTCCGGCGGTGGCGGCGGAGCTTCCTCCGCCGTGGACAGTCCTGGCGCTGTCAGTAACGCGGTTGTCACGGCGGTCACGACCGCCGCGACGGGAATTTTGCGCATGACGAACTCTCCTCGGATAGGGGGAGACCAGACGCGCGGCTGAGGTGACCGCACGCCACTGGGACGGGATCGGCTCCGGTGACGACCGGCCGATCAACGGGAAGGGGACTCAGAAGCGCAGGTTGCGCAGGTAGGAGTAGCCGACCTCGGAGGTCCGGGGAACGCTCACGTCCGGGGTGTCGTTCTCGACGATGTACTCCCGCACGGAGTGCGCGCGGAAGATGCGGGCGAAGTCGATGTGGCCGGTGCCCAGGTCGGCCATGTCGCCGTCGTGGGCGTGCCGGTCCTTGACGTGGTACTGCAGCACCTGCTGCGGCGCGGACCGCATCACGTCGATGGCGAAGCCCTCGGGGTCGCTCGCCCCGTCGCCGCTCTCGATGCCGCCGCGGACCACCCAGTAGATGTCGATCTCGAGGTGCACGAGCTTCGGGTCCAGTTCGGACGTCAGCACCTGCCACGGCGTGACGCCACCACCGAGGTCGGTGGTGAACTCGTGCGCATGGTTGTGGTAGCCGTAGTGCAGTCCGGCCGACCGGGCCACCTCGGCCTCGTGGTTCATCCGCTCGGCCCATCGCTGCCAGTCGGCCTTGTCGGACGAGTTCAGGTACGGCACCACCATGTACGACTGGCCGAGAGTGAGCGCGTTGTCGATCTTGGTGTGCAGCGCCTGTTCACTGTCGCTGATGTCGTCGTGGCCGGACGTCGCCGAGATGCCGATGCCGTCGTAGAACTCGCGCAGCTCCCGCGCGGTGCGGCCGAAGTAGCCGAGCGCCTGCTCGACCTTCGGGTAGCCGGTGTCGGCCAGCATCCGCAACGTGGCGTCGAAGCCCGGCTCACCCTGCAGTGCGGAACGCACCGTGTACAACTGCATGCTGATCAGCCCCGGCGGCACCAGGGGCCGGCCGGTGCCTTTGATGGTCGCCTGTGCCGCCGGTGCGGCCACGCCGGCGGCGAGCAGGCCGGCACCGACGGCACCGCCGAGTGCGGTCCGCAATGCGCCTCGTCTGCTGAGGCCCCGCTCACCGAGCGAGCGGCGGATCGCGCTCTCACCATCGAATCCGTAACACATGAACCCTCCTTTTCCGTACTACTTCGTTGGAGACGTCAGGATCGGGTGCAACCGCACGCGAGGCGCGCGGGTGTCGAGGTTCAGGAACTGAACGCCGCGTCGAACGCGGCGTCCGGTGGATCGAACAACTGCTCGCGCACGTACCGCAGCGACTCGGGAGCGCCCCGCAGCCGGTCCATGCCCGCGTCCTCCCACTCGATCGAGATCGGACCGTCGTAGCCGATGGAGTTCAGCACGCGGAAACACGTCTCCCACGGCACGTCGCCGCGCCCGGTGGACACGAAGTCCCAGCCGCGCCTCGGGTCGCCCCACGGCAGGTGCGAGCCGAGCCTGCCGTTGCGGCCGTTGCCGGTGTTGCGCTTGGTGTCCTTGCAGTCGACGTGGAAGATCCGGTCCGCGAAGTCGACGAGGAACCCGGCCGGGTCGATGTCCTGCCACACCATGTGGCTCGGATCCCAGTTGAGGCCGAACGACTCCCGGCGCCCGATCGCGTCGAGGGTGGCCACGGTGGACCAGTAGTCGTAGGCGATCTCCGACGGGTGCACCTCGAGCGCGAACCGCACGCCTTCGGCCTCGAAGACGTCCATGATCGGGTTCCACCGATCGGCGAAATCCTGGTACCCGGCCTCGACGAGCTCGGCGGGCACCGGTGGGAACATCGCCACGTACTTCCAGCTCGCCGAACCCGTGAAGCCGACGACGGTGTTCACGCCGAGTTTCGCGGCGACCCGGGCGGTGTGCTTCATCTCCTCGGCCGCGCGTTGCCGGATGCCCTCCGGCTCGCCGTCACCCCAGATCCGCTCCGGCAGGATCGCCTTGTGGCGCGCGTCGATCGGGTCGTCGCAGACCGCCTGCCCCTTGAGGTGGTTGGAGATCGCCCACACGCCGAGTCCGTACTTGTCCAGGATGTCCAACCGGGACTGCAGATACGACTCGTCCTCCACCGCGCGCCAGACGTCGAGATGATCACCCCAGCAGGCGATCTCCAGTCCGTCGTAGCCCCACTCCGATGCGAGCTTCGCGACCTCCTCGAACGGCAGGTCGGCCCACTGCCCGGTGAACAGGGTGACCGGTCGTGCCATTACGCCACCTCCCTCGTCGTTCCTGCTGTCTTCGTCTCGTCCACGGCGACCCACTGGCTGCCCGCCGCCGCGCTGGCCTGTACCGCGGCGACCACCCGCTGCACCCGCAGCCCGTCGGCGAACGACGGCTCGGGGTCGGTGCCCTCCGCGATCGCGGTGAGCAGGTCGGCGGCCTGGTGCGAGAAGCCGTGTTCGTAGCCGAGCAGGTGGCCGGGTGGCCACCACGCGCCGAGATACGGGTGCGTCGGCTCGGTGACGAGGATCCGGGTGAAGCCCTGCGTCTCGGCCTGCGCCGAGGCGTCGTGGAACCACAGGGTGTTCATGTCCTCGAAGTCGAACGCGAGGCTGCCCTCGGTCCCGTTCAGCTCGATGCGAATGGCGTTCTTGCGGCCTGCGGCGTAGCGGGTGGCTTCGAAGGAGGCCATCGCGCCGCCGCTGAACCGGCCGAGGAACACCGCCGCGTCGTCCACGGTCACCCGGCCGGTGCCGTCGCCGTCGGGTAGTGGGCGTTCGGGGACGAAGGTGTCCAGCGTGGCGCTGACCCCGGTGATGTGCTCATCGGTGAGGAACTGGGTCAGGTCGATCACGTGGGCACCGATGTCACCGAGCGCGCCGGAACCCGCCCGGGCGGCGTCGAGCCGCCAGGAGTACGGCGCGGCCGGGTCGGTGAGCCAGTCCTGCAGGTACTGCGCCCTCACATGGCGCAGCGTGCCGATCCGGCCGTCGCGCACGAGTTTTCGTGCGAGCGCGAGCGCGGGAACGCGCCGGTAGGTGAATCCCACCATCGCCCGAACACCCTCGGCGTGGGCTCGTTCGGCGGCCTCGGCCATCTTCTCGGCTTCGTCGACCGAGTTGGCGAGCGGCTTCTCGCACAGCACGTGCTTGCCCGCCGCGAGCGCGGCGATCGCGATCTCGGCGTGCGTGTCGCCGGGGGTGCAGACGTCGACGAGGCCGACGTCCTCCCTGGCGATCAGTGCGCGCCAGTCGGTTTCCACGCTCTGCCAGTCGAACCGGCGAGCCATCTCCTCGGCCTTGGCGCGGTCGCGCCCGCCGAGCGCGACCAGCCGAGGCTCCAGCTTCGGGTCGAAGAAGCTCTTGGCGTTACGCCATCCCTGGGAATGCGCCATCCCCATGAAGGCGTAGCCGATCATGCCGATCCCGATCGGCGCTCTGTCCGCGTGCGTCATCAGCCCTCCCCGGGCGGTTCGTGGGTGTCGTGCGATCTCAGGACTCGAACCCGAGCGGGAGGTATTCCTCGACGTTCTCCTTGGTCACCACAGGGGCGTTCAGCACGATCCGGCGCGGCACCTCGCGCTGCACCAGGTCGGACATGCCCTTGTCCTGGGCGAGCAGCCGCGCGAGGCGGACACCGTCGGCGGCCTGTGTCGGCGGGTAGAGGACGGTGGCTTCCATCTCGCCCTGCTGGATCCAGCGCATCGCGTTCTTCGAGCCGGCACCACCGATGAAGAAGAACTCGTCACGGTTGGCGTTGTCGAACGCGGCCTTGACGCCCACGCCCTGGTCGTCGTCGTGGTTCCAGATGATGTCGATCTCCGGCACGGCCTGCAGCAGGTTCGATGCCGCCTGCTCACCGGACTCAACGGTGAAGTCCCCGGCCACCCGGTGGTCGACGTTCTGGTTGCACTCCTTCAGCGCGTCCTTGAACCCGTCGGAGCGGTCCTGGGTCAGTGGCAGCGAGTCGGTGCCCGCGATCTCGGTCACCACCGCGTCGCCGCCGAGGTCGTTCTCCTCGACCAGGTTGCACGCGTAGGTGCCGGCCGAGACGCCCATGCCGTAGTTGTCACCGAGGATCGTGGTGCGTGCGGCGAACTCGCTGGAGAACTCGCGGTCGACGTTGACGACCGGGATGCCCGCGTCCATCGCCTGCGTGGCGACCTTGGTCAGCGCCGCGCCGTCGGTCGGCAGCAGCACGATCGCGTCCACGCCGTCGTTGATGAACGTCTCGATGTGGCTGATCTGCATGCTCGGGTCGTCGGTGCCTTCCGCGACCCGCAGCGTGACGTCCTCGTACTTCTTGCCCTCGGCGACGGCGGTCGAGTTGATCGCACCCAGCCAGCCGTGGTCCGCCTCGGGACCGGAGAAGCCGATGACGACTTCCTTGCCGGGGTCGTCGTTCGAGCTGACCGCCCTCGGGTCGCTGTTGTTCTCCTGCGCCGCCGGATCGTTGCCGGTACAGGCGGTGGTGAGCAGGGCGAGCGCCGCGACGGCGCCGGTGGCACGAAGGAGTCTGCTGCTGCGCTGCGGCATGGTTCTCTCCTCGGGGAGTGGGTTCCGATGGGTTTCGCGTAGGGGTCGCGCGTGTTCCGCGCGGTTCACGGTGGGGAGCCGTTGCGGGCCGCGACGCGCTGTTGCAGCAGCACGGCGACGACGATGATCACGCCCTTCGCGACGGCCTGGGTGGACGTGTCGAGGTTGTTGAGCGTGAAGACGTTGGTGAGCGTGGTTAAGATCAGCACGCCGAAGACGGTGCCGACGATCGTGCCGCGACCGCCCGAGAGCAGCGTCCCGCCGATCACGACGGCCGCGATGGCGTCGAGCTCGTAGAGCATGCCGTGCGTCGAGGTCCCCGCGGTGGTGCGCGCCAGCAGCATCACCGCGGCGAGTCCACAGGCGACACCCACGATGACGTACAGCAGCGTGGTGTGGCGCTTGACGTTGATGCCCGCCAGCCTCGCGGCCTCCGGGTTGCCGCCGACGGCGAGGGTGCGGCGGCCGAACGTGGTGCGGTTGAGCAGGATCCAGCCCGCGACGGCGACCACCGCGAAGATGATCACGAGCACCGGAATGCCGAACACCCTGCCGCCGATGACGTCGATGAAGTCGCTGACCGTCACGACCTGCGTGCGCTTCTGCGCGATGATCTCCGCGAGGCCGCGCGCACCGGCCATCATCGCCAGCGTCACGATGAACGCGGCCAATCTGCCGTAGGCGATGAGCGCCCCGTTGACGAGGCCGCAGCCCGCGCCGACCAGCAATGCCGTGGTGACCATGACGATCCAGTGGGTGTCCGTCGCGAGCGTCTGCGTGGCGAGGGTCGACGCCCACACCGACGACAGCGCCACGATCGCACCGACCGACAGGTCGATACCGCCGCCGGTGATCACGAACGTCATCCCGACGCTCACCACGCCGATCACCGACGCGAGGCGCAGGATCGTCATCATGTTGTCGAAGCTGACGAACCGATCGCCCGCGGTGATCACCCCGACGATGCACAGCAGCAGCAGCGCAAACACCAGACCGAGGTTGCGCCCGGCAGGACCGGAGAACATCGCGGTGACCCGGCTCAACGGCCCGTCGGTGTCTCCACCGGGCGCGCCGGCGCCGGTTCTCTCGTCGGATGCGGTCGTCATGCCGCGTCTCCTTCCATCACCATGTCGAGCACCTGGTGCTCGTCGATCTCGTCGGCGGGACCGTCGTGGAGGAGAGCGCCGTCGGAGACCACCAGGACGCGGTCGGACAGCCCGATCACCTCCTCGATCTCGCTGGAGACGACAACGACCGCGATGCCGCCTGCCGCCAGGTCCCTGATCAGCGCGTAGATCTCCGACCGCGCGCCGACGTCGACGCCGCGTGTCGGTTCGTCCAACGCCAGCACCCGGCACTCCCGCAGCAGCCAGCGCGCCAGCACGACTTTCTGCTGGTTGCCGCCGGAGAGCGTGCCCGCGTGCCGCTCCGCGTCGGCAGGCCGCACGTCGAGAGCGCGAACCTGCTCGTCGGCCGCTCGCCGCTCGTCACGACGGTTGACGAAACCACCGCGGGCGAACCGGCCCAGGCTGGCGAGCGAGATGTTGCGCGCCACCGACTCGTGCAGCACGAGTGCCTGACTTTTGCGTTCCTCGGGGCACAGCCCGACGCCCGCGGCCACCGCGGCTCCGACCCGGCCCGGGCGCAACCGGCGTCCTGCGACGGACACCGTGCCTGCCTGGGCCTTGCGCGCGCCGTAGATCGTCTCCAGGATCTCCGAGCGGCCGGAGCCGACCAGTCCTGCGAGGCCGACGACCTCCCCGGCGGCCACGGTGAACGACACGTCGTGGAACTCCCCCGGCCTGCTCAGCCCCGACACCTCGAGCACGGTGTCGCCCAGTTGCCGCTCCGGCCGTTCCGGGAAGACGTACTCGATCGACCGGCCGGTCATCAGGCGGATGATCTCCGACGTCGGCGTCTCGGCCGCCGGGAGGCCGGTGGCGGCGGTACGCCCGTCCTTGAGGACGGTGACCCGGTCGCCGATCTCGCGGATCTCCTCCAGCCGGTGCGAGATGTAGACGATCGCCACACCCTGCGCCGCCAGTTCGCGGATCACGCCGAACAGCCGCGCGACCTCTTCCTGGTCCAGCACGGCCGACGGCTCGTCCATCACGATCAGCTCCGCCTCGTGCGACAGCGCACGGGCCATGCTCACGATCTGTTTTCCCGCGGCCGACAGTCGCCCCACCTCGACATCGGGGGCCACCTCGGGATGACCGAGGCGGCGCAGCAGCTCCGCGGCTGAGCGGTTCGCTTCGGCGCGCGCGACGACACCCCACCGCGCGCGCTCGTGCCCGAGGTAGATGTTCTCCGCCACGGTCAGCCCGTCGACCAGGTCGAGCTCCTGGTAGATCGTGGCGATCCCGTGGTCGATCGCGTCCTGCGGATTGGCGATGCGGATGTCGTCGCCGTGCCAGCGGATCGTGCCGCCGTCCGGCTGGTGCGCTCCGGCAAGCACCTTGATCAACGTCGACTTGCCCGCGCCGTTCTGGCCCAGCAGGCAATGGACGTCGCCGGCCCGCACCTCGAGGTCGATGCCGTCCAGCGCTTTCACGCCGGGGAAGTGCTTGACGATGCCGCTCATCTGCAGCAGGGGCTCCTGCCCGGCATCGGCTGTGATCTCGCTCTCCCTTGAGCTCATAGCGGTGGACTATAAGCGCACTTTTGCCTGAGCGTCAATCAGAAGTTCGCTGCGCTACATCCAAATGGCCGCATCTACGGCGCGAGAAGTCGCGGCTGTTCTAGTGTCGAACCAGCGAATTCTGCTGACGAGGGGAAGGAAGGCGATCACATGACGCGGGGTGAGCTGTCGCCGGCGGGCACGGCGGCGCTGTTCCAGTTCCTGCGCGACGGACGGCCGCGCACCCGCGCCGAGCTGTCCGCCGAGACCGGCTTGGCACGCTCGACCGTCGCCGAGCGCATCGACACCCTGCTCAGCTCGGGTCTGCTGAAGTTCAGCGACAAGGCCAACTCCACCGGCGGCCGTCCGCCGACGACGGTCGCCTTCAACCCGGCGGCCAGGGTGGTGCTCGCCGCCGACGTCGGCGCCACACACGCCAAGCTCGCGGTCACCGACCTCGCGGGCGACGTGCTGGTGGAGGAGGACAAGGTGCTCGACATCGCGGCAGGCCCCGAGGTCGTGCTCCGGGAAGTGTGCGACCGCGGCCGCGCGCTGCTCACTCAGGCCGGGCGCGGCGAATGCGATCTGCTCGGCGTCGGCATCGGCTTGCCCGGGCCGGTCGAGCACCTGTCGGGGAAGCCGACCAATCCGCCGATCATGCCCGGCTGGGACGGGTTCGACGTCCCCGCGTTCGTGCGCGCCGAGCTCGGCGCGCCGACCTTGGTGGACAACGACGTCAACATCATGGCGCTCGGCGAGTACCGCGCCCACTGGGCCGAGCACGAGCACATGGTGTTCGTGAAGGTCGCCACCGGCATCGGCAGCGGCCTGATCAGCTACGGCCGGCTGCACCGGGGGTCGCAGGGTGCGGCGGGCGACATGGGCCACGTCCGGGTGCCGCACGACACCGATGTCCGCTGCCGCTGTGGCAATGTCGGGTGTCTGGAGGCCGTCGCGAGCGGCGCGGCGATCGCGGCGAAGCTGACCGAGGCGGGTGTCCCCGCGACCAGCAGCGCGGATGTCGTCACGCTCGCCCGCAACGGCTCGGTGCCCGCGTTGCAGTACATCCGGCAGGCCGGCCGCGACATCGGGGAGGTGCTCGCGACGGCGGTGAGCCTGTTCAACCCGTCCGTGCTCGCGGTCGGCGGGGCGCTCTCGCTGGCGGGTGAGCACTTGATCGCCGGGGTGCGAGAAGCGGTCTACCAGCGTTCGCTGCCGTTGGCGACGCAAAACCTGCGCATCGTGCCGTTGCGCTCCGGCGACGAGGCCGGCGTGTCCGGTGCGGCGTTCATGGTGATCGACCATGCCCTCGCGGCCGGTCAGGTGGAGTCGCTGCTCACGCAGTGAGCGCCGTGCCGCGCGGGCCGCCTGGTTGGAGGACGGGCCGGGACGTCCCGCGCCCGTCGTGGCCGTGCGGTGTTTCGGCTGCGACGGGCCCGCGGCCGCGGTCGGCCACGCCAGTAGGCCGGCCTGACCGCGCGTAGCTGCGCGAATGTCAGGACCCGCAGGCTCCGGTCGGGGTGAGTGGCTGACGCGCGTTTAGCCGGCCGGGAGCTTCATCGTCCCAGGAGAAGTATCCATCCCGGCTCGGCCACGCTACTGCGGTGTCGCCGGTATGGGGGTTGGTCACGAGCACACGGTCACCGAGCTCGACCTCCTCGATCGGCCGAGAAGTCCCATCCGCCATCAACACCACGGTGCTGAACCGCCCTCGGGGTTCAGTGCGACCGCACGACGTCCTCAATCCGGGCGCTGGAGCATAGTACTGCGGCCGGACTTCTATACGAACATGATTACGTCGATTCCGCCTTGTACGCCGATACGCAGAAGGAGAATTTCGATCCATCCAAGCCAAATTTGTCAACCGCACCGGAATAAAATTTCTCCAGCGCCAACTTCACCTGGCTAACCGTTGCATCATAGCCAACCGGCGTTTCCATCGCTATTCCAAGTATACTCTCAAGCTCAGGGCGCGAAGCATTCTCCAAGCAGACCTTCCACTCGAGGAGCTCATCCGACTCACGGAACGCTTCCAACCACCAGGCTGTCCCGTCCTCCCACGTATACCTATTCATGGCTCAACCTCCTTCCGGACATCGGGACCCTCACAACTTCCGTCTCATCAAACAACTCAGACCTCAGTCCTCACAATGGACTCACTCATAAAATGACCGAACTGTTACCCGACGCCTCCGGAACGTCCGGATCGTCGCTCGCGGCGGGTGCCGTCGACGGTCGTCGCGTGACAGGGCCGGTCCGCATCGCGGAGCTCGGCACCGCGGCGGACAATGCGGAGACATGAGAGGTCCGGCGAACAGGGATGAACTGCACGCCTTGGCCGACCCGGCTCTCGAGCAGCACTTCCTGGTATCGCCCGACAAGCTCACCATGCTCGTCGACGCGGCCGGCATCCGCCCGAGCGATACGGTGCTCGAGGTGGGAGCAGGAGCAGGCACGGTGGCGCGCGCGATGCCGCCCTGCGCCGGCCTGACCGTCGTGGAACTCGATCCGCGGCTGCTCGAGGCACTCCGGCGGGCAGTACCACACGCACACGTCCGGCAGGGCGATGCGCTGCAGCTCGTGCACGAGCTGCGTTACGACGTGCTGATCGGCAGCCTGCCCGACGCCGTCACCGAATCGCTGATCGACCTTCTGCCGCAACTCTCGTTCCGCACGGCCGTGCTCGCCACCGGCCAGGACTCCGACTTCGGCCGGCTTCCGCCCGAGTTCACGGTCACCGAGATCACCCGCATCGGCGGTGACGACTTCAGCCCGCCGCAGCCGAGCGTGTCCCGCATCGTGCGGGTCGCGCGTCGCACCTGAACCCGGTTCCCGGGCCCGCGCCGGTGCTCCGGTTCGCCGAGAGCACCGGCGGCCGACAGCGCCACCGGCGGCCGGTCCACGACACCGTCACCGCGCCCGGTGCCGACGCCCTCGGTCGAACGGACCTACCGAACGGCAAGGGGCGGGCCGGGACACCCACCTGATCCCCGGCCCGCCCCTCACGTGCGGTGTTCGGCTGCGCTCAGCCGAGTCCGGCGGCGAGCCTGCCCGACAGCAGCTGCGCGAACTTGTGCGGATCCGGCAGCTCCTCACCCTCGGCCAGCAGCGTCGTGCCGTACAGCAGCTGCGCCACCTCCGGCAGCGACGGGTCCTCGGCGTTCTTCGCGTGCGACTCGCGCAGCCCGGTCACGAGCGCGTGCTCCGGGTTGATCTCCAGGATGCGCTTGACGTCCGGCAGCGGCTGACCCAACTGGCGGTAGATGCGGACCAGTTCCGGGCTCAGGTCGCCCTCGTCGCCGACGATGCAGGCGGGCGAGGTCGTCAGCCGCGACGACAGCCGCACGTCCTTCACCTCGTCCGACAGGGTCTCCCGGAGCCACTCGAGCAGCCCGGCGAACTCCTCCTTCTTGGCCTCGTCGGCCGAGTCGTCGGCCTCGTCGTTGCCGTCGAGGTCGACCTCGCCCTTGGCGATCGACCGGAACGTCTTGCCCTGGAACTCGGCACCCGAGTCGACCCACATCTCGTCGACCTGGTCGGTGAGGATCAGCACCTCGATGCCCTTGCTGGTGAAGGCCTCCATGTGCGGCGACTTCTCCACCATCTCGCGGGACTTGCCGGTCAGGTAGTAGATGTGCTCCTGACCCTCGGGCATCCGCTCGATGTACTCGGCCAGGGTGGTCTGCTCGTCGGCCGAGCGGGTCGAGTCGAACGAGGCGATCTCGAGGATGTCCTGCCTGCTGTCCGGGTCGGTGACCAGCCCTTCCTTCACGCACGTGCCGAACTGACTCCAGAACGTGCGGTACTTGTCCCTGTCCTCGGACTCCTCGGACTTGACCAGACCGGCCACGGTGGACAGCACCTTCTTGGCGAGCCTGCGCCGCATGGCACGGATCTGCCGGTCCTGCTGCAGGATCTCCCGCGAGACGTTGAGCGACAGGTCCTGCGCGTCGACGACGCCCTTGACGAAGCGCAAATACTCGGGCATCAGCTCTTCGCAGTCGTCCATGATGAACACGCGCTTGACGTAGAGCTGCACGCCGCGCTTCGCCTCGCGGGTGAACAGGTCCATCGGCGCACGCGAGGGCAGGAACAGCAGCGCCTGGTACTCGAACGTGCCCTCGGCGTGCAGCCGCATCGTCTCGAGCGGGTCCGCCCAGTCGTGGCTGATGTGCTTGTAGAACTCGTTGTACTCGGCGTCGGTGACCTCGCTGCGCGGCCGGGCCCACAGCGCCTTCATCGAGTTCAGCGTCTCCGGCTCGACGACGGTCTCCTCGGACTCGCCGTCCTCGCTCTTCCGGACCCGCTCGACCTCCATGCGGATCGGCCAGGCGAGGAAGTCCGAGTAGCGGGTGACGATCCGCCGCAGCACGCCGGTGTCGGTGTAGTCGTGCATGCCGTCGTCGGTGTCGACGGGCTTGAGGTGCAGGGTCACGGCGGTGCCCTGCGGGGCGTCGGGCACGTCGGCGATCGTGTAGGTCGCCTCGCCCTCGGACTCCCACCGGGTGCCGACGCTCTCACCCGCCTTGCGGGTCACGACCGTGACCTTGTCGGCGACCATGAACGCCGAGTAGAAGCCGACACCGAACTGCCCGATGAGGTCGCTGCCCTGCGCCTCCTGCGCGGACTTGAGTTTCTCCAGCAACTCGGCCGTGCCGGACCGGGCGATCGTGCCGATGAGGCCGACGACCTCGTCGCGCGACATCCCGATGCCGTTGTCGCGCACGGTCAGCGTCCGCGCGGCCGGGTCGCGTTCCAGCTGGATGTGCAGGTCGTCGGTGTCGACCTCCAGATCCTTGTCGACCATCGACTCGAGCCGCACCTTGTCCAGCGCGTCCGACGCGTTGGACAGCAGCTCCCGCAGGAACACGTCCTTGTCCGAATAGATCGAATGCACCATCAGTCGCAGCAGCTGCCGCGCCTCGGCCTGGAACTCGTGCGTCTCGGCCTGCTGCTCCGACTCCACTGCCTGCTCCGCCATCGGCGATGGACCCCCTTGGGTGATGACATGTCTCGTGATGTGACGTTCGCGGCGTCTGCGCCGCCCTTCCATCATCCACCGACGGGTGACACGCGCGGTCGACGCCCCTGGCCTCCACGACCTTGGTATGACGACGGGACGCCGACCGCGCGCGTCGGATGCTCCGGTGCCTGCGCGGGCGCGACGTCAGTGCGCGTGCACGACCCCGCTCAGCTCGTTCGGCGCGGCCTCGAGATCGGCGGTCGCGGTCGTCTCCCCCGATTCCAGGTCGACGGCGTGGAGCTGCTGCTTCTCCGGGTCCGACACGTACGCGGTGCCCCCGCGCACGAACAGGGCAGGCCGCGGCTGCTGCCACTCGATCGGCTCGGACCACTCCTCGTCGAGCACCGGGATGGACTCGGTCAGCTCACCACTCTCGGGATCGACGACGTGGATCCTGCCGTCGGTGCCGAGCACCAGGGCCTCGCCCTCCGGGCCCCGCGCGAGCGAACGGAACGTGTAGCTGGCGGGCAGGTCCACCCGCCGCAGCTCCGCGCTCTCGGTGTCGACGAGCGCGATCTGCGTCGGCCGTTCCAGTTCGGCGCCGGCGTCTTGCTTGTAGTCGCCGAGGACGATCGGCGACTCGGGCGAACCCGCCTGGTTGCCGATCCGGCCGTACTCGGTCGGGCTGTCGACCTTCGTGATCTTCCCGTCGCGGTAGATCAGCACGCCGTCCTCGCAGCCCACCGCGATGGCCTCGCCCTGCGCGGCCGACTCGCCGTGCACCCCGGGGCAGTTCTCGTTGCGCGTGACCTCCTCCCGGTTCTCGTCGAGGATCGCGATGCCATTGCGTTCCTCCTCGTCGCCGAGCGTCACGAGCATCCCGCCGTTCTCGAGCTCGACGGCCACCCCGTGGTGCGGCTCCTCGGTCGTGTACTCGGTCGTCTCGGGCGTGCCGTCGCCGAGGTCGTGCGGGTCGAAGCTGCGCACCTGCCCGGTGCCGTCGGTGAACAGCACCGTGCGGCCCGCGTGCCGGACGACGTGGCCCGGCTCGGCACCGCCGAACGTCACGTCGGTCAGCTGTCCGCCGACCGCGTCGAGGACCCGGAAGCCCTCCGAGGTGGACACCATGACGTGCCGGTCGTCACCCGCGGGGTTGAGCCGGTTGAACCCCTCCAGCGGGATGTCGGCCTGCACCTCGAGCGTGGTGCCGTCCAGGATGTAGACGCCGCCGTCGTAGGTGGTGACGACGGGTTCGGCGATGTCGGCACCGCCACCCTGTTCACCGCCGCCGCCTCCGCTTCCGCTCTCCTGTTCGTCCGCGGCGCAGGCACTCACCGCGAGCATCGCGGCCGCCGCCGACAGCGCGGCGGCTCTCCTGATCCGAGCCGTACTGCTCATCTCTTCTCCTTCTCCTGGGGAACCGGGTTCGGGTCCGCGGCGTGTCCTGGCCCGCCGCGGGTGAGGTCATGCGCCGGTGAGGCCGTCGACGATCGCGTCGGTGTTGGCGCGCATCATGGCCAGATACGTCGGTGCGCCCCCGTCGCGGCCGGTGAGCGACTCGGTGAACAGCGAGCGCACCTGCACGTCGACGCCCGCCCGGTCGGCCAGCACGTTCGCCAGCCGGTCCGGCTGCGTCGAGTCCGCGAAGATCGCCGGAACCCCGGCCTCGCGGACGGTGCCCGCCAGGTCTTCGAGGTCCGACGCACTGGGTGAGGCCAACGTCGTACCGCTGGGGATCACCGCTCCGAGCACGGTGAACCCGTACCGCTGGGCGAGGTAGCCGAACACGTGGTGGTTGGTCACCAGCGTGCGGTGGTCGTCGGGGATACGGTCGAACCGTCGCGTCATCCACTCGTCGAGCTCGCCGAGCTTCGCCAGGTACGCCTCCGCGTTGGCGCGCACCGCCCGCTCGTCGACACCGTCCACGTCGGACACGATGCGGTCGGTGATGTGTTCGACGGCGGTGCGCATGCGACGGGGATCGGTCCAGAAGTGCGGATCGGCCTCGCCGTCGGAGTCGCCACCGGAGAAGCGGATCGGATCGACCCGTTCGGCCACGGCGAGGTCCGGCACCCCCGACTCGACCGCGGCGTCCACGTTGCGCTGGACGCCCTCCTCCAGGCCGAGCCCGTTGTGGACGAGCAGGCCCGCCTGTTCCACGACCGCCGACTCCCTCGCCGAGATCGCGAACGAATGCGGATCGGCACCGGGCTTCATGAGCACCGTCACCTCCGCCTCGTCGCCTGCGATCTCGCGGGTGACGTCGCCGAGGATGTTGGTCGTCACCACGATTCCGCCGCTGCCTGCACCCGCGGAGGAACAACCGGTCAGCACCAGCGCGCACACCGACAGCAGCGCCGTCGCCACGGCCGCGAACCGGCCTCCGCGCCGCGGCCTCGTCACGCCCTCGTCCCACATCCGTGCCCTCATCGGCCGGTCTCCACGAGCAGCGAGGGCGTGACGTCGGTGTCGAACGTCCTGGCGACCCGCAGGTCGTCGCGGTAGTCGACCTCGTGCACGGTCGCCGCCGCGGGGTCGTTGACGTAGGCGCGGTCGGTGTCGACCGCGATGGTGACCCCGTCGGGCACGTCACCGTCCAGGAGCCTCGTCGCCGCGGTCTCCTCCCCGGTCTCCGCGTCGTGGGCGTGGGCGTGGGCGTGGGCGTGGGCGTGGAGGACACCGTCCTCGGTCAGCACCAGCAGCGGACCGTCCGGGCCCGTGGCGGCCGCCGCCGCGGCGGGGCCGGTCCCGGCGTGCGTCCACGCGGGCTCGGCGGCGTCGAACAGCCAGGCGCCGTCACGGCCCGCGACCGCACCGAGCGTCTCGGCCCCGGGACGCTGCCGGAACGGGCCCGCGCCGGCGCCGCCGTCCGGCTGCGGCACCGCCTCGCCGGTGAACTCGCCGTCGTCGGAGTCGACGAGCACCGCGCCACCGCCGCAGCCGAACACGACGCCGCGGGTGGTCACCGCAGCGTCGCCCGGGTCCTCGCAGGTGACGTCGAGGTCGGCGACCTCGCCGCCGTCGCGTTCCCGCACCGCGACGCCCTCACCGGTCGCCACGACGACGTGCCGGTCGTAGGGCACGGCGACGCCGTCGACGGTGTCCCGCTCCTCGACCTCGCCGGATTCGAGTGCCTCGCGGTCGAGCAGCACCGTCGTGCCGTCGTCGCGGGCGAGCGCGGTGAGCGCGGTGTCGGACCATGCGCCCGTGACCGTGCCGGCTACGGTGCCGGCCGCGCCGGGCTCGGTGCGGTAGTAGTGGTTGTGGTAGCCGTGTTCGACGGTCCACACCCCGCTGTCGATCACGCGGGTGCGGTTCCCGCCGGAGAGGAACGCGAACCTGCCGTCGGTGACGGCACCGGTGACCGCACCGTCGCCCGCCAACTCGGTCGCCTCGCCGCTGAGCAGGTCGAGCACGCGCACTCCCCGGCCGTCGCCGTCGGCGACCACGAGCCGCGACTGGGGTTCGGCGGCCTCCTCGGCGCCGTCGACGTAGCCGTGGGGCGTGCTGGTGGCGGTCGCTGCCGTGCGGCCCGTCTCACCGCCGCACGCCGCCAGCATTACTCCACAGAGGACTGTGGCGAACGCCGCCGCGGCAGGCGGGCGGAACATCGTCGTTCTCACACGTGATGTCACGGTGTCCTTCTCCGTGACAGCGTCCTTGTCCCTCACGGTGTCGTTGTCGGTCACAGTGTCCTTTCCGGAACCGGTTCGGGGGCTGTGCTGCGCGGCGCGCGGTGGCGCGGGCGCAGCCGGGAGAGCAGCGCGGAGAGGCCGAACAGCGCGACGGCGACGAGCGCGATCGTCGCGCCCGCGGCGGTGCCGGCGTGCCAGGAGACGAGCAGTCCGACGGCCGTCGCCGCGGTGCCGTGGAGCGCGGCGCCGAGCATGACCAGCGGAATCCGGTCGGCCCAGAACATCGCGGCCGCGGGCGGCGCGACGAGCAGCCCGACCACCAGCAACGTGCCGACGACGTGCAACGACGACACGATGGCCAGGGTCAGCAACAACAGCAGCGCCCCGTGCGCCACCCGCGGCCGCAGGCCGAGCGCCGTCGCCGTCCTCCGGTCGACGCTCAGTGCGACGAACGCCCGGTGCCCGCCCGCGCACACCACGGCGGCGAGCGCGAGCGCGGCGACGAGTTGCAGCAGGTCGCGGGACCGCACGGCGAGGACGTCGCCGAACAGGATGCTCGTGAGATCCACGGCGAACGATCCCGAGTACGACACGATGATCACGCCGGTCGCGAGCATGGCGACGAACAGCAGTCCGATCGCGGTGTCCTGAGCGAATCTCCGGGACCGGCCGAGCATCGTGACGCCGCAGGCCATCGCCGCGGCACTGAGTGCGCCGCCGAGCATCAGATTCCCGCCCGCCAGGGACGCGACGGCGACTCCCGGCAGCATGCCGTGCGCCATCGCCTCACCGAGGAACGCCATGCCGCGCACGACCACCCACGTGCCCGCGAGGGCGCAGATCGCCGAGACGAGCACGCCTCCCCACAGCGCCCGCTGAACGAACGAGACCTCGAACGGCGCGATCAACCACTCCACACGCGGTAGCCTAAACTGAAAACGAATTTCATTTCAATCAGGGTTGCCGAGCGACCGAGGAGAGCCATGACACAGGCGAGGACGCACGCCGAGCGGGAGACGGGCGACACCACGGACGGGAGTACCGCCTCGCCACCCGGAATCAGCCCCGCGACGACGTCTTCCGATGCGACGTCTTCCGACAAGGCGGCCGTGACGCTCGACGACGTCTCCGCCGGCTACGACGGCACGGACGTCCTGCGGGGTGTGAGCGCACGGATTCCACGCGCCGCCGTCACGGCGATCGTCGGGCCGAACGGGGCCGGGAAGTCGACCATGGTCGGAGTGATCGCGGGAGTGGTCCGGACCACGTCGGGCACGGTGACACTGCCGCCGGACGGCAGGCCGGCCCTGGTCGTCCAGCAATCGGGTGTCCCCGACCAGCTCCCGATCACGGTGCGGGAGGTCGTGCGCATGGGCCGGTGGGCCCACCGCGGACCGTGGCGCAGACTGCGGCGGGAGGATCACCGGCTGGTCGAGGGCGCGCTCGACCGCCTCGGCATCGCCGACCTCGCCCGCAGGCGGCTGAGCACCCTCTCGGGCGGACAGCGGCAACGGGCGCTCGTCGCACAGGGACTCGTGCAGCACTCGGCCGTCCTGCTGCTGGACGAGCCGACCGCGGGCCTCGACGTCGCCGCCCAGGACGCGATCGCGGCCGCACTACGCCGTGCCGCCGACGACGGCGCCGCCGCCGTGCACGTGACCCACGACCTCGCCGACGCCGACCGCGCCGACCACTGCGTGCTGCTCTCCGGCGGACGCGTCGTCGCCGAGGGCAGACCCGAGGACGTCCTCACCCACGACACCGTCGACCACGCCTGGGGCCTGGACCGCTACCGCGGGCGGTAACGCCTCACGGCGTGGAAACCGGCGGCCGTCGAATCCGACCGGGCCCTGACACGCGCTCCGTTCCGGCCGCGGCACCCGGCGTCGACGAACCACGAACGCGGCGAATCCCGGCCATGACCGTCGACACGGCGGCGAGAGCCGCGGCCATGAGCACGAACGCGGCCGCATCCGTTCCGGCAGCGGCCGTCGCGGTGGAGGCCGCCGCGAGGCCGATCGCGCCACCGAACTGCTTCGCGGTGTTCATCAGTCCGGACGCGGCACCGGTGTCTCCCGATCCGACACCTGTGGTGACGATCGTGGCCAGCGGAGTGTTCACCAGACCCCCGCCGATGCCGATCACGACACTCGGCACCAGGAAGGCGATGACGAACGGTCCGTGATCGACGACCGCGACCCAGATCAGACCGCCCGCGGCGATCAGAGTGCCCGCGGTGACGAGAACGCCGGGTGCGTAGCGCGTCGTCAGCCGCGGCGTGAGCCCGAGATTCACGACCATGATCGCCGCCGTGATCGGCAGAAAGGCCAGGCCGGCCTGAATCGGCGTGTATCCCCACTGGTCCTGCATGCGATAGGTGAGGAAGTACCACAGCCCGACCTGGAAGGAGGTGGCCGTCAGCCCGGTCGCGAGGTTGCCGAGCACGATGGTCCGGTCCCTCAGGAGCGCGCTCGGCACGAGTCGGTGCGGGGTCCGTCGCTGCTGGACCACGAGCAGGACGAACAGCACGAGCGCACCCCCGCCGGCCAGGGCGGGCGCGACTCCGGCAGCAGGCTCCCCCGCCGACGACAGCGCATAGGCGGCGCCCGTGAACGCGCCGGTCGCCAACACAACCCCGGTAAGACTCATCCGCCCGCCACAGGGGTCGGCGACGCGCCGCCGATGCAGCACGGCCGCGGCCACGGCCACGCCGGCACCGATGGGCAGGTTGATCAACAGCGTCACGCGCCACGAGATCAGGTCGGTGAACACCCCGCCACCGACATTGCCGATCCCGCCCCCGGCGAGGCTGACGGCCGTCCAGACCGCGATCGCCCGAGTACGGCTCGGGCCTTCGGCGTGGGTGGCGGTCAGGAGCGTGAACGTGGCCGGTGAGACCACCGCCGCGGCGAGGCCCTGCACCGCGCGGGCTGCCACCAGGGTCCATCCCTCGCCGGCGAGACCACCGATCGTCCCGGCGAGCGCGAACGCCGCGGCCCCCCAGGCCAACAGTCTCGCGGTGCCGACGACGTCGGCCAGCCTCGCCCCGACCAGTAGCACCCCCGCGAAGCCGAGGCTGTAGGCCATCGCCACCCACGACGCCGTGAGCCGGCCGAGCCCCAGGTCGGCCTGGATCGAGGGCAGGGCGACGTTCACCACCGAGATGTCCAGTACCACCAGCAGCTGAGCCAGGCAGGAGGTCCACAACCCGAGCCGGTGCGCAGCGGCCACGAAACCCTCCTTGATACGCGTGTATCAAATTTGATACGAGCGTATCATCACCGCGTGAAAGGAGCGGCCCATGTCTGAGCACGAACGCAGGACCGAGATCATGGACGCGGTGGAACGCCTCCTGGCCCGAGGCGGCGTCGACGCGGTGACCATGCGAGCCGTGGCGACGGAAGCCGGGGTCTCACTCCGGCTCGTCCAGTACTACGGCCGAACGAAGGACGACCTGCTGAGCTCGACCCTCGACCGCCTCGCGGAGCGCAGCATCGAACGGTGGCGCACCCGCGCCGCACACCAGGACGCGAACCCGTCGGCCCTCGACGAGATGCGGGTGTTCCTCGACGAGGCCCTGCCCACCGACGAGGAGAGCAGGGGCTTCCATCGGGTCGGTGTCTCCCTCGAAGCCCTCGCGATCACCCACCCGGGCACGGCCGGCCGCGCCTACCAACGACACCTCGACGGCCTCGCCGACCACCTCGCGAACACCCTCCGATCCCGCTCTCGACTCGATGCGACGACGGCCCGACTGCTCGCCATGGAGGTCATGGGGCTCGCGCACGGCGTCGGAACGCTACTGATGGCGGGGCGCATCGACGAACGGGAGGCCGGCGCGCTGACCGGCGACTACCTCGAACGACTGCGGCCGCGCCTCACGGCGTGACCGTCGGTCTCCCCCGGTTGCACCTCGTGTCACTTCCCACAAGGTCTGTACGCTGTGCGCCCCAGTGTTCAGTATGCGTACGGCGACAGGGTGGCCGCTCCCCGACCGCAGGGACGCGGCCACGGGCACGCGACCGAGGAGGGCCGCATGACCACGACCGACGGCGACGCGACGGCCACTCCCGCCGGCCCGCCCCCACACCGGTTCGAACGCCCGCCACGCCCACTGTCCGATCTGCGCACCCTGCGCCGCCACTCCGGCGGCGCGTACCTCACCAACGGCCTGGTCGGCATGGTGTTCGCCGCCACCGGCCCGATCGCGGTGATCATGTCCGTCGGCGTGTCCGGAGGCCTGTCGACCGCGCAGCTGTCGTCGTGGATCTTCGGCATCTTCTTCCTCAACGGCCTGCTGACCCTGCTCGCGTCGTGGCTCTACCGGCAGCCGCTCGCGTTCTTCTGGACCATCCCCGGCACGGTCGTCGTGGGCGGCTCGCTCGGTCACCTCACGTGGCCCGAGGTGCTCGGCGCGTTCGTCGTCACCGCGGCACTGATCCTCGTCGTCGGGCTCACCGGCTGGGTACGGCGCGTGATGTCGGCACTGCCCATGCCGATCGTGATGGCGATGGTCGCGGGCGTGTTCCTGCAGTTCGGGCTCGACCTCGTCGACGCGTTCGGCGTCGACCCGGGACTCGCCGTTCCGATGGTGGCCGTGTTCCTGCTGCTCAGCGTCATGACCGGCCTCGGGAAACGCATCCCGCCGATCCTCGGCGCGCTCCTCGCAGGCGTCGCGGCCGTCGCACTCTCCGGCCGGTTCGACCCGGCGGGCGACGCGGGCTGGCTGGCCCAGCCGATGCTGCAGCCGCCGCAGTGGTCCTGGCAGGCGATCCTCGAACTCGTCGTGCCACTGGCCATCACCGTGCTCGTGGTGCAGAACGGCCAGGGCATCGCCGTGCTCAAACAGGCAGGGCACGAACCGCCGGTCAACGTCGCCACGGTGGCGTGCGGCCTGTGGTCACTGCCCGCCGCCGCGGTGGGCGCCGTGTCGACGTGCCTCACCGGGCCGACCAACGCCCTGCTCACCGCCTCCGGCCAGCGGCACCGCCACTACATCGCCGGCATGGTCTGCGGCGGGCTCGCGATGCTCGTCGGGCTGCTCGCCCCTGCCTTCGTCCAGCTCATGCTCGCGACACCGGAGGCGTTCATCGCCGTCCTCGGCGGCCTCGCCATGCTCCGCGCGCTCCAGGGGGCATTCGTCAGCGCCTTCGGCGGCCGCTTCACCCTCGGCGCGCTCGTCGCGTTCGTCGTCACCGTCTCCGACGTCGACCCGCTCAACATCAGCGCCGCCTTCTGGGGCCTGGTGGCCGGACTCGCCGTCTCGGGCCTCATGGAACGGGCCGACTTCACCGCCGAGCGCGCAAGCCGAGCGGGCGAACCGGCAGGGTGAGCCGAACCGCGCGGAACCGACGCGACAGGCGGGCCCACGCGACAGACAGGCCGGGCGACACCCTGTGCCGCCCGGCCCGCCCGCGCGGTCAGTCCTGCTCGGTGCCGGGCTGCTGCGCGAGGAACCGCTCGAACTCGGTGGCCAGTTCGTCACCGGTCGGCATCTCGGTGTCCCCGACCAGCAGGTTGTCGTCCGACGAGGTGAACGCGTCGTACTGCTCCTCGAGGGAGTGCACCACGTTCGCCGCCTCGTCCGAGTCCTCGACCTGGCGGTTGACCTCCACCTCGGCGCGCCGCGCGGCCTCCCGCAACGCGTCGTCGGGCAGCTGCAGACCCGAGACCTTCTGCACGGCGTCGACGAGCGTCAACGCCGCCGCCGGATAGCGCGACTGCGACAGGTAGTGCGGCACGTGCGCGGCGAACCCCGCCGCGTCGTGACCGGCCTGCCCCAGCCGGAACTCGACGAGCGCCTCCGCACTGCCCGGGACCTGAGCCCGGTTGAACGTCGGGCTGAACTGGCGCACCAGCTCCGTCCGCGTCGCGTGCGCCGTCACCCCGAGCGGCCTGGTGTGCGGCACGGCCATCGGAATCCCCTGGAACTGGACGCTCAGCCGGACCTTCCACCGCTCCACCAGCCTGCGGACCGCCTCGGCGAACAGCTCCCACTCCCGATCCGGTTCCGGACCCGTCAGCAGCAGCATCGGCGTCTCGTCGCCGTCGTGCAGCAACCGCACCGTCAGCTCCGGCACCTGGTAGTCGGCCCAGCCGTCGCCGTCCCACGTCATGGCGGGCCGCCGCGACCGGTAGTCGATCAGCCGGTCCACGTCGAACCGCGCCACCACGGGGCCGTCGAACGTCTCCGTGAGGTGCTCGGTGAGCAGCTCACCCGCGTTGCCCGCGTCCACGTAACCGTCCAGGTGGTACAGCAGGACCGCACCGTCGAGCACCGGCACGTCGGAATCGACCACGTACAACTCGTCCGCATCGGTCATGTCGCCACCTCCTCCTCGGCCCATCGCGTCACGTCCGCACTGCCCGGCCGTGTCGAGGCGGGGCGCGCACCAGCCGCGATGGGTGGTTGCCGGCGCCCCAGTGCGCCCGTCGCTACCGCTGCTTCTTCGGCTTCTTCTCCCTCACCCGCACGTTGATCCGCACCGGTGAGCCGGGGAACCCGAATCGCTCCCGGAACTTGCGCTCGACGAACCGGCGGTAGCCGGCCTCGAGGAAGCCCGTTGTGAACAACACCAGAGTAGGCGGCCGGATTCCCGCCTGGGTCGCGAAAAGTACCTTCGGCTGCTTGCCACCCCGCACAGGCGGGGGTTTCGCCGCGACCAGGTCCGACAGCCAGCTGTTCAGCTGGCCCGTGGGCACCCGCTGGTCCCAGGAGTCGAGCGCCGTCCGCAGCGCCGGTGCGAGCTTGCGCACGGCGCGCCCCGTCGACGCCGACACGTTGACCCGTTCGGCCCACGGCACACGCACCAGCCCGCGGTCGATCTCCCGCTCCAATTGACGCCTGCGGTCGTCGTCGACCAGGTCCCACTTGTTGAACGCGAGCACGAGCGCGCGGCCTGCCTCCGAGACCATCGTGATGATCCGCAGGTCCTGTTCGGACAGTGGCTCGCTCGCGTCCAGCAACACGATCACCACTTCGGCCGCGTCGATCGCCGTCTTCGTCCGCAGCGACGCGTAGTACTCCATGCCGCTGGCCGTCTGCACCCGCTTGCGCAGTCCCGCGGTGTCGACGAAGCGCCAGTCCTGCCCGTCGAGTTCGACGAGCGAGTCGACCGGGTCGACCGTCGTGCCCGCGACATCGTCCACAACGGACCGCTCTTCGCCGGTCAGTTTGTTCAGCAGACTCGACTTCCCGACGTTGGGCTTGCCGATGAGGGCCACCCGGCGCGGCCCGCTGACGGGTGCCCGCCGCTCCCGCGGCGCCTCCGGCAACACCTCGAGGATCGTGTCGAGCAGGTCACCGGAGCTGCGGCCGTGCAACGCGCTCACCGGGTGCGGCTCGCCGAGACCCAGCGACCACAGGGACGCCGTCTCGGCGATGAGCCGCTGGTCGTCGACCTTGTTCGCCGCCAGGATCACCGGGCGCTTCGACCGCCGCAGCACCTTCGCGACGGCCTCGTCGGTGGCGGTCGCCCCGACGGTCGCGTCCACCACGAGCAGCACCGCGTCCGATGTGGACATCGCCAGGTCCGCCTGCGCGGCCACCGATCCCTGCAGCCCGTCGGCGTCCGGCTCCCAGCCGCCGGTGTCGACGAGCGTGAACCGCCTGCCGCCCCACAGGGCGTCGTAGGCCACGCGGTCGCGCGTCACACCCGGCACGTCCTGCACGACCGCCTCGCGGCGGCCCAGGATCCGGTTGACCAGGGTCGACTTGCCCACGTTCGGCCTGCCGACCACGGCCAGCACCGGCTGCGTGCCGACGACCTCCTCGTCGCCGGTCCCCGACTGGGCGCCCAGCTCGTCGAGGCGGGCGAACTCGGCCTCGTCGGACCAGGTGCCGTCGACCTCGCCGGAGGCCGTGCCGTCTGCTTCGGTCATCGCTACTGTTTCTCTTCCCTGTCGCTGTGCCTGGTCTCGTCGACACGGGAGACCAGCTCGGCGAGCGTCCCGCGGATGTGTTCGGTCGCGTCGGCCAGCCCGCTGCGGCCGCGACCGACCTCCAGTGTGAACGGTTCCCCCGCCACCACGTCGACCGCGGGGCGCAACCGCCTGCGCTGCCGATCCGGCGGGCGTAGCGTGCCGCGCACCGCCACCGGCTGCACCAGGGCGCCGGAGTTGCGCACCAGCCACGCCGCACCGTGGTGCGCCGAGGTCACCTCACCCGCGCCGCGAGTGCCCTCGGGAAAGACTCCCACGAGCCCACCGCGCGACAACACGCCGGTCGCCGTCGTCAGCGCCGTCCGGTCGGGCGCTCCCCTCGTCACCGGGACCTGGCCGAGCCGCCGCAGCCACGGCCCCGTCGCGGCGTCGAACATCTCGTCCTTGACCAGGAACACCGAGCGCCGCGGCACGAGGCCGAACAACAGCTGCGGTTCGATCATCGTGCTGTGGTTGGCGACGAGCACCACGGGCCCGGTCCGCGGCACCCGCTCCATCCCCGCGACACGCAGCCGGTACGCGGGCCGGTACAGGTGCCGGCCGATCGTCCGGCCCAGATCGTGCAACCACGGCACGGCACCCTCGGGCAGCCCGTCCGGCAGTTCGCCGGAGCCCGCCGCGCCCGCGGATCCGGTCACCGGCACGGCTCCGCCACGCCCTCGTCGAGCAGTCCGCGCGTGCCCGCCAGCTCGGTCAGCGCCGCCAGTACCTGGTCGATCGACAGCTCCGACGTGTCGAACTCGACCGCGTCGTCGGCGGGCCGCAGCGGCGACGCCGCCCGGCTCGAGTCCAGTCGGTCGCGGCGCTCGACCGACGCCAGCACCGTCGCCTGGTCGGCCTCCCGGCCCGCGGCGGTGTCCTGGGCTCCGCGACGCGCGGCACGCACCTCCGGCGAGGCGGTGAGGAACACCTTCAGCGGAGCGTCCGGGGCCACGACGGTGCCGATGTCACGTCCGTCGACGACGACGCCGCCGTCCCGGGCCGCCTCCGCGATGAGTGCCCGCTGCCGCTGCACCAGCAGGTCCCGCAGCTCCGGGACGGCCGACACGGCCGAGACCGCGGCGTCGACCCGCGGGGTGCGGATCGCCTCGCCCACGTCCGTGCCCTCGAGCCGCGCACCGGGGGCGGCCGGGTCCGTCGACACGTCCAGCCGCACCGACCGGGCGAGCGCCACGACCGCGTCGGCGTCGTGAGGATCGACACCCGCGTCGAGGACCGCCAGCGTCACCACGCGGTACATCGCGCCCGTGTCCAGGTACCCGGCACCGAGTGCGGCCGCCAGTTTCCGCGCCACGGTGGTCTTCCCCGTCCCCGACGGCCCGTCGAGGGCGACCACACCGCGTAGGGCTCCCGTCACCGACTGCTCCTCGCTACTCGCCTGTGTGCTGCGGCCCCATTCTGCCTGGCGGTCACTCCCGCCCAGCACGCAGGCGCTGCGACAGTTCGTCCACCGCCAGTGTCGACCGATCGACACCGCCCGTGCGGTAGGCGGCGCGGCCGAGCAGCTGCGACAGCACCGGTGCCGTGATGACCTGGAACAACCCGGCGAGGACGAGCCCCACCGCGAAATGCGGTTCGAGCCGCACCGCCGTGCCCGCGAGCACGAGCAGCAACCCCAGCGTCTGCGGTTTCGTCGCCGCCTGCAGCCTGCTCAACGTGTCCGGCAGCCGCACCATGCCCCACGCACCGATCACGCAGAACAGCGCGCCGGCGATGAGCAGCACCGCGCTGATCCAGTCCCGCACGCTCATCGGTACTCCTCCCTGCGCTCGACCAGCCGCACCACGGAGATCGTCCCGACGAACCCGAGCAGCGCGACCACCACGATCAGCGCGATGTAGATGCCCCGTGACGACATCGCCATGCCGACCGCCGTGCCCGCCACCATCAGGATCACCAGCACGTCCACGGCGAGGATCCGGTCGAGGGTGCGCGGGCCGCGCACGATGCGCAGCAACGTCAGCAGAGCGGCCAGTCCGAGCAGGCCGAACGTGATCGCGAAGACGACGCTCATCGGTTCTCCCGCCTGTCCTCACGGCCGGGGCGCGGTTCTCCCGGTGGTCCCCCCGTGCCGTCGCCGGCCCCCTCCGCACGGGACCCGCTCTCCCCGGTCCCGCCTGCGTCGTGCTCGTCGGAGGGAGGCTCGTCTGGGT
Organism: Prauserella aidingensis; assembly: GCF_024171865.1. Classification (GTDB taxonomy): domain Bacteria; phylum Actinomycetota; class Actinomycetes; order Mycobacteriales; family Pseudonocardiaceae; genus Prauserella; species Prauserella aidingensis. The sequence goes on along the minus strand of NZ_JAMTCN010000011.1, from coordinate 27,185 downwards.
CCGGCTCCGCGGCGTCGCGCGTAGCGGTGGCGGGCGTAGCGGTGGCGGTCCCGTCGGGCGGGGCGCCTCCCGGTGCCGTCGCCGGGGTCAGGGCAGCACCGGTGCGGCGGCGCCGTTTCGCCTCCCCGGCACGCTCGCCCGCCGTCGAGGCCTCGTCGTCGCCCGCGACCGCCCAGACCACGGCCCGCTGCAGGTCCAGCACGTCGTCGAACGCCTTGTCGGCGTCCTCCCTGCTGCGCACCCCGGTCACGTAGACGTACCAGATGCCGCCGGGGCGGTCGATCTGCAGCACGAACTTGCCCGGGGCCAACGACACGACGTTCGCCGCCGAGGCGATGACGTGATCCACATCGGACAGCACGGGTACCGCGACGATGCCCGCCGACACCGAACCGCCGCCCCGTGCGATGTCGGTGAGGAACCGCAGTGCGGAGGCGAACAGGTCCACCACGACGTACAGCGCCACGGTCACGAGCCGCAGCGGTCGGCGGAAGATGTTCCACCGATGGGTGGGCAGTGGGAACAGCATCAGCACGGCGAGCGCCACGATCGTGCCGTAGACGAGGGTCGCGACGTCGAACGTGCCCCACAGCAGCAGCCACACCAGCACGAGCCAGATCAGCAGGGACGGTGCGACGCGCGTACCGGGCATGGTGCGCCGGGCCATCAGCGACCCTCCTCTCCCAGCACGGCCGACCGGTAACCGGCGTCGTGCAGCACGTCGTTCGCGGCGCGTTCACTCATAGCGGCGAGCGGACCCGCGAACACGGCGATCAGCACGCTCACGACGACCAGACCGCCCGTGGCGCCGAGCATGGCACCCGAGGTCGTCCCCGTGCCCACCGTCACGTCGTCGTTCGGGTCCGGATCGGGCTGTGGCGGCGCCGGCTTGCCCCAGAAGGCGCCCGCCCAGATCTTCGTGACCGCGTACAGCGTCAGCAGGCTCGTCACGACGGCGCCGCCGGTCACGGCGAGGGCCGCCGGGGTTCCCACCTCGGCGCCGGCCTGGAACAGGGCGATCTTCGCGACGAACCCCGACAGCGGCGGGATGCCGGCCAGGCTCAGCGCCGGGACGGCGAACAGCACGGCCACGAGCGGATACCCCTTCGCCACGCCCGACATGGCCTGCAACGACACGGTCCCGGTGTGGCGCGTGACCAGACCGCTCACCAGGAACAGCGCCGCCTGCACGGTGATGTGGTGGACGACGTAGAGGATCACGCCTGCCAGCCCGATCACCGTGAACAGCGCCAGTCCGAACAGCATGTACCCGATGTGGCTCACCAGCAGGAACGACAGCATCCGGTTGAGGTCGTTCTGCGCGATCGCCCCGAGCACGCCCACGATCATCGTCAGCAGCGCGACGACGAGCAACGCCGTCCAACTGTCGGAGTGCACGAACACGAGCGTCTGGGTGCGGATCAGCGCATACACGCCGACCTTCGTGAGCAGCGCGGCGAACACCGCGGTGATCGGGGCGGGCGCCGTCGGATAGCTGTCGGGCAGCCAGAAGTGCAGCGGCACGAGCGCCGCCTTGATGCCGAACACGATCAGGAACAGCAGCGCGAGACTCGACTGCACGCCCGGCGGCAGGGCCGCGATCTTCTCCGGCAGTGCGGCCATGTTGACCGTGCCCGTGGCGGTGTAGACGAGCGCGATCATGGTGATGAACAGCAGCGACGAGGTCAGGCTGACGATCACGTACGTCATGCTCGCCCGCACCCGCTGGGCGGTCACCCGGCGCGTGATCAGCACGTACGACGAGCCGAGCATCACCTCGAACGCCACGAAGAGGTTGAACAGGTCCGCCGTCAGGTAGGCCAGCGACACGCCCGCGCACAGCATCAGGTACATCGGGTGGAACGTCGTCGACGCCGCCCTGCGGCCGAAGTCGGTGATGCGCTGACCGACGGAGAAGACCAGCACCGCGAGGGTGACCAGCGCCGACACGAGCAGCAGCAGCGACGCGAGCCGGTCGGCCACCAGGGTGATGCCGAACGGCGGGCCGTATCCGCCGAGCTCGAGCACCACCGGGCCCGAGCTGTCGGCCTCCACCAGCAAGGCGGCCGCGACGCAGGCGATCACGGTCAGCACGACGACGCCGAGCGCCCGCTGCACCATCGGTGACCGGCCTGCGACCAGCGACAACGCCGCTGCCAGCAACGGCAGCAGCACCGGCAGTGCGACCAGGAAGCTCATCGGACACCGGCCTCCTCGTCGGTCTGCCCGGGACCGGCCTCCGGTGCCTCGGGGGCCTCGAAGCCGGCGACCCGCTCGGCCTCGGCCGCCTCGTCCTCGATCTCCCGCTCGGCGAGCTCGGCCTCGGCGACGCGCCGGTCCTCCACGTCGTCCTGCACCTCGTCGTGCCCCAACAGGGCCCACGACCGGTACGACAGCGCGAGCAGGAACGTCGTGAGCCCGAAGGTGATGACGATCGCCGTCAACGCCAGTGCCTGCGGGAGCGGGTCGACCATCGCCTCGACGGCCGCGGTGCCGACGAACGTCGGCTCCCCCGGTGGACCGCCGGCGACCTGCAGGAACAGGTTGGCGCCGTGGCCCAGGATCACGATGCCGAGGATCACCCGCATCAGCGACCGCTGCATGAGCAGGTAGAACCCGATCGAGTAGAGGCCGGCGAGCATGACGGCCATCGTGATGTTGATGGTCATGATCGCCTCATCTCGTCGTCGCCGTCGGCGCCGGAGCCGGGGTCGCGGTCGGTGCCGCGGCCGGTAGCCGGGCCGTGGTGCGGGCCGAAGCCGTCGAACCCGTCCCCGCCGACGCCGCCCGCGGCGTCCTCGTCATCCGCGAGCTCCTCCGGGTCGTCGGGATCGTCCGGGACGCCCTCGCCGTCGACACCCGGTCCGCCGAACTCGGTGCCGGAGCCGAGCGTGCGCAGCAGGTCCACCACGACGCCGATGATCAGCAGATAGACGCCGAGGTCGAGCGCCAGGTTCGTCGTGAGCTTGAGCTCGCCGAGCACGGGAAGGTGCAGTTTCCACACCGCCGACGACAGGACCACCTCGCCCAGCAGCACCGGTGCCAGCGCCGTGGTGACGGCGATCGCGAGACCCGTGCCGATGACGACCGGTGGCCGCACCCGCACGGCCGTCGCCAGTTCGGCACCGCCGCCTGCCACGTACCGCAGCACGAACGCCAGCCCGGCGACGAGGCCGCCGCTGAAGCCTCCGCCCGCGTTGTTGTGACCCGCCAGCAGCAGATACACCGAGAACACGAGGACGGTCGGGAACAGGACGCGCGCGAGGACCTCGAGCAGCATCGAGCGCGGCCAGCTCCCCGCGCTCTGCTCGGTCATCAGCCACTGCTCACGCGGGGTGTCCCACGCCGTCCACGGCGCCTCCGTGTGGGAGACCGCGCCCCGGGAGGTGGTGTGCCGCTCGGGCGCCGGACGTCCGGCCTCGCCGTGCTCCCGGCCGGGCGCGGGGTCGGGGTGCTCGGTCATGACGTCACCTCCGGTTCCGGGCCGTCACCGGGACCGGTGTCGCGGGCGCGCGCGGAACGGACCGCGCCCGCATCGCCCGACTCCTCGGCCTCGTCCCGGCCGCCGACCGGGTCGGTGCCCTCGGCGACGCCCGGCTCGTCCGACGTGCCGTCTCCCCCGGTCCGCTTGCGCGAGCGGGCCAGGATCAGGCTCGCCGCGCCCGTGGCCGCGACTGCGAGCACCGCGATCTCGCCGATGGTGTCGAACGCGCGGAAGTCGACGATGATCGCGTTGACGACGTTCGTCGCCCCGGTCTCGTCCTCGGCCCGCTCGATGTACTCCCGGCTCGCCTCCGGCATCCCGTGGGTGTACCCGGAGTACAACACCGCCAGGACCGCCACGAACGTGCCCGCGACACCGGCGACGACGGCCTTGACCCACCGGCCCGGGATGTACTCGCGGTTCTGGGTGAAGCGGGGCGGGAACCGGCGGATGACGAACACGAACACCACGAGGGTGAGCGTTTCGACGAGGAACTGGGCGAGTGCGAGGTCGGCGCCGCCGTCGACGACGAACCACGCGCCGATGCCGTACCCCACGACACCGGTCAGCAGCACGGCCGTGAGGCGGCGGCGCGCGACCAGCGACGTCACCGCGGCGGCGAGCACCAGCACCGCGAGCGGCACCTGCAGCCCGTTGTCGAACAGCCGCAATGCACCGAATTCGACGCCGCCCGCCAGCAGGCCGGCCCCGGGCACGACGACGAGTGTGGTCAGGATGACGCCGAGGTACACCGGCAGCGAGCCGACCTGCGTGCGGCCCGTGACGCCGTGTGCGACGTGTTCGAGGCCGTCGACGGACGCGGTGTACCAGTTCTGGGCCTGCAGCCCGGAGGGCACACGTCCGCCGAGCCGTTGCAGGCCCGCGTAGCGGTGTACGAGGTACCCGGCGACGACGATGCCGACGCTGAGCGCGAGCGGCGGGGTGAAGCCGTGCCACAGCGCCAGGTGGTAGCCGGGGTCACTGCCGTACCGGTCGGCGTAGCCCGCCTCGATCGGCTCGATCAGGCCCGGAGCGAGCGCGAGGACCAGCCCCGCGAGCGAGGGGACGGCCACCAGGGCGGTCATGACGCGCCCGCACGGCACGGACGGCGGTGGTGCGACGTCCGGTTTCCTGGCGAACGCTCCGCGGAGGAAGCGCAGGCTGTAGGCGACGGTGAGCACGGACCCGGCGACCACCCCGACGCAGGCGACCATGTCAACCGGTCCTCCGTGCAGCAGCGCCTCGAGCGCCACCTCCTTACCGAGGAACCCCAGCAGCGGCGGCAGACCGGCCATGGACAGCAGCGCGAGCGTGGTCAGCGTCGTGAGCACGCGCCAGCGGCCGCCGAGCCCGGACAGTTCGCGGATGTCGCGGGTCCCGGTGCGCTTGTCGATGATGCCGACGGTCAGGAACAGCGCCGATTTGAACAGTCCGTGCGCGAGGATCAGCGTGCCCGCCGCGAGCGCCGACATCCACGTGCCGATGCCGAGCATCACCATGAGGAAACCGAGTTGGCTGATGGTGCCGTAGGCCAGCAGGGTCTTGAGGTCGTACTGGCGCAGCGCGCGGAACCCGCCGAGCAGCATCGTCCACAGGCCGCATCCGACGACGGGGATCCACCACGCGGGATGGTCGGCGAACGCGGGCGAGAACCGGGCCACCAGGTAGACGCCCGCCTTCACCATCGCGGCGGCGTGCAGGTACGCGCTCACCGGGGTCGGCGCCACCATGGCCGAGGGCAGCCACGGGTGGAACGGCACCTGTGCGGATTTGGTCAGCGCCCCGAGCAGGATCAGCAGCAGTGCCGCCGTGACCACTCCGCCGCCGGGCGGGTCGGCCAGGATCTCCGAGATCCGCAGCGTGCCGGCCGCGGTGCCGAGCAGCACGAGCCCGAGCAGCATCGCGAGGCCGCCGAACGTGGTGACCAGCAGTGCTTGCGTCGCCGACTGGCGGAGCCGTTTCCGCAGCCCGTCCCCGCCGACGAGCAGGAACGAGCACAGTGTCGTCAGCTCCCAGAACAGGTACAGGGAGAGGACGTCGTCGGCGAGGACGAGGCCGAGCATCGCACCCGCGAACGTCACCAACAGGGCCGAGTCGCGCGCGGCGGTGCGGTGGTCGCCGACCTTCGCGTAGCCCGCGTAGTAGCCGAGCACGATCGTGCCGACGCCGCTGATCAGCAGGATCAGCAGGACCGCCAGCTCGTCGAACCGCGCCGTGAATTCGAGTCCGATCGCGGGCGCCCACGCCGCCGTCTCCAGCGGCGGCGTGTCGGCCAGCGCCTCGCCGGCCCGCGCGAGTGCGTAGACCAGCGTGCCCGCAGGCGCGAGCGCACCGACCACGAACGCCGCCCGGCCGTACCGGCGCGCGACGAGGGGGAGCACCGCGGCGAGTGCGAAGTGCACCACGATCGCCACCAGCACCCGGCCTCACCCGCTCCCGTTCGGCGCCGTAACCGAACCGATACTACGAAATCTCTGATCATTCCGCGCGTCCGGCCGAAGTGGACGGTCCATGACCGGCGGATACCCACGGTCAGGTCACCGCTACTCCCGCTGGTCGGCGAAGGGTTACTGTGGAGCTGTGAACGTCGAAGTCACTCCACTGCCGGGCATCGGTGTCCGGAAGGAATTCGTCGCGGCCAACGGCCGCCGGGTCGGCGTCGTCAGCCACCGCGACGGCACGACCGATCTCATCGTCTCCAAGTCGGACGACCCCGACGCCTGCCTGGCCTCGCTGGCCCTGACCTCGGACGAGGCCGGTGCGCTCGCCAACCTGCTCGGCGCGCCGCAGCTGGTCGCGCAACTGACCGAGGAGCAGAAGGAGCTGCCGGGCATCAGCACCCGGCAGCTGACGATCAAGGCCGCGTCGCCCTACGACGGCCGGACGCTGGCCGACACGGAGATCCGCACCCGCACCGGCGTGTCCGTCGTCGCCGTGATGCGCGCGGGGCAGATCCACCCGTCCCCCGCCCCGGACTTCGTGTTCACGGCGGGCGACCTCGTCGCGGCCGTCGGTACGGCGGAGGGACTCGACGCGGCGACGAAGATCCTCCACCAGGGGTAACGGCCCGCCGTGGACCACACCGCACTCGCACTGATCGAGCTGGGCGCGGTCTTCTTCCTGCTCGGCGTACTCGGCAGGGTCGCCCAGCGCATGGGCATGTCGCCGATCCCGCTCTACCTGGTGGGCGGGCTGTTCTTCGGCGAGGGCGGCGTGATCGAGCTGGGCGACATCGGCCAGTTCACGCACCTGGCCAGCGAGATCGGCGTCGTGCTGCTGCTCCTGCTGCTCGGGCTCGAGTACTCGGCGGCCGAACTGGTCGGCGGGATGAAGCGGTCCTGGCTGGCCGGCGTCGTCGACATCGTGGCCAACGCGGCACCGGGTGCCGTCGTGGCGCTGCTGCTGGGCTGGGGGCCCATCGGCGCGCTGGTACTCGGCGGCGTCACCTACATCTCCTCGTCCGGCATCATCGCGAAGGTCCTGGGCGACCTGGGCAGGCTCGGTAACCGCGAGACGCCGGTGGTGCTGTCGATCCTCGTGTTCGAGGACCTGGCGATGGCGCTGTACCTGCCGATCCTCACCGCGGTCCTCGGCGGCGTGAGCCTCGTGGGCGGCCTGACCGCGGTCGGCATCTCGCTCCTGGTCATCTCGGTCGTGCTGGTGATCGCCCTCAAGTACGGGCGGTTCGTCTCCGCGATCGTCGACAGTGACGACCGCGAGGTGTTCCTGCTGCGCGTGTTCGGGTCGGCGCTGCTGGTGGCCGGTCTGGCCCAGGCGCTGCAGGTGTCGGCCGCGGTGGGCGCGTTCCTGCTGGGCATCGCGATCTCGGGGTCGACCGCGGAGAACGCCACCCGCCTGCTGGAACCCCTGCGCGACCTGTTCGCGGCCGTGTTCTTCGTGGTGTTCGGCCTCAACACCGACCCCGCGTCGATCCCGCCGGTACTGGTCTGGGCCGTCGTGCTGGCCGTGGTCACGACGGTGACCAAGATCGGCACCGGGTGGTGGGCGGCCCGGCGCTCGGGCGTCGGCAGACTCGGACGGGCGAGGGCGGGCGCGGCCCTCGTGGCACGCGGCGAGTTCTCGATCGTCATCGCCGGTCTCGCGGTGAGCGCCGGCGCCGTCGAGGGCGAGCTCGCCGCCCTGGCGACCGCGTACGTGCTGCTGATGGCGATCCTCGGCCCGACCGCGGCCCGCGTCATCGAGCCCGTGGCCCGCCGCCTGCAGCCGCGCCCGGCGACGTCCGGCGCCTGAACGGCCACCGAACGCCACCCGGCCTCACACCGCCTGCGCCACTACCGTCGTGGGGGAAAGGATCGGTCCAGACGCGCTCAGCGAGGAGAAGTCCATGTCAGACGCCGTGTACACCGCGATTGCGACCTCCACCGGCGACGGCAGGCGCGGCGGCAGGGCCGCCACCAACGACGAGGCGCTCGACGTCACGCTCGCCGTCCCGGCCGAGATGGGCGGCACCGGCGGCGGCACCAACCCGGAACAGCTGTTCGCCGCGGGCTGGGCTGCGTGCTTCCACTCCGCGCTGAAGGCCGTCGCCGCCGAACGGAAGGCGACGATCAGCGACTCGGCCGTCGTCGCCGAGGTGCAGCTGCGGTCGCAGGACGGCGGCGGGTTCGGCCTCGCCGCGGATCTGCACGTCGAACTGTCCGGCGTCGACCAGGCCACGGCCGACGAGCTGACCCAGGCGGCCCACGCAATGTGCCCGTACTCCAATGCCACTCGCGGCAACATCCCGGTGACGGTCGACGCCACGGTCGGCTGAGCCCGGGGCCGCTGCGGGTGGCCGGACAGCCGCCGGTCAGGAACCGACGGCCTTGTAGAGCGAGCCGACCTCCTTGCGGTTCAGCTTGCGGATCGCGCCCGGCTTGGTCTGCCCGAGCTGCACGCCACCGACCTGCGTGCGGACGAGTTTGCGCACCGGGTGGCCCACCTCGCGCAGCAGCCTGCGCACGATGTGCTTGCGGCCCTCGTGCAGCACCAGCTCGACGAGCGTCCGCCCGGCCTGGACGTCCTTGACGCGGAACTCGTCCACCCGCACCGGACCGTCCTCCAGCTCGACGCCGTTGCGCAGCCGCTTACCGAGGCCCCGCGGCACGGAGCCGTCGACCTCGGCCAGGTAGGTCTTCGGCACGTGGAACGACGGGTGCATCAACTTGTTCGCCAGGTCGCCGTCGTTGGTCAGCAGCAGCAGGCCCTCGGTGTCGGCGTCGAGCCTGCCGACGTGGAACAGCCGCTCGTTGCGCTTGCGCACGTAGTCGCCGACGCACGGCCTGCCCTCCTCGTCGGACATCGTGCTGTGCACGCCCTTCGGCTTGTTCAGCGCCAGGTAGACCAGCGTGTCGTCCACGATCAGCCGCTCGCCGTCCACGTGGATCACCGCGGTGTCCGGGTCGACCCGCTTGCCGAGTTCCCGCACGGTCTCGCCGTCGACGCTCACCCGGCCCTGCGCGATCAGCTCCTCGGAGGCGCGCCGCGACGCGACGCCCGCCTGTGCGAGCACTTTCTGCAGGCGAACCCCGTCGGGGTTGCTAGATGTCATCGATCGAATCCACCTCGGGTAGCAAGGGTGCGATGGGCGGCAGGTCGTTCAACGACTCAAGGCCCAACCGCTCCAGGAACAGCTCGGTCGTCACGTAGAGCGTGCCGCCGGACTCGCCGTCGGCGCCGCTCTCCTCGATGAGACCGCGCTGTACGAGCGTACGGATCACGCCGTCGACGTTCACACCGCGTACCGCCGCGACCCTCGAGCGCGTGACCGGCTGCCGGTAGGCGATGACCGCGAGCGTTTCGAGCGCCGCCCGCGTGAGCTTCGACCGCTGCCCGTCGAGCAGCAGCTTCTCCACGAACGGGGCGTAGGTGCTACGCGTGTAGAACCGCCAGCCTTCCGCCGACCGGCGCAGGTCGAACCCGCTGCCACGGTCGGTGTAGTCCTCGGCCATCGTGCGCAACGTCTCGGTGACCCGGTCGACGGGCTGCTCCAGCGCGCCGGCCAGGGTCTCCTCCCCGACCGGCGCGTCGACCACCAGCAGCATCGACTCCAGCGCGGACACCAGCGTGTCGTACTCGGACACGTCCGGCAGCTCCCGGTCCTGCGCCACCGCCGTGAGGCTCGTGTCCTCGCCGTCGGGCGCTGCGTCCCCGGCCGCCTCTCCCTCGGGCTCCCCGCCGACGGACGCCTCACCGCCGGCTGCGTCGCCACCGCCTGTCTCGCCGTCGGGCGCGTCGCCGTCGAGGTCGGGAACATCACCGCCGGTGCTGTCAGCCACACCGCTGTCGGTGGTGGCGCTGTCGGTGGCGGCGCTGCCGGTGGTGACGGCGTCGGTCACGGCGGCGTCCGGCTCGGAGTCGTCGGCCGCGGCGCTGTCCGGCGCGACCCCGTCGGCGGCGACGGCGTCGGTGCCGCTGTCGGTGGTGCCGCTGTCGGTGGTGACGGCGTCGGCGCCGGGATCGGCACCGACGTACGCATCGATGTCGTGTGGCTCGCTCACCCGTACTCCTCGTCGTCCGTGTCGGCGGCCCGGTCGGCTTCGGCCCGGGCCGTGGCCTCCTCGAGCGAACCGCCCGTCCAGCTCACGTGCAGCTCGCCCAGTGCCTCCTCCTGTTCGAGGTTCACCGACTTCTCCCGGTACAGCTCGAGCAACGCCAGGAACCGTGCGACCACTTCGAGGGTGTGCTCGCAGTCGACGACGAGCTCGCGGAACGTGCCCGCCCCCTGTTCCGCGAGCCGCACGCGCAGCACGGCCGCGTGTTCGCGCACCGACACCTTGCCCATGTGCAGGTGGTCGAGCGACACCTCGGGCGTGGGTTTGGGCCGGAACACGCCGAGCGCGATGTCGGCGAACCGGTCCGGCGTGACGCCGAGCATCACCTCGGGCAGCAGTCCGAGATAGCGCTCCTCCAGGCTGACCGACCGTGGATACCGCCGGAGCGCACCGGCCTCTAGCTCGCCGAAGAGCGCCGCGACCTGCTTGTAGGCGCGATACTGCAACACTCGCGCGAACAGCAGGTCCCGCGCCTCCAGCAGTGCCAGGTCGTCCTCGTCCTCGACCTCCGCGGACGGCAGCAGCCGCGCGGCCTTCAGGTCGAGCAGCGTCGCCGCGACGACGAGGAACTCGGTGGTCTCGTCGAGGTTCCATTCCTCGCCGAGCGACCGGGTGTGGGCGATGAAGTCGTCGGTGACCTGGTGCAGCGCGACCTCGGTGACGTCCAGCTGGTGCTGCGAGATCAGCTGCAGCAGCAGGTCGAACGGGCCCTCGAAGTTCTGCAGCCGCACCTGGAACCGAGGCGTGCCGTCCGCCGTCTCGCCGTGACCGGCGTCGGCACCACTCTCGTCGCCGTGCCCGCTCGTCCCGGCCCCGTCGCTCGCAGCCGTCTCCCCGGAGTCGCCCGAAGCGGGCTTCCCGGCCACGTCGTCGAGCGCCTCGGCACCGCCGGCGGGGACGGGGTCGGCGGTGGTCGCGTCGGTCGGTGTGTCGTCGGCGTCCGGCTGGGGCTGCGCCCCGTGGTTCATCAGTTCGTGGCTTCCTGGTCGTCGAGGTCGCCGTCGCGCAGCCGCGTGACGAGCACCGAGTCCTCGCCGCCGGCCTCGAAGTCGGCCAGCAGCACGGCGACGGCCTCCCGCACGATGCGCCCGCGGTCCACCGCGAGGTCGTGCGACGCGCGCAGCGCCAACCGGGCCTGCTCCATCGCGACCAGCTCGTCACCGGACAGGTACACCGTGATCTTCGCGTCGTGCTTCTGCCTGCCCGAACCGCGGCGGCCCGCTTTCGCCAGGCCGGCCGAACCCGCCGACGCGGGCTTCGCAGCGGTCGTCGACGCCGTCTGCTTCCGAGGGGACTCCGCCTCCTCGGCCGCCCCGTCCGCGGACGTCTCCGTCACGGCGGCAGTCTCCGGCGCGGCGGACGTCTCGTCGGCGGCCCCGGCAGGGGCGTCAGCCGCGGACGTCTCCACCGATTCGGCGTCCGGAGCCGCCGCGGGCGCGGGCGGAGCTGCGGGTGTCACGGCGCCGTCCCCGAACACGGGGTTGCTGGTGCGGCGGAACAGTTCGGACGCTCCGGGCAGGGATGCTCGCCTGCTCACCGGCCGATCACCTCACGCGCCAACTGCCGGTACGCCGCCGCGCCCGCCGAGCGAGGAGCCCACTTGGTGATCGGTTCACCGGCCACAGTGGTCTCCGGGAACCGCACGGTGCGGTTGATGACCGTGTCGAACACGGTGTCGCCGAATGCCTCCACCACGCGCGCCATGACCTCCTTCGAATGCAACGTCCTCGGGTCGAACATCGTGGCGAGAATGCCGGTGATGTCCAGTTTGGGGTTGAGCCGTTCGCGCACCTTATCGATGGTGTCGATCAGCAACGCCACGCCCCGCAGACTGAAGAACTCGCACTCCAGCGGGATGATCACGCCGTCGGACGCGGTGAGCGCGTTGACGGTGAGCAGTCCCAGCGACGGCTGGCAGTCGACAAGAACATAGTCGTACTGCTTCATCACCGGATGCAGCACCCTCAGTAGCGTGTGCTCACGCCCGACCTCGGCGACCAGCTGCACCTCGGCCGCCGACAGGTCGATGTTGCTCGGCAGCAGGTCGATGCCGTCGAGTTTCGTGTTGCGGATGACGCTGCCGACCGGCAGCGACCGCTCCATGATCACGTTGTAGACGCTCTGTTCGAGCTCGTGCGGCTGCACGCCGAGACCAACCGACAGCGCACCCTGCGGGTCGAAGTCGACGAGCAGGACCCGCCTGCCGTACTCGGCCAGCGCCGCGCCGAGGTTGATCGTCGACGTGGTTTTGCCCACGCCACCCTTCTGGTTGCACATCGCCAGCACCGTGGCCGGGCCGTGACTGTGCAGCTCCGGGGGCTCGGGGATCTCCCTCAGCGGCCTGCCGGTCGGGCCGAGTTTCACCTCGTCCTCGGCCTGCTGCCCACCGGTCTGCTGCCCACCGGTCTGGTTCTCGCCGGTCTGGTCCTCGCCGGCCGCAGCGGGTGCCGTGTCGGCCGCGGCCGCGCCGGAGTAGCCCGGGGCGGCTGCGTGGTCGGACGTGGCGTCTGCGGTCGCGCCGCTGCCCTCGGCGGTCGGGCCGCCGGACTGGGAGCGCGGCTGCTGGGAGGTCGACATAGGGCGGAAGCTCCTCCTTGGGGCAAGAACGCCGTCAGCCTATTCGCGGTGTAGACATAGCGGCAAAGAGGCTCGCCGCGTGGCGAGCGGATTGTCGCCGCACGTCGCACCGGTGCCGGGCCCGGCCACGGGAGGACCCGGGCGTGGGCGGACGACCGACCGGATCGCACGTGGCGGGCCGGCGAGCACGTGGCGGGCCGCGGGACCGTGGCGGGCAGGCAGCCGGCTGGGTCAGTGGAGCGCGCGCGGGTGCGCCGTCGCGTACACCTCGCGGAGCGTGGTGACCGTGACGAGCGTGTAGACCTGTGTGGTCGAGACGGACGCGTGCCCGAGCAGCTCCTGCACCACCCGTACGTCGGCACCGCCTTCGATGAGGTGGGTGGCGAACGAGTGGCGCAGCGTGTGCGGCGACACCGTCGCGGTGATGCCCGCCCGCTCGGCGGCGGTCTTGAGCACGTGCCATGCGCTCTGCCGCGACAGCCTGCCTCCCCGCGCGTTCAGGAACACGGCGGCCGTGCCCCTGCCCGACCGGGCCAGCACCGGACGGGCGCGGACGAGGTAGGCGTCGAGCGCTTCGAGCGCGGGTCTGCCGATCGGCACGAGCCGTTGGCGGCCGCCCTTGCCGTCGAGCAGGACGGTGCGCTCGGTGGTGTCGATGTCGTCGACGTCGAGACCGACCGCTTCGGAGATCCGCGCGCCGGTGGAGTACAGCAGTTCGAGCAGTGCCCGGTCCCGCAACGGGCGTTCGCCGTCCGGCGCGGGGGTCGCGAGCAGCCGCAGCACGTCGTCGACCGGTAGTGCCTTCGGCAGTCGCCGGGCCGGTGCGGGCGGATGCACGTCGCGGGCCGGGTCGTGGTCGGTGATGCCGTCGGCGCTGGCGAACTTGTGCAACCCCCGCACCGCGACGAGCGCCCTGGCCGCCGACGAGGCCGCGAGCGGGCGATGCTCGTCGTCGCCCTCCCGCAGCACGGCACCGAACTCGGCGACGTGCCGCGGCTCCACGGCCGCCGGATCGGTGATGCCGTTCCCCTCCAGGAACGCCACGTAGCGGCGCAGGTCACGGGCGTACCCGTCGAGAGTGTTCTTCGACGTGCCGCGCTCCACCGCGAGATGGTCGAGATAGGTCGCCACCACGTGTTCCACGGACCCTCGCGCGCGTGCCACGCGGACACTGTAGACGGATCCGCCCGCGATGCGGGCGCAGCGCGCAGACAGCGGGCGCACTCGGGCGCCGTGGGACGTCAGGTCGCGTCGCGGACCCGTTCGGCGAACGTCATCGGCCGGTGCCGCCACGGGGCGTGCGGTCCACGCGGGGAGCGCTGCCCGGTGACGACGGCGTGCGCCGCGAGGATGCCCCCGACGCTGGCCCCGTTGACGATCTCGCCCGCCAGGACCATCCCGACCGCGTCGTCCAGGGGGACGGTCGTGATCGTCAGGTCGGCCTCCTCGTCCCCGTGGGCCTGCCGCTCCACCGCCCGCAGCTCACGCGCCAGGTAGACCCGCACGACCTCGTCGGTGAAACCGGGCGAGGCGGCCACCTCCACGAGCGTGTCCCAGCGCGCCGCCGCCAGCCCGGCCTCCTCGACGAGCTCCCGGGCCGCGGTGTCCACGGGATCCTCGCCGTCGACGTCGAGCAGCCCCGCGGGCAGCTCCCACAACCGGTCCTGCACCGGATGCCGGTACTGATGGATGAGCGTCACGCCGCCGTCGTCGTCGACGGCACAGACGGCCACGGCGCCGAGGTGCTCCACGACCTCGCGCCGCGCCGTCGCACCGCCCGGCATGGCCACCTCGTCCACGCGCAGTCCCACGACCCGTCCGATGTGGATGTCCCGCGTGGACACCACGTCGAACTCGTGCGTTCCCGGCTCGGTCACCGCGCACCCGCCGATTCCGGCAGCTCGACCGGCAGCCGCTCGGCCGTGTGGTACTCGACGGCGGCCTTGACGAACGCGCTGAACAGCGGGTGCGGGCGGGTCGGCCTGCTCTTGAGCTCCGGGTGCGCCTGCGTGGCGACGAAGAACGGATGCTGTTCGGCGGGCAGCTCCACGAACTCGACGAGCCGGTCGTCGGGCGAGGTGCCGGAGAACACCAGGCCCGCCTCGGCCAACCGGTCGCGGTAGGCGTTGTTGACCTCGTAGCGGTGGCGGTGCCGCTCGGAGATCTCGGTCTCGCCGTAGGCGGCGGCGACCTGCGATCCGGCCCGCAACGTCGCCGGGTAGGCGCCGAGCCGCATGGTGCCACCCATGTCCTTCTCCCCCGCGACGACCTGCTTCTGGTCGGCCATCGTGGAGATCACCCGGTGGGCGGCCGCCGGGTCGAACTCGGACGAGTCGGCGCCGTCGATGCCCGCGAGGTTGCGGGCCGTCTCGACGACCATGCACTGCAGCCCGAGGCACAGCCCCAGCACCGGGATCTTGCGCTCACGCGCGAACTTGATAGCGCCGATCTTGCCCTCGATACCGCGGATGCCGAATCCGCCGGGAATCAACACGCCATCCACATCGGACAACGCAGCGGCCGCACCGGACTCGGTCAGCAGGTCGTCCGAGGCCACCCAGACGATCTTCACCTTGGCGTGGTGGGCGAATCCGCCCGCACGCAGCGCCTCGGTCACCGACAGGTAGGCGTCGGGCAGGTCGATGTACTTGCCGACCAGCGCGACCCGGACCGTCTCGTTCGGGTTGTGCACGCGCTCGAGCAGGTCGCCCCACACCGTCCAGTCGACGTCGCGGAAGGGCAGGCCGAGCCTGCGCACGACGTAGGCGTCGAGGGCCTCGGAGTGCAGCACCTTCGGGATGTCGTAGATCGACGGCGCGTCCGGGCAGGCGATGACGGCCTCGCTGTCCACGTCGGACATGAGGCCGATCTTGTTCTTCACCTCGTCGGACAGCTCGCGGTCGGCGCGGCACACCAGCGCGTCCGGCTGGATGCCGATGTTGCGCAGCGCGGCCACCGAGTGCTGCGTCGGCTTCGTCTTGAGCTCGCCGGACGGCGCCAGGTACGGCACCAGCGAGACGTGCAGGAAGAAGCAGTTGTCGCGGCCCACGTCGTGGCGCACCTGACGGCACGCCTCGAGGAACGGCAACGACTCGATGTCACCCACGGTGCCGCCGACCTCGGTGATGACGACGTCGGGGCGCTTGCCACTGCCGTCACCGTCCGCGACGGCCATGATGCGCGCCTTGATCTCGTCCGTGATGTGCGGAATGACCTGCACCGTGTCGCCGAGGTACTCGCCGCGCCGCTCCTTGGCGATCACCGACGAGTACACCTGCCCGGTGGTCACGTTGGCAGAACCGGAGAGATCCCGGTCGAGGAAGCGCTCGTAGTGCCCGATGTCCAGATCGGTCTCGGCGCCGTCCTCGGTGACGAACACCTCACCGTGCTGGAACGGGTTCATCGTTCCCGGGTCGACGTTGAGATACGGATCCAGCTTCTGCATCGTGACGCGGAGTCCACGAGCGGTGAGAAGCTGGCCCAGGCTGGAGGCGGTAAGCCCCTTGCCGAGCGAGGAGGCGACGCCTCCCGTGACGAAGACGTACTTGGTTGTCCGCGGCTGAAGTCCCACGGGCTTCCACCTTAACTCACACTCACGGATTCGTGCGCAGGCGCCTCACGCGCCGCGTGGCGCCGCTCGTGCGACAGTGGCTGGCGTGTCCACCGAAGACGCCGCAACCACCGCCTCCCCCTGGACCGCACCGACGGCACGCCGTGCGACGGGCGGGACGCTCGACGCGACGGTGCGGGTGCCCGGGTCGAAGTCCATCACCAACCGGGCCTACGTGCTCGCGGCCCTGTCGACCGGGGCGACACTGGTGCGGGAACCGCTCGATTCGCGGGACGCACGCCTGATGCTCGGCGCGCTGGCCGCACTGGGCGCCGGCGCCGAGCACACGTCCGACGGGGTGCGGGTCAGCCCGCTCACTCCCGGATCGGGTGACGCCGCCGTGACACTCGGTAACGCGGGCACGGTGGCCCGGTTCACGCCGGCGCTGGCCGCGCTGGGTGAGCGGACCGTCCACTTCGACGGTGACGCCGCGATCCGCCGCAGGCCGCTGTCGCCGCTGCTAGGCGCACTGCGTGAGCTGGGTGCGGACATCCGGGACGACGGTGGGGAGCCCGGCGCTCCGCCGTTCACCGTCCGGGGCCACGGCGGGCTGACCGGCGGCGAGGTCGACCTCGACTCGTCGGCGTCCAGCCAGTTCCTGTCGGCCTTGCTGCTCGCCGCTCCCGCGTTCGAACGCGGCGTCACGGTGCGATTGGTGGGCACGGTGCCCAGCGAGCCGCACATCGCCATGACCCTCGACATGCTGCGCCGCTTCGGCGCGGCCCCCGAGCGCAGCGGCCGCGAGGTGCACGTCCCGCCCGCGACGCTGACGCTCACCGAGTACACGGTCGAGCCGGACCTGTCGACCGCGGCACCGTTCGTCGCGGCACCGCTGGTGGCCGGCGGCACGGTCCGCATCGCGGGCTGGCCGCGCGAGACCACCCAGCCGGGTGACTGGCTGCGCAGCCTCGTCGCCGAACTGGGCGGTGAGGCCGTGTTCGAACGCGCCGCCGACGGCTCCGACCTCCTCCGCGTCACCGGTGACGGCGTGCTGGCCGGCCGCGAACTCGACCTGCACGAGGTCGGCGAGCTGACGCCGGTCGTCGCGGCGATGCTCTGTTTCGCCGACGGCCCGTCACGCATCTCGGGTGTGGCGCACCTGCGCGGCCACGAGACCGACCGGCTGGCCGCGCTCGCGACCGAGCTGACCGCGCTCGGCGGTGACGTCACCGAGACCGACGACGGGCTGGTCATCACCCCGGCGCCGCTGCACGCCGGCATGTTCCACACCTACGACGACCACCGGCTCGTCATGGCCGGCGCGGTGCTCGGTCTGCGGGTGCCCGGGATCGGGGTGGAGAACCCCGCCACGGTCGGCAAGACCTTCCCCGGTTTCGTCGACGCGTGGCACACCATGCTCGACCGGGGCTGAATGCTCGACCGGGGCTGGCCGGGCTCCTCCGCCGTCAGCGGCTCTCTCGGTCGACGCCCGGTGCCGGCGCCTCGGCGTTGCCCGCGGTGCCGTAGCGGCCCGTGTCGCCTTCGAGCTGCTCACGCAGTGCCAGGACCGTGGCGATCCGGCCGGAGTGCGAGGCGACATTGTCCACCGTGGACAGAACTGAGGTCACCGCCGTGTCCGCCCGCGCGACACCGACAGCGCCGGCGCCTCCTGCCGAGCCCTCCCGGCCCGCCAGCACGGCGCCCGCGCCGGAACGGTCGAGCTGGGCCGCGAACCGCGCGATCGTCGCCGCCTTGTTGCCTGCGCCGTCGCCGGTCTCCGCACCGCCGGTGAGCACGATGGCCAGCTGCGCGGGCTTGACCGACTCCTTGCTCGGGTTGACGAACCCGCTGTCGGTCAGCCCGGACAGTGCCGCCTGACGTTCGTCACCGGACGCCTGCGGTTTCGCGTTCTCGCCGTCGAGCAGCAACACCGACCCGGCGAGCGCGCCCGCGAGCGTGCCCGGGTCGCCCGCCGTCGGGAACTGTGCGCCCGACGGCTGCAGCCTGGTGGCGATCTCGCGCAGCTGGTCCGACTGGCCGGGGTCGGTGAACGCCTCCGTCAGCTGCACCTCGCCGGTGACCTCGGCACCCGCCTGTTCGACACGCTCGGTCAGCGCGTCCCGGTCGGCCGAGCTCGCGTCCGGGGTGGTGATGAACACGACCGACCGCTTGTCGAGCAGCCCGTCGACCACGCTGCCGCCCACCGAGCCCGCGAACGCGTCCGCGTCGGACAGCTGCGCCTGCAACGAGTTCCGCTGCGACTCGAGGTCGCTCACCTGCCCGGCGAGGTCCTCGCGCTCGTCCGACAGCCCGGACAGCAACGGCCCGTTCAGTGCGGTCGAGCCGAGCACGACCCCGATCGCCAGCGCGAGGAACGCCGCGGCGATCGAGACGATGTGATACCGCAGCGAGATCACGAAAACAGCCCCCTGACCCAGGACGCGAACGAATTCCAGGTGTCGCGCAGCCAATCCGCGTACACGCTGCCGACGTCGGAGACCAGCAGCGCCGCCGCGACCACGGCCAGCGCGGCCAGCACCAGCAGCACGACCGCGCTCATCGACACGCGATTGCGATGCAGCGTGGCGACGGCCTTCCCGTCGACGAGTTTCGTGCCGAGCTTGAGCCGGGTGAGGAACGTCGACGGATTCGAGCCGGACCGGCCGTGGTCCAGGAACTCCCGCAGCGTGGCCTGGAACCCGATCGTCACGACGAGGCCGGCGTCGTGGGCATCGGCCAGCAGCAACGCGAGGTCCTCCGCGTTACCCGAGGCCGGGAACGTCACGGCCCCGATCCCGAGGTCCTGGATACGTTCGACGCCCGGTGCGTAGCCGTCCGGCTGCGCGGGCACGACGACCTCGTGGCATTCCTTGAGTGTCTGCGCGCCGATGCCGCTCGGGTCGCCGACGACCACGTCCGGGGTGTAACCGAGGTCGCGGAGCGTGTCGGCCGCGGCGTCGACGCCGATCAACGCGGGTCGGTGCTCGTTGATGTACTTCTTCAGCGCCTTGAGGTCCTCGGCGTGTTCGTTGCCGGGCGCGACGACCAGCACGTGCCGGTCCTTCAGCTGCAACCGCAGCTCGGGCACGCCGACACCGTCGAGGATCAGCGCGCGTTCCCGCCGCAGGAACTCGATCGTGTTGGCGGAGAACGCCTCCAACTGCGTGGACATGCCGGCCTTGGCCTCGATCATCGCGTCGGCGACGCTCTCGGCCGTCTGCACCGTGCCGGACGCGATCGCCTCGTCCCCGGCGTACAGCGTGCCCTCGTGGAGGCGCACCTTGCTGCCGTCCTTGAGGCGCTGCACGACGTCGGAGCCGACGTTGTCGACCAGCGGAACACCCGCCTCGACGAGGATCTCCGGGCCGAGGTTGGGGAAACGACCCGAGATGGACGGTGCGGCGTTCACGACCGCGGCGACCTCGGCCGCGACGAGCACGTCGGCCGTGGCGCGATCGATGTCGACCTCGTCCATGACGACGATGTCCCCGGAACCCACCCGCCGCAACAACTCCCGGGTGCGCCGGTCGACACGTGCCACTCCGCTGGTACCGGGCAGGGATTCCTTGGCCCGGGTGAGCAAGCCGGAGAGTTTCATGCCTTCGATACTGGCAAACGACACCGCGTAATACGGCGGCGACGCGCCGAGAACGGCCGACGATCACCCTCGTCCACGCCGCAGATCACACCACCGTGCCGGCGACCAGCGGGCACCGGCGGGGTTCGGCCGGGGCGGGGACGCCCCTCCGCGGGCCGTTCGGTGGCACCACCGCGATCCCGTGAAGATCCACTTCGGACGGCTCACACCCGGTCGCCGCCGCCCGTCTTCTTCCCGGAGACGGACTTTCCGGACGCCTTCGAACCGGCTCCCTTCGAGCCAGCGCCCTTGGATCCGCCGCTCTTCGAGCCACCGCCCTTGGAGCCGCCGCCGGATCCTGCGACCTTCGACGCTCCGCCCTCGGATCCGCCGCCCTTCGCACCGCCCTTCGCACCGCCGCTGCGGGAGCCGGCGTTCCCGGCGCCGCGGGCGGCGTCGGCCTTGTACGTGTCGGCCGTGCCGATGAGTTCCTCCGCGTGCGCCCGGCCCGCCTCGCTGTCGTCGAGGCCCGCCAGCATGCGCGCGAGCTCGTCGACGCGGTGCTCCGGGTCGAGCACGGTCACTCCGCTGCGCGTGATGCCGTCGGCCGCGGCCTTGTCCACGACGAGGTGCCGGTCGGCGAATGCCGCGACCTGGGGCAGGTGCGTCACGACCAGCACCTGGTGGGTGCGCGCCAGCGAGGCGAGCCGTTTGCCGATCTCGACCGCCGCGCGGCCGCCGACACCGGCGTCCACCTCGTCGAACACGAGGGTCTGCACGGGATCGGCGTGTGCCAGCACGACCTCGATGGCGAGCATCACCCGGGACAGCTCGCCGCCGGAGGCGGCTTTGTGCACCGGCATCGGCTGCGCCCCGGAGTGGGCCTTGAGTACCAGCTCGACCTCGTCGACGCCGTCCGGGCCCGCGTGCACGCGCTCCCCCGCCACGGTCAGCGCGTGCGGATCGGTCTCGTCGGCACCCTTGGTACGGACCAGCAGTTCGATCTCGGCCTGTCCCATGGCCAGGCCCGCCAGCTCGGCGGTGATGCGGTCCGCGAGCTCGGCCGCAGCGGTGCGTCGGGCGGTGCTCACCTCGTCCGCACGTGCGGCGAGTTCGGCGGCCAGTTCGTCGCGGCGGCCCGCGAGCGCGGTCAGGGCCTCGTCCGAGGTGTCCAGCCCGGCGAGCCGTTCCCGCGCGTCCTCCGCCCACGCGAGCACACCGTCGACGTCGGCGGCGTACTTGCGCGTCAGTTTCTTCAGCTCGGACTGCCTGGCGAGGATCTGTTCCAGCCGTTCCGGGTCGGCTTCGAGTCCGTCGAGGTAGCCGGTGAGCTCGGCGCCGACGTCCGACAGCAGTGTCGCCGCCTCGGCCAGCCGCGGTTCCAGGTCGCGCAGCACCGCGTCGTCGGCCGCCGACAGCCTGCGGCGCGCGTCGGCCAGCAACCCGAGCGCGCCGGGCTGGTCGAGGTCTCCGTCGGCGTCCCCCGACACGGCCGCCGACGCGGCCGATGCCGCCTCCCGCAGCTCGTCGACCGCGGACAGCCGTTTCACCTGTTCGGTCAGGTCGGTGTCCTCGCCGGGCTCGGGGGCGACCGCCTCGATCTCCGCGAGGCCGTGGCGCAGCATGTCCGCCTGCTGCGCCAGCTCCCGCGAGCGTGACGACCGCTCCTCGAGCTCGGTGATCACGTCGAGCCACTCCCGCCGGATCCGCCGGTACTCGGCGAGCGGCGTCGCGACGGGGTCGCCTGCGAACCGGTCGAGCACCGCGCGCTGCTCGGCCGAGCGCAGCAGTTTCAGCTGGTCGTTCTGCCCGTGAACGGCGATCAGCTGCTCGGCGAGGTCGCCGAGCACCCCGACCGGCACGGACCGGCCACCGAGGTGGGCGCGCGACCGTCCGTCGGCGCCGACCGAGCGGAGCGCGATCACGCTGCCGTCCTCGTCCGTGTCCGCGCCCGCGTCGGCGATGATCGTCGGCGCGCGGTCGCCGGAAGCGGCACCGCCGCCCGCGGCGCCGATGCCTTCGAAACGCCCTTCGACGGTCGCCTTGGCCGCGCCCGCACGCACCTTCGACGCCTCCGACCGGCCACCCGACAACAGGTGTAGCCCGGTGACGACCATGGTCTTGCCCGCCCCCGTCTCACCGGTGACGACGGTGAGACCCGGGTGCAGTTCGAGCAGGGCGTCCTCGATCACTCCGAGGCCCTGGATTCGCATCTCGGCCAGCACGCGCACCACCGTATCGGCAGCCACCGACAGCCGGGAGTGTGCAGGGGGTGCGAGGTCGCGTACCCGGCGGGCCGGTCAGCTCGGGTCGCCGCGGTCGTGCCGTTCCCGCCAGCTCTTCACCGGCAGCGAGAACTTGTGCACGAGGCGGTCGGTGAACGGCCCGTCCCACAGGTGCGCGAGCCGCACCGGCACCGAGCCGGCCACGACCCGTACCTGCATGCCTGCGTCGAGCTCGATGTGCCGGAGTCCGTCGCAGGTCAGCACCGCGGGCGAGCCGTCCGGGTCGACACCGACCGTGATCACCGACTCGCGGGAGACGACGAGCGGACGCGAGAACATGGCGTGCGCGTTGCTCGGCACCACGAGCAGCGCCTCGACGTCGGGCCACACCACGGGTCCGCCCGCGGAGAACGCGTACGCCGTCGACCCGGTCGGCGTCGAGCACAGCACGCCGTCGCAGCCGAAGGCCGACACGGGCCGCCCGTCGACCTCGATCAGCGCGTCCAGGATGCGTTCACGGGTGGACTTCTCCACGCTCGCCTCGTTGAGCGCCCATGTGGCGGCCACGACCTCGTCGCCTCGGGTCACGGTGACGTCGATCGTCATCCGCTCCTCGATGCGGTAGGCGCCCCGCACGACGCGTTCGACCGTGTCGGCCAGGGCGTGCGAGTCGGCCTCGGTGAGGAATCCGACACGGCCCAGGTTCACCCCGAGCACCGGCACCCCGGCGGGGCGGGCCAGTTCGGCCGCCCGCAGCAGGGTGCCGTCGCCGCCGAGCACGAGCACCAGCTCGGCGCCGTGGGCTGGACGGTGATCCGGGTCGACCACGACGCACGGCGTGTCCCCCGCCCTGCCGACGAGCTGACGTACCTCGTCGTCGACCACGCGCAGGCCGATGCCCGCTCCCGCGAGCCGCGCCGCGACCGCGCGCGCGGCGTCCTGCGTCGACTCGCGGTCCGGATGCACCACGAGCAGCACTTCCCGAGGCCCGAAACTCACTGCGGCCCCCTCACCGTCGTCCTCACCGTCACCGCGGTCACTGTGGACCCGCTTCGACCGCGGTGCGTACCAGTTCCTCCGGATCCGGCCGGTCGGAACCCGCCTCGGGCCCGCCCTTGCGCAGCCAGGCGAAGAACTCGACGTTGCCGGACGGCCCGGGCAGCGGACTCGCCGTCACCCCGCGCGGCTGCAGCCCGTGGTCGGCCGCCGCGGCCAGCACGTCGAGCACCGCCTCGGTGCGCAGCGCGGGATCGCGGACCACGCCGCCGCTGCCCAGCCGGTGTTTGCCGACCTCGAACTGCGGTTTCACCATCGGCAGCAGATCGCCGCCCTCGGCCGAGCAGGCGGCGAGTGCGCCGAGCACGAGCTTCAGCGAGATGAACGACAGATCGGCGACCACCAGGTCCACCGGTCCGCCGATCTCGTCCGGCGTCAGGCTGCGCACGTTGGTCTTGTCCAGCACGACGACGCGTTCGTCGGTGCGGAGGCGCCAGTCGAGCAGCCCGCGGCCGACATCGGCGGCCACGACCTCCCGTGCGCCCTCACGCAGCAGGACGTCGGTGAAGCCGCCGGTGGAGGCTCCCGCGTCGAGACAGCGGGCGCCGGTGATGCTCAGCCCTTCCGGCCGGAACGCCTCCAGCGCGCCGAGCAGCTTGTGAGCGCCCCGCGACGCCCACCCGGGGTCGTCGTCGGTGCGCACGACGATGGGAGCGTCCGGCTCGACGCTCGTCGCCGGTTTGGCGGCGACCATGCCGCGCACGGTCACCCGGCCTTCCCCGATCAGGGCACTGGCCTGTTCGCGCGACCGGGCGAGCCCGCGCCGCACCAGCTCCGCGTCGAGCCGCGCCCTACGCGGCATGACCAGACCGATCGCCGAGCGTGCGCGTGGGCACACCGGAACCCGTGGCCGCCATGCTCACACCTTGTCGATGCTGGACAGAGCCACGGTGAGCTCGGTGTGCACGGCCTCGAACCGTTCGACGTGCTCGGCCACGGGCAGCTGCTCGAGGTCGTCGAGCGCGGCGACGGCCTCGTCGATACCGGCCCTCGGGTCGGTGTCCTGGGCCGCGTCCTGGGCCGTGTTCGCGTCGTGGTTCGGTGGCGTGTCCTGGCCGGCCTCCTGCGGCGGGCCGGGTACCGGGCTGTCGTCGTGCACGCCTCAACGCTATCCGATCCGGCGCGGACCACCGTCGCCGACAGGGCCCGGTGCTGCTCGGAACGCCCGGTGCCGCGGTCGGTGGAGCGCGGCACCGGGCGCGGTCAGGTCAGGCCGAGGTCGGCCAACGCCGTGGCCGCCGCGTCGTCGCCCGGGCGGGCCGCCATGATGCCCGTGCGCCACGCGGCGTCGCACAGCGCGCGCAGCAGTGCCATCGGGTCGGCGGCGTCCCCGGTGCCGGCCGTCGTGACGGTCAGCGTGTCACCGCCGGTGTCGATGTGCCAGCCGTCCTGGGGCCCGACCGCCACCCGGCAGGCCGGCTCGTCGAGCGCGGCCAGGTCGGCGGCCACGTATCCGGGCCGCTGCCCGGGCCCTGCCGCCAGCAGTCCCGCGGGCGTCACGACGCCGGTCAGCACCGCGAGGGAGGCCATGTCCGCGGCCGCGGCGCCGGCGATGTCGGTGTCGAGCCGGTCGCCCACGACGAGGGGGCGCGTGCTTCCCGCCGAGTCCGCGGCGAGCCGCAGCAGCGGAGTCTCCGGCTTGCCCGCGACGACCGGGGCCGCGCCGGTGGCCGCGCGCAGCGCCGCGACCATGGCGCCGTTGCCCGGCAGCAGTCCACGTTCGGCAGGGAGGGTCGTGTCCTCGTTGCACGCGACCCACACCGCGCCCGCGCGGATGGCGAGGCACGCCTCGGCGAGCACGGGCCACGCCGTGTCGGGCGAGTGGCCCTGCACGACGCCCGCGACACCGTCGTCGGCTGTCCGCACCGGCGTCAGTCCGGCCGCGGCGACCTGGTCGGCGAGCGCCTCCGTGCCGACGACGAGCGCGCGCGCACCGGGGTCGATCCGCTCCGCGAGGAGCCGGACGCCCGCCTGCGCGCTCGTGCTCACCTCGTCGTCGGCCGCGGGGACGCCCACCTCGGCGAGATGCGCCACGACCGCCTCCGGCGCCTTCGACGCGTTGTTGGTGACGAACCGGACCGGGGTGTCGCGACTGCGTGCCCGCGACACCGCGTCGGCCGCTCCCGGGACGGGGTCCGCACCCCGATACACGGTGCCGTCGAGGTCGAACAGCAGCGCGTCGCAGACGTCGAGCAGTGTTGCGGCGTCATTCACCCGCGAGCTCCGAGGCGCGTTCGGCGGCGTCGGTCTGCATGTCGTCGTCGACCTCGGCGGCGTGCAGGAACCACTGCACCGCCTCGGCGGTGCGGCCGGCCTCGGCGAGGTTGTCGGCGTAGGCGTAGAACAGCCGCACGCTCCACGGCTGCGGCCGCTGCGGGTCCAGGTCGGCGCCCTGGAGCGTCACGACGGCGGCGTCGAGCTGGCCGAGGTCGCGGCGCGCGCCTGCCTCGACGATCTTCAGTTCGACCGCCGTCTCCTTCGGCAGCCCGGCAACGTTCGTCTCCTTGACGATGTCGATCGCCCGCTCCGGCCTGCCCATCGCCCGTTCCGCGTCGGCGATCACCGCGATGTGGGCGTCGGTGTGGGTCATGCGCCGGACCGCGCGCAGCTCCGACAGCGCCTCCGACCAGTTCCCGGTGTGATACGCCGTCAGCCCGAGCGCCTCCCGCACGACCGCGATCCGCGACGCGCGCTTCTTCGCGTAGCGCGCGTGGGCCAGTGCCGCGTCCGGGTCCGTGTCGACGAGCAGGCCCGCGGCGACGAGATGCCGTCCGATACGTTCCGCGAAATCCTTCGGCAGCGAGCGCAGTTCCTGCCTCGCGTCGGCGTCGAGCATGGAGTACTCGGCCTCGTCCGGCAGATCCGGTGCCGTCGGCACGTCCCGCGGCCCGCTGCGTTCCGGCTTGGCATTGCCGTCCGGCCGGGCACTGCGTTCCGGCTTCCCGTGAGCTGTCGCGCCGCCGCGGGGGCCGCGCTCCGACCGTCGGTCGTCGTCCCGGCGCCGGCCGCCGCCGAACGTCCGGTCGTCACGGTTGCCGTCGTTGCGGCCACGGCCGTCCCGGTTGCGGTCATCCCGGTCGTTGCGGTCCCGGTCACTGCGGTTGCGACCATCGGAGCTGTTGCGGTTGTGGCGATCCGGTCGGTTGCGATCGTCCCGCGCGTTCCGGTCTCCGCCGGAACGGCGGTCGCCGTACCCGCCGCGTGTGTCTCCGCCGGTCCTGGGCCGGCCACCGCCGTCACGGGAGCCGCGGCCGTCCCGGCCACCGCGGTCGTTGTCCCTACGGTCGTTGTCGTTCCGGCCGGGACGCCCGCGATCGTCCCGGCCGCGGTCACCGCGGCTGCGCTCGTCGCGGCCACGATCGTCGGAACCACGTCCGCGCTCGCCTGCCCCGCGGCCGTAGTTGCCCCGACGATCACCGTCGCGGCCTCCACGCCGATCGTCGGACCCACGTCCGTCGCCGCCACGGCCACCACCGCGGCGGTCGTCGTTCCGACCTCCGGATCGGCCGCCGCCCTCGCCTCCGCGAGCGCGGTCGTCACGACCTCGGCCGTGCGGTCCTCCCTGTCCGGGACCACCACGGCCACGGTTTCCGGAATTACCGGAACTACCGGAACGTGCATTGCCGGCGTTTCCGGATCGCTCGGATCGGCCACGGTCGTCGCGGCCCGAACGGTCGCGCCCGCTCTTGTCGGACACGGGTCCTCCCACTGTTGAAGTTCTGGTTGAGCATACGTGTAGGGCCCGCTGGGCGCCCATCCCGTACGTTCGGGATAGTCGCTCCAGCGGGCCCTCCCACTGTAAAGAAAGTTCGGCGGTGTCCTACTCTCCCACACCCCTTCGGGTGCAGTACCATCGGCGCTGGCAGGCTTAGCTTCCGGGTTCGGAATGGGACCGGGCGTACCCCTACCGCTATCACCACCGAAACACTACGAAACAACACACCGGCTGCCTCCCCACACACCCACGTGGGGGTGGTGTGGTGTTTCAGGATCGTAGAGTGGGTGCGTAGCATCGTTGTGGACAAGTCCTCGGCCGATTAGTACCAGTCCACTCCAACACACATTACTGCGCTTCCATGTCTGGCCTATCAACCCAGTCATCTACTGGGGGCCTTAACCCACAACGGGGTGGGAGACCTCATCTAGGAACAGGCTTCCCGCT
>NZ_JAMTCN010000010.1 GCF_024171865.1 Prauserella aidingensis | reverse complement strand
CCGGGGCCGGCCACGCCGCACACCCGAGGCCGTGGTGGCCGACCGAGGCTACGACCACGACAAGTACCGAGACCTGTTGCGACAGCGCCGGATTCGACCGCTGATCAGCCGCCGAGGCACCCGTGACAACAACCAACCCGTGCGCTGGGTCGTGGAGCAAACCCTCGCACTACTGCACCAGTTCCGCCGCCTGGCCGAACGCTGGGAACGCCGCACCGACATCCACCACGGGTTCCTCGCGCTCGCCTGCAGCCTCATCACCTGGCGACGACTCCCAAACCGAATGCGTTAGGAGCTCTTAGTCAAATTGGGCGAAACGGGAGCGTCACCCTTTTGGCGGTATGGTCGACGGCGGTCGTTACGTTCCGGGAGTGGCCGACATTTACTCTGCCTCTACTGGCGGATTTCGGGCGTCTATAAAGACGAATAACCTGCTCAAGATCGTCGCATAGTCGGATGCCGGGGCGGCGTGGTCGTGGTCTAAACGAGCGAAGATCGTGCGGACGGGGGAGCGGATGGCAGCGACACGGAAGGTTCGAGATCGGGTTCCGGAAGGTACGCAGCAGCACCGGGATTGGCTCAACCTCGTCGACGTCACCGGGCCGTTCCTGTCCATCCCCGTACTGCGCACCGCGTGGCCGACACTCGACGCGCTCGACAAGCAGACCCGCACCGCACTGCGGCAGCACCACGCGAGCTGGCAGGCCGACCCGGCGACGGGCCAACCAGCATGGCTCCACTACGTGCTCGCCGAACTCTTCGGCTGGGGCGACGAACTCCACTGGGCGGAGCATGTCGACCTGGCTCCGCTCGCCGTATCGGTGCCGGAACACGACACGCCGATCGTCCCCAGCTTCGTCCTCACCGAACCCGGAGGAACCGCCAAACCGGACTCCATCCGGCTACTGGGGCTCGTGACCCCACCCGGCGTCCACCCCACCGGAAGACAACCCGGCGACGCCTGGGCCGCGAGCGCCGCCGACCGGCTCGCACGACTGTGCCGCACACACGACGTACCCCTCGGCCTCGCCACCGACGGGCGCTGGTGGACCCTCGTCTGGGCACAACACGACGGCGCCACCGGCACCGCCACCTTCGACGCCATCGGCTGGGCAGACACCGCCGAACGCGACGTCGTCCGCGCGTTCGCCTCGATCCTGTCCCGGCATCGCTTCTTCGGCGTTCCCGCCGACGAGACCCTGCCCTCACTCCTCGAAGCCAGCAAAGACTCACAGGAAGAAATCACCGAATCCCTCGGCGTGCAAGCACGCGAAGCCGTCGAACTGCTCGTCGCCGCCATCGGACGCGCCGACACCGTCCAGCGCGAACGCGGCGAACCCGGGATCACGGACATCAGCGCGGACACCGTCTACCGCGGCTCGGTCTCCGTCCTCATGCGCATCGTCTTCCTGCTCTTCGCCGAGGAACGCGGCATGCTCCCCTCGGACAACGAGCTCTACGCCAGCGCCTACTCGGCAGGCAGGCTATGCGCCGACCTGGAAGTCCAAGCCCTCGAATCCAGCGAAGACGACCTCGAACACAGCCACGCCGCCTGGCACCGGCTACTGGCCCTCTTCGAAGCCGTCTACTGGGGCGTGGACCACCCGCGGTTATGGATGTACCCGCACGACGGGTCACTCTTCGACACCACCACCTACCCCTGGCTGCCCGCGAACATCGACGACCGGACCATCCTGCACGTACTCCGCGCCGTCCAATACGTCGAAACCGGCACCGGCAAGAACAAGGAACGCCGCAAACTCTCGTTCCGCGAACTCGACGTCGAACAAATCGGCTACACCTACGAGGGCCTCCTCGCCTACGACGCCTTCCGCGCCGACGAGGTGTACCTCGGTCTGACCGGCAAATCCGGCGCCGAACACGAAGCACCCCTCTCCGAGCTGGAGCAGCACGCGGCCGAGTCGGCCGACGTGGCCGAACTGGCCGAGCGGATCGCCAACGCCTACCGGAAATCCGGCATCGGCACCGCCCGCGGCGTGGCACGCAAACTCGCCCCACCGCCGCCCGCCGAACGCGAAGAGCAGCGCCAAAAGCTACTCGCCGCCACACGTGGCGACGCCGCGCTGAGCGATCGCCTCCTGCCGTTCGCGAACCTCATCCGGCGTGACCTGCGCGGACTGCCGATGGTGATCCTGCCGGGCGAACTGTTCGTGACCGAATCCGTCGCGCGCCAGGACACCGGCACGCACTACACGCCACGCGACCTCGCCGAACGCGTGGTGCGCGACGCGCTGGAACCCCTGGTCTATCGCGTCGGCCCGGTCCAGACCGCCGACGAGAGCCGCTGGGTCCCCAAGACCGCCGATGACCTACTCGAACTCAAGGTCGCGGACATCGCGATGGGCTCGGGAGCGTTCCTCGTCGCCGCGGCCCGTTACCTTGGCCAGCGGCTCGTCGAGGCGTGGGCACGCGACGGCGACGACCGCGCGATGGCAGCCAAGATCTCCCGGGCCGTCGGCGACACCGAGGACGACCGAGTGGTCGTCGAGGCACGCCGGCAGGTCATCGAACACTGCCTCTACGGCGTCGACATCAACCCCACCGCGGTCGAAATCGCCAAAGTGTCGCTCTGGCTGGTGTCGATGGACGGCGACAAGCCGTTCACCTTTCTCGACGACCGACTCAAGACCGGCGACGCGCTGCTCGGCGTCACCTCGATCGAACAGGTGCGGACCATGCACCTCGACCCGGCCACCGGCCGAGACCTGCACAGCGACCTGTTCGCCTGGACCGCGAGCACGCAAGCGCGCATCGAGAAGGCAGCCGACACCCGCCGCCGGATCGCCGAACTCCCGCAGCTCGGCAGTCCCCTGGACTGGCTCGACGACAAGCGCAAACTCGATCGCGAAGCCGCCGACGACACGGCCGACCTGCGACTGGCCGCGGACACGCTCGTCGGCGCACTCCTCGCCAGAGCCCCCGAAGGGCCGCGGGGTATGAACCGCGCGTCGGTCGAGGCCGCTCACCTCGCGAACCAGGTCATGCGGGACGACGAGGTGACACTCGCTCGCAGCCAGGCCGACGCCTGGCTGCGCGCGGACAAGGGCAACATCGTGTTCCCCCGCCGGCCACTGCACTGGCCATTGGTGTTCGTCGACGTATTCGACAAGGGCGGATTCGACGCCGTCGTCGGCAACCAGCCCTATCTCGGCGGTCAGAAACTCACCAGCGCACAGGGGCACGCCTACCGCGAATACCTGATCCACGCCATCGGCAACGGCGTCCGCGGCAGCGCCGACCTCGTGGCGTACTTCGTGCTACGCGCACACAGCCTGCTCAAACCCACCGGCCAGACCGGCCTGATCGCAACCAACACCCTCGCGCAAGGAGACACCCGCGAAGTCGGCCTCGACCAGGTGGTCGCAGCCGGAACCACGATCCGCCGTGCGACGAAGAGCATGCAGTGGCCGACCAAGAGCGTCGCGCTGGAGTGCTGCATCATCGCGACGAGCCGTCAACCACTCGGAGACGACGCCGACAGCCGCGCCGACGGAGTGACCGTTCCCGCGATCACGGCGTCGCTCGACGCGAAGTCGCGGGCCGACGGAAAACCGGCGCGGTTGCGCGCGAACCAGGGGATCGCGTTTCAGGGAACGAACATCCTCGGCACGGGGTTCACGATGGAGCCGGCCAGAGCGCAGGAACTCATCGCCCAGGATCCCGCCAACGAGGATGTGCTCTTTCCTTACCTGAACGGGCAGGACGTGAACTCCCGCCCGGACTGCTCCGGCAGCCGCTGGGTCATCAACTTCCACGACTGGAGCGAAGACCGGGCGCGCGAGTATCCGGAGTGCTACGACCAGGTTCTGCGTGACGTGAAGCCGGAGCGTGCTCAGAGCAACAACAAGTCACGACGCGAGCTGTGGTGGAGGTTCACTCGGCCCACACCTGACCTCTACCGTTCCATCGCTGGGTTGGGACGGGTTGTTGTGCTTACGCAGACCAGTCGGACTGCCATGCCGGTAATGGCTCCGACCGGTCAGGTCTTCGCGCACAAGCTCGTGGTTTTTGCAACGGAAGACGCGGGGATGCTCGCGTTGCTGTCGAGCGCGCCTCACTACTGGTGGGCGGTCCGCAACGCATCAACGATGAAGACGGATCTTAGCTACACGCCGAGCGATGTATTTCAGACGTTCCCGTTGCCGGAGTTGACCGGTGAGCTGCGTGAGCTGGGCGAGCGTCTCGACAGGTACCGCCGGGACGTGATGCTGTCCCGCAACGCGGGGCTGACGAAGACGTACAACCTGGTCTTCGACCCGGACTGCCGTGACTCTGACATCGAAGAGCTGCGGCGTATCCACCGGGAGATCGATGAGGCCACGATCCGGGCGTACGGCTGGGAGGACCGTATCGCGGCGGTCGGCGGCTTGGACCACGGTTTCCACCCGGTCGGCCGCGAGACCCGCTACACCATCGGCCCGGCGGCACAACGCGAGATCCTGGACAGTCTCCTCGAGCTCAACCACGAACGTGCAGCGCAGGAGGCTGATACGCAGCCGGTGCGAAAGAGCGGGCCCCGACGTACGAAGCGCGCCGAGCAGCAGGACACGCTGGTATAGCACCGGCCACCGGCGGTCGAGGGGCTCAACACCGCAAGATGTCCCGATCCCTTCTACAGCTTCGGGTCGGCGACAGGAGTCCCCGACGCTCCCGGGATGAAGGCCTCGATCAGCTCCATCCGGGGCCTAAGAGTCTGCGGGTTCGCCTTCTCCGCCAGTCCCAGGTCGATCAACTTGTTCACATCCCGCGTGACGGTCTTGCCATCTTTACCCGAGTAGCGTTCGGCGAGCTCGACGGTCAGCCGGCGCAGGTCGGAGATCGGATTGCCCTCCGGATGCAGGGCGAACAGCAAGTCCCGCTGCCTGCGCGACGGTTCGGTGTGCGGCTGGTCCGCGAACACCTCATGCACATAGTTGATCCACGACACGCGCACTTGCTGAGCTTGGACCGTCTGGATCTGCTCCCGAAGCTGGTCCACGAAGCCCTCAGCGGCGTAGTGCACGAACCCGAGAACATCCCCGTTCCGGGACGCCGCGTCGAGCCGCCGGTAGTACTCCGTACGTGTGCGGTTGTAGTGATCCGACAGCAGGTTCGTCGCGACCCACGGAACCAGGCCGGAGCGAGTCAAGATCGCGCATTCCAACAGCCGCGCGGTTCGCCCGTTGCCATCGCCGAACGGATGGATCCACGCCAGGTACAGATGCCCGAGGACGGCTGCCAGGAACGCACGGAAGAACCGCAAGCTGCTCGACTCGCCGCTGCCGGCCGCCGTCAGCTCGTCCAGCCAGCCGACCAGTTTGTCGATCAGCAGCGGAACATCCTCGGGGGGAGCGCCGCGGTAGTTACCCACCACCAACTGGGTCGTGGTGTATTCGCCCGGGTTGACGTGCTCGTCCAGCTCCAACCCGGCGAGGACGCGATGGTTCTGCTCCCGGATCCACTCGGCGTCGAGTTTCGGCGCAGCCCCGGTCTCGAACTTGGCTGCCAGCGCCCGAAGCGCCTCCAGCACGTTTTCGATCTCGACCTGCAGGTAGTGCTGGGACGGTGGCAGCTGCCGCCGTCCCTCGTAGATGTCCCGTGCCTCGCTTTCCGATAGCGTGTTGCCCTCGATAGCGGTGCTCGCCAGCGCTCCCTTGACGAGATATACGGCAGCAAGCTCGCGGGCGACGCCGGGCGCCAACGGGGTTCCCGTCAGGTGCCGGCACTTGGAGTAGGCCTCACCGAGCAGGGACCATAGTTGGGCCTGCTTGCCGAACTCCATGGAAAACTGGAAGGTCAACCATGGGTGGCTGTCCTGGTAGCTCCTACCTGCAGTCATGTTCCAAAACTAGATTTTGGCTGCTATTTTGTCCAGTTAGATGTCCAGTCTGATGTCTTGACCGATGGTCGGCCTGCTCGGTCGTCGATCTGCGGGACACGACTGCTATGCGATAGGAACAGGCGGCACCATGAGCGGTAACGATGCTCTCTTCCCCAACCCGAACGGGGAGCAGACCTCGTTGGACACGTCGGGCACCGTGCACGGGGACCAGGACGACAGGGCCGCCTCACCCCTGGACCAGTCGCAAGAGTTCGCCGAAGCGAGTTCGTATCAGGTTCGTGACGAGTTTCAGGAGCTGATCGAGCGGGACCTCCTCGGCCCGTGGTCCGGCGAGCGCGAGGAGCTGCCGCGCGGTTCCAGCGGCCCGCGCGACCGATACCTGGTCGGCATGCTCGGGCCGAAGTACGAACCACGTTCCACCGTCGACGCGGCCGACTCGCTGTCCGGCGCCGACACCGAGGTGCAAGGCGACGGTAGTGGGGAAGGGTCGGGCGAGCTGCCCGAAGTGATCACGCCCCAGAACCTCGGGCGTATTTGGGCCTCGTCGATGGGGCTGTCGTGCTGTGTCGGGCAGGGCACCGACACCGTGGCCGTCACGGTCGAATGGGGCGAGTACGACAAACGCGACAGTACCGACGAGGACGGCAACAAGCGCACCGCGTGGGCGCGCGAGCCGGTTTCGCACACGGTCGAGGTCCGGCTCACCGGAGAACCCACCTTCACCATCCCGCTCACGGCAGCCAGTATCAGCGAACCGGGAGTCCAGCTGGTCGCCAAGGTTCGTACCCGCGGTGCCCAGCGCACTCTGGAACTGACCTTGGTCAACGGGCGGATGATCCCCGAAGGTTCCGGCACCGACGCCGCCTGGCTGTTCCAGGCCAAGCTCATGGTCACCGCGATGGACGGGGCGGAGGCGGTCTTCCTGCCGATCGATGATCCCCTCGATGGGGACCATCCCGGAGAGGACGCTGAAGAAGCGCACCTGCGCCTGCTCTACCGCAACCAGCTCAAGTACGCCGCAGGACACAACGTCGCCGTCCATCCGCACGCCGAGCCCGGCGCTCGGCGGACCCACAAGCTGGAGACCACCTGGCTGCCCGCCTACAACGTGCCCGCCACCGAGGCGCCCAGCGGCGCCGGTACCCCGCTCGCCGGAACCGAGCTGTCCATGGACGCTCTCGCCGAGGCCGAGCCGGAGCAGCTTCGCACCGGGCTCGCTCCGCTAGTCGATGGCTACGCCGCGTGGCTCGACGAACGCGAAGGCGAGGTCGGGCAGCTTCCCGACAACCTGCGCAGGACCGCCGAATCAGCCGTCTTCACCGCACGTCGTGCCTGTGAGCGCATCCGAGCCGGCATCACGCTGCTGGCCGACCCGGCTTCGCCCGGACACGACGACGCTCTGCGCTCCTTCCGCTTCGCCAACCGGGCCATGGCCGCGCAGCGGCGGCACACCGACATCGGCAGGATCCGCGAAGACCCGGCCGTCAGCTACGCCGACGCCAAGGCCACGGTGGACGCGCGGGGAACCGGCGCCGCGTCTTGGCGGCCGTTCCAGCTCGCCTTCGTCCTGCTCAACCTGCCGTCACTCGCCAACGCCGACCACCCGGAACGGGCCGCGAACAGCGACGCGACCGTCGACCTGCTGTTCTTCCCCACGGGAGGTGGCAAAACCGAGGCATATTTGGGGCTGACGGCGTTCACGTTCGCGATCCGCCGCCTGCAGGGCACCGTCGGCAGCGGGCAGCAGGCGCGGGACGGCGCGGCCGGAGTCGCGGCGTTGATGCGCTACACCCTCCGGCTGCTCACCGCGCAACAGTTCCAGCGCGCTGCCTCCCTCGTCTGTGCCACCGAAATGCTGCGCAGGGAGGACCCGGACACCTGGGGCGCCGAGCCGTTCCGGATCGGCCTGTGGGTCGGTGGCAGCGTCTCTCCGAACTGGGTGGACGAAGCGTCCGACCAGATCGCGGAAGCCCGCGAAGCGGGCAGCGGCATGCGGGTCAACGTGCTGCAAACGCTTGCGTGCCCGTGGTGCGGTGCAGCCCTCCAAGCACACCGGGACCTGCACACCGACGCGGATGCCCGCCGCATCTACCTGTACTGCCCCAACGCCGAGGGCTCGTTCGCGTGCCCGTTCTCCCGTCCGCAGTCGCCCGAAGGACTGCCCATCCTCACCGTGGACGAGGAGATCTACCGCCTGGTGCCGAGCCTGATCATCGCGACCGTGGACAAGCTGGCGCAGCTACCGTGGAAGGGCTTCGCGGGCATGCTGTTCGGCCGCGTCCACCAGTACTGCCCCCGGCACGGATATCGGCACGAGGACCTCGACCCCAAGGCCAAATGCGGCGGCAGGCACAACAAGACCAGCAAGCTCCCCGGCGTCACCAGTCGGGCCGTCGTGTCGCTTCGACCGCCGGACCTGATCATCCAGGACGAGCTGCACCTCATCTCCGGCGCACTCGGCACGACGGTCGGACTGTTCGAAGCCGCCGTGGACGAGCTGAGCAGCTGGACGACCCCCACGGGCAACCGCGCCGCGCCGAAGATCGTCGCCTCGACCGCCACGACCAAACGTGCTGCCGAACAGGTTCGCGGGGTATTCGCCCGTGGGCTGGAGATCTTTCCGCCGCAAGTCACCGATGTATCGGACACGTTCTTCTCCCGTCAGGTGCCGGTCGACGAGACCAACCCTGGCCGCCGCTACCTTGGGGTGTGTGCACACGGTGTGCGCCTGAAATCCGCTGAGATCCGGATCGCGGAAATCTTGCTGCTCGCCGGGCAGACCGTGTTCGACACGTACGGCCGGCCCGCGGACCCGTACATGACAATGGTCGGCTACTTCAACGCCACCCGGGAACTCGCCGGGATGCGCCGCTACCTCGACGACGACATCACCACGCGGGTGCGGCGCCACGGCCGCTTCCGGGGCATCTCCGACCGCCTCGGCGGGCCTGCGTCGATGCTGACCGTGCAGGAACTGACGTCGCGCATCTCGTCCGGCGAGATCAGCAACGTGCTCAAACACCTCGAAGTCGGTTTCGACCCCGACGTCGACACCAGCACCCGCCGCCGCGCCATCGCCGACAACTGGCGAGAGGTGCTAAGCGCGCGCACCAAGTCGTCGCGGGGAGGGCAGAACGACCCTGCCGCGCACCCGCTCGCCGAACGCTCGCGAGACCGGCACCGCAGCGGCCGGCTTCCGGTTGACGCGGTGCTGGCGACGTCGATGCTCCAGGTAGGCGTCGATGTCTCCCGCTTCGGGCTGATGATGGTGACCGGTCAACCGAAGAACACCGCGGAGTACATCCAGGCCTCGTCCCGGATCGGCCGTGATCCGCGGCGCCCCGGGCTGGTGGTGACGTTGTACAACTGGACCAGACCCCGGGATCTCGCTCACTACGAGGACTTCGAGCACTATCACGCCACGTTCTACCGCCAGGTCGAAGCCCTGTCCGTGACGCCGTACACGCGGCGCTCGCTCGACCGCGGAACCGCTGCGGCCTTTATCGCGGCGGTGCGCCACGCGGCGGAATCCCATTCCCGAAACGCGGACGCACACCAGGTCGACCTGGACGGGCCGTTCGTGCGTGCCATCGCGGAGCGGATGCTCACCCGAGCCGAGATCGTGTACGGACAGCGTGGTCGCGACTACCTCGCCGAGCGGCTGGCCGCACTGACCGACGTGTGGAAGCAGCGCAAGCAGGGATCCACCCAGCTCGGCTACGAGAAGCAGACCGCGAAGCAGCAGCTGCTCACCGGCCTGCTGCGAGCCCCGGGTGACGGTCGCTGGCAGGAGACCACCGTCGCGCGCTCGATGCGCGAAACCGAAAACGAGATCAACCTGCTCGTTCCTGGTGGCGACGAGCTGTATACGTCGACGTACAACGCTCCTGAATGGTCGTTCGGCCCGCCGGACACCACGACATCCACGGACACGGGCCTCGAGGACGCATCCGGGGACGAGCTCGGCGACGCGGCATGGAACCCGTCCGCGAATGGGGGAAGCAACCGATGAGTACACAGCATCGCCGCCGCGTCGGCGCCGTGCGACCCAGCCACTTGATGTTCACCAGCGGAGTGGGCGCTCTCGTCGACCTGCCCAACTTCTCGGTATTGATCCGTGGGCTGGACGACTGGAACTTCGCCGCCGTCGAGGGGCAGGAAGGGTGGGGCCCGATCGCCGAACCCCGGCTGCTCGGTGCGGTCCGTGCGATCGCCGGCCCCAAGGTCAGCGAGCTCCGTCCAGCCCCCTGGATGGACGGCATCGACACCGAACCGACCGGCCCCGCGTCCCGGGTCGGGGTGCCCACCATGCCGTTTCCATCCTGGTTCCGCTGTACGGCGTGCAACGAGCTGGCCGCCATCGATTCCCAGGTGTTCACGTTCGACAACTCCAAACCACGTCGCCCGCACGATGCCCGGTTCTTCCATCGGGACTGCGCAAAGAAGAAGTCCGGGCGGCCGCTGGCCGTGCCGGCGAGGTTCGTACTGGCCTGTACCGCGGGCCACCTCGACGAATTCCCCTACCGCGAGTTCGTGCATGCCGGCCAAGCGTGCCCGAAGACGCCCCAGCCGCGCATGCAGATGGACGACCAGGGTGGCAACCTCGGCGCGAACGTGTGGATTCGGTGTGTCAGCTGCGATTCCCGCCGCAACATCCGTCAGGCGATGGGTCAGCGGGGCGAGGAAACCTTGCCCCGCTGCCGGGCGCGGCATCCGCACCTCGGGACGTTCGACCCCTCCGGGTGCGGCTCCAAGCTGCCGCCCAAAGTCCTGGTGATCGGGGCTTCCAACCAGTGGTTCGCGCAAACCCTGTCGACCCTGTGGGTACCCGAAACCACCGGCAGCGAGCTGGACAGCATCGTGGAGCGGCACTGGGACGCCGTATCGCAACTACCGGTGTCGATGTATGCGTTCGGCCGGGACAACGTCCCCGCCTTCCGTGAACTCGCCCGCTGGAGTGACGACGAGATCAGCGCGGCCGTGGAACGCGTACGGGCGGCCAAACAGGAGGCCGACGACGGGCCGGAAGAAGGCTACCCGGACCTGCGTACCGCCGAATGGCAAGCGTTCACGGCGCCGAGGCTGGCGGAGCCGATGGACGACTTCGCCTTGCGCCGCCTCGACGAGGGTGTGCCGGCTCCGCTCAAGGGTTACTACGAGGACGTGATCCAGGCCGAGCAGCTGCGGGAAGTGCGTGCACTCGTCGGTTTCAC
This sequence comes from Prauserella aidingensis, assembly GCF_024171865.1. GTDB lineage: Bacteria > Actinomycetota > Actinomycetes > Mycobacteriales > Pseudonocardiaceae > Prauserella > Prauserella aidingensis. The sequence continues at coordinate 134,583 of NZ_JAMTCN010000010.1, read as the reverse complement.
CCGCCTCGACTCGCCGGACCCGGACGATCCGAAACTGGTCGAAGTCGCGCCGCTGTCGCGGGACAAGCCGAGCTGGGTGCCGGCCAGCGAGGTGCGCGGCGAGGGCGTGTTCCTGCGTGTTCCTGAGGAACTGCTTGCCCAGTGGGAACAGCGGGTGACCGATATGCGGGCCATGCGCCAGCATCGTGAGGCTTACGAGCAGTTCCGTAAGAACCGCTATTCGGACCGGTTGCCCGGCAAGTTCGATCCGATGGCGTACTGGCCCGGCGAGCGCTATATCGCGCTGCACACGTTCTCTCACCTGCTCATCCGCACCATTGCCCTCGAATGCGGATACAGCTCGGCCAGCCTGTCCGAGCGGATCTACGCGGGCACGGAGGACGATCCGCGCAGCGGCATCCTCATTTACACCGCTGTGCCCGATGCCGAAGGAACGCTCGGCGGCTTGGTCTCGCAGGCTGAGCCCGAGCAACTCGTGCGGATCACCCGGCGCGCCCTGCGGGACGCCATGCGCTGCTCGTCCGACCCGCTGTGTGCGGAACGTCTGCCGCAGCCGCCGGCCGACTTCCTCCACGGCGCCGCGTGCCACGTATGCCTGTTCGTCTCGGAGACAACCTGTGAACGCGGCAACCGGTTCCTCGACCGCCGCTTCGTCGTCCCCATCAGTGATCCCGAGCTGTCGTTGTTCCCTGGGGCACCGTGAGCGCATTCGAGGAGACCGCAACCGCCGCCGCACCGCATCTCGGTGCGGCGGTACTACGTGGCTTGGCGGGAAGGATCGGAGCGGGCTGGCCCGAACACGCTGTGCTGGCCGAGCTCGGGTATGCGGCGGGCGAGTACGCCCGCCCGATTCTGCGAACCCGGGAGGACGAGAGCGTTCCGGTGGAACAGGCGGCGGCCTTTCTGCGTGGTCTTGCCGCCGGGTATGCCGAGCAAAGCGCGTCGGTCTCGGTGGAGACGGTGTGGAGCGGCCCGAGTACGCACTCCGTTCCGGTGCGGGCCACCGCGCAGGCACTGATCCAGGTCGTCGGTGAGGCGACGACGGAGCTGGTGCTCATGACGTACTCGGGCCGGCGCCACCAACCATTGCGGGAAGCACTGTCTGCCGCTGTCGAACGTGGCGTTGAGACCACGGTCGTCGTGGAGACGTTGCAGGGCGCCGGCAGCGCGCTGGCCGGTCACGAGCCCGCCGCGGCGTTCGCCGGGATACCGGGAGTACGGCTGTGGCACTGGCCCATAACGCAGCGTACGGAGCCGCGGTCGAAGCTGCACGCCAAACTCGCGGTCGCCGATCGTCGTGTCCTGTTGGTCTCCAGTGCCAACCTCACCCAGTCCGGCGTGGAGAAGAACATCGAGGCGGGCACGCTGGTGCGGGGTGGCAGCGCACCTGCACGGACGGCCGAGCACATCCTCGAATTGCGTAACCATGGGATCCTGCAGCCGTTGGCCGTGAGTGCACAGGGGGCATTGTGAGTTTGTGCTTGGCCCGATCGGATCAAGATCACTCCACCCGCAATGTGGTAATTGTCGGGATCACTGTGCATAGGAGGGTCGCGTGACCCAGCGCAAGGTGATCAACGACCGATACGAGCTGCAGCGTCTGCCCATCGCGCGCGGCGGTATGGGCGAGGTGTGGGAAGGCCGCGACACCCGGCTGGACCGGGAGGTCGCGGTCAAGTTCGTCAGATTCCCCGACGGGGTCGAAGACGAGGACCTGATCCGGCGCTTCGTACGCGAGTCCCGGATCACCGCCCGGCTACAGCATCCCGGGGTTCCGGCAGTGTTCGACGTCGGCACCGAGGACGGCCGCCCCTTCCTCGTGATGCAGCGTGTGCACGGCACCAGCGTCAGCGACCTGCTCGCCCAGCACGAGCAGCTGCCGATCGGCTGGGCCGCGGCTATCGCCGCTCAGACCTGTTCGGTGCTCGCCGTGGCGCACCAGGCCTCGCTGGTCCATCGCGACCTCAAACCGAGCAACTTGATGCTGGAGCCGGACGGCACCGTCAAGGTGCTCGACTTCGGCCTGGCAGTGGCGTTGGATCTCGCTGACATGTCGCAGATCACCCGGTCCGGCCAGACGATCGGTACGCCCGCATACATGGCTCCCGAGCAGGTCCTGGCCGCCCTGAGCGGGCCCCAGACCGACCTGTACGCGCTCGGCTGCACGCTGCACGAGATGCTGACCGGCCAGCACGTGTTCAGCGGTTCGACCTCGTACGCGGTGATGAACATGCAGGTCGACGCGGACCCGGAGTCGGCACGCGCGATAAGGCCGGACGTACCTTCTGGATTGCAGTCTGTGCTGACTGCTCTACTGGAGAAGAAGCCGGAAAACCGGCCTCCGTCGGCGCAGGCCGCGTACGAACAGCTACTGCCGTTCGTCACCGATCTGGGGCCGGTTCCCGGGGCACTGCATCCACCTGCGGTACCGAGCCCGGCCCGGATGTACGCAACGGTCGTCAGTCGTACCTTCTCCGCCGACAGCACAAGGGGACGTGGTTCCCCGTCGCCCGGGCCTCCTGGCCTGTCCACTCCACCACCGATAGCGGCGGAGACCAACGATACGCGGCCTGAGAAGTACACCCGGCCCGATCGCAGCCGGTTGGACCGAGTGCGGGCTGACGCGAGTGAGCTCGTACGACAAGCTCGGTACAGCCAGGCTGCGGAACTCCTCGGCAACGCCGTACAGTCCGCGCGTGCCGAGTTCGGTCCGGTCGACCCCGACGTGGTCAACCTCCGGCTCGAATGGGCCAACGTGCTGTTCGAGGGTGGTGACTACCGCACGGCGGCACCCGCATACCAGGCGTTGAAGGCAGACCTGGTGGAGCGCGACGGTCCCGACTCCGAGCTGGTGTTTCGTTGTCGTCTGCAGAACGCGACCTGCCACGCTCTGACCGGTGATGCGGCGGTTGCGTTGGAGGCAATGCACGAACTGTTGGCCGACGAACAGCGCGTGTTCGGGCCCACTGACCCGCGTCCGATCGAGCTGCGCAGGCAGATCGGGTTACTGCAGCTCGGCGCGGGACAGCGGGCCGCGGCTGGCGACACGTTGAGCGGGCTGCTCGATGATCTGGTGCGCGAGCATGGTGAGCAGCATCCAGCGGTCCCGAAGATCCGGGACCTGCTCGCCGGTGTCCCGGGCAGCGACGGATGAGGGGGAGCCGGTAGTGCCTCAGTTGGCGATCGACAGGGATTTCCTGCGCGAGTATTCGAAGCTGGAGAAGTCCGTCCAGGAACGCGTCGATGCGGCGTTCAGCAAGTTCGAGCAGTCATCACATGCGGGACAGCATCTGGAGAAGGTCTCCAACGCCCGGGACCTGCGGTTTCGCACCATCCGCATTACCGACTTCTGGCGCGGCGTCGTACTCGCGCCCGAGTCCGGGGACACCTACACGCTCCTGACCGTGCTGCCTCACGACGATGCCTACCAGTGGGCGCAGCGCCGCAGCGCTTCGGTGAACGCGGCCACGGGCCGGATCGAGATCAGGGACGTCGCTGCCATCGAGGGTGCCCTGCCGGAGCTGTCGGGTATGGCGGCTCACGCACCGGCGCACCTGTTCGACACCGTCAAGGACGCGGATCTGCGCAAGCTGGGGATCGACGAGCAGACACTGGCGTTCGCCCGGGCCCTGACCGACCAGATACAGCTCGACGCCGCCCGGTCGTTCCTGCCCGGTGTGCAGTGGGATGTGCTGGCGGGGCTGGCCGCGGGGTTGACTCCCGAAGAGGTGTGGACCGAGCTGGGTGATGTGATCACCGGCGAACGGTTCGATCCGGACGACCTCGACGCCGCCGTGGCCCGCAGTACTGACCGGGTGGTGCTGGTCGACGGACCCGAAGAGCTGCTGACCATTCTGCGCCAGTCGTTCGCGTTGTGGCGGGTGTACCTGCACCCGGTACAGCACAAGCTGGTCGAGGCGCGTTACCGGGGGTCAGCTCGCGTGACGGGCGGCCCGGGAACCGGCAAGACCGTTGTCGCGCTGCATCGGGCACGTCATCTGGCGCAGCACGGCGACGGCCCGGTGTTGCTGACGACTTTCACCTCGACATTGACCGGATCGCTGTCCGCGGGGCTGACCACGCTCGCCGACAGCGACGAGATCCGCGACCGGGTCACGGTCAAGAACGTCGATCAGCTCGCCCATCAGGTGTTCCGGGAGCAGCACGGTGCGCCACGCCTGCTGGACAGCAAGCAGGAAACCGGCCTCTGGCGCGCGATCATCGACCGGCTGCAGGTGCCGTTCACTGACGCTTTCCTCCGCACAGAGTGGCGGGAGGTCGTGCTGGCTCAGCAGATCACGAACGCCGAGGAATATCTCGCCGCCAAGCGGACAGGGCGCGGACGCGCCCTGGGGCCACGGCAGAAGGCGCAGGTGTGGCAGGCCGTCTGGGAGTTCGAGGGGCAGGTGCGCGAAGGCGGCTGGTCGACACACGAGACCGTATGCGCCGAAGCCGCCCGGCTGCTCGCCGGACGAACGGACAAGCCGTTCCGGCACATCGTCGTCGATGAAGCGCAAGATCTCAGTCCCGTCCAGTGGCGGCTACTGCGCGCCGCGGTGCCGGCCGGCGCCGACGACCTGTTCCTCGCCGGGGACACCCATCAGCGCATCTACAACAGCCGGGTCAGCCTGCGGGACATCGGCATCACTGTCACCGGACGTTCCAGCCGGCTTACGGTGAATTATCGGACCACGGCGGAGATCCTCGCATGGAGTCTCGGTGTCGTTCGCGGCGAACCGATCGACGACATGGATGGCGGGCTCGACAGCATCGCGGGCTGTCGTTCGGAAATGCACGGCGCGCCACCGGCGTTGACCGGCTACGGGACGAAGAATGCCGAGCTCGACGCGTTGTGCACGCAGCTCAGAGAATGGCTCGACGCGGGTGTGGAGCCAACCGAGATCGGCGTGGCGGCGCGTGCGAACTGGCTCGTGGACAGTGCCGTGAACGCACTCGTCGCGGAATCGATATCTGCTCGTGCCTTGACCAATGACAGGGATGCCTCGGATGCGGTAGCAGTGGGCACGATGCACCGGATGAAGGGCCTCGAGTTCCGGTGTCTCGCAGTGGTCGGAGTCAGCGAACAGCACATGCCGCCACCCAACGCGGTCATATCGGCCGACGAGGACCTACAGGCCCACCGGCACGACGTCCAGCGGGAACGCTGCCTGCTGTTCGTCGCGTGCACCCGCGCGCGGGAACAGCTCGCGGTGTCGTGGCACGGTAGTCCGAGCAGCTTGTTGCCGGCCAGGCAGTAGGCGCGTAGACGAAGGGCAAGACAGGAGTTCGAACATGGCCAAGCTGCGGATGATCATCGACCAGGTCGAGACCGGAACGATGCTGCTTCCAGAGTTTCAGCGCGGATATGTGTGGAACCGCGACCAGGTCCGTGGTCTGATGCGCTCGTTGTACCGTGGCCACCCTGTCGGCGGGTTGCTGTTGTGGGAGACGGCGGCCGAGGATGTATCGGTACGCGGCAGTATGGCAGGGACCGGCACGCACCTGCTCCTGTTGGACGGCCAGCAGCGGATCACCTCGCTGTACGGGATCATCCAGGGCGAACCGCCGCGCTTCTTCGAAGGAAACCCGGACGCGTTCACCGGTCTCTACTTCAATGTCGCCGATGAGCAGTTCAAGTTCTACGCACCAAGCATCATGGCCGATGACCATCGCTGGATCGATGTCACGCGACTGTTCCAAGAGGACATCTCCGCGTTCGTGAACGGCTTCAGCGAGAAGGAACCGGAGAACTTGCCGACCTACGTGGCGCGTCTGACTCAGCTCCGTAATCTGCTTGAGCGGGATTTTCACGAGGAGAAGATCACCGGGAAGGACGTGTCGACAGACGAGGTCGTCGACATCTTCAACCGTGTCAACTCCGGTGGCACGAAGCTGACGAAGGGTGACCTCGCGCTGGCCAAGCTGTGTTCCGACTGGCCGGATGCCCGCACCGTCATGCGTGAGCACCTGGCCAAGTGGGAGTCGGCGGGCTTCAACTTCAACCTTGATTGGCTGCTGCGTAACTCGACGAGCGTCGCCACCGGTCGTGCGGAGTTCAGCTCGCTGGACGCGGTGTCGGCGGCTACCTTCCGCCAGTCCCTGACCAGTTCGACCGACTATATCGGCCACTTTCTCGACGTCGTGTCGAGCCGTCTCGGTCTGGACCACGACCGAGTGTTGATGGGCCGGATGGCGTTCCCGGTGATCAGCCGGTTGCTTGCGCTCAACGGTGGGGAGTTCTCGAATAGCGAGGAGCAGGGCAAGGCGCTGTACTGGTATGTGCACTCGGCGTTGTGGGGGCGCTTCGCCGGTTCCACCGAGACGTATCTCAACCACGACTTCGACACCGCACAGCGGAACGGCGTGGACGGCTTGATCCGTTCGCTCGAGCGGTGGCGCGGGGGCAACCTCGACGTCCAACCGCATGACTTCGGCGGATCCACCACCGGATCGCGGTTCTACCCGCTGCTGTATCTGCTGACCCGGGTCAACGGAGCCCGCGACCTCGGGACGGGCCTGGAGCTGAAGGCGGAGATGCTCGGCAGGCTGTCGTCGTTGCAGGTGCATCACATCTTCCCGAAGGCGCTGCTGTACGAGGCCGGGTACCCCCGCAGCCTGGTCAACTCGATCGCCAACTTCTGCTTCCTGACGCAGAACAGCAACTTGGCTGTCGGTAAGAGGAATCCGGCCGAGTACTTTCCCGAGGCGGAATCGAAGCATCCGGGGGTGCTGGCCTCGCAATGGATCCCGCAGGATCCGGAGCTGTGGCACGTTGACCGGTACGAAGACTTCCTCGAGGCTCGCAAGGAGCTGCTCGCCGGTGCGGCCCAGGGTTTTCTGTCCCAGCTTCGCGAGGGCACGTCGCAGCACGCCGGCCAGGGCCTGCAGCCGCTCGCGGTATCGACCGGAGACGAGACGGACGCCCGGGACGCGCAGGTGCGGGACATGATCGAGGAGATGGTCCGGCTCGGGTGCGTCAAGCCGATCACCGACACGGAGATCGCCGACCCGGAGTCCGGGCGTGCTCTGGCGATGGCAGAGGCGTACTGGCCCGAGGGGTTGCAGCCCGGGCAGGGTGAGCCGGTGATTCTGGAACTCGACGCCGAGGCAGCTGACCTGCCGCGGCTCGAAGAACTCGGCTACGAAGTGTTCACCTCGGTCGACGCGCTGCTGGGTTTCGTACAGCGAAGGAGCGACAGTGCGGCGGGCGTCGAATCGGACGACGGTGTCACCGGGGAGCCGGAGGGTCAACCGAGCAATCCGGCCGCGGAAACCGAGAGTGTCGCGGAGTTCGGTGCACAGATGTTGAAGTTGTACGAGCGGAGCCGGACGGAGGCCAACTACGCTGCGACGTACTTCCGCAGCATGCTCTCCGAGCTCGGCCCGTTGGAAACCGCACGCAAACTCCTTGATTCGCCGGCTGTATCGGATGGCTTCGCGGCGTTGTGGGAGCGGGGCAGGCTCGACCTCACCGTCGAGGCCCTTGTGACTCAGCCGCGGTTCGAGGAGCTGTTCACCGAACAGGAACTCAGTGCTGCGCGTAAGCGCCTCGATCAGTTCGGCTATCCGGTCGGTCGCGCGGTCAGTTGATGCCCAATCGGTGTTGTTCCGCCATGATGATGCGCTGTTCCATGGGAAGCGTGTTGTCGTCGAGGCTGTCGGGGAGGTGTTCGTGCGTATCCACCGCGCGGGCGTCCGCCTCCTTCGCCTCGCTCCTGCGAGCGAACTCCGCGAACAGCAGGCTCTTCTCCTCCTGAACCTCGCGAAGTCGTTCGTCCACGCTGCCTTTGGCGAGCAGCCGGTGCACCTGCACCTTTCGGACCTGGCCCATCCGGTGGGCGCGGGCCACGGCCTGTTCCTCGGTGCTCGGCTTCCATTGCGGTTCCGCGATGACCACGATGGAGGCCGCCTGGATGTTGAGGCCCTGGCCGCCCGCCTCGATCTGCAACAGCAGCACGGCGTGCCCGTCGTGCCGGCTGAAATCGTCCACGATCTGCTGCCGAACCTGCGGTGACACGGAACCGGTGATCGGCCCCGTCGCACGCGAGCCGAGACGGTTGCCGATCCGGTCCAGCACGTGCAGGAAGTTCGAGAACACCACCATCTTCAGCCCGTCCTCGTGAGCCTCGTCGGCGATCTCCGCCAACCGTTCGAGCTTCGCGGAGTTCTCGGCGTGGAACGCGGCCTGGCGCATCTGCATCAAGTTGCGGGACTGCACGGTCGCGTTGTAGGCGGTGTCGTCGGCAGGGCTGAAGTAGACCCAGTCCTCGACCTCGATCTTGTCCGGCAGCTCCGTGAGCACGTCCTCCTGGTTACGGCGAAGGTAGACCGGTGCCACCGCACGCCGGAAGTGCTTCGCCCCGGTCACGGCGTCCGTGGCGTCGATACCTCTCGCGATCGCGGGCTGCAGGTACGACACCAGAGTGCGGAACTCCTCGACCCGGTTCTCCATGGGAGTGCCGGTCAGGAACATCGCACGCTGGGAGTGGTTCACCACCTCGGCCACGGCCTGCGAGCGTTTGGTCGTGGGGTTCTTCGCCAGGTGCGCCTCGTCCACCACCGTCATCGCCATGTCGGCCTCGGTGACCCCCTCCAGCTTGCCGAGCGTGTCGAACGTCGTGACAGCCACCCCGCCGTCGCGCAGCCACGTCCGCGTGGCGGCAGCTCGCCCGGCACCGTGGAGGGTGTGTGCGGTCAAGCGGCTGTGTTTGGTGATCTCGTTCGTCCAGTTCGCCAGCACGCTCGCCGGGCACACGACCAGGAACCGGCGCTGGCCCCGCGCCGCAAGGTGCGCGAGCACGGCCAAAGCCTCCACGGTTTTGCCGAGCCCCATCTCGTCACCGATGATCGAGAACTTTTGATGGATCGCGTACTGGGCGCCGAAGGCCTGGTAGCCGCGCAACGTGGCCGTCAGCAGACTCGTGTCCAGCGGGACGGCGCTGATTTCCTGGCGTAGCTCGGCCGGGATGAAACCCTGCGCGGCCTCCGTGTCGTCACCGTCGCCCGCGCCACCGAGAGTGGAAAGCAACGCGTTGAACGATGCGGCGTCGGACGTGTACTCGTCCCACACCTGCCACTCGGGATGCGAATTCGGATCGGTCGCTCGTTCCTGTGACTCCAGCGTCTGGTTCAGCGATGCCACGCGGGGATCGGCCAGTATGGCGTCCAACTGTGCGAGGGCCGTCAGCGCGGCGTGCTTCTTCGCGCTTCCCCGGAACAGCATCGAAGGCCGGCTCGCGGCCGGTTCCGCGTCGGACACCAGGGGAGCGGTCTGTGCGGTGAGCTGCCGGAGCTGTGGCTCCAGTGTCGTCACGGCGCTGTCGGCGTGCCTGACCGCCATGAGGGTGGCGAGCAACTGTGCCTGCGCCCGGTCCTTCCGGTCCGGATCGAACCGGAACCGCGTCTGCTCGGCGACCTGCGCCGCCAATCGCTGCGCGGCTCCGACCACCTGTTGCGCGGTCTGCGGCCCGATCCCGGGAACGGCCTGGATTCGCTGCGGGCCCGCGGTGAGGACCTGAGCCACGAAGCCGAATCCCCCTTCGGCCACGGCGTTCAGTCGCGCGCCCCGGCCGACGAGATCACGCAGGTCGGCGATCGGCCTGCGCTGCAACTCGGCCTGTACCTGCCGGTCGGTGAGGACCGCTACCTGGTGCCGGGCGCTCTCCCGCAGGGTCGCCGGTGTGGCCAGCAGTGTTTCCGCGCGTTCGGTGAACTTCCGGACCACGGACAACGTGTGCTTGGCGGGCTTGCCGACCTTGGCTCTGGCGGCATCCAGCGCCGCGGCTGACACTTCCGGCATCACCGTTACCCCAAACTGCTCGGCAGAAGGCCCTCTTGGATACCGAAGCCGAGTACCCGGACGACGTGGTTCTCGACAGCTTCGGTCATCTTGGTGTGCCCGAGCAATCTGAGCGCCTCACGCAGCATCCGCTCGTCCAGTCCGCGGGTCTCGAACGAGTGCCGGATCGCATTGATGATCTCGTGCGGGGCGATCTCCTGAACCGTACGATCGCTCGACCGTCGGGTTTCGCGGAAGCCTCGCCAGGTGTGCGGATCCAGCTCGGCCGGCCAGACGTGGGTCCCGAGCGGACTGCGTTCGGTCCGCAGGGCCGAGGGAAGGTGTTCCAGAGCCTCGAGGATCCGGTTCTCCCGCACACGTCCCAGTCCGAAGCAGTGCAGCGCCTTCTTGGCCAGTCTGTTGATCTCGACAGGGCCCTCGACCTCGGCGACCTCGACGAACATCTTCTCGAGCTGTCGTTGCACGGCCGCGTCGGAGCCGAGCCGGTCGAGGTCTTCCTTCACCCCCACGGGCCTGGGTTCGTACGGCACGAACGGCACGCCACCCTCGGACGGTCGGGCGGCGCCCTGGGACTGCGGCGCATCGGTGCTCGCACTGTTCACGACGGATGCCCGTTCCGCGGGCAGACTGCCGGGCACCTGAGCGTGTTCCGGCACTCCCCCTTCCTGGCCTGCGGACGGGGGAATGCCGGCCTCGTTCCCTTCCGAGTCACCCGCACCGGCGTCCGGTCGCTCCGCTGTGCCGTCCGGTCGCTCCGCCGTGCTGTCCGGTCGCTCCGCTGTGGCATCCGACTCCGCTGTGGCGTCCGACTCTGACCTGGCGATCGCCTGGTCGATGCGTTCCAGCACGGCCGCACGTTCCCGTACCCAGGCTGGCAGCCATACGCGCACGGTGGACGGCCACCGCATCTTCGCTCCGAGTAGCTGCGGTGCACGGTCCCGGTCCGCCACCGTGAGCCGCGACGCCCATTCCGGGCCGTCCAACAGCACCGCCACCTGCCAGCTCCGGGAACCGGGCGACCGGACAGCGATGTCGACGGTGAACTGCGACAGGCCGACGTTCGTGGCGACCTCGTACCCGCGTGCCCGGACCGCGTCCGCGACCTCACCGAGGATGCGATCGTCCGCCCGCGCCTCGCTCGCCTCGATGCCGCCGAACTGATCGAACCCGCCCGCAGCCAGCTCCAGGTAGGCCCGCAAGTGCCGAATGCCGGTCGCATTGCTCCGGGCCAGATCGATGTCGTGCGGATCGAACGAGCTGAACAACATCACCTGCTCCCGAGCACGGGTGACGGCGACGTTGAGCCGCCGTTCGCCGCCGGCATTGTTGAGCGGGCCGAAGTTCAGTGGCAACTGCCTCGTGTCCGGGTTGCGCGAGAACGCCAGCGTGAACAGGACGACATCCCGTTCGTCGCCCTGCACGTTCTCGAGGTTCTTCACGAACAGCGGCTCGTCCTCGCGCGACAGGGCGTGCTGGACGTTGGGATCGTCGCTGTCCTCCAAGTGGTTCAGCACGAGGTTGCGCTGCTGGACGTTGAACGTGACGACTCCGATCGAACGTCCGGCCGTCGCCGGGTCGGCGAGCAGTGCGGCGATCTGGTCCACGATCGCCCGTGCCTCGACCTGGTTCGTGCGCGTCCTGCCTCGATCGTAGGTGCCGTCGAGGCGGCGCCAGGTGATGCCGGCGTGCGGCCAACTCCCCGGCGCGGGCAGCGTGTGCAGCTTGTTCTCGTAGTAGTGCTGGTTCGAGAAGGCGATCAGTGACTCGTCACTGCTGCGGTAGTGCCAGGACAACCATTCCCGGTCCAAGCCGGATTCGACGCACTCCTCGAGAATGCTGTCCAGATCCGCCGGTACTGCGTCCTCGGTTCCGTCCTCTCCTCCCGTGGCCTCTTCGTCCGCGTCGCCGTGGTCGGCTTCCATGATGCTGCTCGGCGGCATCTGTTTCGAGTCGCCGACCACGACCACCGACCGCGCCCGGCCCATCGCGCCGACGGCTTGGGCGACACGGATCTGCGACGCCTCGTCGAACACCACCAGGTCGAACTCCACCGCTCCCGGGGGAAGGAAGTTCGCGACCGACGCCGGGCTCATCAGGAAACACGGTGTCAGTCCGGTGATCTCGTCCGGGTACTTCGCGAGTAGCTGACGGAAGGACAGCCGGTTCGCACCTCGGCGCGACGTCGTGAGGTGCCGCAGGAACTCCCGGTCGCCGTCGAGCCGCGGGCGCTGGGCGAGGAGCTCACTCGCGAGCCGCGTGGGCAGCAGGGACTCGAGTTCATCGCCGAGCCGGAGGTACTCGTCGACGTGATGCTCGTGCGCGTCCGCGTCGAAGTACTCGAGTTGCCCGGCCTGCAGCCGTTCGCGCAACGCCGTTCCCGCGACACCGCGCAGATACGCGACTTCGATCTCGTCCGCCGGCAGTGCTCCGGTCAGGATCTGCTCGCAGAAGTCGGTGAGCCCGGCGCCGGCCAGTACGTCCGTGTGGGCCACGACGGCGCCCCACCGCTGCAGCGGAAGCAGCCCCTGCGTCCGCAGCTCCTCGCGCCACACCGGGCCGTCGGCGTCCCAAGCCTGCAGCCACGACCGTCCCGAACACCAGCGGCCGAACTCCTCCGTCCCCGGCGTGAGAAGCCGGGACCAGTTTCCCCACGCTTGCACGAGCCGTTCCAGCTCGGCCACCGGTGCGTGCCTGCCGAGGTCGTGCAGCGCCTGCCACAGCCCGGCGGCGCTCGCCCGCAGCTCCCGTCCGGAAACCAGCGCGTCGCGCCGCCGCTCCACCGCAGTGATCGCGTCCGGCTGGGTGGGGGACCAGTCGGACGGCAGCTCCAGCCCGGGCACGGCCACCAACTGCTGGTGCAACGTGGCCGCCTGGTCCCGCGCCACGGCCGCTGCGGTCACGGTCTGCTGGATGACCTCCGGGTCGAGGGTCGCATCCTCGCGCAGATGGGGCTGCAACCGTTCGGTCAGGCGCCTGCGTTTCTTCTTCTTGCCGAACAGGCCCTTGTCGGTGTTGCCGGCTTCCGTGACCCATGCGGGCAAGTCCGGATGCGCGAAGGTCTCCGGACGGAACGTCGCCAGGACGGCCGCGTGGTGGCGCTGGAACCCTTCCAGTTCGGCGAGCAACCCGTCGACCGCGGCGTCCCACCCTTCGCCCGCCGCCGCGCGGGTAGCCTGCTGGCCCGGCAACCTGTTCTGCCGTGCGAGCCGTGCGCACGGCAGGGCCGTCCCCGTGTACGCCGGCCAGGAGAGCCCGGTGAGCTCGGAACGCAGCTGTTCGGGAAGCCGGTGGAACAGCGCACGCACCGTCTCGAGTTCGTCGGCCGCGGCCACCAGCTCGGCGGCGTCGAGCGCGTCGACCGTACGGTGCCCGCTGAGTGACCACGGGTGCTGCGCACGGAGGCGTGCGGATTCGGTGGCAGCGGGTAGTTCCGCCACGGTTGCGTACACGGCCTGGCGCTGCTGCTCGTCCAGGCCCATGACTTCGGGCGGCACCGGCGCGGTCGCGCCGGTGCCGTGCGCGGTAGTGGCTGCGTAGGCCGACCACGCGGAGAACCGGGCCGCGTTCTCCTCGTGCAGTCGTTGTGGGTAGTCCCGTAGTGCTCGCACGTTCTGCCGGTAGCGTGCCTCGGCGGCTGCCCAGCCGTGTTCGTCGTCCTGCACCGTGCGTTCGCGTGCGGTGTTCAGCTGCTCGCGGATGCTCGCCAACGACTGCTTGCGGCCATGCAGGTCCAGACAGAAGTCGCTGATCCCGATCGCGCCCAGCCTGCGCTTGACCACGTCGAGCGCCGCCTGCTTCTCCGCGACGAACAGGACCTTCTTGCCGTTACGCAGCGCGTGCGCGATGAGGTTCGTGATGGTCTGCGATTTGCCGGTTCCGGGTGGGCCTTCGAGCACGAACGAACGGTCCTTGGCCGCCATCGTGATCGCGCGCATCTGCGAACCGTCCGCGGCGATCGGCAGCTGCAGGGCAGCCTCGTCGAACGCGTCGTCGGCGGAGGCGGTGGCGGCCGAGTCGGCGAACTGGTGGCCGGGTTTGGTCACCAAGTGGTGCACCACCGGGTTGGCCAGGAACCGTTCCCAGTGATCGGTGAGATCACGCCACATCTGGACGGTGGAGAACTGCAGCGGCCGCAGGCTCGCGAGCTCGTCGACCCGGTAGTGCAGATCGTTCTCCACGAGCCTGCTGCGGACGGCTTCGAGCGAGCGCGCGATGTCGATCCCGTTGTCGTCGAGGGGCGGGTTCTCCAGTTCGGGGATCCGCACGCCGTGCTTGACCCGCAACCACTCGATGAGGCAGGAGTTCGGTGCCGAGATCTCGTCGCCGTCGGCGACGATCGTGTACGGCGAGCGGCCGCTGCCGCCTTCGATACGCACGGGGAGCAGGAACAGGGGAGCGTGCGCCTCACCGGAGGCGCCCGGGTGCACCAGGGTGCCGAACGTGAGATACAGATAGTTGCTGCCGGTCTCCTGCTGGATCGTGCGCGCCTCGCGCTGCAACTCGCGCATCTTGGCGATGTATCGACCGTCCGCTACTCGACCGTAGATGCGGTGGTCATTTTCGAGTTCGCCGGCGACGCTCTCGTCGGGCAGGTCGCGGACGGTGTTCACACCGCTCAGCTGCTGGACGCCGCCGACACGGTCCTCCGGGACGATGCGGATCTGTGTGCCGCTGTGCACGAGATCGTCCAACGCCGCCAGCGCGTGGCGCGGCACGTGCAGGTCCAGGCCCTTGCCGCGGGTGGGGAGCTTCAACAGGGGATTGCGCAGGCTCAGGTCGAGCAGCGACTTGCGCCAACGCTTGATGCGCTCCGGTGCGTCGTCCGGGTCCTCCTCCCGCGTCGCCAGGTTCCGTTCGGTGCCGACGGTGTCCGCGCCCACCAGCTCACCGGGCAGTGCGAGCGTGGGTGCCTGCGCGGCGCCGGAGGTGTCGGCCGGTTCCGAGACGGTCCGCCGATCGTCGGAGGGGAGCGCCTTGATGGCGGTCCGGTGCGCGAGCGCGACGTCGACCATGCCGTGCAGGTGCTCTCTCGCCCGGAACTGCGCCGCGCCCGCCCGCAGCGCCTCGGAGTAGTCCTTCGAGGCGGTTCCCGGGCCGATACCGGTCAGCTCGACGGCGAGCGCCCGCCGCGACTCCATCAGATTGATCATGTGATTCGGATCGAGCGACACGGTCTCCGGGAGCCGTTCCTCCTCCAGGAAGAAACCGGCGAACGCGTGACCGGAGACGATCCAGATCAGCGGGTGAAGGCCCGCCTGCTCGAGGCAGGCCGCGTAGGTGACCGACAGGTCGAGGCAGTTGCCGAGCTCGCTGCCGAGCACGTCGGCGGTGGTACGCACCTTCTGGCCGGTGTCCTCGAAAGAGGCCGGCACGCCGACGTAACTGATGCGGTGAGCGCGCAGCGCCTCGTAGACGGCCCCGCCGATCTGTGCGGCGCGCTGCCTGCCCGCCTGGTAGCCCTCCATCGAGCTCGAACCGGTCTCGCGTTCGAGCAGGTCCCGAGCGCTCCGCAGGACCTGGTCGACCGAGGCGGTGTTGGGCTGTACGAACGCCGCGATCGATTCGTACAACAACGGTGAGTTGAACCACTCGTTGCGCGCGAGCACCCGCGATCGCCCTTCAGCGTGCAGTCGCGTGCCGCCGGCCTTCACCAGGACCCGGTAGTGCACGGGGTAGGCCTCGTCGGCCGCACCGATCTTTGCAGGATCGGGAGCGAGATCGGCGAAATCGACCCTGAGTACCTCGGAACCGCCGTGGAGATGAGGGATCGTGCGGTGCCACGTCGCCATTTCCCCGTCCGGGCCCAGCAGGTCGACCTGCACGTCGAGTCCCGGAATGTCCTCGTCGGTCAGGTTCTCCACCCGGAGATAACGGACGACCGGTACGTCGTTGTGCACGAGCGCGTAGTTGATCGCAGGCGGGAACGCCAGTTCCACGCTCAGCCGATCGTCCTGCGCTGCGGCCGTGTACCGCTGCGTCACCGTCATCGAGGGCATCTCTCCTTCGGCCCGCGGCCATGCTTCCGGCCGTGGTCCGGCCCTGCGCAGTACATCGGATGGCGGCTACCGGTTGTTATTCACCGTGTCCGTGTCGTCAGCGTTCTGTAATAATTTCGCCGCCTCCGTCGATCAGCGGCCCGCCGTCCGGCCGGAAGCCGCTCGCCGAGGAACGGTTGACACGGTCACCTCGGGAGAGTCCCCATGGCCGGCTCGGCGTGGTCGGGCTGTGGGCGCCACATGGTGTCGACGATGCGGCTGATCTCGTCCTTCCCGTACCCGGTCTGCGCGGCGTCGCGGACCCAGCGGAGCAGTTCGTCGAGGGCCGAGCTGTCGAGGCCGCGGTCCCGCGACGCGGAGGCCAGGTGCGTGAGCGAGGCGAGTACGGAATCGAGCGCTGACGTCGGATCGTCGTGCCGGCCGTATTCCACGCGGTCGGCCAGGTCGTCGAAGATCGTGACGGGACTGCACGCCACGGCCTCCGCGGGCGAGCCCGCCCACCGGGCGCCCAGCTCCAGCACCGGTTCCGCGTGGAAACCGCTGATCATCCGGGAGCTGGCCGAGCACGGCACGTTGCGGTTCTCCGAGCTCCGCCGTCGCCTGGAACCGATCACGGAGAAGGTGCTCCCGCAGCTTCGCGAACTCGAGGAGCACGGCCTCGTCTCCCGGACCGTCCACCCGGTCGTGCCGCCGCACGTCGAGTACGCCACCACGGAGTTCGGCGAGTCCCTGAACCGCGTACTCGAACCGCTCGGCGAGTGGGGACACGCGAACGCGGCCCGCATCGCCGAGGTTGCGGGCATTACCGTCCGATCGGGACAGTAGCGACCCTGCCACGGCTCCGGAGTGGACGCACCGTGGTGGAACGTCAGCGCGCCGCCAGTTCGGCGCCCGCGGGGACGGTGAGCGTGTCGCCGAGGTAGCCGTCCACGTCGCCCGTGCCGAGCGCGTTCAGCGCCCAGGAACGCCGTTCGTGGTCGACGACGCTAGCCGTCCGGACCACGGCTGCGGTTCACGTCGGCGTTGCCCCGCGGTTGCCCGGCGCTGTCACCGTCGCGCGTATGCGGATCGGCACGTGGAACCTCGAGAACCTCTTCCGCCCGGGCACCGGCGACGGCCCGCCGACCAAGAGCGAGTACGACGAGAAACTCGACGGACTCGCCGAGATGATCGGGACGCTGGGCCCCGAGGTGCTGTCGGTGCAGGAGATCGGTGACCCGGAGGCGCTCGACGACCTGGAGCAGCGGCTCGACGACCTGGAGCAGCGGCTCGACGGAACCTGGCGCACCGAACTCGCCGAACCGGACGGGCGCGGTATCCGCGTCGGTTTCCTGTCCAAACGGGCACTGACCAGGGTCGAGAAGTTCTCCGCCTTCCCCGCCGAACTCGGGGGAGCGCGGGTCGACGACGGCGGCGAGCGCATCGCGGCGACGGGACGGCCCGCGCTGCGGGTGCGCGTGCGGGCCGGTGGCCGGTCGATCGACGTCGTCGCGGCGCACCTGAAATCCAAACTGCTGACCTACCCGGGCGGCCGGTTCACACCGCGGGACGAGGGAGAGCGCGCCCGGTACGCCGTCTACGCCCTGCACCGCCGCGCCGCCGAGGCCGCCACCGTCCGGGCCGAGGTCGACGCGCTGCTGGACGGGGACGGGACGGACCGGGCCGTCGTCGTGGCGGGCGACCTGAACGACGAACCGCAGGCCGCGACCACGCAAATCCTGCTCGGCCCGGGCGGCTCGGAGTTCGGCACCGCGGGCTACGAGCGCTCCGACAAGGGCGATGCCCACCGGCTCTGGAACGTCGCGCCGCTCATTCCCGAGCAGCAGCGGTACTCGCGGGTGTACCGCGGCCGCCGCGAACTCATCGACCACCTGCTCGTCAGCCACGCCCTCGCCGACGCGGTCACCGAGGTCACCACGGGCGACGGCGACTCCCCGTCCGTCACCGATCAGCCCGGAGACCGCCGCGACGTGACCGCCTCCGATCACCGGCCCGTCGTGATGACCGTCAAGCTCTGACCGGCGGCAGCGGAGTTCTCGGGAAACCGGCCGGTCAGTGCGGAGAGCGGGCCAGGTAGACGGTGCTGGTGGCCTCGCTGCGCCGTAGGGGATTGTCGAAGGTCACGACCTCCGCGGTGACGTCCGTGAACTGCTCGTCGAGCGTCGCGGTGAACTCGTCGTCCGGCGGGTCGTCGGACCAGAGGGCGAACACCCCGCCGGGGCGCAGCCGCGCGCGGAGGGCGGCGAGCCCGTCGGGCAGGTAGAAGTCGGCGTGGCTCGGGTCCAGCACGTGCCGCGGCGAGTGGTCGATGTCGACGACGACGGCGTCGAACCGGCGACCCGGCTGCTCCGGGTCGAATCCCTGACCCGAGGAGACCATGGCGAAGAAGTCGCCGTGGACGAACCGGCACCGCGGATCCTCGGTGAGCTGTGTGCCCGCAGGCAGCAGGCCGCGTTCGTGCCAGTCGATCACCGGCGCGAGGGCGTCGACCACGACGAGGGACGCCACCCGGTCGTCGGCCAGCACCGCCTGTGCGGTGCAGCCGAGCCCGAGTCCGCCCACGGCCACGTCGAGATCCGCCCCGTCGAGCTTCGCCATGGCACGGCTGCCCAGTTCGGTCTCCGACACGGTGAAGAGGCTGGACATGAGGAACTCGTCGCCGAGCTTGATCTCGTGGACCTCGCGGTCGAGCGTGGGGTCGTGGCGTACCCGCAGCGACAGCTCGCCGATCGGCGTCCGCTGCCAGTCGAGTTCCTTGAAGCGCATGCTCACGTGCTCACCTTCGGTTGCGGGGCGGGTGTATAGCATCCCGCCCGCGTTGGGGGCGACTGTGCCCGGGCGGTGCCTGTGCCCGACTCAGCCGACCGGCTCCACCTGCCGGGTGACGGTGGCGACGTCGGGATCCGCCGTGAACGCCAGGAGTGCCGACAGCTGGTGCTCGTGGGTGAGGTGGAGTTCGTGCATGGCCCTGGTGCAGGCGATGTAGAGCATGCACCGGTCCATGTCGTCGGCGTAGTTGTCCTCGTCGGCGTCCGGAACGATCACGCGGTCGAACTCCAGGCCCTTGGAGATATGCGCCGAGGTGATGACGATGCCGCTGCCGAACGCCGTGCTGTCGTAGTCGAGCAGGGTCGCCTCGACACCGGCGTCGGTCACGGCGCGGTGCACGGCCTCGGCCTGGGCGACCGTCTTGCAGATGATGCCGAGCGACCGGTGGTCGCTGCGGGCGTGCCGGTCGATGATGTCGAGGATCTCCGCATGCTGGTCGTCGCAGGCGACGACCTGGGGCAGCGGGCCGTGCCGCTCGATGGGCTCCAGCTTGTCGTTGCGGGAGATGTTCTGGGCGAACTCGGTGATCTCGGCGGTGGAGCGGTAGCTCTTGCACAGTTCGAGGCGGTCCGCGGCGGGGAAGATGTCGTGGATCGTGGCCGGTGACGACGAGCTGAACGGGTTCACCGACTGGTTGGAGTCGCCGAGGATCGTCATCTGGCACGAGAACAGTTCCCGCAGCACGGCGTACTGGACGGCCGTGTAGTCCTGCATCTCGTCGACCAGCAGGTGGCGGATGTGGCCGAACGTCTCCTGCCGGGACGTCCTGATCATCGTGTAGATCAGCGGGAACACGTCCGAGTACTCGATTTTCTTCTTGGCCAGCGGTTTGAACATGGTCCGCCGGTCGCCGTCGGCCTCGTAGAAGGCCTTGTAGACGGCGAATGCGTCCTTGTAGGGCAGCATCGCCCGCACCTGCTTGCGGACACCGTTGGTGTCGGCCGCGCTCCATGTGCCGCCGCGGTCGCGCACCTCGTTCTTCAGCAGGTGCACCGCGGTGTCGGCCACGTGGTCGAGCCGCGTGAAGATCGGCATGGCCCTGGCGTCCGTGAACGCGTCGGCCACCCAGTCCTCGGACAGCCGCTTGCTCTTCTGCGCGATCTCGGCCGGGGTGAACTCGTCGGCGATGGAGGCGATCCACTCGTCGAGGCTCGCGACGAACTCGGGGATGGCTTTGAACCGCATGCGCTCGGCGGCCGCGTCGTCGACGCGGTCGAGGAGCTTGACCACCTGCTCGCTGAACGTCTCGTAGCCGGTGAGCTTGTCGAGGAACCTGCTCGCGATCCTGTCGAAGTCGATTTCGGCGACCCGCTCCTCGCCCAGTTCGGGCAGGACGTCGGCGATGTAGTCACCGAACACCTTGTTGGGCGAAAGGATCATGACGTTGTCGGAGGTAAGCGTGTCCTTGAAGCGGTAGAGCAGGAACGCCACCCGGTGCAGTGCGATCGACGTCTTCCCTGAGCCCGCGACGCCCTGCAGGATCAGCACGTCGGCGGTGTCGTTGCGGATCACCGCGTTCTGTTCGCGCTGGATGGTGGCGACGATGTTCTTCATGCGGTCGTCGGCCGACTGGCCGAGCTCGCGTTGCAGGATCTCGTCGCCGATGTTGAGCGCACTGTCGAACATGTACTCCAGGCGCCCGCCGGAGATCTTGTACTGCCGTTTGCGCGTGATCTCGCCGTGGGCGGTGCCCTTCGGCGTCTCGTAGGAGGCGGGTCCGGTCTCGTAGTCGTAGAACAGGCTGGACACGGGTGCCCGCCAGTCGTGGATCACGATCTCCTGGGTCTCGGGGTGCGAGAAGTTGTGTACGCCGATGTAGTGCGTTGCGGCGTCGTCCTCACCGTCGGTGTGGAAGTCGACGCGACCGAAATACGGCGACTGCAGCAGCTTCTCGACCCGCTTGTGCAACATCTGCGCGTGTTCGGTCATCTTGATCGACAGGTCGACCTCGCCGCGATAGTTGGCCTTCTCGGCGAAGTCCATGTCCCGGAGGTTGTCCCACAGGTGCTTCTTGCGGGCGTCGATGTCGCCCGCGGCCTTGTCGATGTCGGCGGAGAGTCGGTCCCGCTCCTTGCTCAGCAGGTTGAGCGTCTCGGACAGGGCGTGGTGTTCCTGCTCCTCGTCACTCGTGCGCGCGCCGGTCAACGCCACCTCCTGGCCGAACCGTGGATGGAACCCTTCCGTCACGTAAGAGTAGGACATCGGGTCGGGGCGAGCCATGGCCCGCCCCGACCCGACCGCACGGGAACGCCGGTCAGTGCGCCCCGCTCAGGTTGCCCGCCAGCGTGGCGTGCCGCTTCTCGCTGTCGTCGTTCATGCCGGTGATCGTGACCGTCGTGCCGCGTGCCTCGTACTTCGTCGTGATGGCGTCGAGCGAGGCGACCGTGGAGGCGTCCCAGACGTGCGCGTCGGAGAGGTCGATGACGACGTTCGACGGGTCGCTGGCGTAGTCGAACTGGAACACCAGGTCGTTGCTGGAGGCGAAGAACAACTGGCCCGTGACGTGGTAGATCTTCGTCGTGCCGTCGGGGTCGAGCACGCTCTCCACCGACACCAGGTGCGCCACCCGGCGGGCGAACAGCACCATGGCCACGAGTACTCCGACGACCACGCCGATCGCGAGGTTGTGGGTGGCGACGGTCACGCCGACGGTCGCCACCATGACGGTGGTCTCACTCTTCGGCATCCGCATCAGCGTCTTCGGGTGGATGCTGTGCCAGTCGAACGTCCCGACCGCGACCATGATCATGACACCGACGAGTGCCGCCATCGGGATGAGCCCGACGATCTGGCCGAGCGCGACCACGAGGATCAGCAGGAACACGCCCGCGAGGAACGTCGAGGCGCGCGTGCGGGCACCCGACTTCACGTTGATCATCGTCTGGCCGATCATGGCGCAGCCGCCCATGCCGCCGAAGAAGCCGGTGACGATGTTGGCGATGCCCTGGCCCCACGACTCGCGGGTCTTGTCGGAGTGCGTGTCGGTGATGTCGTCGACGAGCTTGGCCGTCATCAGCGATTCCATCAGCCCGACGAGGGCCATCGCGAAGGCGTACGGCGCGATGATCGTGAGCGTCTCGAACGTGAACGGGACGGCGGGCACGCCGAGGATCGGCAGGCTGTCGGGCAGGTCACCCTGGTCGCCGACCGTCGGCACGGCGACGCCCGCGCTCACGGTGAAGATGGTGAGCACGACGATCGCCACCAGCGGCGCCGGGACGGCCTTGATGAGCTTGGGCAGTCCGACCATGATCGCCAGGCCTACGGCGAGCAACGGGTAGACCTGCCACGGCACGTCGACGAGGTACGGCAGCTGCGCGGTGAAGATGAGGATCGCCAGCGCGTTGACGAAACCCACCATGACGCTGCGAGGCAGGAACCGCATCAGCCGTGCGACCCCCGCACCGGCGAGCAGGACCTGCAACAGCCCGCCCAGGACGACCGCCGCGAACAGGTACTCGACGCCGTACTCACGTGCCAGCGGGGCGAGTACGAGCGCGATAGCGCCGGTGGCGGCGGAGATCATGGCGGGCCTGCCGCCGGTGAAGGCGATGGCGACCGCCATGGTGAACGACGCGAACAGGCCGACCCGCGGGTCCACGCCGGCGATGATCGAGAAGGACACGGCTTCGGGGATCAGGGCCAGGGCCACGACCAGGCCGGAGAGGGCCTCGGTGCGCAGGATGCGCGGTGACAGCCAGGTCGGGCGGCCGATTTTCGGGCGCAGGGCAGCAGGAAGTGACATCAGCTTCTTTCGTGAGAAGGAGTGCGGAAGAAGAGAGAAAGAGAGGGAGCCGCGTCGACGGGGCTCGTACCGAACGAAGACGACTCTACCGTTACGTAAGGGAAGTATCGCGGGAAATGTGACCCACGTCCGATGTGATCTGCGCCCGGTTCTGTGGCTGTGCCGCCGGCCGTGGTGCAGACGTGCGCGTTCGTCGCGTCACCCCTTGGGGAGTCCGCGGCGCGGCCTGTGGCGTGAGGTGGCGTGTGAGGTGGTTCACCGCTGCGGTGGTGCCGGCGGTGGCGTGCGCACCAGAACGGCCGCGACCGCGACGGCGACGGGCAGTGCGGTCAGCATCAGGAGGATGGGGCGGTAGGTGTCGGCGGCGTCGTGACCGACGGCCACGAGCAGCGGGCCGAACGCCGATGCGCCCACGGTGATCGAATGCACGACGCCGCGGATGGCTCCGAGGTGGCCGAGTCCGAAGCACCGGGGGAACGCCACCGCCTCGAGGGTGCGGACACCGTTCGCGCAGGCACCGAGCGCGACGCCGTAGAGCACGGCCGTGAAGCCCGGGGTCACCCATCCGGCGCCGACGGTCGCCATGGCGAGCACGAGCATGGTCAACACGATCAGTACCCGGTCGGAGAACCGGTCGGCCAGCCAGCCGAGGCCGAACGTGGTGATCAGGCCTGCGATGGTCTGCGGCAGGAACGTGGCGGCGGCCTCGGTCGCCGTCAGGCCCCGTTCGCCCAGCAGGGAAACCTGATGGAAGTTCAGTCCGGTCGTGACGAGCGAGCACACGGCGACGCCCGCGGCGACGGCCCAGAACATGCCCGTGCGCATGGCCTGACCGCGAGTCCAGTCCACAGTGGGCAGTGGTCCGCGGTGGCGGTCACCCGGGTCCGTGTCGCGGGGCGGCGGGGGCGGTGTGCGGGGGAGCAGCACCAGCGCGGCGGGGATGACCAGCAGCCACACCGCGATGCCTTCGCCGATCCACACCGCGCGCCAGTCGGCGACCGCGATCAGTCGTTCGAGCAGTACCGGCGCCAGGGAGATCCCGGCCGTGCCGATGGCGGAGCTGAGGCCGATCGCGAATCCCCGGCGCCGGTGCACGTAGACCGCGACCGTGGTCGTCGCGACGAGGTTGAGCGCGCCCTGGCCGCCGACCCGGACACCGATGAACGCCGCGGTCAACCCGGTGATCTCGGCCGCGGCGCTGCCCACGACGAGGATGAGCCCGAAGCACGCCGCGATCGTCGCCATGATGCGACGAGGTCCGTAGCGATCGATGAGACGGCCCAGGAACGGCAGGACGACGGTTCCCGAGAGCGACCCGATCAGGTACGCGGTGGACACGAGTGACCTCGACAGCCCCAGGTCCTCGATGATCGGGTCGATGAACACCGACATCGCCGCCGTCTGCCCGGGAGCGGTCAGTGCCAGGGCCACCGCGGCGGCCGTCACCACCCGGGTCGTGTGGGTCCGGCCGGGTTGGATGGCGGTCTCGGCGGCGGAGGGCACGCGTGCGGGTCCTTTCGTCGATCGGGCGGCGGCTCGCGGGCGACCGCGACGGCCGGACACTTACGTAACGGTAATCTCGTGGGGACGCTGTCGTTCGTGTGGGCGGAGCCCGAGCCGGTTACGGTCGGAGCCTTGTCGAGGAAGGGGTGTGGTGTGGCCGAACACATGCAGATCGGCGAGGTGGCCGAGCGCACGGGGCTGTCGCTGCGCACCATCCGTTACTACGAGGAGGTCGGCCTCGTCGTGCCCAGCGCCCGCAGCCAGGGCGGCTTCCGGCTGTACAACGAACCCGACGTGGACCGGCTGCTGCTGATCATGCGCATGAAGCCCCTCGGGTTCCAGCTCGACGAGATGCGCGAACTGCTCGCCATCCTCGACGCGGCGCCTGGCGACCAGGATCCGGAGGCCAGGCTGCGCGAGTTCGCCGGGATCGCCGAGCAGCGGTGCGCGGAGCTGCGGTCACGGCTGAGCAATGCCGAGGAGTTCGCCGGCATGCTTCGGGAGCGGCTGGACGAACTCGCGCGCTCGCGCTCGTAGCGGCCGCTACGGACCCCGTTCCCGTGTCACCGCAGTGGTGGTGTGCGCTTCCTGCTTGCGGGCCGCATGGGTGTGCAGGTGATACAGCGGCCGTTCGGCCGGTGCGATGCGGTATCGCCCCGGCGGCAGCGTGATTCGGCGGTCGTCGACGGCGGCGGTAGCCGCGGCCTGCAGGTACACGAACTGCGTCTCCGGGGTGGCGGTGATCGTGTCGACCGGCCCCTCGGCGGCACCGGTGAGAACACCGTAGGAGCACGGTCGTACGAACAGGTGAGTGCAGTCGCGTTCGTCACCGGAGGGAGCTCGGCGGCGGAGCGGTCCGGGCAGGTGTGCCATCTCGAACACGGGCGTGGTGACGGCATGGGTGGCGGCGTCCGCGCCCTGGAGCATGACGGTGGGGGTCGGACGTAGGCAGCTGTTGACCCGGTTCGCCGATGCGGCGACGAAGCCGGGAAGCAGGACGGGCACGTCTCGCGCGAACGCGCACCGCTGTGCGTCGCGGGCCGCCGAGCGGTGGGTCGCGACGACGAGTCGCGTGTCCGGGCCGTGCTGTGCGGCTTTCGCGTGTCCCGACGTGACCGTTTCGACCTGCACGCCGTGATCAGCCAGGAGGGATTCGATCATCGGCTGCGCCGCAACGGTGCTCGGCGCGGTGTCATGGTGCAGTGCGGTGTCATGGTGCAGTGCGGTGCCGTCGTGCAGTGCTACGAGGTCGCCGGCGGCGAGTGTGACCGGAGGTGGGAAATCCCGCGCCGGTCCTCCGTGGGGTAGCAGGGCGGCGACGGCGGTCAGCAGTCCTCGCAGGAGTCGATCCGGCTCGGGGCCGGGACAGCTCCGGTGTCCCTTCGAGTCGCCCCGGCCGTGGTCAGCGGACATTGCCGCTGTGTTCACGATCCCGCACTCTGCTCCGTTCGCGCTCGCATGGACGTGGTTGGAGGTGGCCGTGGCCCGGCAAGCCGTCCGTTTCTCGTCGGGCCACTGCCACCCGTCAAAACATACCCTAACGTAAGGGTAGGGTTGAAGGTGTCGGTGTCGAACGATGATGGAGGCGCGCGTGACAGCCACGGACGGGGACCGCGACGTACCGCACGAGGCGCGGCGCAGGCGGTCGTTCGCCGTCATCAGCCATCCCGACGCCGGTAAGTCGACGCTGACCGAGGCGCTGGCCCTGCACGCACGCGTGATCTCCGAGGCGGGCGCCGTACACGGGAAAGCCGGCCGTCGTGGTGTCGTGTCGGACTGGATGTCGATGGAGCAGGCGCGCGGCATCTCGATCACGTCGGCGGCGCTGCAGTTCGAGTACCGCGACTGCGTCATCAACCTGCTGGACACGCCGGGGCACGCGGACTTCTCCGAAGACACGTACCGCGTGCTGTCGGCCGTCGACTCGGCGGTGATGCTGCTGGACGCCGCCAAGGGGCTCGAGCCGCAGACGTTGAAGCTGTTCGACGTCTGCCGGCACCGGGGCATTCCGGTGCTGACGTTCATCAACAAGTGGGACCGGCCGGGTCGTGACGCGCTGGAACTGTGCGACGAGCTGGTCGAGCGCATCGACCTCCAGCCGATGCCACTGACCTGGCCCGTCGGTGTGGCAGGGCAGTTCCGCGGTGTCGTCGACCTCGACGACGGTGCGTTCGTGTGCTACGAACGCACCGCGGGTGGCGCGACGGTGGCTCCCGAGTACCGCATGAGCCCGGATGACGCCGAGGCCGAGGTGGGGGAGGACTGGACGCGGGCCGTCGAGGAGGCCGAGCTGCTGACCTCGTCCGACGGCGAATTCGACGCCGCGCGGTACGAGGACGCCTCCGCAACACCCGTGCTCTTCGGCGCCGCCGTGCTGAACTTCGGCGTCCGCCGGCTGCTGGACCTGCTCATCGACCTCGCCCCCGCGCCGGAACCACGCTCGGACGTCGACGGTGTGCCGCGTCCGCTCGATGCCGAGTTCTCCGCGTTCGTGTTCAAGGTGCAGACCGGCATGGACCCGGCCCACCGCGACCAGGTGGCGTTCGCGCGCGTGTGCTCGGGCGTGTTCGAGCGCGGCATGGTCGTCACCAACGCCACGACGAAACGCCCGTTCGCGACGAAGTACGTCCAACAGGTCTTCGGTCAACAACGGTCCACAATGGATACGGCGTATCCGGGCGATGTGATCGGGCTCGTCAACGCCACGGCGCTGCGGGTCGGCGACACCCTGTACTCGGGCAAACCCGCGGTGCGGTTCCCCGGGCTGCCGCAGTTCGCGCCCGCGCACTTCGCCGTCGCCCAGCCCGCGGACCTGAGCCGGTCGAAACAGTTCCGCAAGGGTGTGGATCAGCTCGCGGCGGAGGGTGTGGTGCAGTTGCTCCGGTCCGATCTGCGCGGCGATGCCTCGCCCGTGTTCGCTGCGGTGGGGCCGATGCAGTTCGAGGTCGCCTCACATCGACTCGAGCACGAGTTCTCGTGCCCGGCTGTCCTGGACCGGCTGCCCTACAGCGCCGTGCGGAAACTCGGCGACTCGTCGCAGCGCAGCATCGTCGACGCGGGCAGGCGCAGCGAGGTCCTCGACCGCGCCGACGGCACCGAGCTGGCCCTGTTCGAGGACGAGATGTCGATGCGCGTGATGCTGCGTCAGCACCCCGACCTCGCACTGGAGTCGCTGCTCGCCGAAGGGGACTGACGCGCGAACCGGCTCCGGTCGACGAGGCGTGCGGTCGACACCACGTTCCGGACCTCCTGTGATGTCCGGGCAGGACGGCCGGACGTGACGTGTGACGGTAGTGGAATGCGCATCGGAATCGGCCTGCCCAACGTTCTTCCCGGGGTGACCGGGCCGCTGATGCTCGACTGGGCACGCCGGGCGGAGGAACGCGGCTTCGCCTTCGTGTCGACGATCGGACGGCTGACGTACCCGTCGTTCGACTCGCTCGTCAGCCTGGCGACCGTGGCGGGCGCGACGAACCGGATCGGGGTGCAGAGCAACGTGCTGCTCGCCCCGTTGATGCCGGAAGCCCTGCTCGCGAAGGCCGCGACGACCCTCGGTGCGTTCGCGGGTGATCGGTTCACCCTCGGTGTCGGCCTCGGGGCACGCGCGTCCGACTACGACGCGGTGGGCGCCGACTTCCACCGGCGGGGTGCGACGTTGGACCGGCAGGTCGAACTGCTCCACGGCGCATGGGCTGGGCAGGAGGTGCTCGACGGACAGCGGATCGGGCCCACACCACCGTCCCGGCCGGGGTTGTTGTTCGGCGGGCACAGTGACGCGATGGTGCGCCGCACCGTGCGCTGGGGCGACGGCTGGACCGGCGCGACCGGCGGCGTCGACCGCAATCTGCCGGTCCTGGAACGGATCCGCGACGCCTGGGCCGACGCCGGTCGCGACGGATCCCCGCGCTTCGCGGCTCTGGTCTACTTCGGACTCGGCGACGGTGCGGAGGGCGCCGACGTCGAACGGACCGAGGCGTACCGCAACCTCTCCGGGTACTACTCGTTCTTCGGACGCGAACGTGCGGACGCGATCGGGCGCGACGTCGTCCGCAGCGCCGACGAGGTGAGCGAGGCCGTCGAAACCCATCGCCGCGCCGGCTTCACCGAGGTCACGTTGACGCCCACCCTGCCGCGTCTCGACCAGGTGGATGCCCTCGCCGAGGCCGTGGCGCCGTTCCTCGACCGAGGCTGACCCCCCCGGCCGCCACCGGTTCAGTTCACCGGTGAGCGGCGCTCCAGGAAGACCGTGTCGTGCCACCGGCCGTCGCGGCGGGCGATGCGTTCGCGCACGCCCACGGTGCGGTAGCCCGCCGCGTGGTGAAGGGCGATGCTCGCGCGGTTCAGCGTGAAGATCGACGTCTGCAAGGTCCACAGGCCGGCGTCGTCCGCCGCCATGACCTGCTTGTGCAGCAACGCCTTTCCGATGCCGCGGCCGCGGTGTTCCTCTCCGATGTAGACGGACGTCTCCGCGACGCCGGAGTAGCACTCCCGCGACGACGCCGGTGTCGCGGCGGTCCAGCCGACGACCTCGCCGTCCAGTTCGGCGACCCAGCGATGGTCCGGCAGCCACGTGGCGTCGAGGCGTCCCGCGTCCGGCACGTCCGTCTCGAACGTCGCGATGCCGGAGGCGATGCCCTCGCCGTAGATCCGCCGCACCGCGGGCCAGTCCTCGTCGTGCAGCGCGCGCACGGTGACGTTGGTGGGCAGGTCCTCCGGGCAACACGGCCGCGGACCGAGTGCGCCCATGACGGCGTCTGCGGCGTGGGGGAGTCCGCTGCAGCACGCCTCGTTGACGGTGACGACCGTGCTCGTGCCCTCCTTGTGGGTCTCGACGAACCCCACGTCGGCGAGTTTGCGCACGTGGAACGAACACGTCGACTGGCTGGTCCCGAGCAGCTCGGTGAGTGCCCCCACCGTGATGCCCTTCGGGCTGGTGGCGACCGCGTGGAGCAGCCGCACCCGAACCGGCTCGGCGAGGCACGAGAACCACTCCGCGTACGTGCTCGCGTCCGCGGTGGGCAGGACCTGGGCTTGGCGCAGCGCGATCGGCATGCCGTCAGTGTATCGATGTCCGTCGATGGTTGCCTTCATCGATCGCCGTCGATACTCTCGACGTCAGTTCGATCGATACACATCGATAAAGTCTCGTGGAAGGGTGATGAGGGTGTCCGAGCAGGGCTACGGGAACGCCTCCGGGAGGGACGAGGATCCGGTCGTCGTGGTGGGGGCGGGGCCGGTCGGCCTGGCGGCGGCCGCCGAGTTGCTGCAGCGGGGAATCGAGCCGCTCGTCCTCGAGCGCGGACCGCAGGCGGGTGCGGCCGTGGCCGAATGGGGCCACGTGCGGCTCTTCTCCCGCTGGTCCGAAGTCGTGGCACCCGCGGCACGGCGACTGCTCGAGGCCCGCGGATGGGCTGACCCGGACGCCGACGCGTACCCGACCGACTCGTGTCCGGCCGATTCGCGTCCGACCTGGGCGTATCCGACCGCAGCGCAGTGGTCTGACGGCTACCTGCGGCCGCTGGCGGCGGCGCTGGGTGACCGCGTGCGTGTCGACGCCGAGGTCACCGGGGTCGCACGCCGCGGGCGGGACCGCGTGGTGGACGCAGGCCGGGAGTCGGAACCGCTCACCGTGCATGTGCGGACGCCGCACGGCGAGGAGCGGATCACGGCGCGGGCGGTGATCGACGCGTCCGGAACCTGGCACACGCCCAACCCGCTGGGCGGCGACGGGCTCCCCGCAGCAGGCGAACGCAACGCCGCCGACCGGATCACCCACCACCTGCCGGACCTGAGCGACCCGGAGCTGCGGCGGCGCTACGCCGGACGGCACGTCGTCGTCGCGGGCAGCGGTCACTCGGCGCTCACCGCGCTGATCGGGTTCGACGAGCTCGCGGCCGAACGGCCCGACACCCGCATCACGTGGCTGCTGCGGCGTGGCCGGCTCGGCGACACCTTCGGGGGCGGCGCCGCCGACCAGTTGCCCGCGCGCGGCGCGCTGGGCGACCGCGCGCGGGCCGCCGTCGAGGCGGGGCGCATCGCCGTGGAGACGGGCTTCCGCACCGACGTCGTCGAACGCGACGATCACGGCAGGCTCAGCCTGGCCACTGTGGACGGACGTCGCGTGTCCGATGTCGACGAGGTCGTGGCGCTGACCGGGTTCCGGCCCGACCTGTCGTGGCTGTCCGAGGTGCGGCTCGAATTGGACACCACACTGCAGGCTCCCGTGCGGCTGGCGCCGCTGATCGACCCCAACGTGCACTCCTGCGGCACGGTTTACCCGCACGGCGCGGCCGAACTCGCCCACCCGGAACCGGGCGTGTACCTCGCGGGCATGAAGAGCTACGGGCGGGCGCCGACGTTCCTCGCGATGACGGGCTACGAACAGGTCCGCAGCATCGCCGCCGAACTCGCGGGCGACACCGAGTCCGCCCGCCGGGTCGAACTGACCCTTCCCGAGACCGGGGTCTGTGCCGGTTCGGGACTCGCCGACCTGCAGGCCGACGGGCATGCGGGGGAGCAGCCGGACGAGGCGGCAGGCGGTTGCTGCGAAGCGCCCGCCGAGACCACCGAGACTGCCGTCCCGGCTCGGGCTGCGCGCTGAACTCGGCCTGCGGCGGCCTGCCGGGCGGCGCGAACGCCCGGCAGGCCGCCGCAGGCCGGTACGTCACCCGCCGCCTCGGTGCGCTCCGAGCAGGGTCGCCGGCCTACGCTGGACCGTCCGCAGCGCGTGGGGTACCTTGAGACATGTGAGTTCCGCACCGCGGGTGCGGGGCGAGTCGCAAGGCCAGGTGCTACTCGGGGCAGACCGGGACCCTGGCCTTACGCATGTCTGAGGCCGGTCAGCAGCCGGTGTCCACCGAGACCTCGTACACACAGTGCTCCAGTACGGTACGGAACGGTGCCCATTCGTCCTCTCGGCTGGCTGCGTGCGAAATCCTCACAGTCAGCCGACGGCTGCTCCGCGGGTGATCCACCGGGTACGGGTCATTCCGTCCGCAGGCGCTCGGCGATGTCGGCGACGGCCGGCTTCGCGGTGCGGCTCGCACCGATCAGCGTCGCCGACGCCGGACCCGTCCAGTCGCCGTAGCCCAGCAGATGCAGCCGCGGTTCGTCGACCGACCGGGTGCCTGCCGTCTTCGGCACGCCGCGGCGAAGGGGCAGCTCCAGCGGCGCCAGGTGGTCGAGCGTGGGCCGGAATCCGGTGCACCAGACGATCACGTCGCACGGCTGCGTGGAGCCCTCGCCCGCACCGTCCGGATCTGTGTCGTCCCACGCCACACCGTCGCGGGTGAGGCGGTCGAACATCGGCCGGGCGTGGAGCACGCCGCGATCGCGGGCCTCGCGGACCGACGGAACCATCACGATGTCCCCCAGCGCCGACACGCTCTCGGCGTCGGTTCCCGCCCGGCGAGCCGCATCCCGACGGGTGGCGACGTCGAACAGCACGCGGCCGTCCACGTCGTCGGGCATGAACCGTGGAGGTCGGCGCGTGACCCACGTCGTCGTCGCGACGGTCGACACCTCCGCCAGGATCTGCGCCGCCGAGTTACCGCCTCCCACAACCACGACGCGCCGGCCGCGGAACCGTTCCGGGGAGCGGTAGTCCACGGTGTGCAGCTGCTCGCCCGCGAACTCCGCGGCACCGGGGACGGCCGGCGTCACCGGTGACTCCCAGGTTCCCGTCGCGCTGACGACGAACGACGCGTGCCAGGTGCCGTGGTCGGTGTCGACGGCGAGCCGCGGTCCCGCGTCCCGCACCCCGTGGACCCGCACGGGGCGCCGCACCGGCAGGTCGTAGCGCTTCTCGTAGTCGCGCAGATACGCCGCGACGTGGTCGGCGGTGGGGAACGGCTCCCCGTCCTGCCGCGGCATCCACCAGCCCGGCAACGGGTTGTGCTCGGCAGGGGAGAACAGCCGCAGCGAGTCCCAGCCGCGGCGCCACGCGCCGCCCGGTTCGTCCTGCGCGTCGAGCACGACGAACCGCAACCCGGCCCGGCGCAGGAAGTACCCCGCGGCCAGGCCCGCCTGACCGCCGCCGACCACGACCACGGTGTCGGTCACCGCTCACGCTCCCTCACCACTGTCACGTGTCCCGCGGCGGCGGTGGATCGCCGGGGCGTCACGACGTCGGCACCAGCTCGGCCAACAACGCCTGCACCCGGCGGTCGATGTCGTCGCGGATCGGCCGCACGTCGTCGACCCCCTTGCCCGCGGGGTCGGCCAGCTGCCAGTCCAGGTAACGCTTACCGGGGAACACCGGGCAGGCGTCGCCGCAGCCCATCGTGATCACCACGTCGGCCGCCTGCACCGCCTCGGTCGTCAACGGCTTCGGGAACTCCTTGCTCAGGTCCAGTCCGAGCTCACCCATCACCTCGCGCACGGCCGGGTTGATCGACTCGGCGGGCGCCGACCCCGCGGACCGGACGGTCACGCGGCCCGCCGCGTGGTGGTCGAGCAACGCGGCGGCCATCTGCGAACGGCCCGCGTTGTGCACGCAGACGAACAGCACCTCGGGGATGTCGGACACGGTGACTCCTTCTGGTCGGACGGATCACTGCCGAACGGACTGCGTCGGGGTGTGCGAGGGGAACAGGCGGCGCCGGAGCGCGAGCGAGACGTACACGAGCGCCACGAGCACGGGTACCTCGATGAGCGGCCCGACGACCCCGGCCAGTGCCTGGCCGCTGGTGGCGCCGAACGTCGCGATGGCCACCGCGATCGCCAGCTCGAAGTTGTTGCCCGCAGCTGTGAACGCGAGTGTCGTGGTGCGCTCGTAGTTCAGGCCGACCGCCCTGCCGAGTGCGTACGAGCCCGCCCACATCACGGCGAAGTAGATCAGCAGCGGGAGCGCGATGCGGGCGACGTCGAGTGGACTGCTCGTGATCTGCTCACCCTGGAGTGCGAACAGCAGCACGATCGTGAACAGCAGTCCGTAGAGCGCCAGCGGCCCGATGCGCGGCAGGAAGCGGGACTCGTACCAGGCGCGGCCCTTCGCGCGCTCGCCGAACCGCCGCGTGAGGTACCCGGCCAGGAGTGGAATGCCGAGGAATATCAGCACGTTCACGACGATCTGCCACGCCGACACGTCGAGATCGGCCGTGGGCAGGCCGAGCCAGGCGGGCAGTAGTTCCAGGTAGAACCAGCCGAGCGCGCCGAAGGCGACGACCTGGAACACCGAGTTCAGCGCCACCAGCACCGCAGCGGCCTCGCGATCACCGCAGGCCAGGTCGTTCCAGATGATCACCATGGCGATGCACCGCGCCAGCCCCACGATGATCAGTCCGGTGCGGTACTCGGGCAGGTCCGGCAGCAGTGCCCACGCCAGGGCGAACATGACGGCGGGGCCGAGGACCCAGTTCAGCACCAGCGACGGCCACAACAGCCGGTGGTCGCGCGTGACGGTGTCGAGCCGGTCGTAGCGCACCTTCGCCAGCACCGGATACATCATCACCAGCAGGCCGAGCGCGATCGGCACCGAGACACCGCCGACCGAGATGGCCTCGAGCGTCGTGTTCAGCCCGGGAACCCACCGGCCGGCGAGCAGGCCCACCACCATTGCGGCGGCGATCCACAATGGCAGGAACCTGTCCAGTGTGGAGAGTTTGCCGACGACGCCGCGGTCGCCCGCCGTCGTCTCCGTGGTGTCCGCGGTCATGCGGGAATCTCCGTCTCGGGGGTCGCGTCGGTGGTCGGGTCGGAGGTCTGGTCGAGCGTGATGCCTGCGGGCCGGAGCACGGCGGACAGCCGGGCCAGGACGTCCGGCGCCGCGCGGTAGTACACCCACGTCGCGCGCCGCTCGCTCGTCACGAGCCCGGCCTCGCGCAGCACCTTGAGGTGGTGGGAGATCGTCGGCCCGGTGAGATCGAACGTCCCGGTGAGGTCGCACACGCACGCCTCGCCACCCGCGTGCGAGGCGATGAGCGACAGCAGGCGCAGGCGCACCGGATCGGCGAGCGCCTTGAAGGCGGGTGCGAGCCGGCCGGCCTGTTCCTGTGACAACGGGTCGCCGCACAACGACGTCTCGCAGGGATCGACTGTCCCGACCGCCCCGACTGTCCCGACCGCCCCGGCCGTCCCGGTGAGCGCCGGCAGCTGTTTCGACATTCGTCTATCTTGACGGTCGTCGATATGACCGTCAACCGAGCGTGACCCACACCGCGCCGTGTTGCGCCCTCGGGGG
This sequence comes from Prauserella aidingensis, assembly GCF_024171865.1. Lineage (GTDB taxonomy): Bacteria > Actinomycetota > Actinomycetes > Mycobacteriales > Pseudonocardiaceae > Prauserella > Prauserella aidingensis. Next base: position 100,531 of record NZ_JAMTCN010000010.1, on the reverse strand, counting down.
ACCGTGTTGCGCTTCCCGGGGACCGTGTTGTGCCCCTGGGGGCGCGTGTTGCGGATCCCGGGGATCGTGTTGCGGTTTCGCGGGACGGTGTTGTGGTTTCCGGGTGCGGCGCGGGTTCGCGACGACGTGTCCTGTCCGGGTTCAGATCCGGAGGGCGATGCTGTCGCCGAGTGCCGCGTAGGTCGTGTCGATGTTGTCGATCAGATCGGCTCGCGTCGCGGAATCCCGCTGCTGTTCCCGGGGAGCGGTGAGGTCGAACGCCGTGTGGCGGTGCTCCCGGACCCAGCGGCGCGCCGCCGTGCGCCACGCGGCCATGGCGACTTCCGCCAGCAGTCGCACCTGCACGTCCGGAGTCGTGTCGTCGCCGAGTCGGCCGCCCAGTTCGTCGGCGATCCGGTCCTGGGTGCGCAGTGAGGCCAGATCACTGTGGTCGCGCAGCTGTGGCGTGTGCGCGATCAGGCCACGGGTGGCGAGGAATCGCCGTTCCCACTCGCCGTCCATCCCGCGGACCGCCGTCGTCAGGCAGGTGTGCAGGACGTCCAGTACCGAGCCGGTCAGCGGTGCGCCCGTGATCCGGTCGAGGTAGGCGTCCCAGAGTTCGTGCTCGGCGGCCGTCGCCACCGCTTCCTTCGAGGGGAAGTACCGGAAGAAGGTCCGCTTCGACACCTCGACCGCGTCGACGAGCTCGTCCAGGGTCACGGCGTCGAAGCCGCGGTCGAGGAACAGGTGCAGCGCCGCTTCGCCGAGTGCCTCCCGGGTGCGGCGCTTCTTGCGTTCCCGGAGCGGCATCGGCCGGTCGTCGTCGGTGTTCGTCTCGTGCACGGTCCGCACGATATCGACGTTGGCGTCGCATGGCATGCGGTGTACTCTGCCGCTCAGAAGTTTTTGCCCCCGAGTGGCACATTGGGATCTCGCCGACAGTGGAGGCAGGCCATGTCCGTTCGACAGCGCAGCGCTCTGATCGTGCTGTTGCTCGCGTCGACCCTGAGCGTCATGGCGGGAGCCACCGTCATGCCGGTGCTGGACCTGATCCGGTCCGATCTGGGCATCGACGGCACCCTCGCCGGATTCGTCATCACCACACACGGCGTCGTCATCGCCGTGGCCGGCCCGGTGGTCGGCAGGCTCATCGACCGCTACGGAGTGCGGAGGCCGCTCGTCGCGGGACTGATCGTCTACGGCGTGGGCGGCGGTGCCGGCATGGCCGCCACCGACTACCCGACCTTGCTCGCGAGCCGGGTGGCGCTCGGACTGGGTGCCGCGGTCGTGTTCACCGGCACGACCGTCGCCCTGCTCTCGCTGTACCGGGGCAGTGAGCGCGATCGCGTGATGGGCTGGCGCTCGACCGCGACCACGATCGGCGGCCTCGTCTGGCCGTTGGCCGCGGGTGCGCTGGGCGGAGTGTCCTGGCACGGGGCGTTCGCCGTCTACGTCGTCGGTGTGCCGCTGGGGATCGCCGCGCTTCGTTGTCTGCCTGCAGGCGCCGACGGGGCCGCCGCGCCGGCTGACGGTACGGCCGGCGGCGGGGTGTTGCGGTTGCTGCGCCGGTATCCGGCGCTGCTCGGCTGGTACGCGCTGATGCTGATGATGGGACTGGCGATGTACTCCACGGCCGTGTTCCTACCGACGAGGCTCGCCGGTATCGGCGTGCACAGCCCGCTGTTGGTGTCGCTGTTCATGGTCGCCTCGTCGCTCACCGCCGCCGTTCTCGGGCTGTTGTACGCCCGCATTCGGGGCAGGGCGCGTCACGGCGTGTTACTGCGGGTCGCGTTCGCGTGCTGGGTGGCGGGGTTCGCCCTGCTCGCCGTGGTCGACGTCTACCCACTCGTGCTCGTCGCGGGCGCGGTGTTCGGCATCGGCAACGGGCTCCTGCTGCCGACCCTGACCGTCCTCATCGGAGACACGCCGGCGGCCGACGACCGCGGCAAGGCCACGTCGTTGTCGGGTACCGCGATGTTCGTCGGCCAGTTCGCCTCGCCGCTGGTGTTCGGGCCGCTCATCGAGGCGACGAGCGTGACGACCGGGTTCGCGGTCGCGGCGGTGTTGTCCGGCGTGACGCTGGCCGTCCTCGTGAGCGTTCGCGTTCCGGAGCCGCACGACGACCGAATTAAGGCAGCTGCTTGACTTGCTTTTCGGATGATCCCTAGCCTGTCGACGCCGGCGTGAGTGGATCGCCGCGAGAACTGACCGTTTCATCCGATTCGACGGTCCGGCAGTGTGAGGAGTCGCATGACCGCCCCCGACGTCCGGGCCGCCGCGCCCGACTACCCGGCGAAGCGCGATGCCGCTTGTCCGTTCGCGCCCCCGCCCGTACTGCGTGCGCTGGCGGAAGAAGCGCCGCTGAGTCGCGTGACGATCTGGGACGGCAGTACGCCGTGGCTGGTCACCGGGCACGAGTCGCAACGAGCGCTGCTCGGCGACGAGCGCGTCAGTGTCGATGAACACCGCGCGGGATTTCCGCTGTTCAGTCAGGCCATGCGGGACACGCTCGAACACCGTCCGGCCATGGTGTTCAATCTGGACGGTGCCGAACACCGCAGACTCCGCAAGATCCTGACGCGTGCCTTCACGGCCAAGCGGGTCCAGGCGCTGCGGCCCGCGATCCAGCGGATCACCGACGAGCTGATCGATGCGATGCTGGCCGGGCCGAAACCCGCCGACCTCGTCACGTCGCTCGCGGTGCCGTTGCCGTCGCTGATGATCTGCGAACTGCTCGGCGTGCCCTACGAGGATCGTGACTTCTTCCAGGAGCGCAGTGCCGTCGGCGTCGGGGGCACCGCGTCGGCGGAGGAGAGTGGGGCGTCGATGCAGGCCCTGACCGAGTACCTCATCGGGCTCGTCCGGTCCAAAAAGGAGACCCCTGGGGACGATGTGCTCAGCGACATCGCCGAACGTGTCACGGCGGGAGAGCTCTCCGAGGTCGAAGGCGGCCTGCTCGGTCTACAGGCGCTGGTGGCGGGACACGAGACCAGCGCCAACATGATCGCGCTCGGCACGGTGGCGTTGCTGCGGCATCCCGAACAGCTGGCCCTGTTGCGCGACACCGACGACCCCGCCGTTGTCGCAACGGCCACCGAGGAGCTGTTGCGCTACCTGACGATCCCGCAGGTCGGCCAACGCCGGATCGCGACCGCGGACATCGAGATCGCCGGCGAGGTGATCCGCGAGGGCGAGGGCATCATCATCGACCTGCCGACAGGCAACCGCGACCCTGACGTGTTCGACGCCCCGGAGGCACTGGATCTCCGCAGTCCGCAGGGGCGGCACCAGGCGTTCGGCTTCGGTCCGCACCAGTGCGTCGGCCAACAACTGGCCCGCGCCGAACTGCAGATCGTCTACGGCACGCTGTTCCGCCGGATTCCGACGCTGACGCCGGCCGTCGAGTTCGACGAGATCGAGTTCAAGCACGACGCGCTCGCCTTCGGCGTCCACGCTCTGCCCGTGACGTGGTGAGGCTGCCCGTGCCCGCCGGGGTTCGGCCGGCCGTTCCCCGGCGAAGTGACGTAGGCCGCGATGGTAGGCCGCGATGAAGGGAAGTGAATCGGATGAACGTGACCGTGGACCGCGAACGTTGCTGTGGCGCGGGAAACTGCGTGGTCCTCGCGCCGGAGGTGTTCGATCAGCGCGACGAGGACGGCACGGTCGTGCTGCTCGACCCGACGCCGCCCGAGGCGCTGGCCGGCTCCGTCGGCGAGGCCGTGGACCAGTGCCCGGGCCGTGCGATCGAGGCGTACGACATCCGGCCGTGAGCGTGTCCGCCGCGGCGGACACGCTCACGGCGCCCGGGATCCGCAACGCGGCGCCCGGGATCCGCAACGCGGCGCCCGGGATCCGCAACGCGGCGCCCGGGATCCGCAACGCGGCGCCCGGGATCCGCAACGCGGCGCCCGGGATCCGCAACGCGGCGCCCGGGATCCGCAACACGGCGTCGTCAGGCGTCGTTGCGCTTCGGCAGGAACGCTGCGACGCACAGTGCGGCGATCGCCGCGAACGCGCCGACGGCCAGCACGAGCCGGAACCCGCCTTCCGACGGGACGGCCGCGCCGCCCACGCTGACCGTCATGCTGGCCAGCACCACACCGGTGATCGCGCTGGACGTGGAGGTGCCGAACGAGCGCATCAGTGTGTTGAGGCTGTTCGCGGACGCCGTCTCCGAGACGGGTACCGCCGCCATGACGAGGGCAGGCATGGCGCCGTAGGCGAGCCCGATGCCTGCGCCGACGACGCACGTGAAGATCATGAGCTGCCAGATCTCGCCCATCAGCACCGTTCCGAGGCCGTAGCCGCAGGCGACGACGACCGCTCCGGTCATCAACGTGACCTTCGGCCCGGCCAGTGCGGAGATCCGTGCCGACACCGGCGACATCGCCATCATGATCAGGCCGTTCGGTGCCATGACGAGACCCGTGACGAGGATCGTCTGCCCGAGTCCGTGGCCGGTGGCCTCCGGCGCCTGCAGCAGCTGCGGCACGACGAGTGACATCGAGAACATGGCGAAGCCGAACACCACGGACGCGATGTTGGTGAGCAGCACCTGCCGGCGCGCGGTCGTCCGCAGGTTCACCAGGGGGTTGCCGGTGCGGAGTTCCCACCGGCCCCACAGCGCCAGCACGACGACGGCGACGGCGAACAGTCCGAGGGTCGACCCGCTGGTCCAGCCCCAGTCCGCACCCTTCGAGATCGCGAGCAGCAGGCACAGCAGTGCGACGGACAGGCCGACGGCGCCGGGCAGGTCGAAGCGTCCGCCCACGCGCACCGGCGATTCCGGCACCAGGGTTGTGATCAGCACACCCGCCGCGAGTCCGAGGCCCGCGGCCACCCAGAACATGACGTGCCAGTCGGCCCGTTCGATGAGGAACGCCGACGCGGGCAGACCGAGTGCGCCGCCGACGCCGAGGGAGCCGCTCATCAACGCGGTGCCCGAGCCGAGGCGTTCCCGGGGGAGGACGTCGCGCATGATGCTGATGCCCAGGGGGATGACGCCTGCGGCGAGGCCCTGCAGCGTTCGGCCGATCACCATCGTCGGCAGGCTGCCGGCGAGGGCGCAGAACACGGAGCCGGTGATCTGCAGGCCGATGCTCAGCAGCAGCATGCGGCGTTTGCCGTACATGTCGCCGAGTCTGCCGACGGTCGGGGTGGCGACCGCGCCCGCGAGGAGGGTCGCGGTGATGGCCCACGCCGTGTCGGCCGGAGATGCGCCCAGCAGTGCGGGCAGTGTCGGCACCAGCGGTACGACGAGTGTCTGCATGAGCGAGACGAGGATGCCGCTGAAGGCGAGGACCATCACGACCGCCTGCGACGGGGCCGGTGCCGTGGCCTTCTCGTCCGCCGGCTGTGCCGTCACGGTGGGGGACATGGGCGAACTCCTGGGAAGTCGGGGGTTCGGCCGGGACGTCGGTGTCGCGCCGCGAGGGGCGTCGGCCGTGGGGCGGACCGGTGTCGAGCGTCTCGGCCTCCGAGACGAAACTCAGTCACGTGCCTTAATTTAGCATGGACAAGCTGTCGCTGTGCATCACCCGGGTGTGCGGCGCGTACGCTGCCGCGAAGTCGCTGGGAGGTGTTGTGTCGTGGTGACCGACAACGGAGTGGAACGGACGTCGCGGGCCGCCGCGACCCGGCAGTTGATCATCGAGGCCGCCGAACGGCTCTTCGCCGAGTACGGCGTGACCGCCGTGTCGAACCGGCAGGTCAGCGAAGCCGCGGGACAGGGCAACAACACGGCCGTGGGCTACCACTTCGGCGGCAAGGCCGACCTGGTGCGCGCGATCGCGCGCAACCGGCATCAACAGGTCGAACACCGGCGTCAGGAGATGGTGGAGCAGGTCCGCGGCTCGACCGAGGTTCGTGACTGGATCGCGTGCCTCGTGCTGCCCACGACCCGTCACCTCGCCGCATCGGGCTCGCCGACGTGGTACGCGCGCTTCGCCGCGCAGGCGGCCACCGAACCGGCCTTCGCGGAGGTGATCTCCGTCGAGGCGATGAACTCACCGGCACTGAACGAGGTCCGCGACGGACTGGAGGCCTGCCTGCCGCGGCTGCCCAGGGACGTCCGGCACCAGCGCGCCGAGATGGCCCGGACCCTCATGGTGCACACCGTCGCGGACCGGGAGCGGGCGCTGGCCGAGGGCACGGAGCCGTCGGCGGAATCCTGGGAGGCGGCCGCCCACGGCCTGATCGACGCGCTGACCGGCCTGTGGATTGCCCCGGTCACGCCGATCGACTGACCCGGACGTCGGCCTCCTGCAGCGCCCGAGAGGCCGTCCGGCCGTGCATCCGCCGGTCACGCCACGCGCGGGTCACAGCCAGTCGCGGTTGCGTGCGTACCGTGCCGCGTCGTGCCGGGTGCGGGTCTGGGTCTTCCGCATCGTGGTGGACAGGTAGTTGCGGACGGTGCCCTCGGCGAGGTGGAGCTGTGCCGCGATGTCGGCGACCGAGTACCCCTCACTCGTTGCCCGCAGCACGTCGACCTCCCGGTCGGTGAGGGGACAGTCGTCGACGACGGCGAGCGCGGAGACGTCCGGGTCGATCCAGCGCTTTCCCCCGTGGAGCGTCGCGATGACCGACGCGATGTGCGCCGGCTCGGCCGATTTGCTGACGAACCCCTGCACGCCGAGTTTGAGCGCCTTCCGGAGCACCCCGGGCCGTGCGTGCCGGGTGAGCATCAGAATCACCTGGTCCGGCAGCTCGTCGCGGATCCGCGTGACCGCTCCGAGCCCGTCCAGCCCCGGCATCTCCAGATCGATGACGAGCACGTCCGGCCGGTGACGGAGCGTCTCCCGCACGGCGGCCTCGCCGTCCCCGGCCTCGGTGAGCACGGTGATGTCGCCTTCCATCGGCAACAGGGACGCCATCGCCTTCCGCAGCAACGCCTCGTCGTCGGCCAGTACCACCGTGGTCACGCCGATTCCTCCTCGCCGGCGCCGGTTCGCGTCGCGTGCGTGGCGGTGACACCGAACTCGGCCGCGGTGACGAACCGCCCGTCCCGCTGCTGCACCGTCAGAGCGCCGCCCGCGTCGGCGATGCGGTCGGTGAGCGTCGCGAGTCCACTGAGGACGGGCCGGGTGTCCGGAGCGCCGTCGTTGACGATCGTGATTCCCGCGGGTGAGAGAGTGATGCGCACTCGTTCGGCCTGGGCGTGCCGGAGGATGTTCGTCGTGGTCTCGCGCAGCACCTGACCGAGCAGTTCGCTGACGTCGGGGTTCGGTTCCTCGCTGCGGTCGATGTCGACGCCGATCCCCGCCGCTTCGAACAGGTTCTTCGCGTTCTCCAGTTCGGCCGTCAGGTTGAGTCGCCGCTGGGCGTGGGCGAGTTCCTTGGTGCGGGTGATCGTCTCGCCCACCAGGTCGTGGATCTCCTGGAGCTCGTTCTCGGCACGGGCGGGGTCCGTGGCGACGAGCCTGCGCGCGAGTGCGGCCTTGAGTTTGACGACGTGCAGGGTGTGGCCCTGGATGTCGTGCAGATCGCTGGCGAACCGCATGCGTTCCCCGGCGACGGCCAGTTCCGCCTCGCGGTACCGCGCCCGCTCGAGGTCCGTCACGACGTCGTAGAAGCGCTTGTTGGGAAACTCGGCCAGGGAAGCCAGCAGCAGCAGGCCACCGGGCAGGGCGACGTCGGTCAGGAGGGTCCCCGGTACGTCGTCGGTGGTCACGAGCAGGCGCAGGGCCCCGATCGCCGCACCGCCGACGGTGAGAGCCACCGTCGCGGCGATACGCCGACGCGGCAGCCGCGACACGACGAACGGCCCCACGACGAGGAGGGGGAAGAACGCCGTGCGCATGTCGGACGCCAGCGCACCGTAGAGCCACACGCCCGCTGTCAGCCCGAGGCACGGCACGGCGACCCGCAGGATGCCGCCGTGGGCCCAGTGCACGAACGCGTACGCCGCCGCCGCGACACCGACGGCGAGCACGGTCCGGTCGAGCCACGTGTCCGTGTCGACGATGAGAAGCAGGATGCCGACACCCAGGACCGGCGGCAGCAACACGGTGAGGTTGAGCTTGCGCAACCGGGTCTGGGCGTCGGTCTGATCGCCGGTGGTCGTCACTGGTCCTCGTCGGCCGGGAGTGGGCAGGTCCGCTCCCAGCATTCCGTGCCGGGCAAGCGGCCGCCAGTGACGCCACGTCACGGGTGCCCACCGGGAATGTCACGGGCAGGTCGTGACGTCGCGGCACTGCCCGCGGAGCGCCCGAGCGCGTGGAATCGACGCCATGCACACCACAGACGACACACCGGTGATCGACGTGGAGGGGCTCGACCTCGTCTACGGCGAGTTCCACGCGGTCAAGGACCTCACCTTCCACGTGCGGCGCGGCGAGTTCTACGCCCTGCTCGGCACCAACGGCGCGGGCAAGACCTCGACGCTGGAGGTCATCGAGGGCCACAGGAGACCCGCCTCCGGCACGGTCCGCGTGTTCGGCCACAGCCCCTGGGACAGGAACACCGTGCGGCCGCGCATGGGGATCATGCTGCAGGAGAGCGGGTTCTCCCCGGACCTCACGGTTGCGGAGTCGGTCCGGATCATCGGGACGTTGACCCGACGCGACGACGACGTCGACCGCGTCGTCGACCTCGTCGGCCTCACCCGGAAGGCGCGTACCAAGGTCTCCCAGCTTTCCGGTGGCGAGAAGCGCAGGCTCGACTTCGCCACCGCCGTGTACGGCACACCCGAGCTGATCGTGCTCGACGAGCCGACGACCGGCCTGGACATCCAGTCCCGCGACGAACTCTGGGACGCCGTCGACCGGCTGCGCGAGAGCGGCACCACGGTCGTACTCACCACGCACTACCTCGAGGAGGCCCAACAGCGGGCCGATCGGATCGGGCTGATGCACCAGGGCGTGTTCCACAGGGAAGGCACGGTCGCCGAGCTGACGGGCGCGTTGCCGGGCGTGATCACGTTCGGGCTGCCCGCTCCGCCGTCGGCCGGTGTGCCTGCGCTGCCGTTGCACGTCGAGCGCCAGGCCGACGGGACGTTCCGCGTCGAGACACACCGTGTTCAGAAGGACCTGCACACGCTCCTCGGCTGGGCCGAGGACCACGGCGTCGACCTCATCGGACTCGAAGCGGGCCCGACCCGCCTCGACGACGTCTTCCGCGCCATCAACTGAGCCGACTGTCCGTCCGGCTCCGCGACCTTCTCACCAGGGAGTACCTCCATGCTCGCCATCGCCTACGGCGAACTCGTCCAGCTGTTCCGTAATCGGCTCGTGCTGCTGACCAGCTTCATCATGCCGATCGCCGTCAGCGCCTTCTTCGTCCACCGGCACGAGGTGTTCGCCGACGCCGGCAGCCTCGGCTACATCGCCGCGATCGTGGTGTTCACGGTCGGTGCGTTCGGTCTGTACACCAGTGCGGTGACGACGCTCGCCTCCCGCAGGCAGAACCTGTTCCTCAAGCGGCTCCGGTCGACGGCGATCGGGGACAGCGGAATCCTCGGCGGGCTGTTGCTGCCGGTGACCGTGCTCGCGACCGTGCAGGTGACGGGCATCCTCATCGTCTTCGGCGTCGTGGCCGGAGCACCGGCGGATCCCGTCCTGCTCGCCGTGGCGGTCGTCGCGACGATCGCGATGCTGGTGGGATTCGCCCTGGCGACGGCGGGGGTGACGAACTCGCCCGAACACGCACAGGTCACGACCCTGCCGATCGCCCTCGGCATGATCGCCGTGGCGAGCTGGATCGGGCTCACCGGCGCGGAGGACCTGCAGCTGGTCAAACGACTGGTCCCCGGTGGCGCGGCGACCGAACTGGTGCTGAACGCCTGGGACGGCGGGGTCGCGCTGTCGGAATCGCTGATCCTGCTCGCCCCGACGTTCGCCTGGGTGTTCGTCGCGGCCAACCTCGCGGCGAAATTCTTCCGCTGGGAACCACGCCGCTGACCGACGGCCGCAACACGGCTCCCCGGATCCGCACCACGGTCCCCGGAATCCGCAACACGGCCTCCGGAATCCGCAACACGGCCCCGCGGATCCGCAACACGAGCCCCGGAAGCCGCAACACGGGGGTCGTCAGTCGGTGGGTGGCTCGTCGGCTTCGCGGAAGGAATCGCGGAGTGCGGAGTGGGCCTTGAGGAGGGTTCCCACGGTCGGCAGTGACCCCCGTTCCGGCCACGTTTCGGGCTCCCAGAGCTTCGATCGACTGAAAGCGCGTCCACAGTGGACGAAAACCTCCGACACCGTGACGACGACGGCCAACTCCGGCCGCGACCCCTTCACGGCGAGCCGGGCGAGGAGCTCGTCGTCACGGACGATCGCGGCGGAGCCGTTGACGCGCAGGGTGTGCTCGGTGCCGGGAACCAGGAACAGCATCGCCACGCGCGGGTTGCGCAGGATGTTGCGCATGCTGTCGACGCGCCGATTGCCGGGACGGTCGGCGAACGCGACGGTGCGCTCGTCCAGCACGATCGCGCTGCCGTGCTCGTCGCCGCGCGGGGACACGTCGACGCGGCCGTCGTCGCCCGCGGAGGCCAGCATCAGCAGCGGCGCCGTCTCGACGAACCGCCGGGACTCGTCGTCGATGGCGGGGGCCGCCTTGTCGGCGATCAGCGCGACCGGTTCGGCGACGACCTCCCGCAGCGCGGCCTCCGACGACACGACGGACCCGGCAGGCTCCGCGCCGTCGTCCGATCCGGGGTCCGCCGCATCGACGCCGTGGGCATCGACGCCGTGGTCCTTGGCGCCGCGGTCCTCGACGTCGGGGCCCACGGGGGACGGGCCGGCGTCGGCGCGGCGGGCGGTGGCCGGGTCGGTCGTGCCGTCGGTGTCGGCCGGTGTACCGACGGCCGCCGCGTCGCCGGTGACGTCGCCGGTGACGTGGTGCCTGCCGATGGGCACGATCAGCGGGGTTTCCGACACGGGGTCGTCGATCACCCGGCTCGGCAGTGCGAAGACGTCCCGCACCAGCTGCTCGGTGACGACGTCCCGTGGCGCGCCCTCGGAGACGAGCCTGCCCTCGGACAGCACGACGAGGTGGTCGGCGTAGCGGCACGCGAGGTTCAGGTCGTGCAGCACGGCCACGATCGTCGTGCCCTCGGCGTGGTTGAGGTCCGCCAGCAGGTCGAGCACCTCGATCTGGTGGGTGAGGTCCAGGAACGTCGTCGGCTCGTCGAGCAGCAGCACACCGGTGCGCTGGGCGAGCGCCATGGCGATCCACACGCGCTGCCGCTGCCCGCCCGAGAGTTCGTCGACCGAGCGCTCGGCCAGTTCGAGCGTGCCCGTCGCGCGCATCGCGTCGGCGACCGCCTGTTCGTCGGTGTCCGACCAGCGGCCGAACCAGCCCTGGTGGGGCGAGCGGCCGCGGCCGACGAGGTCGGTCACGGTGATGCCCTCGGGGGCCGACGGTGACTGCGGCAGGATGCCCAACTTCCGGGCGACCTCGCGGCTCGACAGCGAGTGGATGCTCTTGCCGTCCAGGTAGGCGCCGCCGGACGTCGGCCGCAGCAGTCGTGCCATGCCGCGGAGTAGCGTCGACTTGCCGCACGCGTTGGGGCCGACGATCACCGTGATCTTCCCCGGAGGAACGGCCACGGACAGGTCGTCGACCACCCGGCGGTCGCCGTAGCCGAGGCCGACCCGCTCGGTGTGCACGGTGGACCGCCGGGCGTCGACGGCCGCGCCGGCCGCGGGGTGTGCTGTCACGGTTGTCCTCCTCATCCGCCGTGTCCGGCGCGATTGCTTTTCGCGAGCAGCCACAGCAGGTACGGCGCGCCGACGGCTCCGGTCACGACGCCGACGGGGAACTGATGGTCGCCGAACAGGTGCTGGGCCGCGAAATCCGAGCAGAGCGTCACGAGCGCACCCACGAGCGCGGCGGGCACGACGCCGGGGCGAGCGCCGCCGAGCATGCGGGACGCGATCGGGCCCGACAGGAACGCCACGAACGCGACCGGTCCGGCCGCCGCGGTGCCGACGCCGATCAGTCCGGTCGCGACGAGCAGTAGCGCGAGCCGGGAGCGTTCGACCGGCAGTCCGAGCCCGCGCGCCGAGTCGTCGCCGAGCTGCAATGTCGGCAGTGCCCGTGCGAGCAGCAAGGCCGCGGGTACGAGCACCAGCAGGCAGCTCGACAGGGCCGTGACCTCGCCCCACGAGCTGTCGTACAGACTGCCCGTGCGCCAGAGCAGCGCCTGCTGCGCGTCGGTCATGTCGGCGCGCGTCATGAGGAACGAGACCGCCGCCAGCAGTGCCGCGTTGACACCGATGCCGATCAGCACGAGCCGGTAGCCGCTGATGCCGCGTTGCCAGGCGAGTGCGTAGATCAGCGCGGACGCGGCGACGGCACCGGTGAACGCGCCCGCGGAGACCGCGAACCCGCTCGCGCCGAACGCGACGATGGCGAGCACCGCCGCGGCGCCGGCGCCTGCCGAGATGCCGAGCACGTCCGGGCTGGCCAGCGGGTTCCGCAGCAGTCGCTGGAACACCGACCCCGCGAGTCCGAACGCGACACCCACGAGCAGGCCGGTCACCGCACGTGGGAGACGCAGGTCGAACAGCACGTAGTCGATCCGCGGTTGCTGCGCGCCGACGGGCTGCCCGGCGAGCCTGGCCAGCAGGTCCGGAATGCCGATCCGGAAGTCGCCGACGGCGAGCGCGCCGAGCAGCACCACCGTGACGGCGACCGCGAGCCCCGCCGTGACGGCGGCCGACCGCCTGCGTTCCCGGCCGCGGGCACGCGAGACGCGGGCCACGTCGTCGGACGTCGCCCGTCCGCGCCGCGGGGCCGTCGCGGGCGCCGGAGCCGGTTCGGTGGTCGTCGGGTTCATAATCGGGCCAGTTTCCTCCGTCGCACGAGCAGCACGAGGACGGGTGCGCCGAGCAGGGCCGTCACGACACCGGCCTGTACCTCGCCGGGCCGCGCGACCACCCGCCCGAGGACGTCGGCCAGGACCAGCAGGACCGGTCCGATCAGCATCGACAGCGGCAGGATGCGCCGGTAGTCGGGACCCGCCACCGTGCGTGCGAGGTGCGGCACCGCGAGCCCGAGGAACGTGATCGGACCGGCCAGCGCGGTCGAGGCGCCGGCGAGCACGACGACGGCCAGGCCGCACCACACGCGGTCGGTCGTCGTGTTCTGCCCGAAGGAGCGCGCGACGTCGTCACCGAGCGACAGTCCGTTGAGGACCTTGCCGAGCAGCAGCGCACCGGCGACGCCGACCACGAGGAACGGCAGCGCCTGGCCGACGACGTCCGGGTCGCGGCCGGCGAGGCTGCCGACCTGCCAGAACCGGAACCGGTCGTGCGTGGCCGGGTCGGTCAGCAGGACGGCGCTCTGCAGCGAACTCAGCGCAGCCGTCAGTGCCGCCCCGGTGAGCGCGAGCTTCAGCGGGGCCGCTCCGCCGCGGCCGAGCGAACCGATCGCGTACACCACCGCGGAGGCGGCCGCCGCACCCGCGAACCCGAACCACACGTACCCGGTCAGGCTCGTCACCCCGAACACCGCGATCCCCAGCACCACGAACAGCGCGGCTCCCGCGTTGACGCCGAAGATGCCGGGATCGGCCAGCGGGTTCCGCGTCACGCCCTGGATGAGCGTGCCCGCCAGTCCGAGTGCGGCGCCGACGAGCAGGCCCGCCAGGGTCCGCGGCACGCGGCGTTCGCTGACGACGAGGTGGTCGACGTCGCCCGGATCGAACGCCGTGAGCGCCTCGAACACGGTCGTCACCGGGATGTTCTTGGTGCCGACCGCCAGGCTCAGCGCGCACGCCGCCGCCAGGAGGCCGCCGATCCCCAGGAATCTCCGCACGGTCGCCGGTGAGCGTCAGTCGCCGAGGGTGCCGGCCAGCAGCGGGACGACCTCGTCGAGCGCCCACGACAGGCCGACCACCGAGTTGCTGGAGAACGCCAGCGAGATGTCCTGGTCGCTGAGCACGAGGTCGTTGCCCTTCTCGACCGACGGGATCGCCTGGTACAGCGGGTCGCCGGTGACGTCCTCGGGCTTCGCGCCGATGAGGAACACCGCGGTCAGGTCGGCGTCGAGCAGGTCGAGGCGTTCGTCGGAGATGGGCACGGTGAACCCTCGGCCGCTGGGCTGGCGTTCGATACGCGGCGAGTTGACGAACCCGAGGCGTTCCATGAACTCGACGCGGCCGTCGCCGTCGCGGTATGCGCCCCACGCGTCGGGCAGGCGCGAGGCCAGCACCATCTCCTTGCCCTTGAACTCGGGGTGCTCGCCCGCGACCCGGTCGAACTTGGCGTCGAGATCCTTCCGCAGCTGACGGGCCTCGTCCTGCCTGCCGAGAGCCTTGCCGATCATGTCGAGCTGCTGCTGCCACGTCGTGAGGTAGTCGTCGGCGCCCTCGGGCAGGCTGACGACGGGCACGCCGATCTCGCTGAGGCGGTCGTGCCGTCCGCGCTCGCCGCTCGACCGGGTGTCGAGGATGAGGTCGGGGTTGAGCGAGGCGACCTTCTCCATGTCGACCTCGAGCGTGCCGAGTTTCTGCGGTGGGCGGTCGAACTTCTGCGTCGACCACGGGCCGAGGCCGTCACCGCCGACCTCGAGCCAGTCGGCCACGCCGACCGGCTGCACGCCGAGGGCCATCGCGACCTCGGCGTCGGTCCAGCCGAGCGCCACGACGCGCTGCGGCGGCTCCTCGACGGTCACGTCGCCGAACTTCGTGGGGATCGTGACCGGGAACTGCGACGCGTCGGCTTGCGGGTTCAGCTGCTGTGCGCCGCTGTCGGAACCACCCTCGGAGCCGGTCGTGGTGCAGCCGGTGAGGACCGCGAGCGCGCCGGCGAGGAGCACGGTGAACAGACTTCGGACCAGGCGGGCGGCGCGGCTCATGGCGTCGGCCTTTCGGGGGCGGGGACGAAACGGATACGGGGCGCTTAACTGTGCCTACCCTAACTTCGAGTGTCCGCCGCCGGAACTCCCGATGACGTGCGGCGCATCACGCCCCCAAGGGCGGCGAACCCGTGAGCCCCCAAGGGCACTGTGGTTGCACTGGGTGCGACGAACTCTCCCCTTGTGCACCGGCTCGGGCGCCGGCGGAACTCGTCGACGTGAGGGGGAGATTCGGTGCTCCCGCCCACCGGTCCGGCCGCCGCGCCTCGTCGGCACGCTGACACGTGGCTGTGTCGACTGCCACCAAGGTGCCCCTGGGGGTGCGCCGTAACCCGGCCGTGCGTAATTCTTGATTCATTCAAGATTTTGGGGCAGACTGGCGGCCGTGCCTACGACCACGGATCTCGAACAGCTGCTGCGCGGGGTCTCCCTGCGTGTCACCCGTCCGCGGGTGGCGGTGCTGTCCGTGGTGCACGAACATCCTCACGCCGACACCGACTCGATCATCGGTCGCGTGCGTGAGGAGCTCGGTGAGGTCTCCCATCAGGCTGTCTACGACGTGCTGCGCGCGTTGACGGCATCCGGACTCGTCCGGCGTATTCAGCCCATGGGCTCCGTCGCGCGGTACGAGACGCGGGTCGGGGACAACCATCACCACGTCGTGTGCCGCTCCTGTGGCCGGATCGCCGACGTCGACTGCGCCGTCGGCGGGGCTCCGTGCCTGGAGGCCTCCGACGACCACGGCTTCAGCATCGACGAGGCCGAGATCATCTACTGGGGCGTGTGCCCCGAGTGTTCCGCAGTTAGTTCCTGATCAACGCTGATCCACCTGAAGGGATGTCCATTGTCCGAGAGCAACGAAGCGGCCGCGGGCGGCTGCCCCGTCCTGCACGACCAGGGTCTGCCGCACCCGACCCAGGGTGACAGCAACACGGTGTGGTGGCCGAACAAGCTCAACCTGAAGATCCTGGCGAAGAACCAGCCTGCGTCCGACCCGATGGACGAGGACTTCGACTACGCCAAGGAGTTCGAGTCCCTCGACCTGTCGGCGGTCAAGAAGGACATCGCCGACGTCCTCACGGACTCGCAGGACTGGTGGCCCGCCGACTTCGGCAACTACGGCCCGCTGATGATCCGCATGGCCTGGCACAGCGCGGGTACCTACCGGGTCAGCGACGGCCGCGGCGGTGCCGACGGTGGTCAGCAGCGGTTCGCCCCGCTCAACAGCTGGCCCGACAACGTGAGCCTCGACAAGGCGCGCCGTCTGCTGTGGCCGGTCAAGAAGAAGTACGGCAAGAAGATCTCGTGGGCCGACCTGATGGTCCTCACCGGTAACGTCGCGCTCGAGACGATGGGCCTGAAGACGTTCGGCTTCGCAGGCGGCCGCGTCGACGCGTGGGAGCCGGACACCGACGTCTACTGGGGCTCCGAGACCACGTGGCTCGGCAGCGACCAGCGGATCTCCGGCGGTGAGGAGAACCGCGAGCTCGAGCAGCCGCTCGGCGCCACGCACATGGGCCTCATCTACGTCAACCCGGAGGGCCCCGAGGGCAAGCCGGACCCGGTGGCCGCCGCGCGCGACATCCGCGAGACGTTCGGCCGGATGGCGATGAACGACGAGGAGACCGTCGCTCTCATCGCCGGTGGTCACACGTTCGGCAAGACCCACGGTGCCGCTCCCGACTCCAACAACGGCCCCGACCCCGAGGCCGCCCCGCTGGAGGCGCAGGGACTCGGCTGGAAGAACAGCCACGGCACCGGTGTCGGCCGCGACGCCATCACCAGTGGTCTCGAGGTCACCTGGAGCCCGACTCCGACCCAGTGGAGCGGCTGGTTCTTCCACAACCTCTTCGCCTACGAGTGGGAGGTCTACGAGGGCCCGGGCGGCGGCTGGCAGTGGCGTCCGAAGGATGGCATGGCCAACAACACGGTCCCCGACCCGGAGACCGGCGAGCTCAACCGCCAGCCGAGCATGCTCACGACGGACCTGTCGCTGAAGGTCGACCCGATCTACGAGCCGATCTCCCGCCGGTTCATGGAGAACCCGGAGGAGTTCGCCGACGCCTTCGCCCGCGCGTGGTTCAAGCTGACCCACCGCGACATGGGCCCGAAGGACCGTTACGTCGGCCCCGAGGTCCCGTCCGAGGACCTCATCTGGCAGGACCCGATCCCGAAGCCGGAGTACGTGCCGAGCGAGGCCGACGTGGCCGAGCTCAAGGGCAAGATCGCCGACACCGGCCTGTCGGTGTCCGAGCTCGTCTCCACCGCGTGGGCCGCGGCGTCCACGTTCCGCGGCAGCGACAAGCGCGGCGGTGCGAACGGTGGCCGGATCCGTCTGGAGCCGCAGGTCAGCTTCGAGGCCAACGAGCCGGAGAAGCTCAAGCCGGTGCTGAAGAAGCTGGAGGAGGTCCAGACCTCGTTCGGCAAGCCGGTGTCGTTCGCCGACGTCGTGGTGCTGGCCGGTGTCGTGGGCGTCGAGAAGGCCGCCAAGGCCGCGGGCGTCGACGTCACGGTGCCGTTCACGCCGGGCCGCGGTGACGCCACGGCCGAGCAGACCGACGTCGAGTCGTTCTCGCACCTGGAGCCCCGCAGCGACGGGTTCCGCAACTACTACGGCAAGGGCAACCCGCTCCCCGCCGAGTACGCGCTGATCGACAAGGCCAACCTGCTCACGCTGACCGCGCCGGAGATGACGGTGCTGCTCGGTGGCCTGCGCGTGCTGGGTGCCAACTACCAGGGCTCGAGCAGCGGTGTGCTCACGTCGAAGCCGGAGGCGCTGACCAACGACTTCTTCGTGAACCTGCTCGACATGGGCACCGAGTGGGAGCCCACCACCGACGCCTCCGAGGAGTTCGTCGGCAAGGACCGCGCGACCGGCGAGGCCAAGTGGACCGCCAGCCGGGTGGACCTGCTGTTCGGCTCCAACTCGGAGCTGCGTGCGGTGGCCGAGGTGTACGCCGCCGACGACGCGAAGCAGAAGTTCGCCGCGGACTTCGTCGCGGCGTGGGACAAGGTCATGAACCTCGACCGGTTCGACGTCCAGGCCTGATCCCGGCCTGAGACACAGCGAGCGGCCCGTCGCCCGGGGATTCCCGGCGGCGGGCCGCTCGGCGTCACGGACCACTCCGCGTCGCGGGCCACTTCGGCGTCGCGGGGCGTTCCGCGTCGCGGGCGTCAGCGCGTGACGTCGGCGGGTTGTCGCTGTCGCAGGCCGACGGTGAGCGCACCCACGGCGGCGAGCGCCGTGACGAGCAGTCCCGTGGTCGCGGCGGCCGTGAGCCCGTCGGTGTAGGCGGCCAGCGCTTCCTCGCGTACGACGGTGCGCCGTGGTTCGTCGAGCGCTCCTGCGGCGGTGAGCGTGGCGGCGACCGTGTCGGCGGCGTGGGCGGGAATCCTGCCGGTCGCCACGTCGGCGATCCCGGACGTGTAGACCGCGCTCGCGACGGTGCCGAACGTCGCGATCCCCAGTGCGCCGCCGAACTCCGTGCTCGTCTCGGAGAGCGCGGAGGCCGCCCCCGCGCGCTGCGGGGGAGCGGTCGTCAGCACGAGCGAGTTCGCCGCGGTGGCCGTCATGCCCACACCCGTCGTCAGCACGGTGTAGCCGGCGAGGAACACCGCCAGGGAATCGTCGGGGCCGCCGAAGGCGACGACGCCGAGTCCGGCGGCCGCGATCGTGAGCCCGGCCGCGAGGAGCACCGGTGGACGCGCGCGGCCCGCGAGCGCGGCACACGCCGCCGAGCCCGCGATCGCGCCCGCGAAGGTGGGCAGTGCCCACAGCGCCGACTCCAACGCCGACAGTCCGTGCACCAGCTGCAGGAACGTGAACGCCAGCGCGCCGAGGCCGGTGGTCGCCACCGCGACGACGGTGTTCGCACCGATCGCCGTCGCGAACGGGATCCTGCGCAGCAGTCCGACGTCGAACAACGGGTCGGCGGCACGCCGGGAGTGCACCGCGAAGCCCGCGCCGGCCGCGAGGGCCAACAGGGCTGCCGCGGCGGCCACGAGGTCGGCGCCGTCGTCGGCGACGCGTTTGAGCGTGTACACCGCGGCCAGCGCGGCCGTCAGCGACAGGGCGGCGCCCGCGAGGTCGAACGGTCCCGGCCTCGGGTTGCGCGATTCGGGCAGCAGCACGGGTCCTGCGACGAGGAGCAGCACCATCACCGGAACGTTGATGAGGAACACCGCTCCCCACCAGAACTGCTCGAGCAGCATCCCGCCGACGATCGGCCCCGCGACCGATCCCCCGGAGAATGCGACGGTCCACGCGCCGACGGCGATCCGGCGCGGGCCTTCGTCGGTGAACATGGTGCGGATGAGCGCCAGTGTGGACGGTGCGAGCGTCGCGCCGCCGATCGCCAGCAGGGCCCGGCCGACGATGAGCGACTCGGCGTTCGGCGCGTAGGCCACGATCGCCGAGGCCGCGCCGAACAGTGCGGCGCCCGCCAGCAGGAGGCGTTTCCGTCCGAATCGGTCGCCGAGTCCGCCCATGGTGACGAGCAGTCCGGCCATCACGAAGCCGTAGATGTCCATCGCCCACAGCCATTGCCCCGACGTCGGCTCGAGTGCCTCGGTGATCGCGGGCGCCGCCACGAACAGCACCGAGATGTCCATCGACGTCAGCAGCGCGGGCAGCAGCAGGACCACGAGGCCGCACCAGGTGCGGGCGGTGGAGGGGGAGTCGGTGTGCATGCCACTTGATTGTACGTACGTCAAAATCGTGTGCAAGATGTACGTACGTAAAAACGACCTGGTCAGCCGTGTCGACACCGTTCGAACGCCGGCCCGGTCGCGCGGCGGCCGACGTCTCCGGGGCATAGTGACGGCCATGAGCCAACGTGAGGACCTGCTGGCCGGGGCGCGACGCTGTCTCGTGGAGAAGGGCTACTCCCGCACGACCGCGCGGGACATCGCCACGGCGTCCGGGTCGCACCTCGCCTCGATCGGATACCACTTCGGCTCGAAGGACGCGCTCATGAACCTCGCCGCGCTCGAGGCGCAGAGCGAATGGGGCGACGTGATCGAACGTGCCGTGCGCGCCAGCGCCGACGCCGACCCGGTGCAGCGGCTACGGGTGGCGATGACCGAACTGCTGGCCTCCCTGCCGCACCAGCGGGAACTCGTCGTGGCGACCACCCAGGCCTACGCGCAGGCGGAGTTCGGCGACGACATTCGCGTGGCACTCGCCGAGGCGAGCAGGCAGGCCCGCACGGAGCTCGCGGCCATGGTGCTCGGCCGCGACACCACGGACCTCGATGCCGACGCCGCCGACGGGATCGGCACGGTCGTGCACGCCATGGTCGTCGGCCTCGCGGTCCAGTTCGTGCTCTCGCCCGACACGCTGCCCGACGGGGACCGGGTCGCCGCCGCGATCGTCGAGCTCGCGGGAGGCGATCACAGCGACTCGAACGGAGCCGCGTAGCGGCGGCCCCGGCACTCCGCGGCGTGGTGCCCACGGGGCGGCAGACGTCAGGACTCGCCGGAGCCGGAGCCGCTGGATTCGGAGTCGCGGGAGTCGTCGGAACCGGAGCCGCCGGAGTCGTCGGAGCTGGACTCCTGCTCCTGGTATTCGGCACGGCGGCGGCTCTCGCGGTAGCCGTAGGCCGCTTGCCGCACGGCCTGGTCGGTCTCCAGGCTCGATCCGAGTGCGCCCGCGATGCCGCCGAGCGTGGTGAACGCCCAGGCCACGGCCAGGTACGTGCCGACCCCGGTCTCGGTGCCGAGCATGCTGGTCAGCAGTGACGCCGGCAGGATCAGCCACGCCAGCAGGAAGTTGACGACGAACAGGATCAGCAGCAGCGCGACCACGCCGATGATCAGGGTCAACAGGGTCGACGCGTTGTACAGCCACGCCAGCTGTGGATCCGACCGGGTGTCGCCGCGTTTCTCCCACAGGTCGTGTGCGGCGATCAGCCAGGTCACGAGTGCCGCGATCACCGTCACCGTCGTCAGCACCTTGAACCCGATGTTCAGCTGGTCGCCGACCATCCAGATCGTGCTCGACGACAGGCCGAACGCGCTCGTCGCCACGGCGGCCGCCAGTGCCCGTGACAGGCCGAACACCAGTCGCCACGGCCGGTTGGTGCGCACCATGCCCGAGAGCAGGCGCAGTCTGCCGCGCCTGCCCGGCGTCACGTACCGCACGTCTAGGTGGCTGCCCTCGGTCTCAACGGCTTTGCGGCGGATGGGCGCGAGCAGGCCGATGGCCCTGCCGCTGAGGCCGTGCCTGCGCTGTTCGCGCGTCCGGCCCGGCTCGTCCCGCTCTTCGGGTTCGCCGAGGAGCTCGTCGATGACCTGTCGCATCACCTGGTGGACGCGCCTGGGGGTCTGCAGGCCGCCCATCCCGGGGACGGACACGACGGCCACCCCGCGGTCGTGGTCGATGTCCGCCACGACCGGCCCGTCGTCGGAGCGCACCGGCAGGTCGGTGATGCAGATGGCGTACGTCCACCCGTGGGCGTCGCATTTGTGCGCCGTCTGCTCGAGGATCTCCGACGTGCCTTTCAACGTGGCCGTCACCGGGTCGGCGTCCACTTCGACGTGCCATTCGCCGTCGAGTTGATCCGGAAGCGTGTCGGCCAGGCGGTCGGCGATCGTCTCCGGCATGTCCGGGTCCGCGATCAGGCCGAGCACCGTGGCCTGATCGCTCGCGGGATCGCCGGTCACGGCTTCCGTGTCCTCGCTGGATTGGGACGGCACTGGACCCCTCTTTCACGAACGGTGTCGCCGGCGGCGTTGCCGCTTACCACTCGCCGGTGGGCCCGTAAACCGGCGAAACCAGCCGGTCCGGCGATCGAGTGGGCGGCTACCACAGCCGATACCCACCATGACAGTTGATCACCGAGCCCGCGCGTCGGCAGGCCGTGGGCCGAGAAGGGGAGTGAACGTGACGAGACGAGCCGTACGGGTGGCCGCGACCGTGTCGTGTGCGGTCGCGGCGGCGGGCCTGGCCACGGGAACGGTGTCGGCCGCCGAGCCGGAGTCGACCTCCGGCACGGGGCGACCCGCACTCGTGCACGCGAACGCGGTGAACGAGTGCAACCTCAACGTGCGCACCGGTCCGAACCTGGAATCGTCCGCGTTGACCACGCTGACCTGCGACAACTACACGACCTGCCGTCACGCCGGCGGAGCCGAGCCGTGCGGGCCCTACGTCATCGGCGGGACCTACAGCTGTGTCGGAACGGACGGGGAGCAGGTCACCGACGACCGGTGGGCCGAGGTGACCTACCGCGCGCCCGAGGCTGCCTTCGTCGCCGTCGCCTGTGCGGCGTTCCTGGAGCCGTAGCCGTCCGTCCACGACGGCCGCCTCGCCCGGACCCGGTCGTGGGTCCGGGCGATCAGGCGGCCGCGGCGAAGTCGTCGTTGATGGACACGACGTGCCGGCCCGCCGCGGCCAGCAGGGAGGCGGCGATGGCCGCCCGGTAGCCGGACTTGCAGTGGACCCACACCTCCCCGGCGGGGATCTCGTCCATGCGCTCCAACAGCTCGTGCAGCGGGATGTGCACCGCGTCGTCGAGATGGTCGAAGTCCCATTCGGACCTGCGCCGCACGTCCAGCACCACCACGTGCCGGTGGTGGCGGACCTGGGCGAGATCGGCGAAACACGCCGTCTCGAACCACCGCAGCTCGCCGCCGAACGCCCACTCCCGGACGTTGCCGGTCGCGGCCGCCTCGAGCCGGTCGATGCCGATGCGGACGAGTTCCCGCTGCGCCTCGGCGATCTGCTCGGGCGTCTCGCCGAGCAGCGTCAGCGGCGTTCCCCACGGCAACAGCCAGCCCAGGTAGGTCGCGAAACCGCCATCGATACCGAAGTTGAGCGTGCCCGCGACGTGCCCCGCGGCGAACGCCGTCCGCGTGCGGAGGTCGACGACCCATTCACCCGCGTCGATGCGGCGCCTCAGCTCCGCGGAATCGGCGCGATGCGGGGGAGCCAGGTCCGGTTCGGAGGGTCCCGCCAGGTTGGCGGGCGCCATGTGCGCGTAGTACGCCGGGTAGACGTCCAACCCGGCGAGCAGGCTCTCCACGTAGGACGACTCGTCGACGGTCAGCGCCGGGTTGACACGCTTCTCGTGGCCGATGGTGGACGCGTCGCCCGACGTCGGCGTCGCGGAACAGAAGCTGCCGAAACCGTGCGTCGGCAGCACTCGTGTGTCGTCGGGCAGCTCGGCGGCGAGCCGCCGGGCGGAGGCGTGCTGGGCGTGAGCCAGGTCCTCGGTGTGCTCGGGGCCGAGCAGATCGGGCCTTCCGGTCGATCCGAACAACAATGAGCCACCCGTGAACACCACCGGGCTGTCATCGCCGTGGGCCGCCGCGTACGACAGGTGCGTGAACGTGTGGCCCGGCGTGGCCAGCGCGCGCACGCGCATCGCCCCGACCTCGACGACGTCGCCGTCGGAGATCGGGGTGCGCTCGAACGAGACCGGGTCCTCGGCGTTGACGTGGTACGACGCGCCGGTCAACCGTGCCAGGGCCGGCCCGCCCGTCACGTAGTCGTTGTGGATGTGGGTCTCGAACACGGCCGACAGGCGGACGCCGCGGTCCTCCAGCAACGTGAGCATCCGGTCGATGTCCCGCTGCGGGTCGACCGCGAACGCCACCTGCCCGTCGTGCACGAGATAGCTGCGATCGCCCAGCGACGGCGTATCGATGGTGAGAATCTCCATCGCCTGCTGTGTCCTCCCGGTCACTCACTGACAACGCGCCGGCGGTGCCGGGCTCCTCCCTGCACGTTAGCAGTGGGCGATCGCGCTTTCCGTTGTGTCGCTGTGAAATCGTGGCGCCGCGACGTCGTCGTGCCGTGAATCGTTGCGTCGCCGGAGCGGCGTCACGGAATTCTTACGGCAGGGCGGGGTCGGCGGTCAGGCCACCGGGGTACGCGCGACGAGCAGGATCGACTGCCCGAACGGCACCCGCACGTTCTTCTCGATCGCCTTCGTGACCGGCACGACGTACTGGTCGTACAGCGCCACGAGCTTCGGGTTCGGCGAGCCGGTGCCGCCCTTGCGGACCGCGGCCCACCAGGCGAACGCGCCCAGGAAGTTGACCGGCTTGGAGACCTCGGTCGTCAGGCCGGCACGCTGCGCGGCGGTCGCGAGGGTGCGCGGCGTGTAGCGGCGGTAGTGGCCGACCAGCCGGTCGAACTCGCCGTACAGCTGCTGGTATCCCGGCACGAACATGATGACCTTGCCGCCCGGCGTCACCGACTTCGACAGGCTGCGCAGCGCCCCGGCGTCGTCCTCGATGTGCTCGAGCACGTTGATGGCCAGCAGTGTCTCGACCGGCTCGTCGAGACGGCCGGTGCCGTCGCCGTCGAACTGCTGCACCTCGACGTCGGAGCGGTCGGCGAAACGCGTCTTCATCTGCTGCACGGCCTCGGGGTCGACGTCGGTGACGACGTACCGCTCGGCGTCGTGGTAGCCCGACACGAACTCGCCGTCACCCGCGCCGATCTCCAGCACGGAGCGTCCGGCGTACGGCCGGATCAGTTCACGCTGGTACTCCAGGTAACGGGGCTTGGCGTTGTCGCCTTCGAGGCTGCGGCCCGTCGCCGCGGCGAAGGCGCCCTGGCCCTCCTGGGCCGGCCCGTCCTGTTCTCCAACCTGCAGTGTCACGCGTTCCCCTTCCGGTGTGCCGACCCCGGGATGGGTTGGTGCCGGCGATGAGGTGGGAACCCCGCTCGTGCGGTCCGTTCGCGCACCTTCAGCGCAGCCGCCCCGGTGTCTGGGCCCTGAGTCCGTTCGTCGTTGCCACTTGGGATTCCCCACGGTAGGGCATTTTAGTTATCGAACATCACCCAGGTTGATATGTATATGTTATGCATAACCGGACATTTGTACTGTGACTGGTGACACAGGTTGGCGGATGTCTGCATGCCGGAAAACGGCGTTTTATGCATGCAGATATGCATGATGGGGGGCGCCAGGTCATGCCGGTTCGGCCGACGGGAGCGGTGCGACACCGTCGCCGCGTCGGGCGGCGACGCGTGGAACGACGGGAAACGTCGGGGGACGAGCCGAACGTCGGAGGACGCCTGGCACGTCTGGGGCGTCGGCGAACGTGCGGGACGTGGACGTCCGTGAACGAGGGCTCCGTCGGGCGATGCCGGGGGACCACCGCCCGACGGAGCCGGGTGTCACGCCGCCCGCGGAGCGGACTCGCTACGGCGGCGTGCGAACTCGCGGCGTTCCTCCTGGGTGAGGCCGCCGAAGATCCCGAAGTCGAGACCATTGTCCAGCGCGTAGGACAGGCACTGGTCCCGAACGGGACAGCGTGCGCAGACCGCCTTCGCCTGCGCGGCCTGCTGCGAACCCGGGCCCATGTCGGACACGGGGAAGAACAGTTCCGGGTCCTCGTCGCGGCAGGCGGCGTCGTGCACCCACTCGAGGCTCTGTGGCTGGTCGGACTTGTTCATGGTGCGGGCGCCCTCCTTTCGCGGCGCGACTCACGAACGACGTGTCGTCACGTCGGACGTGCTGTTCGTCGGGTGTCGTGTTCGGACGTGTCCGCTCGCCGGGACGTGTCGACGTCCGACGTGACCGTGGCGCGGCGACGCCGGGTGTGGCGACGCCGGATGTGGCGATGCCGTGGCGCGGCGATGCCCGCCGGTTGTTCCTCGGGGGGCGGTGTCGCGTGTCGGGGTCGGGCACGCGCCTCCCGTAGACCGTCTTCCGTCTCGGAGGTGACCGCGTGGCGACGAGCGAACACTTCGTCCAACGGCCGCGGCGGGCCGCTTTGTTCCACGTTCAACTTCGTGTCCGGCGCGACGTCCGTCACGTGCCACGTGCGCCACATTCGGGAAACGGTGCGGACTCGACCGCATTCGGGCAGAACCGCAACGATCACCGGCGCCGAATGTCGTGGGAGTACCGCATACTGAGTGATGTGGAGTGGGTACTGCACGTCGATCTCGATCAGTTCATCGCCGCCGTCGAGATCGCGCGGCATCCGGAACTGCGGGGCGAACCCGTGGTGGTCGGCGGGGCGGGCGACCCTGCGCAGCGCGGCGTCGTCGCGACGGCGTCGTACGAGGCCAGGGCCTTCGGCGTGCACTCGGGAATGCCGCTGCGGACGGCGCAACGGAAATGTCCCGAGGCGGTATTCCTGCCCTCGGATTCGCCCGCCTACGAAGAGGTGTCGGAACGCGTCATGGCGGCATTGCGGGAACTGCCGGTCGTCGTGGAGGTGGCAGGCTGGGACGAGGCGTTTCTCGGCGCGGAAACCGATGACCCGGAAGATCTGGCGCAGCGCGTGCGCGACATCGTGCGCCTGCGTTGCGGATTGGAATGCTCCGTGGGAATCGGCGACAACAAACTGCGCGCGAAGACCGCCACCGGATTCGCCAAACCCGGTGGTATCCGTCGGCTGACGCAGTCGGACTGGCTGCCCGTGATGGCGCACCGCCCTCCGGACGCGCTGTGGGGCATCGGGAGCCGCACGGTCAAGAAGCTCGCCGAACTCGACATCACCACGGTCGGACAGCTCGCCGAGGCCGATCGCGACGCACTGGCCGCGCGGTTCGGCCCGACCATGGGGCCGTTCTTCCGCGTGCTGGCCCACGGCTGGGGCGACCGCGAGGTCGCGGCCACACCGCACGTGGCGAAGTCGCGCAGCCGCGAAACGACGTTCCAGCGGAACCTCACGGAGCGCACCGACGCCGACGCCGCCGTGCGGGAGCTCGCCCGGCGTGTCGCCGACGACGTGATCGCCGAGGGGCGCCCCGTCGCGCGGGTGGCCGTGAAAGTGCGGTTCGCACCGTTCGTCACCCGTACCCGCAGCACCACGCTGCCCGAACCCGTCGACCCCGAACCCGTCGACCCCGAACCCGTCGACCCCGAACCCGTCGACCCCGAACCCGTCGACCCCGTGGCCGGCGGGCGGGAGGGCGACGGTCGGCGGCCCGCGACGAGTGGTCCCGGCGAGAACGTCCAGCGCACCCGGGTCGGCGACGCTCTCGAACGGGCCGCGCTGACCGTGCTGGGCCGCTTCGAGTTCGACCGCCCGGTGCGACTGCTCGGAGTGCGTGCCGAGTTCGCCGAGTCGACGACCGGCGCAGGCGAAGGATGAACTGGGTCACATATCGGTCGCCGTCGCGGGGCTGTGTGGCCGGTGGGTGCCCCGGAATGTCCGGCCGTGCGGATACGCTGCAGTACGGTGCCTTCCGCCGGGGCCGGTGAATCCGACCGGTGCCGGAAGCCCGCACGAGGCGGCTCGCCCGCGGGGTGAACGGGACGCCGCCATCGCATCACGAGACCGGGAGAGACGACCCTGTGACTGCTTCGGCCGAGACCCTGTACGGGGCCGACGATCTGACCCACCTCGAGGGATTGGAAGCGGTGCGGAAGCGGCCCGGCATGTACATCGGGTCCACCGACAGCCGCGGCGTGAACCATCTGTTCGCCGAGATCGTCGACAACTGCACCGACGAGGGCGTGGCGGGCCACGCCGATCGTGTCGTCGTCACGCTGCACGCCGACGGCAGTGTCGAGGTGGACGACAACGGCCGTGGCATCCCCACCGACAACCACGCCAAGTCGGGAATCTCCGGCGTCGAGCTGGTGCTGACCCGGTTGCACGCGGGCGGCAAGTTCGGTGGCTCCGGCTACAAGGCCTCGGGCGGGCTCCACGGCGTCGGCGCATCGGCGGTGAACGCGCTGTCGCTGCGGTTCGACGTGCAGGTCCGGCGGGCGGGCAAGGTCCACGAGATGTCGTTCGCCCGCGGCGTGGCAGGCGTGTTCGACGGTCCCGGTCCGAAGGCGAAGTTCACGCCGCAGTCGGGATTGCGCGTCGCACGCAAGATGAAGCGCGGGGAGTCCACCGGCACGACGATCCGCTACTGGTACGACTCGCGGTACTTCGAGCAGGGCGCGGAGCTCGACATCGAGCACGTGCGCACCAAGCTGCAGCACACCGCGTTCCTCGTGCCCGGCGTCACCTACGTGCTGCGGACCGCCACCGACGGCGAGGTCGGCACGATCGAGGAGGAGACGTTCCACTACCCGAACGGCCTCGCCGACATGGTCGAGTACCTCGCTCCGACCGGCGACCGTGCGGTGTCCGGGACGATCACGATCTCCGGTGAGGGCACCTACAAGGAGAACGCAGCCGACGAGAACGGCGTCATGCAGTCCAATGTGGAACGGCGGGCGGAGGTGGACGTCGCGCTGCGCTGGGGCACCGGTTACGAGCGCACCATCGAGTGCTTCACCAACACCATCCGCAACGTGCACGGCGGCACGCACCGGAAGGGCTTCGACCGGGCGCTGACGAAATCGTTGCAGGAGGCGATCTCCAAGACCAGGGGGCTGCTCAAGCCGAAGGAGGACCCGCCGACCCTCGACGACATCACCGAGGGCATGACCGCGATCGTCCACGTGCGCATCCCGGAGCCGCAGTTCACGTCGCAGACCAAGGACGAACTGTCGACCGCGGGCATCACCAAGGTGCTGCAGGGCATCGTCGACAAGGAGATCCGCGCCTGGACCGACAACCGCCGGACGAAGTCCGAGGCCAAGACGGTGCTGCAGAAGATCGTCGACGCCTCCCGGGTGCGCATCGCGCAGAAGCAGCAGAAGGACGCCGCGCGGCGCAAGACGGCGCTCGAGGGCGCCGCCATGCCGCCGAAGCTCGTCGACTGCCGCGCGACCGGCATCGCCCGCAGTGAGCTGTTCCTCGTGGAAGGCGACAGCGCACTCGGTTGCTTCACCGGTGACACGCGCGTCGCGTTGGCGAGCGGCGGGAGCAAGACGTTCGTCGAGCTGGCCGCTGACTGGGAACAGGGGATCACGCACTTCGGCTACACGACGAACGCCGAGGGGCGGGTCGTGCTCGCCCCGCTCGTCGAACCCCGGGTGACCAAACGCGGTGCGCAGCTCGTGCGGGTGCGGCTCGACAACGGCGAATCGGTTCGGTGTACCCCGGACCATCTGTTCCGGCTTCGTGACGGTTCGTACCGGCGTGCGGACCAGCTGGCGGCCGGGGATTCGCTCATGCCGCTGTACCGCAGCGTGTCCGCCAAGTCCGCAGGGGACAACCTCGACGGTTACGAGCGCGTGTGGATGAACGACCGTGAGGAGTGGGTCTACACCCACTACCTCGCGGACGGATACAACCTGCGGAACGGCTTCGACAGCCCTGCCAACGGGAACGTTCGCCATCACGTCGATGTCGATAAGCGGAACAACGATCCCCGCAACATCCGCAGGATGACGTGGGAGGACCACGCTGCGCTCCACGCAGCGATGATGGGTGAGCACGTTCGCGAGGGCTATCGGGCCTGGCTGGCCAGCGGTGGCCTGGAGTTCAAGTCGGCGATGCTGTCCGAACAGTGGCAGGACCCGGAGTTCCGAGCCGGGTGCCTGGCCCGGCTGGCCGAGCGGAACGCGGATCCCGAGTTCCGCGCGAAGGTCGAGCAGGGCTTCCAGGACTGGTATGCCTCGTTGAGCGACGTCGAGCGTGCCGAGTACGCCGAGCGGATGCGTCGCTGGCAGGCCGAGTACTGGGCGCACCCCGAGCACCGGGCCGACGCGGCGGAACGTGTGCGGATCTTCTTCGCGGAGCCGGGTCGCAGGGAGGAGTGGAGCCGCCGCTCGAAGGAGCAGTGGCAAGACGAGGAACTGCGTGCATGGCGCTCACGGAAGACGGTCGAGCAGTTCTCCGATCAGGCAGAGCGTGACCGTCAGCGTGCAGCGGTGACCGCCTGGCACGAGGCCCACCCCGAGTTCGGCCTGCGGCATTCGGTGCGCATGTCCGGCCCCGACACCGGTCACCTCGCACGGGTCCAGAAGGGGCGTGCTCGTTACGTCGAGACCGTTCCGAAGCCGGAGAGGGTCGCCCAGCAGAACGAGGGCCGCCGGATCGCTGCGCTGAAACGGCTCGCCAACGTTCTCGACGTGTCGGACGGCGAGCTGGAGGGTGCGTACGAAGCGCTTCGGCTGGACACGGCGCGGACGGGCCTCCGGTTCGAGAGGCTGCTCGCGCACTACCACGGCGACTACCGCCGACTTCGGGAAGCAGCGCAGCATGTCAATCATCGCGTGGCGGCTGTCGAGTTCCTCGACGAGACCGAGGACGTCTACGACCTGACCGTGGACCACTACCACAACTTCGCACTGGAATCGGGCGTGTTCGTGCACAACAGTGCCCGCAGTGCGCGGGTGTCCGAGTACCAGGCGTTGCTGCCATTGCGCGGGAAGATCCTCAACGTGCAGAAGGCCGGGCTCGGTGACGCGCTGAAGAACGCCGAGATCTCCAACATCGTGCAGGTCCTCGGCGCGGGCACCGGGCGGACGTTCGACATGTCGGCGATGCGCTACGGCCGGATCATCGTCATGGCCGACGCCGACGTGGACGGGTCGCACATCCGCACCCTGCTGATCACGCTGTTCGCCCGCTACATGCGGCCGGTCATCGACGAGGGCAGGCTCTACGCCGCGATGCCGCCGCTGCACAAGGTCGTCACGAAGGGCAAGAACGAGGAGACGCACTACACCTTCACCGAGCGCGAGATGCAGGAGAAGGTCGCCGAACTCGAGGCGAAGGGCAAGACGATCAAGAAGCCCGTGCCGCGGTTCAAGGGTCTCGGCGAGATGGACGCCGACGAGCTGTGGGAGACGACGATGAACCCCGCGACCCGCGCCGTCCGCCGCATCACGCTCGACGACGCCGAGGCCGCCGAGGCCGCGCTCGAACTCCTCATGGGCGAGAAGGTCGAACCACGCCGCAACTGGCTCGTCTCGTCGTCCGAACGCGTCGACCAGGCCGCGATCGACATCTGACGGCGCGGTCGTCCCCGCATCCGCCGTCCCCGCACCCGTATCCGCCGCGCCAGAGCACGAACCAGGAGCCGGAGAACACCATGGCACGCCGTAAGAACCCGACCACCCGCGTCGATCCGGCCGCGTTCGACCAGGCCGGCGCCCAGGTCTACGACAACTCGCTGGCCACGGAGATCGAGGACTCGTACCTGGAGTACGCCTACTCGGTCATCCACTCCCGGGCGCTGCCCGACGCGCGCGACGGCCTCAAGCCGGTGCACCGCCGGATCCTGTTCTCCATGAACGAGAACGGCTACCGGCCCAGCCACGCGTACGTGAAGTCGTCGCGCGTCGTCGGTGACGTGATGGGCCGCTACCACCCGCACGGCGACGTCGCGATCTACGACGCGATGGTGCGGCTCGCGCAGGACTTCTCGATGAACGTCCCGCTGGTCGACGGGCACGGCAATTTCGGTAGCCCGGACGATGGACCGGCCGCGTCGCGTTACTGCCTGGTTGGTGAAACCCGTATCCGGCTTGCGGACGGGTCGAGTCCTCGTATCGCCGACGTCGTCGATCTGCCTGAGAACTCGGAGGCGGAGGCCGACTTCGAGGTGCTCGACAAGGACGGCAAAACCGTTCGGGTGAACAAGGTCTTCAACTCCGGTGTCCATCCGACCCTGCGCATGTCCACGAAGTCCGGGTATTCACTGCGCGGTAGTGAGAACCACCTCGTACTGTGCCTCGAAGCGCCCGCCGGTGTCCCCTTGTTCCAGTGGCGCAGGCTGGACGAGGTCGAACCGGGCACGGTTGTCTGTGTGGCGCGCAACGCGTGGATGCAGGTCGTGCCCACCGCGCGGGAGTACATGCAGGGTGTGCTCGCGGGCGCGTGGGTCTCGGAAGGCTTCGCCACCGAGAACCGTGCCGGGTTCAGCAACACCGACGACCATTACTTCGACGAGGTATTGCACGCGTACGACCAGCTCGTCGGTGG
The DNA here is from genome assembly GCF_024171865.1 of Prauserella aidingensis. Classification (GTDB taxonomy): domain Bacteria; phylum Actinomycetota; class Actinomycetes; order Mycobacteriales; family Pseudonocardiaceae; genus Prauserella; species Prauserella aidingensis. The sequence goes on along the minus strand of NZ_JAMTCN010000010.1, from coordinate 69,010 downwards.
GCAGCGATATGTGTACGAGCGAGAGACACGTCGGGACCGGAAGCGGATTCGTGAACTGGACATCCAGGACTATGCGGGCGGTATGGACGCGTTCCGGCGTAGCCCGCTGGCCGAGTTCATCGGACACGGGGCCAAGGACAAGTTCGTGCCGGAGCATGTCTGGACGGGCGGTTGGGGAGTCAAGCGCGCGTTCTTGATGGCCGCGTTCGAGGGTGACGGTGGTGTTCGCCAGGCCGACAACTCGTTCACCGTTCAGTACAGCACCTACAGTGAGCGGCTGGCATCCGAGTTGCAGGAGCTACTGGCAGAGTTCGGCGTCACTGCGCGGATCTGCGCCTACACCAGGAAGAGCGGTTCGGTCGAACGGCGACTGGTCATCGCGGGGTTGCGCAACGTCAAGGCGTTCGCCGAGCGCGTCGGGTTCCTGAAGACCAAGCAGGCCAAGCTGCAGGAGTTGCTGCAGCGCTCTCCGCTACGCCCGCATCGGTTGAGTGCCGACCACGTTCCGTTCGTGGCCGACTACGTACGTGGAGCTGCGGACTTCGATCGGCGCGGCAGCGGGCGGAAATGGCTCACACAGCACAACTTCGATCGGATGGAGCGTTGGGAAACCGAACGTCTCCGCATCATCGACCGGATCAAGGACACCGAGGTCCTGCAGACGATCCTTCCGATCATGGACTCCGGGTACCGGTTCGAGGAGGTCACTGAGGTCGAGGCTGCGGAGCCGGCCGAGGTGTACTCCGTGCGGGTCGAGTCGGACGATCACTCCTTCCTCGCGGGCGGTTTCGTCAACCACAACACCGAGGCTCGCATGTCGCCCGAGGCGATGCTGCTCGTCGGCGAGCTGGGTGAAGAGACCGTCGACATGCGGCCGAACTACGACGGTGAGCTGCTCGAACCGTCGGTGCTGCCCGCGTCGTTCCCGAACCTGCTGGTCAACGGTACGTCCGGGATCGCGGTCGGCATGGCGACCAACATGATTCCGCACAACCTCAGCGAGGTCATCGCCGCCGCGCGCTGGCTGATCAACCACCCGAACGCGTCGCTCGACAAGCTGATGGAGTTCGTGCCGGGACCCGACCTGCCGACCGGTGGGCAGCTGCTCGGCCTGGACCAGGTGCGCAAGGCCTACGAGACGGGCCGCGGCGTCGTGCGGATGCGCGCGACCGTGGAGACCGGCCCGATCGAAGGCAGCAGGCGGCAGGGCATCACCGTGACCGAGCTGCCGTACGGCGTGGGCCCGGAGAAGGTCATCGAGCGCATCACCGACGAGGTCAACAAGACGAAGCGGCTCTCGGGCATCGCCGACGTCAAGGACCTCACCGATCGCGAGAACGGCACGCGGCTGGTCATCGAGTGCAAGGTCGGCGTCAACCCGCAGGCGCTGCTGGCGGACCTGTACCGGCTGACGCCGCTGGAGCAATCGTTCGGCATCAACAACCTCGTGCTCGTCGACGGCAAGCCGCAGACCCTCGGGCTCAAGCCGTTGCTCGAGGTGTTCCTGCAGCACCGCTACGACGTCGTCACCCGCCGCACCCGCTACCGTCGCCGCAAGCGCGAGGAGCGGCTGCACCTGGTGGAGGGTCTGCTCAAGGCGCTCGTCGACATCGACAAGGTCATCAAGCTCATCCGGCAGAGCGACAACGCGCAGGCCGCCAAGGAGGGCCTGATGAAGCGGTTCGAACTCACCGAGATCCAGGCAACGTACATTTTGGACACCCCGCTGCGGCGGTTGACCAAGTACGACAAGCTCGACCTCGAGCAGGAGGAGGAGAAGCTGCGCGAGGAGATCGCGGAGCTGTCGAAGATCCTCGACGACGACAAGGAACTGAAGAAGGTCGTCTCGGCCGAGCTGGCGAAGATCGCGAAGGACTTCCCGACCGAACGCCGCACCGCGCTGATCGACGGCGACCTCAAGGAGGTGCTGGCCGCGTCCAAACCGGCCGGTCCGCTGGAGGTCGCCGACGACCCGTGTCACGTGGTGCTGTCGGCCACCGGGCTCGTCGCCCGCACTGCGGCCGAGTCGGAGGAGGCGCAGGAGAGCCGCCGCCGCAACGGCCGGGTCAAACACGACGCGGTGCAGGCCGTGGTCCGCACGACCGCGCGCGGCCAGGTGGTCCTGGTGACGAGCGCGGGCAGGGCGTTCAAGGTGGACGTGCTGCCGCTGCCCGTGCTGCCGGAGCAGAGCGGCACGGTGTCGCTGCGCGGCGGCATGGCGGCGAGAGAACTCGTGCCGCTGGCGAAGGGTGAACGGATCGTCGGGCTCGCCCCGCTCGGCGACCATGTCGGCGAGTCGCCGGGGCTGGCGCTGGGCACCAAGGCCGGTGTGGTGAAGGTGTGCGCCCCCGACTGGCCCGTGCGTTCCGAGGAGTTCGAGGTCATCAATCTCAAGGAGGGCGACGAGGTCGTCGGCGCGGCGTGGTTGACCGACGGCGAGGAGGAACTGGCGTTCGTGACGTCCGCGGCGTCGCTGTTGCGGTACTCGGCGTCGCTGGTGCGGCCGCAGGGGCTCAAGAGCGGCGGCATGGCGGGCGTCAAGTTGTCCGGTGACGCGGAGGTCGTGTTCTTCGGCGCGGTGCGCACGGACGACGACGAGCACGGTGAACCGTTCGTCGTCACGGCCACGGGTGAGACGGTGAAGGTGACGCCGTTCGCGGAGTACCCCGCGAAGGGCCGCGCGACCGTGGGCGTGCGTGCTCACCGGTTGCTGAAGGGCGAGGACGCCGTCCGGGTCGCGTGGATCGGCCCGCGGCCCGCGGGCAGTTCCCGCAAGGGCGACGCGGTGGAACTTCCCGAGGTCGACGACCGCCGCGACGGCTCCGGTGCTGCCCACCCCGGCCCGGAGGTCATCGGCCACCGCATCGAACGCGACTGAGCCGGGGACGGGCCGGCCTCCCACACGCGCCGTGTTGCGTCCCCAGGAGACCGTGTTGCGTTCTCCGGGGGCCGTGTTGCGGATCGCGGGGACCGTGTTGCGTTCTCCGGGCGTCGTGTTGCGGCCTCGGGTTCAGCCGGGCCAGGCGGACAGGGTGCGGGCGCTCTCGAACCGGCGGCGCCCGGTGAGCGTGTCGCCGCCCGGTGAGCGGGTCGGGGGAGCGTCGGCGCAGCGCGGTCGCTCGTGACGAGACAGAGGTAGCACATCAGATGCTACAATGGGCTCATGACGTCCATCGGCATCCGGGAGCTTCGTCAGCAAGCGTCCCACTACGTCGCCTTGGCAAAAGCCGGCGAGCGGGTCGAGGTGACCGACCGTGGTCGCTTGGTGGCCTACCTCGTGCCCGTGGAATCCGACGGGTCCGCTCTCGATCGGTTGGAGGCGGCCGGACAGTATCGGCCCCCGGCAGGGCACGTTAGTGAGCTGGGCGATCCCCCTCCGGTGCCGCACGGTCGTCGCGGCCTGACCGACGTACTCGCCGACATGCGTGGCGAGGAAGCCTGGTGATCTACCTCGACACGTCGGCCTTCCTCAAGCTGGTGTGGGCCGAGGCCGAAACGCCTGCGTTGCGTCGGATGGTGGGCGAACGTTCGGACGAACACGTGGTGTCGAGCGCGCTGCTGTCGGTCGAGACCAGGCGAGCAGCGATCCGCCAGGGTGGAGGCGCCCTGCCTCGTGCCGATCTCGCACTGGAGAAGGTGGGCTTGATCGAGATGAGCAGGGCCGTGGCGGAAGCTGCGGGCCGGTTGCCCGACCCGCAGCTGCGATCTCTCGATGCCATTCACCTTGCGACCGCGTTGCTCCTCGAAGGAGACCTGGGCACCTTCGTCACGTACGACAAGAGACTGGGGATGGCCGCCGAGTCGATGGGACTTCCGGTCGCGTCGCCTGCCTGAACCCGTGCTCAGCCGGGCCAGGCCGAGAGCGTGCGGGCGCTCTCGAACCGGCGGCGCCGCCCGGTGAGCGGGTCGGTGAATTCGAGGACCTTCGCCAGCAGCTGCAACGGGTTGCGGAAGTCGTCGAGCGCGGTCTCGTACGTCACCGGGTAGAACGAGTCGCCCACGATGGGCACGCCGAGCGAGGCCAGGTGCACCCGCAGCTGGTGCGTCCGTCCGGTGGCGGGCACCAGGCGGTAGCGGCCCAGGTCGTCGCGGGCCTCGACGAGCTCGACGCGGGTTTCGGCGTTCGGTTCGCCCGGCACTTCCTCGGCGGTGACGACCTCGCGGCGTTTGACGATCCGGCTCCGCACCGTGCGCGGCAGCGTGAGCCGAGGGTCGTACGGGGCGATCGCCTCGTACTCCTTGTGCACCACGCGGTCGCGGAACAGGTTCTGGTACGGCCCGCGCAGCTCCCGCCGCACGGTGAACATCAGCAGCCCGGCGGTCACGCGGTCGAGCCGGTGCACGGGGCTCAACTCGGGCAGGCCGAGCTCGTCGCGCAGCCGCACCAGAGCAGTCTGCATGACGTGCTTACCGCGGGGGATCGTCGCGAGGAAATGCGGTTTGTCGGCCACCACCAGGTCGTCGTCGCGATACACGATGCCGATGTCGAACGGTACGGGCACCTCGTCGGGCAGGTCGCGGTGGAACCACACGAACTCGCCCGGCACGTACGGGGTGTCGGTCGTGACGGCACCGGTGGCCGTGACGAACCGGCCCGCCGTGATCATCTCGTCGACGTAGGCGGGTTCCAGCCGGTGCAGCCGCTGCACCAGGTGGTCGCGCACGGTCGCCCACGTCCCGTCGACGGGGAGCCGCAGCCGCGCGGCGTCGAGTCCGTTGCGTTGCGGCAACGGCGAGACGGGGCGTTTCATGCGTTCCAGGGTACCGGCGGAGTAGGGTGCCGGTCGTGGAGCAGATCACGGATGCCGGGCCGCCGAGCGGATGGAAGCGCGCGCTGGCGCGGGCGCCGATCGTGTTCTATCGCTGCGGCCTCGGCGCACTGCTGAGTCGCCGGTTCCTGTACCTGGTACACACCGGCAGGCGCACCGGCAAGCGGCGCGAGGTCGTTCTCGAGGTGGTCACGAGTGACGCGCGCTCGATCACGGCGTGCTCCGGTTTCGGGGCGAAAGCCGCCTGGTACCGGAACATCCTCGAGAACCCGTCCGTGACCATCCAGAGCGGACGGTTACGTACGTCGGCGACCGCGACGGCGCTGGACGTCGAGACGGGCGTGGAGCTGATGGTCGAGTACGGCCGCAGGACGCCGAAACTCGCCGCACGCCTGACGCGCGTCATGGGCTACCGGGTCGACGGCAGCGACGAGGACTTCCGCGCACTGGGCCGTGAGGTCAGGTTCGTCCGCTTCGACCACGGTGGCTGACCCGGCGGCACGCGCGGCCGTGCGGGACCGCCGGGTCGGCCGCATCCTCAGATCGCCATCGCGGCGCGGACCGTCGCGTGGGAATCGTCGCCGCCGTCGCCGGACGAGGTGACCCGGCCCGAGGCGAGGACGTAGTAGCGGTCCGCCACCGACAACGCGAAACCGATGTGCTGTTCCACCAGCAGCACCGACAGGTCGTCACCGCTCGTCAGGTCGGCGATCGTGCGTTCGATCTGGGCCACGACGGACGGCTGGATGCCCTCGGTGGGCTCGTCGAGGATCAGCACGCGCGGTTCGGTGATCAGCGCCCTGGCGATCGCCAGCTGCTGCCGCTGCCCACCGGAGAGCAGGCCGGCCTTGCGTGACATCACCTCGCGCAGCGCGGGGAACAGATCGAGCAGCTCGTCGGTGCGGGCGCGTCCGCGCGGGCGGGTGTCGGCGACGAGCTGCAGGTTCTCCGCCGTCGTGAGCTGGGGGAAGCTCTGCTGGCCCTGTGGCACGTAGGCCAGTCCGCGCCGTACGCGCCGGTGGGGCCGCAGCCGCGTGACGTCGTCGCCGTCGAGCAGCACCCGCCCCCGCGACGGTGCGAGCAGTCCGACGGCGGCGCGCAGCAACGTCGTCTTGCCCGCTCCGTTGTGGCCCATCACCGCGGTGATCCCGCCTTCGGGCACGTGCACGGTCGCGCCGTGCACCACGGTCGTGCGGCCGTAGCCCACGTGGAGGTCGTCGAGTTCGAGCATCACGCCACCGCCTCGTCGGAGTCGTTCGCCGCGTCGGTGGGCGCGGTGCCGAGGTAGACCTCCTGCACCCGTGGGTCGGACTGCACCTCGGCCACACTGCCTTCGGACAGCACCGAACCGGCGTGCAACACGGTCACCGAGTCCGCGAACGAACGCATGAAGTCCATGTCGTGCTCGACGACCACGACCGTCCGGTCGGCGCCGACGCGGCGGAGCAGTTCGCCGGTCCTCGTGCGTTCCTCGCCGCTCATGCCCGCGACGGGTTCGTCGAGCAGCAGCACCCGCGCGTCCCGGACCAGGAGCATGCCGATCTCCAGCCACTGTTTCTGACCGTGGGACAGCGTCCCCGCCTTGAGGTCGCGGTGCGCCGTGAGCCCGACGGTCTCCAACGTCTCGTCGATCCGCTCGGGTGTCCGGCCACGGGCCCGCAGCATCGTCACGGGGCCGCGTTCGGCGCCCGCGGCGATGTCGAGGTTCTGCAACACGGACAGGTCCTCGAACACGCTGGCGGTTTGGAACGTCCTGCCGACACCGAGCCGTGCGATCCGGTGCGCCTTGCGGCCGAGGAGTTCGGTCCTGCCGAACCGGATCGACCCGGCCGCGCGGGCGAGGCCGGTGATCGCGTCGACGAGGGTCGTCTTGCCCGCGCCGTTCGGGCCGATCAGGAAACGCAGATCCCCTTGCAGCACCGTGAGGGACACTCCGTCGACGGCGCGGAAGCCGTCGAACTCCACCCGCACGTCGGAGAGTTCGAGGTAGTCGGCGGTCATGCTCATACCGTGGCCTCCTGTCGCTGCGGTGCGGGTTCGGTCGCCGGGGTGGGCCGCCGTCGCCACAGTGCCGACACGGAGGCGAAGCCACGCGGCAGGAATGCCACGACGACCACGAACAGCACGCCCTGGAAGTACGTCCACATCGAGGGGAAACTCTCCGACAGCGACGTCTCGGCCCAGGCCACGATCAGCGCGCCGAGCGCGGGGCCGAACAGGGTCGCGCGGCCGCCGATCGCCACGCCGATCAGGAACCCGATGGACGGGACCACGCCGACGTCGTCCGGCGAGACGATGCCCGCGATCGGTACGAACAACGCTCCGCCGATGCCTGCCATGACGGCGGCGATCACGTAGGCGACGGTCTTGACCAGTGCCGGGTCGTAGCCGAGGAACCGGACACGTTGCTCCTGGTCGCGTACGGCCACGAGCAGTTCGCCGTAGCGCGAACGGTAGAGCTGCCAGGCGGCCAGCAGCATCAGCAGCAGTGCGCCGGAGGCGATGAAGAACAGCATCCGTTTGTTCACCGGGTCGAACAGGTCGTAGCCGAAGAACGAGCGGAAGCCGTTGAGCCCGTTCGTGCCGCCGGTGGTCGCCTGTTGCCCGATGAGCAGGATCGCGAACGCCGCGGCGAGTGCCTGCGAGAGAATGGCGAAGTAGGCTCCGCGCACGCCGCGCCGGAAGATCGCCCAGCCCAGGACGAACGCCACCGCGGCCGGGATCGCCGCCACGGCGACCAGGGTGATCACCGGTGAGCGGAACGGCTCCCACCACAACGGGACCTCGCCGTTGCCGTAGAGCTGCATGAAGTCGGGGACGCCGCCGGGGCCCGCGTCGTCGAGCTTCATGTGCATGGCCATGACGTAGGCGCCGAGTCCGAAGTAGACGCCCTGGCCGAGGGTGAGCATTCCGCCCCGGCCCCAGGCGAGGCCGATGCCGACGGCGACCATCGCGAAGCACACGAACTGGCCCAGCAGCGACAGCCGGAACGTCGACAACACCGACGGTGCCACGGCGAACAGTGCGACGGCGACGGCGGCGAAACCCGCGAGGGTGGCGCCGTGGCGCCTCACGATCGGGGTCATACCAGACTCCTCGTCTTCACGCTGAAGATTCCCTGCGGCCGGGCCTGCAGGAAGACCACGACGACCACGAGCACCGCGACCTTGGCGAGACTGGCCGTGGTGGAGTACTCGAACGCGGCCTGCAGGGTGCCGAGGCCGAACGCCGCGATCACGCATCCCTTGATCTGGCCGATGCCACCGGCGACGACGACGAGGAACGCGTCGACGATGTAGTTGGTGCCGAGCGTCGGCCCCGTCGAACCGAGCAGGGTCAGGGCCACACCCGCGACACCCGCCAGGCCGGAGCCGATGAAGAACGTCATCCGGTCCGTCGCGCGGGTGGACACGCCGACCGTCTCGGCGAGGTCGCGGCTCTGCACGGTGCCGCGGATCCGCCTGCCCAGCGGGGACGTCTTCAGCAGCACGCCGAGGCCCACCACGGCCGCGACGGACAGCACGATGATGAACAGCCGCGCCGACGAGACCTGCAGCAAGCCGAGGTCGACGTTGCCCGAGAGCCAGCCGGGCGCGCGGACCTCCACGTTCGGCGCGCCGAAGATGTCGCGGGCCAGCTGCTGCAGGATCAGTGCCACTCCCCACGTGACGAGGAGCGTGTCGAGTGGGCGGTGGTACATGCGCCGTAGCAGGGTCGCTTCGAGCAACACACCGAGCGCGCCGCCGACGAGGAATCCGGCGGGCAGCGACACGAACAGGGACAGTCCGGCGTCACCGACGACGCTCTGCACGACGAACGCGGTGTAGGCGCCCGCCATCATGAACTCGCCGTGCGCCATGTTGATGACGCCCATCTGGCCGAACGTCAGCGCCAGTCCCAGCGCGGCGAGCAGGAGCACGGAGCCGAGCGACAGTCCGGCGAAGAGCTGAGCGAACAATGCGTCCACGAGGGTCCTTTCGAACCGGTGGGTCCGGGCAGGTGCGGGTGGTGCCGGGGCGCCCGTGCGCAGGGCGCCCCGGCGCGACTCAGCCCGCGACTCAGCCCGCGGACAGGCCCTCTGCCCAGTCGTAGCTCTCGAGGAACGGGTCCGGTTCGATGGGCTCTCCGGAGTCCCACACGGTGTGGATCAGGCCGTCGTCGCCGACCGCGCCCACGCGGGACGTCTTGGCGATGTGCTGGTTGTCGCCGTTCACGGTGACCGTGCCCTCGGGCGCGTCGAACGTCACGCCGCCCGCGGCCTCGCGGACGTCGTCGGTCGCGAACGACTCGGCCTTCTCGACCATTTCCTTCCACAGATACAGCGAGGTGTAGGCGGCCTCCATCGGGTCGGAGGTGACGCGGTCGTCGCCGTACTCGGACCGGAACGCCTCGACGAACTTCTCGTTCTCCGGGGTGTCGACGGTCTGGTAGTAGTTCCAGGCGGTGAGCTGGCCTTCGAGGTTGCGCAGGCCGATGCCGTCGACCTCCTCCTCGGCGATGGACACCGACATGACGGGCATGTCGTCGGCGGTGAGTCCGGAGTTGCGGTACTCCTTGAAGAACGCGACGTTCGAATCGCCGTTGAGCGTGTTGAACACCGCGTCGGCGCCCGCCGCCTTCACCTTGTTGCTGATGGTCGAGAAGTCGGTGTGGCCCAGCGGGGCGTACTGCTCGCCCGCGATCTCGATGTCGTGGGCCTTGGCGTACTGCTTGATGATCTTGTTGGCCGTGCGCGGGAAGACGTAGTCCGAGCCGACGAGGAACAGCGATTCGGTGCCCTGCTCCGCCAGGTAGTCGAGCGCGGGCACGATCTGCTGGTTCGTGGTCGCACCGGTGTAGAAGATGTTGTCCGACGCTTCGAGGCCCTCGTACTGGACGGGGTAGAACAGCAGCGAGTTCGCCCCTTCGACCACGGGAAGCATCGCCTTGCGGGACGACGAGGTCCAGCCGCCGAACACCGCGGCCACACAGTCGTCGCTGATCAGCTTGCCCGCCTTCTCCGCGAAGACGGTGGGCTCGGACGCGCCGTCCTCGCTGACGACGTCGAGCTGTTTGCCGAGCACGCCGCCACTGTCGTTGATCTGCTCGGCGGCGAGTTGCAGCGAGTCGTGCACCGTCTGCTCGCTGATGGCCATCGTGCCGGAGAGCGAGTTGACGAACCCGACCTTGACGGAATCACTCGAGGTGTCCACACAGGACTCCGGCGCCGCTGCGTCGCCGCCCTCGTCGACGCGGTTTCCGCACGATGCGAGCACGAATGCGGCGGTAACGACCAGCGCGGCGCCGCGCCGTGCACGCCCTCGCCCTGCTGCGGTTCTCACGAAGCTCACGGAGGAATCGCCTTTCCCGTCGGGGACCGAGATGGTGACGCGGACGCGGCGGGGCCGGGTCCCCGGAAGGAGCCGGCGCCGGCCGTCGCTGCGTCGCCGGCTCACGCTAGAAAGCCCGTGTTTCCGGAACCCGCCCTGTCGTATTGCCGCGTGATCACGTCGGGGAGGCGAGGTGGGAGATGACCGAAACGTGGTGTTCACCGGGTTCCGGTGGGGAGGGCCTGCGATGTGGAACGCCCGGCACGCCCACCGACGGGAGGCGTGCCGGGCGTTCTCCTCGTCCGGGCCTCCGCAACGAGGGGGAGGTGCGGAGTCCCGGGGGCTGTCCGGCCCGTGGTTCTCCTCACGATACGGCGCCGCACCCCGCCGGACCATCGGCTGTGCGGACGATGCGGTACCCGCGAGTGCCCGACACGCCGGGCATCCCCGGTGCGCCCAGCGGGATTAGCGCCGCCCGGCGACGGGTAGTCGGCGCGGGACGCGGAGGAGACGAGCGAGGGAGTTCGCCATGCTGAGTCGTCGCGAACGTGAAGAGCTCGAGCGTATCGGCGGCACACTGCGAGACGACGATCCCGAGCTGGCGCGTGCGTTCGGCCGTGGGGGCCCGCCGCGCCGGTGGGCGGGTGGCCGGGTGTTGCGCCGCGGCCTCGACATGTTCGCCGGTGTGCTGATCGTGCTGGGCCTGGTGACGCTGAACTTCGGCCTGGTGTTGCTGGCGGCGATCGTGCTGGTCATCGCCGCGTTCGCGCACGTGCAGGGGTGGGGCGACCCGTGGCGCTCCCCGAGTGACCACGGGGACGGTTAGCTCGGCACGGCGGCCTGCCACGTCTCCCCGGTGATGCGTTCGTAGGCCTCGGCGTAGCGGGCACGGGTGGCCGCGACGATGTCGGAGGGAACCTCAGGGCCGGGCGGGGTCTTGTCCCAGCCGGTCGAGGTCGCCCAGTCGCGCACGAACTGCTTGTCGAACGCGTGCTGCGGCTGCCCCGGCCGCCACTCGTCGGCGGGCCAGAAGCGGGACGAATCGGAGGTCAGTACCTCGTCGCCGAGGGTGAGCACCCCGTCGGCGTCCCAGCCGAATTCGACCTTGGTGTCGGCGACGATGATGCCACGTTCGGCCGCGTGCTCGGCGCCCGCGCGGTACAGCTCGAGCGTGAGCGCGCGCAGTCGTTCCGCCGTCTCGCCGCCCTCCTGTGCGACGACGTCGTCGAAGGTGATCGCCTCGTCGTGCCCGGCGTCGGCCTTCGTCGTCGGCGTGAAGATCGGCTCCGGAAGTTCGCTGCCCTCCACGAGCCCGTCGGGCAGTGCCACGCCCGACACGGTGCCGCGTTCGCGGTACTCCTTCAGGCCCGATCCGGACAGGTAGCCGCGCGCGATGCACTCCACCCTGACCATGGTCAGCGGCCTGCACCGCAGCGCTCTGCCCACGAACTCGTCCGGGACGTCGGTGGCCGACAGCACATGGTTCGGGACCAGGCCGGCGAACCGCTCGAACCACCAGCGCGACAGCTGCGTGAGCAGCGCACCCTTGTCGGGGATCGGCGTCGGCAGGGTCACGTCGTAGACGGAGATCCGGTCGGAGGCGACGAGCAGGATGTCGCCGTCGTCGTCGTACAGATCCCTGACCTTGCCCGCGTGGATGTGCTTCACGCGCCTCATCGTACGACCGGGTTGCCGCGGCGCCCGGTGGGTAGCCCCGGGACGGTCGACAGCAGTCGAGGACGGGAGAAGTGATGGCGGAAACGGTCGGCGACCAGATGCTGCGCAGGCTGCGGGAATGGGACGTCGAGCAGGTGTTCGGCTATCCCGGCGACGGCATCAACGGCATCGTCGCCGCGTTCGGCGAGGCCGGCAACCGGCCCCGGTTCGTGCAGTCGCGCCACGAGGAGATGTCGGCCTTCTCGGCCGTCGGCTACGCCAAGTTCAGCGGGAACGTGGGCGTGTGTCTCGCCACATCGGGCCCGGGCGCGATCCATCTGCTCAACGGGCTCTACGACGCCAAGCTCGACCACGTTCCGGTCGTCGCGATCGTCGGGCAGACGGCGCGCACGGCGATGGGCGGCAGTTACCAGCAGGAGGTCGACCTGCAGCCGTTGCTGGCCGACGTGGCCTCGGCCTACCTGGTGGAGGTCAACACCGCCGAGCAGCTGCCGAACGCGCTCGACAGGGCCATGCGCACCGCGTGGGCGCAGCGCACCGTCACGGCCGTGATCGTGCCGGGCGACCTGCAGGAACAGACCTACAGTCCGCCGCAGCACGAGTTCAAGCACGTGCCGTCGGCGCCGCCGAGCACCCCGCGGTCGGTCGCCGTGCCGCCGGAGGACGAGATCGCCCGTGCCGCCGAGGTCCTCAACGCGGGCGAGCGGGTGGCGATCCTGGCGGGTCAGGGCGCCCGCAACGCGGCGCACGAGGTGAGCCAGGTCGCCGAGCTGACCGGCGCGGGTGTCGCGAAGGCCCTGCTCGGCAAGGACGTGCTGTCCGACGAGTTGCCGTACGTCACCGGGTCGATCGGACTGCTCGGGACACGGCCGACGTACGAGCTGATGCGCGACTGCGACACGCTGTTGATCGTCGGTTCGAACATGCCTTACAGCCAGTTCCTTCCGGAGTTCGGTCAGGCCAGGGCGGTGCAGATCGACGTGGACGCCGGCGTGCTCGGCATGCGCTACCCGACCGAGGTGAACCTCGCGGGCGAGGCGAAGGCCACGCTGCGTGCGCTGTTGCCACGGTTGCAACGGAAGAACGCGGCGTCGTGGCGCTCGACCATCGAGTCGAACGTCTCCGAGTGGTGGGACACGATGCGGCAGCAGGCCATGCTCGGCGCCGCACCGGTGAACCCGCAGCGGGTGGTGCACGAGCTGTCGGCACGGCTGCCCGAGGACGCGATCATCACGGCCGACTCGGGGTCGTCGACGAACTGGTTCGCGCGCAACCTGCGGATCCGCGGGAGGATGCGGGCGTCGCTGTCCGGCACGCTCGCCACGATGGGCGCGGGCGTGCCGTACGCGATCGGGGCGAAGTTCGCCCACCCGGACCGGCCCGTCGTCGCGCTCGTCGGCGACGGCGCGATGCAGATGAACGGTCTCACGGAACTGCTGACGATCGCCCGGTACCGCGAACTGTGGGACGACCAGCGGCTCGTCGTCTGCGTGTTCCACAACGACGACCTCAACCAGGTCACGTGGGAGCTGCGCGCGATGGGCGGGGCGCCCAAGTTCGAGGAGTCGCAGAACCTGCCGGACATGTCGTACGCTGCGTTCGCGGCAGCGCTCGGCTTCGACACCGTGTCGATCGACGATCCGGAGCAGCTCGGCGTCGCGTGGGACCGTGTGCTGGGTGGCCGTGGTCCGGCGTTGCTCGATGTGCGGTGCGATCCCGAGGTGCCGCCGATCCCGCCGCACGCCACGCTCGACCAGATGACCTCGACCGCCCAGGCGCTCGCCAAGGGCGACCCCAACACGTGGCACGTCCTCATGCAGGGCGCGAAGACGAAACTCCAGGAGTTCCTCCCCGGCCGCTGACCGCCGTGTTGCGGATCCCGGGCCCCGTGTTGCGGTTTCCGGGGCGCGTGTTGCAGGTTCCGGAGTCCGTGTTGCGGGTTCGGGGGCGCGTGTTATGGGTTGCGGAGTCCGTGTTGCACATTCCGGGGCGTGTGTTCTGCAGTCGGGCACGCGTGTTCTGCGCCCGGGCGGCCGAGGTCCCCGACTGGTGGGTGCCGGGGCGATGCCGACGACGGGTCCGAACTCGGCGGCTACGGACCGATCCCGGCCCCGGTCGTCCCGCCGAGTTCGACGACCCGGGTCGTCAGGATGCGGCGACACGCTCCTGGATCCGGGCGACGACCGCACGCGCCGACACCATCGCGCCGTGCTGCCAGGCGATGGCGTGGCTGAGGTGGTCGCCTGCGAAGTGGATGTTGCCCGTCGGTTCGAGCAGCCGTTCGTAGTCGGCGCCGTTCTGGTCGCGCCAATGGACCCACGCCCCCTCGGAGAACGGCGCCCGGGCCCAGTTCTGTGAGAAGGAGGCCGTGATGCCCTGCGTGTAGACGTCCCCGAAGATCTTCCGACCCTGTGCGACGGCACGCTGAAGACGTCGATCCGGCGTGAGCGCGCCGTAGCTGTCGGCGTCGCCGCCGGTGTTGTAGTAGCCGATCATCACGCCCTTGTCGCCGTGATAGCCGTAGGACGGGTGCCAGATGTTCGACAGGTCGGTGTCGGCGTTGCTGATCCCTCCGTAGATGCGGTAGTCCTCTTCCCACCAACGGCGGTCGTACTCGATGCCGAGCTTCCCGGCGTTGCTCACCTGCGCGGACCTGAGCGCGGCGATCACCTCGGACGGGAGGTTGCTGGGGATCTCCGCCGCGAGGTGCGGCGGGATGGTGTTCACGGCGAAGTCGGCCGTGATCGTTCTCGTCGCACCGCCCTGCCGGTAGGAGACCTCGACCCCGTCGGCGGTGTTGCGGTAGGCGACGACCTCGGTGCCGTAGCGGAAGTGCCGTCTGCCGATCGCGTCGGCGAGGGCGTAGGCGATACGGTCCATGCCTCCCACCGGCTGGAGCATCACCATAGCCTGGTCGAAACCGAACTCGAACGAGAAATACCGGCCGACCCCGGACGCCAGTACATCCGACAACGCATAGGGCGTGGTCTCCACGCCGGATTCCCGCCCGGCACCGGGCTGAACCTCGTATCCACGCCTGCTCGTCCCCGTGTAGGCGAAACTCGCGGCCGGGTCGCCGTCCACTTTGTCCCCGAGGTCGCCGAAGCCGCGCAGGAACGCGATGAGCTGCTCCTTGTCGCTGTCGGTGACGTAGGCGTCGAGCGCGCCCTGATCCGTGGCCTTGGCCAGCAGCTCGGAGGTGTATCCGTACACGTCGGCCTTGGCGGCCCGGTGCCGGACGGCCTCACCGTCCAACCCGTGGTCACCCTCGCGGTACAGGAACGCATCGGCGTTCTGGTTGTTGAAGACCTCGAGGTCCACGCCGAGTTCCTTGCAGTAGTCGAGCGTCACGTGCATCTGCGGAATGCGCCCCGGCCCGGTGTTCATGTACTCGCCCTTCGAGAAGGCCGCTCGCTGCCGGTTGCCGTCGAGATCGGTGTAGCGGTCGCCCCCGCGCACCGTCCAATTGCGGCCACCGGGCCGATCGCGCCCCTCCAGGACGGTGACGTCGTAGCCGCCCTTCAGCAATTCGTACGCCGTCGTCATCCCGGCGATGCCGCCGCCCATGACGACCACGGATCGTTTCCCGTGTCCGCGCAGGGCGTTCTTGTCCAACGGGGTGAACGGAGGTGTCTGCGCCGCGAGGGCCGCGGGATTCAGGCCGAGGGCGCCCATCGACGAGAACATCACACCGGTTCCGCCGGCGATTCCGATGTTCCGCAACAGGTCACGGCGAGTGATGCTCAAAGCTGTCTCCCAACGTTCGACATGCCGCTGTGCTCGGAGGTCCGAACGTTAGGGGAGCTGAATTTCGTCGCCGTTAGTTGTCGCGGCTGCGCGTGACGTGCCGGTTACGTCTCGTTGTCGACAGGGTCGAACGGACCACTCGCCGTGCTTCTTCCGGCGGATCATGCGGGCGCAGCGATGTGCGGAGGAGGGCTGTTCCCGTCACGGGCACCGAACACAGAAAACCGCCCGGCTGCAGGGGTGAGGGGCAGCCGGGCGGTCGTGGGGAGGGCGGTCGCCGGGGGAGGGACGGCCGCCCACCGGGTCGGTTACTTCAGTTCGGCACTCGACTTGCCCAGCAGGCGGCGGGCGATGATGAGCTGCTGGATCTGCTGGGTGCCTTCGAAGATGTCGAGGATCTTCGCGTCGCGGCTCCACTTCTCGAGCAGCGATTCCTCGGTGTAGCCGTACACGCCCGCCAGCTCGACGCAGCGGAGCGTGATGTCCACACCGGACCGGCCCGCCTTCGCCTTGGCCATGGATGCCTGCAGCGAGTTGGGCTTTCGGTTGTCGGCCATCCACGCCGATTCCAGCGTCAGCAGGTACGCGGCCTCGTAATCGGCCTCCAGCTGGAGGAACGTGGCGGCCGCCGCGCTCTGGGTGTTCGCCGGCTTGTCGTAGTCGATCTCGACGCCGGCCTCGTCGAGCACCCGGCGGGTCTCCTCCAACGCCGCCCGCGCGACACCGACCGCCATCGCGGCGACCAGCGGGCGGGTGTTGTCGAAGGTCTGCATGACCCCCGCGAAGCCGTTCTTCGTGTCGATCTCCGGGCTGCCGAGCAGGTTCTCCTTCGGCACGCGGCAGTTCTCGAACCGCAGCACCGCCGTGTCGGAGGCGCGAATGCCGAGCTTGTGCTCGAGCCGCACGACCTCGAAACCCGGCGTGCCCTTCTCGACGACGAACGACTTGATCGCGGCACGGCCCTTCGACTTGTCCAACGTGGCCCACACGACGACGCAGTCGGCCCGCTCACCCGCGGTCACGAAGATCTTCTCGCCGTTGAGGACGTACTCGTCGCCGTCGAGCTCGGCGGTGGCGCTCACCGCGGCCGAGTCGGAACCGAAGCTCGGTTCCGTGATCGCCATGGCGGCCCACTTGCCCTTGAACCGTTCCAGCTGCTCGTCGTCGGCCACCGACGCGATCGCCGCGTTGCCGAGGCCCTGGCGCGGCATCGACAGCAGCAGCGCCACGTCGCCCCAGCACATCTCGATCGCACCGAGCACGGTGGACAGGTTGCCGCCGTTGCGGTTGCCCTTGTTCTTGTCGTCGTCGCCCGCGCGGACGCCGGAGGCTCCCGCGCCGCCCTCGCCGGACGAGTTCAGCCCGTCCAGCAGCGACGCCAGCATGTCCAGTTCGGACGGATAGGCGTGCTCGGCCCTGTCGTACTTGCGGGAGTTCGGCCGGAACACCTCCGCGGCAGCCTGGTGCGCCTGGTTGACCAGCGCCTTGGCCTTCTTGGGGATCTCGAGGTTGATCACAGCAAGCCCTTTCTGCGCTGTCTCTACAGGAGAACGATGCCGTCGACGGCGCCGATCGCGCGCAGGTCGCGATACCAGCGCTCCACCGGGTGCTCCTTGGTGTAGCCGTGCCCGCCGAGCAACTGCACGCCCGCGCTGCCGATCTGCATGCCCTTGTCCGTGGCGAGCTTGCGGGCGAGCGCGACTTCGCGGGCGTAGGGCCGGCCCTGCTCGGCGCGCGAGGCCGCGCGCAGCATCGTCAGCCGCATGCTTTCCAGTTCGATCGCGATGTCCGACACCTGGAACGCGACACCCTGGCGGTGGCTGATCGGCTCGCCGAACGCCTCCCGCTCGTTGACGTACGGGATCACGTAGTCGAGCACGGCCTTGCCCGTGCCGCACGCGAGCGCCGCCCACCCGATGCGGGACAGGCGCACGACGTCGGCGAACACCTCCCGCTCGCCGCCGCCCAGCAGCGCGCCCGCGGGGAGCTTCACGTCGTTGAGGACGAGCTTCGTCGTCGCGGCGCTGCGCAGGCCCATGGCGGGTTCGGCCTCGACGGACACGCCCGCGGTCGACGATTCGACGATGAACAGCGCGGGACCGCGGCCTTCGAGGTCGGCGGAGACGACGAACAGCTCGGCGTCCGCGCCGCGCGGCACGAGCGACTTCACGCCGTCCAGCCGGTAGCCGTTGGGGGTCCGCTTCGCGCGGGTCTTCGGTGCGAACGGGTCGAACAGCGGGGTGCGCTCCTGCAGCGCCAGCGCCGCGGCGGGCACGTTCTCGCCCGCGAACGCGGGCACGTAGGCCGCCTGCTGGTCGGCGTCGCCCCACTGCACGAGGGCGTTGCTCACGGCCGACGGCGCGAGCACCGCCACGGCCAGGCCCATGTCGCCGTGCGCCAGCGACTCGGCGACCAGCGCGTTGGTGACGACCGAACGCTCGGAGCCGACCCCGTCGAGCTCCTCGGGAATGCCGATCTGCGTCACGCCGAGCTCGGCGGCGCGGCCCAGCAGGCCGTCCGGGGGCGCGAGCTTGTCGTCGGCCTGGGCCGCCGCGGGCCGGAGCTGTTCCGCGGCGAACTCGTCGACCGTCTCGACGATCATCTGCTGCTCGTCGGTCGGGTCGAGGTCGAACAGCCCCGAATCGGGCGCCTTCTCGAGGCGGGCGGGCTTGCCGAGCCGCGTCGTCGCCTTGAACGTGCGATTCGCCGTGCCCACCGCCTGGAAGCCGGCGCGAGTGGCCGACGAGACGATGTCCTCCACGGGCTTGCGCAGCCCCGCGCGGTCGATCAGCTTGCTGCCTGCCAGCCGGTTGAGCGCGGCGAGGCCGAGCCCCATGGCGTCGCGCCCCTGCTGCGGATTCTGTCGAGCCACAGTCATCCCCTTCGGTTACCTACTCGCGAGTAGGTTAACTCGAACAGCGATGACTCGCCAGTAGGGGGCCTCGCGGCGCCCTACTGCGACTTCGGCCACGCCGACTGTGGAACCCCACAACGGCCGCCACGGGCACGTCTGGCTCGTGGCCACGCGCCGTTTCTAACGTCGGGGTGCGGCCGGGCGTCGGAAGCAGGCCACCCCGCGGGCCGCACACCCGAGGAGCGTCGCTCCAGTCGAAGAGGACGGCAGATGACCTGGGACTTCTCCACCGAACCCGAATTCGAGGCGAAACTGGACTGGGCCCGCGGGTTCGTCCGCGACGAGATCTGCCCACTCGAGGTGCTCGACCTCGACCACGCCACGTTCCGCAGGCTCGCCGAGTCGTTGCAGCAGCAGGTCAAGGCCAACGGCCTGTGGGCGGCGCACCTCGGCCCCGAGCTCGGTGGCCAGGGGTACGGCCAGCTCAAGCTCGGCCTGCTGCACGAGATCCTGGGCAGGAGCGAACTCGCGCCCTACGTCTTCGGCTGCCAGGCGCCCGACTCCGGCAACGCCGAGCTGATCGCCATCGCGGGCAACGCCGACCAGCGCACACGGTGGATGGAACCGCTGCTGCGCGGGGAACTGCTCAGCGCGTTCTCCATGACCGAACAGGGCACCGGGTCGGACCCGAAACAGTTCACGACGTCGGCTCGCCTCGACGGCGACCACTGGGTGCTGAGCGGCCGGAAGTGGTTCGTCGGCAACGCCTCACGCGCGGACTTCCACATCGTCATGGCGGTCACCGAGCCGGACGCCGAACCGCATGCCCGCATGTCGATGCTGCTCGTGCCCACCGACGCAGCCGGTGTCGAGACGCGCGAGATCGGGCTGATGAACGATCCGGACCACAAGAACCCCGTGTGGTCGCATTGCGAGGTCTTCTACCGCGACGTCCGGGTGCCTGCCGAGAACCTGCTGGGGGCGCGGGGCCGGGCGTTCGCGCTGGCCCAGCAGCGGCTCGGCCCCGGTCGCATCCACCACTGCATGCGCTGGCTCGGCGTGTGCAGGCGGGCGTTCGACATGCTGTGTGAGCGTGCCGTCAGCGTTGACGTGCACGGCGGCCCGTTGTCGGACAAGCAGACGATCCAGAACTGGGTGGCCGACTGCGCCGCGGCGATCGAGTCGACACGGCTGCTGACGCTGTACGCGGCGTGGAAGATCGACCGGGTCGGCGCCAAGGAGGCGCGCACCGAGATCGCGATGATCAAGTACCACGGCGCGACCGTGCTGCACGACGTCATCGACAAAGCGATCCAGGTCCACGGCTCGCTCGGGTTCTCCACCGACATGCCCCTGGAACAGATGTACCGGTGGGCGCGAGCCGCTCGTATCTACGACGGCCCCGACGAGGTGCACCGGGTGACGGTCGCGCGCAGGCTGCTGCGCGACTACACACCCGCCGCCACGCCCACCGAGCACGTCCCGACCCGGCGCGAAGAGGCGCTCGCGCGGTTCCGCGACCACCTCGAGCTCGCGACGGTGGCCTCATGACCGCGTCCGACGAGGTGCTCGCCGCGCCGCTGCAGGACTGGCTGACGGCGAACACGCCCGGCGTCGGACCGTGGCGGCTACGCAGGCTCTCCGGCGGAAACTCGAACGAGACGTGCCTGCTGACCTGCGTCGAGACACGATACGTGTTGCGCAGGCCGCCGCGGAACGCACTCTCTGCGTCGGCGCACAACCTCGAGCGGGAACACCGGGTGCTCGGCGCGTTGTCGGAGTCGGCGGTGCCCGCGCCGAGGCCGGTGGCGCTCTGTGAGAACCCGGCGGTACCGATGGCGCCGTTCCTGGTGATGGAGCACGTACCCGACGCCGTGTCCGTCACGACCGAACTGCCCGCCGCGTACCCCGGCGGCCCGTCGGCCGTCGCGCGGATCGCCGAGGAGGTCGTCGACGCCCTCGCCGCGGTGCACGGTCTGGACTGGGGGGCGGCCGGTCTGGACGGGTTCGGCAAGCCGGCGAGGTTCCTCGAACGGCAGGTCCCCCGGTGGTACCGGCAGTGGCAGAGCATCGCGCGACGACCGTTGCCTGCGCTGGAACGGGTCGCCGACTGGCTCGAACGTAACCGTCCCGACGACGCCGCGCCCGCCCTGCTCCACGGCGATTTCCACCTGGACAACTGCCTCGTCTCGGCCCGCGAACCGCGGCTGCTCGCCGTGATCGACTGGGAGATGGCCACGATCGGCGACCCGCTGTTGGACCTGGGGCTGCTGCTGGCGTTCTGGGGTGAGCGGCCGGTCGACCCACCCGGGATGCCTGCGATCCAAGCCGTGTCCCGTGCGCCGGGCGCACCGCCGCGGGAGGCACTGCTCGACCGGTACGAGCAGGCCATCGGTCGGCCCGTCCGGCACGTCACGTACTACCGCTGCCTCGCCCTTTTCAAGCTCGCCGCGATCGTCGAAGCGGCCCGCTCACAGCGCGTCGCGGGCGACCTCGACACCCCGTACGCGCGGGCGCTCGAATACGACGTGCCCGCGCTGCTCGACGAGGCCGCGGCCGTCGCGGGCATCGCCACCCGCGCGGGCGCGACCAGTACGGCGGCCGCTGGAGTTTCCGACAACGGCACCTGATCGTGACTCTGGTCACGCCTCTCCGGGCCCGGCACCGTCGAGGTCGGCAGGAAACGTCGACAAAGGAGACGACGTGGACACGAACCGCGATTGCACCTTCGGGCTCTGGTACGACTTCCGTAACCCGCCGCAATGGCACCGGCCGTTCAGCACCCTCTACCGCGAGGTCCTCGACCAGATCGCGTGGGCGGAGAGCCTGGGCATCGGTTCGGCCTGGCTGACCGAACACCACTTCGTCGAGGACGGGTACACGCCGTCGCCGTTCGCACTGGCCGCGGCCATCGGGGAACGCACGTCGACGTTGCGGATCGGCACGAACCTCATCGTGGCGCCGCTGCACAATCCCGTCCGGCTCGCCGAGGACGCGGCCACGCTGTCGCTGCTCACCGGTGGCCGGTTCGACCTCGGACTGGGCCAGGGCTACTGGGCCCCCGAGTTCGCCGCGTTCGAACGCGAGCTGAAGTACCGGCCGAGCCTGCTCGAGGAGAGCGTGGCGCTCATCCGGCGGGCCTGGGCCGGTGACGACACCCCGTTCAACGGCAAGCGGTTCCGCCTGCCGGGCGTGCGCGTGACACCCGTGCCGGAGCGCACGCCGAAGCTGCTCGTCGGCGCATTGGCCGAACCCGCGATCGAACGTGCGGCGCGCATCGCCGACGGTTTCCTCAGTACACAGAACCCGCACCAGGAGTCCTATCTGGACGCACTCGACCGGATCGGTGGATCCAGCGCCGACGCCGAGATCTACGCGGGCCAGTGGACCGTGATCGCCGAGGACCCGGAACGGGAATGGGCGCGTATCGGTAAACACGCGCTGTACCAGCTGAACAACTACATCTCCTGGGGCGCGTTCGGCCCACCCGACCAGGTACCCCAGTTCGCCGACGCCGACCAGATCGTCGCGGCCGGCGCGTTCCAGTTGTGGGATCCCACCACGGCGGTCGACGAACTCACCGCGTTGCTCCGCGCCCGGCCGCAGATCAAGGACGTGCACTTCTGGGCCCAGCTGCCGGGGGAGTCGGTCGAGAGCGGCTCGGCGCGGATCGAACTGCTGGCCACGAAGGTCATGCCGGAGGTCAGGCGGCGACTGGCGGCGGAGGCGCCTGCGGGCGCGGCCGCGGAGAGCGGGGCGCGGTGAACTCGCCGTTACTGCTCACCGAGTTCCTGCACCGGGCGCGCGCGTCGTTCCCGGGTAAGGAGATCGTGGAGTACTCGGGGAGCGAGTCCACACACCGTTACACCTACCGCGACTACCACGAGCGGGTCGTGCGCCTGGCCGGAGCGCTGCGTGAACTCGGCGTGCGGCCGGGCGATCGGGTGGCCACGCTCGCGTGGAACCACCACCGCCACCTCGAGCTGTACCTGGCGGTACCACTCGCCGGTGCGGTGCTGCACACCGTCAACCTGCGGCTCGAACCGGCGGAACTCGACTACATCCTCGGCCACGCCGACGACCGGGCGCTCTTCGCCGACACGGACCTGTTGCCCGGAGTCGAACGAGCACGGGACGCGCGCCCGGACATGACGGTCGTCGTCACCGACGGCCACGCGCCGGGAACACTGAACTACGAGGATCTGATCGCGTCCGCGTCTCCGCTGGCCGATCCACCCGCCGTGAGCGAACACGACCTGGCAGCGCTCTGCTACACGTCCGGCACGACCGGTTCCCCTAAGGGCGTCGGCTACTCGCACCGTGCGCTGTACCTGCACACCTTCGCGGCGTGCCTCGTCGACGGGCACGCGATCAGCGAACGCGACACGGTGCTGCACGTCGTTCCGATGTTCCACGCCAACGCCTGGGGCATCCCGTTCGCCGCCCTCATGACGGGCGCGAACCAGGTGCTGCCGGGCCCCCGTCCCGCCGCGCCCGGCATCGCGCGGGCCGTCGAGGCCGAACGGGTCACCTACACCGGCATGGTGCCGACGGTCGCGGTCGACCTGCTGGCCGAGGCCGCACGGACCGGTGCGGACCTGGGCAGCCTGCGGGCGCTCGTCCTCGGTGGGTCACCGCCGACCGAGGACCTGGTGCGCTCGCTCGAGGAACAGCTGCGCGTGCCGGTGTTCCAGGGCTGGGGGATGACCGAGATCTCGCCGATGGGCACTTTCTCGCGTCCGCTGCCCGCCACAGAGGACGACCCCGACGCGCGCAGGGCGCAGATCCGCAAGCAGGGCAGGCTGCTGCCCGGACTGCGCTGGCGGCTCGTCGACGACGACGGGCGCGACCGCCCCCACGACGGAGTGTCGCGCGGGGAACTGCTGATCCGCGGGCCGTGGGTGGCCACCGCCTACTTCCGGGACGAGCACCCCGAGAGCTTCGCCGACGGCTGGCTCCGCACCGGCGACATCGCGACCATCGACCCCGACGGGTACCTGGAGATCGTCGACCGTGCGAAGGACCTCATCAAGAGCGGCGGCGAATGGATCAGTTCGGTGGCGCTGGAGGAGGCGCTCACCGCTCATCCGGCCGTCGCCGAGGCCGCCGTGGTCGCGGTGCCGCACGAACGGTGGCAGGAACGCCCGCTCGCGTTCGTGGTGTTCGCCGGTGGTGCGGACACCGACGTGGGCGAGGTCCGGGAGTGGCTGCGGGAGCAGGTACCGCGCTGGTGGGTGCCCGAGGACGTGATCGCCGTCGACGCGCTGCCGCGCACGAGCGTCGGAAAACTCGACAAGACGTCGCTGCGTGACCGGGCAGACCGGGGCGCGCTCGGTACCGGCGGTGTCGGCACGAGCGGGGCCGGCGCAGGCGAGCATGCCCCCGCGGGCAGGGCCGTTGCCGCGGGGCCGGCTGCGGACGGCCGGGGGCGGTCATGAGGTTCGGCGTGTTCTACGTGCTCGAATGCCCCGACCACGACTTCACCCGTGCCTACCGCGAGATGCTGGCGCAGATCTCGTACGCCGAACATCTGGGTTTCGACGAGGTCTGGCTCGCCGAACACCACGGCAGCGACTACGGTTCGATGCCGTCGCCGCAGGTGGCGGCCGCGGCCGTCGCCGAGCGGACGAACCGGATGCGCATCGGTATCGCCGTCAGCAACCTGACCTTCGACTGGCCGGTGCGTGTCGCCGAGGACTACGCGATGGTGGACGTGCTCTCGGGCGGCAGGCTCGACTTCGGTGTGGGTCGCGGTTACCAGCCGGGGGAGTTTCACAACATGGGCGTCGGCGACCGGCAGGCCGTCAGCCGTGCGGTGTTCGGGGAAGCGCTGGAGATCATCCGCGGGCTGTGGAGCAAACCCCCGGGACGTCCGTTCTCGTTCCACGGTGCGCACTTCGACATCCACGAGGTCGACTGCAGGCCTACGCCCGTGCAGCGACCGACACCGCCCATGTATGTGGCCTCGATCAGCCCGGAGACGTTCGACCTCGTCGCCTCGACCGGCTGCAACCCACTGGTCACGCCGACGCTGACGACGCTACCCGAGCTGAGCAGGCTTATCGTCGACCTCAAGCGCAGGCTCGTCGACGCCGGCCGGGACCCGTTGTCGTTGGACTTCCCCATGAACTGGCAGATCCATCTGGCCGAGACCGCCGAGCAGGCGATCGCCGACGTGGCCGGGCCGCTGTCCTGGTACTACCGCACCGTTCTCGACCTCATCCCGAGCGGACCTGCCACACCCGCCACGTACGAGCGCTACGCCGAACTGGCGGCAACCTCCGACGAGGCGGGCGGCCCGACGGTCGAGGGCATGCGTGAGAGCGGCGTCGTCTATGCGGGCGATCCGGATGGACTGATCCGCGAGATCGAGACGCTCTACCAGGAGACCGGCCTGCAGCACCTCATCTGCTGGATGCGGTTCGGCGGGCTCGAACACGAGAAGGTTCTGCGGTCGATGGAGCTGTTCGCGGAACACGTGATGCCCCGGTTCCGGGATCGGCCGCCGGTGGTGCCCCGCGCGCTGCGGGAGGAGATGACGGCGGCCGGTTGACGGTCGCAGGCGAGAAAGAAGGGTGAAGCTCATGGCATATCTCGAGGTCGAGGGAAGTCGCCGGATCTACTTCGAACACCATGAGGGGGACGGAACTCCGGTGGTCCTGGTGCACGGCTGGGGCGCGACGGGCCGCTGTTGGGACACCGTCGCTCCCGCGTTGCGGGCGGCGGGTCACGAGGTCGTGATCGTCGACCTGCGCGCGTGCGGCAGGTCGGACAACGACTTCTCCGACGTGTCGATCGCCGCGCTCGGCGCCGACGTCGCCCTGCTGTGCCAACGGTTGTCGCTGCGGCGTCCGGTGCTCAACGGCTGGTCGCTCGGCGGTGCGGTGGTCGTCGACGCCGCCTCGCGGCTCGGTGAGAACCTCGGCGGCCTCGTCCTGACCGGCGGTGCCACCCCGCGGTATACGTCCACATCGGACTGGCCGCACGGCGGGACGGTGGCCGACGTGCAGGGCGTCCTCGACGGACTCGCCGCCGACCGGGCGACCACTCTCAAGGGCGTGGCGGGTGCGGTGTGTGCCAAGCCGGTCGGTGACGAGGTCGTGGTTTGGCTCTGGGGAATGTTCCTGGAGATGGGACCGTGCGGCGATGATTCGCTGCGTGACCTGGCCGAGATCGACCAGCGTAAGACGCTCGGCGCAGTGACCGCGCCCGCGCTCTTCCTGCACGGCACGGACGACGGCTTCACCGCGCACTCGGGTGCCGAGGCGGCGGTCGAACTGTGCTCGGACGCGCGGCTGGTGTCCTTCCCCGGGTGTGGGCACGCCCCGTTCCTCGAGGACCGCGACGCCTACCTCGCCGAGCTGACCGGGTTCCTGAACCGATGAGCACGTGGCTGGTGACGGGCGGCTCGCGCGGTATCGGCCGGGCGGTGGTCGACCACGTCACCGCGGCGGGCGACACGGTGGCGACCTTCTCGCGGTCGGCGCCCGCGAGAACGCCCGCCCATCCCGAGCGGGTGTTCGAGGTGAAGGCCGACGTGACCGATTCCGAGTCGGTGCGCAGAGGAGTCGACACGGTGCTCGAGCGTTACGGCTCGATCGACGTCGTGGTCAACAGCGCAGGCGTGCACCACGGCGGCCGGGTCGACGCTCTCGACCGGTCGGCGTGGGACGAGGTCGTCTCGACAAACCTGACCGGCGCGTTCGACGTGTGCCGGGCCGTCGTGCCCGTACTGCGGCCGGGGGCGGCGATCGTCAACGTCGGGGCGGTCGTGGGATTCCGCGGGTTTCCCGGTGACGTGGCGTACGGCTCGGCCAAAGCGGGGCTCAGCGGCCTCACCCAGGTGCTGAGCGTCGAACTCGCCCCGAAGGGGATCCGCGTCAACCTCGTCGTCCCCGGTTTTGTGGACACCGACATGACGGCAGGGCTGACGCAGAAGGCACGGGAGCGCATCGTCGACACGATCCCCGCGGGCCGCACCGGCAGGCCGGAGGAGATCGCCGAGGTGATCGCGGCCGTCGCCCGCTCGACGTACATGACGGGCGCGACGGTGCCCGTCGACGGTGGTCTGCTGGCCACGTTCGGGGGAGGCCGGGGCTCCGGTGTTGTGCCGGACTCCAACGGCACCGGGAACTGACCGTTCTCCCCGAGCTCGCGCGGTCACTAGCGTCGGGCGCGGGTCAACACCGAGTCCGGCGTGACGCGTTCAACGAGGAGCTGCATATGACTGCCGGAAGTGTCGCCGAGTCCATCGAGGCGAAGAACAAGGAACTGGTCGCATCGTTCATGACGGATTTCTCGTCGGGCGACGTCGACAGGATCCTGTCGTATCTGACCGACGACGCCACGTGGTGGGTCGCGGGGAACATCGACGGGATCTCCGGGACGAAGAGCAAGAAGGAGTTCGGTGAGATGGTCGCCGGGATCGCCTCGTCGACGGTGACCGGCGCGATCACGCTGACGCCGCTGGCCTGGACGGCCCAGGGCGAGCGCGTCGCAGTGGAGACGGAATCGTACACCGAGCTGAAGAACGGCCGGGTCTACAACAACCTCTACCACTTCTTGTTCGTCGTGCGTGACGGTCGGATCGCGAGCGTCAAGGAATTCCTGGACACCGAGCACACGCGGGCGATCTTCGTCGCGCCGTGACGGGCCCGCCCACCAAACCATTAGGGAGATTTCGACATGGACGTCGGTATGCTTCTGGTTTTCCAGAACTGGTTCGAGAACATCAGTGACGAAGAGGTGTTCACCCGCGAGTTGCAGATGGGTGTGGACGCCGAGAAGTACGGTTTCGACTCGGTGTGGTCGGCCGAGCACCACTTCGACGACTATTCGATGTGCCCCGACAACCTGCAGATCATGGCGTATCTCGCGGGGCAGACCTCGCGCATCAAGCTGGGCACCGGCGCGGTGATCCTGCCGTGGAACGACCCGTTGCGGGTCGTCGAGAAGGCCACCATGCTCGACAACATGTCGAACGGCCGCGTGCTGCTCGGCATGGGCCGCGGACTGGCCAAGATGGAGTACGAGGGTTTCCGCGTCGACATGAACGAGTCGCGCGACCGCTTCGACGAGGCCGCCGAGATGGTCATCCGCGGTCTGCGCAGCGGCTACGTCGAGAACGACGGCCCCTACTACAAGCAGCCGCGCGTGAAGGTGCGGCCAGCGCAGGGCAACCGGTCGTGGGAGGGCAGGCTGTTCGGTGTCGCGATGTCCCCGGACTCGATTCCCGCGGTGGCCCAGCTCGGCGCCCAGATGATGACGTTCATGCAGTACGACTTCCCGCAGCACGTCGAGGCGGTCGAACGCTGGCGAGGGCTGCACCGCGAGGCGCACGGCACCGAGCCCGGGCCGCCGCTGCTGCAGGACTTCGTGTACTGCCACGAGGACCCGGAGGAGGCCAAGCGCCTGGCCCACGAGCACATCTCGCAGTACTTCCTCTCGGTGATCAAGCACTACGACTTCGCGGGCTCGCACTGGCGTGAGACCAAGGGGTACGAGGCATATCAGGTCGGTGCCGACATGATCCGCGAGGCGGGCATGGAGAACGCGGCGAGCGCCTATGTGGACGCGAACGTCTACGGCACGCCCGAGGAGATCGTGGAGAAGTACGCGGCGCGGCGCGACCTCGTCGGCGACTACATGGCCAACGCGGCGTTCTGCTTCGGCGGTCTTCCGCTCGACAAGGCCGAGGCCAGCATGAGGTTGTTCGGCGAGAAGGTGGTCCCTGAGCTGCATAAGATGACGTCGAAGACCCCGGCCGGGGTGTGAGGACCGCGTGGTCGCCGGGTGCGGTGAGCCGCCCGTGCCCGTGCCCGGCGACCACGTGTCGAGGAGCTGGGAGTCGCAAGTGGACACGACGATGGCCGAGCGGCAGGTTCCGCTGGGCGAACGGTTCCGGGACGTGATGGCGGGAGTCTGTACGCCGGTGTCGGTGGTGACGGCCGTCGATCCGGCGGCAGCGGCGTCCCTGCCCGGCGATTCCCCGGCAGGCACGCCGCGCCCGCACGGGACGACCGTCAGCGCATTCGCCTCGCTGTCGATGGAGCCGCCGATGGTGCTGGCCGCGCTCGACCTGCGGTCGGACCTGCTGGCGTTGCTCGAACCCGGTACTCCGTTCGGGGTGAACGTGCTGGGCAGCGACCAGTCCGAGTTGGCGGTCCGGTTCGCGGGTAAGGGCAGGGACAAGTTCGACGGCGTGACCTGGAACCTCTCCGGTGGCGTGCCGCGACTCGAGGGCGTGCCGGGCTGGCTGGCCTGCCGGGTCGACCGCCTGGTCGAGGGCGGCGACCACGTGATCGCACTCGGCCTCGTCACCGCGGCGGAACGGACGGACACGCCGCCACTCACATACCACGCCCGGGAGTTCGGGACCCACACCACGACGGAGGGAGGCGGGCGATGACACGGAAGACACGGTCGTCGCCGAGCGAGGCGGTGCAGGACGCCGTCGCGGCGCTTGCGGCGGGCGAGCTGGTCGTCGTGGTCGACGCCGACGATCGGGAGGCCGAAGGCGACCTGGTCGCAGCGGCCGGTGCGCTGACCGAGGAACAGATGGCGCTGATCGTGCGCCACTGCACCGGTATCGTCTGCGCCCCGATGCCCTCCGACCGGGCCGACGAGCTGCGGTTGCCGCTGATGGTCGGCGACAACACCGACCGGCACGGCACGGCCTTCACGGTCAGCGTCGACCATGTCGCCACCGGTACCGGCGTCTCGGCCGCCGACCGGGCCGCGACGGTGCGGGCACTCGCCGACGCGGGCGCCCACCCGGACGAGCTGCGCAGGCCCGGGCACATCTTCCCGTTGCGTGCCCGCCACGGCGGCGTACTGGTCCGCGCGGGTCATACCGAGGCGGCCGTGGACCTGGTCGGCATGGCCGGTGCCGGGGACGTCGCGGTCATCAGCGAACTGGTCGCCGACGACGGCGCGATGCTGCGCGGACCCGAACTCGAACGGTTCGCGGCCGACCACGGTCTGGTGCTGCTGCACATCGCCGATCTGGTCCGCTATCGGCGCGCGACCGAACACCTGGTGGAGCCGGTCGCGAGCTCGACCATGCCGACCGAGTTCGGGGAGTTCCGCGCGATCGCCTACCGCTCCACGATCGACGGCACCGAGCACCTGGCGCTCGTCAAGGGCAACGTCGCCGAGGCGGGCCGGACGGAGTCGGGTGCGCTGGTGCGGGTGCACAGCGAATGCCTCACCGGGGACATCCTCGGCTCGTTGCGGTGCGACTGTGGGGCCCAGCTCGAGCAGGCGCTGCGCGCGGTCGCCGACGAGGGCTGTGGCGCGGTCATCTACCTCCGCGGGCACGAGGGCAGAGGCATCGGTCTGGCGCACAAGATCCGCGCGTACTCGCTCCAGGAGCAGGGGATGGACACGGTCGACGCCAACCTCGCGCAGGGACTGCCCGTCGATTCACGCAGCTACGGGGTCGGCGCGCAGATTCTCGGTGACCTGGGAGTGCGCCGGTTGCGGCTGATCACCAACAACCCCGCCAAGTACAGCGGACTCGACGGGTACGGACTCGACATCGTCGGCCGGGTGTCACTGCCGGTGACCGAGACGCCGCACAACGTCCGGTATCTGCGGACGAAACAGACCCGCATGGGGCACGAACCGGCAGGCGACCGGGTGCACCCCGTCGTGGGTATGGACCCGGGCAGCAGGCGTACGGCAACGTAATGGGAGGGGGAGAACCGGCGTTCCGGCGACGAAGGCGGTCTTCATGGGTGACTCGACGGCGTCCGCCCTGCCGCCCGTGAGCCCAGCCGACCCGGCCTGGCCCGGTTCGTGCGCACCGGACGGGGGCCGTCGGGAACGCGACGTGATCGCCGCCTTCAGCGAGATCACGACCGAGGCCATCACCACCACCCAGCTGGAAGGCCTGCTCGGTCTGCTCGGCAGGAAGTTGTGCCATCTGCTCGGCGTGATGCGCTGCTCGGTGTACCTGCGCCGCGACGACGGCCGGTTCCGTGGCGCCGCGGGCTACTGCGAACGCGACGGCGACATCTCCGCTGCCGTGCAGGCGCAGGAGGCGGGAATCCAAGGTGACCGGTTCAGTCGCGAGGTCATTGACACCGCAGCTCCCGTGCTGATCAGCGACGTCACGAGTGATCCACGACCGCATCGGCGCACGATGGAGCACTGGCGGGTGCGGGCGATGCTCGGCGTGCCGCTCGTGTTCGACGACGAGGTCATCGGGCTCGTCTTCGTCGACAATCTCGATCAGGAGCACGCCTACACCTCGGACGACGTCGCACTGGCCGAGCTGTTCGCGCGGCTCGGCGCGCTGTTTCTGCGGCAGGCGATGCTCAACGCCGACCTGACCCGCAAGGCCGCCGAGGTGGCGCGGCAGAAGAACACGCTCGCGTACTTCGCCGACGTCCACCGCCGGCTGACGGGCGCCGTACTGGACGGGGCGAGCATCCAGACGGTCGTCGAGCTGCTGGGCGAGCTGTCGGCGAAACCCGTGGTGCTCTACAACGAGGACTTCCGGGTCCTGGCGTGGTCGGCGCCGGAGGCGCTCAAGATGGACCAACCGCCGGTGCTGTCGTCGCGGATCCGGCAGATCCCCTCGGTCCGCAGTACGTTGGCCGGGCTGAGCGCAGACTGTCCCTCGGCCGTCGTGCCGCCTACCCCGGCTCTCGGACTTGGCCGCAGGCAGCTGATGTGCAGGCTCATCATCGAGGGCAGGCCGAGCGGCTACCTGGCGATCGTCGAGGTGGGCCGAGGACTGGAACGACGCGACAGCAAACTCGCCGAGCACGGCGCGACGGTGCTCTCGCTGCAGGTCCTGTCCGAACGTCGGCAGACCGAGGCAGAAGGCCAGGCACGGGAGGACTTCCTGTCGGACCTGCTGCACCGCGAGCGCGACGCCGAACAGCTGCAACGGCGCGGGCCGCAGTTCGGGGTGAACCTGTCGCAGCCCCACGTGCTGGTCCGGTTCTCCCTCGATTCGGCCGACCAGAACGTCAGCGTGTCGGCGGGCCGCAAACTCGTCGGCAACCAGCTCGCCCGCGAACTCTCCGCCCCGCCGCCGCCCGCGGTGAGCCTGCCCGGAGCCGTGATCGCGTTGGTGCCGCTCGACGAGGCCGGCGCGCCGGAGGACCTGCGTATGGCCGTCGCCGCGGTGCGTAATGAGCTCGCGCCCCGGCTGAACGTGCGTGCGGCGGCGATCTCGGCCGTGTGCCGAAGTCCCGAGGATTTCCCGCTGGCACACCGCGAACTGCGGGAGATCGACGAGCTCGCGCGCTCGTTCGGCTGGCAGGGCGGGGTGGTGACGGCCGATGAGCTCGGCCTGTTCCGCGTCATCGCGGCCACCGGGCGGGTGAAAGAGGCCGTCCACTTCGCACACGAGTTCATCCGCCCGCTGCGCGGAAGCGGCGACGACACGTTGATCGACACCTGGCGGACGTTCGTCACCACCGAGGGCAAGGTGCAGGCGACCGCGACCGAACTCGGCGTACACGAGAACACGATCCGCTACCGGCTCGGCAAGATCCGCAAGCTCGTGCATCGCGACCCGACCGGGCTCGACTGCTTGCTGCAGGCGCGGTTCGCCTTCCAGATTCTCGACCTTGCGGGATGGTGACCGGGACGCCGGTAGCTGGGTTCCGTTGTCGGATTCCGTTGTCGGGACCTACATCGGGCAGGCCCCTGCGACGGTGGACCGGCCCGCACCGTGCGGAGTTCCCTCTGGGGCGAACGGTCCTCACCGACGAGGACCCGCACCTCGAGGAGGTCGACCATGCCGGTAGCACTGGTCACCGGAGCGGCACAGGGAATCGGGCGGGCGACGGCGCGGCGGCTCGCGGCCGACGGGCTGCACGTTGTCTGCGCGGACATCCAGGACGCAAGCGCAACGGTCACCGAGATCGAAGGTGACGGCGGCAAGGCAGAGGCGGTCACGCTCGACGTGCGGTCGGCCTCGGGGTGGAGCGAGGCCGTGTCCGGGGTGCTCGACCGGCACGGGCGCATCGACCATCTCGCCAACATCGCCGGCGTGGTGAACATGGTCAGCTCGGACACGGTCGTCGGGCTCACCGAGGAGGGCTGGGACTACGTCGTCGACACGGACCTGAAGGCGCCGTGGCTGGGAATGAGGGCGGTCATCCCGAGCATGATCGAGGCGGGTGGTGGGCGCATCGTCAACATCTCGTCGCTCGCGGCGCTCCGAGGGCTGCCGAACCTCGCCTCCTACAGCGCGGCCAAGGGCGGCGTGGCGGCCCTGACCCGGCAGGCCGCCTACGAGTACGGCGACGCGGGCATCCTCATCAACGCCATCGCACCGGGAACCATCGACACGCCCATTCTCGGCGACATCACGCCGGAGATGAAGCAGGCCAACGCAGCGGCACACATCGTGGACCGGCTGGGCAAACCGGAGGAGGCCGCCTCGATGGTCGCGTACCTGTTCCGGGAAGGGTCGTTCCTCACCGGTGTGGTCTACCCGGTCGATGGCGGATGGTCGGCGAAAGGCAACTTCTGACCGGACTCCGGTGGCCGTCCCGGAGTCGGCGTCAGGGTCCGGCCGGACCGGTTTCCGCCGCATCCCGCTTGCGGGTGTGCTCGCCCAGGACGGTGCCCATGAGTGTCACCAGCTCGGCCGGAAGGTGGGGCCTGCGGTTCACCCGGCGGGTCCGGGTGAGGTCGTTGGCGACCGTCAGTGCCGCGTGCACGGTGATCTTCGCTTCGCGGGTGTCCAGTTCGGGGCGCGCGGCCTCCAGCAGGCCGACCCAGCGGGACACGTACTCGCGCTGGATGCGCAGCAGTTCGGGGCGGTCGCGCTCGTCGATGTGCACCCGGTCCACGGAGAACGACACGAGCAGTTCCGGCTGGCCGGTCAGCGTCGCGACGTAGGACTCGGCGAGCCGGTGCAGTGCGGGCCACGGGCCGTCGGAGCGCAGCGCGTCCTCGGCGGCGAGCAGCAACCGGTCACCGGCCCGGCGGCCGATGGCGCCGAGCAGGCTCGCCTTGCTGGGGAAGTGCCGGTACACGCTCGGCCCGGCGATGCCGACCGCGCGGCCGATGTCGTCCATGCTCACGGCACTGAACCCGTGGGCCGCGAACAGCTCCGTGGCCTCGGTGAGGATCTGTTCCCTGCGCGACGGTGCGGGGAGCGGATCGGGGGCGGACCCACCGGCCGTGGCGGCCCGGGCGGAGGCACCGGCGGAAGGCGCAGTACCGGCGGGGGATGCGGAGCCGGTGTCGTCGGGGGCGGGCAGGTCGGTGTCGAGCACCCGGGTGGCGATGTCCACGAGCAGCGTCTCGAACCGTCGTTTCGGCACGCTCGTGCGGTGCACGGACACGCTGCCGAAGACCGACAGCGCCGCCCAACACAGCAGCTCGGCGTCCTCGGGCGGCAGCTCGGGCCGGACCCGCAGCAGCACCTTCGTCCACGTCGCGAGCATGGCGCCGGAACGTTCCCGCAGGTCACGTTGGGTCTCGCTGTCGAGGTGCCTGCCCTCCCAGCGCCACAGCGCGGCGGCGTCGCGGCGTTCGACCGACTTGGCGGCCAGCTCGGCCAGCAGCGTGGCGACCTGGTCCGGTGACGGCGCCTCGCCGTCCGGCGACGCGGCGTCCGTGGCGGCCTCGACCTCGTCCAGGCCCGCCCGCAGCACGTGCGCGAGGATGGCCTGCTTGTCCTTGAAGTGCCGGTACAGCGCGGGCCCGGTGACGCCCGCCGCCGCGGCGATGTCGTTGATCCCCACCCCGTGGTATCCGCGGCCGCGGAACAGCTCGGCCGCGACGGCGGCGAGCTGCGTCTTGCGGTCACGTGGCCGTTTGTCGCTTGCGCGCGGCCGTTTACCGCCGGGTGGTGTCCGTGCCATAGGTGAGACAACCTTAGCGCGACGTCTTCAGCTGACAACCCATTGACACCATGGGAATAAGGCGGATTATGTTAGTAGCGATTAGCACCGAATCTGGATGCATGGACACTGTCGACCATGTCGGCTGCGTGCCTGCCGTCAGCCCCGAGGAAGGACCGTTGGTGTGAGTACAGAGGCGTTCATCTACGAGGCGATCCGCACGCCTCGTGGCAAGAACAAGGGCGGAGCCCTGCACGGGACGAAACCGATCGACCTGGTCACGGGCCTGATCGACGAGATCAAGAGCCGACACCCGGGCCTGGACCCGGCCAAGATTGAGGACATCGTCCTCGGCGTCGTCTCGCCCG
Organism: Prauserella aidingensis; assembly: GCF_024171865.1. Taxonomy (GTDB): domain Bacteria; phylum Actinomycetota; class Actinomycetes; order Mycobacteriales; family Pseudonocardiaceae; genus Prauserella; species Prauserella aidingensis. Next base: position 34,468 of record NZ_JAMTCN010000010.1, on the reverse strand, counting down.
TCGGTGACCAGGGTGCGGACATCGCGCGCGGCGCCGCGATGGCGGGCGGTCTGCCCGACAGTGTCGCGGGCGTGCAGCTCAACCGGTTCTGCGCGTCGGGTCTCGAAGCCGTCAACCAGGCCGCTGCACGCGTACGCTCCGGCTGGGAGGGGCTGCTCCTCGCGGGCGGCGTCGAGTCGATGTCCCGCGTGCCGATGGGCACCGACGGCGGCGCGATGTTCACCGACCCGGCCACGAACTACGACACCTACTTCGTGCCGCAGGGCATCGGCGCCGACCTGATCGCCACGCTCGAGGGCTTCTCCCGCGAGGACGTCGACCGCTTCGCCGTCCGCTCGCAGGAGAAGGCCGAGGCGGCGTGGTCCGGGGGTTACTTCGCCAAGTCGGTCGTGCCGGTCAAGGACATGAACGGCGTGACGATCCTCGACCACGACGAGCACCGCCGTCCCGGCACCACCGTCGAGGACCTGGCCAAGCTCAAGCCCGCCTTCGAGGGCATCGGCGAGATGGGCGGCTTCGACGCGGTGGCGCTGCAGAAGTACCACCAGGTCGAGAAGCTGAACCACGTCCACACGGGCGGCAACTCCTCCGGCATCGTCGACGGCGCCGCGCTCGTGCTGATCGGCAACGAGCAGGTCGGCAAGGACCTCGGGCTGACGCCGCGTGCGCGCATCGTGTCGACCGCGATCACCGGCTCCGACCCGACGATCATGCTCACCGGCCCGACGCCCGCCTCCGAGAAGGTGCTGGCGCAGGCGGGCATGACCACCGACGACATCGACCTGTTCGAGCTGAACGAGGCGTTCGCGTCGGTCGTCATGAAGTGGATGAAGGACCTGAAGCTGCCGGAGGAGAAGGTCAACGTCAACGGCGGCGCCATCGCGATGGGTCACCCGCTCGGCGCCACCGGCGCGATGATCCTCGGCACGATGGTCGACGAGCTGGAGCGGCGCCAGGAGCGGCGCGCGTTGCTGTCGCTGTGCATCGGCGGCGGCATGGGTATCGGCACGATCATCGAGCGTGTGTGAGGGCGAGCGACAACAATGACTGAAGCCAAGACCATCCGCTGGGAGCAGGACTCCGACGGCATCGTCACGCTGACGATGGACGACCCGAAGCAGTCGGCCAACACGATGAACGCGGACTACCGCGAGTCGATGGGCGTCGTGCTCGACCGTCTCGAGTCCGAGAAGGACTCCATCACCGGTGTCGTGCTGACCTCCGCGAAGAAGACGTTCTTCGCAGGCGGCGACCTGAACGACCTGATCAAGGCGACGCCCGACGACGCCGCCGAGATCACGGACATGACCAACGAACTGAAGGCGCAGCTGCGCAGGCTCGAGACGCTGGGCAGGCCGGTCGTCGCCGCCGTCAACGGCGCGGCACTCGGCGGTGGCCTGGAGATCGCGCTGGCGTGCCACCGCCGGATCGTCGCCGACGTCAAGGGCACGGCCATCGGCCTGCCCGAGGTGTCGCTGGGCCTGCTGCCCGGTGGCGGCGGCATCGTCCGCACGGTGCGCCTGCTCGGCATCCAGAGCGCCGTGATGAACGTGCTCGTGCAGGGCCAGCGGCACAAGCCGGGCAAGGCGCTCGAACTGGGCCTCGTGGACGAGCTCGTGTCCTCGGTGGACGAACTGCTGCCGAAGGCCAAGGCGTGGATCAAGGAGAACCCCGAGGGCGGCGTGCAGCCGTGGGACCAGAAGGGGTACAAGATCCCGGGCGGCAGCCCGTCGAACCCGAAGTTCGCCGCCAACCTGCCCGCGTTCCCCGCGAACCTGCGCAAGCAGCTCAAGGGTGCGCCGATGCCCGCGCCGCGCGCCATCCTGGCCGCCGCGGTCGAGGGCGCGCAGGTCGACGTCGAGACGGCGGGCCTGATCGAGACGCGTTACTTCGTCAGCCTCGTCACCGGCCAGGTCGCGAAGAACATGACCAAGGCGTTCTTCTTCGACCTGCAGGCCATCAACGCGGGTGAGTCCCGTCCCGACGGCTACGACCAGTACCAGGCCAAGAAGGTCGGTGTGCTCGGCGCGGGCATGATGGGTGCGGCGATCGCGTACGTGTCGGCGAAGGCCGGCATCGACGTGGTGCTCAAGGACGTCTCCCAGGAGAACGCCGAGAAGGGCAAGGGCTACGCCGTCAAGCTCGAGGAGAAGGCCCTGGGACGGGGCAAGACCACGCAGGAGAAGTCGGACGCGCTGCTCGGCCGCATCACGCCGACCGCCGACCCGGCCGACCTGAAGGGTGTCGACTTCGTCATCGAGGCCGTCTTCGAGAGCACCGAGCTCAAGCACAAGGTGTTCCAGGAGATCGAGGACGTCGTCAACCCGGACGCGGTGCTCGGTTCCAACACCTCCACGCTGCCCATCACCGGCCTGGCCGAGGGTGTGCAGCGGCAGGAGGACTTCATCGGCATCCACTTCTTCTCGCCGGTGGACAAGATGCCGCTCGTGGAGATCATCCGCGGCGAGAAGACCTCCGACGCCACGCTGGCGAAGGTCTTCGACTACACGCTGCAGATCAAGAAGACGCCGATCGTCGTCAACGACAGCCGTGGCTTCTTCACCTCGCGCGTCATCGGCACGTTCATCAACGAGGCCGTGGCGGCGCTCGGCGAGGGCGTCGAGCCCGCGACGATCGAGCAGGCCGGTGCACAGGCCGGGTACCCGGCACCGCCGCTGCAGCTGATGGACGAGCTGACGCTCACGCTGCCGCGCAAGATCCGCCTCGAGACCAAGGAGGCCGTCGAGGCCGCGGGCGGCACGTGGGAGCCGCACCCGGCGGATGCGATCGTCGACAGGATGGTCGACGAGTACGACCGCAAGGGCCGTTCCACGGGGTCGGGCTTCTACGACTACGACGACGAGGGCAACCGGACGCAGCTGTGGCCGGGCCTGCGGGAGGCGTTCAACTCGGGCAGCGGCGACGTGCCGTTCGAGGACCTCAAGGAGCGCATGCTCTTCGCCGAGGCCCTCGAAACCGTGAAGTGCTTCGACGAAGGCGTGCTGAACACCGTCGAGGACGCCAACATCGGCTCGATCATGGGCATCGGATTCCCGCCGTGGACCGGTGGCGTGATCCAGTACATCAATGGCTACGAGGGTGGTCTGAAGGGCTTCGTGGCGCGCTCCAAGGAACTCGCCGCGCGCTACGGCAACCACTTCGAGCCGCCGGCCTCGCTGGTCGCGAAGGCCGAGAAGGGCGAGATCTACGAGTGATCGCCCGCGCCTGAGCCGGGTGTCCACGCCCACCGGTTGAATCGGGCGTGAACGCCCTCCGGCTCAGCCGGTTGTGAACGACACGGCCCCGGTCGCGAACTTGGCGACCGGGGCCGTGTTGCGTTCTCGGGAGCCCGTGTTGCGTTCCTAGGGGCTCGTGTTGTCGACTCCCGGGACCGTGTTGCGGCCGCCTGTCAACCGGCCACCGCCCTCATTGACGCGTTGCCGCGCGGCTGCGTTCTCGGGGCTCGTGGTGCGCTGCAACGCCGTCGTGCCGAGTTCCCGGGTGTTGCCACGGTTCCCCGGGCTGTGCCACGCAGGCAGGTCACTCCGTCGCGGGGCCGGGCATGTGCAGGCCCGCCACGTCGTTGACGATCGTGCTCGGCAGGCCTCCGCGCAGCGCGGTGTCGAGCGAGGCGAGAGCTCCCGCGGTCATCGCCTCCCGCGACTCGAGTGTCGACCCGGCGAGGTGAGGAGACAGAAACACGTTGTCGAGCTCGGCCCAACGATGCTCGCCGGTGAGCGGTTCGTCACCGAACACGTCGAGGGCCGCGGAGGAGATCTCACGGCTGCGGAGAGCGGTGTGGAGTGCATGCTCGTCGACGACGGGACCGCGGGCTCCGTTGACCAGCACGCCGCCGGATCCCAGGAGACGTAACCGGCGACGGTCGATCAGCCCGCGGGTGTCCCCGGTGAGCGGAACGTGCAGGCTGAGGACGTCGCTCCGGGTGCAGAGTTCGTCCACACCGGACACCCGCTCCAGCGGAAGGCCCGCGCTGTCGGCATCGGTGACCGGCCTGCGATGGTGATAGAGGATCGGCGCGACTCCGAACGCAGCGAGCCGCCGTGCGACGGCCAGGCCGGTGCGCCCCATCCCGAGGATGCCGACGGCACGCCCCGCCAGGTCGTGAAGCCCTTCGTCAGCCGCGGCGGTCATCCACCACTCACCGCGGCGGGTGCGTTCGTGATTGACCAGGGCGTTCTTGACGACCATGAGCATTGCCATGACGGTCCACTCAGCGACCGCCCGGGTGTTCGCTCCGGGTGTGTTGGCCACCGGGATTCCGAGTTCGCGGGCGGCATCGACGTCGATCGAGTCGTGGCCCGCCGTCGGTTGCACGATCAGGCGGCACCGTTCGGCGAGCGCGAGCGTGGCGCGGTCGAGGCGGAGTTCGCCGGTCCAGTCTCCGAGCACGAAGTCGGCGCCGGTGATGAGGCTGTGGAGTTCATCCGCCGTACGGGGCTTGACGAACCGCAGGTCGTGCTCGGGGAGGCCGCTTCCGTGGCGGCGGTGTACGGGGGCGATGACGTCCCGAGGGCTTGTGCTGAGCACGATCGGAGAGTGCGGCGAGGACATGGAACTCCCGGGCATACGGTGAGCGGTCGCCACCAGTGCAGCAGTGCGGATTTTCCGTCGCGTCAGCGCCGTGTTAATCGTTTTTCCGGAGTGTCCTATCCGTTTCGGCGATGATTCTCCGACGTCCACCACGTGCGCCTTCCTTCGCGGCGGGGTGCCGCAGGACGTATCGATTCTCCAGATGGGGAATTTCTGGATTCGATGTTTGACCGGAATCGACGGCGCTTCGAGACTGGAATTTCGATATCTCTGTGCGGAGGACGCGTGATCACGAGGGAATTCAGTCCGGGATATGTAACGACGGACGTCGGGCGGGTGCATTACGTCGAGTGCGGGAGCGGAGTGCCGCTGGTGTTGTTGCACCAGACGCCGCGTTGCTGGGACGAGTTCGCGTCGGTGATGCCGCTGCTCGACGGCTACCGGGTGATCACGCCGGATCTGCTGGGGTTCGGCGCGTCGGGGCCCGCCCCGGAGAACACGATCGAGGAAGCGGCCGCCTCGGTCACCGGCCTGCTCGATGCGCTGGGGGTGGGGGAGTTCCACCTCGTCGGCCACCATTTCGGCGGGCTGGTGGCGTATCACGTGGCGGCCGTGGTGCCCGGGCGTGTGCGGTCGCTGGTGCTGTCGTCGACGCCGTACGTCGACGCCGACGAACGCAGGCGCAGGGCCTCGGCGGAACCGTTCAACGTGGTGCCTCCCGTCGACGACGGTGCGCACCTGGCCGCACTGTGGCAACGCCGCACCGGGTTCCTGGCCGGAGCCTCCCACCGGGTTCTGAGCCGGTACGTGCGGGATGTCCTGGACCATGCCGACGCCGACCGCGGCCATGCCGCCGTTGCGGCGTACCGGTCGGAGGACCGGGTGGGTGCCTACTCGGGGCCGGTGCTGTGCGTCGCCTCGGCGCGTGACCCGCGGGCCTTCCCGGCGCGACATCGCATCGCGGCCGCGTTCCCGCAGGCGGGCCAGGTTGTTCTGGAGAACGGGGACATCTCGTCGCCGGAGACGGTGCCCGAGGAGTTCGCCGCCGCGATCCGCACGTTCCACGCCGGGGCCGGCGCATGACGGCGCCGACGATGCGGGCCGTCGTGGTCGACGCCGTGGGCGGGCCCGACACGCTGACGCAGGCGGTGGTGGCACGACCGGCCGCGGGCGAGGGCGAGGTGCTCGTGCGCGTCCGTGCCGTGGGTGTGAACAATGTCGACGTTCTCCAGCGTCGCGGTGTCGTACCGGCACCGCGTGGCGGCATCGGCGGGCTCGAGTGCGTGGGCGAGGTGGCCGAGGTCGGCGCCGGGGTCGAACGGTTCTCCCCCGGCGATCGGGTCGGTGTGCTGTTGCGTTCCGGTGGCTACGCCGAGTTCGTCAACGCACCCGAGGGTGCGTGCATCTCGCTGCCGGAGACGCTCGACGACGTCACGGCCGCGACGTTGCCGGAAGCGCTGGCCACGTCGTGGTGGAACCTCGTTCACCGGGGACGGCTGAAGGCAGGGGAGCGGCTGCTGGTGCACGGCGTGTCGGGCGGTGTCGGGGTGCTGGCCGCACAGGTCGGCAGGGCACTCGGCGCCGACGTCGTCGGGACGGCGAGTGCGTCGAAGGTGGATCGGTGCCGCGCCGTGTGCGGCGTGGACGTGCTCGACCATGCCGGCGACGTGGCTGCGGCGGTCGGGGCGGGCCTGCCCGGTGGGATGGACGTCGTCCTCGACAACCAGGGCGGCCCCGCGCTGGAGGCGAATCTCGGCCTGCTGGCGCCGCTCGGACGGCTCGTCGTGGTCGGCACGCAGGCCGGCGGGCCCGGGACGGTCGACCTGGCCGCGATGATGCGGCGGGGTGTGGAGGTGTCGTCGTCGAGTCTCGGCATGCTCGAGACGTCGGTGCGGTCCCGGTTGTGCGCCGAGGTGGCCCGCGAGGTGCTGCCGCTCGTCGAGGCCGGCGTCGTGACCCCGGTCGTCGACACGGTGTTCCCGCTCCGTGACATCGCGGCCGCCCATCGACGATTCGACGATTCGGCAAAATTCGGCAAGGTCGTCGTCACGCTGTGAGTTCCTCGCGTGATTCCGGGGAGTCTGCGTCATCTTCCGGACAGATGAGCTGCAGAAAAAAGAACTGTTGGTCCGATGGCGGGCGGCGTTGAATTATGGACGTATGAGCCAAAACGTCGCTTCCGCCCGTGCCGCGTCCCATTTCGCGAAGCTGGGAGGAATTCGAGTGTCCGATGATGTCGCCGCCGACTCCGCCGAGGTGGCGCGCGCCTTCGTGAAGGCCTGCAGCCGTACCGCGACGCCGGTCACGATCGTCACGTCGGCCGATGTGTCCCGGGAACTGGGGCAACGGGAACTGGGGCAGACGGTCTCGGCGTTCAGCCGCGTTTCCGACGATCCGCCCGTGCTCGGCGTCTGTATTCAGCAGCGCAGCCCTCTCAACGACGTCATCGCGGTCAGGGAAGCGTTCAACGTCTCGGTGCTGGCCGCGGGGCAGGACCGGGTCGCCGACACGTTCGCGGGCAGGGAGGCCCCAGGCAGGCCGCGATTCTCGTTCCGCGACGACGAGTGGTCCGGTGGCAGCAACGGTCTTCCGCTGCTCGACGGTGCCGCGGTGTCGTTCGAATGCGGGCTGCTGGGCGTGCAGGACATCGGCACGCATGTCCTGCACCTGGGCCGCGTGGTGACGGCCCGGCACGGGGACGCCGATCCGCTCGTGCACCTGCGCGGGTCGTATCGCACACTCGCCGGTGAGTCGTGCCCGATCGCGCCGGCCTGACGATCGTGCGGGGCCTCTCGGCTTCCGGCCGGGAGGCCCCACTCAGGACCACAGGTGTGCGGTGACCTCGCGTCGGAGCGCATTGAACTCGTCCGAGGTGCGGTCGCGTGGCCGGGCGAGGTCCACGTCGACGACCGCCGTGATCCGGCCCGGTCCCGCGGCCATGACGACGACACGGTCGCCCAGCACGATCGCTTCCTCCACCGAATGCGTGACGAACACGGCCGTCTTGCGGCGTTGCTCCCAGATGCGCAGCAGTTCGTCCTGCAAGCCTGACCGGCGCTGTTCGTCGAGTGCCCCGAACGGCTCGTCCAACAGCAGGATCCGAGGGTCGATCGCGAGGACCCTGGCAATGGACACCCGTTGTTTCATTCCTCCGGACAACTGGTGTGGGTAGTGGTCCGCGACGCGCTCGAGACCGACCGTGTCGAGCATGTCGTCGACGATCCGCCGGATCTCGGCCTTGGGGAGCCGCTTCTCACGGAGTCCGTACGCGATGTTCTTGCGGACGGTCAGCCACGGGAACAGGGCGAAGTCCTGGAACACGACACCCTTGTCCGGCGACGGACCGGTCACCGGACCGCCTGCGACCGACACCGTGCCCGCGGTCGGCAGGTCGAAACCGGCGATGAGGTTGAGCAGCGTCGACTTGCCGCATCCGGACGGGCCGAGCACGGTGATGAACTCGTCGGGGGCGATGTCGAGGTCGACGCCGTCGAGCGCGACGAAGTCGCGGCCTGCCCCGGGAAACGTCTTGCTCACCCCACGGCAACCGATCATGGGCTGCGGCGGGTCGTCGACGAGGGCGGAGGCGAAGGTCGGTTCATCGGACATCGGGCGCCCATTTCAGTACGGGCCGTGCGGCCAGGTTGAGCAGCTTGTCGGACAGATAGCCGAGGAGGCCGACCGTGAGCATCGCCACCACGATCACGTCCATGCGCCCGAAGTAGTAGGCGTCCCAGAGACTGAAGCCGAGTCCGGATTTGACGGCCACCATTTCCGACACGATCACCAGCACCCAGGCGAGCGCCAGGCCCACGCGGAGTCCGGTCAGCAGTGACGGCAGAGCCGATGGCAGACCGACCCGCCAGAGCGTCCTCTGCGGACTCGTGCCGAGCATGCGTGCGGCGGACACGAGCACGTCGGGCGTGCCCCGTGCTCCCGCGGTCGCGTTCAGCACGATCGGCGGGAAACAGCCGAGCGCGATCAGGAAGATCGAAGCCGTGGGCTGGATTCCGAAGAAGACCACTGCGAACGGCACCCAGGCGGTCGTCGGGATCGGCCGGAGAATGTCGATGACCGGCTGCAGCAGCATTCGGGCCCATCGGGACCAGCCGATGAGCAACCCGACCGCGGTTCCCGCGACGGCCGACAACGCGAATCCGAAGAGGACTCGCTGAGTGCTGGCGTACACCGACGGCAGCCAGGTGCCACTGTAGGGATCCGCGGCCGCGTCGGGACCGCCTGCGGCCCAGGTCCACCACGTCCGCGCGACAGTGTGGGGCGCGGGAACCGACCGGGCGTCGATGAGCCCGGACACCACCGCGAGCTCCCACAGCACCACCAACAGCACCGGGACGGCCAGGTACTGCGGCCGGATCCGCAGGCGCGGCCCGGTGCGACGCGGTGTGGCTGCTTCTGCGGTCGCCTCCGGGGAGCCGCCGGAGGCGGTCCGTGCGGCAGGTCCCGCCGCGTCGGTCGCCCTCATTCGGTGGCGCCCAGATCGGCCGCTCGCCGCCCGGTGACGCGCTCGAGCGGGCCGTAGTCGAAGAACTCGCTCACGCGGTCGCTGGTGTCGTCGAGCAGTCCGTTGTCGGCGAACTCGGCGATGATGTTCTCCGCGGACGCCTGCGGCAGTTCCAGGTCCATCTCGCCCGTCTCGATAGCGGTGCGGGAGACTTCCGCGCTCAGGCCGGTCTGCTGCCGCAGGGCCTCCACCCAGGCGTCGACGTCGGCGCCGAGCGCCTCGGTGCGTTCCTGCAGGCAATCGACCAGTGCGTCCGTCACGTCGGCGTCCTCGGCCGCGAGCTGTTCGGTGACGTACAGCAGCGCGGTCGCGTCACCCAGGGCGCCGTTCTGGATGTCGAAGGGCGGTTGTACCCCGTAGCCCTCGGTCACGGCGGTCGACCCGTTCGGTTCCCAGGCCACCATCGCGTCCACGTCGCCGTTGCGCAGCGCCGTCTGCAGCGGCGGGCCCGCACCGGCGAACGGGACGAGTTCCATGTCCGCGACGTCGACGCCGTTCTCCCGTAGCGAGGCGCGGAAGAGCATCTCGACGAAGCTGTTGGGCGGGATCCCGATCCGTGCGCCGCGCAGGTCGTCCCAACGCTCGATGCTGGATCCGCTGGCCACCGTAATGTGTTCGCCGCCGCGGTACACGCCGGACACGGCACGGAAGTCCTCGAACCCGTTGTCGAGCATCTGGCCGAGGTTCTGGTACCCCATCATCGCCGCGTCGACCTGCCCCTGTTCGAGGCCACGCTGGATCTCGGCGAACTGCTTGAACGAGCTGAGTTCGATCCGGAGCGTGTCGGACTCGCATTCGTCCATGGTCCACACGTTCGCCGCGTGGACGTCGTGCATGAAGCCGACGGTCACGCTGCGCCGATTGTCGTCGGCGGGCGGCTCGCTACCGGCGAGGGTGCAGCCCCCGAGTGCGGCGGTGAGGGCGCCGACCGTCAGGACGGACGTCGTGAGGCGGAGCAGGGAGCGCTGTGTCGGTCTCACCGAACCTCCAGGGTGGTGTCGATGCTGCGAGGGATGCGGGGTCATTGCCCGACGGCGTCGGGTAGCCAGGTGGCGAGGTCGGGGAAGACCATGACGAGCACGAGCACGGCGACCGCGGCCGCGAGGAACGGGACGTTCGCACGGAACACGTGCCACGGGTCGACCTTCGCGAGCTTCGCGGCGACGACGAGTGACATCGCCACGGGCGGGGTGATCTGGCCGATCACCACGGTCAGCACGATGACGACACCGAAATGCACCGGGTCGATGCCGACGGCGAGGATCGTCGGCAGCAGCACGGGCATGATGACGGGGATCAGCGGGTCGAACAGCATGCCCGCCACGACGGCGATCGACACCAGCACGACCAGGTAGCCGAGCTGTACGTCGCCCGGTACGACCGAGACGGCGAACTCGGTGAGCGCGGCGGGCAGGCCGGCCGAGGCGAGAACGGCGCCCAGTGCCACGGAGACTCCGACGATCAGCATCACCTCGCCGGTGAGCACGGCCGCGTCGACGAGGCAGCGATACAGCGTCCGTCCGTCGAGTGTGCGATACACCAGTGCCGAGACCGCGACCGCGTACACGGCGGCGAAGGCGCTCGACTCGGTGGGCGTGAACACGCCCAGGACGAGGCCGAGCACGACCAGTACGGGCACGCCGAAGGCCGGCACCGCCGATCGCAGTGTCCGGAGGATGTCAGCGGCCCGCAGCGGGGTGCGTTCGCCCCAGCGGTTGCGGGTGGCCTGCACCGCGACCACCGTCATCAGTGCCGCGGTCAGCGCCAGGCCCGGCACGATCCCGGCAAGGAACAACGTGCTCAGTGACGTGCCGGTGGCCGCCGCGTAGAGGACCATCGGTGACGACGGCGGCATCAGCGGTCCGACGCCCGACGAGGACGCCGTCACGGCGGCGCCGTACGCGGCCGGGTACCCGCCCCTGCGCATCTGCGGGATGATCGTCGAGCCTGTTGCGGACAGATCGGCCACGGACGTGCCCACCATGCCGCCGAAGAAGAGACTTGTCGACACGTTGACCTGGGCGAGACCGCCCGGTAGGGGTCCGGTGAGGGAACGGGCGAAGGCGAACACCCGGTCCGCGATTCCTCCGGCGTTCATCATCATGCCCGCGAAGATGAACAGTGGCATAGCCAGCAGTACGAAGCTGCCCATGCCGTCCGCGACCTGCTGCGGATAGTGCAGCGCCCACGAGCCGTCGACCAGCGAGAACACTGCGACACCGGCGGCCATCGAGACGATCAGTGGGGTGCCGAGCACCAGCAGTCCCACGATGACGGCGAGTGTGAGTGCGAGGGTCATCCGGCGGGCTCCTCACGTTCGCGCAGCACGACGGCGCGCGCGGAGGTCAGCCGCGCCAGGACCGTGAGCGCACCCGCGGCGGCCCCCACCGGGATCGCGGCGGTGAAGAACCCGCGCGGCAGCCGGAGATACGGCGTCGCGTCTCCGCCGAAGTCCACGACGTACTGCAGCGAGAACCAGGCGAGATGCAGCAGCACCGCGGCGGTCACGAGCTCGGTGACGATGCGGACCCCGACTGCCACCCGTACGGGCAGCTTGGTCACGAACGTCCGGACCGCGATGGACTCGTGCCTGCGCACGCCCAACACGAACCCGAACATGGTCAGCCACAACAGCAGGCCGGTCACGACCTCCTCCACCCAGGGCAACGGCATGTCGGCCAGCTGCCGCAGGCACGCGTTGGCGAACAGCATCACGACGATCACCAGAAGGCACAGCGCAGCCAGAGCCCCGAGCGTCCGGTCGACCACGTCGCCGCCCGCGGCCGCTCGGGTTCCGGACCGTGGCCGGGTTCCTGTCATGAATGGCTCCCGACCGTGCCGGTGCGCTCGAACAGCGAGCCGAAGCCGGGTTTCGCGGCCGCGATACCCGCCAGCCGCAGGCAGTACCAGAACGAGGCCTGCACCGCGCTGACGACCGGCTTGCCGAGTGCGTCCTCCAGCGCCGCGACGGCGCCCACGCTCGCGAGGTTGGTGCAGCTGATGAACACGGCACCGGCCTGCGGCGTGTCGGCCTTCACGGCCAGGTCGTACACCCGCTCGAGCGGCACCTCGGCCAGGGCGTGATCGTCGGTGATGCCGAGCGCCGTCGACGAGACGACGGGGTGCCCGTTCTCCCCGAAGAAACGCGCAGCCCGGTCGACGACCTCCTGCCGGTACGGCGTCACCAGCGTGATCGGCCCGGCGTCGACGGCCCGCAACGCGGCGATGCTCGCGGTCGACGTCGTGGTGCAGCGTCCGGTCAGGCCGGTCCACGACGTGAGCGTCGCGGACAGTTCCCGGTCCCACGCCGTGCCGTGCAGGAAGGACGCGCTCGTGCCGCCGAACAGCAGCACGTCGAGTGGTGCCTGGCTGACGAGGTCCGCTGCCTGCCGTAGCTCGGGCGAACGCATCATCGCGTCGATGCCGTCCACGGTGACCTTCGGTAGTGTCACCCGACTCGTGTGCACGGTGACACTCGGTGTCGCCATCGCGTACATCTCGGCTTCCATCAGCGTGCTGGAGGCCATGTAGATCAGGCCGACACGGCTCGCGGTGTTGAGCGCGCCGAGCGGGAGCTGCGGGCGGGTGGTGGTCATGACGCCTCCGAGCCGGTCGTGGGGTCGAGGATCGTGTGCGTGGCCGGGAAGGCCGGGGATACGACCGCCGCGGCGGTGTGCTGGGGCGGAGCGGTGTGTTATGGCGGAGTGCCGCGGCGGGTGTGCCCGGGGCTCAGTCGTCCGCTCGGGCGAGCACCCGGTCCGCGAAGTCGTCGGGAATGCCGTCGGCAATCTCCTCGCGGACGCCGGCGACCTTCCGGCGGAACGCGTCCACGTCGGCCTCGTTGATCTGCATACCCTGTTCCTCGAACTTCGCCTTCAGCGTGCGGTCGGCTTCGGTACCGGCTTCACGGCTGATCTCCGCGGCGTCGGCGGCGGCCTGCTCCACGCCGGTCCGGAGGTCCTCGGGCAGGCCGGACCAGCTCTGCTCGTTCATCGTCAGGTACACGGGGCTGTAGATGTGTGAGGTCAGCGAGAGGTAGCGCTGCTTCTCGTGGAAGGAGAACGCGTCGACGACCTTCAGCGGATTCTCCTGGCCGTCCAGGACTCCCTGGTCGAGAGCCAGGTAGGCCTCGCCGATGTCGATCTGGGTCGGTGCCGCGCCGAGACTCTCGAACAGCGAGACCCGGGCAGGACTTCCGGGAACGCGGATCTTCAGCCCGGACAGGTCCGCGGGCGTCCTGATAGGACGCTCGTTGTTGGTGATGTGCCGGAATCCGTTTTCGCCGAAGGCGAGGACCCGGGCTCCGATCTCCTCGCTCAGGGATTCGCTCATCTCTCGGCCGAATTCACCGTCGAGGAACTCCGTGGCCTCGGTCCGGTCGGTGAACAGGAACGGCACCTCCATGATGTCGAAGATGGGGTCGAGACCGGCGACGGAACCGCTGACGGCGGCGACGTCGACCGACCCTGCGCGCAGTTGCTGCAGTACTGCTTCCTCGTCACCGGTGGCTCCGCCGGACTGCACCGTGACGGACACCTGGTCGCCCAGGGTTTCTTCGAGGCGGTCGGCGAACGTCAGCAGCATGTCCGCGAGCGGGTCGCCTTCACTCGTCTCCACGGCGAGGGACAACTGGGTGCGCCCGTCGTCGGAGGCGGACGTGCATCCGGCGAGCAGGAGCAGCGGCACCAGTCCGCCGATCACGGCTTTCGTCGTCTGTGTCCTCATGGCGTTCCTCTCGGCTGGATCCGCGATGTCGGCATGCGCGGGAAAGCGGTGGAACCACCTTTGCGAGAAGGGAACACGCAGGTCAAACAGGCAAATTCGGCGGACGGCATCTGCGGATCAGATGCGGAAATCGAATCGTCACCCACGCGCCGAACGGCGTAACAGTTACGTCATCGCGGCCGGTCGCCGGAGCCGTACCACGACGGCGGTTCTCCCGGTGTCGGGCGTGGGAGGAGCGGTGCCGGGCTGCGGGCGGGAGTACGACGCGTGCGGCGGGCGGGTTACAGGAGTGGTGGGATGCGGGCGTCGATGAGGTGGGGGCCGGGTTCGGCCACGGCGCGGCGGAACCGGTCGGCGAGCTCCTCCGCGGTGGTCGCCGTGGAGGCCGGCACGCCCATGCCTTCGGCGAGGCTCGCGAAGTCGATGTCCGGAGTGGACAGATCGAACAGCCCGGCCTTGGCGGGATCGACGTCGCCCGCGCCCGTGCGCTGCAGCTCCATCCGCAGGATGGCGTAGGCGCGGTTGTTGAGGATCACCGTCGTCACGTCGAGCCCCTCGCGGGCCTGCGTCCACAACGCCGAGATCGTGTACATCGCACTGCCGTCGGCCTCGAGGTTGATGACCGGCCGCTGTGGCGCCGCGACGGCGGCTCCCGTCGCCACGGGGATGCCCTGTCCGATGGCGCCGCCGGTGAGGGACAGCACGTCGTGCCGCGGCGCACCGGCCGTCGCGGCGGCGAGCAGCAGGCCCGAGGTGTTGGTCTCGTCGACGACGATCGCGTCCTCGGGCAGCAGCGCGCCGACGACGTCGGGCCAGGTGGCCACGAGCAGCTCACCGGTCGGCAGTTCGGGCCGGCGTGCGGGCGCGAGCGCGGGTTCGGCTCCCGGGGCGACGAGGTCGGCCAGCTCCTCGAGCGCCGCCGTGACGTCCTCGCCCGGAGCGGCGAGGGTGTGCAGCTCGGCGCCGGACGGCACGAGGTCGCCGCGCTTGCCGGGGTAGGCGAAGAACGTCGTGGGCGGCTTCGCGCCGGCGACGACGACGTGCCGAGCGCCGGCGAGTTGCTGTTCGGCCTGCTCGGGCACGTACCCGAGACGTTCCACCGTCGGCAGCCCGGCCCCGCGTTCCAGCCGGGCGGGGAACGTCTCGACGAACAGCCGCACGCCCAGCGCCTCGGAGATCCGGCTCGCCGCACGCAGCGCGGGCTCGCGACACCCCTCGCCGCCGAGCAGGATCACCACCGGCTCACCACTCCGGCACACCGACGCGACGTCGTCCACAGTGGACGATCGGGTGGGCAGGGTGGGCGTGATCGGCCGCCCGGGAGCGGCGCCCTCGCTCCACGAGGCGTCGGCGGGCAGGATCAGCGTCGTCACACTGCCGGGCGCGTCCTGCGCGGCGGCGAGCGCGGCCGCTGCGTCCGTGCCGACGTCCGCGGACGCCGTCGACCGGAACACCGGCCCGAGTGTTGCGGCGACGGCGTCGATGTCGGACTCCAGCGGTGCGTCGTACTGCTTGTGGTACGTCGCGTGGTCGCCGACGACGTTGACGACCGGCGAATGTGCGCGGCGGGCGTTGTGCAGGTTGGACAGGCCGTTGCCGAGCCCGGGGCCGAGGTGCAGCAGCGTGACACCGGGGGTGGCGGTCATGCGCGCGTAGCCGTCCGCGGCACCCGTGACCGCACCCTCGGCGAGGCCGAGCACACCGCGCACGCGCGGCTCGGCCTCCAGCGCCGCGACGAAGTGCATCTCCGACGTGCCCGGGTTGGCGAACACCACCTCGACCCCGGCGCCGGCCAACGTGGCCAGCAACGCCTGCGCGCCCGTCATGCCGTCGTTCATGCGTGTCCTGCCGCCTTTCGTGCACGTGCCCGTTCGATCCACGCAACCCCGCGCCGGTGGGCGCTGCCGCCGAGCGCCCGCCGGCGGCCGACCCGCGGCCGGCTCGTTCAGCCCGCCGCAGCGAGGGCCTGGCCCGCGCGCCTGCCGGTGAACAGGCAGCCGCCGAGGAACGTGCCCTCCAGCGAGCGGTAGCCGTGCATCCCGCCGCCGCCGAAACCGGACGCCTCGCCCGCGGCGTACAGACCGGGCACCGGCTCCCCGGAGTCGGCCAGCACGCGGCCGTCGAGGTCGGTCTCCAGTCCGCCGAGCGTCTTCCGGCTCAGCACGTGGAGTTTCACCGCGATGAGCGGGCCCGCCTTCGGGTCGAGCATCCGGTGCGGCGAGGCGACACGAATGAGCTTGTCGCCGCGGAACTTCCGGGCCCCGCGCAGTGCCGTGACCTGCATGTCCTTCGTGAACTCGTTGCCGATCTCGCGGTCGCGGGCCACGACCTCGTGGCGGATCGCCTCCACCGACAGCAGGTCCTCGTCGGTCTTGGCGTTCATGCCACGCACGAGGTCGGCGAGGTTGTCGGCGACGACGAAGTCGGGCCCCTTGTCGAGGAACGCCTGCACCGGGCCGGGCGGACCCGGCTTGACGCGCTGCAGCGTCATCCGCAGATCCTTGCCGGTCAGATCGGGATTCTGCTCGGAACCCGACAGTGCGAACTCCCGCTCGACGATCTTCTGCGTCAGCACGAACCACGAGTGGTCGTGCCCGGTGCGGCGCAGGTGCGCCAGCGTGCCGAGCGTGTCGAAGCCAGGGAACAGCGGCACGGGCAGGCGCTCGCCGGTCGCGTCGAACCACAGCGACGACGGCCCCGGCAGGATGCGGATGCCGTGCTGCGGCCAGACGGGGGAGTGGTTGTCGATGCCCTCGACGTAGTGCCACATGCGGTCGCGGTTGATCAGGTGCGCGCCCGCGGCCTCGCTGATGCCGAGCATGCGGCCGTCGACGTGTTCGGGGACGCCGGAGAGCATCGAACGCGGCGCCTCACCGAGGCGGTCGGGCCAGTTCTTGCGGATGAGCTCGTGGTTGCCGCCGATACCGCCACTGGCCACGAGGACCGCTGGGGCGCGCAGTGCGAACTCGCCGGTGACCTCGCGGGAACTGCTCTCTCCGCGGGCGACGTCGCTGGACGCCAGTACCGATCCGCTCACGCCGTCCACGGCGCCCGCCGACGTCGTCAGCTCGTCGACGCGGTGCCGGAATCGCAATTCGACCAGGCCGCGGTCGACGGCGTCCCGGACGCGCCGCACGAACGGGTCGAGGACGCCGGGGCCGGTGCCCCAGGTGATGTGGAAGCGGGGAACGGAGTTGCCGTGGCCGACGGCGCCGTATCCGCCGCGTTCGGCCCAACCGACGACCGGGAAGAACTTGACCCCCATCGCGGCGAGCCAGGCCCGCTTCTCGCCCGCGGCGAAGTCGACGTAGGCCTCGGCCCAGCGGCGTGGCCAGGAGTCCTCCTCGCGGTCGAACCCGGCCGTGCCGAGCCAGTCCTGCCAGGCGAGGTCGTGGGAGTCGCGGACGCCGAGCCTGCGCTGCTCCGGGCTGTCCACGAGGAACAGGCCGCCGAACGACCAGAAGGCCTGCCCGCCGAGGGATGCCTCGGGTTCCTGTTCGACGACGATGACGCGCTTGCCCGCGTCGGCCAGAGTGGCCGTCGCGACCAGTCCGGCCAGTCCCGCGCCGACGACGATGACATCCGCGTCCATGGGCACCTCCGCTCCGAGTCGCCTGCAGGTTACCGCCGAGGCAGCGCAGGGACACAGGGCCGCGGCCTACGGCGACCGCAATCTGCGGCGAACTCGGTCCACGGCGATCGCGGCCTGCGGCGGAACGCCGACCCGGGGAGATGCCACCGGGCCGGCGCTCCGACGAGCGAGACGAAGGGGCCGGTCCGCGCCAACGATACCGGCCCCTCGGTCACTCTCGGTGTTTCTTCGAGTGGCTCAGACCAGCCAGCCGAGCAGGTGGGAGAGGTTCGCCAGAACGGACGTGATGATGTCGCCGGCGTGCATGGTGACGTGCTGCATTTCGAGGGGCTCCTTCGTTTCTGGAGTGATTCGTTGACAGCCGTGTGTTCGCGACGCACACGTTGCTTTCGAAAGCACGGCAACGTTTTCAGCGCCGCGGTCCGGTGTCAAAACGCGCCGGGACCCCTCGACCTCGAATGCGAAATCCCTTCAGTTTAAACATGTAAGGCTTTCGTGTTTTCGTGCGGTCGGGGCGGACGGCAGGTGGTGTCACGGTGCGTGGTGACAACACCCGCGGTCACGTTCGGTAACAATGATCTTGACTCGCAACCGGGGTGGGTTGCCTCCCTGAAAGGGTGACCACAAGATCACGTCGAGTGAGTTCGGCCGAACCACCCGTTCGAGGGAACGCCGGGTGGGGAGCACCGCCGGATGCACGTCGGGGCGAACATGCGTCGGGGCGGGCACGCCGCTCGGCATGCCCGCCCCGACCGTCGGTTTCCCCGCGCGTGTCAGGCGCGCGCGTACGTCATCGTCTCGCCCTCGACGCCCCGTAGCCACATGTCCTGTGCGGCCTCCGCCATCGCGTCGAGTCCTTCCTCGATCGTGGCGAACACGTTGCCGGGCACCCAGCCCGCGTCGCCGTTGATCAGCAGGTTGTTACGGCCGTAGAAGATCGCCAGATCGGTGGCGCCCCGGTCGTTGTGCGCTTCGCTGTCGGCGTCGTAGCCGTAGGCCGGGTTGCCGATCTCCCACGGTTCGAAGCCGAAGTAGCAGACGTCGCCGGGGATCGGGGTGACCGTCGGGTTCTCCCGTCCCGGCTTCGGCTCGGGCAGCGGCGGCACGAGCGTGTAGATCTCGTTCCGGGCGTACTTCGCGTGATACGCGGCGCCGCTCTGCGGCAACGCGTCCCACACGGCCCGGCACGTCCGTGGCGCCTCGTCCTCGAGCAGGCGCGCGCGGCAGGACACGCCGCGCTTGTCGAGCGTGATCGTGATGTACCTGCTCATTCCGCGGCCACCGTCACTTCGTCACTTCGGCGACGACTCCGGACCAGATCTCCAGTGCCTCGTCGATCTGCTCCGCGGTGACGACGAGCGGCGGGATCATGCGCACGACGTTCATGTACGCGCCGCAGGTGAGCATCAGCAGGCCACGCTCGGCCGCGAGCTTCTGCGCCGCCTGCGCCGTGGTGTTGTCCGGCTTGCCGTCGGCGGTCGTGAACTCGGAGCCGACGAGCAGGCCGAGGCCGCGCACGTCACCGATCGCGGGGGTCTTGTCGGCGACCGCCCGTGCGCCCGCGAGCAGCTGCTCGCCCCGCTCGGCGGCGTTGGCGACGAGGTTCTCGTCGCGGATGACGTCGAGGGTCGCGACGGCCGCCGCACACGACACGGCGTTGCCGCCGTAGGTGCCGCCCTGCGAGCCCGGGAACGCCTTCGCCATCAGGTCCGCCGACGCGGCGACGCCCGACAGCGGGAAGCCGCTCGCCAGCCCCTTGGCGATCGTGATCACGTCGGGCCGGACGTCGAAGTGGTCGTGTCCCCAGAACTTGCCGGTGCGGCCGAATCCGGTCTGGATCTCGTCGACCACGAGCAGGATGCCGTGCTCGTCGGCGCGCTCACGGAGGCCCGCCATGAACTCCGGGTTCGCGGGGACGTAGCCGCCTTCGCCGAGCATCGGCTCGATGACGAACGCCGCGGTCTCGCCCGGTGCGGTCGCGGTGGCGAAGAGGTAGTCGAGCTCGCGCAGGGCGAAGTCGGTGGCCGTCTTCTCGTCCCACCCGTAGTGGTAGGCGAACGGGAACGGCGCCATGTGCACGCCGCCCATCAGCGGGGAGATGCCCGCGCTGAACCGCGTGCCGGACGTGGTCATGGTGGCGGTGGCGACCGTGCGGCCGTGGAAGCCGCCCTGGAACACCACGACGTTGGGCCTGCCGGTGGCCTGCCGGGCCAACCGCAACGCGGCCTCGACGGCTTCGCTGCCGGAGTTGGCGAAGAACAGCGAGTCGAGACCCGCGGGCAGCACGTCGCCGAGTCGCTCCGACAGCTCGAGCAGTGGTTTGTGCATCACGGTCGTGTACTGGCCGTGGACGAGTTTGCCGACCTGTTCCTGCGCCGCGGCCACCACGCGCGGGTGGCAGTGGCCGGTGCTGGTGACACCGATGCCCGCGGTGAAGTCGAGGTGCCTGCGGCCGTCGGTGTCGTAGAGGTATGCGCCTTCGCCGTGGTCGACGACGACCGGGGTCGCCTGCTTGAGCAGTGGGGACAGCGTGGCCATGACTGCGGCTCCTTCTCGGGTTCCGGGGGCTGACCTCGACCGGCGTCGGTGTCACCGGTTGCCGGACACAGTGGTCCCGGTCCAGGCTCGAACCCGGCGCCGTCGGGGCGCGGTTCCGGGTTCGGGGCCCGCCGCCCGACGGGGTTGTAGATTGTCAACAATGTTCGTAGCATAGCCGTGCAGGCGGCGCAACGACGCCTCGTCCGCAGGTGCCGGGTTCGCGCGCCTCCGGAGGAGGCGGGGTGGTCATGGGTCGGCTGCGCGCGGACCGGGAACCCGACCGCGAGCGGGATCTTCGACGAAC
Organism: Prauserella aidingensis; assembly: GCF_024171865.1. Classification (GTDB taxonomy): domain Bacteria; phylum Actinomycetota; class Actinomycetes; order Mycobacteriales; family Pseudonocardiaceae; genus Prauserella; species Prauserella aidingensis. The sequence continues at coordinate 14,236 of NZ_JAMTCN010000010.1, read as the reverse complement.
TTGGGAGCTGTGGCATGAGCACGGTCAGTGAAGCCGACGTCGTCTCGGCGGTGAACAAGGAACTGTTCATCGGCGGCAAGTGGGCCCCTGCTGCCGGGAACGCGACGTTCGACGTCCACGACCCGGCGACGGGGGAGGTGCTGTGCGCGGTCGCCGACGCGTCGCCGCAGGACGGCATCACCGCGCTCGAGGCCGCGACCGCCGCGCAGGCCGACTGGGCCGCGCACCCGCCGCGCGAGCGCGGCGAGATCCTCCGGCGCGCCTACGAGAAGCTCATGGCGCGCCAGGACGAACTCGGCCTGCTGATGACGCTCGAGATGGGCAAACCGCTCGCCGAGGCCAAGGGCGAGATCGCCTACGCGGCCGAGTTCTTCCGCTGGTTCGCCGAGGAAGCGGTGCGGATCGACGGCGGCTACGCGGTCGCACCCAACGGCAGCGGGCGGTTCCTCGTCACCAACCAGCCGGTCGGCCCGTGCCTGCTGATCACCCCGTGGAACTTCCCCATGGCGATGGGCACGCGGAAGATCGGCCCGGCCGTGGCCGCGGGCTGCACCATGGTCATCAAGCCGGCCGCGCAGACGCCGCTGTCGATGCTGGCGCTCGCCGGCATCCTCGCCGAGGCGGGGCTGCCGGACGGCGTGCTCAACGTCGTCACGACCACGCAGGCGGGCGGCGTCATGGAGCCGATGATCCGCGACGGGCGTGCGCGGAAGCTGTCGTTCACCGGGTCCACGGGGGTCGGCCGCAAGCTGCTCGAACAGTGCGCCGACACGGTGATGCGCACGTCCATGGAACTGGGTGGCAACGCGCCGTTCCTCGTGTTCGAGGACGCCGACCTCGACGCGGCCGTCGACGGTGCGATGCAGGCGAAGATGCGCAACATCGGCGAGGCCTGCACGGCCGCCAACCGGTTCTACGTGCACAGCTCGGTGGCCGACGAGTTCTCCCGCAAGCTCACCGAGCGGATGGAGGCGCTGCCCATCGGCCGTGGGACCGAGGACGGCGTCGTGGTGGGTCCGCTGATCGACACGGCCGCGATCGACAAGGTCTCGGAGCTCGTGGGCGAAGCGGCGCAGCGGGGCGCGACGGTGCTCACCGGAGGGGCCACTGTGGACGGTCCTGGCAACTTCTACCAGCCGACCGTGCTGACGGGGGTGCCGCGCGAGGCCAGGATGACCTCGGAGGAGATCTTCGGCCCGGTGGCGCCGATCTCGACGTTCGAGACGGAGGACGAAGCGCTCGCGGCGGCCAACGACACCGAGTTCGGCCTCGTCGGCTACGTCTACACCCAGAACATCACCCGCGCGCTCCGCGTCAGCGAGCGGATGGAGACCGGCATGGTCGGCCTGAACCAGGGCGTCGTGTCGAACCCGGCCGCGCCGTTCGGCGGCGTCAAGCAGTCCGGGCTCGGCCGTGAGGGCGGCACCGTGGGTATCGACGAGTTCCTCGAGACCAAGTACATCGCGGTCGGTGGCCTGTGACCACCTGCTGAGACACCGGGCGTGCGCGCCGGGCCTCGGAAACGGGTGGGACGGTGGCGTGCGTCCTGCGGTGCGCCGGCTGCCGCTATGCTCTCCCGGTCCGTCCGGATCGTTTCGGCCACCTCTGCGCTGGCCGGGCCCGGATGTGACCTTTGACACGAAGCGGAAGGCCGAGGTTGTCACGGATGGTGTGGTCATGCTCGATGGTTTGAAGCGCTCGCTGCCGCCGTTCGTCGCGGCCGCCGTCCGCAACCCGAAGTCCGTCGGCGCCGCCGCGCCGAGTTCCCGCGCGCTCGCCGCGCGGATGGCGTCGGCCGTGCCCGACACGGTCGCCACGCCGACGGTCGTGGAGATCGGCGCCGGTACCGGCGCGTTCACCCGGGTGGCGCGCGAGCGCGTGGCCGGCGGCGGCCGCTACATCGCCATCGAGCGCGACGAGCGGATGGCGGGCCACCTGGAACGCGGGAACCCCGGCGTCGAGGTCGTGAACGGCGACGCCGCGGAGCTGGGCAAGATCCTGGCCGACCGTGGCGTGAGCAGCGTCGACGCCGTGCTGTGCGGCCTGCCGTGGTCGCTGTTCCCCGTGGAGCTGCAGCGCCGGATCCTCGGCGAGATCGCCACGGCCATGGCGCCGCACGCGGTGTTCACGACGTTCGCCTACGTCCACGCCGCGCGGATTCCCGGCTCGAAGCGGTTCCGCGCCGAGGTCGAGGCCGTGTTCGAGGACGTCGAGGCGCAGGCGCCGGTGTGGCGGAACCTGCCACCCGCGATGACCTACCTGTGCCGCAACGCGCGCGGGGTCGGCTGACCCGGTCGAGCTCCGCCGGTCGGGCTCGGCCGGTCAAGCTCCGCCGGTCTCGGCGGCGCGGTCGTCGGGCGCGAGCCGTTTCACGGCGTCGGCCATGTGCTCGTCGAGCAGGCGCAGCAACGTCGCTTCGTCGCCCGCGCGCAGCGCCGCGATGATCGCGTGGTGCTCGGCGACGCGCTCGTCGGTCTCGTAGTCGTCGGTCGGGTAGGTGCGCTGCAGTTCCGTCAGGCACATGCGTGTCTCGATCATCAGTGTGCGGGCCATGCGACGCAGCCGTGGGCTGCCGGAGGCGTCGATGAGCGCCTCGTGGAACCGCAGGTCCGCTTCGGACAGTGCGGTCGGATCGCCCTCGGCGTCGGCGTCGGCCATCCCGGCCACGGCCTCTGCCAGGGTGTCGGCGATCGCGTCCCGGTCGGGCGCGCGCACGACCAGCGTCGCCGCCGCGCGTTCGACCGCCGAGCGTGCGAGGTAGACGTCCCGGATGTCCCCGGGGCCGAGGTCGACGACGAACAGGCCGCGGTGCCGTTCACTGCGCAGCAGCCCTTCGGACACGAGCCGCTGCATCGCCTCACGCAGCGGGCCGCGGGAGACCTGGAACCGGGATGCGAGTTCCGCCTCGCCGAGCTGCATGCCCGGTGCCAGCGTTCCCGCCATGATCGCTTCCCGCAGCCTGCGGGCGATGATGGCGGCGGTGGATTCCCGGTTGACCGGTTCGATGTCGGCGATCATCGGCGCCTGCCCGTGCGCAGCAGGGTGCCCAGTCCGTCGTAGGTGCCGGTGGCGCCCGCGATCCGCAGACCTTCCCACACGGTGACCTGGTTGGCGGTGAGTACGGGTTTGCCCAGCCGGTGTTCGAGGTCGTCGACGAGCGCGAGGGTGCGCATCGCGGTGTCGGGGATCAGCAGCGCGTCGGCGTCCGGGTGGTCGTGGCGCACGGCCAGGTCGACGACCCGTTCGGCGGGCAGGTTCCCGACCTCGGCGGCGGTGTCGATGTCGGCGGCCGACGCCGACACGACCTCGATGCCGGCGCGGCCGAGGAAGTCGGCGAACAGCCTCGCGACGTCGTCGGGGTAGCTCGCTGCGACGGCGACCGTGCGCACCCCGAGCGTCTGCGCGGCGTGGACGAACGCCAGGGACGTGCTCGACGCGGGGAGCCCGCCCGCCGCCTCCGACAGTCCGGCGACCTGCTCGGCGGCGCCGTCCCAGCCGTAGACGAAACTGCCGCTGGTGCAGGCCCAGACGACGGCGTCGGGCGCGTGCTTCGCCAGCAGTGCGGCACCGTCCGACAGGCGTGCGGGGGAGCCGAGGTCGAGCAGCTCGGGCACGGCGTGCAGATCCGTGCCGTAGATGTGCTCGACGCGCAGTGCGGTGCCGTCGCCGAGTATCCGTTCGGCCAGTGGGTAGTCGTCTTCCGCGGCGTGGTCCGGGTAGACGAATCCGATCGTGGGCACGAGGCACCTCCTCGGCGTCCGTGGGGTCCACGGTGGACACGGCCGGTGACCGGTGGTGGCGGCCGTTCGGTGATGGCGATGCGACCCGAGGGGAACCTCGGATTGTTGACAATCATACGACCCGCACCTAGCGTGTCAACGGTGAATGCGGTGACCGAGTCCGGCAAGCCCGTACTGACCGTGCTGACCGGCGACGATGCGCCCCCGGACATGGCTGCCGTCGAGCAGGAGGCCGAGGTCCGGTACACCGATGCCGCGGGCCTCGCCGACGCGCTGCGCGGGGCCGACGCGCTGTTCATGTACCAATTCCTGTCCACGGCGCTGCCGTCGGCGTGGCATGCCGCCGACCGGCTGCAGTGGCTGCACATCGCCGCGGCGGGCGTGGACCCGGTGATGTTCCCCGAACTGCGGTCCAGCGACGTCGTGCTCACGAACGCGCGCGGGGTGTTCGACGACTCCATCGCCGAGTACGTGCTCGGCCAGGTGCTCGCTTTCGCCAAGGACATGCCGACCTCGCTGCGCCTGCAGGACGCCCGCACCTGGCGGCACCGCGAGACCGAACGGATCGGCGGAGCCTCGGCCGTGGTCGTCGGCACCGGGCCCATCGGCAGGGCGATCGCGCGGCTGCTGCGGGCGGCGGGACTGCGTGTGTCGGGCGCGGGCAGGCGGGCGCGGGACGGCGATCCGGACTTCGGCACGGTGCACACGACCGACCGGCTCGCCGAGTGTGTGGCCGACGCCGATTACGTCATCGCCGTGGCCCCGCTGACCGATCAGACGAAGAACATGTTCGACGCCGACGCCTTCGCGGCGATGAAGCCGTCCGCGCGGTTCGTCAACGTCGGCCGCGGCGAGCTGGTGGTGACCGACGATCTCGTCGCCGCGCTGCGGTCGCAGACGATCGCCGGCGCCGCACTCGACGTGTTCGACACCGAGCCGCTGCCCGCCGACCATCCGCTGTGGACGATGGAGAACGTGCTGATCTCGCCGCACATGTCGGGCGACGTCGTGGGGTGGCGGCGCGAGCTGGTCGGCGTCTTCGCGGACAACTTCCGCCGGTGGCGCGCCGGTCAGGAGCTGCGGAACGTCGTGGACAAACAGCTGGGCTACGTGCCCTCGGGGAGCTGACCCGCCGACGGGTCGCCCGCGGGCCGCCGCCGGAGCGTGCGCACCTGCCTGCTCGTCAGGGTGAGCAGGGTGACGATCGTCAGCAGGGTCGCGCCGCCGAGCAGGGTCGCGGACCTGCCGAACTGTTCGGCCAGCGGCCCCGCGGCCACCTCACCGATCGGCAGTGCGACGAACGAGCCGAGCATGTCGTAGGAGTAGACCCGCGCGAGCCGGTCGGGCGGGATGTTCTCCTGGAGCGACACGTCCCACGCGACGGTGAACTGTTCGAGTGCGACGCCCGCCAGGAACATCACGGCGAGCAGGGGAACGAACTCGGGCAACTCGGCGAGGAACACGAGCGGCACGGCCTCGACGAGCGTGACCGCCACCCCGACGCGCAGTGCGTGCCGGGGCCGCCACCGTGCGGCGAGGAACCCGCCCGCGAACGCGCCCGCGGTCTGGGCGGCGAGGACGAAACCCCACCCGCCGCGGCCCAGACCCTCGTCCGCGATCGTCGGCCCCAGTACGACGAGACAGCCCGAGACGACGGCGTTGACCACCATGAACTGCAGCACGACCAGCCACACCCACCGGCGTGCCGTGAACTCCCGCCAACCGTCGGCGAGTTCGCGCAGCGGTGCCGTGTGCGTGCCGTCGCCTGCCGCGGGCGCGTGCACACCCCGGTAGGCCAGGGCGGAGAGCGCGAAGAGCGCCGCGTTCGCGCCGAGTGTCCACCCCGGACCTGCCGCTGCGACGAGGATGCCGCCGATCGCGGCACCGCTGATGCGGCCGCTGTTGGCCGCGACCCGGACGAGCGCGTTGGCCTGGGTGAGCAGTACCGGCGGCACGGTCTGCGGGGTCAGTGCCGCCGCGGCGGGCAGCGAGATCGCCGCGACGGCACCGTTGAGCAGGCTCAGCACGACGAGCAGCGGCACACCGGCGAAGCCGCCGAGGACACTCGCGGCGATCGCCGCCTGGGTCAGCGCGGCCGCGGCACCGGTGCCCTGGAGGATCACCGCGCGCGGGAACCGGTCGGCGAGAACCCCCGCCAGCAGCAGGAACACGACGCTGGCCAGCGAGCGGGCGCCGACGACGAGTCCGAGCTGGGTGGGTGACCCGGTGAGGTCCAGGACGGCGAAGGCCAGCGCCACCGGCGCGAGGGCGTTGGCGAACTCGTCGAACGTGCGGCCGAGGAGCAGAGCGCGGAAGTCCGGCAGCCGCAGCGGGGCCGTGACCCGTGCGGACGGCGGCACGGGCTCCCGCGGTGGCGTCGCCGTCATCGCTGCCGCATCCGGAACAACGCGACCGTGGCGCTGACCCGGTGGGTGCCAGGGGTGCGGGGAGCCTTGGCGTGCATGTGCAGCAGATCGCCGAGCTCGCCGGCCAGCGCGCGGGCACGCCGCCAGACACGGTCGTCCACCCACACCTCGGCGTCGGTGGTCGAGTACCCGGCTCCCTGCTCCCGCTGGGAGGACCTGCGGCGGAGCTCGTCGGCGAGGGCGCCGAGCAGGACCCGTTCCTCCTCCGGCTCGCGGTCGAGGAACGGACCCGCGCTCGCCGGGTCGTGGCGGTAGCGCTTGGCCCGGCCGCCGCGGATCACCACGTCGCCCGCGGGCTCGAGCAGCCCCGCGGCGTGCAACCTGCGCAGGTGATAGCTGACGTTCGCCTGCTTCTCACCCAGTTCCCTGGCGGCTTCGGCCGAGCTCATCGCCGAGCCGGTGAGCAGTGAGAGCAGACGCATGCGGAGTGGGTGGGCGAGGACCCGCAGGCGGTCGAGGCTGTCGTCGTCGGTCACGGGGCCTGAGTCTCCGCGCGCCCGACAACAACAGTCAAACAGCTCTTTTGGGGTCGGAGGGTGCCGCCCGTATTCCCGTTCACCGGGGTGGAGGACCTCACGGTGCGTGAGCACTGCTCGCGGGGTAATCCTGGTGGCATGCAGACGGTCACTTTGGGCAGGAGCGGTCTCGACGTCTCGCGGATCTGCTTCGGGACGTGGCAGATCGGCGGCGACTGGGGTTCGTTCGACGCCGACGCCGCGATCGACGCCATCCGGCAGGCACGCGAGCTGGGTGTGACGTTCTTCGACACGGCGCAGGCGTACGGGTTCGGTGCGTCGGAGGAACTGCTCGGCAGGGCGCTGCGGCCGGACCTGGACCGCGACCGCGACAGCGTCGTCATCGCGACGAAGGGCGGGATCGACCCGGGCACCGACCGGCCGCGGAAGGCGACGCGGGAGTTCCTGCGCAGCGGCGTCGAGCAGAGCCTGCGGCACCTCGGTGTCGACCACATCGACCTGTACCAGGTGCACTGGCCCGACGAGCGGACTCCGGCCGAGGAGACGGCGTCGGCGCTGCAGGAGCTGGTCGACGAGGGCAAGATCCGCCACGCGGGAGTGTCCAATTACGACAGCGAACAGCTCGCGGCGTTCGACCGGACCCGGCCGGTGGAGACGCTGCAGCCGCCGTACCACCTGCTGCGCCGGGACATCGAGACGGACCCGTTGCCGTACGCGCGGGAACACGACATCGGCGTGCTTGTCTACAGCGCGCTGGGCAGTGGCCTGCTGACCGGGGCGCTGACGGCCGACGCCACGTTCGAGGCGTCGGACTGGCGCTCGCAGTCGTCGGCGTTCCAGGGCGAGAATCTGCGGCGGAACGTGGCGGTGGTCGAGGAGCTGAAGGAGTTCGCGGCGGGCAAGAACGCGAGCGTCAGCCAGCTCGCGATCGCCTGGACGCTGGCGCAGCCGGGCGTGCACGTGGCGATCGTCGGCGCGCGCCGGGCCCGCAACATCGCCGACAGTGTCGGCGCGGCGGACCTCGAACTGACCGCCGACGACCTCGCGGAGATCGACCGCATCACCGCGGCCGGTGTCCCGGTGACCGGCGCCAGCCCGGAAGGCATCGCCTGACGCTCCGTGGTCGGGGACGCGGCCGCGCACCGGTGGGCGTCCGCCCCCAAGGGCACTTTGGTGGCGTTCAATGCGACCAAGGTGCCCTTGGGGGCACTTGCGTACCGCGAGGGGCCGGCCGGTTCGGTTACTGTGGGTGGCCGGGGTTCGGGCTCAGCGGGTCGCCTTCTCCAGGTCCGTCAACGCCGCGTCGAGGTGTGTCAGCAGGCGTTGCAGGTGCGGAACGCTGCGGCGGCAGCCGGTGATGCCGACGTCGAGGTCGTCTCCGGAGGTGGTCAGCGTGATGTTCAGCGCCTGCCCGTCGAGCAGCACCGACGCGGGGTAGATGCCGTCGAGGCGCGCCCCGTTCCAGTACATCTGCTTACGTGGTCCCGGCACGTTCGAGATCACCAGGTTGAACGGCGGACGCGTGTTCCCGGCGATCCCCGGTACGGGGCTCGCCGCCAGCGGAGCCACGTTCAGTGCCGACAGCAGCAACGCCTGCAGCGGGGTGAGGTCGCGGAACACACGTTTGGCGTCGGCCGTGGACCGTGCCACGGTCTCCAGTCGTTCGTCGGCGTCCTGCAGGTCGGTGCCGAGGTTCGCCAGCAGCGCGCCGATCTGGTTGCCGGAGGACTCGCCTGCGTCACGTGGAGACCGCATCGACACCGGCACCATCGCCGTCAACGGTGCGGTGGGCAGCGCGTGCCGTTCGATCAGGTACTCCCGCAGGGCGCCGCCGCACATGGCGAGCACGACGTCGTTGCGCGTCACGCCCGCGGCCGAGGCGACCGTCCGGATTCGTTCCAACGGCCACGACTGGGCGGCGAACCGCCGCGCACCGCCGACCGGCACGTTGAACATCGTCCGCGGCGCTTCGAGCGGCAGGGTGAGGGTGCGTTCGCGGAAGGCCTCCTTGGCGACCGACAGTGCCGCGGCGGGGACACCCGCGAGCTGCCGCGCTGTTCCGGTGGCCGTCCGCAGCACGTCCATGGGGTCCGGGGCCGTGCGTGGCGTGCGCGGCCGTGACTCGCGCTTGCCCCACGGCGGCGGGCAGGAGCGGTCGTCCGGATCGTCGGACAGCACGCCGGTCACCTGACGCAATGCGGCCACGCCGTCCATCGCCGCGTGGTGGATCTTGCTGTACACGGCGAATCGGCCGTCGGCGAGCCCTTCGACGAGATGCACCTCCCACAGCGGGCGGTGCCGGTCGAGCAGGGTGCTGTGCCAGCGGGACGTGAGTTCGAGCAGTTCGCGGATGCGGCCGGGGCCGGGCAGCGCCGAGTGGCGGAAGTGGTAGTCGAGGTCCAGGTGGGGATCGCGCTGCCACGCCAGGTAACCCGCGGTGTTGACCGGTCTGCGCAGCCGCTGCTGGAAGACCTCCCGCACCGTGGTGCGCTGGAGCAGCGTTTCGCGGATCTCGCGCAGGTACTCGGGGCCGGCGTCGTCGGGCGGCGTGAACAGCTGCAGGCCGCCCACGTGCATGGGGTGTTCGCGAGACTCGATCGCGAGAAACATCGAGTCGGTCACGGGCATCAGCGACATCGGTGTCACCTCCCACGGGTCGGGGACCGCCGCCCGGAGCGTGCGGTGGCAGGAGTGTACGCACCGATGTCCGTACCGTGGCCATACCGACGGCTCCGGAGATCGGCGTTTCCACCGGGTGCCGCACACCCGGAACGGGCCGGTGCACACTCACCGTGCCCGTGCCGTGCGGCGGTGGGCGGGTACGGACTAGCGTCGGGGCATGACCATCCCGACGGACCCGGAGACCGGGGAGTTCCACCGCGCGCCCAGTGCGTTCACCGCCCGTATCACCGCCGACGGCCGCGACGGCTGGCCCGTCGAGGCGGGCCGCTACCGACTGGTCGTCAGTCGCGCGTGCCCGTGGGCGAGCAGGGCGCTGGTGGTGCGCAGGCTGCTGGGGCTGGAGAACGTCCTGTCGCTGGCCGTGGCCGATCCGATCCAGGACTCCCGCAGTTGGCGATTCACGCTCGATCCGGGCGGTGTCGATCCGGTGCTCGGCATCGGATTCCTGTACGAGGCGTACGAGAAGGCCGACCCCGCCTACGACGGCGGGATCAGCGTGCCGGCGATCGTCGACGCGGCGAGCGGGAAACTCGTCACCAACGACTACCCGCAGCTCACACTCGACCTCGACACCCAGTGGACGGCGCTGCAGCGCGACGGCGCGCCCGAGCTGTATCCGGAGGCGTTGCGTGACGAGATCGACGCCGTCAACGCCGACGTGCACCGGGACGTCAACGCAGCCGTCTACGAGGCCGGGTTCGCCACGAAGCAGGCGGCCTACGAGGACGCCTACGACCGGCTGTTCGCGCGGCTCGACGCACTGTCGGACCGGCTCTCGCGGCAGCGCTACCTCGTGGGCGACACGATCACCGAGGCCGACATCCGCCTGTTCACCACGTTGGTGCGGTTCGACGCCGTCTACCACGGGCATTTCAAGTGCAACCGCCACAAGCTCACCGAGCTGCCGGTGCTGTGGGCCTACGCGCGGGATCTGTTCCAGACGCCCGGCTTCGGCGACACCGTCGACTTCGACCACATCAAACGGCACTACTACCAGGTGCACGAGCAGGTGAACCCGACGCGGATCGTGCCGAAGGGTCCGGACCTGTCCGGCTGGTGGACGCCGCACGGCAGGGAGGAACTGGGCGGACGGCCGTTCGGCAACGGTACGCCTCCGCCACCACCGCCCCCGCAGGAGGCCGTCACCTCGGTGTCGTGAGGCCTACTCGTATCCTCTCGGCGTGGCAGCGACCGGAGGATGCACGGGAGGCGAACGGCTCGCGGACGCACTGCGCGAGCTCGAGGTCGATCGCGCGTTCGGGCTGCCCGGAGTGCACAACCTGCCCGCGTGGAATGCGTTGTCACAGCGGGGGATCCGGCTGATCGGCGTTCGCCACGAGCAGTCGGCCGCGTTCGCCGCGGACGGTTACGCCCGCGCCACGGGCAGGCTCGGCGTGGCGGTCGTGACGACCGGCCCCGGCGCGGCCAACACTCTCGCGGCGGTCGGTGAGGCGCAGGCGTCCGCGTCCCCGGTGGTCGTGATCGCCACCGACGTGCCGTCCGCCCTGCGCCGCCCGGGCGTGGTGCGCGGGGCGCTGCACGAGATGTCCGACCAGGCCGCGATGTTCGCCCCGGTGACGAAGGCGGCGCTGACCGCGGAGTCGCCCGACGACGTCGCGCGCGTGATCCGCAGGGCAGGCCGGCTCGCGCGCAGGCCGCAGAGCGGCCCCGTGTACGTCGGCATTCCCGCGGACTTCCTCACCGCGGAGGCGGCCGATCCGTTGCCCGCGGAGTCGACGGAGGTGATCCACCGCGTCGACGTCGCCGACCTGTTGCAGGCACGGGAGTTGCTGAGCACGGCCCGACGGCCGGTCATCTGGGCGGGTGGTGGCGCGTTGCGTGCGGGTGCGGGTGACGCGCTCGGGGAGCTGGCCGAAACCCTGGCCGCACCCATCATCACGACGTACGCCGCGCGGGGCATCGTGCCGCCGGACCATCCGTGCCGCGCGTCGAACCCCGTGCACACGCCCGAGGTCGGCGCGCTGTGGGACGAGGCCGACGTCGTGCTCGCCGTCGGCACCGACTTCGACGGCATGATGACGCAGAACTGGCGCATGCCGAAGCCGCCGACGCTCATCTCCATCAACGTCGACGCGGGCGACGCCGCCAAGAACTACCCGCCGGATCTCCAACTGACCGGCGACGCCCGCGAGGTCACCGAGAACCTGGCGCTGGGCATGCCGCGGCGGGCGGGTCTGCCCGAACTGTCGCGCAGACTCGACGACATCGAGACCCGCGTGCGCAGGCGCATCCGCAGGGAGGAACCACAGGCCGCGGAGCTGCTGACCGCACTGTCCGAGACGCTGCCCGACGACGCGGTGCTGGTCTCGGACATGTGCGTCGCCGGGTACTGGATCGGCGGCTTCTACCGCGTCGCGGCGCCGCGCAAGCTGGCCTATCCGATGGGCTGGGGCACGCTCGGCTTCGGGTTTCCCGCCTCGCTCGGAGTCGCGGCGGCGGGCGGTGGCCGCGCAGTGTGCGTGACGGGCGACGGCGGCTTCCTGTACGGCGTCGGCGAGCTCGCCACGGCGATCCAGGAGGCCCTGCCGCTCACGGTGGTCGTGGTCGACGACAGCGGCTACGGCATGCTCCGCTACGACCAGACGCGCGGCGGCCTGCCGCACGAGGGTGTCGACCTCGTGACGCCGGACTTCGTCGGACTGGCCAAGTCGTTCGGTGTCGACGCCGACCGGGTCGACGGGTTCGGCCGCGCGTTCCGGAGGCGGCTGCGCGAGTTCACACGCTCGGAGGAGCCGAACCTGCTCGTCGTGGCCGCCGAACTCAGCCCGCCGTTGAACACGTCGCCTCGCTGGTACCGCCGCTGACGACGCCTCGCGCGGGAACGGTGACATCGCACCGCGTGCGGTCGTCGGCGGCCGTCCGGTGGGCGGCCACGTAGGCTGGGCGGCATGACGACCGACACCGCGACCGCCGAGCGGGTGCTGTCCGAGGCCACGACGATCGCCGTGGTGGGCCTGAGCCGGAACCCGGCGAAGTCGGCCCATTCGGTGCCCGCGGCGATGCAGTCGGCGGGCTTCCGCGTGATTCCGGTCCACCCGTCGGCCGACGTGCTGCTGGGGGAGCGGGTCTACCGCACGCTGGCCGACGTCCCGGCGCCCGTGGACATCGTCGACGTGTTCCGCCCCTCCGCCGAGGCTGCGGGCGTCGCCAGGCAGGCCGCGGAGATCGGCGCGAAGGCGTTGTGGTTGCAGCAGGACATTGTCTCGGCGGAGGCGCGCGACATCGCCGCCGAGGCGGGCATGGACTACGTCGAGGATCAGTGCATCGCCGTGGTCCGCGCCCTGGCCGGCATCACGCGCTGAGCTGGGAGCCCGCGCGGCGAGGCGCGTGGTCCGTCTGGGGCTGCCCGGGCGGCTGCGGCTGCCATCGTCACGCGTGCCCGTCGGCCTCGGGGTTCGGTTTCCCCGTGCCGACGTGGTCGACCGGCACGTCCCCGGTGTGTGCCAGGCACAGTGTGTGGAGCAGACCGGCCAGGGTGTCGCGTTCGTGTTCGTCGAGGACGGCCAGTAGCCCGTCCTCGTGGGCGAAGATCGCGCCTGCCGTGTCGTCCACGATCCGGCGTCCCGATTCGGTGAGGCGCACGACGACGCTGCGGTCCTCGCCAGGCTCTCTTGACACCCAGCCCTGACGCTCCGCGCGTGTCAATCGCTGGGAGATCGCGGCCGGCGTGACGCCGTCGGCCTCGGCGAGCGTGGGGTTCTACGGCCCGGCCAAGGCTGCGGTTGCCTCCTACGCACTCGGGCTGGCCGCCGCGCTGGGCCGCGCGACATCCGCGTCAACTGCATCTCACCCGGTTACATCGCCGACACGGAGTTCTTCGCCGGGACGATGACGCCTGAGCGTGAGGAGGAGCTGCGCGCGGCCACGATGCTCGGCAGGACCGGAGTTTCCGAGGACGTCGTGGGGCTCACCGAGTTCCTGCTCTCCTCGCGCGCGGAGCATCTCACCGGTCAGAACTTCCATCTCGACGGCGGCGCCCACTCGACGCGCTGACCCGGTGGTCGAGTACGCCGACAACGGTGGGCCGGCGTCGTCCCGACTTCGGGGTGAGGACGGGGTGGCGGTGTGCCGTGTAGGTCGCCCCGTGTGGGGTTGTTATCCGGGTGGTGCCGTGGATGGGGTCGTAGTGGGTGTTCCAGCGAGGGTGGTGTTTGAGTCGGTGGTGGCGTCGGCAGCGTGGGCCGCCGTTGGCCACCGACGTGGCGCCGCCACCGCCGTCGGTGGCCCAGGGTTGTTCGTGGTCGTGGTCGCAGTGCCGAGCGGGGCGGTGGCACCAGGGCATGACGCATTCCCGGTCCCGCACCCGCACAAGCTCGCGGATTGTCGCGTTGGGTCGTCGCCGGGTGCGTCCCAGGTCGACCGGCTCGCCGGTGCCGGGGTCGCACAGCACGGCCCGCCAGATGCTGCGGGAGTTGGTCATGATCTCCCGCGCAACCGCGGCCGCGATGGGCCCGTAGCCGTCGAGTTCGCATCCCTGGTCGGAGATCGTCAGGGCCGTGTCGACCGGCACGTGCAGGTACACCATGGCTGTGGCCTCCGACGGCGCCACGCCCGGGTCGCGTCCCAGCAGCAGGTCTGCGGTCACGTCGGCGCGCAGTTGGTCGAGGGTGCGGCCGTCGCCGCTGCGGCGCAGCGACCGCGCCATTCCGTCGACGCGGGAGTAGCAGGCCGCCGCCACCTCGGCGGGTAGCTGCGCTTCGAGTGAGGACATCACGTGCTCACCCGGGGTGAGTTCGACCCGGCGTTCTGCACGCGCCGTGCGGGCACGCTCGGCCTGTCCGCCGGGGTCGACCTTCTCCACCAGCCGACGTGCCCGCTGGGCCAGGTTCCCCGGCTGCCACGCCGTCTCCGGCGCCTCCACCAGCCGTTCCGCCAGCAACGCGTCCACGGT
>NZ_JAMTCN010000009.1 GCF_024171865.1 Prauserella aidingensis | reverse complement strand
ACCCCGTTGTGGGTTAAGGCCCCCAGTAGATGACTGGGTTGATAGGCCAGACATGGAAGCGCAGTAATGTGTGTTGGAGTGGACTGGTACTAATCGGCCGAGGACTTGTCCACAACGATGCTACGCACCCACTCTACGATCCTGAAACACCACACCATCCCCACGTGGGTGTGTGGGGAGGCAGCCGGTGTGTTGTTTCGTAGTGTTTCGGTGGTGATAGCGGTAGGGGTACGCCCGGTCCCATTCCGAACCCGGAAGCTAAGCCTGCCAGCGCCGATGGTACTGCACCCGAAGGGGTGTGGGAGAGTAGGACACCGCCGAACTTAACAGAAAAAATGAGACGAGCCTCCCGGCTCGAGTCCCACCACGAGGACTCGCCGGGAGGCTCGCCTCATTGCTCAACCTCATTGCTCGACCTCAGGTCGAATCGGCGTCAGGTCGAGTCGGCGCAGTGTGTGGCCGGCGTCCTCACGACAGACTCCCGCCCCCGGAAAGAAACCAAGCGCACGTCACGTAACTCCCGCGCCGAGGCTGGCGAATCCGGTCGAAGGCAGCTTGGACTCGATTCGCGGAAGGCGCGCTGTGCCGAGCGCCCGGCCGTGAGGCGGCAGTCGGCGTCGACGACGCCGGCCCACGGCCAGGTCCACCCGTCAGCCGTCTTGTTTCGGCTTAGCGAGCCCGCGGTAGACAGCTGTGATCAGTACGAAGAGGCCGGCGACCAGTGCGATGGTGACGATCACGTTCAGAACGATGCCGTAAGGCTCGATCAACGGCTGCTTGACGATGTTGCAGCCGGCGATGATGACGACGTACGCCCACCACGGGGCCCACTTGTTGTCGTTCGCTCTTGTCTCGTCGCTCATCGAGTTCCTCCTGGACAGCCGTCTTCAATGGTGTCGCGTACTCGGTCGGGCACTGCTCGGCAGCCGATCCTCGCGTCGTCGGGAAACAGGATGTCCTCAGCGAGGACGGCGAGGCTTCCGTGCGACAGCTGAAGCAGCGCGAGGTGGCGCCCGGACTACGTCGTGTCGATTTCAAGGATCGTTGATGTGGCGTCGATACGTCGTCGGGATTTGGAACGACTTTACTTCCTCCCTTCGGAGGATGTGCCCCTGCGCCCGTCGTGGTGAGGTAGCTCCGTGCAGGCTCTGGTCCGATGGTCGCCGCTCCAGCTCAAGCGGTTACCGGAGTTTCAACAGGACGCCCTCGTCGTGGCCAGTTCAGTGCTCATCGGTTTGGCGTTGTACCTGACGGGCCTGTATCCACTGGATACGCTCGACGACGCGATACCGGGCTGGATTCGGATTGCGCTGTTCGCTGCCATCTGTGCGGTGGAGTTGTTCCGTCGGCGCGCCGGCGTCGTCGCGGCGGCGATTGGCCTGGTGTTGGTCCTCGCCGATGCTGTCGTCGGTGGTCTCAACGGGGTCAGTTTGCCGATGCTGATCGTCTTTGCAGACCTGTTGTATGCGGTGAAACGCTACGGAACGTCGCGATTGAGCAACGTCATAATCGTCGTTTCGCTCGTCGTCACCTTCGGCGCTGTGCTGATCTCGCAGACGCTCGTGCCGGACTGGCAGGTGACCCTGCTGACAGCGCTGGCCGCAGTTCCGTTCATCATCGGACCGGTGTGGGTGGCCACCATTATTCGGCAGCACCAGGCGATTGCTGAAACGGAACGGACCAATGCCGCGCAGTTGGCCAAGATCGCCGAGCTCGACCGCGCGGCGGCCGTGGTCGATGAGCGTACTCGGATGGCACGCGACCTGCACGACGTGATCGCCAGTCACGTGTCGGCGATCGCTATCCAGTCAGAAGCGGCGTTGTCCGTCGACGATGCCGACATGACGCGCGCGATGCTCACCTCGGTGCGAGAGAACAGCGTCCGCGCCCTCGACGAAATGCGGGCTATGATCCGGCTGTTACGGGCCCATAGCGGCGACGCCCCGGAGACCACTGCGCCGGGTGGGTTGAGCTCGTTGCCGGACCTCATCGATTCGATCAGGGCCAGCGGTGTGAATGTCGAGGCGTATTTGCGGATCGATGGCCCGGCCCTGCCAGCGGCCGTGGACCTGACCGCGTACCGCATTGCACAGGAAGCGTTGACCAATGTCATGAAGCACGCACCCAAGGCGAGGACCCGCGTCGAGGTGTCCAGAGTGGACGACAGCCTGCGGGTTGACATCGCGAACGACCTTGCCGCGCCTACGCGGCCAGATGACCGGTCTGACGGGAACGGGCTTCTGAACATGAGGGAACGTGCTGTGGCGCTCGGTGGCACACTGTCGGCGGGAGCTGGCCAAGACAGATGGGTCGTGCAGGCGGACTTGCCGATCACGGGGGTTGCAGGATGACGATCAGAGTCCTTGTCGGGGACGACCACGCCGCCGTACGCACGGGACTCGTCGTGATTCTCAACAGTGCCCCTGACATCGAGGTGGTAGCCGAGGCCGCAGACGGTGCCGCGGTCATCAGTGAAGCCAGGATCCACCGACCGGACGTCGCTCTGATGGACGTCCGGATGCCCGTGGTCAACGGAATCACCGCGACCAAGACCTTGGTGAGCGAGTCGATCTGCGACGTCCTGGTGCTGACCGCTTTCGACGTCGATGAGTACGTCTACGGGGTGCTTCAGGCGGGCGCGGCCGGGTTCCTCCTGAAGTCGGCCGAGTCGCACCGGCTCATCGAAGCTGTTCGACTCGTCGCCGCCGGCGAGGGCGTGCTCGCTCCCCAGATCACGCGGAAGCTCATCACGGCGTTCGCGTTATCCGACGGAGCCCGTGCTCACAAACCCGAGGTAAGCCTGGACGATTTGACCGAACGGGAGCGCCAGGTGCTCGTTTGCGTCGGGCAAGGGCTTTCCAATGCTCAGATCGCGGCGAAACTCTTCATCGGTGAGACGACGGTCAAAACCCATGTCTCCAAGTTGTTCACGAAGTTGGATCTGCGTTCGCGAGTGCAGGCGGCCATTCTGGCCCAGGAACTGGGCGTGGTGTGAGCGTCGGAGTTTGTTGGGACGTCGGCCGCACGGGCCGCGGCTTCGGCCCGTGCGGCCGGTTCGCTGCACCGGCCGCACCCGTGGTCGTGACGTCGACCGACGTCACGACCACGGGTGCGGCTCATGTGTCGGAACCGGCCTGCAGGGGCCGTGCCGCGGAAGGTGCGACGAGTTTCCGGCCTCCGCGTCGCCGAGGCCGACTTGCCGTCACCGGGGCACACTGGCGAACACGCGTCACTGGCGGGCGGTCGCGCGGCGGTACATGCGGATACTCAACGGAACGAAGACCGCGATGATCACGATCGAACTGAGCAACGAGTACTCCAGCGCATGCGCCACCGGCCAACTCTCGGACCCGAGGGTGGTCGTGCCCGGCGCAGGGGGGTTACCCCACAGGGACCGTATCGCGTTCATCACGGCGGTGATCGGGTTCCACTCCGCGACGAACTGAAGCGGGCCGGGTAGTGAGTCCAACGGCACGAACCCGGAAGAGATGAAAGTGAGCGGGGTGAGCCAGATCAGCCCAGCGCTCTGTGCGACCTCGGGGCTGCGCACCACCAAGCCGATCAGCGCGCCGATCCAGCACATAGCGAATGCGAACATGAGCAGCAGGAGATAGGCCAATATCGCGTCGAGGAAACTGCCTCGGATCTGCCAGCCGATGAGCAGCCCGCATATCGACATGACGGTCAACGCGACCACGGTCACGGCCAGGTCGGACAAGGTCCGGCCCACCATCACGGCGACCCGCGATATGGGCAGGGTGCGTAGTCGATCGATCACGCCCTTGCCGAGATCGGTGGACAATCCGACGACGGTGAACGCCGAGTTGAACGCCAGAGCCTGCACGATGATGCCGGGTACGAGGAACTCACGGTACTGGCCTCCGCCGAGCGCGCCGCCGAAGATGAACCCGAACAACAGGACGAACATGATGGGCTGTACGACGGCAGCGAACAGCCAATCCATACTGCGGCGAACCCCGAGCAGGTTCCGCCAGGCGATCACGTAGCCTTCGTTGACCGCTTTGGCCAGTGTTTTCATGCCGACGGCCCTTCCGTCTGTGCCGACTCGGTCAACTCGAGGAACACGTCGTCCAGGGTCGGCCGGCGAAGCGACAGATCGAGTACCGGAATGTCGCGTTCCTCGAGCAGTTTGAGCAGTGCCGATACATCCGCGCGGCGGTCACGTACCGATACCCGTGCCCGACACAGGTGGGTCTCCACCACGGGCCTGCCGTCCCCGATCAGTGTCATCGCGTCCTTCAGGTCGTCGAGATGTTCGATGTCGGCGGATACCTCGAGACACTCCTGGCCCGCTCTCGACTTCAGCTCGTCGGAGGTGCCACGTTCCACGACGCGGCCCTGGTTGAGGACGACGATCGAGTCGGCGAGTTGGTCGGCCTCCTCGAGGTACTGGGTGGTGAGGAGCACTGCGGCACCGTCGGACACGAGGTCACGCACGAGTGACCACGTGTCCATTCTGGACCGTGGGTCGAGCCCGGTGGTGGGTTCGTCGAGGACGACTACACGCGGCCGGGCGACAAGTGCGCCTGCCAGGTCCAGTCGTCGCGTCATGCCGCCCGAGTAGGTCTTGACCGCGCGTTCTGCGACGTCGCTGAGCCGGAACTGGTCGAGTAGTTCCCGAGCTCGTGCCGCCGCACCCGAACGACCCAGTCCGTAGAGCCTGCCGACCATCCACAGGTTTTCGAACCCGGTCAGGTTGACGTCGACGGCGGCGTACTGGCCCGAGACTCCGATGTGTTGCCGTACCTGGGCGGATTCGGTGACGACGTCGTGTCCCAGCACGCTCGCGTGTCCGGCGTCCGGCTGCAGCAATGTGGTCAGGATTCGCACCAGCGTCGTCTTGCCGGCTCCGTTGGGACCGAGTAGGCCGAGTACGGTCCCGGTCGGAATGGAGAGGTCGACGTGCTCCAGTGCGCGGTGCCCGCTGAAGGACTTGGCGACTCCCGCCATGTCCACTGCGGGCTCGGCCGCTGTCATCAGGTTCCCGATCCTTTCTCATCGATGTCGAGGGGCTCCTTTGCCGAAAACACGCTTACCCGGACGGGACCGAACAGCAGCCACGCGACGGTGATCACGGCCAACTGGATCTGAAAGTTCCAGAGTGCGAGTGCGGTGGATTGGGGACCGGCAAGAAGGAACAGTACGAGCGTCAGCGCAGCGGAAAGCACCATCGCCAGTGCACACCGGCCCCACAAAGCCCATTCGTAGCGGATCTTTTCGGGGCCGTGCCGGGGAGGCTTCGGTGGCGGCGGACCGTCGGCGTACCGATGGGCGAACCTCGCGTCCATCCTGCGCACCAGGTCTGGTCCGAACGCGACACTGACCCCCAGGTACGCCGCGGCCAGGCTGTGCGCCAGACCGGGACTGCCACCCGTGTGGAGATCGATCGCGGAGAACGCGACCAGCGCGAGGTCGACGACAGGCACGGCGGCGAGTAGGAATCCGCCGAGCCGTGGCCTGCGCAGCGGGTAACGCGCCACCAAACCTGCGAGGAGGACCACCCAGAAGCCAATCTCGCAGGTGAGGATGGCGACCAATAATGCATTGTTCTGGCCGGGCGACTCCGCCGCTGCCGTCATCATGATCCTCGTTTCGTTCAATGTGCGCAGTGTCCGGGACCCGCCTGGGCGCGGGGCGGCCCTCCTACGATGTGCGCGCCGCCGTCCACGTGCACGATTTCGCCCGTTGTCGCGGGAAACCAGTCGGACAACAATGCGATGCACGCCCGAGCGACCGGGTCGAAGTCCTCGTCATCCCAGCCGAGTGGGGCTTTGTCGTCCCACCACCGGGCCAGGGCTCGGGCCCCGCCGTTGCCCTGAGCACTGATGGACCGCGCGGCCGTCGTGTAGAGGGGGCCAGCGGCGACCAGATTGACCCGGATCTTGCCGGGCCCCAGGTAATCAGCCAAGTAGCGAGCGCACGATTCGAGCCCTGCTTTCGCCACACCCATCCAGTCGTACTCGTCCCATGTCTGGCGTGAGTCGAAATCGAGACCGACCACGGACGATCCCGGGCTGAGCAGGGGCAGGCTGGCTCGGGTGAGGGCCTGCAACGAGTAGGTCGATACGTGAAGTGCCTGGGAGGCCGCCTGCCACCGCGTGGTGAGGAAGTTGCCGCCCATCGCGTCCGCGGGCGCGTAGCCGATGGAGTGCACCACGCCGTCGATCCGATCGGCGTGCTCCGCGATCCGAGCGGTCAGGGAATCGAGATGTTCCTCGTTCGTGACATCGAGCTCCACCACAGGTGCGGGTCGTGGTAGTCGGTCAGAGATCCGTTCGACCAACCGCACTCGGTCGAACGCGGTCAGGATGACCTCGGCGCCCTGCTCCTGCGCGGTTCTGGCCACATGGTAAGCGATCGAAGACTGCGTGATCACTCCGGTGACCAGGATCTTCTTTCCCTTCAGCAGATCCATGTTCCTCAGGTCCCCATGACGTAGCCGTCGCCGGGGCGGTTACCGCGCGAATCGCGCAGGTTCGCGAGCACGTACGTGCGCTGGAGCCAGCGGTCCCGGCCGTCGTACCGAGGGGTGAACGCGGAGCGGCCGTGGACGGTCACGTGATTGTCCACGATGGCGAGTTCGCCGGCGCGCATCCGGATCGCGTTGAACGAGCTCTGGAAGAGGTCGTTCAGTTCCTTCGTGGCCTCCACACCCGCTTCAGTCAGGGGAGTGGTGGCAGCCTCGTCGTAGCACAGGTTCGGGTCGTCCGGGTCGCCGGTCAGCACGGCGTGGGAAGTGGCGTCGTGGTTACCGCTCTGCAGGTCCGAGAACGACGGTGGGGGATCGGTGCGGAACTGAGGGGTCAGTAGGTTCGTCTTAGCCTCTTCGGAGAGCTTCGGAATCACCTGCCGGGTACAGCAGGTACGCAGCTCGGCAATGCCTTCGTGGTCCGGCCGTACGCACAGCAGCATCACGAAGTCGGGCCTGTGCGGGTGGAATGCGTTCTCGATGTGGTATGTCAGGTGAACCGAACCGGAGTTGGCTTGGAGGTTCTCCTGACCGGGCACCGGGACGACGTTCTGGACGAGCGCGCCCGTCTTCTCCGGCCGGTAGGCACCCGGGTCACCGAGCCCGTGGGCGATGAGCATGAGCACGGACGCAGACACGGTGGCCTTGCGTTCGACCGAGCCGGCCACGGACGGGGTGTCGCCGACGTCGTCCGCCACGGGAAGTCCGCGTACCAACAGGGTTCCGGCCTGACCGGAGTGGCGGCGGAATTCACGCAGTGCTCGGCGGAGGCCAGCCGGAGCGTCTTCCCACGCGTCCCGTACGGCTGCGATCCATCTCTCGTCGTCCACCCGTGCGTCCTCATCGCCGGGTAGCGCACGGGCCAGTTCCGCCAGTTGCGTCCGTTCACCGGGGTCCAGAGTGGCGATTCGCAGTGGACCGTCGTCGGACAGGTTCATGGGTTTCTCCTTCGCGGTGTAGAAAAATCGCGTGCCCGCCGGTTCACTCAGGCCTGCTGCTGCGTGCTGAGGGAACCGACGAAAGAACCGAGAACGGACAGCACCTCGTCCGGATCTCGTAGATAGAAGTGATCGCCGGCGAACACCTGGTGGTGTCGCAACGCGCCGGTTGCGGTGACCTCGGACCACGCGGCCGCACCCGTTTCGTCGACGTCGGCGTCGTCGGCCCCGCGGAAAACCGTCAGTGGCGTTCGTAGCGGCTCCGGGGCGGCCGGATGGTAGGTCTCGATCAGTTCGTAGTCACCGCGCACCATGGGCAGGAGCAGTTCCAGCAACTCCGGACTCTCCAATACCGCGCTGTCGGTCGCCGCCTCTCTGCGGAGTTCGTCGAGCAGTTCCGCATCACTTGCGGAATGGATGCTTCTGCGTTCACGTCGATGTGGTGCGGACGAGCCCGAGGCGACGAGCAGCGCCGGATCCCGGCCGGCTCGTTCGGCGCGCAGCGCGACCTCGTACATCAAGCAGGCGCCCATGCTGTGGCCGAACAACACCACGGGCCGCTCGAACAATGGTGCGATGGCCTCGGACACCGCGTCGGCGAGCACGGACATGGACCGGATCGGTGTCTCGATCAACCGGTCCTCCCTGCCCGGGTACTGCACGACGTGTACCTCGATCTCAGGAACAGCGAGGCTGCCCCATCGCCGGTAGTAGCTCGCGGAACCACCGGCGTGAGGTAGACACACGAGGTTGATCTCGGCATCGGGCCTGCGTGTGTGGGTCCGGATCCAGGTGTTCGTAGCGGAGCCCGGCGAATCAGTCATCGTTGCTCATCGCGTCGATCAGGCTCTTCGGCCGCATGTCGGTCCAGTTCTGCTCGACGTACTCGAGGCACGCGTCGCGGGTGCTTTCGCCGAACACGACCTGCCAACCGGCGGGCACCTCGGCGAAGGCGGGCCACATCGAGTGCTGGCCTTCGTCGTTGACGAGAACGAAGTACGAACCGGCCGGGTCTTCGAACGGGTTGGTCACTGTCATTCACTCCCTAATCGTTGTTGTGCGGTGTAGTGAGGTGGTCGTTGAGGACGGTGGCGATGGTGGTGAGCGCATCGCCGCTGAGGAGGTCGTCGTGGGCGCAATCCAGCTCGTGAACGTCGATTCGGCCGCTGACGTGGTCCCGCCAGTTCTCGGGCCGCCCAACCTCATCGGTTGCGTGGTGAAGCGCCCTGAAGAACAGCAGATCCCCGTGGAACCGTCGGGGTCGGAAACTCGCGATCGCTGCGGTGTTGGCGAGATAGCTGCGCAGCACCCGATCTGCGATCTCGTCGGTCATCCAGTCCGGATCCCCCAGCTCGCCGCGGACCACGCGGTACAGGGTGCTCCGTCCCTCAGCGGTGTCGAGGTCGGCGTAGGTGAGCCCCGTGTCGGCGAACGCGTCGGTGAACACCTCAGCGAGATCGCGCCACCGCGGGGACGTCGGGGGGTAGGCGTCCAGTATGACCAGCAGCTCGACGGTCTCACCCTGCTCTTGCAACTGGACGGCCGTCTCGTGCGCGATGTGCCCGCCCGCTGACCAGCCGACCAGCCGGTGTGGGCCCCGGGAGGAGACCTCGCGGATCTCCTTGGCGAACCGGGCGGCCTTGTCGGGGATCGACGCCTGCAGCAGCGCGGGTTCCGACAGACCCGGTTCCTGCAGCCCGTAGACGGGGACGTCGTTGTCGATCGTGCCGAGCAGTCCCGCGTAGGCCCAGCTCAACCCGCCCGCAGGTGCGATGCAGAACAACGGTGCCGCGTCGCCCGCGGTGCGTACGGGCAGTATCGGATTCAACGCGTGGCCGTCACCGCTGTCGTGACCGTCGATGCGCCGGCCGAGCGCTGCCGGAGTCGGTGCTTCGAACACGGTGCGCGCGGACAACTCGGTCCCCAGAAGCGACCGGATCCTGTTGACCAGCCTGGGGGCGAGCAGCGAATGCCCACCGAGGGCGAAGAAGCTGTCCTCGACCCCGACCGTGTCCCGGCCGAGAACGTCGGCCATCGCCTGGCACAACGTCCGTTCGGTGACGGTGCGCGCGGCGCGCCCCCCGGCGGACTCCACGGCCGGGGCGGGCAGCGACGTGTGGTCGAGTTTGCCGTTGGGGGTCAGCGGGAGTGCGTCGAGGGTGATGAAGGCGGTGGGGACCATGTAGCGGGGCAGGTGTGCCTCGGCGTACTCGGTCAGCTCGTCGGGATCGAGCGTGGCGCCGGGTTCGGCGACGAGATAGGTCGTGAGCTGTGGGTGGTCGGGTCGGTCCGTGCGGACGAGGGCGATGGCGTGCTGGACGTGGGGGTGGCGGGTGAGGGCGGTCTCGATCTCGCCGAGTTCGATGCGTTGCCCGCGGATCTTCGTTTGGCGATCGGTACGGCCCTGATAGGTGAGAGTGCCGTCGTGGTTCCAGCGGCCGAGATCGCCGGTGCGGTACATGCGGGTGCCCGGGGCGCCATGGGGGTTGGCGACGAATCGTTCCGCCGACAGACCGGGCCGGGTGAGGTAGCCGCGGGCCAATTGCACTCCGGCGAGGTAGATCTCGCCGGTGACACCGGGCGGGACAGGTGATAGCCGGGCATCGAGTACGTAGGTCTGGGTGTTCCAGATGGGCCGGCCGATGGGGACGTGAGTGTGGTCGGGTCTGGCGGTCCAGGCGGTGACGTCGATGGAGGCTTCCGTGGGGCCGTAGAGGTTGTGGAGCGGGGCCCCGAGGATGGACAGCGCCTTGTTCATGGTCGCGGGCGGGAGTGCTTCGCCGCTGCAGACGACGTGGCGCAGTGTGGTGGCGCAGTGGGGTGCTGCAGGGTGGGCGAGGAGGGTGTCGAGCATGGAGGGGACGAAGTGGACGGTGGTCACCTCGTGAGCGGTGATCGCGTGGATGAGGTAGGTCGGGTCGGTGTGGCCGTCGGGTTCGGCGACCACGATGGCGGCGCCGGTGGTCAGGGGCCAGAAGAACTCCCAGACGGAGACATCGAATCCGTAGGGAGTTTTCTGCAGGACTCGGTCGTCCTCGGTGAGCCCGTATTCGGCTTGCATCCAGTGGAGACGGTTCGCGATACCCCGGTGGGGAACTGCGACGCCTTTGGGAGTGCCGGTGGAGCCCGAGGTGTATATGACGTAGGCCAGGTTGTCCGGGCCCGGCGCGCCGCCCCTGTGGGGCGCCCCCGAAGGCGGCGGTTCGGCCGGCAGGGCGTCGAGTGGCAGGGTGTCGACGTCGCCGGGTAGCCGATCGGCGAGTGTGGCGGTGGTGACGACACAGCACGTGTCGGCGTCGCGCAGCATCAATGCGAGCCGCCCATCGGGCAGATGTGTTTCCAACGGGAGATAGGCAGCGCCGGATCTGAGCACGGCGAGCAGGGTTACGACCAGGTCGGTGGACCGGGGAAGGAGAACGCCCACCACCCGGTCGGGTCCGGCACCGGCGGCCCGTAGATGTGCGGCCAGGCTGTCCGCCCGGGCATACAGCTCGGCATAGGACAGTTGCCGCTCGCCCTCGATCACCGCCACCGCACCCGCACTGCGTCGCGCCTGGCGATCCAGCAGCTCGGTGAGTGTGTCCGGGCCGGGCAAGGGATGCGTCGTGTCATTCCATGTCCCCAGCACCGACTCCCGCTCGGCCGCATCGATCAATTCGAGGCGCTCACACGAGGTCGCGGGATCCCGGGCAATGGTGACGAGAACGCGTTTCAGCCAGCGGCCCAAGCGGGCCACCAGCGACTCGTCGAGGACATCGGCCCGATAGTTGAGGTGGAGGGTCAATTCGTGACCGGGCACGCCGATCACTGTCAACGGGTAGTGCGTGGCGTCGCGTACGTCGAGGTCGGTCACGACCAGCCCGTCGGCGAGCACCGTATCGGTGACGTCGGTCGGGAAGTTCTCGAACACCAACGCTGTGTCGAACAGGCTGGTGTGCCCGGTCCTGCGGTGCAGTTCGGCCAAGCTGATGTGCTGGTAGGGCAGCAGTTCGGACTGGCTCCGCTGTACGGCGGTGAGTACGTCGGCGAACGTGTCCCCCGACGAGCTGCGCACACGCACCGGCAGCGTGTTGATGAACAGGCCGACCATGCGGTCCACGCCGCGCAGCTCCGCAGGCCGCCCTGACACGGTACCGCCGAAGACCACGTCGGTGCGTCCGAGTTGCCTGCCGAGCACGGTTCCCCACGCCACCTGGGCCAGCGTGTTCAGCGTCCAGCCGCCTGTCTTGGCGACCTCGGTCAACGCCGTTGTCAGCTCGCGAGACAGCCGCACCGTGACGGTTCGGGGTGCGTGCTGCGTCGTCGGTGGCTCCGCGGGCGCGAGCAGCGTGGGCTCGACACCTGCCCCGTCGGTGAGCAGGCTGTTCCAGGCGGTGTACGCGGGTGCCGGGTCCTGCTGGGACAGCCAGGACAGGTACTCGCGGTACGGCGTGAGACGGGGCAGTCGTGCTTCGTCACCCTCGACCTCGTAGAGATGGAACAGCTCTTCTACGAGGATCGGTATGGACCAGCCGTCGAGCAGAATGTGGTGCAGGGTCATCGCAAGTCGGAACCGCTTGCCGGGAAGCGCGAACAGTGTCACCCGCACGAGCACGTCAGAGTCCAGGGCGAACCGCCGTGAGCGCTCCGCGTCGTATCGACGGGTGAATTCCGCCTCGGCATCGGCTGCGTCCCGGTCCGAGAGGTCCACGGTGTGCCACGGCAGGTCGACGTCACGTCGCACCACCTGGAGTGGTTCGTCCACCCCCTCGTCGACGAACACCACGCGGAGGTTGGCGTGGCGCTGCAGCAGCGCCGTGGCTGCTGTGTGAAGCCGGTCCTCGTCCAGGTCGCCGTGCATCTCGACGACGAGTTGCACGAGGTAGAAGTCGTGCCCCTCGGTGTCGTAGCCGGCGTGGAAGAGCAGCCCTTGTTGTAGCGGGGTGAGCGGCAGGATGTCCTCGATCGGGCTCATCCGGTGATGCCTCCGAGTTTTCCTTCGAGAGCTTCGATCTGCTGTTGTGACAGCGACACCAGGGACACATCGGACGAGGTGAGTCCGCCCGCATCCCCGTGAGCGGTGTGTTCGACGAACGCAGTCAGCGCTTCACACCACAGTTCGCCCAGTTCGCCGACACCCTCACCGGTCAGCACGGCATCCGGCCAGGCAAGGTTCAGCCGCAGGTGCGGTCCGTCAGGCCGGTCCTCGGTGATCGCGTTGATCTCCAGTGAGTGTGCGAACGGAAGGTCGCCGTCGCCGGCCTCGGTGCCGTTGCGCGGGTCGTCGACCGGCGTGAAGTACCCGTTCGCTGCCTCGCCGTCACTGGCTCCGGTGGCCATCCGCCCGAGGTAGTTGAACCCGATCCGTGGCGCTTCGACCGCGTTGAGTTTCCCGCGCGACTCCGGGTTCAGATAGCGCAGAAGGCCGAATCCGACGCCGTGGTCGGGCACGGAGCGCAGTGTCTCCTTGACGCGCTTGAGCTGTCGGCCGAGTTCAGGTCCCGCTGCGCGCACCTGCTCCCAGCTCGAGATGTCCAGGTCGAGCCGAACGGGATAGAGGCTGGTGAACCAGCCCACGGTGCGGGACAGGTCCAGGTCGGGGCCGAACACCTCCTCGGAGCGTCCGTGCCCCTCCACGTCGACCAGTAGGGACCCCGAGTCACCCCCTCTGCGGCGGAGCCATTCGCGGACCGCGAGGCCGAGACCGGTCAACAACACGTCGGTGATCCCCGCCCGGAAGGCCGACGGAACGCTCGTGAGCAACGGTTCGGTGTGCTCGGGGCCGAGCTCGACCAGCAGGTCCCGGGCGGTGGCCAACGTGTCCCGCTCCGGGGAGAGGGACACGGAGCCGAGCACCGGCTGTGGGGTGTCCGCGACATCCAGCCAGAACGGCAGTTGCTCGACGAACCGTGGCCCGGTCGCGGCCTCGGCGAGGATGTTCGCCCAGCGGCGTAGTGAGGTCCGGACGGTCGGCAGCACCGGCTCGTCCCCTCGCTGCACCGCAGCGTGGGCGGCCGCCAGGTCAGGCAGCAGGATCCGCCAGGAAACTCCGTCGACCACGAGGTGATGCGCCATCACCAGCAGCCGGCCGGGACGATTCGTGCCCGCGTCGAACCACACGAAACGCAGCATCCGGCCCGCATCGGGGTCGAGACTCCGGCGGACGAGGCCGTCCTGCTCGGTGACGATGTCCGCCAATTGCGCCTCATCCACACCGCGGATATCCACAGTAGACACAAGGGAGTGCGCCGGCACACTTCCGGTGGGCCGTACGCGCAGCGTCCACTCGCCGGTGTGCTCGTCCCGATGCAGCACCAGGCGCAACGCGTCGTGGTGGTCCACTACCGCGTCCACCGCCGCCAACAACTGCTCCTCGGTGAGGCCGGGCGGGGTGGCCGTGACGTACGACTGATTGAAACTCTCGATCGGCGCTCCGGCAGCCTGCAGCCAGGCCATGATCGGGGTGAGCGGTACCTGTCCTATCCCGTCATCGGCCGGCGTGGTGTGGGACTCGGAGAGCGGGCGGGCGATGTCGGCGAGTCCGCGCACGGTGCGGTGCTCGAACACGTCCCGAGGCCCGAACTCCAGACCCGCCGCCCTGGCCCGGCTGACCAGCTGGATGGAGATGATGCTGTCGCCGCCGAGGTCGAAGAAGTCATCGGTGACACCTACGTGATCGATCCGCAGCACGCTCGCGAACACCTCGGAGAGGACCTGCTCGGCGGTGGTCCGCGCGTGCCCACCGGTGCCCACCTCGCGCTCGGGAGCCGGAAGCGCCGGCCGGTCG
The DNA here is from genome assembly GCF_024171865.1 of Prauserella aidingensis. Classification (GTDB taxonomy): domain Bacteria; phylum Actinomycetota; class Actinomycetes; order Mycobacteriales; family Pseudonocardiaceae; genus Prauserella; species Prauserella aidingensis. Next base: position 136,222 of record NZ_JAMTCN010000009.1, on the reverse strand, counting down.
AGTTTGCCGCTGGGAGTCGTCGGGATCTGGGACATCCCGACGAACGCTGTGGGCACCATGTACCCCGGGATCTTTGCGGCCAGCGCGGTGCGGAGCGCGGCGACGTCGTCTGCCGCTGTGGCCGGGGTGACATAGGCGACCAGACGCTTCTCGCCGGGACCGTCCTCACGCAGGATGACGGTGGCCTGCTCGACGCCGGATTGTTCGGCCAGTGCCGTTTCGATCTCGCCGAGTTCGATGCGGAAGCCGCGGAGTTTGATCTGCGAGTCGGTGCGGCCGACATACTCGAGCTGTCCGTCGGTGGTCCACCGGACGACGTCCCCCGTGCGGTAGAGCCGCCCGCCGTGCTCGCCGAACGGGTCGGCCACGAACCGTGAGGCAGTGAGTCCGGGCTGGTTGAGATAGCCGCGGGCGAGTCCGTCGCCGGCGAGGTAGAGCTCCCCGGGAACGCCTGGGGGTACCGGGCGTAGCCGTTCGTCGAGCACGTAGGCGCGGGTGCCGTCCATGGGTGTTCCGATCGGCAGTGGCCGCCGAATGCTGTCGGTGGGGCGCAGATACCACCTGGTCGCGTACGCCGTGGCCTCGGTGGGTCCGTAGACGTCGACGATGGTCAGGTCCGGACAGTGGGCGCGGAGACGCTCAGCCGCGGCGGGCGGCACGACCTCCCCACCGGTCCAGACCTCACGCAGCCCCGTCAACGCTTCCGGCGCTTCGGCCGCAACCGCCCGGAAGAGCCCGGTCGTCAAGAACAGCGACTTCAGGCCGTGCTCGGTGATCAGGCGGTTCAAGGTCGTCAGATCGAGTTCGCCGGGAGGTGCCAGCACCGCCGTGCCGCCGCCGAGTAAGGGCGCCCACATCTCGTAGGTGGAGGCGTCGAAGGCGTGCGAGGAGTTCACCAGGACCCGCTCGTGGTGACGAGCGAACGAGGAGTCGAGAACGAAAGCCACGATGTTCTCCTGGCTGACCAGGACTCCCTTGGGTGTTCCGGTGGAGCCGGAGGTGTACATCGCATAGGCCGCTTGTGCGGGCCGACAATCGATCGTGAGCGGTTCGTTGTCGAGGGGGTCGGTGGTGCGCAGCACCCGCCCCGGTACGTGCAGGCCGTCGGGTAGCGACTGCCGGTCGGTGATCAGAACGGGGGCACGGGTGTCGTCGAGTATGAAGTTGAGCCTTTCCAGCGGATAGGCGTCGTGCAGCGGCACGTACCAGGCACCGGCCTTGATCACGCCGAGCACGGCGACGAGCAAGTCGGCCGAGCGGTCCATGAGCAGCGCCACCGGAGTTTCCGGGCGCACTCCGGCGTCGACCAAGCGAGCCGCCCACCGGCCGGAGGCCTCGTCCAACTCGGCGTAGCTGAGCGTGCGGTCGTGGGCGACGATCGCTTCGGCATCGGGCCGCGACGCGACGTGCTCGGCGAACACCTCCACCATCGACCGTCCCGTCACGGCCTTCGCCGTCGTGTTCCACTCGCGCAGAATGCGGTCGTGGTCGGAACCCGACAGCAGATCGATCTCGCCGAGGGTGGCGGCAGGGTCGGCCGTGACGACGTCGAGCAGCCTGCCGAACAAGGTCAGCATCCGCTCCGCGGTGGCGGGATCGAACAGGTCGGTGGCATAGACGAGGACGCCGTCGATCCCGGCGGGGGCCCCGTCGCGTGTGAACGTTTCGGTCAACCCGAACGACAGGTCGAACTTCGCCGCCCCCACGCCGCTGTCGACCACGGAGGCGACCAGGTCAGGCAGTGCCAACTCGGGCTGCGGCGTGTTCTGCACCGTCAGCATGACCTGGCACAGCGGATGCCGGGCCAGTGACCGGTCCGGATTGAGGACCTCGACCAGCTGGTCGAACGGGAACTCCTGGTGAGCGAAGGCGGTCAGATCGTCGTGGCGGACCTGTTGCAGCAGCTCGGCGAACGACGGGTCGCCGGAGGTGTCGGTGCGCAACACGAGTGTGTTGACGAAGAACCCCACCAGATCTTCCAGCGCCGCGTCGGTGCGGCCGGCCACACCGGTACCGACGACGATGTCCGTGCCCGCGCCGAGCCGGGTCAGCAGGACGGTGAGCGCCGCGTGCAACACCATGAATACGCTGGCGTTCTCGGATCTGGCCAGCTCGAGCAACCGGGCGTGCAGCTCGGGATCCAGTTGCAGTTCCGACATGCCGGCCTGGTGACTCGCGACCGCGGGGCGGGGTCGGTCGGTGGGCAGTTCGATGGCATCGGGCAGTCCGGTGAGCCGACTACGCCAGAATTCCAGATACTCGCTGGGCGTGCCGGGTTCGTCGCTGCCGAGCAGGTCGCGCTGCCACAGCGTGTAGTCGGCGTACTGCACGGGCAGCGGCGGGTACTCGGGCTCCCGGCCGGCGATCCGGGCGGAATAGGCGATGCCCAGGTCGCGCAGCAGCGGGCCGAGCGACCAGCCGTCGGCCGCAATGTGGTGCAACACCAGCAACAGCACGTGCTCGTCGGCGTCGACCTCGAACAGCCACACCTTCAGTGGCAGCTCGGTGGCCAGGTCGAACGGGCAGGCCGACGCCCGTCGCACCGCGGCAGGCACGTCCTGTTCGGCGTGCTGCACGACCGTGGTGGACCGGGCGAGTAGCGAGGTGGCCGCTCCCGGATCCAGGACCCGTTGGTGCGCGAGTCCGTCGTGCTCGGCGAATACTGTGCGCAGGCTTTCGTGGCGGATGACCACGTCGGCCAGTGCGGCGGTCAGTGCCCGGGAGTCGAGTTCACCGGAGAGCCGCAGCGCGACCGGGATGTTGTACACGTCGCCGGCAACATCCAGCTGGTTGAGGAACCACAACCGGCGTTGGCCGGGCGAGGCCGGAACCAGTTCGGGCCGGTCTCGCTTGGTCACCGCGCCACGAGCAGCGCCGGCACCGTCGATGGCTCGAGCCAGGCCCGCCGGGCTCGGCTCGGTGAACACCGCCCGCACGGGCAGTTCCGTGTCGAGTTCGGTGCGAATGCGGCTGACGAGCCGGGTGGCCAGCAGTGAATGACCGCCCAGTTCGAAGAAGTTGTCGTCCGGACCGACCGGGCCGACACCCAGTACCTCGGCGAACACTCGGCACATCGCCTTTTCGGCGGCGGTGCGGGGCTCGGTTGGCGCGGTGTCGCCGGTCCCGCCGAAGCGAGGGGCGGGCAGGGCGCGACGATCGAGCTTTCCGTTGGCGTTGAGCGGGAACTCGTCGAGCACGGTCAGTGTGGTCGGCACCATGTGCGTAGGCAGCGACGCTGCGAGGTGGGAACGCAGTGCGCCGAGGTCCACGTCTTCGCGTCCGGGAACGACGTAGCCGGCCAGCTGCGCGTCGCCCCGAGGGTCGGTGCGGACTACGACGGCGGAACCGTCGACATCGGGGTGTCGTGACAGGGCCGCTTCGACCTCACCGAGTTCGATCCGAAAGCCACGGATCTTCACCTGGTCGTCTGCCCGACCGAGATAGGTGATATCGCCTGCGCCGGTCCACCGCACCAGGTCGCCGGTGCGGTACAGGCGTGCACCGGGCGCACCGAAAGGATCGGCCACGAAACGTTCGGCGCTCAGGCCCGGGCGGTTCACGTAGCCCCGTGCGAGCCCCTTTCCTCCGACATACAGTTCACCGGCGACTCCGGGCGGCACCGGGTTCAGTTGCTCGTCCAGCACATAGACCCGGGTGTTCGGGAGCGGCTTCCCGGTGGGGGCCGGGGCGTCCAGGGTTTCGCTGCCTGCTCCGGACCAGGCCAGGCAGTAGACGGTCGCCTCCGTGGGGCCGTAGATGTTGTCGACGGCTGCGCCGGGTATTGCGGTACGGACCTGGTTGAAGATGCGTGCGGGCAGACCTTCACCGGCCAGCACGACCCGCGCCACGTCGAGGTCCGCTCCGGCGTCGAGGACGGACGCCAGGACCGAGGGCACGCCACTGAGCAGTCCACCGGTGAAGCCGCCCCTGTCGAGCAGTGCGGGGAGGTCGTCCACCAGCTCGACCGTTCCGCCGGAGGTCAGTGGGGCGAACAGTTCGAACACCGACACGTCGAAGTTGACCGACGTCGACAGCAGCACCGACGCCAGTTCCTCCGGACAGAAGTGGCCGGCTGCCCAGGTCATGAGGTTCACGACCGATGCGTGGGAGACCGCCACTCCCTTTGGGTGGCCGGTTGAGCCGGACGTGTAGATCACGTACGCGATGCTGTCCGGATGCACCGTGACATCCGTCGGTGCCGGCCCGCAGCCACCGTTCCCGTCGGCAGGGCCGTGCTCGTCGATCAGCAGCACGGGATGGTCCGGACTCGGCAGCGTCATGGCGCTCGCGCTGTCGGACAGTACGCACACCGGGTCGGCGTCGGCGAGCATGAACGCCAGTCGCTCGGCGGGGTGGCCGGGGTCGAGCGGCAGGTAGCCGGCACCGGTCTTGAGCACCGCGAGTAGCGCGACCACCAGGTCGGGGGTACGTGGAAGGGCGACGGCGACGAGGGTTTCGGGCCCGGCACCGCGGGCGGTGAGCACGTGCGCGAGCCGGCCGGCCCGCGCATGCAGCTCCGCGTAGGTCAGGACCGTGCCGCCGTGGGCGATCGCTGCTCGGTCGGGTGTCCGGTCTGCCTGCGCGTCGAGCAGGGAGACCAACGAGCCTTCGGGAGTAGGAGCCGCCGTGTCGTTCCAGGTGCCGAGCACGAGGTCACGCTCTGCAGCGTCGAGCACGTCCACCGTTCCGATGCGCCTCGCGGGGTCGGTGAGGAGCGCGTCGAGCAACCGGACGAGCCGCCCTGTAAGCGCACGTACGGTTGCGTCGTCGAAGAGATCGCGGGCGAAGTACACGGCACCGTTGATGCCCGCAGGCCGGCCCGCGGGGTCGCTCTTCTCTTCGAGATCGAACAGAAGGTCGAATTTGGCGGCGTTGTTCTCGGTCTCCTCGATGTCGACGTCGATGCCGGGTAGGTCCAGCTCTGGTTCAGGAGTGTTCTGCAGCACCAGCATGACCTGGAACAACGGGTGCCACGCCAGGGAACGCCGGGGGTTGAGCACGTCGACCAGTTGCTCGAACGGCACGTCCTGGTGGGCGTAGGCGGCCAGGTCGGATTGGCGAACCCGCGTCAGCAACTCGGCGAAGGTGGGGTCCCCGGAGACGTCGGTGCGCAGCACGAGCGTGTTGACGAAGAATCCGACGAGATCGTCGAGCTGCTCGTCGGTGCGCCCTGCGACGGCTGTGCCGAGTGGAATGTCGGTGCCCGCGCCGTGACGGGCGAGCAGGGTCGCGATCGCGGCCTGCAGCACCATGAAGGGGCTCACGTGGTGGGTGCGGGCGACGTCGGCCAACCGCTCGTGCACGGCGGACGGGATCCGCAGCGTCGTCTCCCCCACTCGGTAGGAGGCGACCGGCGGCCGGGGCCGGTCGGTCGGCAGGGTGAGCACTTCGGGAGCACCCCGCAGCTGTTCACGCCAGAACTCCACCTGCTGTCCGGCGACACTGTCGGCGTCGTCGGGGGAACCGAGCAGCTCCCGCTGCCACAGGGCGTAGTCCGCGTACTGGATCGGTAGTGCCGGCAGTCGAGGGGCCCGTCCGGCATGCCGGTCGCGGTAGGACGACTCCAGATCACGCAGCAGCGGCGCGAGCGACCAGCCGTCGGCGGCGATGTGATGCAGCACCACCAGCAGGACGTGTTCGTCGTCGGCCAACGTCAGGATGCGTGTCCGGATCGGCAGATCCTCCGACAGATCGAACGGGCGGGCGACCTCGTCGGCGATCCGGCCGGGCAGATCGTCCTCGTCGGCCTCGACCACGCGGGTGCCGTCGGCGACCTGCAGGCTCGCCGCCTCGGCGGACCGGACGAGCTGGCACGGTTGTCCGTCGATCTCACCGAACACGGTGCGCAATGATTCGTGGCGGGCGACAACGTCGCCGAGAGCGCGGCGCAGTGCCTCCACGTCGAGATCGCCGGTGAGCCGCAATGCGAACGGCACATGGTAGGAGTCGCCGGTCTCGGCGAGCTTGTTCAGAAACCACAATCGCTGCTGCGCGAACGACGGCGGCAGCACGTCGGGGCGCGGCATCGGCCGGACCGCCGGGCGGGCACTGTGTGCCGATTCGATGCGGCGGGCAAGCCCGGCCGGGGTCGGGGACTCGAACACCCAGCGGATGGCGATCTCGGCATCCAATGTCGCGCGTAGCTTGCTGATCAGCCTGGTGGCCAGCAGCGAGTGGCCGCCGAGGTCGAAGAAGTCGTCGTCCGGGCCGACACCGTCGGCCCCGAGCACCTCCGCGAATGCCACCGCGAGGAGGCTTTCGGTCTGGGTGCGCGGCGCGCGTCGGGCTTCCGGCGTGCCGGAGCCGGATCGTGGGGCGGGCAGGGCCCGCTTGTCCAGCTTGCCGTTCCCGGTCAACGGAAGCGCATCGAGGGCGACCACCGCCGAGGGCACCATGTAGTCGGGAAGTACGGCCGAGGCGTGTGCACGCAGGGCTGTGGTGTCGACCTCGGTGTCCTCGGCGGGGACCACGTAGGCGACCAGTCGGGTGTCACCCGGAATGTCTTCCCGGGCGACCACGGCGACCTGGCCGACCTCGGTGACCGCGGCGAGCACGGACTCGATCTCGCCCAGTTCGATTCGGTAGCCGTGGATCTTCACCTGGTCGTCCACTCGGCCCGCGAACTCCAGGTCACCGCCGTCGGCCCAGCGGACCAGGTCACCTGTCCGGTACATGCGGGTGCCCTCAGGGCCGAACGGGTCGGCGACGAAGCGACCGGCCGTCAACCCGGGGCGGGCGAGATACCCACGTGCGACATTGTCACCCGCGATGTAGAGCTCACCCACGACGCCGGGCGGCACCGGCAACAGCGTCGCGTCGAGGACGTAGACCCTGGTGTTGTCGATGGGTCGGCCGATGGACAACACCCCCGGCGGGATCGACTCGCCCGGTTCGACGGCCAGCCAGGTACAGCCCACGGTGGTTTCGGTGGGCCCGTACTCGTTGATCACTCGTGCGTTCGGGTGTCGAGAGCGCCAGACGTCGAGCTGCTTGCCGGGCAGCGGTTCACCACCGAGGACGAGTTCGGTCTTCGGCGAGTAGTCGTCGCTCAGCACGTCGAGCACCGCGAGGTGACTCGGGGTGCCCTTGAGGAAGGCGAACCCGTCGCGTGCAGTGCGGCCCGCCTGATCGAGACCGTCTTCCTCCAAGGGCGCCAGATGTACGGTTCCACCGGAGATCAAGGGCGCGTACAGGCCCGTCACGGTCAGATCGAACGACACCGGTGAATGCAGCAGCACGCTCTCGGCGGTCGCGGGATAGGTCTCGGTCGCCCAGAGCAGGTAGTTGACCGCTGCCCGATGTTCGACCAGGGTGCCCTTCGGTTTCCCGGTCGAGCCCGAGGTGTAGATCACGTACGCAGCCTGCTCCGGCCGTGGTGGGCCGTGACGGTCCGAAGTGGAAAGTGGGGTGTCGGGGAACGCGGCGAGTGCGGTTCGCACGTCCGGCGAGTCCAGCAGGACCCGAGCGAGTCCCGCGGGCAGTTCTCCTGCGAGTGCGGTCGTCGTGACCAGGCACACCGGGGCTGCTTCGCGGACCATGTCGTCGAGACGGGCCGACGGCAGCGTCGGGTCCAGCGGCAGGTACGCCGCGCCGGTCTTGAGCGTCGCCAGCAGCGTGGCCACGAGTTCGGCACCACGTGGGAGCGCCACCGCTACCAGCGACTCCGTGGCCGCGCCGTGGGCGACCAGCAGCCGCGCTATGCGGTTCGCCTCCGCGTGCAGGGTGGCGTAGTCCCATTCGCGGGCGCCGTCGACGACCGCGGGTGCATCGGGGGTTCGCGTCGCCTGCTGTTCGAGCAACTCGGTGAGCGTGTGTGCGGGCCGAGGGCGGTCGGTGGCGTTCCGGTCGACCAGGAGTGTGCGCCGGGTGTCGGCGTCCAACAGGTCGAGCCGGGCGAGCGGCACGCCCGGCTCGTCGGCGATGCGGCGGACGATGGCGTGCAGCCAATCGCCGAGTCCGGTGACCGTGGCCCTGTCGACGACGTCGGATCGGTAGTCGAGGCGGAACGTGAGTTCATCACCGGGTATGCCGACCATGCTGATTGCGTAGTGGGTGGCGTCCCTGGCGTCGACGTCGGTGATCCGCACACCGCCGGACAGCTCGGGAGCACGGCTGACGTCCACGGGGAAGTTCTCGAACACCGTCGTGGTGTCGAACAATTCACCGATTCCGGTCTGGTGTTGTACTTCGGCGAGCCCGACATGCTGGTGCGCCATGAGCGCCGATTGGCGAGCCTGCACCGAGCTCAACACCGTCTCCAGCCGGTCCTCGGGCGACCACGACACCCGCACGGGCAGTGTGTTGATGAGCAGCCCCACCATCCGCTCCACGCCGGGCAGCTCGGGTGGGCGGCCGGACACCGTGCCCCCGAACAGTACGTCCCGGCGGCCGAGCCAACGCCCGAGCGCGATCCCCCAGGCGGTCTGGGCGATGGTGTTCATCGTCCAGTTGTGGGCTTTGGCCGTCGCCGACAGTCGAGCAGTCAGGTCTTCGGAAAGCGTGACCGTGACGCTGTCGGGAACGCCGAGTTCGTCACTGCGGGCACCGGCGGCCACGAGCGAAGGTTCGTCCACACCGGACAATGCCTCGCCGAAGGCCGCGAGTGCGCCGGCTGTGTCCTGTCGGCGCAGCCACGCGAGGTAGTCGCGGTAGGGGGTGAGCCTGGGCAGTACGGCGTCCTCGCCCCGGCTTTCGTACAGCGTGAACAGCTCGTCCAACAGCACCGGCATGGACCAGCCGTCGATGAGGATGTGGTGGAGCGTGAGCAGCAGCCGGTGAGAGTCGTTCGGCAGGCTCGCCAGCACGACCCGCAGCAGCGGCGCTTTACCGAGGTCGAAACGCCGGACCCGTTCCGCGTCGGCCATGGCGGCGTAGTCCGACTCGGCCGCCTCAGCGGATAGTTCACGCAGGTCGAGTTGCCGCCACGGCACCCGAAACTGTGTGCGCACCACTTGGACCGGGTTGTCGAGGCCCCGGTGTCGGAACGCCACGCGGAGGTTGGCGTGCCGCTGGACCAGCGCTTCCGCGGCGGCACGGAGCGCGTCGACGTCGACCGCACCGTGCAACTCGACCATGAACTGCACCGTGTAGACGTCCAAGGCGTCGCGGTCGTACAGCGCGTGGAAGAGAAAGCCCTCTTGGAGCGAGGTGAGCGGCAGGATGTCCTCGACGAGAGATCGCTTCTTCATGTTCTGTGCCTTCACTCGCTCCACTCCTCGTCGGAGAAGTCGTCTTCCTCGAATTCTTCGAGCTCGATCAGATCGATGTGCTCCTGGCCCAGTTCGACCAGCGACACATCCGACGGGGTGAGCCCGCCTGTCACGGTGTTCTCGGGTGTTCCGGCCAGCGATCGCAACGCGGCCACCCAGGCTTTCCCGAGGTCTTCGACATCGGGATCGGCGAACAGTTCCCGGGGCCAGGACAGGGTCGCCGACAGTACGGGACCCTGCGGGGTGTCCTCGGTGACCGCGTTGATCTCGATCGCGTGGCCGAACGGCAGTGCGCCGTCCCCGACCGCGGTGTGCAACTCGGTTTCCGACGTGGACGTCCAGGGCCGCGCTTCGTCGGTCGCCGAGGTGGTGAACCGGCCGAGGTAGTTGAAGGCGATCTGCGGCGCCGTCCCTGCCAGCAGCGGTCCCACCTCGGGGTTGAGGTAGCGCAGCATCCCGTAGCTGATGCCCTTCTCCGGGACCTCCCGAAGCTGCTCCTTCACCCGTTTCAGTGCGGCGGTCAACGCGTCCGGCGCCAGCCTGGTGTCCTTCGGGTCGAGCCGGACGGGATAGACGCTGGTGAACCAACCGATGGTGCGGGACAGGTCGACCCCCGCGGCGATCTGTTCGCGTCCGTGCCCCTCGACCGTGATCAGAACCGATGTGTCGGCATTCGGGTTCCACCGCCGGCGCCACTGTCCTAGTGCGACGGACAGGGCGGTGAGTAGCACGTCGTTGACACTCGCGTGGAATGCGGCCGGCACCGACGTCAGCAGTTCGGTGGTCTCCTCGATCGGTACCTCGACCGTCACGGCCTCGGCTCTGTCGAGAGTGTCCCGCGCCGGGTCGAGCGGGCGGGCACCGAGTACCGCGTCGTCGGCGCCGGCGACCTCTGACCAGAACGATGCGTGTTCGGTCCAGCCCGGCTGCTGGGCGAGCTCGCCCAGCAGCCGGGACCAATGCCGGAACGACGTCGGGACGGGAGCCGGCGCAGGCGTCTCTCCCGCGGCCGCGGCGTCGGCCGCGGCCGCGAGGTCCTCGGCGAGGATGCGCCACGACACACCATCGATCACGAGGTGGTGCGCGACGACGAGCAACCGGCCCGCATGGTCGTCGCCGGGGGTGAACCAGACGAACTCGATCATCCGGCCCTCGCCCGGCGACAGTCGTAGCCGCGCCTGGTCCGCGTGGTCGGACTTGAGGGCGGCGAACGTGTCGCCCTCCACACTCGGTACGTCGACTCTCCGTACGCAGCCGGCCGCGGATACCGCCCTGCGCTCGGGGATGATCAACGAGGCTGTGCCGGGCTCGAGGCGTAACCGCAGCATGTCGTGGTGGTCGAGCACCGCCTGCACCGCGGACAGGAGATGCTCGGTCGTCAAGCCGGCGGGGGTGTTGAACAGCGTCGACTGATTGAACGTGTCGATCGGCCCACCGGCGTCGAGGAACCAGTGCATGACCGGTGTCGGCGACAGCTCGCCGATACCGTCGTCGGCCGGTGCCGTGGGCTGTTCCCCCAGTTCCTCGGCGACCAGCGCCAGCGCTGCGACGCTCGAGTGCTCGAAGACGTCCCGTGGAGTGAACACCAGCCCCGCCTTGCGAGCTCGGCTCACCAGCCGGATGGAGACGATGCTGTCACCGCCGAGGTCGAAGAAGCCATCCTCGACTCCGACCTTGTCGAGGCCCAGCACCTCGGCGAACACCGCACACAGGGTTTCTTCCTTACCGGTGCGAGGCGCGAGTCCGGTGGCTGCCGTACCGAACTCGGGTGCCGGTAGCGCCGAGCGGTCGAGTTTCCCGTTCGGGGTCAGCGGAAGGTGTGTGAGGCCGAGGAATGCCGCGGGCACCATGTACGTCGGTAGCGTCTCGGCCAGCGCGGTTCGGAGAGAGCCGTCGTCCGCGGCACGGACCGGGGTGACGTAGGCGACGAGACGTTTCTCGCCGGGGCGATCCTCCCGCACGATGACGGTGGCCTGTTCGACGCCGGGCTGTTCGGCCAGAGCCGCTTCGATCTCGCTGAGTTCGATGCGGAAGCCCCGGAGCTTGACCTGGGAATCGACGCGTCCGACGAACTCGAGTTGTCCACCGTTGGTCCAGCGGACGACGTCGCCGGTGCGATACAACCGCCTGCCGTAGGCACCGAACGGGTCGGCCACGAACCGTTCGGCAGTGGGACCCGGCCGATCGAGATAGCCGCGGGCCAGCCCGTCCCCGGCCAGGTACAACTCACCGGGCACCCCCGGCGGGACCGGGCACAACCGCTCATCGAGCACGTAGGCCCGGGTGCCGTCCATCGGCGTTCCGATCGGCAGCGGCTCGGGAATCTCCTCGTCCGGCCGCAGATACCAGCGCGTCGCGAACGTGGTCGTTTCGGTGGGTCCGTACACGTCGACGACCGTCAGATCCGGGCAGTGTGCACGGACACGTTCCACCGCGGTGACCGGCACGACTTCACCACCGGTCCAGACCTCGCGGAGGCCTGCGAGACATTCCGGGGCCTCCGCCGCCACGGCCCGGAACAAGCCGGTCGTGAGGAACACCGAGCTCACGTCGTGGTCGGCGAGTGCACGGCTCAGTGTAGCGATGTCGACCTCGCCCGGAGGCGCCAGGACCACCGTACCGCCGCCGAGCAGAGGCGCCCACATTTCGTAGGTGGAGGCGTCGAAGGCGTGTGAGGAGTGCACCAGCACCCGGTCGTGGCCACGTGCGAACGAGGCGTCGCGGGCCAACGCGACGATGTTCTGCTGGCTGACCGCGACTCCCTTCGGAGTCCCGGTCGAGCCGGAGGTGTACATCGCGTAAGCCAGGTGTGCGGGCAGACACCGGGCAGCGGCGAGCGGCTCCTGAGCAGGCCGTTCGGTGGTGCGCAGGACACGTTCCGGTGTGCGCAGGCCCGTGGGCAGCGATTGCCGGTCGGTGAGCAACAGGGGTGCGTCGGTGTCCTCGAGGATGAAGTTCAACCGCTCGACCGGGTACGCGTCGTGGAGCGGCACGTACCAGCCGCCTGCCTTCAATATCGCGAGGATCGCCACGACCAGGTCCGTCGAGCGGTCCATGAGCAGCGCCACCGGTGTTTCCGGACGGATGCCCGCTTCCACCAGTCGGGCGGCCCAGCGGCCGGATTCCTCATCCAGCCTGGCATAGCTCAGCGTCCCTGCGTCGGACACGACGGCTTCGGCGTTCGGGGACTCGGCCGCTCGCTCCGCGAACACCTCGACCACCGAACGGCCCGTGACAGCGTCCCCGGTGCTGTTCCACTCCGACACGACCCGAGCGCGGTCGTGTTTCCCGAGCACGTCGACAGCCGAGATCCGGGCGTGCGGATCGTGCACCACGGCAGCCAGCAGCGCGGCCAGCTTGTCGAGCGCCGATCGAACCGTGCCGGCGTCGAACAGGTCCACGGCGAACTCGACGGTGCCGTCGATCCCGGCCGGCGCCCCGTCATCGGTGTGCCGCTCGGCGAGGTCGAGGAACAGGTCGAACTTCACGGCGTTCACCCGGCGGTCCACAACGGACGGTGTGATGCCCGGCAGGTCCAGGTCCGGTTGGGGCGTGTTCTGCAGAGCCAGCATGACCTGGAACAACGGGTGCCGGGCCAGCGAACGGTCGGGCTCGACGATCTCGACCAGCCGGTCGAACGGCAGGTCCTGGTGTGAGAACGCAGTCAGATCGTCGTCGCGGACACGCTCGAGCAGGTCGGCGAACCGTGGATCGCCCGAGGTGTCGGTGCGCAGCACGAGTGTGTTGATGAAGAACCCGACGAGCTCCTCGAGCGCGGGGTCCGTGCGCCCGGCCACGCCGGTTCCGACGACGATGTCGGTGCCCGACCCGAGCCGGGTCAGCAACGCCGCGAGCGCCGCATGCAGCACCATGAACACGCTCGCACCGTGGTGCCGGGCGAGCTGCACGATGCCGGCGTGCAGCTCGGGGTCGAGCCGCCACGACACCGACTCGCCCCGGTGCGATGCTACGGCGGGCCTGCTCCGGTCAGCGGGGAAGGTCACGACGTCGGGGATTCCGGTCAGTCGTTCGTGCCAGTACCGTAGCTGTTCCGTGGCGAGGCTGTTGTCGTCGCTCTCGGCGTCGAGCAACTCCCGTTGCCAGATCGCGTAGTCGGCGTACTGCACCGACAGCGGATCGAACCCGGGACTGCCGCCCTCGGTGCGCGCCCGGTACGCGCGGCTCAGGTCGTCAAGGAACGGGGTGAACGACCAGCCGTCTGCGGCACTGTGGTGCAGCACGACCACCAGAACGTGCTCGGTGGGCGACACGTGGAGCACCGACACCTTCAAGGGCAGGCTCGTCGCCAGGTCGAACCGGAGGGTCGCCAGCTCGTCCAGCGTTTCGCCGAGGTGGTCGGCTTCCTGCCGGACGGGCTCGACGACGAACACCTCGTCGAAGGCGTCGTCGGCCTGGTCCGGCGGGAGAATCTGCTGGTACGGCGTGCCGTCCACGTCCGGGAGCACGGTACGTAGCGACTCGTGCCGCTCCAGCACGTCACCGAACGCGGCGCGCAACGCCGCGACGTCGAGTGCGCCGGACAACCGCAGCATGAGTGGCAGGTTGTAGAGCCCTGCCGGTGATTCCAAGCGGTTCAGGAACCACAGGCGCTGCTGGGCGAACGACAACGGCACCCGTTCCGGTCTCGGCCCTGGCTCCACGCCGCGACGGCTGGTGCGGCTACCCGTTTCGACGACTCGTGCGAGTGCCGCCGGAGTGGGTTCGGTGAACACGGTCTTGATGGGTAGTTCGACGCCGAGCGCGGTGCGGATACGCCCGATCAGCCGGGTCGCGAGCAGGGAGTGCCCGCCGAGGGAGAAGAACCCGTCGTCCGGGCCTACGGTGTCGATGGCGAGAACGTCGGCGAACACCGCACACAGCGTTTCCTCGACCGGCGTTGCGGGGTCACGTCCCGCACTGGCCGCCGCGGTGTCCTCCGGGACCGGCAACGCGTTGCGATCGAGTTTTCCGTTGGCGTTCAACGGGAATTCGTCGAGTACGACGAACACCGACGGCACGAGGTAACGCGCCAGCCAGGTGCCGGCGAACTCCTGCAGCGCGGCGCGGTCCAGTACGGCGCCCTTCGCCGGAACCACGTACGCCACGAGTTGCTGGTCGCCGAGCCGGTCGTCCTGCACCGTGACAGCGGCCCCCTCGACGTCCTCGTGCCGGGCGAGCACAGCCTCGATCTCGCCGAGTTCGATCCGGAAACCCCGAACCTTGACCTGATGGTCCGATCGGCCGAGGTAATCGATGTTGCCGGACTCGGTCCACCGCGCCAGGTCCCCCGTGCGGTACATCCGCGAACCGACGGGGCCGTACGGGTCGGCGACGAATCGCTCCGAGGTCAGGCCGGGCCGGCGCAGGTAACCCCGAGCGAGGCCGAGCCCGGCGATGTATAGCTCCCCGGGCACTCCCGGTGGCACCGGCCGTAGATCGGCGTCCAGCACGTACGCCCTGGTGTTGGCCAGAGGGGTGCCGGTGAGTGCGGAACGGTCCAGCACCGCGCCGTCCGGGGCCTGCCAGCCGAGGCAGTAGACAGTGGCCTCGGTCGGCCCGTAGATGTTGTGTATCTCGGCGTTCGGCAACGCGCGGCGGACTTGGTTGAACACCTGGGCAGGAAGCCCTTCGCCCGCGAGCACGACTGTCCTGGCACTCAGGTCGACTCCGGCGTCGAGTGTCTGGGCGAACACCGACGGCACCCCGCTGACGAGGCTTCCGGACCACCCGCCTCGGTCGAGCAGCGCGGGCAGATTGTCGGTGATGTCCACTCGGCCGCCGACGGCCAGCGGGGAGAACAACTCGAACACCGACACGTCGAAGTTCATCGACGTGGCCAGCAGAACCGACGAGAGCCGGTCCGCTCCGAACCGCTCCGTGGCCCAGCACACCAGATCGGCGGCCGACCGGTGCGACACGGCCACGCCCTTCGGGCGCCCGGTCGATCCGGAGGTGTAGATGACGTAGGCCAGGTTCTCGCCGCCCGGCGCGGGCCGCTCCCCATCGGTCAGTCGGCGGTCGGAGTAACCGGCGGACTCGGCGCGGAGCGGTTCATCGTCGAGCCGAAGTGTCGGCACATCGGTCGACGGCAGCGCCGCCGCCGTGGCCTTGTCAGTGAGCAGGCATGTCGGAGCGGCGTCGCTGAGCATGAAGTCGATGCGTTCGGCCGGATAACCCGGGTCGACGGGAAGGTAGGCGGCTCCGGCCTTCAACACAGCGAGGAGTGCCACGACCAGGTCCGGGGTACGCGGCAACGAGACCGCGACGAGAGCGTCCGGCCCCGCTCCGCGTGCGACGAGCAGCCGGGCCAGCCGGTTGGCCCGGCCGTGCAGATCGGCGTAAGTGAGGGATTCGGGGCCGCAAACGACGGCCGTGGCATCACCGAACTGGTCCGGTCCTACTGCCTCGAGAACGTCGACGAGCGTGGGGTGCACCCGCTCGGTGTCGGTGTCGTTCCACTCGACGAGTACGCGCTCCCGCTCGGATGAGGACAGGATGTCCGTGTGGGCCAGCCGTGTGTCGGGGGCGGCGACGACGTCGCGCAGCAGGCGCACGAGTCGTTCCCCCAGCAGCCGCACGGTTCGCGGCTCGAACAGGTCGGCCGCGTACTCGATCTCACCGGTCAGTCCGCATGCCTCGCCCTGGTCGTCGAACGTCTCACGCAGGTCGAACCACAGGTCGAACTTCGACACCGTGGCGGGCAGATCCTCCGGTTCGACGTCGAGGCCGGGCAGGTCCAGCTCGGGCTGTGGGGTGTTCTGCAGGACCAGCAACACCTGAAACAGCGGGTGCCGAGCGAGCGAGCGTTCCGGGTTGAGAAGGTCCACCAACCGTTCGAACGGCATGTCCTGATTGCTGAACGCCGCCAGGTCGGTGCGCCGGACCCGGTTGAGCAGCTCCGTGAAGGTGGGGTTTCCCGACGTGTCGGTGCGCAGCACGAGCGTGTTGACGAACGAGCCCACCAACGTGTCGAGTGCCTCGTCGTGTCGTCCCGCGACGACCGTTCCCAGCGGGACATCGGTACCCACGCCGAGGCGGGTCAGCATCGCGCCGATCGCGGCCTGCAACACCATGAACACGCTTGCCCGACTCGTTCTCGCCAGCGCGGCGATTCCCGCATAGTCCTCTTCGGACAGTGTGAACGGGACCCGTCCGCCGCGATAGGTGGCGATCGCCGGACGGGGGTGGTCGGTGGGCAACGACAAGACATCGGGTAGTCCTGCGAGCTCGGCACGCCAGAACTCGGCTTGGTGTGCGAGCACGCTGCCCGGAGTATCCACGTCGCCGAGCGACTCGCGCTGCCACACGGCGAAATCCGCGTACTCCACCGCCGGCTCGTCGAGGTCAGGGGCGCTGCCGGCCAGCCGGGCGCGATAGGAGTCGCGTAGGTCCGTCAGCAGGGGCGCGAGCGACCAGCCGTCGCCGGCGATGTGGTGCACCACGAGGAGCAGGACGTGCTCGGTGGGCCCCAACTCTAACAACGACGGGCGGATCGGCAATTCGGTCGCGAGGTCGAACCGGTGGTTCGCGGCGTCGACGAGCCGCTCGGGAAGGGCGCTCTCCCCGCAGAGCTCGGTCTCCACCGAGTCGAGGAGGCGACGTCGCGCCTCCTCAGCGCGAAGCGGGATCTGCCGAAGCCCGCCGACCACGGCGTCGTCCTCGTCGAACACGGTCCGCAGCGGTTCGTGTCGGGCGAGGACATCGCCGAGCGCCGTGAACAGTGCATCCCGATCGAGCGTCCCGCGAAGGCGCAGCGGGATGGGGATGTTGTAGAGCCCGCCCGCTTCGTCGAGCCGGTTCAGGAACCACAGCCTCTGCTGGGCGAACGACGACGGGACGAGTTCCGGTCGTTCGCGGGCGGTGATGCTGGGAAGGCCGGTGCCGCCGGCCCCGTGAACGTCGACGTGAGCGGCCAGTTCGGCAACCGTGGGCGCGTCGAAGACGGCTCGCATCGGCACGTCGACGCCCGCTACGGAACGCAGGTGCCCGACCAGCTTGGTGGCCAGCAACGAGTGTCCACCGAGGGCGAAGAAGTCGTCGTCCGCACCGATGTCCGCGACCCCGAGTACCTCGCCGAAAAGTGAGGCGAGCAGCTGCTCGGTCCGCGTGCACGGTTCGCGGCCGGTGGCCGTGTGGCCGGGGGTGGGCAGGGCTGCGTGGTCGAGTTTTCCGTTGGTGGTGAGGGGGAGCGCGTCGAGTGTGATGAACGTCCCGGGCGTCATGTAGCCGGGCAGCTGCGCCTCCGAGTGAGCCCGCAGCGCCTCCGTGAGGCTCTCGGAACCCGTATCGGCATGGGGTACGACGTATGCGGTGAGTCGTTGGTCGCCGGGCCGGTCTTCGCGGACGACGACGGCGATCCGCTGCACGCTCGGGTGCCGGGCGAGGACGGCCTCGATCTCGCCCAGTTCCACCCGTTGCCCGCGGATCTTCACCTGATGGTCCGTGCGGCCCAGGTATGTGATGGTGCCGTTGTCGTTCCAGTGGCCGAGGTCGCCGGTGCGGTACATGCGGGTGCCGGCCGGCCCGTAGGGGTCGGCGGTGAACCGCTCCGCCGACAGCCCGGGCCTGGCGAGATAGCCGCGGGCGAGCTGGGTACCGGCGAGGTAGATCTCGCCGGTGACACCGGGCGGGACCGGCATGAGGCGGGCGTCGAGGATGTAGGTGCGGGTGTTCCAGATGGGACTGCCGATGGGGACGCGATTGTGGCCGGGCCGGGCAGTCCAAGCGGTGACATCGACGGACGCCTCGGTCGGGCCGTACAGGTTGTACAGCGGCGCTCCGATGACGGACAGGCACTTTTCCATCGTGGTTCCTGGGAGGGCCTCACCGCTGCACATGATGTGGCGCAGCGTGGTGCCGCACTGCCCGGCGGCGGGGTGGGCGAGCAGAGCGTCCAGCATGGACGGGACGAAGTGCACTGTGGTGACGCCGCGGGCGACGATCTCGCTGATGAGGTAGGCAGGATCGGTGTGACCATCGGGCTTGGCCACCACGACGCTTGCACCCGTGATGAGTGGCCAGAAGAACTCCCATACCGACACGTCGAAGCCGTACGGAGTCTTCTGCAACACGCGGTCGGTGCCGGTGAGCTGGTACTCGGCCTGCATCCACTGCAGCCGGTTGGCGATGCCCCGGTGGGGGACACCGACACCTTTGGGGGTTCCGGTGGAGCCGGAGGTGTAAATGACATAGGCGAGGTTGTCCGGACCAGGCCGGGCAACCGGCTCAAACACCGGCGGCGGTTCGGTGGGCAGGGCGTCCAGTCGTAGAGCGGGGACGTCGTCGGGGAGTCGTCCGGCGAGCGCGGTGGTGGTGACGACGCAGCAGACGGCGGCGTCGTGCAGCATCAACGCCAACCGGTCGTCGGGCAGGTGGGATTCCAGGGGCAGGTAGGCGGCGCCCGATTCGAGCACGGCGAGCAGAGTCACCACCAGATCGGCGGACCGTGGCAACAGCACCCCCACCACGCGGTCGGGGCCGGCGCCCGCCGTGCGCAACTGCGCAGCCAGGTGGTCCGCTCGGGCATGCAGGTCGGCATAGGACAGCTGCCGCTCGCCTTCGATCACCGCCACCGCATCCGGACTGCGCCTCGCTTGCGCATCGAGTAGATCCGTCAGCGTTTCGGGGCCGGGCAAGGGCCGCGTCGTGTCGTTCCACGTCCCCAGCACCAGCTTCCGCTCGGCCTCGCCGATGAGGTCGAGTCGACCGAGTGCACGCTCAGGGTCGGCCACGAGCCGCTCGAACAGCTGCATGAAGTCGTCGAGATGGCTCTGGATCTCGCCGCTCGAGTAGAGGTTGGAGTTGCCGTTGAACTCGAGGAGTACCTCCTCGCCGTCCAATCGGTCGTAGGCGTTGATCGCGATGTCGTCGATCACACCGTTCGACAGGTTGTGCGCAGTGACCGGGTGCCCGGCGAACGTGACGTTGTAGTCGAACGGCATCACGTTCACCACCAGTCCTGCGAGCTGACCAGCCCCACGGGTGCGGCCGAGGTCGCGCAGGATGTCCTCCTGCCGGTACTGCTGGTGTTTGAGCAGCTCTCGCGCCTCAGCGGTGGTGTGCCGCAGGAGCTCGGCGAAACTCGCCGAGGGGTCGAGCTCGGGAACCAGCGGCAGGATGTTGCTCGTCATGACCGGTGTCTGCCGCAGTAGCTTGCTCTTGCGGGCCATCACGGGGAAACCGATCGGAACGGTAGGTGCCCCGGTCTTCAGGTGCAGGTACGCCGCTGCGGCCGCGACCAGGCCCATCGACCAGGTCGTGGCCGTCTCCCGCGACAACTCGCGTAGCGGGGCCATCAATCCGGACCCCACGGTCGTTGAGGCGCGCACCGGTTTCGCGCTGGCTTGCTCGGTGGACGCGGTAAGCCCGACCGGCGGTGGGGAATCCTCGAGCCGGGCCGACCAGTACTCGCGGTCGCGTTCGAACGCGGGAGACGAGCGGTACTTCTCCTCCTCCGCCAGGCACTCGTCCAGCGACGCGAAGTACGCCTCGCGATACTCGGTGCCGGTCGCGAGCGCCGTATAGATCTCGGCGAGCCGGTCGGTGAAGATGCGGCCGCTCGCTCCGTCGCCGATCAAGTGATGATTGCGCTGGTAGTAGACGTGTTTCCCGGGCTCGATCCGGAACAGTGCGTCAACAGACAGCGGAGCGCCGGTGTAATCGAACTCGCGGTACAGGTCCGCTTCCATCCACGTGAGTGCATCTGCCATCGGGTCAGCGGCATCGGAGACGTCGACTACGTGCAGGTGCGTTTCGGCTTCGGGGTACTGCCACACTCCCGCCTCGTCGGCGACGAACCGGACCTGAGTGGTCTCGGCCTCGTCGACCGTGCGGCGCAAGGCTTCAGCGAAGAGGGCAGCGTCGATGTCACCGTGAATCTCCAGATACTCCGAGATCACGATCGGGTTGTCGGGGTTCAGCTGTTGGGCGTACCAGATACCCGACTGTGCCGTGGACAATCGGCGGCGTTGCACGGTGGACTCGCCCTCCCGCATGTATTCCTGCTTCCCCGAACCAGCGCTGTCGGCCATGTACGTGCTCAGCCTTCCCACCTGCGCAGAACGAGTACCGCGTTGTGCCCGCCGAAGCCGAACGAATTGCTCATCACGACGTCGATGTGGTGTTGTTGCGCCTCGTGAGCGACGAAGTTGATCGAGGTGTCGATCGGGTCGTGGCAGTTGATCGTGGGCGGGACGATGCCGCTCTGGATCGCCATTCCACTCACGACAGCCTCGATCGCCCCTGCTGCGCCGATCATGTGCCCGGTCATCGACTTGGTGGAGCTCACAGGGATCGCCCCGGCGTGTCCGCCGAGCACCGCGTGCAGGGATTCCACCTCGGCGGGATCGTTGAGCGGTGTGCTCGTCCCGTGTGCGTTGACGTAGTCCACGTCGGTCGCGTTCAGGCCCGCGTCGGCGAGCGCTCCCCGCATGGCCGCTCGCACACCGCGCCCTTCGGGATGCGGGGCGGTGATGTGATGGGCGTCCGAGGTCGACGCGTAACCGGCGAGTTCAGCCAGAATCGGGGCGCCACGGGCGACCGCGGCTTCTTCGGTCTCGAGGACGAGAACCGCGGATCCGGCGCTCATGACGAATCCGTCACGGTCCGTGTCGAACGGCCGGGACGCCTCCGTCGGCGCATCCATCCGGCGGGAGAGCGCCTTGGCGTTCCCGCTCGCCGACAGATCGACCCGGGTGATGATGTGTTCCGCTCCGCCGGCGACAGCGGTGTCGACCATGCCGTGCCGGATCCAGCGAGCAGCCTCACCGATCGCATCAGCTCCCGAGGCGCACGCGCTGCTCATGGCGCGGCTCGGTCCGGTGATTCCGTAGTGGAGGCTGATTTCCAGGGCAGCACTGTCGATCGCGCCCATCACCGGGGCGTGTGGGCTCACCCGGCGCGGTCCCTTGTTCTCCAAGGTGAGGACGTGATCGTTGATGGAGGACATCGCGCCGTAGCCGCTGCCGATCAGTACGCCCGTACGCGGTGACCTGTCTTCGTCGAGCTCGAACTTGGCCGAGGTCAGCGCTTCGTCGGCGGCCGCGAACGCGTATCGCGAGTACGGGTCCATCCGCCGGAGTTGTTTGTGCGACAGGTACTTCGCCGCGTCGAATCCCTTCACCTCACCAGCGATACTCGTCGGAAGGTCGGACGCGTCGACGCACGTAACGGGCCCGATACCGCTGGTACCGGTGATGAGCGCCTCCCACGTCTCGGCGACGTTCGGTCCGAGCGGGGTGACGGCGCCCCATCCGGTGATCACCACTCGACGTTCGTTCCCACGCCGTGTCTTCATGTCGTGTCAGTCCCTTCCAACAGATGCGGCGCCGGCAGCGGTTGACACCACCGGAAAGTCGCCGCCGGCGACGTCGGAGCCGAACAGGGCGTCGTCCATCCGCACCGGCACGTTCAGCACGGCGACACCGCCCTCGGCGCAGTACGCCCACGCCCGGCCGACCACTTCGGACAGCTGCGCCGTGTCCTCGACGGTGAACTGGCGCAGTCCTGCAAGCTCAGGGCCTCGCCGCTCTCGCGCAGCCGGGTCGACGAACGTGAATCCGGGGACCGGATCGGAGCGCCCGTCGAGTTGCGACTGAAGCCAGCCGTAACCGCCGTTGCGCAGCACGACGTAGAGCAGTCCGCCGCAGTTCACCGCAGTCGGCATGTCGGCAGCGGCCAGGTCGAACGCTCCGTCACCGACGAGTGCGACGACCGGGCGGCCGCCTGCGGCATGCCGTACCCCGATCGCTGCGGCGGCTCCGAAACCCAGAGCCGTCTGTTCAGACGGGACCACCGAGCTTCCGGTTCCGTCGCAGGCGTAGAACGGGAATCGATACGACCACATGTCCTGGAGCCCGTTCTCCTGCACCAGGATCCGGTCGGCCGGTACGACCTCGTCCACGGTCGTGAGCACTTCGGCGACGTGCAGGTCAGGGGCCTTCCGCAGTCGCGCCAATTCGTCCGCGTGATCGGTGCGCAGTTGCTGATGAACTTCGCGTACGCGATCGGTCCACGCGGTACGGGATCCGGGCTCCGCGGTCGCCAGCCAGGCGGCGAGCAGGGCGCCTCCGTCGGCGAGGATCTTCGGCCCCGCGAAGCCCGTCGCGAACTCGGTGGCCTCCACATTCACCTGGACGACGGGTGTTTCACGGCCGAAGGACGCGGGCCAGTCGTAGGTCGCGGTTTCCTCCAGCCTGCTCCCGAGCGCGATCACACAGTCCACTTCGGCCAGTAGTGGAGCAGCCTGTGGTGGCAGGTACAGCCCGGAGAGGCCGACGAACAGGTCACAGGATTCGTCGACGGTGCCGCGCCCGCTCGCGGTGCACGCGACGGCCGCGCCGTAGGTCTCGGCGAACGTCTCCACCAGCCGGTTCGCGTTACGGTGCCGCATTCCGCCCCCGACGAGCAGCAGTGGACGGCGTGCCCGGCGCAGTGACGACGAGGCGGCCGAGTCGGCCGCCACGGTCACCGTCGCGGGGCGCTCGACCACGGTCGTATCGACCGTAAGCGGGATCTCGTCGGTCAGCAGGTGATCGGGCACCTCGAGGTAGACGGGGCCCGGTGTGCCGCTCGTCGCCGCGAGCACGGCGCGTCGCAACATCGGCACCAGCCGGTCGGGATGGTCCACCCTGGCCGCCCACTTGGTCAACGGCGCGACGACCGAGAGCTGGTCAAGCTCCTGGAACGCACCACCGCCGCGGTGTTCGACCGCTGTCCCGGCGGATATCAACAGCACCGGTGCGGCCGAGTATTGAGCCTCGAGCAGGCCGGTCACGGTGTTCGTGAGCGCGGGGCCCTTGCCGGTCAGCAACACCCCCGGCCGGCCGGACGCGATGGCGTAGCCGGTGGCCATGAACGCGGCGTTGCGCTGGTCGCGGCAGACCGTCAGGTCGATGTCGGAGTCCGCGACCGCTGCGAGCAGGTCGAGGTCATCGGCAGGCAGGCCGAAGGCTGCGCGAACCCCGGATTGCGCGAGCACGCTGACGACGGCGTTCCAGCAGCCCCGCACAGTTGTCGTGGCAGCGGGCATCATGCGATCCGCTCTGTGGTCGCGGCGCCGGAATCGGCGGCGGGTTTGGTGAGATGGTCCGCGACGGCCTTACTGATCAACAGTGGCTGTGCATATCGCTTCTTGCCGATGGCAGCGTAGTTCGCGCGGATACCGGTGCCGCCGAAAGGCAGGTTGCCGTTCTCCACGTCGATGATCGTCTCGTTCACGGTCACGACGTGCCTGGTCCCGAGCATCTCGACCGTCTCGGGCAGTGTGCCGTACACGGTGGCAGCCAGGGACCGCTCCTCGAAGTACGGGTGCATGACGGCCTCGTGAAGCCAGGCCAGCGAGGTGAACGGCACCACGTTGAAGATCGGCGCGAACAGTTCGGGTGGCTTCATGGTCTGGTTGGCGGGTTGGATCAGCACGGTAGGACGCAGATGGTTGTCCGCGAAGTTCGCCTGACCTCCCACTGCTAGATAGTCCCGGTTCTTGCTCAGGAACTCGAGCGAGGCGTCGAACGCGTCGAGGTAGAACATTGCGCCGTAGTCGGCGTTCGGGTCGTCGAAAGTCCCGTAGCGCAACTTCTCCACGCGGCGGCACAACAGGTTGCAGAACTGCGCGCCCACCGCCGCGTCGACGTAGACCACGTCCGGGCCGAAGCAGTCCTGCCCCGAGTTCAGCATGCGCGCTCTGATAAGGCCGTCCACTGCCGACTGCAGGTCGGCGTCCGCGGCGACGATGAACGGATTGACGCCCTGCCCGAAGTAGAGCAGCAACTGGTCGCTACGGAGTTTGGCGCGGATCTTCTCGGCATTGCCGTAGGTACCGGTGAACACCAGTACGTTCGAGGCGGCGCCCTCCTCGGCCATGAACGTACGCTGGTCGTTCTCGTCGAGCACGATCGGAAGTCCGTGCAATCCCGACAGGAGTTCGTGCAGCTTACGGGTCTGGTCGGAAATACGGCGCGATGGGCGGAAGACGACTCGGCGGCTGTAAAGGCTGGGGATGAGCAGGTACAGGACGTAGCTGTAGAGCGGAATGTTCGACGGCATGAGCACGGCGATCTGGTCCACTGGACCCGGCTCGAACCGGGTCACCTCCGCGGCCGCACCTTCGAGAGCGGCGATGGACGCGTCGATCTCGCCGTAGGCGGTCTTGTAGTCGCACACCTCGGTGAGAACCGCGAGGAGCTCACCGCGCCGCTCGCGCAGAGCTCCGGCCACGGCGTCCAGGTTCTCGAGCCGGTCGGGAAAGGGAATGACCGAGGGCCTCGCCGTTTCGGAGGCGCCCGCCGGGTCCCGCTTGACCGGGATGACTCCCTTGACCCCGTCCATCGCGACGGCCGAGGCCGCGATCTGATGCATCGTGCGCCGGTCGACCTTACCGTTGCCCAGTTGCTGGAACTCGTCGAGTACGACGATGCGATCGGGCCGCTCGTGTTCGGCCAGGACGACAGACAGCGCCCGTCTCCAGTGCGCGGATGTACGGCGCCCCGGGTCCTCGACAAGGAATACCAACTGTGCGGATTCGTTCGCGTCCTCCACCGGCACCACGGAGACCGGAACGCCTGCGGCGGCCGCCTTGGCCGCAATGGCGTCCGGGTACAGGGTGTGCCCGAACCGGTGCACGGCGTTCTTCCTCCCCAGAACACAGAGATTTCCGTGCTCGTCGACGAATCCGATGTCCTCCGTGTGCAGTGGGGACGCGTCCGCCGGCCGGATGTCGCCGTCGAGCTCGAGCACCCCGTGCATGAGATCCGGTGTGTGCACGACCACTTCGCCGATCTCACCGGGGTCGACGGGATGCCCCGAGTGGTCGCGGATCTCCACCGCGACACCGTCCAGTGGAGGTCCGCAATGCGCGGGGGCATCGGGGCCGGCGAGTGCGATGTTGCCTGCCTCGCTGCTGCCGTAACCGTCGAGCAGGGGTGAGCCGATCTGCTCTGCGAACCGCGTGCGCAGACTGTCGCGAAGTGGTTCGCCTCCGACACACCACATGCGCACTGAGGCGATGTCATTTTTCGGCAGTCTGCGTGAGTTGATCAGCCGCAGCATCAGCTCGTATGAGGCGGGAACCGTGTCGACCACGGTCACCCGATGCCGCTTGATCGTGTCGAGTGCATGGTCGATGCGTTTGCTGGGGACGACGGCGAGCGTGCATCCGGCCTTCCACCACAACATCAGCAGGGACAGACCGTACTGATGCGTGAACGGAAGCAGCGGCAGCAGGACGTCCCGCTCGTCGTATCCCATTCGAGCCTGAGTTGCGTCGATATTGCGCAGCACCGATGCCCCCGTGCGGACCACGCCCTTCGGGCGGCCGCTACTGCCGGAGGTCCACACGATCAGGCCGTCCTGTCGTTCGGCCCAGCGCGGGAAGCCGTACTCCGGTCGTTCGGCGGCCTCGCCGTGGTCCGCATCGCCGTACACCGAACGCTCGGCCGCGAGGGTGTCCAGGTTGAGCCAGTTGGCCTCGACTCGGTCGAAGGGGCCGTCGAGGTGGGGGTGATCGGAGATGAACCAGTCCGCACCGGATTCACTCACGAG
The DNA here is from genome assembly GCF_024171865.1 of Prauserella aidingensis. Lineage (GTDB taxonomy): Bacteria > Actinomycetota > Actinomycetes > Mycobacteriales > Pseudonocardiaceae > Prauserella > Prauserella aidingensis. The sequence goes on along the minus strand of NZ_JAMTCN010000009.1, from coordinate 110,474 downwards.
GTCTGCGCACTCTGCCTGGGCGAGCCCACGGTCGATCAGTGCGATCGAGACGCCCAGCTCCATGAGCGCGATCAGGGTGACGGCGAGGTCGCCGCTGTTGTCCGCGGACAAGGCCACTCGTTCGCCTTCGGAGAGGCCGCGGTCCTGCAGGAGCCTCACCGTATTTCGCCAGTCCCGGACGACGTCACTGGTGGGGAGCAGCTCGCCGGATACGTTCACAAGCATGGTTCGGGTTCCTGTTCGGGGTTCGGGAACGGTTTCGGGGAGAGATCACGGGTGCGCAGGCGGCGGGGGCATCGCAGCTGTTGCGCCCGTCGTCGCTGTCGTCGACGGTGCGTAAAACCTTGCAGGGAGGAGCCGAGCATCAACGAGTTGTCGTGGTGTGGACACGTGGAGGTGCACCGGAGTATCTGCGGAATTAATCAAGGCGGGCCAATCAGACCCCCGCGGCCATGCCGGTTGTTATGTGGTTTCAGGCGTGACCAAACAAGGACGTTGGACCTGGGGTGAGTTGTGGGTGCCTGCCATGGGGCAGTCCTCTTTCGGAACTGCCGGTAATTTGTCTCCTGGCCCGACATCGCGCCGGGTCCCTCGTTGGGAAAACTATTCACGGCCCTCGTTGTGTTGTCACCGCGTCTCGATAATTCGGAGAAGGAGCGTCGAGCTCGAACGCTCCCCCGAGCTTTGACGCATGATTGTGCGTGGAAGTTCCACCCGGAATGTCGCGGGGATTCGGCAGGGAAAGCGGCCGCGGCCTGCTCGGGGATGCGGACGGCGTGCCCGTCGGCGCTTCGCACAGGTCCCGGGGGAGGTGGTCGGGGTCGCGGGGGCGACCCCGGATGGCCAGTTCGTGTCCCGCGGCGGTCTCGAAACCGGTCGAGGTGCTGGCTGTCGAGGATGCCGAGAGGTCGAAGGGGAGTCCGGGACTCCGGTCGTCGCGGGGGTGTGTCGCGCAGGTCCCGCGCTCGCCTGTGGTGACGCCTTTGGGAAGGCTCGCTATCCGCGTGGATCGGTCCATGCCGATGGTATCGGCGGCGTCCGACGGCGCCGGCATGCCGGCGCCGGCAAAAATTGTTTTTGCGCTGCCATCTGACAGATTCTGTTTCACCTCAACTCCGGGTGAAGCAGCGAACAACGGTTCGCCAATTGAGGGTGATGAAATGGACAAGGAACCCCCAGGTTCGCCATGCTCGCCGCGGGCACGATTAGTCCGTTCGGCCGACAACTTCAAATCGGCCGTGCACATGAGTGCCGCACGGCAGTGTTTGTGACGATTGTGGATGCTATACCAACGACGGACCGTGTGTCATGAGGATGACCCTTCGTTTCCGCTGGGCCCATGCTCGCATTTTTTTGCCGAATCCGTTTGCGGTGGATGGGGGTTTGCGCCGAACAGAGCAGTCGGAGCGATGTTGGTATTGGCCCTTTTGGGGTCTGATGTCACAGATAGATCAGCTGTCCATAACGGACTGTAGAACGTGGACTGTCGTCCGGTTGTGCTCCCCGAGGTGTCCGGAGCTGGTCAACCCGTGCGGACTCTCCGGCAAAACCATCCGAAAGTCGGAGCCGTGATCCTTCGAAGGTCGGAGCCGGCACCGATGCGCAGATGACTCTCGGCGCCCCGTCCTGCAGTCCGTCCTCACGGCTGCGTGGCAACGGGCTCCGACCAACCGACGAGTAGGTTCCTGCGTAACCACGGTCATCGCGGCCCGTGGCGGAAGGACTAGGCTGACGGCGTGAGCACACGCATCCTGGTGGTCCAGCCCGACGACGCGGTTCCGGCCGGCACCCTCGGCGAATGGCTCCAAGAGGCGGGCGCCGAACTCGACACCCGGCTCGGAGGCACCGACGACGTGCCGGTCACGGCCGACGGCTACGACGGGGTCGTCTGCCTCGGGGGCGGCATGAACGCGCTGGCCGACGACACGTATCCCTGGCTCGCGGACGTCCGCCGGCTGCTGAGCACCTCGGTGGGCAACGGTGTCGCCACGCTCGGCGTGTGCCTCGGCGGGCAACTGCTCGCCGCAGCGACAGGCGGTGTCGTCAACCCGGGCCCGCAGGGGCCGGAAGCCGGGCCGAAACTCGTGTCGAAGAAGGACGCGGCGTGGACCGATCCTCTTTTCGCCGAGCTGCCGCTGATGCCGGACGTCCTCGAGTTCCACCGGGACTCGATCGAGATGCTGCCGGGAGGCGCGACCCTGTTGGCGTCGACGCCGCTGTACCCCCACCAGGCGTTCCGCGTCGGCAAACGCGGCTACGGGCTGCAGTTCCACATCGAAACCACCCGCGACATCGTGGACACCTGGGTGGCGCGCTCTCCCGACGTGGCGGGCGTGGCGAAACCCGGGGCGTTCGACGTCGACACCGTCGACCGCATGCACGCCGACATCGCCGAAACGTGGCGGCCGTTCGCTCACCGGTTCGTGGACCTGGCCGCAGGCACGCTGCGGCCCGCGGACGACCCGCGGCGGGGACTCCCACTGGCCTGATTGCACCAACCGTGTTCCCGGCGGTGGGACTACGGTAGGAGCCGATGGTAGACAGCGTTCGCCCAGCGGCCTCGACGGCCAGATTCGGCTTCACGTCCGACCACGCCGCCGACGAGTTGCGCGCCGCGGGCTGGTGGACCGACGCAGGACCGGACGCGGGCGCGGAACCGCTCCTGGCCGCGTTCGCCCACGCGCCGGACCCGGATCTGGCGCTGCGCACCATCGACCGGATCCGGGACGCCGACCGCGACGGGTGGCCGGACCTCGACGCTGCGCTGCGCACCGACCCGGTCGTACGCGGAAAGCTGCTCGGCGTCGTGGGCTCGTCGACGGCGCTGGGTGACTACCTCGTCGGCGCACCGGACGCGTGGCGACGGCTCGACACGCCCACACCGGCAGCCGAGTACGCGGCGACCCTGCAGGCCGCGGTCCACGTCGACGGCGACGTGCTGGCCGGTGGCGATGCCGAACAGGCACTCCGCAGGGCCTACCGGGGCCTCGTCCTGGAGATCGCGGCGGCGGACCTCGGCCACCTGGTCGACACACAGGTCGAGGCGGCGACGTTCGCCGACACCACCCACGCGCTCACGGCCGCCGCCGACGCCGCGTTGCAGGCAGGGCTGACCGTGGCCGAACACGAGACCCGCGGCTCCGCCGACGCCACCCTCGCCGTGATCGCCATGGGTAAATGCGGCGGGCGCGAACTCAACTACGTCAGCGACGTCGACGTCGTGTTCGTCGGCGACGGGGACCTGCAGGTCGGCACCCGGCTGGCGACGACGATGATGCGCGTCGTCGGTAAGGCGTGCTTCGAGGTCGACGCGGCGCTCCGCCCCGAGGGCAAAGCCGGCGCGCTGGTACGCACCCTCGAAGGCCACGAGGCGTACTACAAGAAGTGGGCACGCACGTGGGAGTTCCAGGCTCTGCTCAAGGCCCGCCCCGCGGCAGGCGACGCCGACCTGGGCCGCCGGTACGCCGAACTCGTCGCGCCGATGGTGTGGTCCGCGGCGGAACGGGACAACTTCGTCGCCGACGTGCAGCACATGCGCCGCCGCGTCGAGAGACACATCCCCGCGGAGATCGCCGATCGGGAGCTGAAGCTCGGCCGCGGCGGGCTGCGCGACGTCGAGTTCGCGGTGCAGCTGCTGCAACTGGTGCACGGGCGGATCGACCACGAACTGCGGTCGGCCTCGACCCTCGACGCGTTGGCGGCGCTCGGCACCGGCGGCTACGTCGCGAGGACCGACGCCGAGGAGATGGCCGAGTCGTACGAGTTCCTCCGCGTACTCGAACACCGGCTGCAGCTCCGCGCGCTGCGCCGCACCCACCTGTACCCGGAGCCGGACGACACCACCGCGTTGCGCTGGCTGGCCAGGGCCGCCGGCATCCGCTCCTCGGGGGCACGGACCCGATCCGAGGAGCTCGACACGGCCTTCCGCAAGCACGTCCGGCGCGTCCGCCGGCTGCACGAGAAGCTGTTCTACCGGCCGTTGCTGGACTCCGTCGCACGCGTACCCAGCGCTGCGCTGCGGCTGACGGCGAAACAGGCGCAACAGCGGCTCACCGCCCTCGGATTCGCATCCCCGGAAGGCGCGCTGCAGCACATCCGGGCCCTGACCAACGGTGTGAGCAGGCGCGCGGCCATCCAGCAGACGTTGCTGCCGGTGCTGCTGGACCTGCTCGCCGACACGCCGGAACCGGACGGCGGGCTCCTCGCGTACCGCCGCGTGTCCGAGGAACTGGCCGACACCCCGTGGTACCTGCGCGTGCTGCGGGACGAAGCGGCCGTCGTCGAGAACCTGGCGACGTTGCTCGGCACGTCACGGCTGGTGCCGGACCTGCTGGTGCGGGCGCCGGAGGTGCTGCACATGCTCGGCGACGCCGAACGGCTGCGTGGCCGCCCGCCCGCCGAGACGGCGACGTCGCTGCGGGCGGCGGCACGCCGGCAGCCGGGCCTGGAGGCGGCCGTCGCGACGGCGCGGTCGCTGCGCAGGCACGAGATGTTGCGGGTCGCGTGCGCCGATGTCCTTGGCCTGCTCGACGTGCCCGCGGTGTGCGACGCGCTGTCGTCGGTGTGGGCGGCGGTGTTGCAGTCCGCCCTCGAAGCGGCGACGCGGTACCAGCAGGCCCAGGTGGGCAGTGTGCCCGCGCGGATCGCCGTGATCGGCATGGGCAGGCTCGGCGGCAGCGAACTCGGCTACGGCTCGGACGCCGACGTGCTGTTCGTGTGCGAGCGCACCTCCGAGGCCACCGACGAGCAGGCCCTCAAGTTCGCCACGACCGTCGCCGAAACGGTGCGGAAGATGCTCGGCGCACCGACGCAGGACCCGGCGTTGGAGGTGGACGCGAACCTCCGTCCGGAAGGGCGCAGCGGCCCGCTCGTGCGGACGTTCGAGTCGTACCGCGCGTACTACGAACGCTGGGGCGAGGTGTGGGAGGCGCAGGCACTGCTGCGGGCCCGGTTCCTCGCGGGAGACACCGACCTCGGAGATCGGTTCATCGCCGCCGTCGATCCGTTCCGGTATCCGGAGGGCGGACTCGACGCGGCGAAACTGCGGGAGGTGCGGCGCATCAAGGCGCGAGTCGACACCGAGCGCATGCCGCGCGGCGCGGACCCGTCGATGCACACGAAGCTCGGCCGTGGCGGCCTCGCCGACGTCGAATGGACCGTGCAGCTGGCGCAGTTGCGCCGCGCCCACGAGGTGCCGGAGCTGCGCACCACGTCGACCCCTGAGGCGCTCGAAGCGATGGCCGAGGCCGGCCTGGCCGCCCGTGAGGACGTCGATGCGCTGCGTGAGGCGTGGTCGCTGGCGACGCGGGCACGCAACGCGGCGATGTTGGTCCGCGGCAAGGCCGTCGACCAGTTGCCGACGTCGGGGCGGGAGCTGACGGCCGTGGCGAGCGTGTTCGGGTACGGCGTGGACGACGACGCGGGGGAGTTCCTCGACACCTACCGCAAGACCACCCGGCAGGCGCACGCCGTTGTGGAGCGGCTGTTCTACGAGCAGTGACGGCCGCGTAGTGAGCGGCTGCTCACCTTCGGCGGACCGGTGCCGCCCGCGGAGTTTACGGTGGCACCCGTGACTGAGCGTGAACCCTTCTCGATCCAGGTCAAGGTCCGTACGTACGAGCTGGACCCGAACGGCCACCTGAACCATGCGGTGTACCACCAGTACGGCGAGATCGCGCGTACCGAGCTCGCGGTCGCCGCAGGCGTCACCGAGGGGCTCATCAAGCAGGGCATCGGCATCGTGATGTTGGAATCGCACATCCGGTTCCGCCGGGAGATGCGCTGGGGCGACGAGGCCACGGTGTCGTGCGTGTCCCGGTTCGAGGACGAGAAGAAGGTCTTCTGGATGGACAACGTGATCACCAAACTCGACGGCACCGTCTCCGCGGAGATCGAATCCACCCTCGGCCTGATGGACCTGGAGAAGCGCAAGCTCGTGCCCGGTCCGATGGAGCGCATCCGCGACGCGGGCGTCGACCTGGACCTGCTGCGCGGCACCTGACCGACAACCTTCCGAACGCCGACGTGAGCGCTGCTCGCGTCGGCGTTCTTTCATGTCGGGTCCCGCTGCATGCCCGCCGCGGGCGTGGACACGCCGCGGGCATGCGAACGGCCGGCGGTGGGAGCTCCTGGAGCTCCCGCCGCCGGCCGTTGTCGCAGGTGGTGGCCTACGCGCTGACGATCACACGTCGTAGTAGAGAGCGAACTCGTACGGGTGCGGACGCAGCCGCAGCGGGTCGATCTCTTCCTCGCGCTTGAACGCGATCCACTTCTCGATGACGTCGGGGGTGAACACGCCACCCTCGAGCAGGTAGTCGTGGTCGGCCTCGAGGGCGGTGAGCACGGTGTCGAGGTCGGCCGGGACCTGCTTGACGTCCTTCGCGTCCTCAGGCGGAAGCTCGTACAGGTCCTTGTCGATCGGCTCCGGCGGCTCGATCTTGTTCTTGATGCCGTCCAGACCGGCCATCATCATCGCGGCGAACGCCAGGTACGGGTTGCCGGACGAGTCGGGGCAGCGGAACTCGATGCGCTTGGCCTTGGCGTTGTTGCCCGTGATCGGGATGCGGACACACGCGGAACGGTTGCGCTGCGAGTACACCAGGCTGACCGGCGCCTCGAAGCCCGGCACGAGCCGGTGGTACGAGTTCACCGTCGGGTTGGTGAAGGCCAGCAGGCTCGGCGCGTGGGCCAGGATGCCGCCGATGTAGTGGCGGGCCGTGTCCGACAGGCCGGCGTAACCGGACTCGTCGTAGAACAGCGGCTGGCCGTCCTTCCACAGCGACTGGTGGCAGTGCATGCCCGACCCGTTGTCGCCGAACAGCGGCTTCGGCATGAACGTGGCGGTCTTGCCGTTCTCGAACGCCGTGTTCTTCACGATGTACTTGAACAGCTGCAGGTCGTCGGCGGCGTGCAGCATCGTGTTGAACTTGTAGTTGATCTCGGCCTGACCCGCGGTGCCGACCTCGTGGTGGGCACGCTCGAGGTCGAAGCCCGAGCCCATCAGGTGCTGGGAGATCTCGTCACGCAGGTCGGCGTAGTGGTCGACCGGCGGCACCGGGAAGTAGCCGCCCTTGAACTTGGTCTTGTAACCCTTGTTGCCGCCCTCTTCCTTGCGGCCCGTGTTCCACCAGCCCTCGACGGAGTCGATCTCGTGGAACGTGGAGTTCTCGGACGAGTCGAAACGCACGTCGTCGAACACGTAGAACTCGGCCTCCGGGCCGAAGAACACGGTGTCGGCGACGCCGGACTCGGAGATGTACTGCTCCGCCTTGCGCGCGATGTTGCGCGGGTCGCGGCTGTAGGGCTCGCGCGTGAACGGGTCGTGCACGAAGAAGTTCATCGACAGCGTCTTGGCCTGCCGGAACGGGTCGATCTTCGCCGTTGCCGGATCGGGCAGCAGCAGCATGTCCGACTCGTGGATCGACTGGAAGCCTCGAACCGAGGAGCCGTCGAAGGCCAGACCCTCTTCGAACGCGTCCGCGTCGAACGCCTTGGCGGGGACGGTGAAGTGCTGCATGATCCCGGGAAGGTCGCAGAACCTCACATCGATGAATTGCACATCCTCGTCAGCGATGAGACGCAGGACATCGTCGGCAGTAGTGGACACCCTCGGTGACTCCTTCTGGTTCGAGCTCGTACGGCCTTGCTCTCTTCGGCCCAAGCTAAGAGGGCGGTGTTGCCCGACCGTCACCCGTATGTTTCACCGGGGTTAACGGATCGGCCGATATCGGATCGTCCCACGTCAGGCCGCTCGGTGCACCGCCGAACCGGCGACATACCCTGTTCGCGTGGCTAGATGGACCGGAGAGTGGCTGGCGAACCTGTCCGCGGCGGCCGATCAGGACCCGCCGCGTTGGCCCGGGCAGCGCCTCGGCCTACCCGCCGACGGCATCGGCGCCGCGGCCGGCTCGGGCCGCCGTTTCGTCGGCCTGCTCGCCGACCTGGTGCTCGCCTCACTGCTCACCGCGCTGTTCGTCCGACCCGACGTCGACGACATGGCCGCCATGGAGTCGTTCAACCTGTGGTCACTGGCCACGTGGGCCGTCGTCACGGTCGTCTCGGCGGCGTGGTTCAGCTTCACCCCCGGTATGGGCCTGTGCGGAATCCGCATCGGCCGACTCGACGGCGGCGGTGTCCCCGGACTGTGGCGCGCGCTCGTGCGTTGCGCACTCACCTTCCTCCTCATTCCCGCCGCGGTACGCAACGTCGACGCCCGCGGCTGGCACGACCGCCTCACCGGCACTGTCGTCGTTCGCATGCGGTGAACGCCTTCACCGGGCTCGCGCACAGCCCGGCCGCCGGATCCGACACACGAGAGCGGGCCGCCTCCACCGAGGGGAGGCGGCCCGCTCTCGCATGAACCGAGCTGTGCGGGGCGGCGTCAGCGGCGGCGGACGGTCCGCTGGACGTTGCGCATCTTGGCGCCCTGCGGCATCGGGCCCTTCGGCATCGCCGCGCCGCGGTTACCCAGTGCGGAGAGCTTGGTTTCGAGGGCGTCGACCTGCGGACCCTTGAGGTTGCGCGGCAGCTTCATCAGGTGGTTCTGCAGCTTGCGCAGCGGAACCTGCCCCTCCTCGTCGCCGATGACCACCTCGTAGATCGGGGTGTCGCCGACCAGACGGGCGATCCGCTTCTTCTCCTGCGACAGCAGGTTCCTCACGCGGTGCGGAGCGCCCTCGGCGACCAGGACCACGCCCGGCCCGCCGAGCACCCGGTGGACCGCGTCCAGCTGCGTGGTCGCCGCCACGGTCTGCGTCACGCGCCACTTGCCGCGCAGGTTGTCCAGCGCCCACGCGCCCGCGCCCGGCTGCCCCTCGGCCTTCGCGAACACGTTCTTCTGCACGCGGCGGCCGAACAGGATGATCGCACCGAGCACGCCCAGCAGGATGCCGAGCGGCAGCAGCAGCCACTCGATGCCGATCCACAGACCGAGCAGGAAGACCAGGCCCGCGATGACCACGAAGGTCCCGAGCATCAACGGGATCAGGGCCTTGTCTTCCTTGCGCTGCATATGGAACGCCTGGAAGATCTGGCCACGGCGCGCCTTGCTCGCCGCCTTCTTTTCCTTCTTGGCCTGCTTGGCAGCCTCTTTGTCCCGCTTCTCCGCCATAATGGCCAGGATACGGGCGCCCGGCCTGCGGCTGTGCCGTCGGTCCCCTCTGCGAGGATGCAGGACGTGGGAAGTGCGTCGTCGAACCGTCATCCGGAACTGCTCGAGGGCCTCGACCCCGAACAGCGCGCGGCCGCCTGCGCCCCGCGCGGGCCCGTCTGCGTGCTCGCGGGAGCGGGCACCGGCAAGACCCGCACCATCACGCACCGTATCGCCTACCTCGTCCGTTCCGGGCACGTCTCCGCAGGTCAGGTCCTCGCCGTCACGTTCACGTCGCGCGCGGCGGGGGAGCTGCGCACCCGGTTGCGCGGACTCGGTGTCGAGGCGGCGCAGGCCCGCACCTTCCACGCCGCCGCGCTGCGCCAGCTCCGCTACTTCTGGCCGCGCGTCGTCGGTGAACGGCAATGGGACCTCGTCGACGGCAACAAGCTCCGCCTCGTCGGCCAGGCCGCCAACCGGCTGGGACTGCCGACGGAAGTGGAGGTGCTGCGGGACCTCACCAGCGAGATCGAATGGGCCAAGGCCTCCCTCGTCGGCCCGGACGACTACCCGGCCGTGGTCGCCAGGCTGAAGCGGGACATTCCCGAACCGGCCGAGCGGATCGCCGAGCTGTACCGCGGATACGAGCGGACGAAGAACGAGGCCCAGCTGCTCGACTTCGACGACCTGCTGCTGCACACGACGGCCGCACTGGAGGAGCACCGGGCAGTGGCCGACGAGTTCCGCGAGCGGTACCGGTGTTTCGTCGTGGACGAGTACCAGGACGTCACACCTGCGCAGCAGCGGCTGCTCGACGCGTGGCTCGGCGGCCGCGACGATCTCACCGTCGTCGGCGACGCCAACCAGACGATCTACTCGTTCGGGGGTGCCTCGCCCCGTCCGCTGCTCGAGTTCACCCGCCGGTTCCCCGAGGCCACCGTGGTGCGTCTCGAACGCGACTACCGGTCGACGCCGCAGGTCGTGTCGCTGGCCAACCGCGTCATCGGTGCCGCGCGGGGCAGGCCCGCCGGATCGCGCCTCGAACTCATCGGACAGCGGGCCGACGGCCCGGAACCCCGATTCGCCGAGTACGACGACGAACCCGCCGAGGCCGCGGCCGTCGCGACGCGGATCCGTGCGCTGCTCGACGACGGCGTTCCCGCCAGGGAGATCGCCGTGCTGTACCGCGTGAACGCCCAGTCCGAGGCGTACGAGCAGGCCCTGTCCGAGGCGGGAGTGCCGTACCTCGTCCGAGGGGGCGAACGGTTCTTCCAGCGGCAGGAGGTCAGGCAGGCGATCTCCGCGTTGCGCACCGCCGCGGCGGACGAGCCGCGCGGCGAGCTGGTTGCGCTGTGCAGGCGGGTGCTCGCCCGTGTCGGCCTGACCGAACAGCCACCGGCCGGGGGAGCGGCGCGGGAACGCTGGGACGCGCTGTTGGCCCTCGTCGAGGTCGCCGAGGATCTGGCGGGCACCGTCGAGGACGCGACCCTCGGCAGGCTCGTCGCCGAACTCGACCAGCGTGCTGCCGTGCAGCACCCGCCGACCGTGGAGGGCGTCACCCTGGCGTCGCTGCACGCCGCGAAGGGCCTCGAGTGGGACGCCGTGTTCCTCGTCGGTCTCGCCGACGGCACCGTGCCGATCCAGCGCGCCGACGGCGACGACGAGGCCGTCGAGGAGGAACGCAGGCTGTTCTACGTCGGCGTCACGCGTGCCCGGGAACACCTGTCGCTGAGCTGGGCCCTGTCTCGACACCCCGACGGCAGGCGCAACCGCCGCCGCAGCCGGTTCCTGTACGGCCTGGTGCCGGAGGACCATCCGGCGGCGCGCGTGGCGAAGTCCGGCAAGCAGACGAAGTTCGCCAACTCGTGCCGCATCTGCGCCCGGCCGCTGATCTCGACGATGGAGGTCAAGCTCGGCCGCTGCACGAAATGCCCGGCGGACGTCGACGAGTATCTGCTGGACCGGTTGAAGGAGTGGCGGACGGAACGCGCCCGCGAGCTGAACGTGCCCGCGTTCGTCGTGTTCACCGATTCGACCCTGGTGGCGATCGCCGAGCAGCGGCCGACGGACAGCAAGGGGCTCGTCGGTATCTCCGGCATCGGGGCGTCCAAGCTCCAGCAGTTCGGCGACGACGTGCTCGCCGTGGTGCGTGACGAGGCGAGCGGCTAGCCGGGTTCCGCCCACCGGGATCGGCGCCGGCGAGGGTGCCGGACCAGTGCCGGACCACCGGTCGCCGTCGGCTGCCCGCCCGCAGCCGCCGTCTCCGTCCCGGCCCGTTCGTGCGGCGAGTCGTCGTGACGGGTGTCATCGCTGGTCACGGTGGTTTTCCGGGGAAAGTGGCGAACTTTTCGAAAAATCAGTTGCCCCGTCACGTGTGACCGCAATAACCTGCAGTGACCAGGTTGAAGACGCGCGGCCGCCCCGGCGGTGGCCGACCGATGTGAGAGGAGGTGCCCGCAATGAAGTTCGAGACGACGATCGTCATCGCCGGCATCTCCGGAAACCGGTCGACCCTGCTCCGTGACGGGCACTTCGTGCACGCGCCGTTGTCCTGTGCGTCGGTCGATCGTGACCGCCGGCGTGCCGGCATGTCCCTGGATCTGTGTGACCTCGGTGTGTTCGACGTGCGTGGGGGCACGGCGTCGCACGCTCCGGCAGGCGACCCGGCGTTCACCGCTGCCGACCTCGGCAACCCGGTGCCGCGTCCGGAGCGCCGTCGTCAGCTGCGTCCGATCCAGATCCAGGACACGTCCCGGGTTCCGCCCGGCTCATGCGAGAGGCGCCGTCTAGCGACAGGCTAGGCATCTGGCTCTCGAAGGCCGCGGAACCCCATCGGATCCGCGGCCTTCGTGCTGTTCGAGGGCTGTGTGGATCCGCTGACTCATCCGCACACACTCGTTACCGAAGGAGCCGCCATGCCAACGGCCACCGTCTCCGCGTCAGAGGAGACGTTCTCCGCCTTGTTGGCCGGGACGACCGGAGTCGCCGAACTGATCGACTCCGGAGAGTCCACCGATGTCGACCTGCCCTGCCGGACCGGCGACGCGGACCTGTGGTTCGCGGAGAAGCCGGCCGACCTGGAACGCGCCAAGACGCTGTGCGGGGAGTGCCCCGTGCGCTCGGCCTGCCTCGAAGGTGCGCTGGCCCGCGGTGAGCCGTGGGGCGTCTGGGGAGGCGAGATCTTCGAACGCGGTGCCGTCGTGGCCCGCAAGCGGCCGCGCGGTCGCCCGCGGAAGCACCCGGTTCCCGAATCGCGGGAACGGAGCGCCGCATGACGACCGGAGCCGGCCAGCAGCCAGGTCGCGCGTACCTGCCGCAGGCGACATCGCACCGCCTCACGTCCGATCAGCCGAACACGGAGACATCACCCATGTTGCTGCACGAGGAACTGACCAGAGACCGAATACGCGAACTACGGAAACAGGCCGAGGGAGGTGGCGCCGAACGCCGGCGGCGCGCCGCGCGACGCTGGCAACGGGTCGCCCGCTGGGCCTCGCGGCGTGCCGAGCACTACGATCGGTAGGCCGCCGGGGTGGTGGCGAACGACCGCGGGGTCCGTTCGCCACCACCCGTTCCGCCGGTGTTGAATCGGCGGGATGGCAGCACACACGCACGACGACGTCGACAGGGCGGCACGCCTGTGGGGCATGCGCGCACTGGCCGAACCCGAGAGCACCGCTACGACCGAGGTCGCCGACCGGATCACCGGTCATCTCGCCACCGGAGCGACCGGGGTGGACATCGGTCGCTCCGGTGCCGGCCGCCGTGAGGACGTGCGTCTGCCGAGTGATCGCACGGCCTACCTCGGGACGACGTCGTGACGGACGCCGCGGGGAGGGACCGGGCGCCCGTGACGTGCGGCCTGTGCGGCGAGCGTGCCGACACGGAGGCGGTCGCCGTCGGGTTGGGGTGGCTGCGCGAGTCCGAATCGGGGCGTACGCGTTGGCTGTGCCCGCGCTGCGTCCGTGAGCACGTGCGGGACATCGAGGGAAAACTGCCCACCGAGTACTGGTGATGTCTCATGCGGCCGCCGTCGCCAGGCATTGCACCGCCGGTCGCCTGCGGTCGGCGGCCGTGCGGAAGGCCTTGGCCAGTTCCGTGAGCACGCCCCGCCGGTCCGTGGTGAGCCGGTCGGGGTCGGTCCGCACGACCGTCACGCCGGCGGCGGCCAGCGCCAGATGTCCCAGATGCGGCTTGTCGCCCGGGTGGAACTGCCAACCGAGGCCGACCTCGTCCCACCACGCGTCGACCGTGCCGATGTACCTGCCGCGCCGGTCGTGGACCGCGACGTCCCACCGCGGCGGCGGCAGCGGGCCGTCACGGAGGACCTCGCGGGCCCACGCGCGGGTGTAGGTGTCACGGTCACGGTCGATCGCGCGCAGTTCGGCCCGTACGGCTGCCGAGCCGCGTTGGCTGCCGGCGTCGAGTTCGTAACGCAGCTCGGTGGCGGTGGTCAGGCCGTAGTAGATCGGCAGGGCGAGCAGGTCGCGCAGCCGTCCGGGATCGCGTTCGCGGCGCGCCGCGTCGAGTGCGGCCCGGGTCGGGGGCGCGAACGGGATGCCGTCGACGACGACCGGTTCCGGGGGTCGGGTCGTCCTCTCCACGAGGGCGAACGTCGGCGAGAGCATCCGGCGTCCCTTCGGCACCAGAACGTGCACCGCGGGTGTTCTCGGGAGCGTGAGGCCGTGGGCGCCGAGCGCATCGCCGCCCGTCACGACCCCCTCGCGCCCGACGTAACGCGCCAGTGCGCGCACCAGCTGTCTTCGGGTGGGCTCGCAGGCATCGAGCAGCACGATCCCGGGCAGCAACCGGCGCCACGGCCCTCCGGGGCGGCACCGGCGCGCGATGGTGCCCTCGGACACGCCGCGTGCGCGCAGTTCCGCGGTGGTCAGCACATTGTCGTTCGAGGCGGGCGCCAGTTGCGCCGCGTCGGCAAGAGCAGTCATGGCTCGAGCGTGCCGAGCGCGAAGCGCGACCGGGACGGTTCGGAGAAAATGTGGACAACTCGGCCCGGCGAGGGGCGAATTTCTGCCGTTCCGGCGAAACCTGTGGACAACTCCCCGGCGCCGGACCGTCAGTCGGCGAAACCGGGCTGCCACTCCTCCACGATCGAACGCAACGGCAGCTCGGCGTCGAGCTGGCACAGAATGCCGATGGCACCCGCGGTCACCCGGTGGATCAACAGCCAGTGCGGCGGCAGGTTGAGCGAGCGTCCCGTGCGGAAGTCCTGGCCGCGCAGGTCGCCCATGCGGAGTGCCTGGTCCTGGGCCCATCGGCGGGAGAAATGGAACCGCTCCTCGGCGAGCGGGGCGACGATCGGATGGAGGTATGCGTAGACGTCGTCGGGATCGATCTCCGTGTCCGGCCGCACGAACCCTTCGGCGCGCAGCGCGGCGTACAGCTCCTCGGACCGGCCTTCGAGCGCCAGCCGCATGATCCTGCCCATCGCGGGCGGGGCGCCGTACGGCAGTCGTGCGACGGCTCCGAAGTCGATGACGCACACCCGGCCGTCCTCGCGCAGCATGAAGTTGCCGGGGTGGGGGTCGGAGTGCAGCAACTGTGCCCGGGCGGGCGACGAGTAGTGGAACTCCGCCAGCAGGCGCCCGGCCTCGTCCCGCTGGTCACGGGTGCCGCTGCGGATGATCTCGGAGTAGGACGTGCCCGTGACCCATTCGCTGACGATCACTTTGGGCGAGCTCGCCACGACCCGCGGAACCAGGACCTGCTCGTCGCCGGCGAACGCCTTCGAGAACGCCCGCTGGTTGTCGGCCTCCCTGCGGTAGTCGAGCTCCTCGTCCATGCGGTCCGCGAGCTCGGCCAGCAGCGGCTTGACGTCGGTGCCCGGTACGAGGCTCTGGAACAGGCGGCTGAACCGCTGCAGCTGGCGCAGGTCACCGCGCAGGGCGTCATCGGCACCCGGGTACTGCACCTTGACGGCCACGGCGCGCCCGTCGTGCCACGTGCCGCGGTGCACCTGGCCGATGCTGGCCGCTGCGGTCGGTTCGTCGTCGAACTCGGCGAACCGTTGCCGCCAGCTGCGCCCGAGCTGTTCGGCCAGCACGCGGTGGGTCTGTTTGGCGGGCATCGGAGGAGCGGCGGCCTGCAACCTGGTCAGCGCATCGCGATACGGCTCGGCCAGCTCGTCGGGCACGGCCGCCTCGAACACACTCAGCGCCTGCCCGAACTTCATGGCGCCGCCCTTGAGCGTGCCCAGCACCTCGAACAGCTGCTCGGCCGCCTTCGCCGACAGCCCCGCGTTGACCTCCTCGGCGCTCTGACCCGTCAGCCGCCGGCCCCAGCCGCCGACCGCCCGGCCCGCCATACCCAGCGGCAGGCTCGCCAGCTTCGCCGTGCGCGCGACGGTCCTGCGCGGCAACGCCGAGTCGGCATCGGCGTGGTCCGTGGCCGTTGTGTCGGCGGCGTCGGTGACCTCCGCGGTGTCCGCCGTAGCGGCTTCGTCGGAGGTGTCCCGGGCCTCGCGGTGTTCCGTCACGTCCGCGATTCTGCCTTGTCGATCAACGTCGTGGGGATCGGTTCGGCATCTCGACGGCTTCTACGGGTTGGGGTCACCGTCCTGACCGGCCGGTGTCGGGGTCTGGGCGGGCGTGGCGCCTGCGCCGTGCCGGTGCGCCTGGGGAGCGGGCTGCGCGACGGCGGCGGCTCCGCACGGGCACGACGGATGCGGCGCCCAGCCGGAGGCGGCTGCCGTGCCGCCGAACGCGTCGATCTCGATGGTGCCGTTCCAGGTCGGCGGCACCGACTCCTCGGGATCGAGAACGCGCAGGATCTGCCCGCCCGCGACGCCGGCCGTGGCCGTGACGCTGCACAGGTCGGTCCGCGGCAGGCGCCCCGCGAGTTGGTTCGCCACGCGAGGCCACGACGGGTCGTGCGCCGTCCGCGTGAGGTCCGCGCAGCGCAGGCAGCTGCTCCGGCCCGGGTGGACGAGCGGGCCGACGATGCCGTTGCCGTCCCGGACGCGCACCAGCAGATGCGGTTGCCGCTCCACCATCAGCTCGTTGACGAGCTCCGGGGCCGGCACCACCGTGTCCGTGAGCACCACCAGATCCGGGCGTTGCTTACCCCGCACCTTGCCGGTCTTCGTGGCCGAGTTGGTCCGCTTGACCAGGTTCGTGACGGCCTGCCGCCGCGGAGTGCCGATGTCACCGTCGACGAACCCGGTGCCGAGGTCCTCCGGGCCGACGCGCCCGTCGGCGTGGGCATCGATGTGCCCTACGCCGGCCGTCGCGAGAATCCGGGCCAGCGCCGCGGCGAGCCTGCCGCCACCCTGGAGCAGGACGGTGCTCCGGGCCCAGCGTGCGGCGGCGGTCCGGCGCGGCCGGGAACGGGTCAGTGTCCAGAGTGCGGGTTCGTCGGTGCGCACGGAGCGCGCGTGTGCCGGTGCGTCGGTCTCCTCGATCAGGCCGCGTTCGGCGAGCCCTGCGAGCACGAGCCGCAGATCGTCGGCCGCCTTGTCCGCCTCCTCGTCGGAGGTGCACTGGGAACGCGCGAGCTGCACGAGAGTGCCGGTGCTGCGGCTCCCGTCGAGGCCTCGCACGAGGTCCATCAGCATCGGCGACAGCGTGTCCAGGACGACGGCGTGCCGGGGCTCCAGTCCGATCTGCAGTGCCCCTTCGCCGCGTTCCAGGACTTCGAGGCCCGGCACAACCCGTGGCCGCTCCGGCAGCGACCCGGTGTCGGTGAGTGTTCGCGTCATGTTCACAGGGTGACGGGAAACGCGGTCACCGTGGGACACCCGATCAGGGTTATCCACAGGTGAACGTGAATGTGGACAACTCCGACGTTGTGATGTTCCAGCCATCCCGAATGTCGGTGGCGCGCCTTACCGTGTACGAGTGGCCGATGCACGGGTTCCCTCATTACGGAGTCAACGCGGGCGGGCGCAGAACACGGCGCAGAACTCACCGTCGCGCGAGAAGCAGCCGAAAGGCGGACAACCCCAACCCCGACGTAACCGGCGGGACGACGGAAAGGACCAGAAGGAGAACCGACGCCGGACGGACCAGGACCGGCGAAACCAGAACCGGCGTGACCGGGACGAGCCCGACCAGGACAGGCCGGGCGGCGGGACGCCGGTGGCGGACGAGAAGGTCGAGGTGCGGCGCAGTGCCCGGCGCCGCCGTACCGTCACGGCCTACCGCGACGGCGACACGACCGTCGTGCTCATCCCGGCGACGATGACCAAGGCCGAGGAACAGCACTGGGTCGCCGAGATGCAGAAGAAGCTGAGGCGCACCGAGAACAAGAGGGCCTCGCCGGCGAGCGCGTCCGACGAGGCGTTGTTGTTGCGGTGCACCGAGCTGTCCACGCGGTACCTCGACGGCGCTGCCCAGCCCGCCAGCGTGCGCTGGGTCCCGCCGATGCGCACCCGCTGGGCGTCGTGCACGCCGATGAACCGCACGATCCGGGTCAGCGAACGACTGCGCGAGGTGCCGTCGTGGGTGCTCGACTACGTCCTCGTGCACGAGCTGGCACATCTACGGGTGGCCGACCACAACGACGAGTTCTGGGCGCTGGTGCACCGCTACCCGAAAACCGAACGCGCCATCGGGTACCTCGAAGGCCTGTCGGCGGCGGCTCACCTCGGTATCAGCGGGGACGCCGACGACGCGCACGAGGACCCCGACGGCGACGACTGACACGCGAACGCCGCCCCCACCCGGTCACCTGCCGAAGGCAGATGCGACCGAGTGGGGGCGGCGCGCGGAAGGTCGGCGGAGGATCAGCCCTGGCCGCCGGACGGGCGGTCCGGCCCGTCGTCGCTGCTCCCGGAATCACCGGAGTCACCGCCGGCCGAGTCACCGCCGGAGCCGCCGTCGGCACGTCCCGTCGCGGAGTCCCCGCCATCGGAGGTGTCCGTGCCGGCATCCGACGCACCGGCACCGGACGCGGCGGCTTCGGCCTCGGCGCGCTCGGTCTTCTCGAGCTCGGCGATGGGGTCCACGTCGTCGCCGATGACGGTGCCGCCCAGCCGGTCGGCGAAGTCCGTCGGCTCGTCGAGGTCGTCCGTCGTGGGCATGAGGTCGGGATGCGACCAGAGGTGGTCGCGCTGCTCGGTGCCGTGCCGGTCACCGACCATCTGCCACAACGTCGAGGCGGCACGCATCCGCCTGGGCCGCAGTTCGAGTCCGACGAGTGTGGCGAACGTCTGCTCCGCCGGCCCGCCGCTGGCCCGCCTCCTGCGCAGCGTTTCGCGCAGCGCGTCCGCGCCGGGCAGGCGGTTGCCGACGGCGTCGGCGACCACGACGTCGACCCAGCCCTCCACCAGGGCGAGCAGCGTCTCCAGCCGCGTGAGCGCGGCCTTCTGTTCCGGGGTCGTCTGCGGCTCGAACAGTCCGGACGACATCGCCTGCTCGATGCTCTGCGGATTCGTCGGGTCGATCTGGCCCGCGAGCTGCTCGAGGCCGGACACGTCGACGGAGATGCCGCGGGCGAACTCCTCGACGGTGGCCAGCAGCCGCTGCCTCAGCCACGGCACGTGGGCGAACAACCGCTGGTGGGCCGCCTCGCGCGCGGCGAGGAACACGAGCACTTCGCTGGCGGGACGCTCGAGCCCCTCGGTGAACTTCTCGACGTTGGCGGGCAGCAGCGCGGACGTCGCTTCCGGGCCCAGCGGCAGGCCGACGTCCGAGGAGGTCAACACCTCGGAGCCCAGGTCGGCGAGCGCGTTCCCGAGCTGCGAGCCGAACGCCATGCCGCCCATCTGGCCCAGCATCGACATCAGTGGCCCCGCCGCCTGCTTGGCCTCTGCGGGCAGCGCCTCGGTCCAGGCCGACGACACCTGTTCGGCGACCGGGTCGCACAGCCGCTGCCACGTCGGCAGGGTCTGCTCGATCCAGTCCTTGGCGGTCCAGGCGACGGTCTGCGTCGCCCCCGCGGGCAGGATCGTGGCCTCGTCGAGCCACAGTTCGGCCAGGTGGGAGGCGTCGCGCACGGCGGTGTCGCCCTGCTGCGTGTCACCGGTCGCGGACGCGAAACCCATTCCCGGTTTCGCGTCCCCGTCGTCGGAGTTCGACGCGAGGCGCTGCAGCGCGATCTGCTTGGCCAGGTCGTAGTTCACCGGGCCGGAGGAGCTGCCCGCCTGGCTGAACATCTGGCCGAGCTGGCTGAGCATCTGCCCCAGCTGCTGGAACGGGTCGCCACCCTGACCGCCGGAGCCGGACGAGTTGTTGCCAGGGCCGGACGAGCTGTTGTCGGGGTCGGGCAGACCGAAGCCGAACCCGAAGGGTGGGTTGCTCATACCCTCCACCGTACGCGGCCCGAGGCCGCCGCGACCCGCCGATCGGCATGCCGAACCGGCCCTTCGCTCTGAGCTGACGGGCGGCGGCCGTACGCTGTGGCCGTGAGCGAGTCCGGCGACATGAAATCCGCGTCAGGAGCCACGGGGCCCGATACAGCCGACGACAACGCGGCAGGCGAGAGCGCGGCGGCAGCGCCGTCCGGGGACGGCGACGCCGAGCCGAAGCGGCGACGGCGACTGCGCCCCACGCGGCGCACCTGGACGATCGTTTTCAGCTCCGCCCTCGTGGTCGCCTTCGTGCTGGTGGGGTCCTTCGTCAAGGTGCCGTACGTGGCGCTCGGGCCGGGGCCGACCTACGACACCCTCGGCGACGTCGACGGTGAGCACGTCGTGTCGATCGACGGGGAGCGCAGCTACGACACCGACGGTCAGCTGCGCATGACCACCGTCTCGCTCAACGACGACGTCACCCTCTTCGGCGCCCTGGGCCTGTGGGTCAGCGGCCGATACGCCGTCGCTCCGCGGGAGGAGTACTTCCGGCCGGGGCAGACCGACGAGGAGGTGCGCAAGGAGAACGTCGCGCAGTTCCGCAGTTCGCAGAGCAACGCCGAGGTCGCCGCGCTACGCACCCTGGGCTACCCGGTGAAGGTCGTCGCGGACGAGATCGTCGACGACAGCCCGGCCTCACGCGTGCTCGAGCCCGGTGACCAGCTGGTGTCGGTGAACGGCAAGCGCGTCTCGGGTATGCGGGACGTGACGGCGGCGCTCGAGAACACCCGCCCCGGTCAGCGGATCGACCTGACCTACCGGCGCGGCGAGCAGCAGCCCCGTACGGTGCAGATCGAGCTGGCCCGGCACCCGGAAGGAGGCAAGCAGGGCTTCATCGGCGTGCAGCCCGCGGACCGGGCGGACGTGCCGTTCACGGTCGACATCTCGCTGGAGGACGTGGGCGGGCCCTCCGCGGGTGCGATGTTCGCGCTGGCCATCGTCGAACGCCTGGAGCAGGAGAACCTCGTCGACGGCAGGCACATCGCCGGCACCGGCGAGATCGACTCGCAGGGCAACGTCGGCCCGATCGGCGGCATCTCGTTCAAGGTGGTCGCCGCCAAGGAGGACGGGGCCACGACGTTCCTGGTGCCGGAGCGCAACTGCGCCGAGGCCGCGTCGGCGGCGCCGGAGGGGCTCCGGCTCGTCCGGGTCGGCACCCTCGAGGACGCGGTCAGCGCGCTGCGCAACCTGCGGGACGGCAAGCCCGTCCCGACCTGCGCGGGCTGACCCCGCCGCGGCCGGGCGATGCTCCCTGCCCGTGGCCGATCGGGACACGGGCAGGGTAGCGACGGGTCAGGGGAGCAGCGTCGCGCGGAGGGCGTCGACGAGGTTCGGCGCGAGTTCCGGGTGCTCGACGATCTCCTCGCCCGGTTCGGTGTCGTCGGAGCCGGTGCGGGCCCCGCGCAGCCGCATCACGCAGGCGGCGGGCCCGTCGCGCAGCACGGTGGCGACGAGCCGGGCCTCGGTGCGCTGTGGATGTCCGGCGGCCGCCTGCTTCAGCCGTTCGACGTCGGTGTCGGAGACGCCTGACGACTCGTCGACCTCGGGCAGCTCCTCCTCGGCGTCGGGCGGCAGCACGATGATTTCCTGGGCGAGCGCGCACCCCTGGACCAGTTCCGGCCACGCGATCGTCGCGAGCGCCTCCGCCAGGTCGTCGTCCGGCAGCGAGTCCTGGGCGACCGGGGTGAGCTCGGCGTTCGGGTCGAGCGAGTCGGCGAGCTCGGGCTGCTGGGAGAGCAGCTCCGCGGTGGGGACGAGCGCGAACAGCTGCGGTGGCTGTTGCCATCCGCCCGCGGCGACGAACTCCTCGACCTCGCGTGCGATAGCGCCCACCGTGGCCGCCGCCGAGGCGGCCTCCTGGTCCACCAGGTCCTCGAGGAGCCAGGCGTCCTCGCCGAGGTTCTCGCCACTTCCGACGGCCCCGCCGCCCTCGGCGGCCGGTTCGGGCGCGCCTTCACTGTCGGTCATGGTGACCATCGTGGCAGTACTGCCCGGCCGCCCGGTTTAGGGGCATTCCGGGAACTCTGGCCCTGGTCCGTAGAGTTAGGCATACAGGGAGCCCGTCACGGGCGCCCCCTGGACCACGCCAGTTACGACCTCAGGAGTGTGCGCTGTGGCCACTCGGCCCCCCGTCGGCCTCCCCACGTTGTCCAAGCGGGCCCGGATCCTGCTGACAATCGCGGCCGTCCTCGTCCTGCTCTTGCTGCTCGGTGCGCGGTTCTTGAACGCGTACGTCGACTGGCTGTGGTTCGGCGAGGTGGACGCGCGCGGCGTGTTCACCACCGTGCTGCTGACCAGGCTGATCCTGTTCGTGGCGACCGGCGTGCTCGTGGGCGGTGCGCTGGCGCTGAGTCTGTGGCTCGCCTATCGCACGCGGCCGGTGTTCGTGCCCGTCAGCGGCGAGGACGACCCGCTGGCTCGCTACCGGTCGATCGTCGCCAGCAGGGTGAAACTCTTCGGCATCGGCATCCCGGTGCTCGCGGGCCTGGTCGCGGGCGTGTCCGGCCAGGGCAACTGGCAGACCGTTCAGATGTTCCTGAACGGCGGCGAGTTCGGCAGGCAGGACCCGCAGTTCGGCAACGACATCGGGTTCTACGTCTTCGACCTGCCGTTCCTCGGCTGGGTACTGGGCTGGCTGTTCGTCGCCACGGTCGTGGCGTTCATCGGCGGGCTCCTCGCGCACTACCTGTTCGGCGGCATCCGGCTCGCCGGTCGTGGCGGCTCCGTCGAGGGGCCGGCGCGAGTGCACCTGCTGATCCTCGTCGGCCTGTTCGTGCTGCTCAAGGCCGTCGAGTACTTCCTCGACCGCTACAACCTGCTGCTGTCGGACCGCAACGACCTGTTCACCGGTGCCACCTACACCGACCTGAACGCGGTGCTGCCCGCCAAGCTGATCCTGCTGTGCATCTGCGTGTTCTGCGCGGTCGCGTTCTTCGTCGGCGCGTTCCTGCGCAACATCCAGCTGCCCGCGATCGCGCTGGTGCTGTTGCTGCTGTCCGGGCTGATCGTCGGCGTGGCGTGGCCCGCCATCCTCGAGCAGTTCTCCGTGCGGCCGAACGCCAACGAGCGCGAGGCCCTGTCGATCCAACGCAACATGGAGGCGACGCGGCACGCCTACGGCATCGACAACGTCAGGTACCAGGACTACGAGGGCCAGTCCGAGGTCGACCCCAGCCAGATCCGCAACGACGAGGGCACCATCCCGAACGTCCGGCTGCTCGACCCGAACGTGCTCTCGCCGACGTTCACCCAGCGGGTCGGCCGGGAGAACTTCTACGGCTTCCCCGAAAAGCTCGACATCGACCGCTACACCGTGAACGGCGAGGAACAGGCCTACCTCGTCGCGGCGAAGGAGATGAACACCGAGGGGCTGGCCGCGAACCAGCAGACCTGGATCAACCGCCACCTCGTCTACACCCACGGCAACGGCTTCGTCGCTGCGCCCGCCAACCAGATCGACCGTGCCCTCGAGGGTGCCGACAGCGACGGTGGTTACCCGATCGCCGGGACCAGCGACACCCAGAACCCGACCGGTGCGGGAATGGAGGTCGAGGAGCCGCGCATCTACTTCGGCGAGCTGGCCACGGACTACGCCATCGTCGGCGGTCAGCAGGAGTCCGCGCCCGGTGAGTACGACACGGCACAGGACCGCACCTACCTGTACGACGGCGAGGGCGGAGTGTCGATCGACAACTGGTTCAACCGCGCCGTCTTCGCCATGCAGTACGGCGAGCGCAACATCCTCTTCTCCGGAGCCATCGGCGAAGGCTCCAAGATCATGTACAACCGCGACCCGCGAGACCGTGTCGAGAAGATCGCCCCGTGGCTCACCGCCGACGGCGACCCGTACCCCGCCGTCATCGACGGCCGCGTGAAGTGGGTTGTCGATGGCTACACCACGCTCGACAACTTCCCGTACTCGCAGCGCACCTCGCTGGGCGAAGCGACGTCCGACTCGCTGAGCGGCGTCGCGCAACAGCAGGACAGCGAGATCAACTACGTCCGGAACTCGGTGAAGGCCACGGTCGACGCCTTCGACGGCACCGTGGATCTCTACCAGATGGACAAGCAGGATCCGGTCCTGAAGGCGTGGATGAAGACGTTCCCCGGGGTCGTGAAGCCCAAGTCGCAGATCTCCGACGAACTGGAGCAGCACTTCCGCTACCCGGAGGACATCTTCAAGCTCCAGCGCGAGCTGATCACGCAGTACCACGTGGAGAACGCCCAGGAGTTCTACGCGACCCAGACGTTCTGGAACGTGCCGCAGGACCCGACGACGGACGGCGGGCTCGACCCGAACTCCGACGCCGCGAAACTGCCCGCGTACTACACGTACTCCCAGTCGCCATGGCAGGACGAACCGCACTTCCAGCTGACGAGCGCACTCACCCAGCTGCGGCGGCAATACCTGGCCGCGTGGATGTCGGTCTCGTCCGACCCCGGCAGCTACGGCGACATCCGCGTGCTCCGGTTGCCGACCTCCGGTGAACGGCAGATCGAAGGCCCTGTTCAGGTGCAGAACGCCTTCCAATCGCACCCCGAGTTCACACAGGACCGCACCCTGCTGGGCAACCAGAGTGTCGACCTGATCTACGGCAACCTGCTCACCCTGCCGGTCGCCGACGGGTTCCTGTACGTCGAACCCATCTACGTCCAGCAGCGCAACTCGCAGAGCTACCCCCAGCTGGCCCGAGTCATCGTGTCGTTCGGCGGCAGGATCGGCTTCGACTCCACCTTGAAGGGCGCCCTTGACCAGGTC
This sequence comes from Prauserella aidingensis, assembly GCF_024171865.1. Classification (GTDB taxonomy): domain Bacteria; phylum Actinomycetota; class Actinomycetes; order Mycobacteriales; family Pseudonocardiaceae; genus Prauserella; species Prauserella aidingensis. The sequence goes on along the minus strand of NZ_JAMTCN010000009.1, from coordinate 86,321 downwards.
TTCGGTGAAGGCAGCGGTGACGCCGCCACCGGACCCGAATCCGGCGACGCAGCCGGCCAGGACGGCTCCGGCAACAACGGAGACAACCAGCAGGGCGACAACCAACAAGGGGACAACCAGCAGGGCGGCAACCAGGACGGCGGCAACAACAACGACGGCGGTGGCAACAGCGGCGAGATGAACCAGGTCGTCCAGGACATCCAAGCCGCCCTGGAGAAGCTCCGCACCGCCCAGGAGGAAGGCGACTTCCAGGCGCAAGGCGAGGCGCTCTCCGAGCTGGACGCAGCCACCCGCCGGTACGACGAGCTCCAGAACTCCGGCGGCTGATCGCAGCTGACGACCAGGTGGCACCCGCCTTACGGCCCGGCAACGGCAGGGCGTAAGGTGGGTGCCACAACGACGCGGGGTGGAGCAGTTCGGTAGCTCGCTGGGCTCATAACCCAGAGGTCGCAGGTTCAAATCCTGTCCCCGCTACAGAGATCAAGAGGGCCTTGTCCACGGAGTGCGTGGGCAGGGCCCTCTTTCGTTGTTGCCGTCTCTTTCGCTGTTGCAGTGGGGGCGCAGCCCCGACGCCCCCAACCCGGCGGGCTCAGCCCCCGGACGTCCGAGGAGCCTCGCCTCGCCTCGGCGGCGGTCGGGGTCTGACTACGCGGTTGGTGTGGGTGCCGGGGTTTTCGCCGTTGCTCGCTGCGCTCGCTCGGCTCCGTCCGGACGTGGTCGGCCGCCTACCAGGTAGGCGGGCCGTGGCTCCCGGGCAGGGTCGGTCGCGTGGTGGCTCCGGTGCCCTGGTGCACGGATCGGGGCGTGTTCAGAGGCGGCGTGCTCAAAGGGCGGCGTGTTCACGGCGGTGGGAACGGCGGGCATCGCGTCACGCAGCGCATCCGGGAATGTGCGGTACGTGTCGACACGGATCGTGAAGGTCTCCGCCGGATGGGTGGCACCGCGATTCGCGGCCGACCCGGAGCGAGTCCCGTCGCATCGACGCACTGTCATCGGCCGAACACACTGCGCCATCCCGGGTAGGGCGAACTCCGCCGTACGGACCCATTTCCACAGCACATCGCCCATCTGGTGCTTGTGGACTCTGCCCCTCCATTGTGGACCAGTTCCAGGGCCACAGTGGACAGAAAGCGGGAAACGTGGCACGGTGGGGGTGTGTCCGATTTGAACGCAACAGCCGCAGCACTGCTTGGCCTGCTTCACGATGGCCCCGCCACCGGTGGCGAACTCGTCGCCGGAGCCGAAGAGCGCTTCGGGGCGTTCTTCAGCGTCACGCGGAGCCAGGTCTACCGCGAACTCCCCGCGCTGAACGAAGCCGGCTACGTCCGACTGGGCAAGCAGGGCCCGCGCTCCAGCCAGCAGTACGTGATCACCGCGGCCGGCAAGAAGGCCTTCAAGGCCTGGGTCGCCGCCGACTCGGCGCCCGACCACCTGCGGTCGCCGCTCATCCTGCGCCTCGTACACGCCAGGGTGCTCACGGCGAAGCAGCGGCAGAACCTCTTCGACACCGCCAAGGCCGTCTACACCGAGCAGGCCGACGTCGCCAAGGCCACGTCGAAGGCCGCCGAGGACCCGGTCTCCAAGGCCGTCGCCGACTTCGACCTGGCGCACGCCAAAGCCGCGCTGAAGCTCCTCGACACGGTCGCGGCGAACAACTGATCACCCGGCGTCGCGCGGCCGCACACAAGCGGCCGCGCGATTTGCCGTAACCTTGTCATTCGTGAGTGCTGAGTTCGAAGACGTCGTCAAGGACCTCGACGGCAAGCTGACGCAGGTCGAATCCGTCATGGACATCGACGCGCTGCGCCAGGAGGTTGCCTCCCTCGAGGAGGAGGCCGCCCGCCCGGACCTGTGGGACGACCCGGCGGCCGCGCAGAAGGTGACCAGCCAGCTGTCGCACAAGCAGGCCGACCTGCGACGCGTCGGCGAACTGCGGCAGCGGCTCGACGACCTCGGCGTGCTCCACGAGCTCGCCCAGGCCGAAGGCGACCCCGCAAGCAAGAGCGAAGCCGAGAGCGAACTCGCGTCCCTCACCGAGGCGATCGACACGCTCGAGGTGCGCACCCTGCTGTCGGGCGAGTACGACCCGCGCAACGCCGTGGTCAACATCCGCGCCGAAGCCGGCGGTGTCGACGCGGCCGACTTCGCCGAGATGCTCATGCGGATGTACCTGCGTTGGGCCGAGCGGCACAACTACGCGACCGAGGTCTACGACATCTCCTACGCCGAGGAGGCGGGCATCAAGTCCGCCACCTTCAAGGTCGGCGCGTCGTACGCCTACGGCACGCTGTCGGTGGAGCAGGGAACGCACCGGCTGGTCCGCATCTCGCCGTTCGACAACCAGAGCCGCAGGCAGACGTCGTTCGCGCACGTCGAGGTGCTGCCCGAGGTCGAAGAGGTCGACCACGTCGAGATCGCGGAGAAGGACCTGCGCATCGACGTGTACCGCTCGTCCGGTCCCGGTGGGCAGAGCGTCAACACCACCGACTCGGCCGTGCGCATCACGCACCAGCCCACCGGCATCGTCGTGTCCTGCCAGAACGAGAAGTCGCAGCTCCAGAACAAGGTCGCCGCGATGAAGGTCCTGCAGGCCAAGCTGCTCCAGCGCAAGAAGGAGGAGGAGCAGGCCGAGCTCGACGCGCTCAAGGACGGTGGCTCCAGCTGGGGCAACCAGATGCGCTCGTACGTGCTGCACCCGTACCAGATGGTCAAGGACCTGCGTACCGAACACGAGTCCGGCAACCCGACGGCCGTGCTCGAGGGTGAGATCGACGCGTTCCTCGACGCCGGCATCCGGTGGCGTAAGCAACAGGAGACCGACGCCGCCTAGTCCCGACCTGGGCGCGCCCGACCTGCGAGGCCCCGACGGCCCGCCTGCCGAGGCCCGGGCAACCCGGCCTTAACGGAGCGCACGGGTAGGATGCCCAATCGTGATCCAGCTCGAATCCGTATCCAAGGCCTACAAGACCTCGACACGTCCGGCACTGGACGACGTCTCGGTCGACGTGGACAAGGGTGAGTTCGTCTTCCTCATCGGCCCGTCCGGGTCGGGGAAGTCGACGTTCCTGCGCCTGCTGCTGCGTGAGGAAGTGCCCAGCAAGGGCCGGGTGTCGGTGTCGAACTTCGACGTCGCCAAGATGCCCCGGCGCAAGGTCCCCCGCTTGCGCCAGACCATCGGCTGCGTCTTCCAGGACTTCCGTCTGCTCAACAACAAGACGGTGTCCGAGAACGTCGCGTTCGCACTCGAGGTCATCGGCAAGCCGAAGCACACCATCACCAAGGTCGTTCCCGAGGTGCTGGAGCTCGTCGGGCTCGACGGCAAGGCCGACCGCATGCCGCACGAACTCTCCGGCGGTGAGCAGCAGCGTGTCGCGATGGCGCGGGCGTTCGTCAACCGGCCGCTCGTGCTGCTGGCCGACGAGCCGACGGGCAACCTCGACCCGGACACCAGCCAGGACATCATGTTGCTGCTGGAGCGGATCAACCGCACCGGCACGACCGTCCTGATGGCCACGCACGACCACTCGATCGTCGACTCCATGCGCCGCCGCGTCGTGGAACTCGACCACGGCCGGGTCATCCGTGATGACCGGCGAGGCGTGTACGGCGTCGGCCGCTGATTCCCCCGCAGCGCACCGCCCGCTGACCGATCCGGTCAGCCCGTCACGCCGAGCGTCGTGGCCGCGGTCCGGCCCACCGGACTCTCCCCGCCCGTACCCGACCCCCGACCCAAGGAACCGTGCCTTAGATGCGCGCCAGCTTCGTCTTCAGCGAGGTCGTCACCGGCTTGCGCCGGAACGTCACGATGACCATCGCCATGATCCTGACCACCGCGATCTCGCTCGGGATGTTCGGCGGTGGTCTGCTGCTCGTCCGCACGATCGACAAGATGCAGGCCAGCTACCTCGACGACGTCGAGGTGACGGTCTATCTCACGCAGGACATCAGCGCCAACGACCAGAACTGCACCGCCGAGCCGTGCTCGTCGATCCGGTCCGCGCTCGAGAACAACCAGGCCGTCGAATCGGTCGTGTTCGAGGACCGCAACGAGGCTTACGAGCGGTTCCAGCGGATCTTCGAGGGCCAGCCCGAACTGGTCGAACTCGCCAGGCCCGAATCGCTGCCCGCGTCGCTCCACGTCAAGCTGTTCGACCCCGAACGCAGCGAAGTGCTCGTGCAGGAGTTCGGCAACCAACCGGGCGTGGCGAACGTCGACGACCAGAACAAGTTCCTCGACCGCTTCTTCGACCTGCTGAACTCGGGCCGGGACGGCACGTTCATCGTGGCCGCGATCGCCGCGCTGGCCGCGGTGCTGCTGATCGCCAACACCATCCAGGTGTCGGCCTACACCCGGCGGACAGAAGTGGGCATCATGCGGCTCGTCGGCGCCACCCGCTGGTACACGCAGCTACCGTTCCTGCTGGAAGCGGTCGTCGCGGGCGTCATCGGCGCGATCCTCGGCGTGGTCGGCCTGATCGGCGTCAAGTACATCGCGTTGGATCAGATCTTCGAGGCCACGGGCGGGGCGATCCCCAAGATCGAGATGATCGACATCCTGTTCCCCGTGGCGCCCGTGCTGCTCGGGGTGTCGATCCTGATCTCCGCGATCACCGGGTACGTCACCCTCCGCGCGTACGTCCGCACGTAGGGAATGCAGGCGGTCGGGGCCCGCGTCGGGGTTCCGGGAACGGACACCCCGGCGCGGGCACGGCCGCCCGAGCCGGTCGCCGTGGCGGGGCGTCCCCGTAGTAACCGCAGCCCCGTAGTAACCGTTAGGACACCCCGGTCGAGGGCGGATAGAGTCGAGACATGGTCAAGGAAGTCGGACGCAAGGTGATCGCGTCGAACCGTCGTGCCCGGCACGACTATTCGATCCTCGACACCTACGAGGCCGGTATCGCTCTCGCCGGTACCGAGGTCAAGAGCCTCCGTGCCGGCAAGGCGTCGCTGGCCGAGGCGTTCGCGACCGTCGACGACGGCGAGGTCTTCCTGCGCAACGTGCACATCCCGGAGTACGCCCAGGGCACGTGGACCAACCACATGCCGCGGCGGACCCGGAAGCTGCTGCTGCACCGCAGGGAGATCCACAAGCTGATCGGGAAGACGAAGGAGAGCGGCGTCAGCCTCGTGCCGCTGTCGCTCTACTTCAAGGACGGCAAGGTCAAGGTCGAACTCGCGCTGGCGCGCGGTAAGAAGGCCCACGACAAGCGGCAGGACATCGCGAAGCGCGACGCGCAGCGTGAGATCTCCAAGGCGATGGGCCGGGCGATCAAGGGTAAGCACAAGCAACAGCGCGCGGGACGCCGTTGACCGGCCCCGCGGACGACGAGGACGTCGCGGCCTGGGTGCGGGGGCTCGGGCGCGACGGCCTCGTCGACATCCACGTCCACTTCCTGCCCGAACGCATGCTCGCGAAGGTGTGGGCGTACTTCGACGCCGCCGAGCAGCACTACGGCATGCCGTGGCCGGTGCACTACCGGCTTCCGGAGGCGGACCGGCTGGCCGCACTACGGGGCATGGGGGTACAGGCGTTCGCGCCGCTGGTGTATCCGCACAAGCCGGGTATGGCGGAGTGGCTGAACGGCTGGGTCCGCGAGTTCGCCGAGCGGGAACCCGACGCGGTGCCGACCGCGACGTTCTTCCCCGAACCGGAGGCGGCCCGTTACGTCGAGGAGGCGCTGCGCTCGGGGGTGCGCTGCGTCAAGGTGCACGTGCAGGTCGGCGCGTTCGACCCGCGTGACGCCCACCTCGATGCGGTGTGGGGCATGCTCGCCGACGCGGGCGTGCCCGCGGTGGTGCACTGTGGGCACGGGCCGTTGCGGGGCGAGCACACGGGCCTCGACGTGTTCGGCCGCGTGCTGGAACGCCACCCCGGGCTGGTTGCCGTGCTGGCGCACGCGGGCATGCCCGAGTACGACGCGGCGTTCGACCTGGTGCAGCGGTTCCCGCGGGTGCATCTCGACACGACGATGGTGGGCGTGCCGTTCACGGAGAGCTTCATGCCCGTACCGGGCGACTGGGCCGCGCGGCTCGCCGACGTCGCCGACCGCGTCGTGCTCGGCACCGACTTCCCGAACATCCCGTACGACTACGCCACGCAGCTGCGCGCCATCGCAGGCTGGGCCGAGGCCGACGACCGGCTGGGGGAGTCGTTCCTTCGCTCGGTCCTTCACGACACGCCCGCCAAGCTCCTCGCCGTCTGATCCGCCGTCTCCGGCGCCTCCGATCGGTCCGCGGCGGACGTGGCGTCCGCCTGCCTGCCGGACACGGCCGGGCGGGCGAGTACGAACGCGACGGCCACCAACGCCGCCCACAGCTCCGGACCGTTGCCGAAGCCGCGGGCAGCCAGCCCGAGCAGGCCGGTCGCGCCGAGGAGCGAGGCGGCGACGAGCGTCGCCAGCGCAGGCGTCGCCGCAGGCAGGGCAGTGTCGCTTCGTGTGCGGCCGCTCCGAGTCCGGCCTCGGGACGGTGCGGTTTCGAAACGGCCCGCGACCCGCACCAGCACAGCCAGCACCGCGGCGGTCGCGGTCAGCCATGCGGGCGCCATCGCCAGCCAGCCGAGCGTGCCGGGCTCCGGGGTCGTGTAGCCGAGGGCCACCACCGCAACGCCTGCCACGACGATCAGGGCGGGCATGTGCCACAGGTAGATGCTCATGAACCGCGGTCCCGCCCAGGACAGCGCAGCGGCCACCGGGCGCCGCGCGGCCACGCGTGTCAGCAGTGGACGCATCGCGAGCACCAGGCCGACCTGGCCGACGGCGAGTCCCACCAGTGCCACGTTCGGCGGGCTCATGTTCGACACCGGCGCACCCGGCATCCCGATCATGCTCTGCGCGTACGGGCCGAACGCCACGAGCAGCGCGGTCGCCCCGAAACCGGCCGCCGACAGTGTGAGCGAGCGATATGTCGACAACCTGCCGAGGGCGCCGTCGACGTAGTGGAAGCCCAGCTGGGCCGCCGCGAGCCAGACGAACACCGCGTTGGCGTACCCGACGAACGGCACGTCGCCGAACCGCGCGACGTCGACGGCCGCTGCGACGAGCGCCAGAGCAGGCAGCACCGCGAACCCGAACCGGCGGTGCGCTGCCGCCATCACGGGTGTGGTCACGATCGCCAGTAGGTACACGGCGAGGAACCACAGCAGCTGGGCGGCGATCGCGCCCCCGACGGCGACGGGCTGTTCCGGGACGCCCAGGTCGCGCAGCACCGTGGGCACGACGAGCCACACCGCCAGCAGCGGCAGCACCGGCAGCAGCAGCCTGCGCAGCCTGCCGGAGAGCCAGGCGCGCGTCGCCGTCCCGGTGTCGGCACCGGCACCCTGTGCCCGGCGCAGCGAGATGAGGTTGGCCGCGCCGCCCGCGAAGAACACGAGCGGCATGACCTGCGACAGCCAGGTCACGACCCACCACCCCGGCGTCGCCAGCGCGTTGCCGGTCGTGAGGGTGCCGTCGGAGTAGCCGAGCACGGGCATGGTCCAGTGCTGCACGACGACCCCCACGACGGCGAGGGTGCGGATGAGGTCGAGGAAGCGGTCCCGGGTGTGCGGCGGGGCGCCGGCGAGGCTCGTCGTCATGGCGTTCAGCCTGGTTACCGAGCCGCTCCGGCACAGCGGTGCGAGCCGCCGACTTTCCTACCGGTTGTCGCCACGCCGCCGGTGGGGCCGGCCCTACCGCCGTCCGGACCGATCGGGCACGGTCCCGTGGGGTTCAGCGTTGGAGGTAGGTCAGTACTGCGCGGACGCGGCGATGTTCCTCGACGCTGCCGTCGAGGCCGAGCTTGGCGAAGATGTTGCCGATGTGCTTCTCGACGGCGCCGTGCGAGACCACCAGCCGGTCGGCGATCGCCGAGTTGGACAGGCCCTGCGCCATCAGTTCGAGCACGTCGCCTTCGCGGCCGGTCAGCGAGGCGAGCGGGTTGTTGCGTCCGCGTGCCATGACCTGCGAGATGACTTCGGGGTCGATCGCCGTGCCGCCGGCGGCGACGCGGCGCGCGGCGTCGAGGAAGTCGGTGACGTCGGAGACGCGTTCCTTCAGCAGGTAGCCGACACCGCCGGTGCCGCCGGACAGCAGTTCGATCGCGTAGGTCTCCTCGACGTACTGCGACAGCACGAGCACCGGCAGGTTCCGGACGATCTCGCGGGCGCGCAGCGCGGCCCGCAGACCCTCGTCGGTGAACGTCGGCGGCATCCGGACGTCGACGATCGCCAGGTCGGGCTCGTGTTCGGGCACCGCGGCCAGCAGCTCCTCCCCGGAGCCGACCGCGGCCACCGTGTCGATCCCGTCGTCGGCCAGTAGCCGTTGCACACCTGCCCGCAGCAGGACGGCGTCCTCGGCGATGACCACGCGCACGCGCAACCCCCAGAAGTTCGATCACCAGCTACACGGCAGTTCGGCGCGAACGACCGTCGGGCCACCGGCCGGGCTGACGACCGACACGACACCGTCGATCGTCGCGGCGCGGTCGGCGAGCCCGGCGAGCCCGCCGCCCGGGCGGATCTCGGCGCCGCCGCGGCCGTCGTCGGTGACCTCGGCGATCACCGTATCGCCGTCGCGGCGCACGTCGACGCGGACGTCCGAGGCCTCGGCGTACTTGGCTGCGTTGGTGAGGGTCTCGCCGACGACGAAGTACGTCGTGGTCTCCACGGCGGCGGGTGGGCGCTCGTCGAGGTCGACCGACACCGACACCGGTACGGGCGACTTCGCCGCGAGCGCGGACAGGGCCGCGTCGAGGCCACGGTCGCCCAGCACCGCCGGGTAGATGCCCCGTGCCAGATCGCGCAGTTCGGAGACGGCGAGCTTCGCGTCGGCGTGCGCCTCGTCGAGCAGTGTGTGCAGCTCAGCGGTGTCGGTGTCGCCGACCTTGGCCTTGGCCCTGCCGACGGTCATCGCCACGGACACGAGCCGCTGTTGCGCCCCGTCGTGCAGGTCGCGTTCGATGCGCCTGCGCTCGGCCTCCGCCGCGTCGACTCCGCGCGCCCGGGACGCCTGCAGCCGTGTCGCCCTCGCCTCCAGGCGTTGCACCCGAGGCGGGCCGAGCAGTGTCAACGCCAGCTTGCCGTGCAGCCAGCCGGCCCCCGGAGCGACCGTCAGTGCGAGCGGCACGACGATCGCCGACACGACGCCGAGCACGAACTCGACGATCGCGATCGGCGTCGCGACCAGCAGATACGTGAGGTCACGCCAGGTCGTGGCGTCCGTCAGCTGGGCCAGCCAGTTCCGCACGCGTCCGTCGCCGCGTTTGCGGATCGCATCGGCCACCGGGGTGCGCAACCACCGCCGCAGCCACCGCCGTTCGGCGTCGGCGAACCGGTGCGTCAACGCCGTCGCCAGCATCAGCAGCGGGATGCCCACCCAGACGATGGTCGTCGCGATCCCGGCGACCAGCAGCACCAGGAGCACGGCGAACTCGACGATCCGTACCGGCAGCGTCAGCACCTGGTACGCGATCGTCCGCCATGTGCCCGGCCACGGCTGGTCCTCGTGCATCGTGGAGTTCTCCTTCACCCGGCGTGTTCATCGTGCCACCGAGTGGCCCGCAGGGAGGTTCGCGGTGATCGTGTCGTTGTGGGCGGTGACGCCCGGTGCTGCACCGGTGTCGGTCGCGGCGCCGGCCTCGGCCGCGCGGATGCGCCGCTGGGTGGGGCCGAGCAGCGCCCGCGCCAGCCACGCGTGCCCCGCGGCGAGGCCGCGGGTGAGCGGGACCGATGCGCACGCCAACAGCACCCCCAGCGCCATCCACGGCAGCGCCGTGGGCACCGAGTCGACGACCACCCAGCGCAGGTCGTGCGACGGGAACGCGTACAGGCCCTCGGGAAGGAACCGGTAGTACACGGGCAGCGTGATCAGGCCCAGCGACACCGACCAGAACACGACGACCAGCGTGAACTCGACGATCCCCACCGGCAGCAGGATGATCAGGTACGCCGCGTCACGCCAGGTCTGCGCGTCGCGGGCGCGCGCCAGCCACCGGCTCCGCACCGGGCCTTCCGGCAACGGCCGGTAGGGCCGGGGCACCGTCGCCGACAACATGCCGCGCACCCGGGCGCGTTCCAGGTCCGCGAGGCCGCGCGTACCTGCGAGCAGCAGCATCAGCACCGGAATGCCCACCCACACGAGCGCCGTCGGGACGCCCACACTGGTCGTCGTCACGACGAACACGAAGCCGAGGATCCCCAACGGCAGGCTGAGCAGCAGAAACGGCAGCGCGCCGCCCAACCGGGGCCGGTGTGTCCGTGTCATGGCGCGCCTCCCTGCGTGCGAGGTGTGTTCTGCGTCGATGCCCCCAGCCTCGCCGAGCAGGGCCCCGGCCACCATGGAGCGCACCGGCCGAAACCCGGTAGGGCCAACCCCACCACCGGCGGGAGTGCGACGGCCGGGGAATTAACGCCTTGCCACGCGCGTTATGCTGATCGGACGCAGTGATCCACACTGACGCTCACCAAGGGGGTGAACGGTTTCGACTCTGGACGTTGATCCAGCGGGAAGCGTGCCGGTGCAGGCAACGACCACCGAAAGCGTCGTCGCAACTAAATATAAGCGCCAAGACGAATAGTCAGCGCGACTTCGCCCTCGCCGCCTGAGCGAGTGCGAGTCTGTCGGCCCGGGTAAGCCTTCGACCCGGTTTGCCGGCATCAGCTAGAAGGCTCACCTCCGGTCCCGGCCACGGGGACCGGTAGGGAAACCAACAGTGGCTGGGCCCGTCACACCGGCTCGTTCGCGTGACCGGTGGGGCCAAGCAGAGACACAGCGAACTGCGCACGGAGAAGCCCTGGAGAGGCGGCAGAGGACCCGGGTTCGATTCCCGGCACCTCCACAGATGGAAGGCTCGTGCTCGCGGAGAGCACGAGCCTTTTCTGTGTCGTCGATTGAATCTGGGGGCCGCGCCCCCAGTCCCCCACGGTGCGTGCTCGTGCCGACCCGGCGTGGTCCGGCTGGGGCCGGGCCAGCGCTTGTGACGGGTCGTCATGACGTCGCCTGGGTGTCCACTCGAAGACCGGCGAGTGCTCGCGGAGAGGGCTCGCCGGTTTCTCGTTCCGGGTGTTGGCTGCGGGGGCCGAGCCCCCGGAACCCCATCGTGGTTGGAGACGGTGCACCGTCTCGTCGAACCGCACCAGCTGTGCCGCCCGTTTTCGGCCCGAGTCCGATCTGCCCGCGGAACCGGGACCACGCAGGCGCCGTCTCGGGCCCACTCGGCCGGTCGCATGCCGCCATCGTAGAGCCGCCCGGCGCGCGCGACATTCGTCCAAGACCGCTCCCGCCCCGATGACCAGGCTGAACGGACGTCAGGAACGGAGTCCACCGTGACCTGGCGCGTCTCGGCAAGCAACGGGCCGCGAGCCGAAGGGCCGAGCTGGCCGATCGGTGCTTCTCCGGGCAGCAGCACGTCGCCGTCGCGCCTGGAGCGTGGAAGGTGCCGGTCACCGACATTCGCCTCGTGGCCACCCAGCGCGGCTACGAGGAAGGCCCGCCACCGAGCGCGGATGCCTTGGCGTTCCGGTACGTCCCGGGCGTCGGGCTGCCTCCGCTGCCGGGCAGGCAAGAAGGCAGGGAACGGCTTGCCGCAGAACTCGCATCCGCCGATTTCGCATGGGTGACGCTGTCGGAGATCGGCGGCACCGTCGCCGACGTGGACGTCCTCGCGGGGCAGCTCGGTGCCCGCGTGCTGCGGTCTTACGGGAGCAGCCACGATCCGGTGCTGCTGGTGGGTAAGCGTCCGATCAGGACAGTGTGTGACGCGGTCCCGCCAGTCGTGGAAAAGCCGCGCACGTCGGCGCGCCGCAACGAGATCAGGAGCATCGTCACGGCATCGGCGGTCGCGCTCCTCGTGGTCGTGGTGGCCTTGTACGCGGCCAAGCCCGCACCGGCCACCGGGTGGGCACTCGTCGTCGCGGGTCCCGTACTGATCGCGGTCGGCGTCGAGCCGTTCGTGGTCTTCCGGGCCACCTGCAGCACCACCGAGCGCATGACCCGGCTCGTCCAGGAGTCCGACGGGCGCGACCGTGTGCCGATCATTTCCGTCCACTTCGGAATGGACCGGTTGGCTTTCCTCGACGTCGCTGCCGAACTGGGCTATGTGTTCGACGAAGCAGCCAAGGAGCAACTGTCCGCTTTGGAGGCGCGTGTGAGCTCTCCGGACGGCCACGTCATCGTGGTCGCCGGTTCCGGCGGCATCGTCCGCTCGGTGGAATTGGCCGACAGCGCGATGGGAACCAACGCGAGAACGCTCTCTGCGACGAACGCGTAGCGGGGTCCGCTGTGTCCCGTGGGGAATCCACACGCCGTGGCGTAGGACGGACCTTCAGTCTGCTGAGCGTGCCTCGGGTATGCCGGGGTCGGATCGGAACGTGCGGCGGTAGGCGTCCGGGGAGGTGCCGATCCGCCGGTTGAAATGTCGGCGCAGCGTGGCCGCCGTGCCGAGCCCCACCTGCGCTGCGATGTCGTCCAGGTTGTCGTGAACCGTTTCCAGCAATTCTTGTGCCCGCCGGATGCGTTGCGTCAGGAGCCATTGCAACGGACTCGTACCGGTGACGGCGAGGAAATGGCGGCTGAGCTGGCGTGGGCTCAGGCCCGCCTCACGGGCGAGGTCGGCGACGGTCAGCGGTTGGTGCAGGCGCTCGATCGCCCAATCCAGCAGGCCGTTGAGGCTGTGATCGCCTCCGGTGGACATCGGTGCGGCGACGAACTGTGCCTGTCCACCGTCACGATGGGGTGGGACCACCAGGCGTCGGGCGGCACTGTTGGCCGTCGCGGCGCCGTAGTCGGTGCGGACCATGTGCAGGCACAAGTCGATCCCGGCCGCTTGTCCGGCCGAGGTGAGCACATCGCCGTCGTCGACGTAGAGCACGTCGGCGTCGACCTCGATCCCCGGGTACTGCTGCGCGAGTGTCTCGGCGTACGACCAGTGCGTGGTGGCGCGTCGCCCGTCGAGCAGGCCCGCGGCCGCGAGCACGAAGGCGCCCGTGCATATCGATGCCACTCGGGCGCCGCGTTCGTGCGCAGTGCGCACGGCCTGCACCAACTCGGGCGGCGGAGCCTCGACGGCGTCATCGCAGGCAGGGACGACCACGGTGCTCGCAGCTGCCAGTTCGGTGAGCCCGCGTGTGCCGTCCACGCGGAACCATGCGCCGACCCGGGCACCCGGTGTGGAAGACACGGTCAGGTCGTACCAGCTGGTTGCGGCCTCCGGCCTGGGAGAGCCGAAGATCGCGCAGGGGATCGAGAGCTCGAACAAGGACATGTTGTCGGTGATTCCGAGCGCGACAGTCCGCAGGTCTCGACCTGTACGTATGTCGTCGTTCCAGACACTCGTCGTCCTCGCGGCTGTGCCCGAGCATGATCGTCATGACGAGACGAGCGCAGCGCGCGGACACCTTGCACCGCACGAGCGACCAGCACTCCGGTTCCCGAAGCGACGGTTGGCTGCCCATCGGCCTGAGCGTGGCTGCCGTCGGCTGGAGCCGGCTACGGCTGCTGCCTCGTAGCCGGCCTGACGGAGGTTCACCGCCTGGCGGGTACGCACAACCTGGCCAGCCTGACCGCGGTGTTTCAAGCGGTTGCCTACGCCGGCTTCTGCGTCCCGTATCTGCTGGCGGTATTCGAATCCGTGCTGTCCCCGGCGGTGCTGCTCTGTGTCACCGCGGTCCTCGCCGGGTTCACGCTGGTCTGGACTGTCCGTCAAGCGGTGCGGCTTCCACCGGACGCCGCCGAGGCAGTTCGGTCGGGCAATGCCACTCAGAAACGTGGTTGACTCGCCTCGCCGTTGATCGGCACTGCGCGTTTCACGCCCCGGCGGTGTCCTCGGGTTGTGGGTAAGCAGCGCCCACTCGGCAGAGCCGGCCGACGGTCCGCCCAAGGGTGAGCCTGTTCGAGCCTGTGACGTCGGCGAGGTCCTTGAACGGTTCCGGAGTAGTGCCTCGACCAGGAAGAGGCGTTGGGTCCGTCCACCTTGTGGGCGGACCCAACGCTGTTGGATCTCCGCTCGCGGCATCGGATTGACGGAATTCTGCCGGATAATTTATTTATTAATCGCAATCTTATGTTATTGTTCGCGAATTGGACTTCAAGGGGGTCGAATGGAATTCGGGAAAGTGGTCGTCCGTGCGGCCGGAGGGCCGAATGACGCCAGTGTCGCGGTGCGCCGCACGGGGAACAGCGCAGCTGTCTCCGTCGGAATGCCGGGCGCGGTGCCGACGCGGCTGCGGTTGACGGAGGCATGCTGGCCAGCCGGTGAAAGCGCGGTCGAGACACCCGCGCAGGCTGCTGAAGAATTCACCGTGGACGACGACGTTCGGGGCGCGCGCCACCGGCGGAGTCGTCGGCGACGGCGGCAACCTGGTCACGTGCCTGCGGGAAACAGGCCTGACGGGAACGAAGTCCCCGTGCGGAAGTGGCCACTGTGGAGGGTGCACGGTCCTGCTCGACGGGCGGGCCCCGCTGTCGTGCATCGTCCTCGCCGCCACGGTCGGCGGGCGTCGGATCACCACCATCGAAGTGCTCGCGGAAAGCGGCGACGAGTTGCTGGAAAGTTTCGCCGAACAACGGCGCCGCGCAATGCGGCTTCTGCACTCCGGGGATGATCGTCCGCGCGTGCCCATTTGTCCGAGCCCCGTGAGCGTGGTGACGGAAGGGACGCCGCTCGCGGCGCGCTGGCCGGAAACGCCTGCCGCTGTACCAGGTACACCTGCATTGTCGACGCGGTTGCGTCCTGCGCGGCCGCAGAGGAGGGCACACCGTGCGCAAAGTGATCCACGATCTGGCGATCGTCCGCCGGAACCCGGTGTTCCGCCGGTTCTGGCTGGGCATGCTGATCTCGCGGGCCGGCGACGCGTTCACAACCGTTGCCCTGTCCTGGCTCGTGCTCACCGTCGCCGGCCCGGCGCAGCTCGGCGTCGTCCTGCTGTGCTTCGGACTCCCGCGGATCTTCAGCGCGCCGGTGGCCGGACAGCTGCTGGACCGGTTCCAGCCGCGACTGCTGCTCGGTTGGGACAACGCCTTGCGAGGCGCCCTGGTGGCTCTGCTGCCCCTGCTGGCGGCCGTTGAGCTGCTGAGCGTGCCGGTCATCTGCGTGATCGCGGCCTTCTGTGCCACGCTGTCGGCGGTGACCGAAGTCGCCGAGGGCGCGCTCGTGCCGCGTCTGGTCGACGACGCCGATCTGGAATCCGCGAACGCCCTGCTGGGTGCCAACTGGGAGCTGGCCTACATCGTCGGGCCGCCGGTGTCCGGCTTGATCGTTGCCTGGGCGGGTGCGTCACCGGCGTTGATCGTTGACGCGCTGTCGTTCGGTCTGATGAGTCTGATCTGCTTCGGGCTCCCGCGCCTCGGGAAGACGTCGGCCGAGCAGCCCGCCGGCTTCCTCAAGAAGTGGCTGGGCGCCGGCGCGCTGTTCCGTCTCCCGGCCGTCCTTACGCTCACTCTCACAACCCTCGTGTTCCTCTTCCTCAGCGGCATGATCGAGGTCTTCTACCCGGTCTTCAGCCGTGACGGACTTCAGGCCGGTTCAGGCGCGTACGGACTGCTCGTGGGTGTGGCCGGTTGTGGTGCGCTGCTCGGCGTCGTAGTCGGCCCAGCGTTGTTGCGCACTCGCCGTCCGGCCGTCAAGATCGCGCTGGCTGTTGGCAGCGGTGCGCCCTTCTTCGGCCTGTTGGCGCTCACCGACAACGTGGCGGTCGCCATTGCGCTCGTCGGCGTGGCGGCGTTCCTGTGGGGTCCCTACTTCGTCGTCGAACGGTCCCTCGTCCAGCGGCTGGTCCCGGAAGACCTACGTGGGCAGGTGATGGGCGCGCGCACCGCGGTTACGTCGCTGGGCTTCCCGCTGGGCAGTGCCGCTGGGGGCGCGGTCTTGGCGGGCGTGAGCGTCAAGGCCGTCATACTCGCCATGACTCTCGCCTATGTCGCGCTTGCCCTGGTTCCGGTGCTGTCCGGAGCGGTCCGGAAGGCCGCTTCGGTCCGGCAGGCAGTTCACACCTCGGCGGCGTCGCGGTAAATGCCGAGCCGTTGCCACTGCCCGCCGGAGAGGCTCCCAGTCCGCTGACGACCTGCGCGGCGTCGATTGCCGCGACGGTGCGGCCGGTTTTGCTCGGACATGCGCATTCGGCGAACCGGCCTCCGATGCGGCGGGCGTGCCATACTCGCCGCGTGACTGCACCCATGCACATGCCGACGTTCTTCGTCCGCCAGCGGATCACGATGATGGTCAATCGCTACGAGATCCGCGGCGTCGGCCCGGACGGTGACGAAGGGGAGCTGATCGCGTTCGCGCAGCAGAAACGGATGAAGCTGCGCGAGGAGATCATCTTCTACTCGGACGAGACGCGTACCCGTCAGGTGTTCTCGTTCAAGGCCAGGCAGAAGCTCGACGTGCACGCCGAACACGACGTGTACGACGAACACGGCCAGGCACTCGGCGGGTTCAGCAAGGAGTTCGGCAAGAGCCTGCTGCGGTCGACGTGGCAGCTGTACGGGCCGGGATACTCCGCGAAGGGCCAGGAACGCAGCAAGTTCATCGCCATCCTCCGCCGGATCTGGACGATGATCCCGTACCTCGGCGACGTCTGGGTGCCGTTCCTGTTCCACTTCGACTTCACCGACAACGAGACCGGGCAGCCCGTGATGACCAGTCAGAAGGGCATCGCGATCCGCGACAAGTACACGATCAGCGTGCCCGACCCCCGCATCGACTTCCGGGTGGCCGCGAGCATGGCCGTCGCGCTGGACGCGCTCCAGTCGCGCTGACGACGTGGCGCGGGCCGGCGTCACGCACCCCGGTCCGCCTTGATGTTCGGCTCGGCCTCAGCGGTTTCGATCGGCGCGTGTCCCGTCGGCGGATGCGCCTCAGGGGTTCGATCGGCGGAGACGGCCGACGTAGTCGTCGACGGCGGTGATCAGTTCGCGATCCTCGGCGAGGTCGGCGTCCAGCGCGGCCACCACCCGTCGGGCACCGTCGGCGTCGAGGGCGAGGGCGACGAGCTCGTCGGCGCGCGGGTCGACGACGTCCCTGTCCCGCAGGTGGATCAGCCACCCGGCCAGTGCCGCGACCGCGGGTTCGGGCAACTGTCCCGCAGCCCGTTCGGCCCGCAGCACCGGCAGGATCCGGGCGGGGATCTTCTCCGAACCGCCCACGGCGATGTGCAGCAGCTGGTGCCGGATGCCGCGGGACGAGAACCGCCGCAACAGCCGTTCCCGGTAGTCGGCCAGATCCTCGGCCGGCAGCGACGCGTGCCGCGCCGCGGTGTCCCACCACGACTCGACCAGCGCCGCCGGCACGGGATGCCGCACGGCCTCGTCGACCGTCGCGCAGCCCAGCGCAGGGCCGGTGTAGGCCAGCAACGTGTGCGCGCCGTTGAGAAACCACAGTTTCCGCTGCTCGTACGCGGCCAGGTCGTCGACGAACCGGGCGCCCGCGTTCTCCCACGTGGGCCTGCCGAGCGGGAACTGCCCGGCCAGCAGCCACTCGCTGAACGGCTCGGTCACCACAGGGGCGTGGTCGTCGAACCCGGTCAGCCGCGCCGCCGTGGCGACGTCGTCCTCGCCTGCGACCGGGGTGATGCGGTCGACGACGGTGTCGACGCACGACACGTGCTCCTCGAGCCACGAGCGGAACGCCGAGTCCTCGTCCCCGGCGGCGCTGCGCACCGCGGCCCGCAGCACGTCGCCGTTGCCCGGCAGGTTGTCGCAGGGCACGAGCGCGATCGGGGCGCCGCCCGCGCGGTGACGTCCGCGCAGTCCCGCGACCACCCGGTCGATCGCACTCCCGTCACCGGCGGTGCGGTAGCCCGCCTCGGTGATCGTCAGCGTCAGCAGTGCGACGTCGGGGCAGGCCAGGTCGGCGAGCCACCGCTCGGTGTCGCCGCCCGGGTGGGCGCGGCTGATCGAGTCGACGATCTGCGCCTGCGGCTGCCCGTTGCCGCGTACCTGCAACGTGTACAGCCCGTCCTGCTCGGCGAGCGTGCGCGGCAGGTCGGCGTTGCGGAACGTGTACGCCGCGATGCCCCAGTCCGGGTCGGCCATCGTGTACACGGCCTGGTGCGCCCGATGGAACGCGCCGAGTCCGAGGTGGACGGCGCGGACCGGGGCCGGTGGGCGCGCCCCGGCGGAGGCGCGCGCGAGCCGCGGCGGGGGAGTCGGCGGAGTCGGCATCAGAGTCGGAACGCCGCGCGGGGCTGACGGTCGTGCAGGTCGTGAATCACCTGTGCGGCGTCGTCCTCGCCGATCAGATGCTCGGCGACCAGACCGGACAGGTGGGCCGCATCGACCCGGCGGGCCGTGTCGTGGCGTGCCGGGATGGAGCAGAACCCGCGGGTGTCGTCGATGAACCCGGCGTTGCGGTAGAAACCGGCCGTCTCGGTGACCGCGTCGCGGAACCGGTGCATCGCGCGGGGCGCGTCGAGGAACCACCACGGCGCCCCGAGGTACACCGACGGGTAGAACCCGGCCAGCGGTGCGAGCTCGCGGGAGAACACGGTCTCGTCGAGGGTGAACACGACCGTCTGGAACCGCGGGTTGGTGCCGAACCGTTCCAGCATCGGCTGCAGCGCCCGCGTGAACTCGGCCTGCAACGGGATGTCGTGACCGGTGTCGGGGCCGAAGCGGCGCAACGTCTCCGGGTGGTGGCCGCGCTGGACGCCGGTGTGCAACGCCATGACCATGCCGTCCTCACTGGACATGCGCGCCATCTCGCCGAGCAGCTGCTGCGACAGCAACCGCGCGTCGTCATGGCTGCCCGTTCCGGCGCGGACCCGCTGGAACAGCCGCTGCGCCTCGTCGCCGTCGAGGAACGCCGTGCGGGCGTCGGGAGCGCTGTGGTCGGTCGCCGTGGCGCCGTGGGCGCGGAAGTACTCCCGGCGGTTCTCCAGCGCCCGCACGAGGCCGGTGTAGTCGCCGGTGTCGATCCCGCTCGCCTCCGCGAGTGCGTCCAACGCCGCGGGCCAGCCGGGTGCGGTCGCATCCAGGTAGCGGTCCGGGCGGAACGTGGGCACGACGCGGCCCGGCCACGACGGGTCCTCGGCGAGCGCGCGGTGGTGGGCCAGATCGTCGGCCGGGTCGTCGGTGGTGGCCAGCGCCTCGATCCCGAACGCCGCGTACAGCGCCCGCGGCCGGAACTCGGGCAGGCGCAGCCGCTCGGTGAGTTCGTCGAAGAGCTCGTCGGCGGTGTCGGCGGAGGGCTGCACCGTCACGCCGAGGACGTCGTGGAGCTCGGCCTCGATCCACTGCCGCGACGCCGTGCCGAGGAACAGGTGCCAGTGTTCGCAGAAGGCGCGCCACACCTCGCTGGGCGTCGCCTGCTCGGCCCCGTCGCCGTCACGCGCGCCGAGCTCGTTCATGGTCAGGCCGTGGGCGTGCAGCAGGCGGGTCACGTAGTGGTCCGGGGTGACCAACAGCGACGCCGGGTCGGTGAACGGCTCGTCGTCGGCGAGCAGCCGGGCCTCGACGTGGCCGTGCGGGCTGATCACCGGCAGGTCGCGGACGCTTTCGTACAGCCGCCGCGCGATGCCGCGCTGCACGGGCTCCGGTGGCAACAGCCGGTCCGGGTGTGGAGTCAGCGGAGCCCGCCCGCCGCGCGGGACGTCGCGTGGCGCGTTCGCCGAGCCCAGGTTCCTGGTCTCCCGGACGGGCCGGGCTGCGGACGAGGAGTCGGGTGTGTCTGCCGTGCCGCCGTGCATGCGGGCAGCCTCGCCGCCGTGCGCAGTGAGTGCAACTGGTTGCCGTCAGTTGTCATCCACGCGTCCGTCACCGACCGGGGCCGGATGTCACCGGGTGGGGTCGCCGGTGGGTGGCGGAGCCGTGGAGCCCCGGGTCACGAGGTGGGCGTCGAACAGCGCCGACTCCGGTGTCGTGTGGTGGACGAGCTGCGTGTGCAGCACGTCGACGGCGGCCCTGCCGAGCCGTTCGGTCGGCCCCGAGATCGTTGTCAGCGCGGGCACGGTGAGGTCGACGCCGAAGATGTCGTCGCACCCGATGAGGCTGAAGTCCGCGGGCACGTTCACCCCTGCCGCCTGGAGTCGTTGCAGGGTGCCGATCGCGATGAGGTCGTTGTAGGCGATCGCCGCGGTGGTGCGCTGCAACATCAGCGCGTCGGCCGCCTCGTGGCCGCCCTGCCGGGTCGGCGGGTGCGGCCCGAGGAACGTCGCGTCGAGGTCGAGTGCGGCCGACTCCTCGCGCACGGCCTGCCAGCGCGCGCCGTTGATCCACGAGTTGCGCGGGCCGGACAGGTACGCGATGCGGCGATGGCCGATGGCCGCCAGGTGGCGCACCGCCTTGCGCATCCCGCCCGCGGTGTCGACGACCAGGCTCGGGATGCCGTCGATCTCCCGGTTGACGATGGCCAGGGGGCGGTGCTGGGCGAGCTGGCGGATGACGTCGTCGGACAACCGCGAGGTGGCCAGGATCGCCCCGCTCGTGGTCGCCAGCAGTTGCCGCAGGTTGCTGACCTCGACCCGCGGCGACTCGTCGCTGTCGGTGAGCGCGAGCGTGTAGTCCGCGGTCAGCGCCTGCGCCTGGGCGGCCTTGATCAGCGGCGCGTAGTACGGATTGGCGATGTCGGTGACGACCAGCGTCATCGTGCGTGCCCGGCCGGGCGCCTCCGCGCGGGCGAGCGGCCGCGGCACGTAGCCGATCTCGTCCGCGGCGGCGCGGACCTTCTCGCGGGTCGCGGGGTTGACCCGGCTCGGGTGGGAGAACGTGCGGGACACGGTCGACGCCGCGACCCCGCAGTGCCGGGCCACGTCGTAGATCGTCGGCCTGGGTTCGCCCACTACCGATACCTCCGCGACGGGTCGTGCCTGTGGCAACAAATGGCAACTGATTGTCAGTCTACGGGGCGGCTCTTACGTTGAACCGATCGCGAGCCCCCGGCCACGCCCACCGGCCGTGTGCGCACGGCCGGCCCGGCGACCACTCGTCGTGTGCAGTCAAGGAGGACCAGTGCTCATCGAGCGCGCGGACGTCATCGTCACCAGCCCCGGACGCAACTTCGTCACGCTGAAGATCACCACGGATGACGGAGTGGTCGGCTACGGCGACGGCACGCTGAACGGGCGGGAGCTGGCCGTGGCGAGCTACCTCACCGACCACGTCGTGCCGCTGCTGAGCGGCCGCGACGCGCACGCGATCGAGGACACCTGGCAGTACCTGTACCGGGGCGCGTACTGGCGGCGCGGTCCGGTGACGATGGCGGCGATCGCCGCCGTGGACACCGCGCTGTGGGACATCAAGGCCAAGGTCGCCGGACTGCCGCTGTACCAGCTGCTCGGCGGTGCGAGCAGGGAGCGGTGCCTGGTCTACGGCCACGCCAGCGGCAAGGACATCCCGGAGCTGTTCGACTCGGTCCGCAAACACCTCGACGAGGGGTTCCGCGCCATCCGCATCCAGACCGGCGTGCCGGGGCTGGACTCGGTGTACGGCGTGGCCTCCAGCGCGGCGGCGTCGGTCGGCGGCGGCGACAGCGACGACCGCTACGACTACGAACCCGCCCGCCGTGCGGCGCTGCCCGCCGAGGAAACGTGGGACACGCGCGCCTATCTGCGGCACGTGCCGTCGGTGTTCGAGGCGGTCCGCGGCGAGTTCGGCGAGGACATCGCCCTGCTGCACGACGCGCACCACCGGCTGACGCCGATCCAGGCGGCCAAGCTGGGCACGTCGCTGGAGCCCTACGACCTGTTCTGGCTCGAGGACGTCACGCCCGCCGAGAACCAGGAAGCGCTGCGGTGGGTGCGTCACCACACGACCACTCCGCTGGCGATCGGCGAGGTGTTCAACTCGATCTGGGACTACCAGCACCTGATCCGCGAACAGCTCATCGACTACGTGCGCTCGCCGATCACGCACGCGGGTGGCATCACGAGCGTGCGGCGGATCATGGACTACGCGGCCATGTACCAGATCAAGTCCGGCATGCACGGTCCGACGGACGTCTCGCCGGTCGGGCTCGCCGCCGCGGTGCACCTCGGCCTGGCACTGCACAACTTCGGCATCCAGGAGTACATGGTCCACAGCCGGGAGACCCACGACGTGTTCGGCCCGACGTACGAGTTCGCCCACGGCGGTCTGCGTCCGAGCGAGGAACCCGGTCTCGGCATCCACGTCGACGAGGAACTGGCCGCGCGGTACCCGTACGAGCGGGCGTACCTGCCGGTGAACCGGTTGCGGGACGGAACCGTTCATGATTGGTGAACACGTCAGGGCCGGTGGGCCCGGCAGGGACGTGGCCGTTTCCCCGGGAACGACCCGCCGCCGGTGACAGTCAGCAATTCGTCGGATCGAGAGAAGTTCCCGTGCGTGTCACATCACGAGTCGAGCGAGTGCAGCGGGCAGGCGAGTGGGTCCGGATTCACACCGACGGTGTGGAAATCCGACTCGTCGTCGTGGCCGACGGCATTCTGCGTATTCGAGCCGGTTTCGACGGCGATTTCGCCGAAGAGTCCTACACGCTGACCACGACGGCGTGGCCGGATCGGCTCGACGCGTTCTTCGGAACCGAGCGGACCTGCGTGACCCCGGCGCCGTTCGAGCTCGACGACCTGGGCGACCGCGTCCGCATGACCGGCGGGAACCTGCGGGTGGACATCGAGAAGGACCCGTTCCGGATCCGCGTCCACGACGACGAGGGCGCGCTGTTGCACTCCGACGTCGCCGGTCTCGGCTACCTGGCCGACGCGAACGGTCGCCGCAGCCACACGAGCGAGATCTCCGCCGCCGACGCCTTCTACGGTTTCGGTGAGACCACGGGGCCGTTGAACAAGGCGCAGAAACTCGTCACGATGAGCCCGAAGGACGCGCTCGGTTACGACCCGCGCGAAACCGATCCGCTGTACAAGCACATCCCGTTCTATCTCAAGCTGAACCGCGAGAACCGGAAAGCGGTCGGCTACTTCTACCACAACACCTACGACTGCGAATTCGACCTCGGCAGGCAGCGGAGCAATTACTGGCCCCCGCACAGCCGCTACCGCGCCGACGGCGGCGACGTCGACCTCTTCCTCATCGCGGGCCCGGGAATGCGGGACGTGGTGCGCCGCTACACGATGCTGACCGGCAGGCCACCGCTGCTGCCCAAATACGCGCTCGGCTACCTGGCCTCGTCGATGTACTACTCCGAAATGGACTCCGACGGTGACAGGGCGATCACCGATTTCATCGACATCGCACGGGAAGAGGGTATCCCCGTCGACGGATTCCAGCTCTCGTCGGGATACACCACCCAGGACACCGAGGCCGGGCCGAAACGGTGCGTGTTCACGTGGAACGAGCGCCGGTTCCCCGATCCCGAGGGGTTCTTCGCCGCGATGGCCGAGCGCGGCATCACCGTGTCGCCGAACGTCAAGCCCGGCGTGCTCGACGTCCACCCCGGACTCGAGCAGTTCCGCGACGAGGACGTCTTCGTCACCCGTAGCGCCGACGCCGCCGCGGTCCACGGCGAGGGACCCGCGGTCGGCGCCTGGTGGGGCGGGCCGGGCCGGTTCGTCGACTTCACCAAACCCGCCGCGCGTGAGGCGTGGCGGCGATGGCTCATCGACGCGGTGCTGAGCAAGGGCACGACGTCGGTGTGGAACGACAACTGCGAGTACGACGGCATCGTCGACACCGACTCCCGAGTGGACTTCGAGGGTGCGGGCGCGACGATCGGCAGGCTGCGCAGCGTCATGTCGAACCTCATGTGCCACGTGAGCCGCGACGCCGTCGCGGAGACGGCTCCGAACGCGCGGCCGTTCATCGTGTGCCGGTCCGGGCACGCCGGCATCCAGCGTTACGCCCAGAGCTGGGCCGGCGACAACTCGACGTCGTGGGAGTCGTTGCGGCACAACGTCGCCACGATCCTCGGGATGGGACTGTCCGGTTTCCCGCACCACGGCTGCGACATCGGCGGGTTCCACGGGCCCGCGCCGGATCCGGAGCTGCTGGTCCGCTGGGTGCAGCACGGCGTCTTCCAGCCGCGCTTCTCCATCCACTCGGTCAACTCCGACAACACGGTGACCGAGCCGTGGATGTACCCCGACCACACCCGCTACGTCCGGGACGCCGTCCGGCTGCGCTACCGGCTGCTGCCGTACCTGTACTCGCTCACGGCGCGGGCCACGGTGACCGGCGGGCCGCTCATGGAGCCACTGGTCAGCGCCTTCCAGGACGATCCGGCCGTCGACGAGGTCTTCGAGGACTTCATGCTCGGCGACGCGCTGCTCGTCGCGAACGTGCTCGACCCGGGCGCCGACACCCGCAGCGCGTACCTGCCCGCGGGCGAGGTGTTCTACGACTTCTGGACCCGGGAGCGTCACGACGGCGGCCGGGTCGTGGACAAGCCGGTGGACCTGGCCTCCATCCCGCTGCTGCTGCGCGGTGGCGGCATCGTGCCGATGGCGGAGAGCCGCGTGGACAGCGCCACCCGCGACGAGGTGACGGACCTGCGGCTGATCTGCGTCCCCGAGCGGGACGGCGAGTTCACGCTGTACGAGGACGACGGCCTCACCCGAGATCACGAACGGGGCGCGTTCCGCGAGACCGAGGTCCGCATGAGCGCCGGGGAGCGGGTGCGGTTGCAGCTGTCGCGGCGCGGCGAGTACCGCAGCCCGGTCGAGCGGCTGCTGTTCGACGTCGTCCGGCCGGGGAAGTGTCCGCACCGCGTCGACGTCGACGGCGAGCGCATCCCGCAGTACCTGCACCGCGGCCGGTTCGACGCCGCCGAGGTGGGCTGGCACTACGACATCGGACTCGGGTCCGTGCTGATCAAGACCCCCGACCCCGGCTGTGATCTCACCGTCGACGTCTCGTTCGAGCCCGTCGACATGATCGGCATGTGAGGAAGGCAGGCATGAGGAACCGACTGATCAGTGGCATGAGCGGCATCATCGCCCTGATCCTCGTCGCGGCGGTGGGTGCGTGCGCGCCCGCGTCGGGCGCGCGGACGAGCGCCGAGGCGACGCCGGAGAACCCACTGGTGCTGACCCTGGCGAACAACCTCGGCGACGACCACGTCACCTCGCAGGCACTCGACTCGTTCGCCGAGGACGTGAAGCGGCGCAGCGGCGGCCGGATCGAGGTGAAGATCTACGGCAACGGCCAGCTGGGCGACGAACCGAGCGTGCTCGGCCAGCTCCACGAGGGCATCGTCGACATGACGCGGGTCAGCGCTCCGGGCCTGGCGACCTACGACCCCGGTTACCACACCTTCGGCCTGCCGTACCTGTTCGATTCCGAGCGGGAGTTCTACGAGGTGATGGATTCGGCGGAGATGGCGGACTACTTCCGTTCCACCGCCGACAAGGGATTCGTCGGACTGACCTACTACAGCTCGGGTGCGCGGTCGTTCTACACGCGGAACACTCCCGTGCGGAAGCCGGCGGACCTGCGGGGGCTGAAGCTGCGCGTGCAGGACATGCGGTCCCAGACCGACTTCGTCGGCGCGCTCGGAGCCGCACCGGTCGTGATGGCCTTCGGCGACACCTACACGTCGCTGCAGACCGGGCTGATCGACGGCGCCGAGAGCAACGAGACCGTGCTGACCGACAGCGCACACGGCGAGGTGTCCAAAGTGTTCTCGATGACCGAGCACACCTGGATCCCGGACATGCTCGTGATCGGCACCGAGACGTGGGGCCGGCTCTCCCCGGCCGATGCGCAACTGCTCTCCGAGGCCGCTCGCGCGTCGACCGAGCGGCAGAAGGTCGCGTGGGAGAAACGCATCGACGAGTCGGTCGCCGAGGCGAAGGAGATGGGCGTCCGGTTCGTCACCGACGTCGACACCGACGCCTTCCGGAAAGCCACGCAGCCGGTCGTCGACCGGTACGCCGAGCAGTATCCGGAGGTCGCACGGCTCCTCTCCGTCATCGAGTCGGGAAGGGACTGAGGATCTCCTATGACCACCCACGATCGTCTGAACCGGGTCCGGCGGGTGCTCGGCGGCGTCCTCGCCGCCGTCGCGGGCGCCCTGCTCGTCGTCATGACCCTGCTGGTGCTGTACCAGGTGTTCACCCGCTACGTGCTGGGGACGCCCGCGGCCTTCACCGAGGAGCTCGTGCGCTACGCCCTCATCTGGACGTCGCTGATCAGCGCCGCGTACGCCTTCCTGCACCGCAAACACATGTCGCTGCTGTTCCTGCGGGACAAGTTCGCACCTCCGGTGCAGCGCGGGCTGATCGTCGGCACGGACGTCCTCGTGCTGGTGTTCGCCGTCGTCGTGCTGGTGATCGGCGGCACGATGCTCGCGCTCGGTGCGGCCACGAACTACTCGGCGCTGCTGGGGATCTCCCGCGGCCTGGTCTACACGATCGGGCCGATCGCCGGTGTGGCGATCGTGTTCGCGCAGGTGCTCAACATCTGGGAGGACCTCACCGGTGAGGTCCCGACCGAGACGGAGGGGACAGACTGATGGGCGCTCTGACCGCCGCCGCCATCCTGTTCGGCGCCTTCTTCATCCTGCTGTTCTCCGGCGTGCCGATCTCGGTCTCGCTCGGTGTCGCCTCACTGGTGACCGCGCTGATGTTCCTGCCAGCCGACGACGCCACCTACGTCGTCGGCCAGCAGCTGAACGTCGGTATCGAGAGCTTCTCGTTGCTGGCCGTCCCGCTGTTCATCTTCGCGGGCAACATCATGAACACCGGCGGCATCGCCCGCAGGCTCGTCGACCTCGCGCTCGTCGCCGTGGGCCGGGTTCCGGGAGCGCTGGCCCACACCAACGTGCTGGCCAACACGCTGTTCGGGTCGCTGTCCGGTTCGGCCGTCGCGTCGGCCGCCGCGGTCGGCAGCACGCTGCACGACCGCCAGAAGGAAGCGGGCTACGACCCGGCGTTCGGTGCGGCGGTGAACGTCGCGTCCGCCCCGACCGGCCTGCTCATCCCGCCCACGACCGCCGCGATCGTCTACTCCACCGTCGCGGGCGGGGTGTCGGTGTCGGCGCTGTTCATGGCGGGATATGTGCCGGGCATCCTCATGGGCCTCGTGATCATGGCGATCGCGTACGTGTTCACGCGGCGGCAGCGGTACCCGAAGCTGGGCCGCGTCGGAATGGCGGAGGCGGCGCGGGTGCTGCTCAGGGCGGTGCCCGGGTTGCTGTTGATCGTCGTCGTGGTGGGCGGCATCGTCTTCGGCGTCTTCACCGCGACAGAGGGTGCCGGCATCGCGGTGCTCTACACCCTGGTGCTGGCGCTGGCGTACCGCAGCATGTCCTGGCGCGACTTCACGGAGGTCGTGACCCGCACGGTCACCGCGACCGGCATCGTCATGTTCCTCATCGCCGCGTCCGCGGGCATGTCGTGGGTGATGGCCTACACCGGTATCCCGGGGGCGCTCACGGACACGCTGCTGTCGGTGGCCGACTCGAAGACGATCGTCCTGCTGCTGATGCTCCTCGTGTTGCTCGTGGTCGGCACGTTCATGGACATCACGCCCGCGATCCTCATCTTCACGCCGATCCTGCTGCCGATCTCCGAGGAACTCGGCATGGACCCCGTCCACTTCGGCATGGTGCTGATCCTCGCGATGTGCATCGGCACGATGACCCCGCCCGTGGGGTCGGTCCTGTTCGTCGGCACCGGCGTCAGCGGGGTGTCCATCGAACAGGTCGTACCGAAGCTGTTGCCGTACTTCGCCGGACTCCTCCTGGTGCTGCTGGCCGTCACGTTCGTGCCCGAGTTGTCGCTCGGGCTGCCCGGTCTGATGGGCCTGCTCGAGTGAGGCCCCTGGTCAGGGATTCCGCACGGCGAGCACGAGGCCCGAGGGCAGGTCGTCGACGATGTCGAACGCGCCGCCGCGGAACGACGCGGGGTCGAAGGTGACGCGGTTGTTGAAGTACCAGCCGTCGGGGTTCTTCCGCAGCAGGAACACGTCGATGCCGCCGAACCGCGTGTCGGCCGACGCGGCCGCGAACCGCGCCGGGTCCGTGATCGCCTCGAGTTTCTCCAGCTCGGCCGACCGCTCGGTGTAGCGCATCAGGCTGTTGGCCGAGTAGTGGCCGCGCTGCAGGTAGCCCCACCAGAGCTCGTAGGCGTAGAGCCGCATGTCGGTCGACAGCGACATCGGCCGAGCGTCGGGGCCGAGCCGCGCCTCGACCTCGGCGGCGATCCGGTTCGCCGGCATCGGCGTGGCCACCAGGTCCTCCGGGACGAACCGGGACGGCCGGCCGTCCGGACCCGGCTGCATGTGGGCGAAGAGGGCGGGATTGGGGTGGAGCTCCGACTCCTGCACCCGCGGTTCCGCGTCGGCGAAACCCTTGGGATTTCCCGGTGTCCACTTGTCCCACGCCAGCAGCCCCGACGACACCAGCAGCACGGCCAGTGCGGCGACGCCGACACTGCGTGGAGGTACGAGCCGGAACCGTTCGGCCAGCGGTCTGGCCACGCGCACGAGCGTGAGCACGCCCGCCGTCGCCAGCACCATGGTCACCATGCGCGGGATCTTCACGAGGAACCCGGTGTGCCCGTTGCCGACCAGTTGAACCATGTAGACGGCCCAGTACAGGTAGATGCCGCCGAGCAACAGCAGCATGGGCAGGGCCCACCATTCGCGGGTGCGGTACCAGAACAGGCCGAACAGTCCGGCCAGTGTCAGCAGCCCGATGGGGGTCGCCTCGAGGAACGGGAGCGGGACCGGTTCCTGGCCGATGACGATGTTCGGATAGGTGTCGGCGACGACGTTGCGCGCCTTGGTGAGGTAGGCCCACACCAGCGGGACGACGTACCATGAGGACACGACGACCGAGGTCACCAGCACGCCGAGGAGATGGAGCAGGTACGGCTTGCGGTTCGGTCGCAGCAGCCGCGCGGCGATGATCGCCATTCCGCCCGCCACACCGAAGATCAGGTAGCCGGTGTACGTGCAGACGAACAGCCCGCCGATGACGCCCGCGGGCAGCCAGTGCAGACCGCCCCGGTCGCGCGACAGGACCGCGAACGTGGCCAGCACCCACGGCACGAACACCGCGAGGGTGAGGATCTCGTAGCTCTTGTGGCCGTGCATGAACACGACAGGCGCCACGGCGGCCATCGCCAGCGCGACGGGCGGGGTCGTCAGCCTGCGCCACAGCAGGAAGGCCACGAGCGCCGATGCCGAGATGAACAGGATCTCCATGGCCCCGACCAGGCTCCAGGTGGGCCGGTCGAGGAGTTCGGAGGCACGCGCCACCAGCCACGGGTACAGCACGGGGTACTCGGAGGGCAGTCCGGGAAGGAACGCGTCGGTGCTGCCCCACGTGGTCGTCAGCCGGTTGGCCAGCGCGGACATCCGGAGGGTGTCCCAGTTGTGCAGTTCGTTGTGGCCGAACGGCGTGCCGTGAAGCGCGTTGATGAGCACCAGGCCGATCCAGCCCGCGTACACGCCCGCGACCGCGCCCGCGAGGCGGTCGGAGGCGAACCGGATCGCCAGCGCGATCGCGATGACGGCGACCACGGCTCCTGCGGCGATCGGCGTGACCGCGCCCCGCAGGGTGAGCGGGCTGAGGCCGGCCACCTCGACCAGCAGCCACGACAGCGCCATCATGGCGACGTAGCACGCGACGGCCGTGGTGGACGGTCCGATCCGACGTGCGACCCGGCGCGCGACACCGCCCGCGGGCTGCTCCGGGGCCGGTGCGTCGGGGTCCTTCCCGTCCGCGTCGGTGTTCACGTCCGCTCCCAGCGTGGTGGCACTCACGCTCGGCACCCTATAGCCGCCCTCCGCCGGCGGCCCGGGAGGAGTTGTCTCCGGGGCCTCCGGCGACGGGTGTCAGGCGCCGATCGTGGCGGTGTCGATCACGAAGCGGTAGCGCACGTCGCTGGCCGACACGCGCTCGTAGGCCTCGTTGACGTCGTCGGCCGAGATCGTCTCGATCTCCGCGCCGATGCCGTGCTCGGCGCAGAAGTCCAGCATCTCCTGGGTCTCCGGGAGGCCGCCGATCATCGAACCGGCCAGCGCCTTGTTGCCCGCGATCAGCGAGAACGCGTTGTAGGACAGCGGCTCGCCGGGTGCGCCGACGTTCACCATCGCGCCGCCGGTGCGCAGCAGCCCGAGGTAGGCGTCGACCGGGATCTGTGCCGACACGGTGTTGAGGATCAGGTCGAACCGCCCGCGCAGCACGTCGAAGGTCGACTCGTCGGCGGTGGCGTAGTACTCGGTCGCGCCGAGCCGCTTGCCGTCCTCCTGCTTCTTCAGGCTCTGGCTCAGCACCGTCACCTCGGCGCCCATCGCGGCGGCGATCTTCACGGCCATGTGGCCCAGGCCGCCGAGGCCGACGACCGCGACCTTCTTACCGGGGCCCGCGCCCCACTGGCGCAGCGGCGAGTACGTCGTGATGCCCGCGCAGAGCAGCGGCGCGGCGACGTCGAGGCCGATGCCGTCCGGGATCCGGCACACGAAGGCGTCCTTGACCACGACCTGCCGGCTGTAGCCGCCGTAGGTGGGCTCGCCGTCGAAGCCGACGCCGTTGTAGGTCTGCACGTTGCCCTTGACGCAGAACTGCTCGGTGCCCGCCCGGCAGTACTCGCACTCGCCGCACGAGTCGACCATGCAGCCGACGCCGACTCGGTCGCCGACCTGGTACTCGGTCACCGCGGAGCCGACCGCGGCGACCGTGCCCGCGATCTCGTGCCCGGGCACCATCGGGAAGATCGCCTCGCCCCACTCACCGCGCGCCTGGTGGATGTCGCTGTGGCAGATACCCGCGTAGGCGATGTCGATCAGGACGTCGTCGGGCCGCAGGTCGCGCCGCTCGATGGTGGTCCGCTCCAGCGGTGCGCCAGGGCCGGGTGCGGCGATGGCGTGCGTCGTTGTGCTCATCAGAACTCCTGCGATACTCGATCACGAGCCCCGAAGTAAGGGCCCTCTCACGTAACGACGTGAGAGGGGTCTTACATATTCCGATACAGAAATGTGTTCACGGCCATGGGTGACCGGTACCACCGCGGCGAGCTCCGCGACGAGCTCGTCCGCGTCGCGCTCGACCTCATCGCCGAACAGGGGGTCGCCGGGTTCTCCGTGGCCGAGGTGGCCCGGCGTGCGCAGGTCAGCCCGGGCGCGCCCTACCGCCACTTCCCCGAGCGGGAGAGCCTGCTCGCCGCCGTCGCCACCGCCGTCGCGAGCAGGCTCGCCGACCGGGTCGCCGCGGCGGCCGAGGGCATCGCCGACCCGGCCGAGGCGCTCTCCGCCGCGGCGGGTGCCTACACCGAGTACGTCATCGAACGCCGCGCCGGCATGAACGTCATCTACACCGGCGGGCTCCAGAGCGGTGAGTACATCGAACTGCACGAGCAGACCCGGCGGTTGACCGACCAGTTCCTCATGCTGTGTCTCGCCGTGTCCGACCGGCCCGAGAACGCACTCGAGCTCATGGAGCAGTTGTTCACGCAGGCCCACGGCTACGGCATGTTCTGGCTCGACGGCGTGTTCACGAAGCACGGGTACGCGCCCGAACTGGTGGTACGCAAATCCGTCGCCGCGGCCCGGCTCGTCATCGAGGGCCACCGGCACTCCGAGAACCACTGACACCGACGAGGAGGACCGCACGTGACCGAGGGATCGATCGAGACCGGCCCGCGCCCGCCCGTAGGACTGCGCGTCATCGGAGCCGCGGACGTGACCGCGACGATCGAGGGGAACCGCGAAGGCGCCCTGGATGCCGTCCGTGCCGCCTACCTGGCGCACGCCGACGGTGCGAGCACCAATCCGCATTCGAGTTTCCTGCGCTTTCCCGACCGGCCACGGGACCGGATCATCGCGCTGCCCGCGTTCCTCGACGACGGTGCCGCGCCGCGATCGGGCATCAAGTGGATCGCCAGCTACCCCGGCAACGTCGCGCACGGCTTTCCCCGTGCCTCGGCGGTGATGGTGCTCAACGACTACGACACCGGCTACCCGTACGCGCTGCTCGAGGCGTCGATCGTCTCCGCGACGCGCACGGCCGCATCCGCCGTGCTGGGCGCGCAGGAACTGCTCGGTGAGCGCCGGGCGGGCAGGGTCGGGTTCGTCGGCACGGGTCTGATCAGCGACCACGTGCGCATGTTCCTGCGCGACCTGTCGTGGGAGATCGGCGAGTTCGCGTTGTTCGACACCGATCGCGGTAACGCCCAGCGGTTCGCCGACGTCCTCGCCGCCGACGGCCCCGCCGCGCCCGTGACGGTCGCCGACGACGTCTCCGGCGCGTTCGCCGGCGCGGACCTGGTCGTGGTCGCCACGGTGGCCGGGACGCCGCACCTGACCGATCCCGCGCTGCTCGCCGACGCTCCGGTGGTGCTGCACATCTCCCTCCGTGACTTCGCGCCCGAGCTCGTACTCGCCTCCACCAACGTCACCGACGACGTCGACCACGCCGTGCGGGAGCGGACGTCGCTGCATCTCGCCGAGCAGCAGGTCGGCCACCGGGAGTTCGTCCACGGCACGATCGCCGACGTCGTGCGCGGCGACCTCACGCGCGAACCCGGGACGCCGGCGCTGTTCTCGCCGTTCGGACTGGGCGTACTCGACGTCGCGATCGGCGGCTGGGTACACGACGAGGTCGCCGCGCGCGGTGGTGGACAGGTCGTCGGGGACTTCTTCGCCGTGTGACACCACGTCGGGTCGGGCGCCGCACTCGACATCGAACAGGTGTGAACCTGTGTGTGCCGGAGGTCGCGGCCACCGTCAAGATTCCTTTCTGAATGAAACGAATATTCGCGAGTGACATTTGCGATATATCGACACCTTTGTGATTTCGTATTCCGTTTTGTCACTTTTTATTCGGCGGGGAGAAGGACCGCTTCAACGGCGTACTCGACAACACCGAGGTCTTCTTCGCGGTGATCGACGCGCTCGGCGTCGACGCGCGCAGCTGACACTCCTTCGCCGGGGCCGTGGCCGGGTGTGGCCACGGCCCCGGCTTGCGTCGACCCGCAGTCGTGACCGTCCCTTCGGCACGTGCCCCGGCCGTGCGTGACGTCCCGTGACCGATCCGTTTCGGCGCAGCGGGCAACCTTCCCGGCTCCGTGCCCGTATGCAGTAGTGGTGTTGGAAGGGAGCACGGATGCGGAAGTCTGATGAGGAACGGTTTCGCGAGTTCGCCCGCGCCCACTCGGCGGCGCTGCGCCGTAGTGCGTACCTGTTGTGCGGCGACTGGCATCTCGCCGACGACCTCGTGCAGACGACGCTGATGAAGATGTACGGCGCCTGGAAGCGGGTGTCGAGGGCGCATCATCCGGTCGGTTACGCCCGCAAGATCCTCCTTCGCTGTTGGCTCGACGAGCGACGCCGACCGTGGCGGCGTTCCGAGAGCCGCGGCGAGTTCGTTCCCGAGCGGCCGGACCCGGGCATGGGGCCCGCCGACGCCGCGGAACAGGAAGGACTGCGTGCCGAGCTGATACGGGCGTTGGGCACGCTCGCGCCGCGCAAACGGGCAGTACTGGTGCTGCGATTTTTCGAGTCGCTCTCCGTCGGCGAGACGGCGGAGGCGCTCGCCTGCTCCGAAGGCACTGTCAAGAGCCAGACCGCACGAGGACTGGCCGACATGAGGGCCGCGCTCGGAACCGAGTCGGCAGCGGTCGACTACGTCACCGCGGGCGGGGCCACGACAGGGTTGCGGAGGTACACACCATGAACGACGAGGAGATGCGCGAGCGGTTGCGCGCCGCGGTGGCCGACGAGCCGCCGCTGGGGTTCGACCCGGACGAGGTCGTCACTCGCACGGGCACCCGCAGGCGCAGGCGGCTGCAGGCAGGGGGATCGGCGGTGGCCGTGGTGGCCGTCGCCGCTGTCACCATCGGTGCGCTGACGTCGGCGGGTCCGGGGGAAGGGCTCGGGCGCGCCGCCGCGGGGCCGGGCACGGCGGACTCGGCGACGTCCGGGCGGGCTGCGGAGCCCGAGCGGGCGGAGATCTGCCGGAACATCGACGAGCTGCCTGCGCAACCGGGCGGCGGTGAGCCCACCGGTCGGGGATTCGCCCCCGGTTCCCGTACGTTTCCCGGTGCCGACGAGACGATGAAGGACATCCGCGCCGCGATGCCGGATGTGCTGGCGGAGCACTTCCCGGACATCGACCTCACCGAGGAGGGCCCGAGCGGCCCGATGGAAACGGTCAACTGTCCCCCGGAGCTGGGAAGCGCCTACGTGGACCGGTCCACAGGGGACCGGGTCGTCGTCAGTCTCGTTCGGTTCGGCCACGAGGGGCCGGTGGCCGAGGACGTCGGATGGCGTTCCCCGAGCGCCCCGGGGGAACTGGTCGCGACACGGAACGGCGCGAACGGATCGATCGTCCGGGTGTACCGCGCGGAGGCGCGTTCCGAGGAGTTCCCGACCGCCGACGAGCCGACCGTGACCGCTGTCCACTACCGCACCGACGGGCTGGTGTTGCGCGCCCAGAGCCACCCCAGCGACACGCTCACCCGGGAGGCGTTGATCGGGCTGGTGACCGATGCGCGCCTGAACCTCACCGTCGGCTGAGTCGCCGGCCGAGTGAGGCGTGCTGCCGGGTGAGGAACGCTGTCGGGTGAGGAACGCTGTCGGGTGAACCTTCGCCGACTGCGGAGGCGCACCCGCCGGGTCCGGACCTGTCGGCGGTCGCTGCTGCAGGCGGTCGCCGAGAGGTTCGCCGGGTCACGGCGCCGGTTCCGGAGCCGACCAAGCGTCGGGCACGTGACGGCCGGCCCCCTGGACGTGCAACACGGTCTCCTGGAAGCGCAACACGGCGCCTTGGACGTGCAACACGATCTCCTGGAAGCGCAACACGGTCCCCTGAATCCGCAACACGCGGCGCTGGGTGATTCGGCGGTCGCCTCGCCGGGTAGGTCACGGGCCGAGGCCCGTCGAGAACGAAAGGCGTCGAGGACCAGCGCCGTCGAGAACTGTCGAGAACGAGAACTGGGGTCGCCCGGAATGAGCACGGAACAGGCCCGCGAGGCGATGGTCGCGCGAGTGCGGCGCGCCGGGGTCACCGATACGCGCGTGCTCGATGCGATGGCCGTCGTTCCCCGTGAGCGGTTCGTGCACCCGGACCACGCCGGGGAGGCCTACGACGAGCGCCCGCTGCCGATCGGTGCGGGCCAGACGATCTCGGCGCCGGACATGGTGGCCCGGATGGCGGAGATGCTGGACCTCGGCTCCGGGGACGAAGTGCTGGAAGTGGGGGCGGGAACGGGGTACGCCGCGGCGGTGCTGTCCCTGTGCGCCGGCCGGGTCGTGGCGATCGAGCGGCAGCCGGAACTCGCCGGTCGTGCGCGCGAGCTGCTCGCCGAGCTCGGCCACGACAACGTCGAGATCCGCACCGCGGACGGCACCCGTGGCGCCCCGGACCGAGCCCCGTTCGACGCGATCTCCGTGGCGGCCATGGCAGGCGACATCCCGCCCGCGTTGCTCGACCAGCTCGCCCCCGACGGGACGTTGGTCTGCCCGGTGGGCTCCGGGGACACGGGGCAGCTCGTCCGGGTCCGGGGCGGGCGCCGCGAGGATCTGATGCCCGTCGCCTTCGTGCCGTTGACCAGCGATCAGTGACCCACGGAGACGGCCGAGCCCCTGGATCCAGGGTCGCCGGCTCCGGACCCGGCGGTCCCCGCCCTCGTGCGCTTCCGCCGGGCCGCACCGGTCGTCACACGGGCGCCGACGGCGTCTCCTGCAGCTCGGTGGCGGTCCGATGCAGCTCACGTGCCCGCTCGACGAGGGCGTCCACGTCCTCGTCACCGGCGGCTGCGACGTCACGGGTCAGGGCCACGTACTCGTCGACGAGGTGGCGGTACCGCGTGACGAAGTTCTGCTGCGCCGTGGACGTGCCCCCGACCGCGCGGGTGTACGTCCGGTCCAGTTCGATGAGGGCACGGGACACCGCGCCCGTCTCGGCGTTCAGCACGCTGCGGGCGTCGTCGCCGGTCTCGGCGTCGATGCGGCGGGTGGCGGCGCGGCGGCCGATCGCGCGTGCGACGGCGTAGGCGATCGCCGAGCCGAGCACCACCGCGCCGAGCAGCGCACCCGCCAGCAGGTACCGCGGCAGCGGCGGGTCGATCGTGCGGGCGCCGTCCGGGACGTGGCCGGAGCGGACGAGCTGGTCGAAGTTGACGACCATGACCTTCAGCGCCTCGACCGGCCGGTCGGCGAACGTGTCGGTGCCGCGGGAGATCACGGATTCGGCGACGACGCCGGTGCCGATGTCGTCGGTGTGGTGGCTGCACCCGTACGGCGACCACTCGTCGCCCTCCCTGGTCATGGCGACGAAGAGGGTGCCGTCGGCGGCGCCCGCGACGTCGTCGCACACCTCGCTCGCGTCGTCGTCGGGGGAGAGGAACGCGACGGTGAGTTTGCGGTTGCCGATCACGCGCTCCGCGGCGTACCTGTCCAGGTCGTAGTCCGGCGCGGCGTAGACCGACGAAGCGCGGAGCCTGCTCGCGACGGCGCCGTCGAACAACCCGCCGCTGACCGCCGCCCAGCCCGCGAGTGCGACGGCGACGAGCACGGCCAGCGTGAACGGTTTCCTCAACACGGTCATCGCCGATCACACTCCCCAGCCCGCGAGGTAGCGTCGCGGCTCGTAGTCGCGGCGGCCGATCAGCCGCGCCGTCTCCGCCAGTTCGGTTTCGGCCTTGTCCAGCAGTTTGTGGGCGTTCCTGGTGCCCACGGCGGAACCGTCGAGCTCCTTCGCCGCGTTGAGGTGCGTGATCGCGCGGGTCAACGACGGGTTACCGGTCTCGCCGGTCAGGCCGGACACCTCGACCGACAACGCCGACAGGGCGGCGATCCGCACGGTCGGCGGCCTGCCGTGCGAGGGCCTGCGGCGCAGCGCGGTCACCGACAGCACGACGAAGCCCAGCACACAGCCGCCGAACACGAACGGCAGCGCGGGCATCGTGACCTTCAGCGGGTCGAACGGCTGGTAGGGCAGCGCGCGGTCGAACAGGCCCGCGTACCGGATGTCGGTGACCTTGTTCAGCCATGCGAACAGGACGTTGTCCTGCGGGTAGGCGTACCGGCTGAGGCGGTCGCCCAGCATGCCGTACATCCCGGCGGTCGCGACCTCGTAGAACTCCTCGCGGTGTGGACCGACGTAGTCGACGTACGAGCCGTACACCACGACGATCGGCGTGCCCGGGAACCGCTCGGCGAGGGCCGGTGCGTAGTCCGGAACCGGCCGGCCCGTGTCCTGCTGCGCCGTGTCCTGTTGCAGCGCGGTGTCTTGTTGCGGCAGCGCGACGACCATCGGTTCGGTGTCGGGGAACGCGTTCGAGGCGTTGCCGGGCACGTCCGACAGTGTCGCGCCCTCGGCGACGTGCACCCGGTCGCGTTGCAGGTCGGCGGCCACCGCATCGAGCTCCGCCGTGGTCGGTTCTCGCCACGTCACGCGCGGAGCCGTCGGAGCGTCACCCTCGTCCCGCATGCCGGTGATCACCGCGGCGATCAGCCCGGTGACGTCGCCCGCGGCGAACTGTCGCTGGAACCCGTCGAGGTCGTCGGCGGCGGCCGTGTACACGCCGCCGCGGACCTTCGTGCCGGTGACCGTGACCAGCTCGAACGGCGCGTCGGCGAGCGCGGGGTCCTCGGCGACGCCGAGCACCCGCTCGGTCTCCTGCTCGTCGAGCCCCGGCGGGGCGAACAGCAGCCGCACACCGCCGGTGCCGACGTGCTCGCGCAGCCACTCGCGGTTCCACTGCGCGTCGGACCCGGGCAACCGGACGACGGGATCGGCCTGCACGCGCCGGACCATCTCGGCGGTGGAGGGCACGGAGTGGTCGCTCAGCTCGCCCGCGTCACCTTCCTCGTAGTCCGACGACGGCGACTGCCCGTAGCTGACGTCGACGTCTCCCTGGCGCTGGTGGAGGAGGAACACCACCGCGACGGCGACGGCGAGGCCCGCCAGCAGCCAGCGCACGATTCCGAGGGTGCGGTCAGCCATGGCGTGCCTCCCGCCACAGCGTGTCGGCCCGTTCGGCCAGCTCCGTCGCGACGCGGGCCGCGTCCGGGCCGCCGCTCATCGCCTCGGCCTCGGAGAGCAGCCGTCGTGCTTCGGGGACGTCGGCGGTGCAGGCGTCGCGGCTCACCTCTGCGGCGGCGATCGTCGCTTTCGCCGTCGCCCAGGCCGCGCGTTTCCGTTCCGCGTGTGCGCGCAGCCGCGGCAGATACGCGCTCGCCACCCCTGCGCCGATCAGCACGAGCCCGCCGATGAGCCAGATCATCCAGGTCACCGCAGGAGTATCGCCGACGCGCCGTCCCCGCCGGGCCGATACCCGACATCTCGGACGCAGGTCACATCCCGCGCCCGGTCACGCACACCGGCGGTCACACCGCGATGAGCTCGACGAGGGATTCGAGGCCGGTGAAGTCGGCCGGATTGCGCGTCACGAGTGGCCAGCGGTGTGCACCGGCGATGGAGGCGATCTGGAGGTCGGCGAGTCGCCTGCGGGGCTTGCGCCCCTCGGCGCGGACCCGTGCGTAGATCTGGGCGTAGAAGCGCGCGGCCTCGGCATCGAACGGTATCGGCGCGAAGCTGCTTTCGACCCACTGCAGCCGACGTAGCCGGGCGGCCTGGTCGTCGGGTGTCCTCGCGGCGGTCACCCCGGCGGACAACTCGGCCAGGGTGATCGCGCTGAGGTACAGCGCTACTCGCTCGGGGTTTCGCGACGCGGGCAGGCGCCGCCGCGTCCGGGCACCGGGGGATCGCACCCGGACGCGGCGAGACGGTGCCGACACCGCCCCGGGGTCGGACGGTGCCGGCGACGCCCGCGGTCAGGCGTTGTCGGCCTTGAGCATGTCGGAGCACTTCTCGCCGATGGCCATCGTGGTGATGTTGGGGTTCACCGCCACGAGGAACGGCATGGCCGAGGCGTCCGCCACGCGCAGTCCGTGCACCCCCTTCACCCGCAGCCGCTCGTCCAGCGGCTTGTCGGCCTCGGCGCCCATCGGGACGGACGCCGCGGGGTGGTAGACCGTGTTGTGGGTGCGGCGGATGTAGTCGGCGATCTCGTCGTCGGTGCGCACGTCCAGCCCGGGGAACAGTTCGGCGCCGGCCCAGTCACGCATCGCGGGCTGGTCGACGATCCTGCGCGCCAGCTCGATGCCCTCGGTCATCACCCGCATGTCGTGGGGATGCGTGAAGTACTTCGGGTCGACGGCGGGCTTGTCCCGGAAGTCCCTGCTGCGCAGACGAACCGTGCCACTCGACCGTGCCCGCGTGACGTTGGGCGTCAGGCAGAACGCGTTTTCCGACGTCGGGTAGCCCTGCCGCACCGTGTGCATGTCGAACGGCACCGAGCCGTAGTGGAACATCAGGTCCGGCCGGTCCAGGCCCTCGTCGGTCCGGGTGAAGATGCCGATCTCCCACCACTGCGTCGAATCGGAGACCATCTCCTGCTTGGCGTCCCAGCTGATGACGCCCTCCGGATGGTCCTGCAACGTGGAGCCGACACCGGGGGAGTCGACCAGCACGCCGACGCCGAACTCGCGCAGGTGCTCGGCCGGGCCGATGCCGGACAGCATCAGCAGTTTCGGGGTGTCGATCGCACCGGTCGACAGCACGACCTCGCGACGCGCCGTGACGCTGCGGGTGTGGATCTGGTCCTCGTCGAGGTACTGCACGCCGGTGGCGCGGGTGCCGTCGAAGGTGACCTTCTTCGCCCACGCGTTCGTCCGGATCTCCAGGTTCGGCCTGTCCATGACGGGGTGCAGGTACGACACCGACGACGACGAGCGTGTGCCGTCCTCGCGGGCGTTGATCTGGAACCAGTTCGCCCCGTGGGTCACGGTCGTACCGGAGTTGAACTCGGTCGTGGGGATGCCCTGCTGTTCGCACGCCTCCAGCAGTGCCACGCCGCACGGGTCGTTCGGCGGCACGCTCCGGATGGTCACCGGACCGCTGCGGCCGTGGTGGTCCCCGGGGCCGTCGTTGGTCTCGAGCCGCTGGTACAGCGGGAAGACGTCCTTCGCGCCCCAGCCGGGCAGGCCCATCGACTCCCACTCGTCGAGGTCCTCGGCGGGCGCCCGGAACGCGATGCACGAGTTGTGCGACGAGCAGCCACCGAGCACGCGGGCACGGGCGTGCCGCATGAACGAGTTCCCGTTGTCCTGCGGCTCGATGAGGTAGTCCCAGTCGTAGCCGGACTCCAGCAGTGCCATCCAGCGATTCAGCTCGAGGATGTTGCGATCGCCCACATCGGACGGTCCGGCCTCGAGCAGGCACACGGTGACGTCGGGGTCCTCGGACAGCCGCGATGCGACCGCGGCGCCCGCGCTGCCACCGCCCACCACGACGTAGTCGAACTGATCGGTCATGGGAATTCCCTTCCGGCTCAGGCGAGGCTCGAGGCTTCGCGGTCGGTCGTCGGCGTTGTCGTGTCGTCGTCGGGCCCGGGCGCCGCGGAGTCCGATGCGGACGTCCCGGCGGCGTGGTCGGCCAGCACGCCGACCTTGTGGCGCTGGACGAACCAGTAGTACGCGAATCCGCCCACGGCTGCGATCCCGACGAACAACACGGCGCTGTACTGCAGGTACCAGTGGTGCGGCGGTTCGGCGTTGTACACCTCGGTGCGCGGCCACGCGAGGTTCACCGTCATGCCCAGGCCCCAGACGACGGCGAGGACGTTGATCGGAAGGCCGAGCTTGCCGAGGCTGAACCGGCCCTCCTCCTTCGTCGGCCTCCACTTCCCGCGCAGGCGCGCGACCAGCATCGGGATCGTGACCAACAGGTACGAGATGTAGATGAGGATGATCGCCAGCGACGTCACCGCGGTGAAGATCTGCGGCCGGCCGATGTTGACCAGCAGCAGCACCACCGCGAGCACGCCGATGAACACGGCGGGCAGCACCGGCGTCTGGAACCGCGGGCTGACCCGGGCCAGCCGCTTGCCGCCGGGAAGCGCGTTGTCGCGGGCCATGGCGAACATGATGCGGATCGCGGCGGTGTGCACCGCCAGTACGCAGACGGTGATCGCCACGAAGATGCCCAGCAGGAACAGCCTGCCGATCAACGGACCGAGCGCGTCGCTGAGCACGTACTGCAGACCGGAGACGCCGAGTTCGGGGGCGTCGAGGTCGCGGATGGCCATCATGCCGAACAGCAGGATCAGACCGCCGAGCACGAACGACGCGATCAGCGCCCGCAGGATCGCCTTCGGAGCGTTGCGGTGCGGGTCGATCGACTCCTCACCGAGCGAGGCGGCGGTGTCGAAGCCGTACATGACGTACGACGAGGCGATACCGGCCACGAGGAACGCGGTCAGGTAGTTGCCGCCGTACGCGGATTCCGTGCCTGCGGTCTCGAACACGACGGTCGGCGGGTTCACCACGACCAGCGCCAGCGCCACGATCAGCGCCACCGCGGCGACCAGCTCGATGAACACGCCCGTGCTGTTGATCCGGGCCATGAGCCGCACGCCGTAGGCGTTGACGAGCGTGGTGAACAGGATCAGCAGCATGGCCAGCACGATGCCGTTGACGGCCGCGTCCGTGGCGTTGCCGCCGTCGCCGACGAACTGGAATCCTTCCCAGATCTGAGGCAGCGTGTTCTGGTAGGCCAGTGCCGTGGCCGAGATCGAGACGATCGAGGCCAGCAGCATCATCCAGCCGGCGAGCCAGCCGACGTGACGTCCGCCGAGCTTCTTCGCCCAGTTGTAGACCGAGCCCGCGATGGGATAGCGCGAGGCCAGCTCGGCGAAACTCAACGCCACCAGCAACTGCCCGACGAACACGATCGGCCAGGACCACCAGTAGGCGGGACCGCCGAGGCCGAGTCCGAAGTAGGACAGTTGGAAGCTGCCGGTGAGCACCGAGATGTAGCTGATCCCTGCGGCGAACGTGTGGAATCCGCCGAGACTGCGTTTCAGTTTGTTGGTGTAGCCGAACTCGCCGAGTCCGGCGTCGTGGTTGGGCGCACTCATGCCCTGAACTCCTTTCCCGGGACGGGGTGCGGACACACCTCTCCCGGGTGGTCGTTTCCTGCGTAGTGCGGAAAGTGCCGCGAATCGTTTTCCGTGCCGCGATTCCGGCCTATTCGCCGGAGAACCAGTGCTGCGGCCCGGGGCGCAGATTCTGATAGACGTGCTTGGCTTCCTGGTATTCACCCAGACCGCCGCGGCCGAGTTCGCGGCCGATTCCGGACTGCTTGAAGCCGCCCCATTCCGCCTGCGGCAGATACGGGTGGAAATCGTTGACCCAGACGGTGCCGTGCCGCAGCCGGTTCGCCACGCGCTGGGCCTTCGCGGGGTCGCCGGTGAACACGGCCCCGGCGAGGCCGTAGTGCGTGTCGTTGGCGATCCGCACGGCGTCGTCCTCGCCGGTGAACCGCTCGACGGTCAGCACCGGCCCGAACGACTCCTCGCTGACGGCATACGAGCCCTGCTGCACCTCGTCGAGGACGGTCGGCAGGTAGAAGTGGCCGTCGGCGTAGCGCTCGCCCTCCGGGCGCCCGCCGCCGGTGCGCAGGACCGCGCCCTCGGCCACGGACCTGGCGACGTAATCCTCGACCTTGCGCAGGTGTCCGGCCGAGATCAACGGCCCGGTCTCGGCGTCGTCGTCGAACGGGCCGCCGATGCGGATCCGCTCCGCCCTGCGCACGATCTCGTCGACGAGCGCGTCGTGCAGCTCGTTCTGCACGATCAGCCGCGCGCCCGCGGAGCACACCTGGCCGGAGTGCAGGAAGATGGCGGTGAGGGCGAAGTCGACGGCGGTGTCGAAGTCGGCGTCCGCGAACACGATGTTCGGGTTCTTGCCGCCGAGTTCCAGCGCGACCTTCTTCACCGTCGGCGCCGCCAGCGCGGAGATCGTGCGTCCCGTGTGGAGTCCGCCGGTGAACGAGACGAGGTCGACGTCCGGATGCTCGGCCAGCACGCTGCCGACCTCGGCGCCCGCGCCCAGCACCAGGTTTCCGACGCCCGCGGGGAGCCCGGCCTCGGTGAGCGCCCGCATGAGCAGGATCGCGGTGCTCGGTGTGAGCTCACTGGGCTTGAGCACGAACGTGTCACCGGCGGCGATCGCGGGCGCCACCTTCCACGCCACCTGCAGCAACGGGAAGTTCCACGGCGTGATCATGCCGCACACCCCGACCGGCTCGTACTGCACGCGGCTGATCGCATCGGGCGTGCCGGTGTCGACGACCCGCCCGGAATCGGTGCCCGCGAGCTTCCCGAAATAGCGGAAACAGGCGGCGATGTCGTCCATGTCGAACTCGCTCTCGACGAGCCGTTTCCCGGTGTCGAGCGATTCCGCGCGGGCGAACTCGGCCTTGTCGCGCACCAGGATGTCGGACACGCGTAACAGCAGGTCACCGCGG
The DNA here is from genome assembly GCF_024171865.1 of Prauserella aidingensis. GTDB lineage: Bacteria > Actinomycetota > Actinomycetes > Mycobacteriales > Pseudonocardiaceae > Prauserella > Prauserella aidingensis. The sequence continues at coordinate 43,157 of NZ_JAMTCN010000009.1, read as the reverse complement.
TCCCATGCCGAGCTCGACGCCCACGCGCCGTCGTCGAAGGCCCGGCGCGCGGCGGCCACGGCGTGTTCGGCATCGGCGCGGCTCGCCTCGGCGACCGTGGCGACGAGGGTCCCGTCCGCGGGGGAGTGGATCTGCCTCGTGTCTCCGCCCGCGGCGGTTCTCCATTCGCCGTCGATGAACAGCGTGGCAGCCGAATTGTCGGCGTGCGGCATGGTCGTTTCCGCCCCTTTTCCTCGTTCGTCGGTGTTCGTGTCGTCGGCAGCGTTCACCGGCGGCTCGCGCGTCCGCTTCGGCCTGGTCGCATGCGTGCTCGCGCGGTTTCCCGGGACCGCCTCGGGTCTGCGGATCCGGTGCGGCACACCGTTTCCGCGGCCGCCGTGTCTTCCGTGGCCGCCGTACCCCGGCGATTCCGCGCGTGGAAACGGTCCTCGGCGCGGGCGAGGCGGTCGCGGAGTATTTCCCCGTGACCGCATTTCTCGCGGGCCGTGCGGCGACGGTGGAGGACACTAACACCAGACCTGTACATCTGTACACCAACGGATTCGGCCGCGCCGTTCGAGTGGGCGAAAATATGCCGCCGAGCAGTGGATTCGCAGAACCGGTGATCTGCGCCGCACCGCTCCTGGCGCCCTGCATGGCAAGGTGAACGGTCCGCACGTGAGACGTCCGAGGTGAGGATTCCGAGACCGTGACTACCCCCGATACGAGCTCCGCAGGCCCGACGCCGCCGTCGACCGGTGTGCGCGCGGCCGGGCAGCGGGATCCGGACCGGCGGCAGCGCATCGCACGCGCCGCCATCGAGGTGGTCGCCGAGGTCGGGGTCGAGAAGCTGACGCACCGGAAGGTCGCCGCGGCCGCAGGCGTACCCCTCGGCTCGACGACCTACTACTTCAAGACGCTCGACGACCTCCTGGTCAGTGCGCTCCGGCAGGCGGCCGACGACGATGTCGAACACCTGCGCATCTGGGCGGCGGGGCTGGACGCCGGCGGCGACCTCGCCGAGGCGCTCGCGGAACTCGTACTGCATTACCTCGGGCCGGCGCGGGCAGAGACGATCGTCGAACACCAGCTCTACATCGCGGCGCTGCACCGGCCCGCGCTGCAGCACGTCAGCCAGGAGTGGGACACCGCGCTGGCCGAGCTGTTCGCCGGCTACACCGACGCGGAGACCGGCCGTGCGCTGTCGGTGCTGTTCTGCGGCTGGCAGCTGCAGGGCATCGTGCGCGAACAGCTCCCCGAGCGCGCGGACGTCGAGGCGTCGTTCCGCAGGCTCCTCGGCCGCTGACCGGCCGCTGCGGTGACGCCGGCCGGCCGCTGCGGTGACGCAGTGGGTCCTGCTGCCGCGGCCCGTCCGTCCGGGTCGGCGAAACCGGCGGATGTCGGTGGTCGGCGTTAGCGTCGAGTCATGGCGCTCACAGAGGAAGAACGCGAAGAATTCCTGGCACAACCGCACATCGGCGCGCTGTCCGTGGTCGAATCGGCCGAAAGGGCGCCGCTGAACGTGCCGATCTGGTACCAGTACACGCCCGGTGGAAATCTCTGGGTCCGCACCGGGCCCGAGTCACGCAAGGCGCGGGCCATTCGCGCTGCGGGTCGCTTCAGCCTGATGGTGCAGCGGGTGGAGCCGACCATCCGGTACGTCAGCGTGGAAGGCCCGGCGGAGTTCTCGGAGGACGATCACGACCTGTCCGTCGAGATGGCCGTCCGGTATCTGGCCGCGGAGCAGGCCGAGGAGTTCCTGGAGTTCGAGCGCACGCATCTCGGCGAGCACACCGTGATCACGATGCGGCCCGAGCACTGGCTGTCGGCCGACATGGGTTCGCTCTGATCGGTCCGGCCTCGGCGTAGGCCGAGGGCTCGCGACGTCCGGCCCGTGAGGTCGCGCTCGTGGTCAGTTGTTGTCATCTGATCATATGAAAAGATAATTTGTCGTACCGACGTGGACGGCGAGTGCGGGGGAGGCGGGCATGCCGCGGAGAGGGAGGCACCGCCGCCGCGCGTTCGTGTGCGCCGTCGCTGCGCTGACCTGGATGTCCGCCGCGTGCGCCGCTCCGGAGGGCAGTGGTGGCGACACCGGTGACGACGGCCTCGTACTGGCCGCGGCGTACGAGGACGAGAGTCTTCACCCGCTGCTCGGCCACGGTCAGGAAGGCGCGTCGAAGATCTTCGACGGCCTGTACGACTACGACGCCCACCGCGAGCTCCGCCCCGCGCTCGCCGCCGGGCCCGCTCGGGCGTCCGAGGACGGGCTCACCTGGACGGTGCCGCTGCGGCGCGACGTCCGGTTCCACGACGGATCCGCGTTCACGGCCGCCGATGTCGTCGCCACCTACCGCGCGCTCGCCGATCCGCGCTACGCGGCCACCGTGGCGTCGGAGTACGAGATGATCGACTCGGTCCGTGCCGTCGACGGCCACACGGTCCGGTTCGGCCTCGTCCACCGCTACGCACCGCTGCCGCACAAACTGACGCTCGGCATCGTGCCCGCGGAGTCGCTGGACCCCGGCCCCGGAGCGGAGCCGGAACCGCTGCACACCTCGTCGTTCGGCAGTCACCCCGTCGGGACCGGTCCCTACGAACTCGCCGAGTGGCGCAAAGGTGACCGCATGGTGCTGACCGCCAACGACGACCATTGGGGCGGCAGGCCGGCGGTGCGCACCATCACGGTCGTCTTCGCGGGCGACGACAACACGCGCGCCCAGCGGCTGCGCGCGGGCGAGTTCGACGGCGCGTCCCTCCCACCCGCGCTCGCCGACACCCTGCGCGACCTCGACGGGTACCGCGTCGTCCACCACCGGACCGCCGACTACCGTGCCGTGACGCTCCCGACGCGCCATCCCGTCACCGGGGACCTCGCCGTCCGCCGCGCGCTCAACCACGCCGTCGACCGGGAGGGCATGATCGACGCGATCCTCGCGGGGCACGGCAGGCCCGCGAGCACGCCGATCCCGCCCGTGCTCGAGCAGCTGCACGAACCGTCCTCGGCGTTCCCGTTCGACAGGTCCGAGGCGCGCCGCATCCTCGACGGTGCGGGCTGGCGGACCGGCGACGACGGCGTCCGCAGCCGCGGCGGCACCCGCGCGGCGTTCACGCTCCTGTATCCCGCCGACGACGGAGTGCGGAAACTGTTCGCGCAGGCGTTCGCGTCCGACGCCCGCGCCGTCGGCATCGACGTGCGCCTGGAAGGGCTCGGCTGGGAGGCGATCGAACCGCGGATGGCGCGTGATGCCGTCGTCCTCGGTGGCGGCAATCCGTTCGAACCCGACCTGGTCGCCTACCCGCTGCTGCACTCGTCGTACGGGGGCGACGGCTACAACAACCCCGGGTTCTACTCGGACTCCGATGTGGACGATGCGCTGGACCGTGCGCGTACGGCGTCCTCGCCAGGGCCGCGCACCCGGGCCTATCGCGACGTGCAGCGGGAGCTGCGCGACGACCCGGGATTCGTGTTCCTGGCGTTCCTCGACCACAGCTACGTGCTGCGCGACGCCGGGTGGCGCGGCTACCGGCCGGTGGTCGAACCGCACACGCACGGCCTGACCTGGGGACCGTGGTGGAACGTGCAGAACTGGACGGCGGCGTCGTGAGCGCCGACGTGAGCGCCGGGGTGGCGGCCGGGCGTGGAGCCGTGTCCCGGCGCCGTGCCGTCGGCGTGCTCGTGCTGCGGCGTATCGCACTGGCGGTGCCGGTGTTGCTCGTCGTCGCGTGCGGGGTGTTCCTCCTGGGTGCCGCATCGCCGTTCGACCCGATCCACCAGTACTACGGCGAGAACGTCTTCACCGCGAGCGACCAGCAGCTGGACCGCACGCGGGACGAACTGGGCCTCGACGATCCGATCGTCGTCCGGTTCGGACACTGGCTCGGCGGGATCGTCACCGGTGATCTCGGCACCAGCCGGGTGTTCCACCAGCCCGTGGCCGACGTGCTCGCCGAGCGGCTGCCGTGGACGCTCCTGCTCGCGGGTACGGGCATCGTCGTCGCCGCGCTACTGGCGCTGGTTCTCGGCGTCGTGACCGCGTGGCGGCAGGGCGGTCTGCTCGACCGCATCGTGACGGCGGTCGGCCAGGGGATGGAGGGCCTGCCGAGCTTCGTCGTCGCGTTCGCCGCGATCGGGGTGTTCTCGCTGGGCCTGGGGTGGCTGCCGGTCGCGGGGGTGACCGACGGCGACGCCGATGCCACCTTTGCACAGGTCGCCGAGCATCTCGTGCTGCCTGCGCTCGTGCTCGGCGTGTCCCAGGCACCGTGGCTGGTGCTGCACCTGCGGCAGTCGCTGCTCACCGCGCTCGCCGACGACCACGTGATCGGCGCCAGGGCGCGGGGCCTGCCGGAACGACTGGTCGTCACGGGGCACGCGCTGCCGACGGCGCTGCTGCCGTTCCTGAACGTGCTGGGCACCCGCGTGCCCGAACTCGTGACGGGCGCCGTGCTGGTGGAGACCGTGTTCTCGTGGCCGGGGGCCGCCTCGGCGATGGTGGAGGCGGGCCTGGCCGTCGACTATCCGCTGCTGGCGGTGCTCGCGCTGCTGGCGACCGTCGCGGTGCTGCTCGGATCGTTGCTGGCCGACATCGCCACCGTGGTGACCGACCCGAGGGTGCGTGCCGATGGCTGAACGGGAGATCGTCGCCGGTGCGATAGGACAGTGGCGGCAGGCCGCTCGGACCCGGGCGGGCACGCCGCGCGGCGGAGCGGGCGGCCGGGCGCGGCTGCGGCTCGGCGTCGGTGCCGGCCTGCTCGGCGTGCTGGTACTGGCGGCGATCGTGGTGCCCTGGCTGTGGCCCGCGAGCGAGCAGCTGTTCGACTACACCCAGGTGCGGCTTCCGCCGAGCGGGGAGCACGTGTTCGGCACCGACCAGGCGGGCCGTGACCTGTTCGTCCGCACACTGGCGGGCCTGCGCGTGTCGCTCCTCGTCGCGGCGATCTGCGCCGTCGGGGCGATCACGCTCGGGACCGCCGTCGGCGCCGTGGCCGGGTTCCTCGGCGGGTGGCCCGACCGGGTGCTCATGCGCCTGCTCGACACCGTCAACGCCGTCCCGCACCTGCTGCTCGGCATCGTCATCGTGGCGTTGTACCGGGGGAGTCTGACGGCCGTGATCGTGTCCATCGTGGTCACCCACTGGACCACCGTGGCCCGCATCGTGCGCGCCGAGGTGCTGTCGCTGCGGCGTCGCCCGTTCGTCGACGCGGCGATCTCGGGCGGTGCCACGCGCGGGCACATCCTGCGCAGGCACATCCTTCCCGCCGTCGCGGGGCAGGCCGCGCTGTCGGCGGTGCTCGTGCTGCCGCACGCGGTGTGGCACGAGACGGCGTTGAGTTTCCTCGGGCTGGGCCTGCCGCCACACCTGGCGAGCATCGGCAACATCCTGTCGGACGCCCGCTCGGAGTTGTTGCTCGGCGGCTGGTGGAACGTCGCCTTCCCGTCGGTGCTGCTCGTGCTGACCACCCTCGCGACGGCCGGGATCGCCGCGACGCTGCGCGACCGGCTCGTCCCGCGGCGCAGATCGGAGTTGGCCCTGTGACGGACACACGTGTGACGACGACGTCCGCCGAGGACGCGGCGACGTCGGCGGGAACACGGCAGCCCGCGAGTGCGCTCACCGTGGACCGGCTGTCGGTGCGATTCCTGTTGGGACGCAAGGGAAAAGCGGGGGTTGTGCACGCGGCGACGGACGTGTCGCTGCGGCTACGGCGGGGTCGCGTGCTGGCGCTGGTCGGGGAGAGCGGGTGCGGCAAGTCCGTCCTGACGTCGGCGCTGCTGGGACTGCTGCCCGCGAACGCGCAGACGCGTGGACGCGCACTGCTGCACGGCCCCGGAGACGACCTCGACCTGTGCACGGCGCCGGAGCGCAGCATGTCCCGGCAGGTCAGGGGCAGGCGGATCGGGCTCGTGCCCCAGTCGGCGGCGAGCCACCTCACGCCCGTGCGCACCGCCCGCGCCCAGCTGGCCGAGACCGTGCGGCAGCTGCGCGGGACCACGCTGCGCGGGACCACGCTGCGCGGTGCCGCATCCCGCGGCGACGTGGACGGCCTCGCCGAGCGCGCGGGCCTCTCCCCGGCCGCGCTCGACGCGTATCCGCACGAGCTGTCCGGCGGCATGGCCCAGCGCGTCGGGTTCGCGCTGGCACTTGCCGGTGAGCCCGACGTCCTGCTCGCCGACGAACCGACCACCGGCCTCGACCGCGTGCTCGTCGACCACGTCACCGACGGCCTCGCGGCGGCGGCCGCCGAGGGCACGGCGGTCCTGCTGATCACCCACGACCTCGCGGCCGCGCGGCGCGTGGCCGACGACGCCGCCGTGATGTACGCGGGCCGCATCGTCGAGGCGGGCCCCGCGGGTGAGGTGTTCGCCGACCCGTGGCATCCCTACACCCGCGGGCTGCTGGGGGCGTTGCCGGACGGCGGGTTCGAGCCGATTCCCGGCCATCCTCCCGAGTTGACCGACGTGCCCGGCGGGTGCGCGTTCTGCGCCCGCGTGCCCGACCCGCCGGGGCCGCCGTGCAACGGTGATCCGGAACCGGTCGCCGTGGGTGGCCGGCTGATCGCGGGACACGTGCCGTGCTGAGCGCGACGGACCTGGTCGTCGGTTATCGGCGGGGACGGCCGGTGCTGGACGGCGTCGACATCGAGCTTCACCCCGGCGCGACGGTGGGGCTGGCCGGTCCGAGCGGGTGCGGCAAGTCGACGCTCGCCGCCGTGCTGGCGTTGTTGCTGGAGCCGTGGTCGGGGAGCGTGACACTGGACGGCCGGCCGGTGCGGCGTTTCCGGCATCGCGTCTCGGCCGCGGAGCGCACGTCCATCGGCGTGGTGTTCCAGCAACCCCGACTCGCCGTCGATCCACGATGGACGCTGGACGCCGTCGTCCGCGCGCCGCTCGTCGCGTCGAAACGGAGGGACGACGGGATCGTCGCCGAGCTGACCGAGGCCGTCGGCCTCACCCGGGAACTGCTGGGCAGGCGGCCGCACGAGGTGTCCGACGGCCAGCTGCAGCGCGCGTGCCTGGCGCGTGCGCTGGTGCTGCGGCCGCGCTACCTGATCTGCGACGAGATGACGTCGATGGTCGACGCCTCCACGACCGCCCTGCTCGTGCACCTCGTGCGGAGCGTCGCCGCCGCAGGCACCGGTGTGCTGGCCGTCAGCCACGACGACGCGCTCCTCGACGCCTGGGCCGACGACGTCGTCCGGTGGCGTTGACGACCGGAACGCCCGCCGGGTTCACACAGCGTCGTGGGTTCGCAGCGTCACGGGTTCGCAGCGTCGCGGGTTCACATCGGCAGGTACACGACGAGGCGGTGCTCGTCCGTCTCGGGAATCTCCAGCGCCTCGTACCGCCAGGTCTGCGGGCCCTCGGGACCGGTTCGGCGTTCGGTTCCGGTCCACGCGGGAATCCGGGTCGCACGCGCGTAGCGGGCTGCGAAGCCCTCCGGTGCGGCCGCCGCCAGGTCCGTGGCCAGGGCGCGTGCGGTGCCGTCGCCCAGGTCCGCGGCGGCGCGCAGCCGCACGGCCCATTCGTCGGCGATCGCCTCCCGGTCCGGCAGCAGCTCGGGTGCACGCGGGTCGGTGAACACGAAGCGCGGCAGGTTGTCGACGTCCGGCGGGTACAGCACGGCGAACTCGTCGTTGCGGGCGAGTACGGCGCCGGTGCGGTCGAGCACCGCGGCGGGTGTGCCCGCGACGGCCCGCAACAGTGCCACGACGGTGGGCCGGAGCGGTGGCCGCTGCGCGGTGCACGGGCCGTCACCGCCTTTGACCAGGCGCAACAGGTGTACGTGTTCGTCGGCGCCCAGCTCGAGCGCCTTGGCGAGGGCGGCGAGTACCTGCGGGGACGGATTGCGGTCGGCGCCGCGTTCGAGCCGTGTCAGGTACTCGACGCTGACCCCGGCCAGGTGCGCCAGCTCGCTCCGCCGCAGCCCCGGCGTCCGCCTGCGGGGGCCGTTCGGCAGCCCGAGCGTCTCGGGCGCAGCGGCCTCCCTCCGCGCGCGGAGGAACGTGCCCAGCGCGTTGCCGTCCGTCCCCGCCACGTCCGTCCCCACCACGTCCGGTGCGGCCGCGTCCGTCCCTGCGGCGTCCGATCCCGTCGCCCCGGTCACGTCGCCGAGTCTACGAGGGTGGCCCTGTCGAGGCCTCCCTCCGATCGCCGCGGTCGACGAGGGTGGGCGTATGCGATATCGATTGTTCGGCCGCACAGGACTGCGGGTCTCGGAACTGTTCCTCGGCGCGATGCGGCTGCCCGACGCGGCGCAGACCCGCCGCATCGTCGACGCCTACGCCGACGCCGGGGGCAACGTCATCGACACGGCGTCGGCGTACGGCGAGAGCGAGAGCCTGCTCGGCGAGGTGATCACCGGACGCGACCGGTTCGTGGTCGCCACCAAGTTCGGGCTCAGCCGTGATCCCGGCGATCCCAACGCCGCCGGGGCGCACCGCAAGAACCTCGTCGCGACGCTCGAGCGCAGCCTCCGGCGGCTCCGCACCGACCACGTCGACATCCTGTGGGTGCACACCTGGGATCCGCACACGCCCGTCGAGGAGACGCTGCGCGCGCTCGACGACCTCGTCCGCGCGGGCAAGGTCCGGTACGTCGGCCTGTCCGACATGCCTGCGTGGACGATCAGCAGGGCCGACGCGATCGCCGACCGGAACGGCTGGACCCGGCCGGAAGCCGTGCAGGTGCCGTACAGCCTGGTCAACCGCGACATCGAGCGCGAAATCCTGCCCATGGCCGACGAACTCGGGCTGACCGTCGCCGCCTGGGGAGTCCTCGACCACGGGACGTTGACCGCACCCGGCGACGGCGCCTCGCCCGTTCGGGAACGGGTGGCGACGGCGCTCACCGAGATCGCCGGGGACCTCGGCACCACGCCCGGCCGCGTCGCGATCGCGTGGAGCCGGACACGGTCGCCCGCGATCCATCCCCTCATCGGGTTCCGGTCGGACGAGCGGATCGCCGACACCGTCGCCGCACTCGACCTGCGGCTGCCGGACGAGGCACTCGCCGCGCTGGACGCCGCGGCGCCGTTCGACGCGGGCCCGTACGCCGAGTTCGTGGCCGGATCCACGCGCGACCCGTTCGTCGTGGGGAACGCCCGGCGGCCGTGGACGGCCGCCGGGCGAGGGCTGAGTCCCGTGCCGTGCCGACGGGGACGCTCAGCCGCTGCCCGCGTCCGCGGTCGTCGACTCGCCCGGCAGCACGCGTCCCAGGATGTCCGCGATCGTGATCACCCGGGTGCCGCCGGAGGTCCGGACCACGGCGAGGTGCTGCGACGTCTCCCGCATCCGCGTCAGCGCCGTGTAGAGCGGCGTGTCCGGCGGCAGGTCGAGCACCGGGTACGCCACCGGCGCGATCGGCGCGTCGTCGGCCAGCAGCAGGGCGTCGCGGACGTGGACGACCGAGCGTGGGTCGCCGTCTCCCACGAGGATGCGCCGGTGTCCGGAGTCGCGGGCCGCCTCCCGGACCGCCGCGGCCGTCGCCGACGTGGGCACCGTGACCAGTGGTCCCGTCGCGACGGTGCGCACCGTCACACGTTGCAGGTCCAACGCGCCGGAGAGCTGTTCCGACGACAGGTCGTCGAGCGTGCCCGCCTCGACGGAGTGTTTCACGAGCTGCCGCAGTCCCTCCGGGTTCTGCCCGGTCGCCACCTGGTCGGCGGGGGTGACACCGGCTCGCCGCACCAGGGCGTTGGCCGCCGTGTTGATGGTCGACAGCAGCGGCCGCGTCGTGGCCACCAGCACGCGGGCCGGCAGCGCGAGCAGGGTCGCGGACCGCTCCGGATAGGCGATCGCCCAGGACTTCGGCGCCATCTCGCCCACGACCAGATGGAGGAACGTCATCGCGACGAGCGCGATCGTGAACGCGGCCGCGTCGGCCAGCCAGTAGGGCGCGCCCACCGCCTCCAACAGCGGGGTGAGCCCGTGGTGCACGGCCGGTTTGGTGACCGCACCGAGCGCCAGGGTGCAGCCGGTGATGCCGAGCTGGCAGCCCGCCAGCAGCAACGTCAGTTCGCGGGAACTGCGCAGCGCGGCGCGCGCCGAACGGCTCGTCGTGGCGGCTTCCTCGAGGCGATGGCGTTTCGCCCCCAGCGTGGCGAACTCGACCGCCACGAAGAACGCGCTGGCCACGAGGATCAGCACGGACGCGGCGACCACGATCCAGGGGTTGCTCATCGTGCCTCCTCCCTCGCGGACTCGCCGTCGGCGTCGGCCGACGTGTCGGCGGACTGCAGCGTGAGCCGCAGCCGCGACGGCACGTGACGGTCCACGTCGAGCACGTCCACTCGCAGCACCGGCGGTGCGGGCGGGTCCGGCTCGGCGAGCTCGGCCCCCGACTGCGGCAGGTCGACCAGCACCGTCGCACCCGCGGGAGGCAACGCCCCGTGCGCCGCGATCGTCAGGCCCGCGACCGTCTCCACGTCCTCGGACGGCAGGTCGTGACCGACAGCGCGCTCCACCTCGTCGACGTGTACGTCGCCGCCGACCAGCCAGCTGCCGTCGTCCTGCACCGTCACCGGCGGAGGCTCCGGGCTGTCGTGTTCGTCCTGCAACTCGCCGACGAGCTCCTCGGCCAGATCCTCGATCGTGAGGATGCCCGCGAACCCGCCGTACTCGTCCAGCACACAGGCGAGCTCGTTGCGGCTCGCGGTCAACCGGGCGTAGGCGTCGGGCAGGGCCATCGTCGTCGGCACCAGCAACGGCGGGCGGCACAGCTGCGACACCGGCGTCTCGTCGTCGGCGGGCCGGGCCAACACGGCGGCCAACTCGGCCACGCCGAGAACGTCGCCCGCCTCGTCGACCACCGGATAGCGCGTGTGACCCGCGGCCATCAGCTCACGGACACGGGAGATCGGGGTCTCGGCCGCCACCACGTCGACCCGTGCCCGCGGATTCATCGCGTGCTCGACGTCCTGGTCGGGAAAGTCCAGCACCCGGTCGAGCAGCACCGACAGGTCCGCGGGCAGATCGCCCGTGGCGCGCGAGTCGGCCACGATGTGCTCGAGGTCGCGCGCCGTCGCCGAATGCTCCACGTCATGGACGGGCTCGATACGCAGCAGCCGCACCAGCGCGTTCGACGCGGCGTCGAAGAACCTGATGAGCCAGCCGAACAGCGTCAGATACAGCGTCGTCGACCCGGCCAGCCACAGTGCGACACGTTCGGGAACGGCGATTGCCAGGTTCTTCGGGAACAGTTCGCCGACCAGCATCTGCACCAGCGTCGACACCACCAGCACGGCCACGGTGCCGACCGCGATACCGACCGACGTCGGCACACCGACCCCACCCAGTGCCGTCCCCAGGGCGTTGCCGACCAGCGGCTCGGCCACGTAACCGACCAGCAGGCCCGTCACGGTGATGCCGAGTTGCGCGCCGGACAACATGAACGACGTGCGGCGCGTGATCGCCAGCGCACGTTGCGCCGATCGGTCGCCCGACTCGGCCAGCGCGGCGAGCCGGGAACGGTCGACGGCCATGTAGGCGAATTCCTGCGCCACGAAGTAACCGTTGGCCGCGATCACGGCCAGGATGACGACGATGCCGAGCAGGAGGCTGAGGGCCCAGATCATGTGCGGCACCTCGCGGTGCTCTCGCTCACGATCCGGGTGCCGGTACTACAACTGTCGTCCATCGCCCTTCCTGGCAGGTCACCGTCAAGACATTCCGGTCACGGCGTTCCCGGCGGACCGCTGTGCCATTCGAACCGCTGTGCCATTCGACAGCTGCGCCGTTCCGCAGGCGAGACGCTGCACGAACGCCGCTTCCGCCGGATCCGGCCGACGGCCGGACAAACCGGATGACGTCATCCTACCGGAGGAACGTGATCGGTGGCGGCGTCGCTGCCACGAACGACGGAACTGTCACCAACGACGGAGCTGTCACCAGCGACGGAACGGCCCCGGCGGTTCCCGCGAAACCACCGGGGCCGTCCACACGCTCCGCCTTCACCGGCGGAGCGCCACGTCGATCAGAGCGCTCCGCGCTACTCGGTGTACAGAACGCTCCGCACTACAGCCTCACTCGGAACGCTCCGCACTACAGCCTCACTCGGAGCTCTCCGCGCTACTGGCTCACTCAGAGCGCTCCGCGCTCCCACGGCCCGGTGACGGCGTAGGTGATGCCCGGCGACTGGACGTTGAAGAACAGGATCTTCCCGTCCGGCGAGAACGTCGCACCCGCGAGCTCGCTCGTGTTCGACGAGTTGAGCTCGGCGAAGTCGAACACCTCGCCACGGTTCGTCACACCGCGCAGCAGGTCCTTGCCGCTGCCGTCCTCACACAGCACCAGGCCGCCCGAGTTGGGCGAGACGCAGATGTTGTCCGGGCTCTCGAGCACGTCCGGGTCGGTCGACTCGTACACCAGCACGAGCTGGCCGCCCGAGTTGCCGCGCGCCCGGTACTCCCACACCTGGCCGATGCCGGCGTCGCCGCCGCTCGTCGAGTTCAGGTAGATCGACCCGTCGCCGAACCAGGCACCCTCGAGGCGCGCGAACACGGCCGCGCCCTTGGCCCAGCCCTGCCGCGCAACGGCGAGGCTGTCGTCGCTGTCCGGGTCCGGGTCGTCGATGTCGACCCACTCGACCGGAAGCCTGCGGTTCGGCTTCTGACCGATCCGCGTGTCGAAGTTCGGCTGGTCCTTGATCGCCAGCATCTGCAGCCGGCCGCCCGCGGACAGGTCACCCGGCACGTTCGGCACGAACCGATAGAACCCGGCGCTGCCGCGGTCCTCGGTCTGGTACACGATGCCGGTGGCCTCGTCGATCGCCACGGCCTCGTGCGTGAACCGGCCCATCTCCTTGTACGGCACCGGGTCCACCGGGCTGTCGGCGCCGGCGGGCACCTCGAACACGTACCCGTGCGGCGTGTCGACGTCGAGGCCCGTGAACGTCTCCTCGCAGGAGAGCCACGAACCCCACGGCGTCGGACCGCCGGCACAGTTGCGGATCGTGCCCGTGAGGCTCGGGAACGTGTCGACGAGCTGCATCTTCTCCGGGTCGAACACCATCGTCGTGGTGCCGCCCGCGGCGCCCGCGTCGTACGACGGCGAGGCGAACGCCGCGCCCCCGCTGTTCTCGTGGTTACGCACGAGGCGGATCAGCCCGTCCTCGCCCGCGAACGCGGCCATGCCGTCGTGCATGGCCGGCGTGGGCGTGCCGTCGCTCATCGGCGTTCCCGTGTGTCCGAACGCGACGTACGAGAAGCCTGCGGGCAGCAGCAGCTCGCCACCGGGCGCGGGCTGCAGCGGGCCGTAACCGCCGTTGTCCTCGGCCTGGCGCGGGCCACGTCCCGGCTTCGCCGACGCGGTCGTGGCTCCCATCATGCCGAGCAGCGCGGACGTCGCGCCGACGGCGGCGCCGCTGCGGAGGAACCCGCGGCGGGACAGGGCGGTGGGGGTGGTGGGTCGGTCGACCATTACTGACACTCCTTGCAAGTCCGGGAAGGTCGAATTCACCCCACACGTCCGACGTGTCCCGCTCTGCAGGTCGCGATGAACGACCTTTGAACGGCTGCCGATCGGCGAGTGTGCCGACGAACCGGGACTGCGCCGAACGGCCCAGTGTCAACGACCGTTCGGCCCGATTCGTCCGGACGGTCCGCGTGGGTGATGGCATTCCCGGATTCCCGGGCTCCCCGCCGAGGTGATGGCCTGTGCGGTCTCCGTGACGTGGAGTTCACGTGGTGACACGGGGAGGACACGACATGCGGCGACACTGCCGCCCGAGTGAGTGTTTCCGTGTTTTCGGTGAGGAGCTACGTCGTGTCCTACGTGAAGCCGCGCGAGTTCGTCGGCGCAATGGTCGACGCGGGCGAGTCCAAGGCGTTCCTGTCCACACGGGACACGCTGATCCGGGCCTACATGGCCGGTGCGATCCTCGCGCTGGCGGCCGCGTTCGCGGTGACCGTCACCGTGGAGACCGGGAACGCGCTGGTCGGCGCCCTGCTGTTCCCGGTCGGTTTCTGCCTGCTGTACCTGATGGGCTTCGACCTGCTGACGGGTGTCTTCACGCTCGTTCCGCTGGCGTGGCTCGACAAGCGGCGCGGCGTGGGCGCCAAGCAGGTACTGCGCAACTGGGGACTGGTGTTCGTCGGCAACTTCGCGGGCGCACTGACCGTGGCGCTGATGATGGCGATCATCGTGACCTACGGGTTCAGCGTCGACCCCAACGACGTCGGGCAGCAGCTCGGTTCGATCGGCGAAAGCAGGACCGTCGGCTACGCCGAACACGGCGCCGCGGGCATGCTGACGCTGTTCGTCCGGGGCGTGTTGTGCAACTGGATGGTCTCGACCGGGGTCGTCGCCGCGATGATGTCGACGTCGGTTCCGGGGAAGGTCCTGGGCATGTGGATGCCGATCCTGCTGTTCTTCTACATGGGCTTCGAGCACAGTGTGGTCAACATGTTCCTGTTCCCGACCGGGCTCATGATGGGCGGCAGCTTCGGGGTCGGCGACTACCTGCTGTGGAACGAGATCCCGACCGTGCTCGGCAACCTCGTCGGCGGCCTCACGTTCGTCGGCCTGACGTTGTACGCCACCCACCACCGCACCGCCCCGGAACGGCGCAGGCCGGGCACGGGCGCCGCCGAGGGCGAGGAGTTCCTGCCGGAGAAGGTCTCGGCGTGACTGCGTGACTGCGTGCCGGGTGACTGCGGGGCAGCGGGTCAGGTGGTGGGCGGCAGCCCTCCGATGCGGGTCGTGAGTTCGGCGGCGGCGCGGCGGACCCGCTCGGCGAGGTCGGGCCAGGTCGCCCCGCATTCGACGCCGGCACCGCCCGACCCGCCGGCACCGTCCGACCCATCACCGCCCGCGTCGCCGTCGTGGCAGTGGTGGCGGAAGGTCAGGCTGATGGCCGCCAGCGGCCTGCCGCCGTGGTCGAACGCGGGGTGGGCGACGGACGCGAACTCCGCCGTCACGTGGCCGTCCTCGATCGCCCAGCCGAGCCGGTGGTGGGCGGCCAGGGTCGTCCGCAGCTCGGCCAGACTCCGCGGCCCTCTGCCGGTGCGCCGGACGAACGCCGACGCGGTCGGATACAGCGCCCTGACCTGAGGCTTCGGCAGGTGGGTGAGCATCGCCCTGCCCGAGGCCGTCAGATGCGCGGGTAGCCGGACGCCCACGTCGGTCACGACCGTCTGCGGCTGTGGCGGGCGTTCCTTGATGAGGTAGACGAGTTCGCCACCGTGCAGTACGCCCAGGTGCGCGGTGTGCCCGGTCTCGTCGACGAGCCTGCGCAGGATCGGCCCAGCCAGGCGTTCCAGCGGGTCGTGCCGCAGATACGACGAGCCGAGTTCGAACGCGGCGATGCCCAGTCCGTACCGTCGCTCTGCGGGCAGGTGGACGACGAACCCGGCGGCCTGCAGCTCGGTGAGCAGGTGGTACGTCGACGACCGGGGGACGCCCGCCTCGCGTGCCAGCGTCGCCGCCGAGACCGGTCCCGCGTGCCGGGCCAGCACGCCGAGCAGCGCGAGCCCGCGCCGCAGCGCAGGGACGTTTCCCTGGGCGTTCCCGCCACTGTCGGTGGAGGCTCTGTCCTGCGCCATCAGCCCTCCTGTCTGGGATCCGAGACGGAAATCCTACCGGCGGCGCTGATGAGCCCGCCCTCCGCGCGGTGCAATGAGGGCATGCCGAACGAGCCGAACGAGGTAGTGATCGGATCCGCTCCGCTGACACGCGACGGCGTCGTCGCCGTTGCTCGCGGCGGTGCCCGGGTGGCCGTCGACGCGGTGGCGCGGAAGAACGTCGCCACCGCCCGCGCGCACGTCGACGCTCTTGCCGACGCGACGACGCCGTCGTACGGTGTGTCGACCGGGTTCGGTGCGCTGGCCGTGCGCAGCATCCCGCCGGAACGCAGGGCCGACCTGCAGCGCTCGCTGATCCGCTCGCACGCGGCCGGTGCCGGGCCTGCCGTCGAGACCGAGGTGGTGCGCGCCCTCATGCTGCTGCGGCTGCGCACGCTGACCACCGGTCACACGGGTGTGCGGACCTCGACCGTCGACACCCTCGCCGCGCTGATCAACGCCGGCATCACCCCGGTCGTGCCCGAACACGGTTCGCTCGGCTGTTCCGGGGACCTCGCTCCGCTGTCCGCGGTCGCGCTCGCGCTGATGGGGGAGGGCGAGGTCGTCGCCGCCGACGGTGCCGTCCGGCCCGCAGCCGACGCGCTCCGGGACGCCGGGATCACCCCGGTCACGCTGGCGGAGAAGGAGGGCCTCGCGCTCACCAACGGCACCGACGGCATGCTCGGCATGCTCGCGCTGGCCACCCGCGACCTCGCCGGACTGCTCGACGTCGCCGACCTGACCGCGGCGATGAGCGTCGAGGCGCAACTCGGCACCGATCGCGTGTTCGCCGACGACCTGCAGGCACTGCGCCCGCATCCGGGACAGGCCGTCTCCGCGCGTCGGATGCGCGAGGCGCTGGCGGGGTCGGAGATCGTCGCCAGCCACCGCGGCCCCGACTGCACCCGGGTGCAGGACGCCTACTCGCTGCGCTGCGCTCCGCAGGTACACGGGGCCGCGCGGGACACGCTCGCCCACGCCGAGGCGGTCGCCGACCGGGAGCTCGCCTCCGCCGTGGACAACCCGGTCGTACTCGCCGACGGGCGCGTCGAGTCCAACGGCAACTTCCACGGCGCGCCGCTCGGGTACGTGCTCGACTTCCTCGCCATCCCGGTCGCGGACGTCGCCTCGATCGCCGAGCGCCGCACCGACCGGATGCTCGACGTCGCCCGGTCGCACGGCCTGCCCGCGTTCCTGGCCGACGATCCGGGCGTCGACTCCGGCCACATGATCGCCCAGTACACGCAGGCGGGCATCGTCAGCGAGCTCAAGCGCCTGGCCACTCCGTCGTCGGTCGACTCGATCCCGAGCAGCGCGATGCAGGAGGACCACGTGTCCATGGCCTGGTCGGCGGCGCGCAAGCTGCGCCGCGGCGTCGACGGCCTGCGCACCGTACTGGCGGTCGAGCTGCTCACCGCCGCGCGCGCCCTCGACCTGCGCGCGCCGCTGCGGCCCGCCCCGGTGACCGGTGCGGTCCGCGACCTGGTGCGCACCCGCGTCGGCGGTCCCGGCCCCGACCGCCACCTCGCCCCCGAGATCGCCGCGGCCGAGGAGCTCATCGCTTCCGGTGCCGTCCAGAGCTGTGTGGAGGAAGCATGAGCCTGACCACGAAGAACTGGCAGACCGAGGCCGCGCTGCGGATGCTGCGCAACAACCTCGACCCCGCCGTCGCCGAGCGTCCCGAGGACCTCGTCGTCTACGGCGGAACCGGCAAGGCCGCCCGTGACCGGGCCAGCTACGACGCCATTGTCCGAACCCTGGCCACTGTGGCCGAGGACGAGACGCTGCTCGTGCAGTCCGGCAAACCCGTCGGGGTGCTGCGCACCCACGAGTGGGCGCCGCGTGTGCTCATCGCCAACTCCAACCTCGTCGGCGACTGGGCGAACTGGCCGGAGTTCCGCAGACTGGAGAACCTGGGCCTGACGATGTACGGCCAGATGACCGCCGGATCGTGGATCTACATCGGCACCCAGGGAATCCTGCAGGGCACGTACGAGACGTTCGCGGCCGTCGCGGAGAAGCGCTTCGGCGGCACGCTCGCCGGGACGTTGACGGTCACGGCGGGACTCGGCGGCATGGGCGGCGCGCAACCGCTTGCGGTGACGATGAACGACGGCACGGCGCTGGTGATCGAATGCGATCCGCACCGCGCGCAGCGCCGGCTCGAAACCGGCTACCTCGACGAGCTGGCCACCGACCTCGACGACGCGATCACCCGCGTGACGACGGCCAAGGCGAACCGCCGCGCGCTGTCGGTCGGCGTGATCGGCAACGCCGCCGAGGTCCTGCCCGAACTGCTGCGCCGCGACGTCGACGTCGACATCGTCACCGACCAGACGTCGGCCCACGACCCGCTGGCCTACCTGCCGTCCGGGATGGACGTCGGGGACTGGCACGACTACGCCGCCGCCAAACCCGACGAGTTCACCGACCGGGCGCGGGAGTCGATGGCCGAGCACGTGGCGGCGATGGTCGGGTTCCTCGACCGCGGCGCCGAGGTGTTCGACTACGGCAACTCGCTGCGCAGCGAGGCCCAGGCCGCCGGGTACGAGCGGGCGTTCGACTTCCCCGGCTTCGTGCCCGCCTACATCCGGCCGCTGTTCTGCGAGGGCAAGGGCCCGTTCCGATGGGCCGCGCTGTCCGGCGACCCTGCCGACATCGCCGCCACCGACAGGGCGGTGCTGGAGCTGTTCCCCGAGAACGAGTCCCTCGCCCGCTGGATCCGCATGGCCGGTGAACGGGTGTCGTTCCAGGGTCTGCCGGCGCGGATCTGCTGGCTCGGTCACGGCGAGCGGCACCTCGCGGGCCTGCGGTTCAACGAGATGGTCGCGAGCGGGGAGCTGAAGGCGCCCGTCGTCATCGGCCGCGACCACCTCGACTCGGGCAGCGTCGCCTCGCCCTACCGGGAGACCGAGTCCATGATGGACGGTTCGGACGCGATCGCCGACTGGCCGCTGCTGAACGCCCTCGTGAACACGGCGTCCGGCGCCACCTGGGTGTCCATCCACCACGGCGGCGGCGTCGGCATGGGCCGATCGATCCACGCGGGCCAGGTCACCGTCGCCGACGGGACCGAGCTCGCCGCACGCAAGCTCGAACGCGTGCTCGGCAACGACCCGGCCACCGGCGTGCTGCGCCACGTCGACGCCGGTTACGAGCGTGCCGCGGAGGCCGCCACGGCCGGTGGCCTGACCGTCCCGATGTGGCAGTGACCATGGTGGACGTGACAGGCACACCGGAGACGAGGGCGAGCGGACTGCTCGCCGACATCGCCGACGTCGGGCGCGACCGCATGCGTGGCGGATACTCCCGGCACGTGTTCGACGGCGCCGAGTGCGAACTGCGCGAGTGGTTCGCGGGCGAGGCGCGGCGACGCGGGCTCGACCTGGAACAGGACCGCAACGGCAACCTCTGGGCGTGGTGGGGAGATCCCGGACCGGACGCCGTCGTCACCGGCAGTCATCTCGACTCGGTTCCCGGCGGTGGCGCGTTCGACGGCCCTCTCGGTGTCGTGAGTGCACTGTCTGCAGTGGACATACTGCGTGCGCGCGGTGTGACGCCCGCGAAGCCACTGGGCGTCGTCGTGTTCGGCGAGGAGGAGGGCGGCCGGTTCGGGGTGCCGTGCCTCGGCTCCCGGCTGCTGACCGGGTCGCTGCCCGCGGAGAAGGCCCTGCGACTGCGCGATCCCGACGGCACGACGTTCGCCGACGCCGTGCGCGGCGCCGGGCTCGACCCGGAGCGCATCGGCGCCGATCCGGAACTCGTCGGCCGCATCGGCCGGTTCGTCGAACTGCACGTCGAGCAGGGGCGCGGACTGATCGACCTCGGCCGGCCCGTCGCCGTCGGCAGCACCGTGATCGCACACGGCCGATGGCGGCTGACGTTCGCGGGCCAGGGCAATCACGCCGGAGCGACGCCGATGGACGACCGCCGGGATCCGATGCTGCCCGCCGCGGAGACCGTCGCCGCCGTGCGCCGCATCGCCACGTCCGCCCCCGGCACGCGTGCCACCGTCGGCAGAGTCGCGGCGAACCCCGGCGGAACCAACGTCATCGCCTCGACCGTGGACCTCTGGCTCGACGCCCGGGGACCCGACGTGCCGTCGGTGGTGCGGGACGTCGAGGCCGCGGCGAGGGCCGCCGCCGAGGCGGAGGGCTGCACCGTCGAGCTGCGTGAGGAGTCGTGGGGCGACGAGGTGGTGTTCGACCCGGCGCTGCGTGACGCGGTGTCGGCCGAGCTAGGCGGCGTGCCCGCGCTGCCGACGGGAGCCGGCCACGACGCGGCCGTGCTGTCGGGCCACGTGCCCGCGGCGATGCTGTACGTGCGCAACCCGACCGGCGTCAGCCACGCCCCCGAGGAGTTCGCCGAGGACGCCGACGTGGACGCCGGTGCGGAGGCGCTGGCGACCGTGTTGGCGGGGCTGTCGGCGTGAGCGGGGCTGTCGGAGTGAGCGGGATCGGCGGCGTGAGTGGGAGCGCGGACGGGGTGACCGAGTACTGGTGCGAGTACGCGTGGCTGCCCGGCGGACCGGCCGAGGGCGTGGGCGTCGACGTGGCGGGCGGGGCGATCGTCGCGGTCGAACCCGGCAGAGCGCGGCGCGGCACGACGCTGCGGGGCCTGACGCTGCCCGGCATGGCGAACGCGCACTCGCACGCGTTCCACAGGGCGCTGCGCGGGCGTACGCACGGCGACCGCGGCACGTTCTGGACGTGGCGCGAGCTGATGTACCGCCTCGCCGAACGGCTCGACCCCGACGCGTACTACCGCCTCGCGCGGGCCGTCTACGCGGAGATGGTGCTGGCCGGGTACACGAGCGTCGGCGAGTTCCACTACCTGCACCACGGCCCGCGCGGCAGGCGCTACGACGACCCGAACGCGATGAGCGCCGCGCTCGTCGCGGCGGCCGCCGACGCCGGGATCCGCATCTGCCTGCTCGACACGTGCTACCTCTCCGGTGGCCCGGACAAGCCCCTCGAGGGCGTTCAGCTGCGCTTCGGTGACGGCGACGCCGACGGCTGGGCGTCCAGGGTAGGCGCGTTCCGGCCGGAGGGTGACCACGTCGTCGTCGGCACGGCGGCGCATTCGGTGCGCGCCGTGCCCGCGACGGAGCTGTCGGCCGTGGCCGAGTGGGCGACCGGGAGGCCGCTGCACGTCCACCTGTCCGAACAGCGCGGCGAGAACGAGGACTGCCTGCGGGTGCACGGCGTGACGCCGACGGCACTGTTGGCACGGCACGGCGTGCTGGCCGAGCGCACCACCGTCGTCCACGCGACGCATCTGACCGACGACGACATGTCGACACTGGGAGCGTCGCGGACGCGCGCGTGCTTCTGCCCGACGACCGAACGCGACCTGGGTGACGGCATCGGGCCGGCCTCGGCGCTGGCGGCCGCGGGCGTGCGGCTGTGCCTCGGCAGCGACAGCCATGCCGTGATCGACGCCTTCGAGGAGGCGCGGGCCCTGGAACTGAACGAACGCCTGGCCGCGGAGGCGCGCGGCCGGTTCGCCGTCGACGACCTGGTCGCCGCGGCGACCGACCACGCCGCGATCGGCTTCGACGACGTCGGCAGGATCGAGCCGGGCGGGCAGGCCGACCTCGTGACCGTGCGGCTCGACTCGGTCCGCACCGCGGGTGCGGCCCCCGGCGGCGCTCCGCTGGCCGCGACCGGCGCGGACGTCACCGACGTGCTCGTCGCCGGCAGGCCCGTGGTATCCGACGGGGTGCACACCCGCGTCGAACATCCCGCCGCCGACCTGGCGGCCGAGATCGGAAGGCTGCTATGACCCCGACACCGCGTCCCGTCACCGCCGTCTCCGCATCCACGCGGCACTCGACGTCTTCCGAGCAGCCGGCGTCCCCCGAATATGCGGCGTCCACTGAGTATCCGGCGTCCACTGTGGTCACCGGTATCGGCGAGCTGACCACGAACGACCCCGGCCCGGGGATCCTGCGCGACGCCGCGGTGGTGCTGGAGGCCGACCGGATCGCCTGGGTGGGCGAGTCCGCCGTGGCGCCCGCCGCCGACGCCGCCGTGGACGTGGGCGGGCGCGCGGTGCTGCCGGGCTGGGTGGACAGCCACACGCACCTCGTCTTCGCGGGCGACCGCACCGCCGAGTTCGAGGCGCGCATGGCGGGCGAGCCGTACCAGGCAGGCGGCATCGCCACGACCGTCGCCCGCACGCGCGCGGCGAGCGACGCGGACCTCGAAGCCAACCTGACGGCCCACCTCGACGAGGCCGTCCGGCAGGGCACGACGTGCCTGGAGACGAAGACCGGCTACGGCCTGACCGTCGAGGACGAGACCCGCTCCGCCCGTATCGCCGCCCGGCACGCCGACGAGGTGACCTATCTCGGCGCGCACCTCGTACCGCCCGGGGCCGACGCGGAGTCCTACGTGGACCTCGTGTGCGGGGACATGCTCGACGCCGTCGCCCCGTACGCCGCGTGGGTCGACGTGTTCTGCGAGGAGGGCGCGTTCGACGAGGCGCAGTCCGAGCGCATCGTGGCGGCGGCCGCGACCAGGGGACTCGGGGTGCGGGTGCACGGCAACCAGCTCGGCGCCGGGCCCGGCGTACGCCTCGCGGTGCGTCACGATGCGGCGAGCGTCGACCACTGCACCCACCTGACCGACGAGGACGTCGACGCACTGGCCTCGTCGGCGACCGTCGCGACCCTGCTGCCCGCGTGCGACCTGTCCACCCGGCAGCCCCTCGCCCCGGCGCGGAGACTGTGGGACGCGGGCGCCACCGTCGCACTGGCCAGCAACGCCAACCCGGGCAGTTCGTACACGACGTCCATGGCGTTCTGCGTGGCGACGGCCGTGCTGCAGATGGGCCTGACGGTGCGCGAGGCCGTGTGGGCGGCGACCGCGGGCGGCGCGCGGGCGCTGCGCCGTGACGCCGGCGACGGCGCCGTGGGGACGGTGCGTGCCGGTGCGCGCGCCGATCTGCACGTGCTCGACGCACCGTCGGCCACCCACCTCGCCTACCGGCCCGGCGTCCCGCTCACGTGGGCCGTCTGGCGCTGCGGCCGCCGCGCGGTCTGACCAGCGGCGGCGTCGCCCGGCCGGTCAGGTCAGCAGGGATTCGACGCCGAGGTCCGCGGCGGCCCGGCGGGCGCGGGAGCGGAGCTCCGGATCGTCGTCGAGACCTGCGGTGACGAGCCGTTCGCGCAGGTCGTCGTCGAGGTGGGCGAGTAGGTCGAACAGTGCGTGCCACAGGTCGTACTCGTCGGCGGCGCGGGCGTAGGCGACGCACCGGTCGGCCGGTTGGCGTGCGACCAGCGTGCTCAGGGACGACTTGTCGTCGACGACGAACGCGACCTCGAGGACCTGTCGTTCGTTCAGCTCGGCCAGGCCCGCCTCGGCGATCTCGGGTGGCACGCCGCCGACCAGCCTGCCGAGGGTGATCCAGTCCTCGCGTCTGCGCAGTTCCCTGCTGACGTCGGAGACGGTCGCCGTCGGCAGCTCGGAGAGGATGTGGACGGCACGGCGCGGGTCGAGCTCGGCCGCGACGTCGGCGAGGAACGGCGCGGGCAGCTTCAGCGCGATCGCCACGCCCCGGTCGCCGTCGATCAGGCCGGCCAGACGTGCGCTGAGCAGCGGTCCGAACGCCTTCTGCGCCAAGGTCACCAGCACCGGAACCGGGATGATGCCGCTGGCCGACACGAGCTTGCGCAGCACGGGTTGATGCGCACCGTGCAGGGCCTCGGTGGCCTGGTCACGCAACGTGCGAATGTCGGCGGCGGGTACGTCCTGCAGGAACTCGAGGCGCTGTTCGGATTCGCCGAGTACGCGGGCGAGCTTGACGATCTCGGCGCGTGCGGCGAGCCGGTCGAGCGCCCCGGTCACAGTCCCACCGCCTTGCGGACCGCGGGGCGGATGAAGAACGGGATGTGCGACAACGCGCTGTCGGCGGACTCCTGCAACGCCGCGGCCTGCCGTCGCCTGGCGTGCCGCAGCGCGTCGGCGAGTACCTGTTTCTGCTCGTCGGGAAGGGCGTCGATACCGGCGGGCAACCCGTCGAAACGAGGCCCGTCGAGCTGTTCGGCGAGCGTGCGGTCCGTCGTCATCGGTCCCCTCCGCGGCGGCTGCGGCTGTGAGGGATAGTTTCGCACCCATGGCAGACGAGATCGACACTTCGACGATCAGTGTCGGCGGCCTGGGCGCGCATCTGGCGCGGCCTGCCGAGCCGACGGGCGCCGGGATGCTGTTGCTTCCCATGATCACCGGAATCGGACAGCGTGTCCGCGAGTTCGCGGCCGAGCTCGCCGAATCCGGCGTCACGCCCCTGAGCTGGGACCCGTTCCACGGCGTGAGCATGGACGATCACGAGCTCGACACCATGGTCGAGCTGATGCACGGTCTCGACGACGAGACGTGCCTGGCCGAGATGCAGCGCCTGCTGGACCACATGTTCGGCGAGCTCGGCCTGGAGAAGGTGGGTGTGATCGGGTACTGCCTCGGCGGTCGGTTCGCACTGTTGCTGGGGGCGCGGGACGAGCGGCTCGCCAACGTCGTCGCCTATCACCCGACGGTGCCCGCCACGCCCGCGGACAACCACACGGTCGACCCGTTCGAGGAGACCCCGCGGATCGCCGCGCCGGTGATGATGCTCTACCCGGGGCAGGACACGATCGTTCCGCACGAGGTGTTCACCAAGCTGCAGGACGGTCTGCAGTCGCGCACCGGTGCGGCCAGCATCGTCCACCTGTACCCCGAGGCGCACCACGGCTTCAGCGACACCCGCAGTCACGGCGCCGAGGTCAACGAGGCCGCCTACGCCGTGTCGCAACCCCAGGTGCTGTCGTTCATCCGGGCGACGACGACCTGACTGGGAAGTGTGTCCGACGTTGATGGGATAGTATCACGGTTGTGTCGGACGTGGATCATGATCAGCTGTACCGCGTAGCGGAATCGCAGGCCGGCTACTTCACGTCCGGTCAGGCACGGGACGTGGGGATGGACCTGAGCACGCTGAGTCATCACGCGCGACCCGGAGGCCAGTACGAACGCGTGCGCCGGGGCTTGTACCGGTTTCGGCGTTTCCCGTCGAGTCCGGTCGAACACCTCGTGGCGGCGTGGCTCCCGCTGAGGTCCGCGCAGGCCGTCGTGTCGCATGCCAGCGCTCTGGAGCTGTACGAGCTGTCCGACCTGATTCCGGACGTGGTGCATGTGTCGGTGCCTCGTGCCAACCGCGGACAGCGGCCGCGGCCGGGAGTACGGGTCCATACCCAGGGCGAACCGCTATCCCCTCGGGATGTTCGCACTGTAGCGGGAATGGCTGTGACCAGCCCGGAACGTGCCATCGTCGATAGTCTGAACGATGGTGAACAGCCCGAGCAGGTTGAGCTGGCCGTCCGACAAGCCCTCGCTCGTGGACTCACCACCCGCCGGAGGCTTCGCCAGGTCGCCGCCGGCCGGTCGAAGCGCGTGCGCGAGTTCGTCGATGCTACGACGGGGCGGGTGGACGCGTGAGGTATTCGACCGGTCCGGCCTTTCGCCGCGCACTGGAGGATCGGCTGAAGGCGCGCGCGGACGGTGACGGCGGGCGTATCACGAGAGATCGCAAGCGCCTGGCGTTCGACCGCTTTCTGGCTCGTCTCGTCGAGGTCGCGGACGCAGAATGGGCACTCAAGGGTGGGTTTGCGCTCGATCTGAGGTTGAACGACCGGGCCAGGTCGACGAAAGACGTCGACCTGGCATGCTGGGTCGACGGGGAAGACCTGCTTGAGGTCCTCATCGATGCGGCCGGTGAGGACCGTGGCGACTTCTTCGGTTTCGCCGTCGAGCGGTCCGGCGACGTGCCCGACAGGTTCGGCGGTGCCCATCGGTTCCGGGTCACGGCGAGCCTGGCCGGTCGCCCGTTCGAGAAGTTCGTTGTCGACGTCGGACGGCCTGACGATATCCGGCACCTGGAAGCCGCGATCCTGACGACACCCCGGGTGCTGGGTTTCGCCGATATCGCGCCGGTCGAAGTGCCGGTCATCCCGCTCGCTGTCCACGTGGCGGAAAAACTGCACGCGTGTACCCGGGTTACGACGGCGGCCGGACGAGTAGCCGGGCCAAGGACCTCGTTGATCTTGCCCTCATCGCGCAGGCCTTCACACTCGACGCCCAGCAGCTGCTGCGAGCCGTGGAGACGATCTTCTCGGCGCGCGGTACGCACGACCCTCTACGTGCTGTGCCTGCGCCGCCGGAACTGTGGCGCGTGCCGTTTCGCCAGCTCGCCCGGACCGTCGGGCTCGACGACGATCTCGATGCGGCCCACCGAACCGTGAGCTCCATGCTCGATCCCGTCCTCAGTCGTGACGTTTCGGCCGGAACGTGGACTCCCGCAGCGCAGCAGTGGACGGAACTCGGTCGGGAGTGATTCGGACCGGCACGGATTCTGACGGGCACGGATTCGGACATGAGAACGCCGCTGCCCGAGGCCGCCTACGCCGTGTCACAACCCCAGGTGCTGTCGTTCATCCGGGCGACGACGACCCGATCGTCGGCACAGGCCGGCTGCGGAGGGTGATCGCCGCGCTGGACGCGTGTGAGTGATCACAGGTGGCACAATGTGCGCCCATGACCACCGGAACGCCGCGGGCCGGGCGCAGGCCGAGCCTCGTCGACCTGGCGATGCTCGTGCTCGCCGTCGGCTCGGTGGCGCTGCTGTGCTACCTGATGTTCTTCGACGTCTCGGAGGAGACCGCGCACACGATCTTCGTCGTCGACACGGCCATCTGCGGCGTGTTCCTCGTCGAGTTCCTGTGGCGGTGGCACAAGGCGGGCTGGGAGAAGATGTTCCCGCTCCGCGGCTGGTACGAGATCCTGGGCATGATCCCGATCGCCCACCCGGCCCTGCGCGGGTTCCGCCTGCTCCGCATCGTCGTCGTGGTCGTGCGACTCGCGCGCACCGCGGATCGCGCCTTCGGGGAACGGTTCACGCAGAAGCTCGTCGAGCGCTACTCGACGACGATCGTGCAGGCCATCAAGAAACCCGTGACGGTCGTCGTGCTCGACGAGGTGGTGAAGGTCCTCGAGACCGGCAACTACCCGGAGAACCTGGCACGATCGCTGTCGCAGAACCAGGAGATGCTGCGCGAGATCGTCACCGAGAAACTCAAGAACGATCCGCAGGCCGGCCGGTTCTCGCGGCTGCCGTTCCACGACGAGATCGTCCACTCGGTGACCGACACCGTGATCCGCATCGTGCTCGAAGTGCTCGCCGACGATCGCATCGACCACTTCTTCGCCGAGGTGGTGCGCGAGAACCGGCAGCAGATCCGCGAGGCCGTCAACCTCGGTCTGCACTACAAGGACGATCCCGAACTCGCCGATCGGCTGCCCGCCCGGCCGGAGCGGTCGCTCTACAGCTGACGCCCGGCCGAGAACGGTCACGTCCGTCGTTTCGTCCCCCGGGTCGGTGTGGCGGTGCGCGGGTCGTCGGGCCACGGGTGTTTCGGGTACCGCCCGCGCAGTTCCGCACGCACCGAGGCGTACCCCGAATCCCAGAACGAGTCCACATCGGACGTCACGGCGGCCGGCCTGCCCGCGGGGGAGAGCAGGTGCAGCACGACCGGTACCGCGCCGCCTGCGATGCGCGGGGTGGCGCGCCAGCCGAACGTCTCCTGGAGTTTCACCGCCAGCACCGGATCGTCACCGGAGTAGTCGACGCGGACGCTGGATCCGGACGGGACGTCGATCCGTTCGGGGGCGAGCTCGTCGAGCCTGCGCGCCTCTTGCCACGGCACCAGCCTGCGCAGGGCCGACGCCGTGTCGATCCGCTCCAGGTCGGCCCGGCGGCGCGCGGCCGACAACTCCGGTTCGAGCCACTCGTCGACGCGGGCGAGCAGCGCGTCGTCGCCGACGTCCGGCCACGGTTCGCCGAGCCGCGCGTGCAGGAACGCCAGCCGCTGCCGTAGGCGCACCGCGGCGTCCGGCCACGGCAGCACGTCGACCCCCTCGTCGCGCAGACCGTCGAGCAGGGCCGCGCGCACGCGCTGAGGATCGGGATCGGCCAACCGGCGTTCGGCGAGCGTGATCGCGCCGAGTGCCCGCACCGACCGCGCGGTCACGTCCCCGCCGGTCCACGTGACCTCGTCGGATTCGGTCAACAGGTTCGCGGCGACACGCGTCGCCAGCTGTTCGTCGGCCCGCGCCGCCAGCCGCACGACACCGTGGGCGCGGCCGGGTTCCCGCGTGGCGTCGGCGACGGCCAGCCACTCCGCGTCGGCGAGCCCGCTCCCCGGCGGCAGTTCCACCGCGGTGCCGCTCGCCATCAGATACACCTGTGACGTCGCGTCCCGCCTGCGGGCGAGCCGTTCCGGGTACGCCAGCGCCACGACCGCGGCGACGTCGCCATCCCCCGCAGCGCCCTGTTCGGAACCGCCCCGTTCGGAACCGCCCCGTTCGGAACCGTCCCGCGCCGATCGGCCGGCCAGCCCGGTGAGGCGGCGGACCTCGCGACGTGCCCGCGACGCCTCGGGTGAGCGCGACCGGCGCAGGTTCCGGAGCGCCTGTTCGACGTCGACGTCTCCCGCCGAGCCGGCGTCGAGCAACGCCACGACCTCGGCGGCGACGTCCACGCCCGCCTCGTCGGCTCCGTCCAGCAGCGCCCGCGCGAGCCGGGGGTGCAGCCCGACGTCGGCGAGTCGGGTGCCACGCGTCGTGACGGTGCCGTCGCCGGTGATCGCCCCGAGGGTGCGCAGCAGTTCCGCGCCCGCGGCCAGCGCGCCCTCGGGCGGCGGGTCCCACCACGACAGGCCGCGGCCGTCCGGTGTCGACCAGCACGCCAGTTCGAGTGCGAGGCGGGACAGTTCGGCGGTGCGGATCTCCGGTTCGGGGTAGGCGGGCAGGCTCGCCGTCTCGTACTCGGGCCAGCAGCGGTACGCCACGCCGGGGCCCTGCCTGCCCGCGCGGCCCGCCCGCTGTTCGGCGATCGCCAGCGGAGTCCGCACGGTGACGAGCCCGGACAGCCCGCGCCGGTGGTCGACCCGCGGCACCCGTGACAGTCCGGAGTCGACGACGGCACGCACGCCCGGCACGGTCAGGCTCGACTCGGCGACCGCGGTCGCCAGCACCACCCGCCGCCGTGGCCCTTCGGTCAACGCGGCGTCCTGGCGGCCGGCCGAGAGCCTGCCGTGCAGGGGCAGGACGTCGACGCCGGGCAGATCGAGCGCGCGCGTGACCCGCCCGATCTCGGCGGCGCCCGGCAGGAACGCCAGCACGTCGCCGTCGGTCTCGGCCAGCGCCGTGGTGATCGTGCGTGCGACGCAGGCATCGGCGCGTTCACCACGCACGGGCGGGGAGTGCCGCACGTCGACCGGGTACGTGCGCGCGTCGGCGGTGACGACGGGGCAGTCGCCGAGCAGCGCGGCGAGCCGGTCGGAGGCGACGGTCGCCGACGTCGCCAGTAGCCGCAGGTCGTCGCGCAGGCCCGCGCGCACGTCGAGCAGCAGCGCGAGCAGCAGGTCGGCGTCGAGGTGGCGTTCGTGACACTCGTCGAGCATCACCGCGGCGACGCCCGGCAGCTCCGGGTCACGCTGCACCCGCCGCACCAGCAGGCCGGTCGTGACGACCTCGATGCGCGTGCGCGCCGAGGTGCGGCGGTCGCCGCGCACCGCGTATCCGACGGTCTCGCCGACCGGTTCGCCCAGCAGGTCGGCCATCCGGGTCGCCGCGGCCCGTGCGGCCAGCCTGCGCGGCTCGGCGACGACGATCCGCCCGTCGCGGCCCTGCTCGTCGAACGCCTGCGCCAGCGCGAGCGGCACCAGCGTCGTCTTGCCCGTGCCGGGTGGTGCGACGAGCACCGCCGCGCCGTCGCCGGCCAGAGCGGCGCAGACGTCCTCCGCGACGGCGGCCGCGGGCAGCTCCGGCAGCTGCGGAACCTCCATGCACGCCTCCCTGGACAGGGGTTTTACCCGGTTTACGTAGCCTAGAAGGGGACCAAACGCGAGGAAGGACCCCAGTGGGCGGAGCGGAACGCAACGCACGGAAGCGGCGGCAGCAGCAACAGCAGCAGGGTAAGAACGTCGTGGCCCAGGCGCGGGGCTCGGCGGGTATGTCGGACGGCAAGCGCATCGGCCTGATCGTCGGCGTGGTCGTCCTGGTGGCCGCCGTGGTCGTCGGTGGTGTGCTGTGGACGAACGCGTCGAAGAACGAGACCGAGGGACAGCAGATCCCGGCGGCGCAGACGCAGTCCGACGTCCCGGAGAAGCGGGAGGGCGTCGTCGTCGAGACCGGCGACCAGGACGCCCCGACGACCATCGACATCTACGCCGATTTCCTGTGCCCGGCCTGCGGGTCGTTCTACGAGCGGTTCGGTGATCAGATCCAGCAGAAGATCGACGACGGGTCGTTGCTGGTGCGGACGCACCCGGTGCCGATGCTGATGGAGGCGTCCGACCCGCCCGGCTACTCGCTGGACGCTGCGAACGCCTCGCTGTTGGCCGCCGACGAGGGCAAGTTCACGGAGTTCCACGACAGCCTGTTCCAGAATCAGCCCGCCGAGGGCGGCCGCGGGTACAGCGACGACCAGCTCATCCAGCTCGGCCGCGACCTCGGCATCGAGGGCGACGCGTTCGCCCAGGGCATCCGGAACGGCAAGTACGAGGACCAGCTGACGTCGGAGTTCGAGAAGACGGCGAACAATCCGGACCTGATGCAGGAAGGGCCGCGGGGCAAGGGCTTCAGCACGCCGACCGTCACGCACCAGGGCGAGATCGTGCAGCTGACCGACAACTGGATCGACCAGCTCACCTCGGGAAACAGCTGACCCGCGACGGCCGGTGACGGCCGTGGGCGGAGCGGTGACGGCCGAGACGAGAGCCGGGGCGGGAACGCGCTGTCCGCCCCGGCTCTCCTCACGTCACTGGCGGGCCGGGTCGACGCCGTACTGCTCGGCGATGTCGTCGAGCATGGCGTGCGCGCCCTGCAGACTGACCGAGACGTACCAGGTCTCGTCGTCGACGTCGGTGATCTCTCCCGACAGTCGGTCCCACAGCGGGTTCGACTCGAACTTCTCGCGCGGGTCGGCCGCCTGCTGCGTCTCGTCGGCGTAGGAGGAGACGAACACGCGGTCGGCGTCGAGCTTGCCGATGTCCTCCTGGCTGATGTCGACGTTGATCTCGTCGGAGGAGTCCGGCTGGCCCTTCGGCCGCTTCAGGCCCACGTCACGCATGACGATCGCGGGGAAGGAGTCGCTCGCGTACAGCCGCACGGTCTGCTCACCCTCGATGAACCGCACGAGCGAGTACGTGGGGGTCTCGCCCTCCTTCTTCTCGATCGCGTCACCGATCGCCTCGGCGCGCTCCTCGTAGGCGCTGATCTTCCGCTCGGCCAGTTTCTCCTTGCCGAGCGCTTCGGCCAGCAGCCGGATGTTCTCCTTCCACGTGGCGCCCGTGGACTCGCTGAACACCGTCGGGGCCACATTGGACAGTTTGGAGTGGATCTGCTCGTGGCGGATCTTGGCCGAGACGATCAGGTCCGGAGCGATGTCGTACAGCGCCTCGACGTCGGGGGAACCGAGTTCTCCGACCTGTGTGCCTCCTTCCAGGTACTGCCGGTCGTCACCGAGGTACTCCGGCAGCCCGTCGGACGACGGGTACTTCGTGTACGCCGCGACCTCGGTCTCGAGCGCGGCCGCCGCGTCGGCGAAGCTCGAGTCCAGCGCCGCGACGGTCTGCGGCCGGGTCTCGATCGTCGTCTCGCCCATGGCGTCGGAGACGGTGCGGGGGAAGCCGGACTGCCCCTGGCCGCCGGACGACGGTCCTTCCTCCGACGCGCAGGCGGTCAGGCCCAGGCATGCCGCGAGTCCGAGGGCCGCGGCCGTGACGGCTGCGGGCCGTCTGTGAGACAAGAGCATCATTGCCCACCTTTCCGTTTCGGTTAGGCTTCCCTAACAGGTTCCGGGACCATAAACGAGCGACGCCCCGTGCGAAAGGGTCGTCACGACGAAACCAGGAGCGGACGAGATGAACGCCACGCTCGCGGCGGACCGGGCCCCGACGGGCCGCCGTGCGCTGCACCGGCGGCGCGCCAGACGGCTGTTGTGCCTGGTCGCGCTGCTGCTGGCGCTGTTGCTCGCCTCGGCGGCGAGTCTGGCCTACGGCGCGCACCCGGTGCCGCTCGACGCGGTCTGGCAGGCGCTGGTCGCGCCCGCGGGTGGCGAGGACGACATCATCGTGCGGTCGCTGCGCGTGCCCCGCACCGTGCTCGGCATCCTCGCGGGCCTCGCGCTCGGCGTCGGCGGCGCGCTGATGCAGGGCCACACCCGCAACCCGCTGGCCGACCCGGGCCTGCTCGGGGTGAACCAGGGCGCCGCCCTCGGCGTGGTCACGGCCGTGGTCGTGTTCGACGTCACCGCGCTTGGGTCCTACATCTGGTTCGGCTTCGCCGGTGCACTGCTCGCGGCGGTGCTCGTGTTCGTGCTCGGCACCGTGCGCGGAGGTGCGACGCCGGTCACGCTCGCGTTGGCAGGCGCCGCCGTCAGCGCCCTGCTGTACGGGCTGATCTCGGCCATCGTCCTCACGGACAGGCAGGGCATGGAGACCTACCGGTTCTGGCACGTCGGGTCGATCGCGGGCCGGGAACTGGCCGTGGCGGGGCAGCTGGCGCCGTTCCTGATCGCCGGGTTCGTGCTCGCCCTGGCGAACACGCCGGGGCTGAACAGCCTGGCGCTGGGGGAGGACGTGTCGACGGCACTCGGCCGCAACGTCCGCCGCACCCGGCTCCTCGGCATTCTCGCGATCACGCTGCTCGTCGGTGCCGCGGTGTCGGCGTGCGGTCCGATCGCGTTCGTCGGGCTGCTCGTGCCGCACATCGCGCGGGCGCTCACCGGGCCCGACTACCGGTGGCTCGTGCCCTGCGCCGGACTGCTCGGCGCGGTGCTGGTGCTGCTGGCGGACGTGCTCGGGCGGCTTGTCGCGGGCGACACCCTGGAGGTCGGCATCCTGCTGGCCGCCGTCGGTGCGCCCGGGTTCATCCATCTGGTCCGGCGGCGAGGATTGAGCAAGATATGAGTGCCGTACGTGACATCGCATCCGTCCCCGGCCGCAAGCACGTGCGCGTGGGCAGGCTGGCGGCCTCGTTCCGGCCCCGGTCGGTGGTCGTGCCGGTGGTGTGCCTGGTGCTGCTGGTGCTGGTGGCCGCGCTGAACATCGGGCGCGGCAGCTCGGACATCGCGCTGCTGGACGTGTTGCGCACGCTGGCGGGCGGGGGAGACCGTGCCGAGACGGGCATCGTGTTCGACCTGCGGCTGCCCCGCACGCTCGCCGGTGTGCTCGTGGGCGCCGCGTTCGGACTGGCGGGAGCGTTGTTCCAGACGGTCGCGCGCAACCCGCTGGCCAGCCCGGACATCCTCGGCATCACGTGGGGCGCGGGCGTCGGGGCGGTGTCGGTCATCGTGCTCGGCGGGTCGGCGGGCCAGGTGAGCGGCATGGTGGCGGAACTCGGCGTTCCGCTGGCCGGGCTGGCTGGCGGCCTGCTCGCGGGCCTGCTGCTGTACGCGCTGGCATGGCGGCGTGGGCTGGACAGCTACCGGATGGTGCTGGTCGGGATCGGCCTGGCCGCGATCGGCAACAACGTCGTGTACTGGCTGCTGACCGTCGGCGACGTCGACGACGCCACGCGCGCGACCACGTGGATCGTCGGCAATCTGGCCGCCGTCGGCTGGGAGGCGATCGGGCCGCTCGCACTGGCGTTGGCGCTGTTGGTGCCGGTGACGATCGCGGGCGTGCACACCCTCGGCGGGCTGCAGTTCGGCGACGACACGGCCCGCGGTCTGGGCATCCGCGTCGACGGGGCGCGGGCGACGTTGCTGCTGCTCGCAGCGGCCCTCGCGGCCGTGGCGACCGCCGTGGCCGGGCCGATCACCTTCGTCGCGCTGGCCACACCGCAGATCGCGCTGCGACTCGTCCGCAGCCCGCAGCCTCCGATCGTCGGTTCGATGGTGCTGGGCGCGTTGCTGACCGTGAGCGCCGACCTCGCGGTCCGTACCGTGACGCCCGGGCTGCCGGTCGGCGTGCTCACCGCGATCCTCGGCGCCCCGTATCTGATCTTCCTGTTCCTGCGAACGCGCAAGGAGGCCCGCGCGTGACCACACCCAGACTGCAGGCCGAGCACG
The DNA here is from genome assembly GCF_024171865.1 of Prauserella aidingensis. GTDB lineage: Bacteria > Actinomycetota > Actinomycetes > Mycobacteriales > Pseudonocardiaceae > Prauserella > Prauserella aidingensis. The sequence continues at coordinate 9,510 of NZ_JAMTCN010000009.1, read as the reverse complement.
TCCGCCTCGGCTACGACGAGCGGATCGTCGTCGACGGTCTGACCCTCGACGTCGCCGACGAGTCCGTCACCGTGATCATCGGGCCCAACGGCTGCGGCAAGTCGACGCTGCTGCGCGGCATGGGGCGGTTGCTGCGTCCCCGCGGCGGATCGGTGCTGCTCGACGGGAAACGCATCGACCGGTTGCCGACCAAGGACGTGGCCAAGGCCGTCGGCGTGCTGCCGCAGACCCCCAGTGCGCCTGCCGGCCTGACCGTCGGTGACCTCGTCGCCCGCGGCCGGCAGCCGCACCAGCACTGGTACCGGCAGTGGTCGTCCGGCGACGAGGAGGCCGTCGCCCACGCACTGTCCGTCACGGGCATGAGCGCCTACGCCGACCGTGCCGTCGACGAACTGTCCGGCGGCCAACGGCAACGCGCGTGGATCTCGATGACCCTCGCGCAGGAGACGTCGCTCCTGCTGCTCGACGAACCCATCACCTATCTCGACCTGGCCCACCAGGTGGACGTGCTCGACCTGGTGCACCGGCTCCACACCGAACGCGGCACCACGGTTGTGATGGTGCTGCACGACCTCAACCTCGCCGCCCGCTACGCCGACACGCTCGTCGCCATGCACGACGGCGCCGTCGTGTCCCGGGGCACACCCGACGAGGTCCTCACCGAGGACCTGCTCTCCGACGTCTTCGGCCTCGACGCGAAGGTGGTGTCCGACCCGGTCGCCGGCACCCCGCTCGTGCTCCCCATCAGCGCCCACCTGCGCGACGAGGCGTGACCAGGTGTAACGACGGGTGACGAGGACCGTCAGCGATGGGTCCGACCGGGGCCGACCGCTCGAGGCGGACCCCCTGTGCGGAGGCCCGTGGGCGATGGGGTACATTATTTCGCACAGGCAGCGGTGAGAGCCGCGAACATACATACGGGGCTATGGCGCAGTTGGTAGCGCGTCTCACTGGCAGTGAGAAGGTCAGGGGTTCGAATCCCCTTAGCTCCACCTTAGAGGTACTACTAGCACAAGTGCCTGATTGAATGGGACTCTCCGGTTAACGGCGGGTCTGGTCTTGGTGTCGGTTAGTCGCTGTCCGGCGTGATGCGGGCCTTCGAAGGTGATGGCGAAGGCGTTGAGTGCCGGTTTCCACCGCATGGCTCATCGTGCCTTGCCGTGGCCGGTGGGCCGTCGTGATGTGGTCGGCGACCTGATGCCTGTGAGCTCTGCGGATCGAGAAATATGCCGAAGTGCATCAGATCCGGGCGCTGAAGGATCTCAACCGCCGAAGGGGCGGGGACCGTAATCTGCGTGGTCATGTGAATGGCTGCTCGCCGCCGCAAGACCCTGGTCGTCTGTCGGCACCTGCCACGAGGACATCCACTACCGCGAGTATCCAACACGGCAATCATGACGAGCGCTGGAGAGTCAGCTGTTGCGGAAATCGGGCACAGCTGGTTCGGGAAGGGCCGTCGGAAAAGGACCAGTTCAACTGGCACTTCGTCGGCGGCCCACATTGCCGAATGTCCGGATCGGGCTGGCGGCCTGGGATAATGAGTTGGTGGCACCATCGGCGCCGCGTCCCAGACCGACTCACTGAGGCAGGGACCCGGCCGGACACCGTAGCTGCGACTCTCATAATGGCACTCGGCCGAGGACGGTGTTGGCCGAGATCGGCCTGGTCTGCGTCTGCGCGCACGCGGCGTCGGCAGGCGACCGATTCGCCCGAGGTAAGGAGCTCAGACTGTGCAAGATCAGTTCGCGTCCGAGATGACGGACGAGCAGCGTGCGGTATATGACGCTATTCTTTATGGTCCGCGAGCGCGCGGTCCGCAGCACTTCGAGTTGCGGAATCTGGACGGGACGCTCCGTGGACCGTTCGGACTCATGGTCGAGTACCCTGAGGTTGGCGGACCGCTTCAAGCTCTCGGTGCCGCAGTCCGGTTTCGAACGACGCTCTCCGACCGCGAACGAGAAATCGCCGTCCTCACCGTGGCGTACGTGACCGGAAGCCAATTCGAACAGGCCGCGCACGAAGCCATTGGCCGGACCTGTGGTCTCGGTGAAGACATATTCGACGCGCTCAGAAACAACGAAACGGCCACACTCACCAGTCGTGAGCAGGTCGTCGTCGAGCTCACCCGGCATCTAGTGAGTTCCCCTCAGCCGGCCGACCACGCCATCACGTCAGCTGCGACCCGGCTCGACCGGCAGACGATCTATGAAGTCGCCGTCATCACGGGTTACTACCGGCTTTTGGCCCACACAATGAGTCTCCTCGGCCAGTCCCCGCGAAGTGATCATGAACACGGGCCGGAGAACGGACGCGCTCAGCCTGCGCCTTAACTGAGCCGCGCACCGAGCTCGGTGGCGGCGGCGACGACAGCGCTGCTGAGGAGGGCTAGTTTGGCCTCGGCCCGCCGCGCAGGGCCGGATACAGACAGCGCACCGCAGGCCACGCCCTGCCGGTTCCGTACCGTGGCGGCCACCGCGCAGAGGTCGAATTCGCTTTCCTCAGTGTTGGTGGCGTAGCCGGTCTCCCTTACCCTCTCGAGCTCGGTCTCGAGCGCCCGACGTGTGCTCACTGCGCGCTCGGTTCCGCCTCGCAGCCGCGCTCCCGGATAGCGGCGCCGCAACTCGTCGCGGGAAAGCTCGGCGAGCAGAGCTTTTCCTGCGGCGGACGCGTGCGCCGGACCTCGCTGCCCGGTACGCACCCCGGCACGGATCACCTGCTGGCTCTCCGCACCTTCGACGAAGACGGTCTCGGTGCCTTCCAGTACGAGCAGATGTGCCGTCTCCGAGGTGTCTGCCACGAGCTTTTCCAGCACGGGACGCGCTTCGTCGCGGAGGGCGACTGCCCCCATGACGGCGATACCGAGCCTGGCCAGGGCGGGCCCAGGTCCGTAGCCCTTGGTCTGGGCGTCCTGGCGAATCAGGTCGCGGGCCTGCAGGGTGGTCAGCATCCGATGAGCGGTCGACCTGGCCACCCCCAGCTCGGCGGACACGTCGGCAACTCGCAACGACGGATTGTCCGCCAGCATCAGCAGGATCCGCGCGGCGTTGTCGATCGATTCCACCGGGTAGGCGGCCGGCACTGTCACAACCCCTCCATCTCGCCGTCATCACTGCGGCTGTTCTGGCAATCGAACTAGCTGTGCGCCTGCCAGAATAGCCGCAGTGCCCCGTCGACGTCTCGGCGGATCTCGCTAATCAGTTCGCGGCCGTGTTGGGGGTGCCGGACTCACCGGCGATTCGTTCGCCGGTGACGTTCGCGATGGTTGCTCTGCCGAGTTCGGACTCGATCTGAACCTCGTCGAACTCCTCACGTGCCGACCGGCGGGACAGCAGTGTCCCGATGACGCAGCCGAGTACGCCCACAGGCAGGGCGATCAGAGTCGGGTCGGCGAGGTTGACCGGGGGATCGGCGCCAGGCCACAGGGTTGGGCCGAGGATCATCAGCATGACCGAGGCGCCCAGTCCGGAAAGGACGCCGGTGACGGCTCCCGATGTGGTGAACCGACGCCACGTGAGCGCGAACAGCAGAACCGGGAAATTGGCACTTGCCGCGATCCCGAAAGCCAGCGTGACGAGAACGGCCGCGTTGTAACGCGGTCCGAGCACCGCAGCGATCACGACGACAACGGCCCCGATCACCACCGAGGTGAGACGTCCGCGAGCGACTTCGCGATCGGGTGGGCCGGGACGATCGAACTGGTTCCAGAGGTCGCGCACCACCGCGCTCGAGGCGTTGACCAGCAGCCCGGACACCACGGCGACGACCGTGGCGAAGGCGATCGCGGACACGATGCCGAGCGTCACGGCGCCGCCGAAGGTACCGGAGCCGCCTCCGAGTACCTCCGCGAGCCGAGGGGTGACCAGGTTTCCGCCGGAGGCGGCGAGTTCCCTCGTTTCCGGCCGCAGGAGGGCGCTTGCGCCGAGCCCGATGAAGGCGATGAGAATGCTCGCAACGGTGATCATCGCGACCGTCATGGTGACCGAACGCCTCGCGTGGACCGCGTCCCGGACGGTGAAGAACCGCATCATTAGATGAGGCAGGCCCGCAACGCCGAAGGTCGCGGCGAGTCCGACCGACAGCATGTTCCAGGGATCCTTCAGTAGATTGCCGGGTTGGAGGGGATCCGTCCCGCCGGCCGGGGCCACCGCCTTGGCCACCATTCCGCCGATGTCGCCGCCGAACTTGATCACCAGCAGCACGGTCATACCGGCGAGCACGGCCAGCAGCAGGACAGCCTTCACCGACTGGATGACCGTCGCGCCGTGCATCCCGCCGATGGCGACGTACAGCACCATGATCACGCCGGCGAGCACGATTGCGACGGTGTAGTCGATCCCTGATAGCAATGCGAAGAGGTTCCCGATTACGACCATCTGGGCCAGAAGATAGATACCGGAGATCACGAGCGTCGAGATCGCCAGAACGCTCCGGAGTGATCTGGACCGGAAGCGGCGAACGAGGACATCGGTCAGTGTGTACTGGCCGAGGTTGCGCAGCCGTTCAGCGATCAGCAGCATCACCGGAATCCAGGCCAGGAGCGGAATCGTGAGATAGAACAGCGCGTCGTAGCCGTAGAGGAACATCAGCCCGATCACGCCCAGCAGGGCTGAACCGGACATGAAGTCGCCCAGAGTCGCGACCGCGTTCCGTGCTGGGCTGATCGCCCCGCCGGCCGCCCAGAAGTCCCCAGCTGTCCTCGTCCGTCGTCCCGCCAGCCAGGTGAGCGTCATGCTCACCACGACGAGCACCGTGAACAGCACGAGAGCCGCAGTGCGCGCGCTCATCGGCCGCTTGCCTCTCCGGCTTCGCTCTCGCGCAAACGGTCGAGCGAACGCCGGGCCCCACGCGCGAACAGGGCGCACACGACCAACGGCAGCAGCAGCATCACAGCCGTCAGAACCCAGCCGACACTCAATCCGCCGGGCACGCCGATCCGCAAGAAGCTCTGACCGAAGGTCACCAAGGACAGGTAGGCGAGGTAACACGCCAACGACGGCAGGCCCAGCTTGGCCACCAAATACCTGCGTCGTTTACGGAGTTCACCGGCCAGCCGTAACGCGTTCGCGTCGACCGGGTACGGACTTCGAGCGGCCATGGCGCCTCCTTGCGCTTGCCCGGCACTTCAGCCGGCCTATGTTCTTCCCAGCAGACGATGTTCTGTCATACGGGACATGTCAAGATTGACGAGCTGCCGAATCCGAGTTACTGTGCAGAACATGATCTGGTATACAGAACAACGTCTTGAGGGGGTCGCGTGACTACCCCGACGCCGGCCGTCGCGGAACTAGGCCATGTGGGCCTGCGCTGTCACGACGTGAGCAGGCAGCTGGCGTTCTACACCGATGTACTCGGGCTTACGGTCACCGACCATGACGAACGGCTCGGCATCTGGTTCCTGTCCGCCCGTCCGGACACCGAACATCACGAACTGCTTCTCGCTGAGGGCCGGGACGCGCCGGTCGGAACCAAACTCATCCAGCAGGTGTCGTTTCGGTGCGCCCGGTTCGAGGACATTCTCGGCTTCTACCGGCGTTTCCGGGAGCACGACGTCCAGCTCGACATGATCGTCTCGCACGGTAATGCCGTCGGCGTCTACTTCTACGATCCGGAGGCAAATCGGTGTGAGGTCTACTGGCAGACCGGGCTGGTGGCACGACAGCCTTTCGTTGAACACATCGACATCGAGACCGATCCCGAGGAGCTTCTGGAAACTATCCGGGCTTCGGTCGAGCGCCACGGCGCGACGGGCTTCACCGAGGAGAGTTACCGCGCCTGGACCCGCGAACAAGCGGTGGCAGCCGATACAGCCGCAACCAAGGAGGTAAGGCAGTGAAGTTCGTTCGCTACGCGGACGGCCCGTCCGCACGCGTCGGCGTGGTGGACGGCGACCTGGTCCGGATCGTCGACGGTGTGGCAGACCTGCTGCCTCTCATCGAGGCCGGCGACGCCGAGCTCCTCGCGGCCGGACGGACCGCGCTGCGGCGCGGCGCGACCGTGCCGCTGCCGGACATCGTTCCCCTGTCGCCGATCGCGACACCTCCGACCGTCCGCGACTTCTACGCCTTCGAACAGCATGTCCGGGCCGGGCGGGCCTGGCGAGGCCTCGAGATGGAACCGGACTGGTATGAGCTGCCGGTTTTCTACTTCTCCAACCCCTACGCCGTGCTGGGCTGCGGGCCGGTGGCGATGACGCCGGGCGCGGAGTGTTTCGACTTCGAACTGGAGGTCGCTGCCGTGGTGGGGCGCGGCGGCCGCGACCTGACCGCCAAGGACGCCGAACACACCATCGCCGGTTACTGCGTGCTCAACGACTGGAGCGGCCGGGACGTACAGCAGCGCGAGATGAAGCTGTCGATGGGACCGGTGAAAGGCAAGGACACCGCGACGAGCCTCGGCCCGTACTTCGTGACCCCGGACGAGATCGCCGACCTCCGCGAGGGCAATGGACACCGTCTCGAAATGACCTGCACGGTCAACGGCGCCCCTTACTCCCGCGCCCTGTGGTCAGACATCCACTGGTCATTCGGCGAGATGATCGCCTACGCCTCCCGCGGTGCCGAAGTAAGGCCCGGCGACGTGATCGGCTCCGGCACCTGCGGCACCGGCTGCATCCTGGAACTCTCACGCACACACGACTCGGCGACCTACCCCTGGCTGCAGCCGGGCGACGAGGTCGTCGCCGCGATCGAAGGCCTCGGCGAGTTGCGCAATACCGTCACCGAGGCGGCGCCGGTCATTCCATTGCGAGATCGGGTCGCAACAGGGCAGGAGAACGCAACACGACCGCGATTCACAAACGGAGCCGCGCGGTGATGGAGGCTGTCGAATCGGCAGAGGAGGCGGGCAAGCATCGGGCCGCGTTGCTGCGTGCCATGCCGATCACCCGAATGCTCGACTACGGCATGGACTACTGGGACGCCACCCACCTGGCCGACGCGCCCATTTCGCAGCCGTGGCACGAAGCCGCAACTCGCCTGGCCGAGGCGCAGCTGACCCGCGCGGAGGCGGCCGCCGACGGCGGTGATGTCGAGACCGCGGTCGCCTGTTATCGCCGGGCAACGGCCGCCCTGATCTTCGCGCAGATGGCCTTCAACGCCGACCACCCGGCCAAACGCGCGCTCTACGTCCGGCTCACCCAGGCCTATCAGGCAGCGGCCGATCTCGACACCGAGTTGCGCGTGGAGCAGCTGTCGATCCCGTTCCGACAGGGTCACTGCACCGCTTGGTTCGTTCGTCGCCGTGGCGATCACTCTGGCCCCACGGTCGTCATCGTCGGTGGGCAGAGCGGCTGGGGACCGGCCTTTCACCAGCAGGCCGAAGCGCTGGCCCGGCGAGGGCTATCCACCGTCCTGCTCGAGGCGCCGGGCCAGGGTGATACACGCATGGCCGGCGGACTCCATCTCGACGGGACCGTCGATCGAGCATTCAGCGCGGCACTCGACGCCGTGCGTGCCCGGACCGGCTACGACGGCCCGTACGGGGTGTGGGGAAACAGCTTCGGTGGGCTGCTCGCCGCCCGTGCAGCGGTGCACGAAAGCCGTTTCGGCGCGTGCTGCGTCAACGGGGCCAGCGCGAAGCCGGAACCGCTGCCGTTCCGCACCGCGCGCGAACAATCGCGGGCGCTCCTGGGCGTCGACACCGACGACGAAGCCGCGGCCGTATTCCGCACCCTGTGGCTCGACCCGGCGGTCGACCATACGAGCGCCGCGATGCTCGTGCTGCACGGCGGCAACGACCCACTGGTCAGCCTCGACCAGCAGAAGGTGTTCCTCGACCTGTCGGCGCACGCCACCCTGCGGGTTTGGGACGACGGCGACCACACCATGTACAACCATTCGGCCGAGCGCACGGAGTTCGTCTGCGACTGGTTTCGTGCCCAGCTCGGTCGTGGGTGATCAGGGCGATCAAATGTCCAGTTCCGAAGAGTTCGCGCCCGCACGGATGCCGCGCGGTGCCCACTTGACCTGCGACTCGTCGCGGAGATCATGCCGGGCAGCTCCCAGTCCTCAAGTTCTGTCTGTTTGACAGAACATCGTCCGTTCAGAAGAATAAATGAGGTGACCATGAAGGCAATTGCGCTCCCGCATTACGGCGGGGCGGACGCCCTGGAGCTCACTGAGCAGCCGACGCCGGCGGTCGCGCCTGGGGAGTTCCTGGTCCGGGTCAAGGCAGCCGGAGTGACCCCGGGCGACGAAAAGCTCAGCATCGGCACTCTCGACGGCATCATGGTGACGCACTTCCCTCTCATCCCGGGCTTCGAGATGGCCGGCGTCATCGAGGCTCGCGGTTTCGGTGCCACCGAGTTCGAGCTCGGCGACGAGGTCATCGGCTTCGTCGTCAAGGATTGGGCGCAGAACGGCACCTACGCCGAACTGGTTTCAGCCCCGGCCCGCACTCTGGCGCGCAAGCCGGCATCCTGGGACTGGCTGCATTCGGCGTGTCTTCCGCTGAACGGGCTGACTGCCTACCAGGCCATCAAACGCATCACCATTGGCGAGGGCGACACCGTCCTGATCCACGGTGCCGCCGGTGGGGTCGGTACGGTCGGCGTGCAGATCGCCGCGGCCCGGGGCGCACACGTCATCGGCACCGCCAGCGAGCGCAACCACGACTATGTGCGTGAACTCGGTGCGACACCGATCACCTACGGCGAAGGCCTGGCCGAACGGGTGCGTCGGCTCGCGCCAGAGGGCATCGATGTGGCGCTCGACTTCTACGGCGGGGACGCGGTGGCAGTCTCGCGGAGGGTCTTGAAGGATCCCGCTCGGGTCGCCTCCGTGGCCGACATCACCGCTCCCGACCAGGGTGGCCATCTGGTGTGGGCACGCGCGAATGCCGACGAGCTGATCGAGTTGGTTGCTCTCGCTGAGTCCGGGAAGTTGTCCATCACCATCAACCGGTCCTTCCCGCTGGAGCAGGCCGCCGATGCCTGGCGGATGCTCCATGCGGACGGCCGCACCCGCGGCCGGATCGTACTGGACGTTGACGCCACCTGAGGTGATCATCCGGCGGGCACCCGCTTCGGTATGTACGGAGGCCACGCAGATAACGGGGATCCACCGGAGTGCTTGGTCAATGACTCTCCCACAACCAGTCACTCGGGGGCTCGGCATAGCCGAACTACCAGCGGCAAAAAGACCCAAGATCCATGTAGATCGCACACTACTGAGGTTTTCTCGGTAAGTTGATCTTTGCTGGCTGTCGTCGACCGGCTGGGGTCAAGCCTGGCTGTGGATAGGCGTAGAGCCCCTGGTAGGACTGGATTTGCGAAGATCAAGTCCGAGAACCAGAGGCTCTACGTGATTACTTATCGTGCCACGCTCGATGTGCCGCGCGCACTTGCCCAGTACCTGGCCCGGTTGTTGCTGCTCGAACGGGGTGAACGGGGCACACGTCGAGGCCGGCGGGCGCTGGGCGTGTTCAGCCAGGCGGTTCTGGTGCTGCGCTGGTTTCGTGAGTCCACACAGGTCGCGCGCCTGGCACGAGACAATGGCGTCGGCATCTCCACCT
>NZ_JAMTCN010000008.1 GCF_024171865.1 Prauserella aidingensis | reverse complement strand
CGGTCGGTCGGGATAAGCATTCCGTCCAGGGTCACATGACTGTCACCGCGTACAAGCCGTTCCCTGAGTACGTCGGGAAGATCGGGCGCTTGCGCGGCCAGCACATCGATGCCCTCGTGGATATACCGATAGCAGGTGGAGATGCCGCCGCCATTGTCTCGTGCCAGGCGCGCGACCTGTGTGGACTCACGAAACCAGCGCAGCACCAGAACCGCCTGGCTGAACACGCCCAGCGCCCGCCGGCCTCGACGTGTGCCCCGTTCACCCCGTTCGAGCAGCAACAACCGGGCCAGGTACTGGGCAAGTGCGCGCGGCACATCGAGCGTGGCACGATAAGTAATCACGTAGAGCCTCTGGTTCTCGGACTTGATCTTCGCAAATCCAGTCCTACCAGGGGCTCTACGCCTATCCACAGCCAGGCTTGACCCCAGCCGGTCGACGACAGCCAGCAAAGATCAACTTACCGAGAAAACCTCTCTGAACGGCAGAATACGAGCCGGGGTCGACCGTTACACGACGTGTCGGAAGCCACGTCCTCCCGCATCGCTGAGACACAACCGTTATCGTGGCGGTCGTGCCTAAACCTTCATTCGGACGGCTGTCCGGCCGCGGCAAATCCGGTGGGAAACGCCGGGACGACGCGGACACCGCCACGCCGCGCACCGCCGCACCGGCAGGCCGCGACGACACCGACGACCACGCCGCCGAGGACCAGGAGCTCTCGAGCTACCTCAAGGCCCTCGCCCCCGACAGCGACGTCGAGAGCACCGGCTCCGGCAGGAAGTTCGGCGAGGCGCAGGTCTACCAGTTGCGCATGACCCACGCCGCGGGCGAGCAGCTGACCGAGCTCGCCGAGGCGCGCGGCACGTCACCGCAGGCGCTCGCACTGGAATGGGTCCTCGAACGCCTCGCCTGGGAGGCGGGATCGGTGCCGCCCGGTAACGCCGAACCGGCCGCCCCCGGGCGACAGGACGCCGACCCCGCCTTTCCGGATCCGTACGACGCGCAGGCGGTGCCCCCTGGCCGCCACGCCGCGTCACCCGACGTTCCCGTCGGCCCCGGCGAGCACACCGACCCGCGCGGGCACGCCGTACCGCCCGTGGGTGCGGCACCGGCCCCACGGCACGCGGCAGGCCCCGGCCGTGTCGAGCCGGAGGCCCGCACGGACGAGCACTTCTTCGACCGCACGGACTGGGACGCTCCGCGCCACTGACCGCGCCGACCGGTCAACGCGCGACCGCTCGGACCGGCCGACTGCCCTCGAACGCAAGTGAGCCCCCGGCGACCTCGTCGCCGGGGGCTCACTCGTCAGTCAGTGAAAGTCAGTAGGTGACGCACGCCCTCAGAGAGCGCGAACCTTCTGAGCCTGGGGGCCCTTCTGACCCTGGCCGACCTCGAACTCCACTCGCTGGTTCTCCTCGAGGGTGCGGAAGCCGCGGCCCTCGATCTCCGAGTAGTGGACGAACACGTCGCCCTCTCCGCCGTCCTGGGCGATGAAGCCGAAGCCCTTTTCGGCGTTGAACCACTTCACAGTGCCTTGCGCCACCGTTTACTCCTCGTTGCTGTTGAGCTGGACCCCACCGCAGTGGGGCCCCGGCCGATCCGGACGGTTCCAACGAGGTTCTGCGAAAGAGCGCATGTCCGTCTCACGCCCCGCGTTAGAAGTTCCGCGAGTGTGAAGCCACGAACACGCAAAACAACGGCCGCCTCGTAGCCTACCCTGCCGCGGCCGTTTGGACAGCCCCGCACGCACGTTGGTCCGACCGGGCGGATCGGGGCCCGAACCGGTTTCGAAACGGTCCACACCGGCCATGTCACCTGGGTAGCCGCATGGTCACGGCAAGCGGCGAGCTGCACGTCCGAACCAACCAGCGAACTGTGATTGCCATCACTATTCTCGAATTCGTGGCGAAGACGCGGGGCTGACCGCGGACGTCGGGGATGTCGGAGGGGGCGGATCCACGTGACGGGGAGACAACCGACCGGGCCCGGTCGCAGATTCGCGCCGGTCGTCGCACTGGTGCTGACGGCGCTGCTCTGGCTGACGGCCTGCACCGGCGGCGCACCGCAACAGGGCAGCGCGGGCGCGCAGGGCGCCACGCCCGAACCCGCACCTGCGGCCGAGGTCAGCCTCCAGCCCGGGGACGGTGCCAAGGACGTCCGGCCGCGCGACGACGTGTCCGTGAGCGTCGAGCACGGCACGCTCAGCGACGTCACGCTGACCAACGGCATGGGCGAACAGGTCGAGGGTGAGCTCGCCGACGACGAACGCTCGTGGCAGGCCACCGAACGGCTCGGCTACGACAAGATCTACCGCTGGGCGGGCACCGCCACGAACGCGGACGGCGAGGAGGCCGAGGTCGGCGGGTCGTTCACCACGGTGAAGCCCGCCGCGATCCACGAGGCGCGACTCAACGTCGGCGACGGCGAGACCTACGGCGTCGCCATGCCGATCTCCATCACGTTCGACGAACCCGTCAAGAACAAGGCCGCGGTCGAACGGGCGCTGTCGGTCGAGACGTCGAACGCCACCGAGGGCGCGTGGGCCTGGCTCGAACTCGACACGGCCGTGCACTGGCGCCCCAAGGAGTACTGGAAGCCCGGCACCGAGGTGTCGGTCGACGCCGACCTGTACGGACTTCCGCTGGGCGACGGGGCGTACGCGAAGGAGGACCTGTCGTCGACGTTCACGATCGGTCGCCGACAGCTCGTCCGCGCCAACACGCAGACGCACCGGATGAAGGTGTTCGTCGACGGGCGACAGACGGCCGACTACCCGGCGAGCTTCGGTCTCGACTCGGACCCGGGGCGCGTCACGCGCAGCGGGACACACGTCGTGATGACCAAGCACCCCGAATACTACATGACCAACCCTGCCTACGACTACGAGGACTTCCGGGTCAAATGGGCCGTGCGGATCTCCAACAACGGCGAGTTCACCCACGCGGCCCCGTGGTCGGTCGGCAGTCAGGGCTACACGAACGTCAGCCACGGGTGCGTCAACCTCTCGCCCGCCGACGCCCTCGAGTACTACAAGCTCGCGCAGATGGGCGACCCGTTCGAGGTGCGGGGCAGCAGCGTGCCCCTCGGCCCCCGCGACGGCAACTACCACGACTGGTCGTACAGCTGGCCCGAGTGGACGTCGATGTCCGCGATCCAGGACTGACGGGCCGGCACGGCCCGCGCCGTTCGGTCGACCTGCGGCGCCCGGCTCACCAGCCGAGCTTCGTCAACGCGGCCCGGGCCGTCTCGGCGGCGACCTCGCAGTAGTGCTCACGCCCGCCGTCGACGTCGGCGCTGCGTACGTGCAGCTGCACGTACGCCGGGGCGGCCTTGACGTCCATGGCGCAGCTCAGTTCGGTTTCCGAGGTGATGTAGCCGGTGCGCTCACCGACCTCGACCGTCTTGTCGGTGTCGGTCACGATGTCCGGCGCGGGCGGCTGCCAGAGCCCAAGCGTGACTTCGCCGAAGTCACCGCTCTTCCACTCACAGGTCGGCCTGTCGGACTCGCTGGTGCGCTTCGGTGAGACCGAACCCGCCTCGTCACCCAGGTACGGCCTCAGATCCTGCTCGGCGAGCAGCGAACACGGATCCTCCTGCTGCCACGCGGCCTGCTCACCGGACGCCGACGCCGGTGCGCCTGCCGCCGAGTCGCCACCACCCGTGCCACACGCGGCGAGCCCGACCACTGACACCGCTGCCACCACCGCCACGACACGTCGAACTGCTCTCGTCACGATGTTCGAGTCCCCCGAAAGAGTGAAGACTTGCCGGACGTTCCGGCCGGAACAGGGTGCCAGCACGAGGCTGGCCGCGCAGCGGCGGTGTTCGCCACAGATCGGGGTCGGCGGGAGTGATCGTCGGCCCCGGCCGGATAGTTTGACCCGGTGAGCTCACGTACCGAGAACTGGCCGCCCGCCGACGCCGAGCCGGTCGGCCCGCACCCCGACGCCCCTGCCCCCGGCACCGAACTGTCCGAGCACTACGCCGAGTGCTTCGGCTGCGGCCACGAGGTCGAGTCGGGCCTGCACCTGCGGTCCGCGGTCGCCGACGACATGTCCGTCGTGTCGACGTTCACCGTGCGGAAGGACCACCAGGGAGCTCCCGGTCTGGCCCACGGCGGCCTGCTGGCGTGCGCGTTCGACGAAGCGCTCGGCTCGACGGTCGGCAACCTGCTCCGCACGCCGACCGTGACCGCCCGCCTCGAGACCGACTTCGTCCGGCCCGTGCCGGTCGGCTCGACACTGCACATCGCCGCCAGGCTCGACGGCCGCTCAGGCCGGAAGACATACGTCAGCGCCGAAGGCCGCCTCGACGCCGACGACGGCCAAGTCGCGCTGCGCGCCCGCGCACTGTTCGTCACCGTCGGCGTCGACCACTTCACCACGCACGGCGACCCCGACGCGATCGAGAAGTTCCGGCAGACCGCCGAGGCCGAGGCCGCGGCCGCCGAACAGCGGGGCTGGGACGTCAACCCCTGATGTTCGCCCTCGTCGTCTCCCTCGTGGTGGGGACGCTGCACCTGTACCCGTGGAAACGGATCGTCCTCGACAACACCACCCGCGGCACGCGCGGGCGACGAATCGGCAACGCGGCGTTCCTGACGCTGCTGCTCGTGATGATCACCGCACTCGCCACCGGAACGAGCGTCGACCCGGAGGTGGCGCAGTGGTTCGCCTGGCCCGGCTACCTGTGGCTGGCGGTGTTCTTCTACCTGACGCTGGCCCTGCTGGTACTGGAGATCCCGCGGCTCGCCCTGCGGCCGTGGGTGCGCCGCGACGCGGGCGAACCCCGCGACGGCGTCTCCCGCCGCACCCTGCTCACCCGCGGCTCGGCCGTCGCGGCGGGTGCCGTCGCGGTCGGCATCACCGGTTACGGCGTGTCCGTCGCGACGGGACCGCCGACGGTCACCCACGTACCGCTGCGGGTGCGGCGCCTCGACCCGCGCGTCGCCGGTTTCCGCATCGCGCTGATCAGCGACGTCCACCTCGGGCCGATCCTCGGGCGCGACCACACCCGCCGCATCGTCGACCTGGTCAACGCCGAGCGGCCGGACCTGGTCGCCATCGCCGGTGACCTCGTCGACGGCACCGTCGAGCACCTCGCCGACGCCGCCGCACCGCTCGCCGGGCTGCGCAGCACCCACGGCACCTACTTCGTCACCGGCAACCACGAGTACTACTCGGGATACCGGGAGTGGCTCGACCATCTGCCGCGGCTCGGCGTGCGCCCACTGCGCAACGAGCACGTCGACATCCGCCGCAGCGGTGGCGTGTTCCACCTGGCAGGCATCAACGACCACACCGCACACCAGTTCCAGGACCCGGGCGACATCCCCGCGGCGGTCCGCGGTCGCGACCCGCAGCAGGCGCTGGTCATGCTGGCGCACCAGCCGCGCGACGCCCGCGCCGCCGCCGACCACGGGGTCGACCTGCTGCTCGCGGGCCACACCCACGGTGGGCAGCTCTCGCCGTTCGAGCTGGCGGTGAGCCTGCAACAGGGCGCCGTCGCAGGCACCTACGACGTCGACGGCACCCGCATGTACGTCACGCGTGGCGCGGGTTTCTGGGGCCCGCCCGTGCGGGTCGGCGCGCCGCCGGACATCTCGGTCGTCGAGCTGCACCCGGCGTAGCGGCCCGCACGTCGCACGGCCCTGACCCGGTAAGGCCAGGTCAGGTCAGGGTACGCGGCCGCAGCGCGTTCGCCCTGTCGACGAGCTCGATGCGTTCGGCGGTCGTCGACACCAGGCGAGCCAACGACCTGTGATGCGTTTCGAGTCCGAACCGGACGTCCCGCTCCCGCAGCGCGCAGCCCAGCACCTGCGTGTGCTCGGACTCGGCGTTACCGCCCAGCCACTCCAGCCCGGCCGACAGCACCTCGATGGCCAGCCGCGTCCGCCGCTCGGCGTCCAGGTTCAGCCGCTCCAGCCGCCCGCCCGCGTCGGCGAGGTCGGCCTCGGTCACCTGCTTCCCCGCGAGAGGCGTGATCTTCACCTTGATCGCCGCCAGCTGTGCGGGCACGTGATGCGTCGAGGACGCAGGCACCGATTCGAGCACCTCGATCGCGCTCGCCCGCGCACCCTGCGCCAGGTACACGCGCGCCAGCCCGAACGCCGCACTCACGTACGACCGGTCGGTGCGCCACACCAGCTCGTACAGCCGCGACGCGGTGAAGTATTCGCCGGTCGCCTCCGCACTGAAGGCCATCGCGAGCTTCGGCGCCGTCTCACCCGGCAGTTCGTCGTACACCGTGTCGAACGCGACGTGCGCGACGCGCGCGCGCCCACCCGCGAGCTCGATCAGCCCGCGATACCAGTCGATCCGCCAGTCGTGCGGGAATCCCGCCTTGATGGCGAGGTACTGCGCCGCCTGCAACTGCCGATTCGCCTCGGCCAGCTCGCCCAGTTCGATCCGCGCGCGCACCACCCGCAGCCGCACCTCGATGGACTCCCGCGGAGCGCCGGCCAGGGCTTCGATCGCCGCCCGCGGGTCCGCACCGAGCGTCGCGGCGAGCACACCCGCGCCGGCGTCGTCGGTGTCGACCTGCGGCACCGGCAGTCCCGACACCACCTCGACCGGATCGGGCAGCGGCACGTCCTGCCCACGCTCGGGCACCACCATGTCCACGCCGAACGTGTTCGTCTCCGGACCGAACACAGTGGACTGTCCGGGGCGCGGCTTTCCGGTCCCGAGCGCCATGATCTCGCGCAGCACACCCGTCAGCTGGTCGGCCATCTCCTCGGCGGAGACGAACCGGCGCGCCGGGTCGGTGTGCGTCGCACGGCGCAGGAACCGGTAGTACGAACCGAACAGCTTGAACAGCGGAACGTCGTCCTGACTCGGCAGCGTCGTCTTGAACTTCGTGGTGTAGCCGGTGAACTCGAAGCTCAGCACCGCGAGCGTACGGCCGACGGTGAACAGGTCCGAGGCCACGGACGCGCCGTCGCTCGCCAGCTCCGGCGCGCTGTACCCGCTCGTGAAGAACAACGGGCTGCTGTAGTCGTCCATGCGCCGCACGGCGCCCAGGTCGATGAGCTTGAGCTGGTCGCCGGTCTGGATGACGTTGTCAGGCTTCAGGTCGCAGTACAGCAGGCCCTGGTTGTGCAGGTAGCCCAGGGCGGGAAGGATTTCCAGCCCGTAGGCGATGACCTGCCCGATCGGCAACGGCTCGGCACGCCCGCTCTCGCGGTGGTGGTCGAGCGCGAGCTGGCGCAGCGACTGCCCACCGACGTACTCCATCACGATGTAGTCGACGGCCCCGCCGGTGTCCGGATCGGGATGCTGCACGAAGTTGTAGATCTTGACGATGTGCGGGTGCTCGACCTCGGCGAGGAACCGCTTCTCGTTGACGGCCGCCGCCATGGCGGTCGCGTCACCCGTGTTGATCAGTCCTTTGAGGACGACCCAGCGGCCGTCGACGTTGAGGTCGCGGGCGAGGTAGATCCAGCCCAGCCCGCCGTAGGCGAGCGCGCCGAGTACCTCGTACTGCCCACCGACGAGGTCACCCGGTTGCAGCTTCGGTACGAACGAGAACGGCGTGCCGCACTTGTCGCACGTGCCCTGCGGCGCACCCGGCCCGCCGTCCGAACCCCGCCCGACCTTCGCGTTGCAGCTGCTGCAGAACCGCTTCGACTCCGACACCATCGGGTCGGACAGCACCGCCTCGGCCGGGTCCCGGTAGGGCACCGGCGGCACCTCGACCATGCCTGCGCCCAGCCTGCCGCGCGTCGACGTACGTGACGAGGACCGCCGCGACGTCCGCGGGAAGGCGCCACCGGCCGTGCCCGCACCCGATCCGGTCCACGGGCCGCTGCCGCTGCCCGTTCCGCTGCCGGTACCGCGACCGGTGCCGGCACCCGTTCCGGGGCCACTCCCCGGACCACTCGCCGGACCGCTCCCGGGGCCGCTGCCCGGGCCGCTCCCGGGCGCGCTGCCGGGACCGCTCGTGTATCCGCTGGGCGGGCCCATTCCGTCGCTCGGATCGTCCGATTCGGACGGCGGGGCGGGCGGCATGACGAGTTCCGTACCCGGCGCCTGATCGAGCGCACTCGTCGGCATCGGCTCGTTCGGCCCGCCGGGCCCCTGCGCGATCCGCGGGCCGTGGCCGTCGGCACCGCTTCCGTCGGGTGCGGCGTGCCGGGGCGTGCCACCGTTCGGCGCCGCAGGCGCGACGTACTGCGTGTGCTGCTCGTCGTCCCCGTCCGGCGCCGCGTGGCGAGGACGGCGTGGCTCGTCGGTCACAGGTTGCCTCCTCGGTTCACGGTCACCGGTACTGCGGGTTCGGCGGGCTCTGGTTGCCGAGCACCCGCTGCAACCCCCAGTGCCGGAACCGGTCGCGCCACCGGTTCTGTCGGAAGTCCTCGAGCGTCGCGTTGACGAAGCGCACCATGTCCTCGTTGCCCTTCGGGATGCCGACGCCGTAGAGCTCCTCCGACAGCGGCGGCCCGACCACGCGCGTCGACGGGTCCTCCTCGGTCATCCCCGCGAGGATGGTGTCGTCGGTGGAGATCGCCGAGACCTGGCCCTGTTGCAACAGCACGAGGCAGTCCGTCCAGTTGTTGGTCACCACGGGCTTCGGCTTCGGTTTCGCCTCGGCGAGCCGGTTCACCGACGTCGAGCTGCCCGCCGCGCACACCTTCTTGCCGCCCAGCTGCGAGATGTTCTCGATCCCGGACTTCTCCGTGACCAGCACCCGTTGCGCCGCCTCGAAGTACACCGACGAGAACGCGACCTTCTGCAACCGCTCGCACGTCACCGAGTACGTCCGCACGACCACGTCCACGTCGCCGTTCTCGAGAACCGTCTCGCGCTCCGCCGAGTTGATCGCCTTGAAGCGGATCGTGTTGGGGTCGTAGGTGCCGAAGATGTCGTGAGCGATCTCCTTCACGACGTCGATGTCGAATCCTTCGAGCTCACCGGTGTGCGGGTTGCGGAAACCCCACAGGTTCGTGGCCTGGTCGACACCCGCGATGAGGTAGCCGCGCTTCTTGATGGCGTCCATCGTGGACCCGGGCGGGATCGAGCCGTTCGGCCGCAGGCTCTGCCTCGGGTTGCAACTCGGCGCGTTCGACCCGCCCTGCTCGATCTTCCCCGACACGTCGGTGTCCGCGGGCATCGGACGCTGCGCCGATCCGACCGGCGCGGGGTCGACCGGCGTGCCCGCGGAGCCACACCCGGCCAGCAACGTCGCCACCAGAGCCCCGGCGAGCCATGTCCAGCGTTTCATCAGCGGTACTCCCGGAGACGTTCACGGATACCGAGGATCGAGCCCAGCATCGCCACCAGCGACAGCACGGCGAACCCGGGCGAGAGCAGCGTCAGCGCCCGTGAAGCGTTGGTCGTGTCGTCGAGGAACAGCTGCCTGCTGTCGGCGATGCCCCTGGCCAGGTCGCTGTCGAGGCGGGTGAACGCGGCCGTCGCGCCCTCGTCGCCCTCGGTCTGGATGGCGAGTTCGACCGCGTCCTCGTAGCGGCCACCGTTGTCGAAGTTGCGCACCTGGCCGTGAACCTCGCGCCACGCGCCGGCGCTCCGCACGGCCGCCTCGACGTGGTCCGCAGCGGGGAGCCCCTCGGTGCCGTCCCTGGCCTCGCCGAGGAGCCCGCCGTCGCCGTTCGGACCGGACAACCGGCGGATGGAGGACCGGTACTCCTCCTCGTAGGCCGTGCCGTTGCCGCGGGCGAGCAGCGTCAACGTCTCGTCGGCGCGCGCCTGCAGCGCCGCGATCCGGGCCCGCACCATGACGTCGGTCTGCTCGGTGCCGGACGACCGGCCGCTGCCGACGAGCACGCTCTGGAACGTGACCGCCACGGCCGCCCACAGCACCGCCACGCCCACGGCGATCGTCGCCACGAGCAGGCCGACGTTGAGGACGCGGTTCGTGCGGCGCTTGATGTACACCTGCGTGACGATCAGCGCCGCCAGCAGCGCCAGCGCCAGCAGCCCCGTCAACCAGGGCACGGACTCGGCGTCGTCCTGTTCCTCCGAGAGGCGTTCGACCTCGATCTCGTACAGCGTCTTCGCCGCAGGCAGGATCTCCGATCGCATGAGCTGCGACGCCTCGGCGAGGTACGCCGCACCGACGGGGTTGCCCTGCCTGCTGTTCGTGCGCGCGGTCTCGACGAGCCCGGTGTAGACCGGCAGCTGCCGGGACAGCACGTCGACCTGCGACACGGCCTGGGGGTTGCCCGCCGATGCGCTCGCCGCCTTCGCGAGCGCGGCACCCGCACGGGCGATGTCGACGTCGTAGCGGTCCCTCAACGCGTTGCCGTCCGAGGCCGCGTCCAGCAGCGTGCCCGCAGCCGTGGCGTCGGCGTCCGAGAGGGAGCGGTACACCTCCTGCGCGGCGGCCGTCAGCGGCTCGCGGTGGTCGGCGAGCCCGTCGATCGTCGACTTGCGCTCGCCGAGCTGGATGCCCGCCACCGTGCCCGCCAGCAGCGCGAGCAACACGAGGCCGACGCCGATCAGGGTCAGGCGTCCCGGTGTCGTCCCCGCCGATCGACGCAGCCCGTGCACCGCAGCACTCGGGAGCCGCACCAACCACGCGAACCCGGAGCGTCCCCCGCGCGGCTCACCCGCGGGTTCCGGCCCGGACGCCGATTGCCGCTCGTCCGGACCGTGACGCGTCACGGTGCTCGTCATCGTCCCTCCACCCAGTTCGCCTGCCGCGCACGACCGTAGCCGAGCCACCCCTCCCGCAGGTCACGGACCGGTGCAACAAACGAAGATCGTGAAGATGTCGTATCACGAGCGGCGGCGGTGTCCGACCCG
This sequence comes from Prauserella aidingensis, assembly GCF_024171865.1. Taxonomy (GTDB): domain Bacteria; phylum Actinomycetota; class Actinomycetes; order Mycobacteriales; family Pseudonocardiaceae; genus Prauserella; species Prauserella aidingensis. Next base: position 177,162 of record NZ_JAMTCN010000008.1, on the reverse strand, counting down.
TCCCACCCGAAACGACGACCAGGCCGTGACGGGTGGGACGGGCAGGCGGACGAGCGGGACTACTGGGCCAGCCGGGTGAGGCGGGACGCGCTCGGCCAGCGGACCTTCGTGGCCCAGCCGAACTTCTCGAAGAGCCAGATCACCCGCGCGGAGATGTCGAGCTGACCGCGCAGCACGCCGTGCCGAGCGCAGGTCGGGTCGGCGTGGTGCAGGTTGTGCCAGGACTCGCCGAACGAGAAGATCGCCAGCGGCCAGAAGTTCGCGGCCTTGTCCCTGCTGCCGAACGGCCGTTCACCGATCATGTGGCAGATCGAGTTCACCGACCACGTCACGTGGTGCAACAGGCCGATCCGCACGAGACCGGCCCAGAACAGCGCCGTCACGCCGCCCCACACCGACCACGTGATGAGCCCGCCGAGCAACGCGGGCAGCAGGAAACTCGCCAGCACCCACACCGGGAAGAGCCGGTCTACGGTGCGGATGTCGCGGTCGCCCGCGAGGTCGGGAGCGAACCGCTCGACGTTCGTGATCTCGCGGTCGAACAGCCAGCCCATGTGCGCGTGCCAGAAGCCCTTCGCGAGCGCGGCGGGCGACGTGCCGTACCGCCACGGCGAATGCGGGTCACCCGCACGATCGGAGAACGCGTGGTGCCTGCGGTGGTCCGCCACCCACGTCGTCACCTGACCCTGCGCCGACATGCTGCCCGCGATCGCCAGCGCGATCCGCAACGGTCGGGCCGCCTTGTACGAACCGTGCGTGAACAACCGGTGGTACCCGGCCGTCACGCCGAGCCCGCTGACGACGAAGAACGCCGCGCCGATCGCGACGTCGATCCAGCTCAACCCCCATCCCCACGCGAACGGCACCGCCGCGGCGATCGCCACCAGCGGCGCGATGACGAACACCTTCACGGTGACGTGCTCGGGCAGGGACGTGCGACCGGACGTGATCGGTTTCGGGCGACGGCCGCCTGCGGTTCCGGAGGTTTCCGTATCGGTGGCGGGAGGGGACGTGGAAGCAGAGGACATTGACACCTCGTGTTGGTTTCGACCGGCGGGCGGCGTGGCTGTGCCGACTCGCGGCTGACGCCTCGATTCGGCGGCCTGCGGCCGCTCCTCGGACGTGCGTGGCGGAACAGAGTTACGTCGATGAGCCGACCCCCACTCGGCTGCGATGACAGACCCGCGGGTCGCGGGCTGAGCGCCGGGCTGGGGGCTCCGATCTATCGGGGTCGTGTGGGAAAGGTGCCCGGCCGTCTGCCGTCGACGCTACCGGAGGAACCGTCCCGTGACCATGTCGTCGCACCGGCCCCTCGGGGGACCGAGCCGCCGTGGCGGGCACCGTCCCGGCTCGCACCGGCCGCGGAACGGCCGTCCGCACGCGGGTCGTAGACTACGAGCGGTAGTAACCGTGGAGGTCCGGTGATCACTGGCTATGCGATCGCGGTGTCCGCCTGCGCGGCGGGCGTCGCGATCTGGGCGTTCGTCCTCGTCGTACTGCACCGCGAGCCGGAGAAACCGCTGCTCATGGGCGTCGGTGCGATCGAGGCGCTGCTCGCTGTCCAGGCCGTGATCTCGGTCGTCATGTTGATCGGCGGCGGCGAGCCCGGCAGCATGCTCACGTTCCTCGCCTATCTTGTCGGCTCGCTGCTCGTGCTGCCGCTGGGCACCGTGTGGGCACTCGCCGAACGCACCCGTTCCAGTACCGCGATCCTCGGCGTGCTCTGCCTGACCATCCCGGTGTTGCTGCTGCGCATGGTCGAGGTGTGGGGCGGAGCCAGTGCCTGACCAGCCCTCGCGCCCGCAGAGCTCCGGGGCCGACCGGCCCGCGACCGCCAGTGGCCCCGGCCGCGTACTGATCGTCGTCTACGCGATCTTCGCCGTCGGCGCGACGTCCCGCGCCGCCGTGCAGATCGCCACCCGCTTCGACGAGGCCCCGGTGCCGTACGCGCTGTCGGCGTTCGCGGCGGTGGTCTACGTGCTCGCGACGGTCGCACTCGCCCGCACCGGCAGGGCGTGGTGGCGGGTGGCGCTGGTCTCGTGCTCGGTGGAGATGACCGGCGTGCTGGTCGTCGGGACGTTGAGCGTGTTCGACCGCGCCGCCTTCCCCGACGCCACGGTCTGGTCGAACTTCGGCATGGGCTACCTGTTCATCCCGCTGGTGCTGCCCGTGATCGGCCTGCTCTGGCTACGCCGGACCCGACCCGCCTGACGCACCTCCTGTCGCCGGTTCGACCCCTCGACCCGCCGCAGCCCGTGTTGCAGGTTCCGGGCGCCGTGTTGCGGATTCCGGAGGCCGTGTCGCGGATTCCGGGCGCCGTGTTGCGTATCCCGGGGCCCGTGTTGCGGATTCCGGAGGCCGTGTTGCAGTCCACGGGCAGACGTTGCCGGCTGGAGAGCGCAGCTTCCGCTCCGACGCGGGGCGTGGGGCTCGCGCCGCGGCGCCGGTCGTCGCACGGGACGTACCGGCACCTGACGACGCGGCCGGTGGCTCACACCCACATCGCGGCGATCACGACGTTGAGCAGCGTGGCGGCGGTGAGGCCGTAGAAGACGTTCTTCCCGGCGTCGGGACGGCGCCACACGATGTGCGCCAGCACGAGCACCGCCACGGCGACGACGAGCTTGACGCCGATCTTCATGTGGTTGACCTCGCCGCCCACGAGGCCCGCCGACGCGATTCCGGCGAGCGCGAGTCCCGTGACGACCTGGGCGCTCGCACCCCACAGCATGATCTTGCCCGCCCGCTCGGCGGGGCCGACCCAGCGCACGACGATGCCGCTCACGAGATACGCCATGCCGAGCAGGTGCGTCACGACGAGGAGGTTGTAGACGATGTCCATGCGCGGAACTTACTACATTTTGTCGTATTAACGGCAAGAGGGACGCGGCAACGACGGAACGAAGGGTGGGCGGGCGCGTAGCTGGACGCCGGGCAGGCGGGCACGAGGGGAGATTTCGGCGCGTTCACCCGCCAACCCGGCCACCACCCCTCACCGGCACGAGGGGAAGGTTCGGCGCTCCCACCCGCCGGCCCGGCCACCGCCCCTCACGGACACGCTGACGCGTGGCTGTGTTCAACGCGACCAAGGTGCCCCAAGGGCATGCGCGGTGGGCTACAGCGGGACGGCGAACAGGGACAACGACGTCGCCAGCGCCGCCACGGCGACCGCGCACGCCAGCGGCCACGCGAGCGGCAGCCTGCCGCCGTCGGGATTGCGCAACCTGCTGATCCGCGCCGACACCGGCGCGTCGACCACCGCCAGGGCGCCCGCGGGCGTACCGCCGACGTTGCCGTTCGCACGGAACCGCTCCAGGGCGCTCGCCAGCGGTTCGCGGCCGCGCGAACGCGCCGCACGGTCGTCGGCGCACATCTCGACGAGCAGCTCGATCGTCGAGCACACCCGCGTCAGCAGGGAGCTGCTGGGCAGCAACCGCCGCAACGCCTGGAACGGCGCGACCACCAGGTGGTGCCGTTCCCGCGCGTGTGCGCGCTCGTGGGCGAGCACGGCGTCGAGCTCCTCGTCGGTGAGCAGTCGTCGCGCGCCCGCGCTGACGACGATGTGCGGGGTGCGACCGGGCAGGCAGTACGCCACGGCGACGGGGTGGTCGACGACGAGCGCTTCCCGGCCCTGTTCCTCGGACTCCTGCGTCGCGACGAGCTGCAGCAACAGCCTGTGCCGAGCCCGCGCGCGAGCCGTGCTGCGCAGGCACAACAGTTGGTTGACGATCAGCCAGCCCCCGACCGTCAGGCCGAGCGCGACCGCGCCGAGATGCCAGAGGTCGAGCTCCTGGAAGCGCCACGGAAGGTCGACCAGCGCGGGCAGCAGTCCCCGTCCGAACGGTTCGAGACCGAAGGAGAGCAGAGCGCCGACCACCGACACGATCAACGCCAGCGAGCTGAGCTGCCACAGCACCAGCGCGGCGCGCGGGTGCGAGTGGGTCCAACGTCCGCGCAGCAGCCAGAGCGACACGAGCACGGCCGCTGTGCCCGCTGCGAGGTGGTGCACGGCCAGAGTCACGGCGACTCGCCCCGTTCGAGCGCCTTGCGCAGGGCATCGGCCTCGTCGTTGGTCACCGACTGGGCGAACCGCACCAGCGCCGAGTCACGGTCGCCGGTCATCTCCAGCGCCTCGAGCATCAGTTCCGCGACGTACTCCTCGCGGCTCGCCGCCGGCGCGTACAGCCACGCACGCCCGGACCGCTTCCTGCGCACGACTCCCTTCGCCGCCAGCCGGGTCAGCACGGTCATGACGGTGGTGTACGCCAGGCCGCGGTCGGCCAGTTCCTCGTGGACGGCACGCACGGTGGCGGGTTCGGCCCGCGCCCAGAGCACCTCCATCACCGCGCGCTCCAGTTCACCCAGCTTCGCCACGTCCACCCTTTCTCCGTGAGTCCACTGGAAATTCAACCATGACCCGTTCGACCACGGGACGGACTTGTGACCCGTTCGGCGGGGAGACGATCGGCGGGTGGGCGTGTCGATGCAGGTCATGGGCGGTTCATTCCGCGGGCACGGCGAAGGTGACGGGGTCGAGCGGCTGGCCCGCCGCGTACTGCTCGTTGAACAGCTCGACGCCCTGCTCGGTGAGCTTCGCGGGGACGTCGGACCACACTCGAAGCCCCTCGGCGGTGACGGGTTCGGCGGGTTCGAGGGTGGCGAGTGGCATGCGCTTCGAGGTGTCCGGCCAGTGTTCGACGTCGACGACCGACAGCACCGCGCCGTCGGAGGTGAACTCGACCCACGGGTCTTTCAGCATCACGAACAGCAGGCCGGCGTGACCGACGAGCCGGACGTCGCCCTGGAAGCGCAGCACGGAGCCGTCGGCCGGGCCGGCGGGCTCGAAGTGGAAGAAGCTGCCGTCGACGACGGATCCGCCGTCCTTGGCGCCGCACCCGCCGTCACGGAGGCGTGACACGTAGGCCACGAAGCTGCGTTTCAGACCCCAGGTCAGCCCCTGCTCCGGGACACCCACGCGACCTCCTCGTCACTGCGGCACGGCCGAACCGGGCGTGACGGTACGGGATCACGCCGTGGAGTGACCAGCGTTCGCGAGCTCGTTCACGTCGGACACGCCGAAGGGCGCGGCGGCCGGGTGAGCCCGCCGGTGTCCTCCCCACCACGGCGGGGCTCACCCGGGTCCGTCGCCGCTCACGCGGTGCCGTTGCCGCTCACGCGGTGCCGACCGCGTCCTGAAGTTCCGCTCCGGCGCCGGTCGCCGTGCGGGCGCAGTGGGCGCAGCAGAAGAACCGGCCGTCGACCGACACCCCGTGGCCGATCACCCGGCACCCGCAGTGCTCGCACACGGGCGCCAGCCGGTGGATCGCGCATTCGAACGAATCGAAGACGTGCTCGCCGCCGTCCTGGGTACGGACCTCGAACGCCAGCTCGTAGTCGTTGCCGCATACCTCGCAGGAGGCCATGGCCGCTCCTTCCATCGGATCGTGCAGGCACGCATAGGCGTTCCCGCATACGTCGTGGGAAAACCCGTCGGCCACAGTCGTGATCGCGGCTAGGCTCAGCGCGATGAGCGACCGGACCCCGGACCCGGCCCCGAACGACCGAGCGCCCGAGACACAGGCCGAAACACTGCGGCGGTACCTGCAGCAGGCACGGGACGCGCTGCTGTGGAAACTCGGCGGCCTCGGCGAGTACGACGTGCGCAGGCCGCTCACGCCGACCGGAACGAACCTGCTCGGTCTGGTCAAGCACGCCGCGGGAGTCGAGTTCGGCTACTTCGGCGAACCCTTCGGCCGCGACCCGCAGGGCGCTCCCGCGTGGCTCGACGAGGCGGACACCGATCCGCTGGTCGACATGTGGGCACGGCCCGACGAGTCCCGCGAGGACGTCGTCGCCCTCTACCGCGCCGCGTGGGCCAACACCGACGCCCTGCTCGCCGAGGCCGACCTCGCCGTCCGGGCGCAGATCCCGCACTGGCCTGCGCACCGCAACCCGGTGACGCTGCACCAGCTCGTCGTCCACCTCATCGTCGACCTCCAGCGGCACGCCGGGCACGCCGACATCCTCAGGGAGCAGCTCGACGGCGCGGTCGGCTACACCGCGTCCGCGCCGAACCTGCCGCACACCGACGACGCCGCATGGCGGGACCACGTCGCGAAGCTCGAGGAGGCGGCCTCCAGGTTCCGGCCCTGACCTCGGCCGGCGCCTGCCCGGCGAGCGAGTGCGGATTCGCTACTCCGCGTAGTCACCCTCGGCGGTGACACCGCTCCCACGCCCTCGGTATGGTGACCGGCGCCGACGTAACGATCCGAACACCGTATGTAACCACAGTGGGGGTCCCCATGTCGTCCGACTCCGACACCGGAGCCGCACCGGCCGCAGGAAGGGTCCGCGGCGACCGCGGCATCGACCAGGCGAGCGCGATCATCGACCCGGACGTGCCGAGCACGGCCAGAGCCTACAGCGCGCTGCTCGGCGGTAAGGACGTCTACGAGAGCGATCGCAAGATCGTCGCCGCGCTCGAGCACGCCTTCGGCGACCCCCAGGCGGCGGCACGGACGAACCGGCAGTGGCTCATCCGCGTGGTGCGCTGGCTGAGCTCGACGCAGGGCATCAACCAGTTCCTCGACTGCGGTTCCGGACTGCCCGAGGCCGAGAACGTCCACGAGGTCGCGCAGCGGTACAACCCGGAGGCCAGGGTCGTCTACAACGACAACGACCCCACCGTGCTCGCCTACGGCCGCGCACTGCTGGCCGAGAACGAGCACACCGCGTTCGTCGGCGAGGACTTCCGCGACCCGCAGAAGGTGCTCGGTTCTCCCGAGGTCCAGCAGCTGATCGACTTCGACGAGCCCGTCGCGATGATCCACTGCTTCTCGCTGCACCACTTCCCGGACGAACCCCGCGCGGTGAAGGACATCCTCGACGAGTACATGGCGGCGCTGCCCAGCGGCAGCTACCTGGCGCTCACCCACATCACGTACCCGCGCCCCGAGAACGACCCGACGGGCCGCGCCGCCGAGATCTGCGACGAGATCCGCGACCGCATCCGCTCCCTCGGCATGGATTCCGGCTACTGGCGTGACTACGACCGCGTGCTGTCGTACTTCGACGGCATGGAGATGGTGCCGCCGGGACTGGTCCGTACCGCCGAGTGGTGGCCGTCCGGGCCGCCACGGCTGACCGAACTCGACGACGTCATGTTCGGTGGGGTCGCCCGCAAGCCGTGACGCCGAGTCCGTCCGGCACCACGCCGCCAGCCGCGGCACGACACCGCCGTCCGCCCGGCACCACGCCGCCACCGGGCCGGATCCACCGTCAGTCGCTCGGCCCCGAAGAACCTGCGCGGACGTGCACGAGGAAGTACGCGGGCCGGTACTCGGGCAGCAGCTGCCGCCCGGTGTGGTCGACCATCTTCCAGTGCACCTTGCAGGTCGTCGGCTCGCCGGCCGCCGTCGCGGTCACCGGCACCTTCACCTTCTCCCCGGGCGCCGTGTCGGCGATCCGGACGCGGTCGGGTGCCGTGCAGTGGCGCGGCCCCGTTTCGTGGTCCATCCGCTGCAGGTAGCGGCCCTTCCAGTGGACCGTGCCGACGTTGTGCAGTTCGAACGTCCTCGTGAAGCGCTGCTCCGGCGCGACCACGGCGCCGTCCTGGATGCCGAGGTCCCGGGAGAGCGTGCTGGCGTCGCCCTCGTGGACGGGTTCGGTCAAGGCGGCGGGCTCGGGAGGACCGCTCGCCGCGCCACCGGTCGCCTGCTTGTCACCGGCCTCGGCACGGCCGTCGTCGCCACCCAGCGCCCGCAGCCCCACCACGACCAGCCCCACCACGACCGCGGCCACCACGAGCACCGCCAGCGGCACGGCGAGCCAGCGCCGCCGGGAAGACCCGGTCCGCACCGGTGACGGGACGTTCGAACCATCCGGGCCTCGGCCGTCCGCCGACGCGCCGACACCCGCGTGCTCGGCGGTCGCGTGCTCGGCGGTCGCGGCACCGGTCTGGACGGCGCTGTCTTCACCGGCCGTGACACCGTCCTCGGTGTTGTCCGCGGGGTCCGGCAGTTCGCCCGACAGCACGGCCTTGGTGCGCCGGTACCGCGAGCACCACTCCGCCTCGTCGCCCCCGCAGGCGCGCACGAACTCCCGCACCGTCTCCCACGGCTGCAACCGGCGCCCGGTCACGGTCAGGTGGAGCGTCGCGTGCGACACCGCGCCGGAGAGCTCGGCCATCTTGCGGAAGGACGGATTTCCCGCCTGCTGTCTGAGTCTCTTCAGCTCCGCCACGAACTCGTCGAGCGCAGGCGGCCGCTGCTCACCTTCGGCGTCGGACACGGCTTCGGTCCTCCTCCTTCTCGAACATCTGCGAGTGTGACGCCGGCTACGCCGTGGCGGTTGCGGATCCGTCGAAACAGGCCGCCGGAACACCCGTCCGGACGCATGGCCCGTCACACGAATCCGCGCCGCGCCCGCCGTACCTCTCCGCCTGTCATACGGCGCTGAACTGCCCTTTCAACATCCGACGGCACGGTGTCGGGAGTGTCAACCGGTGTCATACGGCGTCAGAAGGATCGCCCAACACGTTCCGGACGTCCCTTTCGTTCGCCACTGTTCGTAGCGGCAACGCACCACGGCTGGAAGAGGAAGCGATGACAGTGAAGCGCCCCGTGTCGATGGCGGTGACGGGCCTCGCCGCAGCGGCGGCGATGGTGAGCCTGCCGATGTGTGCGGCCGCCGGCTCGGGCCCCACGGGCGGTGCCGGAGCCGCGGTCGGTGCCACGGAGCTGCCGAAGGTGAACATGGCGGCCGTCCTGAAGGCCGCGCAGATCGACCCGCAGCGACCGGATCAGACTCTCACCGACGGGGCGGCGAAGCACGTCAGAACGGTCGAGCGGGAGCTCGCCGAGCGCGGCGTTCTCGACCAGCGATACGTCGACGGCCACTACGGCACGGCGACGCTCGACGCCTACTCGGCGTTCCAGCGTTCGCTCGGCTACGAAGGACTCGCCGCCAACGGCATCCCCGGACACCGTTCGCTGACCGCACTCGGCGACCACGCCTTCGACGTCACCCACATCGTCCGGCCCGGTACGCGCACGACGTTCGACGGCGCCACGTTCAACAAGCGCACCAAGGACATGCTGCTCGAATCGCAGCGGCTGACCGGCGTGACGTTCGACGTCGAGCAGGGTTCGTACAACCCCGGTGGCGATCCGACGTCGGCGGGCACGCACGACGGCGGCGGCGCGGTCGACCTGTACGTCGACGGGATGAGCCCGCGCGAGCGCACCCAGGTCGTGCGCGCCCTGCGGAAGGTCGGGTTCGCCGCCTGGTACCGCACGCCCGCGCAGGGCGACTGGGGGCCGCACATCCACGCCGTCGCGCTGGCCGATCCGGACCTGTCCGAACCCGCCCGTGCGCAGACGGGCGACTACTACCTCGGCAAGAACGGTCTCGCCAATGACCGGCCCGACGACGGGCCCGAGGTCCCGCCGATCCGCACCTGGGAGGGATACCAGCGAACGCAGTGATCACCACCGCCGCGCCGAGGGCGGATTCACATCTCATCAACTTCTGCAGCGAGGAGAGTCATGAAGTTCCGTAAGATCTCGGCGGCCATCGCCGCCGCCGCTGTCGCGGCGACCGCCGCACTGATGTCGGTGGGTGCAGGCCAGGCGGCCGCGGCGCCCGCGTTCAAGATGCCGTTCAAGTGCGGCTACACCGCCACCGCGGCCACATGGAGCGGCCACAGCCCGCAGAACTCCGTCGACTTCCAGAAATCGGGCATCTGGAAGACGCCCGTCGTGGCGTCCGCGGGCGGCAGGGTCTCGCGCGTCGCCAACGAGGGCAACACCAGCTACGGCAAGTGGATCGAGATCGACCACGGCAACGGCTGGACCACCCGGTACGCCCACCTGTACTCGCAGGGCGTCAGCGTCGGCCAGCGGGTCAGCGCGGGCACGCAGATCGGCCGCGTCGGCAACACCGGCGGCTCGACGGGTCCGCACCTGCATTTCGAACAGCGGTTGAACGGCTCCGCCCAGCGCGTCGTGCTCGGCGGCAGGAACGTCCCGTACTTCACCAAGACCAGCTTCACAAGCAAGAACTGCGGCGGCGGTGGCGGTGGCGGGAACCCGTACACACCGAAGGAGATCTGCGGCAACGGCTTCGACGTGATCAACCAGCGGGGCCTCGACGGCAACGGCCGCATCTACCTGATGTACAACAACGGCACCGGCAAGAACTGCGTCACCACGATCAAGAACACGAAGATCGGCACGGCCAGCTCGACGTCGGCGTTCCTCGAGGTCCAGGGCGAGAGCCGCAAGACCGACCGTGGCCGGTTCAGTTACTACGCGGGTCCGGTGAAGGCGCAGGCCGCGAACCAGTGCGTCAAGTGGGGCGGCTCGGTCGGTGACAAGTCGTTCACCAGCAGGTTCGGCCACTGCGGTTCCTGACTGAGGCGAAGGAGAGCTCATGCGCAGGATCGCAGTGACGGCACTGTTGACGGCGGTGGCCGCGGCGGGACTCGCCCCCGCATCGGCCGCCGGTGAACCGAGCACCGCCGGACCGGCGGCCACGGCCGGTTCGGTGAACATGGAGATGGTCGTCAAGGCCGCAATGTGGGACCCGTACAAGCCGAACCGGTCGATCGTCCCCGGCGCGGGCACGTCGGTGACGAAGGTCGAGAAGGCGCTCGCCGCGAAGGGCCTGTTGGCGGGCAAGTACGTCGACGGGCACTTCGGCACGAGCACGGTCGACGCGTACGCGAAGTACCAGCGCAGACTCGGCTACTCCGGGCTGGCAGCCAGCGGCCTGCCCGGCAAGGGCTCGCTGACGAGACTCGGCGGCGACGCCGGGTTCGACGTGACGCGGAAGATCGACGTGGGCGGCAAGGTCCGGCTCGGTTCGGGCGACGTGCTGAACCGGCGCACGCTGAACATGTACGAAGAGGCGGAGAAGATCTCCGGCATCGACCTGACCGTCACGCAGGGCTCGTACACCGGGGCGAACCCGGGCTCGGCAGGCACGCACGACGGTGGCGGCGCGGTCGACATCTCGGTGCGGGGCATCAACGCGCACAAGGCCGTCAAGGCGTTGCGCCGGGTCGGGTTCGCCGCTTGGCACCGCACCGCCGACCAGGGCGACTGGGCACCGCACATCCACGCCATCGCCATCAATGACACCGATGTGTCGCCCGCCGCGCAGAAGCAGGTCGGCGACTACTTCCGCGGCAAGAACGGCCTGGCCTCGGGCGCTCCGGACGACGGCCCGAAGGTCGAGAAGGTCACGTGGGAGCAGTACCGGCGCAGTAACTGATCGCCCCCGCGGGCCGATCGACCCGGTGGGAACCGTTCGGCCCGTGGGGTCGTTCCGCCGCCGTCCAGGCGGGCGGCACGACCTTCCGGGGCTCCCTCCCCGCTCGGGCGGTGGTCCAACCACCGGTCCCACCCGGGTCACTGGGGGTATGCACAGACGAAGATCGCTTCCGTACCGGTCGTCCGTGCATACATGGCCCGGCCTGGAGGCCGGCCGAGACCGCCCCGGTTCGTCATCCCCGAAGGACGAACCGGGGCGGTTCCGTGTCCGGGCCCCGACGCGCTCGGGATCACGTCGGGGCCGGCACGGGCGACGGGTGGGCGCGCTGCCGCGCGCGCCTGTATCCGCAACACGAACCCCCGAACCTGCAACACGAGCCCCTGAACCCGCAACACGGGCCCCTGGGGCCGCAACACGGCCTCCGCAATCCGCAACACAAGCCCCCGAACCCGCAACACGGGCGTTGGTGCGCTCAGGCGACGTAGTCCGCCAGGTGTTGTCCGGTGAGGGTCGACCGGGCGGCGACCAGGTCGGCGGGCGTGCCTTCGTAGACGATCCGCCCACCGTCGTGTCCCGCGCCGGGGCCGAGGTCGATGATCCAGTCCGCGTGGGCCATCACGGCCTGGTGGTGCTCGATGACGACGACGGACTTGCCGGAGTCGACGAGCGTGTCGAGCAGGGCCAGGAGCTGGTCGACGTCGGCGAGGTGCAGACCGGTGGTCGGCTCGTCCAGCACGTAGACCCCCGCGGACTCGGTCATCCTGGTGGCGAGTTTGAGCCGTTGGCGCTCACCGCCGGACAGCGTCGTCAACGGCTGGCCGAGCGTCAGATAGCCGAGTCCGACGTCGTCGAGTCGCTTGAGGATCTTGTGCGCCGCGGGGATCCGTGCTTCCGAAGGATTGGCCCCGCCGCCGGAGAAGAACTCCTCGGCGTGGGCCACCGACATCGCGAGGACCTCGCTGATGTCCTTGCCGCCCAGCTTGTACTCCAGCACCTCGGCCTGGAACCGCTTGCCCTCGCACACCTCGCACGGCGTCGACACTCCCGCCATGATCGCCAGGTCGAGGTAGACGACGCCTGCGCCGTTGCAGTTCGGGCACGCGCCGTCGGAGTTCGCGCTGAACAGTCCCGGTTTGACCCCACCTGCCTTCGCGAACGCCTTGCGGATCGGGTCGAGCGCGCCCGTGTACGTGGCCGGGTTGGACCGGCGGGAGCCCTTGATCGCGGACTGGTCGACGATCGCGACGTCGTCGCGCCCGCCCAGCGACCCGTGGATCAGTGAGCTCTTGCCGGACCCCGCGACACCCGTGACGACGGTGAGCACGCCGAGCGGGATGTCGACGTCGACGCCGGTGAGGTTGTGCAGGTCGGCGCCGCGGATCTCGAGGGCTCCCTCCCCGGTGCGCACCGACGGCTTGAGCGCGGCACGGTCGTCGAGGTGTTTGCCGGTCAGCGTGTCGCTGCCGCGCAGACCGTCGACCGTGCCTTCGAAACACACCGTCCCGCCGTCGGTTCCCGCGCCGGGGCCGAGGTCGACGACGTGGTCGGCGATCGCGATCGTCTCCGGCTTGTGTTCGACGACCAGCACCGTGTTGCCCTTGTCGCGCAGTCGCAGCAGCAGGTCGTTCATGCGCGCGATGTCGTGCGGGTGCAGGCCGATGGTCGGCTCGTCGAAGACGTACGTGACGTCGGTCAGCGACGAGCCGAGGTGGCGGATGAGTTTGGTGCGCTGCGCCTCGCCGCCCGAGAGCGTGCCCGAGGGCCGGTCCAGCGACAAGTAGCCGAGTCCGATCTCGACGAACGAGTCCAGTGTGGACTGCAACATCTCCAGCAGCGGCCGCACTTGGGGCACACTGATGCCGCGCACCCATTCGGCGAGGTCGCTGATCTGCATCGCGCACGCGTCGGCGATGTTCACGCCGTCGATCGTCGAGGAACGCGCCGTCTCGTTCAGCCGTGTGCCGTCGCAGTCGGGACAGGTCGTGAAGGTGATCGCCTTGTCGACGAACGCGCGGATGTGCGGCTGCATCGCCTCGCGATCCTTCGACAGCATCGACTTCTGCAGCTTCGGGATGATGCCCTCGTAGGTGAGATTGATCCCGTCGACCTTGATCTTGGTGGGCTCCTTGTACAGCAGGTCGTCCAATTCGGATTTGCTGAACTCGCGCAGCGGCTTGTCCGGGTCGAAGAAGCCGCAGCCGATGTAGATGCGCCCGTACCAGCCGTCGGCGCTCCAGCCGGGGATCGTGAACGGGCCCTCGCGCAGCGACTTGCTGTCGTCGTACATGGCGGAGAGGTCGAAGTCGGTGACCCGCCCGGTGCCCTCGCACTCCGAGCACATGCCGCCGAGGATGCTGAAACTGCGCCGTTCCTTGACCTTCTTGCCGCCGCGTTCCATCGTGACCGCGCCCGCCCCGCTGATGGACGCGACGTTGAACGAGAACGCCTTCGGCGACCCGATGTGCGGCTCGCCCAGTTTGCTGAACAGGATGCGCAGCATCGCGCCGGTGTCGGTCGCCGTGCCGACCGTCGACCGCGGGTCGGCCGCCATGCGTTCCTGGTCGACGATGATCGCCGTGGTCAGCCCGTCGAGCACGTCGACGTCCGGGCGCGCCAGCGTCGGCATGAACCCTTGCACGAAGGTGCTGTAGGTCTCGTTGATGAGCCGTTGCGACTCCGCGGCGATCGTCGCGAACACGAGCGAGCTCTTGCCCGACCCGGACACGCCGGTGAACACCGTCAGCCGCCGCTTGGGCAGTTCGATGCTGATGTCGGCGAGATTGTTCTCCCGCGCGCCCTGCACGCGGATCAGATCGTGACTGTCGGCGGCGGGCGCCGCCGGCGTGTCCGTGCTCATCGGTTCTCCAGTGGGTTCGGTTCGGCTCGTCGACGGGATGCGGTCAACGGCGTGTCAGCCGCACGACGGGGTACTGCCTGCTGTGTTTGCGCTGGTATTTCGCGATGCGTGGCTGCTGTTCGACGATGCGCCGCCACGCCCGTTCGCGCTCGGCGCCGTCGAGGACCCGCGGGGTCACGGCGACGGGCTCCTGCCCGTGCCACTCGGCAGTCGCCTGTTCCGGGCTGGCCATCAGGTTGACGTACCAGTCCGGGTCGCGCTCACCGCCACCCGAGGCGATGATCAGCCAGGAGTCGTCGTCGCCGAACCAGGTGAGCGGGGTCTCCCGCGGCTCGCCGCTGCGCTTGCCGACCGTGTGGAGGATCAACAGGTCCATCCCCATCGACCGGCCGCCCTTGCGGCGGATGCGTTTCGCCGTGGAGGCGTTCGCCCGGTGCTGGATCCACCGGGACAACGCACTCGGCCCTGCGGTCTTCGTCGCCACCGCCGGTCACCCCGCCTGCTGGATGCGGATCATGTTGCCCGCCGGGTCGCGGAGTGCGCAGTCGCGGATGCCGTACGGCTGGTCGATCGGCTCCTGGACGACCTCGACGTCACCCTGCTGGACCTTGGCGAACGTCGCGTCGACGTCCGGGGTCGACAGGTTGATCATGGCGTAGGTGCCCTTGGCCATCATCTCCTCGATGAGGCTTCGCTCGGCGTCGGTGAGGCCGGGCGTGGCCTCCGGCGGATAGAGCACGACGGAGGTCTCCGGCTGGCCGGGCGGGCCGACGGTGATCCAGTGCATGTCGCCGTACTCGACGTGGTTGCGGACCTCGAAACCGAGGACGTCGCGGTAGAAGGCGAGCGATGCGTCCGGGTCGGAGAGCGGAAGCATGGCCTGGGCGATGGTGAGATCTGTGCTGGTCATGACTTCACGCTAGGCCCGGCGCCGCGCGGGCGCTTCTCGATTCCTGATCGGTCTGGTGACCTGCTTCGCCACACACGCGGGCATGCCGTCGGTCGCGCCCGCCTGCTCCTCCCGGTACCGGCTCGGCGACATGCCGACGAGCTCACGGAACCGCGTGCTGAACGTGCCGAGCGACGAGCCGCCGACCTCGAAGCACACCTCGGTGACGCTCAGGTCCCCGCGGCGCAGCAACGTCATGGCGCGTTCGATCCGCCGGGTCATCAGGTAGGAGTACGGCGACTCGCCGTAGGCCTCGCGGAACCGCCTGCTCAGGTGTCCCGCCGACATGTGCACGCCGCGGGCGAGGGCCTCGACGTCGAGCGGCTGCGCGTACTCCCTGTCGATCCGGTCGCGCACCCGCCGCAACAGCGTCAGTTCCCGCAGGCGCGCCGCATCGGTGGTGGTCACGCCCGCAAGCGTGCCACGCGGACCCGACATTCCGGGAGCCCCGCGGGGAGCCCCCAAGGGCACCTTGGTGGCGTTCAACGCCACCAAGGTGCCCCTGGGGGCGTTCAACGCCACGGGACGTCGTCGAAGACCGCGGCCCAGTAGTACGGCAGCGCCTCGCCGAGCGTGATCCACGCCGGATCACCGCGCTCGTCGCCGGGCCGCGGCACGGCGACGCAGACGTCCGGCCCGTGCACCGCGAGGCGTTCCCGGCACACCCCGCAGGGGCTGAGGACGACGAAACGGCCTGGCTGCTCGCGCGCCAGGCACACCGACGCGACGATCGCGCGGCCCAGCCGGAACGCCGCGGCGAACGGCTCGGTCTCGTGGCAGATCTCCACACCGGGATTTACGACGTCGGGCGCCGTTCCGGTGAGGATCGTGCCGTCGTCGAGGAGCATGGCCGCGGCGCCGCGCTCCACGTCGTCGGAGCCCTGGCCGGGAAAGCGGTTCTCGATGAGTGCGCGGCAGGCGGACACCGTCGCGGCGAGCCGATCCGGAGTGACGGTTCGCCGCGGAACAGGTGGTTGCGGTTCCGGATGCGGGGTCGTAGTCACCCGCCGGACCCTACGTCGGCACGGAAGCGACCGGACGGACATGTGCCGCCGGCGACCCTGTTGCGCTGCGAATACTCCGGTGGGCACGGCACTGCACGGGAAGTCGCCGAACTCTCTCGGAAAAAAATTCGGCGCCGTGTCGATTTCGAGAGGTGCCCACTCGACCTTGTGGTGAGAAGCTCCACGAGGGGGCTTCACGGCAAAGGAGCAGACGATGAAGTTCATGCTGATCATGCGGGCCACCGACGAGACCTTCGCAGCCTACGAGAACGTCGACTTCAACGAGATGATCGCCGTCATGGGCAAGTTCAACGAGGAGATGATGAACGCGGGCGTGATGATCGGTGGCGAGGGCCTCGACCCCGAGGACCCCGGCGTGGTCGTGGACTACTCCTCCGAGACGCCCGTCGTCACCGACGGCCCGTACGGCGAGACGAAGGAACTGTTCAACGGCTTCTGGATGCTCGAGGTGGCGTCCAAGGAAGAGGCGGTCGAATGGGCCAAACGCGCCCCGATGCAGGGCCCCGGCAGCAAGATGGAGATCCGCCGGGTTACCGAGATCGACGAGTTCCCGCAGGACAACGAGTGGGTCCAGAAGGAGAAGGGCTGGCGGGAGCAGCTCGGCACGGCCTGAGCGAACAGCTCGACGCCCGACGCCGGGTCGAGGCGCTGTGGCGGATCGAGTCGGCACGGATCGTCGCCGGGCTCGCGCGGTACACCGGTGATCTCGCGCTGGCCGAGGACGTCGCACAGGAAGCCCTCGCGGAGGCACTGGTCAACTGGCCCCGCGAGGGCGTTCCGCGCGACCCGGTGGCGTGGCTGCTGACAACGGGCAGGCGCAGGGCGATCGACGCGTTCCGCAGGCGGTCGGCGTTGGACGACCGCCTGCCGCAGCTCGACACCGGCCCGGCTCCCGACCGGCCCGACGACACCGACGACGACGTCCTCACGCTGATGTTCACCGCGTGCCACCCCGCGTTGTCGCGCGAGGCGCAGGTGGCGCTGACGCTGCGCGTGGTGGGCGGGTTGACGAGCGACGAGATCGCGCGGGCGTTCCTCGTGTCGACGGCCACCGTGCAGGCGCGCATCACGCGCGCGAAGAAGTCGCTGGGTGCGGCGGAGGCGGGTTTCCGGGCGCCGGAGTCCGACGAGCTCGGTGCGCGGCTCGCGGCGGTGCTGAGCGTCGTCTACGTGATCTTCACCGAGGGATCGTCTGCCAGCTCCGGGGATGCGCTGATCCGCTTCGACCTGGCGGGGGAGGCGCGGCGGCTCGCCAGGGTGCTGGCACGGCTGATGCCGGGCGAGAACGAGGTGCACGGCCTGCTGGCGCTCCTGGAACTGACGTCGGCACGATTCCCCGCCCGGACCGACTCCGACGGCGAACCGGTGCTGCTCGAGGACCAGGACCGGCGGTTGTGGGACGACTCGGCGATCCGCAGGGGCAGGGCGGCGTTGCGGTCCGCCGAACGGGTCGGCCGCGGCCTGGGCTACTACGGATTGCAGGCGGCGATCGCGGAATGCCACGCCGTCGCACGGTCCGTGGCGGACACGGACTGGGAACGCGTCGTCGCGCTGTACGAGGCGTTGGGGACGCTGGCGCCGTCACCGGTCGTGGAGCTGAACCGGGCTGTGGCGGTGTCGATGGCGCGCGGGCCCGCCGATGCGCTGCCCCTGGTCGACGCGGTCGCCGAGGACCTGCCCGATTCGCACCAGGTCGCCGGCGTGCGCGGGGAACTGCTGCGACGGCTGGGCCGCACCACCGAGGCACGCACCGAGCTGGAACGCGCCGTGTCGCTGTGCGGCAACGACCGCGAACGCACCGTCCTGCACCGCAAACTCGCCGACCTCCCCTGACGCGCGCGTGTTGCGGATCCAGGGGACCGTGTTGCGGATCCCGGGGCTCGTGTTGCGGATCCCGGGGCCCGTGTTGCGGACTCCGGGGCTCGTGTTGCGGTTCTCGGGGCTCGTGTTGCGGTTCTCGGGGGCCGTGTGCGGACTCGAGTCGGCGCCGCATCGACGTCCGGCCGCGCAGCTGCCTGCGGAACCGCCCGGCGGGTCAGAACGGCGCGTACTCGGCGTGTTCGTTGACGTCTCCGACGTGCTGCGAACCCGAGTACCGGCCGGGGAGATACCGGAGCAGCGCGTCGTGGGCCTGTAGGGCCGACCCGGACCTCCCGCCGACCCGCACCTGGTAGACGCCGTCGTCGCGCTTCAGGCGTTGCGCGCCGGCCACGCCCTCGGGGTTCGTGTGTGGGTCGAGGTTCAGTTGGAGGGCCGTCAGCACGGCACCTTCGCGGCGTTGAGCGCGCCGGCTGTACACGAGTTGTGCGGTGCGGAGCTCGGCCGAACGGACGTCGGCCCAGCCGACCCGCAGCTGCTGCCCGGGGCCGCCGGAGTATTCGACCCCCGTCGGCGTCAGCGCGATCCTGGGCGGCTTCCACGCGCGCCTCAGCCTGCGCATCGACGGCTTTCCGCCCAGGAACGTCAGCAGGCCGACGACGATCGGGATGAGCCGCAGCATCGTCCATTCGTACGTCGGCCACAGGCCCGCGCCGACGAAGAGCCCACCGAACACGACGGCCGCCAGGGCCCACGCCGCAGCCCGCCTGATCTCCTCGGCGGGCGGCCTCGTATCGATCAACAAGCCGTCATGCACCCGATCAGGGTAACGACGACGATCACGGACGCCCCGGCCCCGCACACGTCGCCGCACGCGCCATGGACTCCGGGGGCTCCGAACGGAAGAACGGCACCGCCCCGACGGGAGCGGTGCCGTTCCACGCTTTCCGTAACCGCGGCGGTGTGGCCCATCCTGTGCGGATCACCAGGGACCGTTCCGCAGTCTTCACCCCATAGGCTAGCGGCCGTGTCGGCGGACCACCACACGACCGAGGCCGTTTTCGCGGCGATGAGCCGCGCGAGGATGGCGAACTACCTCACCGCATGCGACGGCGACGAGACCGCGGCACTCGAACTCTACACCTGGAACTCGCAGGTCAGCGCGGCTTTCTGGGAGACGCTGGGGCACGTCGAGGTCGCCCTGCGCAACGCGATCGCGGCGCGGTTGCAGCTCCGGCACGTGCACCGGCGGCGCACCGGGTCGTGGCTCGACGACCATCACCAGGAACTGGACCCCAAGGCCCGGCACGACATCCGCAAGGCCCGCAACCGGGTACGGAAGAAGCACAAACCCGTCAGCGACGGCCAGACGATCGCCGAGCTGACCTTCGGGTTCTGGCGCTTCCTGCTGGCGAAGCAGTACAACACCGGTCTGTGGCCCGACCTGGCGAGGGGCTTCCCGCATGCGCCCGACAAGGCACGACACACCGTCGAACACCCGGTGAAGCGGCTGCACGAGTTCAGGAACCGGCTCGCCCACCACGAACCCGTCTGGGACAAACCTCTCGCCGCGTATCACCAGGACGACTGCGACGTCCTCGGGTACATCGACCCCGCGTTCGCCGCGTGGGTCGACAAGAACTGCCGCATCTCAGACCTGCTCCTGAGCTGCCCGGTGACCCGCCCCCACCCCTGAGCGGGCGCGCCTCGACGTCGGACGCTCAGCCCACCCCGAACACGCGACGTCACCACCGCGCCGGCCGACGCGGCGGTCAGCGGGCAGGGCGAGGGAACTCCGCGGCGATGTCGGCGATGCCGTCCATGTAATCGTGGTCCGGACGGCCGTCGACGGGTTCGACCTCGGCGATCACCGTCATCCGGCCCGTGCGGCGTGAGTCGTAGTTGTGCCCCGTCCAGTCAATCTCGCCCGCACCGGCGACGACGCCGGGCAGCGGAGTGATGTTGCCGGTGCCGTGAACGTCGGCCAGCTTCCGGAGCCTCGCCGCCTTCCCGGACGTCGGCATGCGCACCCACGACACCGACACCGCGATCCGATTCCCGTCGTCGTCCTCGAGCGTGAACAGCACGCGGTCCAGCGAACGGCACGGGTTGCGCCACAGAAAGCGCTGCACATCCCCGTACGAGTGCGGCCCGCACTCCACCAGGCGGTCCCACTCCCGGTCGCGGCGCCGGAGCTTCAGCCGCTGCCACGCCTTGGCGGGCCGGCCCTTGCGAGCCACCTTCTTGGCCTTCGGCAACGCCTGTCGCACGACCTGCGACATCCCGGACTGCATCGACATCCCGCTCGCACCGCTCGACACCACACCGGTCGTACCGCCCATCGGCTCGGCAAAAGCGATCACGCCCGCGGCAGCGGTGCCGGCCGCACCGATCTTCATCTTCGGCCCGAACTGACCGTTGGGCCGCCGAATCTGGTTCCTCCAAGAATCCTTCGCCACGTGCACCTCCCCCAGCTGACGACGGACGATCCTGCGGGATGCGACGGCCGAACCCAACCTCGCGCGGAACGGACCACCGGAACAGCCCACGGCGAACACCCACACGGCCGCCGTCGGCGGTGGCCCGGACGGCCGTCGACGTCCGGGGCAGCCGGCCTCCGACGCGTCCACCTCTCCGGCCCGCCCGCCCCGGCACGTGATCTCGAACCAACGGAAGGCCCGACCCGCGAATCCGGATTTTCACACTCGTCCGTTCGAGTAGTTTTCCGAGAAAGGTGCGCGGCCGGGATCGGCATTCGTCGGACAGGACGTCCGGAGTGGGCTGGACCAGGGATTCCGTGTCCAGCGCATGATCGCGATGCGTGTTACAACGGTTCAGTCCACAATTCCGTTCCGAGTTTCCCCTATCCGTCCCCGTCGGTGAAGGGAGCCCTCATCGTGGCGGCTACAGGAGTTTCCGGTCCCGGACATCTGCGCAGACGTGGTCCGCTCGCGGTCCTCGGTGCCCTGGCCTGCGTGGCGATGCTGCTGGTGCCGACCACTCCGACGGCCGCGTAGACCGACACGACCGCGCTCGTGCGGGTCTACGTCGGCGACATGCGCACCGGCCCCGACTCCATCGGCCCGCTCGAGGGCGCCCGGTTCGGCCTGTTCCCGACCAACCCCGGCGCGAGCATCGACGACCACGACGGGTTCACCAACGAAACTCCGCAGTTCAGCTGCACGTCCGGCGCGGACGGCTGGTGCGAGTTCACCGTCGACGTCACCGAACTGCCCGACAACAACCGGCTGTGGCTCGCGGCCACCGGTTCACCCGTCGACGCCGAGGGCAACCCGACCCGCTACGCCAACCCGCAGTGGCAGACCGGCCCGCCTCTTGCCGTCCGGGAACGATCCGCTGCGGTCGCTGCGCCACACGTTCCAGACGCCCGTGCTCGAAGCCGGCCAGACGTACTCGTCGTTCGGGGAGAACCGCAACTGAATCACCGACCCGGGCCTGCTGACCGATCCGCCGATCGTCACGCCCGGCGCCGACACCACGGGCGCGCGGCCCGACGGGAACAACTACCAGCGCCGCGTCGCCTCCGGCGGCGTCGTCCCGCTGTCCCGGCGGGATCCGGAGCTGACACGGACTGCGGACTCAAGGTCGCCCTGGTCGTGGACCTGTCCAGCTCGGTGACCGGCTACGTCGACGACATCAAGGGCGCGCTCGACAGTTTCGTCGAGTCGTTGCAGGGCACGCCGTCGCAAGCGGCGCTGTTCACCTTCGGCACGGACTCACCCGCCAACGGTTACGACGCCAACACCGGCCTGCTGCCCGTTGCCACCGCAGGCGACAACCGCACCTTCCGCGAGCTGTACACCGACTGGGGGAATCCGGACACCAACTACACCAACTGGGACCGCGGCATCGGTGCGGTCGCCGACGCCAACGCCGCCCACCCCGAGAGCGAACGGTTCGACATGGCCGTCGTGCTGACCGACGGCAACCCGACGGTGTACGGCCCGAACCCGACACCGAACGGTCAACTCGACGACCGCAACAGCGGATACACCCGCTTCCGCGAGCTCGGCAACGCGACCGCGTCGGCGAACCTGCTCAAGAGCCAGGGCACCCGCATCCTCGTCGTCGGCGTCGGCTCCGGTGTCGACGGCCCGGACGCCGCGTACAACCTGCGCACCATCTCCGGCCGGGACCCGTACACGGGCGACAACATCCGCGAGGCCGACTACTTCCAGACCGACGATTACGAGCCCGCCGGGCACGCGCTGCGCGATCTCGTGTTGGCGAACTGTGCCCCGTCGGTGTCGGTGGTGAAGCAGATCGTGCCCTACGGCGGCACGACCGAGAACGCCTACGCGGGGACCGGGTGGGAGTTCACCGGGACCCCGTCACCGCCCGCCACCGTCACACCGACGACCGGCAGAACCGACTCGACCGGGGCGATGAACTTCGACCTGGGGTTCGACACAGAGACCGCCGACCTCCAGGTCGAGGAAACGCAGCAGTCCGGGTACACGTCCATGCCCGAGGAGACCGAGTGTGTCGCCAAGGAGTCGGGTGAGGACCAACTTGTGCCCATCACACAGGACCCCGGGAACCCCGAGGCGTTCACCGTCGAGGGCGTCGGGGTGAACTCCGTCGTCTCCTGCACCGTCTACAACAGAGCCCCGGACCTGGACTCGGCGTCGGTGACGGTCGACAAGCAGTGGGAAGTCACCAGGACGACCGGCCCGAACGGCGAGACGACGACCGACACCTACGCCGCGGGCGACCAACCCACGGGCCTGAACTCGTCGCTCACGCTCGCCGGCCCCGACGGCGCCGGGGCCGGCACCCAGGCGTGGGGTGACCCGCGCGAGGGCTACAGCGTCAGCGAGGACGGCTCGGTGCACGTCGACGAGAACGTCACCATCCAGCCGTCGGGATGCGAGCTGACCGGCACCGACATCGACGGCCAGGCCATGACGCCCGGCACCGGCGCCGACATGGAACTGACCTCCGGCTCCAACGAGTGGACCATCACCAACGAGGTCGAGTGCCACAGCCGACTGCGGCTGAACAAGAACGTCGCGAGCGGTGACCTCGGCCCGCAGTGGTGGCAGCTTCGGGCCATCGGCCCCGACGACGTCCTGCCCGGTCCGAACGGCCGCACCACGACCGACTGGGCCGAGGTGACGCCGGGTGCGACCTACCAGCTCGCCGAGCGGGCCGACACCCCGGAACCCGAGGGCGACGCGCCGCACGACATCGTCCACTACGTGCAGAACGACCAGCGGATGAAGGATCCCGACCTGAGTACCCGCAGTCGACGGGCTCGTGGAGCTGCGAGATCCCGGGCAGCCAGCAGGGCGGTGGGTTCTCCACCGACGTCGAGGGTGCCGTGACGGTGCCGCTCGGTGAGGACGTCGAATGCACGGCCACGAACCAGACGGCGGACATGAGCGTCACGAAGCAGGTGCAGGGCGGCGACGCCCAGCCCAGCGACTTCACGTTCCGCCTGACGCCGCTGGACCCCGTGCCGCCGGCGGGCACTCGCACGACCTGCGTAGCGGGCAGTCGCAGGACGTCCGCCCGCAGCAGGACTACAAGGCCGAAGAGGTGAACGTCCCGGACGGCTACCGAATGGTCGACCTGTCGTGCACCACGGGCCCGCAACGGCAGGTCGTCGACCCTTCGCGCTGGGCGCTCGAACCGGGCGGAACGGGACAGTGCACGGCCGTGAACCGGCGCATGTCGGAGCTGACGGTCGAGAAGCTCGACGCCGACGACGGGTCGACACTGCCGGGCGCGGAGTTCGAGCTGTACCGCGACACCGACAGCGACGGCACCGACGGCACGAGTCAGGACGCGCCGGACGCCGACGACTACCGGGTCGACACGTGCACCTCGGGTGGCAACGGCAGGTGCGCGATCGGCGACCTCGACTTCGGTGACTACTACTGGTATGAGAAGTCGGCCCCGGATGGCTACAGCCTGCCCGAGGACCTCACGAGTGACATCGTGACGATCGACGCCGACAACGCGGGCGAAACGCACGTCACGACGTTCCGTGACAGCCGGATCCCGGGCCCCGGCCCGGATCCCACCACGACGGAACCGCCGGACCCGACCCAGCCCACCAACCCCACCGAGCCCACGAGCACCACGGGGCCGCCTCCCGGGCCCGGGCCGTCCACGAGCGAGGGCCCCGACGGACCGAACGGGCCTGGCGGGCCTGGCGGGCCTGGTGGCGCGGGAGACGGCGGCGGAGGCGGTCCACACGGGACGGACGGCGACGGCTCGAACGGCCTGTCGGACACCGGCGCCGACGTCGGCGTCCCGTTCGCGCTGGGTCTCGCGTTCCTCGTCGGCGGTGCGGCACTCGCGGCGCTCGCACGGAGGAAACCGGGCAAGAGCTGAACCGGGAGAAGGTGATGTGTCGACAAGTCGCCTACGCTGCCCGGCGGCTGTGGCCGTCCGGCGGTACGTTTGGGACGGGGTCCGGCCGGGTACGGACCGAGCCGGTCGAAGGTCGCGAAGACTCTCGATTGAGAATCGCACGAACTCGGGCCTGTATTACAGCTTTGACCTGCGACTTTTTGCACATTTGCAGAGTGGCGTAGCCCCACCTGGGCGTGGCACATTCGAGGGTGCGTTGGGCCACGTCCCCCAGCGCCGAGGAACTCACCCGGCAACCCGACTCGCGAGTGCGGCAGCGTTGTGCGCCGACGGAGGAGTCCTCGCCACATGGGACGGCGAGCGCGGTCCAGAAGGGAGGTGTCAAAAGATGCGAGTGATCTACACCGCGATTCGTCGCTACGTCGCCGAGCTGAACCGGATGCAGGACGTCGGCCGTGGCCTCTCCACGCACAACGGGGAGAAGGCCGGCCGCTGACAACACCGGTAGTCCCAGTTGGTTGTTTCCGGTCCGGCGTTCACACGCCGCGGTCGAACACCGGACCGCCTCATTCTTTTCGGGTCGAAAGATCGGCATGCCCGCCCGGGCATGCCGATCTCCTCGTTTCGGCCCCTCTCCGACTCGCCCCCTCGGGACGTCACGCCGTTCGTTTCGAGCGCAGCTGGGTGGCGACGGCCAGGGTGGTCATCACGGCGACGACGGCGAGTCCGACAGCGATCGGCGGGACGGAATGTCCCAGCACGAGCCCGAGAACGCCGATCACCGTCAGCGCCGTGGCCGCCATGTACCGCTCGCGGGCGACCGCGCCGGTGCGGGAACGCAGGAACAGGATGTTGCCCGCGAGGTAGATGAGCGGCCCGCCGACCGTCGTCAGCACGAGTGCCGGGTCCGTGTGTTCGTGGCTGATCCGCAGTTCGATGGAGACGGCCACGACGATGGCGCCCGCGACCATGAGCGCGTGGGCGTAGGCGAACGCCGACCGCAGCGCACTCGTGCTCGCATCCCCCTGACTGGCTTGCGTGTCGTGGCCCGCCAACGCGAAGTACGCCCACCACATGACGAACAGCCCGACGAAGCCGAACAGCGACGCCACCACGGCACGGGTGGTGATGGGGTCCATGCCGTACAACGTGTTGCCCATGATCAGGATCGACTCGCCGAGCGCGATGATGAACACCAGCCGGTTGCGCTCGGCGAGGTGCTCGGCGTCGGTCGGCCACGTGTGCATGGGTGCCGACCCGAGTCCGGGGAAACGGAACTCGAACCGCGGGCCCGCGACGTCGATCAGCAGCGCGACGGCCCACACGATCAGCCTCGGCACGGTGTCGAGGAACGCGCCGACGAGGAACAGCACGCCCGCCGAGGCGCTCCACGCGAGCAGGTTCGTGTAGTTCTTGGCGAGCACGTGCCCGCGCATCGCCACGGCCATGAACGCGGGCCTGACGACCTGGGCGAACACGTAACAAGCCGCGAACAGCAGCCCGTCCTCCGCGAGCGCGTGCGGCAGCGCGAGCGCCATGCCGAGCGCGGCGAGCATCAACACACCGTTGAGGACACGCACGAGCCCGCTGCGCGGATCGAGCCAGTTCATCGCCCACGCGGAGTAGTTCCACGCCCACCACACCGCGCCGAAGAGCACGGCGACCTCGGCGAACCCGAACCACGTGAGGTGGTCGAGCAACGTGTGTGAGACCTGGATGATCGTGAAGACGTACACCAGGTCGAAGAACAGCTCGATCGGGGCGACCTCCGACCGCTGCCGCCCCTCCGGCCGCAACAACTTCGGCCGCGTCGCCTGCGTCACGGGGAACCCTCCAGATAGCCGACCCTGATCACGGACGCCCGGATTGTAGGCGCCGCCGCTCCGCTCGGCCCTTCGGCCGACCGAGCCGTGTTGCGTTTCCCGGGGCCCGTGTTGCGGACCCAGGGCGCCGTGTTGCGTTTCTCGGGGGCCGTGTTGCGTTCTCCGGTGGCCGTGTTGCGGATTCAGGGCACGTGTTCCGCACTCGTGCGAGCGTGTTCTGCACCCGAGGGGCCGGGCGCCAGGTCAACCCCCACTCAGCGTCCCCCACTTCGCGAACTCGGTGGTCCTCGCGCTGAACATGTTCATCGACGTGCCGGAGTGCGACACCACAGGCCATGCGCTACGGAGCGCGCCCCGGACGGGGCAAATCACCGCGAACACCGACCTGAACCTGCTGCTCGACGCGCTCGACGCACCGCTCGCCCGACACTGGCGGCTCCGCACCGGCGACCTCGACGCAGCCTTCGCCGACGCGCTCGTCGGCGCGAACCTCCGGGCCTTCACCCCGACATAGTCACCCGGGTCCGCAACACGCGCCCCCGGAGACGCAACACGAACCCTGGAACCTGCAACACGACCTCCGGAACCCGCAACACGGTCCCCCGAAGCCGCAACACGGCCGCCGGAATCGTCAGGGGTGGAGGTGGTGCCTCGCTGTTCGGTGGGCTTCGGCCACCCGGGTTCCGACATCGAGGTCGGGGCCGGCGGGCGTGAGGGTGACGCCGTCGTCGTGGATGCGCCAGCTCGGCGGCTCCGCATCTCCGCGCAACGCCCACGCGGCCTGTCGCGCCGCACCCACGGCAACGTGCTCCATCTCCGGCGGGACGACGACGGGTACGCCGAACACGCCGGGAGCGATCGCCTGCACGGCCGCCGACCGGGACGCCCCGCCGGTGAGCAGTACCCGCCGCACCGGCACGCCGTGGTCGCGCACGGCGTCGAGCCCCGCGGCGAGTCCGCACAACATGCCCTCGACGGCGGCGCGCGCCACGTTGGCGGGCGTCATGTTGGCCCGGCGGAGGCCCACGAGCGATCCGGAGGCGTCGGGCAGGTTGGGCGTGCGTTCCCCGTCGAGATAGGGCAACAGGGTCAGGCCGTCGGCGCCGGGCGGTGCCGACAGCGCGAGCGTGGCGAGGCCGTCGAGGTCGGTGCCGAGCATCGCCGCGGTCGACGTGAGCACCCGCGCGGCGTTGAGCGTGCACGCGAGCGGCAGGTACCGGCCCGTGGCGTCGGCGAAGCCCGCGACCACGCCGGAACCGTCGGCGACCGGCTTCTCGGACACTCCGAACACCGTCCCGCTGGTGCCCAGCGACACGGCCACGTCCCCGTCGGCGAGTTCGAGGGCGAGGCCCGCGGCCATGTTGTCGCCCGTTCCCGGGGCGACGAGCACGCCGTCGGCGGTGCGGCCCGCCTGCTCGGCAGGCCCGAGCACCGTGGGCAGCCCGACCTCCCTGCCGAACGCTCTGACCAGCAGGTCCGTCCGGTACGCGCCGTCGACGGCCGAGTAGTACCCCGTACCGGAGGCGTCACCGCGGTCGGTGGTCGGCTCGCCGCGCCGGTCGAGCAGCCGCCACGTCAGCCAGTCGTGCGGCAACAGCACGCGGGCGACGCGCTTCGCCGTCTCCGGCTCGTGTTCGGCCAGCCACCGCAGCTTCGTCACCGTGAAACTGGCCAGCGGCACGGAGCCGACGGCGTCCGCCCACGCCTGACCACCGCCGAGTTCGGCCACGAGGTCGGCGGCGGCACCCGCGGAACGGACGTCGTTCCACAGCAGCGCGTCCCGCACCACCTCGCCGTCGTCGTCGAGGGTGACCATGCCGTGTTGCTGCCCCGCGACCGCGATCGCGGCGACGTCGTCGAGCAGTCCGTCGCCCGCGGTGCGCAACGCGTGCCACCACTCGGCGGGGGCCACCTCGGTGGCGTCCGGATGCGCGGCCTGCCCGGTCCGCACCACCGCTCCGGTCTCTGCCTCGCAGACGACGACCTTGGTGGACTGCGTCGACGAGTCCACCCCGGCTACCAGCTCGTTCACAGTGTCAGGTGCCCCTTTGCTCCCCGCTCACGGTGCCGGCCGCGGACCGTACCGCCGACCCGCGGCCGTGCTCACCCGGAACCCGTCAGTCCGCGTCGATCCGCAGACCGGACTCCGGGTCGAAGACGTGTACCTCGCCAGTGTCCCGCAACGCCACGCGCACCGCCTCACCGAGCCGCGGCGGCGTGCGACCGTCGGCACGGACGACGAGTTTCTCGTCGTGACCCGCCAGGGTGCCGTGCACGTAGGCGTCCGCGCCGAGCTCCTCGACGAGTTCCACCTGCAGGTCGAAGCCGTCCTCGCCCGCGCCGACCAGCGACAGCGACTCGGGCCGGACACCGATCGTGACCTCGCCGGACGCGGCGGGGGCCGGCAACCGCACCTCGAGTTCGCCGAGTTTCACCGCGCCGCCGTCGACGGGCAGCGTCAACAGGTTCATCGCGGGCGAGCCGATGAACCCGGCCACGAACACGTTCCGCGGCGTGTCGTACAGCTCCCGAGGAGAGGCGCACTGCTGCAGCACGCCGTCGCGCAGCACCGCAACCCTGTCGCCCATCGTCATGGCCTCGACCTGGTCGTGCGTCACGTAGATCGTCGTGGTCGCGAGCCGCCGCTGGAGCGCCGCGATGTTGGCGCGCGTCTCCACCCGCAGCTTGGCGTCCAGATTGGACAGCGGTTCGTCCATGAGGAAGACGCTGGGCTCGCGGACGATCGCCCGCCCCATCGCGACACGCTGCCGCTGACCGCCGGAGAGCGCCTTCGGCTTGCGGTCGAGGTACGTCGTCAGGTCGAGCAGGCCCGCGGCCTCCTCGACCTTCCCGCCGATGTCCGACTTCGGCATGCCGCGCAGTTTCAGCGAGAACGCCATGTTGTCCCGCACGCTCATGTGCGGGTACAGCGCGTACGACTGGAACACCATCGCGATGTCCCGGTCCTTCGGCGGCAGGTGCGTCACGTCGCGCTCGCCGATGGAGATCGCGCCCTCGTCGACGTCCTCCAGGCCCGCGGCCATGCGCAACGCCGTCGACTTGCCGGACCCCGACGGCCCGACCAGTACGAGGAACTCACCGTCGCCGACGCACAGGTCCAGGCCGTCGACGGCCCGCACGGAGTTCGCACCCGGGTACACGCGGGATGCACCGGCATATGCCACTTGCGCCATCGATGACTCCTTTACTTGACCGCGCCCATGGACAGGCCGCGTACCAGGTGGTTCTGAGCGATCCAGCCGACGATCATCACCGGCAACGAGGCGAGCAGCGCCGCGGCGGACAGCTGCGCCCAGAACAGGCCCTCGCTGGTGATGAACCCGACCAGGAACACCGGCACGGTGCCGGCCTGTGCCGCGGTCAGGTTGACCGCGTAGAAGAACTCCGTCCACGAGAAGATCACGCAGATCAGAGCCGTCGCCGCGATTCCCGGTGCCACGACGGGAAGTATGACGCGGTACAGCACCGTGGGCAGCTTCGCACCGTCCACTCTGGCCGCCTCGATCATCTCCGTCGGCACCTCGAGGAAGAACGAGCGCATCATCCACACCGCCAGCGGCAGGTTCATGCCCGCGTACAGCACGATCAGCGCCCACACGTTGTCGAGCATCCCGAGGTTCTGCGAGATCACGTACAGCGGGATGATCGCCGCGACGATCGGCAGCATCTTCGTCGAGAGGAAGAAGCCGAGCGCGTTGGACGTCTGCTTGACCGGCGCGAGCGACAGTGCGTACGCCGCGGGTACGCCGAGCAGCAGCACCAGCAGTGTCGACAGCACCGTCACGAACGCGGAGTTCGCCAGGTACGGCAGGAAGCCACGGTCGAGAATCGTCGTGAACTGTTCCAGCGTCGGGGTGAACGCGAACGTCGGCGGATCGGTGGCGGCGTCGACCTCGTGCTTGAACGACGTCACCACCATCCAGATCACGGGGAACACGAACAACAGCGCGACGATCCAGGTGAGCACCGTCAGTGCACTGCCGCCGAGGCGGTTCGTCTTCACGGTCACGTCACTTCACCCCCCGCGAGACGTCGAAGGCCCTGAACATCAGCCGCAGCGCGAAAGTCGCCACGATCAGGGTCAGCGCGACCACGACCACGCCCATCGCCGAGGACTGGCCGACGTCGAAACCCTCGAACGCGCGCTGGTAGATGTAGTACGGCAGGTTGGTGCTCGCCGTGCCGGGGCCGCCCTGGGTCATCAGGTAGATCGCGTCGAAGCTGTTGACGATGTAGATCGCGCCCAGCAGCACCGCGAGCTGCAGGTACCGCGACAGCTGCGGCAACGTGATGGACACGAACGTCCTCCACCGTCCCGCGCCGTCGACCTGCGCCGCTTCGAGCACCTCGCGCGACTGCGCCTGCAGGCCCGCGAGGATCAACAGCATCATGAACGGCGTCCACTGCCAGACGATCTGCGTCATCACCGCGGCCAGCGGATAGTCCGACAGCCATTCGACCTCGATACCGAAGGCCCAGTTCAGCAGGCCGTAGGTCGGATCGAACATCGTCGTCTTCCACAGCAGCGCACCCGCCGCGGGCAGGATCAGGAACGGCGTGATCAGCAGTGTCCGCACGATGCCGCGGCCGAGGAACTGACGGTCCAGCAACAGCGCCAGGCCGAGACCGAGCAGCATCGCCACCAGCACGCACACCACGGTGATCGTCACCGTGTTGCCCAGCGCTCCCAGGAACACCGAGTCGGTGAACACGTCGACGTAGTTGTCGAAGCCGACGAAGTGCTGCGAGCCGGGACGGACCATGTTCCACGACTGGAACGAGTAGAACACCGTCACCAGGAACGGAACCTGGGTGACCGCGATCGTGAACAGCAACGCGGGCAGCAGCGGCGCGCGGCGTTTCCAGGCCGACGACCGTTGCTGGGCCCGGGTCCGCGTGGACGGCGGCTCCGGCGACGGCGGAGCCTCGACGACGGCCGTCATCGCGCACCTCCCGTCGCCCCGGTCTGTTTCGGGGTCATTCTCCGCTCTCCTGATAGGACTTGCCGACCGTCTCCGCATACTCCTGGGCCTGCGCCAGAGCGTCGTCGGGCGACTTCTGGCCCGCGATGGCGGCCGAGAGCTGCTGCGACACGCGCGTGCCGAGGTCCTGGAACTCCGGGATACTCAGAAACTGGAGTCCGTCGTACGGCACGGGTTTCGTCATCGTGTGCTCCTGGTCGGCGACACTGATGGCGTCCAATGTGGGCTGTGCGTACGCCTCGGCGGCCTCCCGGTACTGCGGGATGTCGTACGTGGAGTTCCGTGACCCGGTGGGGACGCGGTTCCAGCCGAACTCGTCGCCGACGGTCTGCACGAACTCCTTGCCCGTCATCCAGCGCAGGAATGCCCAGGCGGTGTCCTTGTTCTCCGTGACCTCGGGGATCGCGAGCGACCACGTGTACAGCCAACCGCCCGCCTCGGTGCGCTGCGTCGGCGCGGGTGCGTATCCGGACTTGCCGACGACCTCACTGCTCTGCGGGTCCTCGTTGGTGCCCGCCATGACGGTCGCGTCGTACCACATCGCGGCCTCACCACGGCCGTAACGGTTTCCGCATTCCTGGAAGCCCGCCGACGACGCGCCGACCTCACCGTAGTCGCGCACCAGGTCGATGTAGAAGCTCCACGCCTTGCGGAACTCCGGCGAGTCGAGCCTCGCGTTCCAGTTCTCGTCGTACCAGCGGCCGCCGAACGTGTTCACGACGGTGTTGAACGGCGCGAGGCTCTCGCCCCAGCCCGGCTTGCCGCGCAGGCAGATGCCCGCGATCCCGCGTTGCGGGTCGTGCAGCCGTTTCGCGAACCCTCGGATCTGCTCCCACGTCGGGTTCTCCGGCATCTCCAGGCCCGCCTGCTCGAACAGGTCCTTGCGATAGGCCACGAAGGACGACTCGCCGTAGAACGGCACCGCGTACATGTCGTCGCGATACGACAGCGAGTCCCTGATGCTCGGGATGAAGTCGCCGGCGTCGTAACTCGGGTCGGCGTCGATGCGCGGCTGCAGGTTCTCCAGCCAGCCGTTCTCCGCCCACTGCGGCGTCTCGTAGTTGCTGATCATCACGGCGTCGAACTCGCCGCCTTCGTTGGCGACCGACGCGGTGATCTTCGCGCGCGCCTGGTTCTCGGGCAGCTGCACGAACTTCAACTGCACACCGGGGTGTTGCGCCTCGAACCGATGCGACAGTGCGACGGCGTCCTCCATCTGCGGGTTCGACACGATCGCGATGGCGAGCGTCTCGTCCCCGGCTCCGAGCGCACCGGCACCGGCGCAACCGGCCGCGGGCAGCACCGCGGTGAGCAGAATCCCCAGCCTGGCGAGGAATCCGCGCCGCCGCGACGTCGGCCTACGCATCGGCGCCGCCCGGCAGCACCTGGGTCTTGAGACCCCTCCCGCTGCGCATGAGCTGCATCGCGTCCGTGAACCGCTCCAGCGGCAGGCTCTCCGTGAGCAGCGACGCCGTGTCGATCGCACCGGTCGCCACGAGGTTCAGCGCCGCGCCGTAACTGTGCAGCACCGCCATCGAGCCGACGATGGTGATCTCGTCGTTGTAGATGCGGAACGGCGACAGCGACACGCGCGCCTCTTCGGGCGCGACCCCGAACACGAGCAGTCTGCCGCCGCGGCGCAGGGAGTCGAACGCGGCCTCGATCGCGGGCACGGCCCCGGTGCAGTCCACCGCGGCGTCGAACTTCTCGTCGTCGAGTTCGGCGACGTCGGCCACCACGGCCGCGGCGCCGAGCTCACGCGGTCTGCCGAGCCGTTCGGTGTTGCGGTCGACCATCGTGACGACCGCGCCCGCGCGCTGCAGCAACTGCTGCATGATCAGCCCCATCGTGCCCGCACCGAGCACGAGGAACCGCTCACCGGCCTCGACGCCGATGCGCCGCACGCCGTGGACCGCGCACGACACGGGTTCGACGAGCGCGCCCTGCTGGTACGTCATCTCGTCGGGCATGCGGTAACACGTGGCGGCGGGAACGGCGACGTACTCGGCGAACGCGCCGTCGACCGTGTCGCCCGTCGCGCCCCAGTTGGCGCACAGGTTGCCGTGGCCCGCGCGACACGGCCCGCAGTGTCCGCAGAACAGCGACGGGTCGACGGCCACGCGGTCACCGACGGCGAATCCGCCCGGCGCATCGGCCCCGACCTCGACGATCCGGCCCGCGAACTCGTGACCGGGGACGATGGGATACGGCGTGGGCGGGAAGTGCCCGTCGGCGATGTGCAGGTCGGTACCGCAGATGCCGCACGCACCCACCTCGACGACGACGTCGTGGTCGCGCGGTTTGGGGTCGGGGACGTCGCCGACGCGTACCGAGCCCGGCGTATCGATGATCGCGGCCCGCATGAGGCGCCACCCTCCTGGTGCTCACTCGGGCAGTGCGCGCCCGGTCGGCCCGGACCGTGCCGCGTCCGGGCCGGGTAGTCACCTCGGTGGCACCCGCTTCGGCATCGGAGCGGCCGATCAGGACCAGCCGGGACGACGGCGCTCACCTGAGCGCACGAGCCCACTGCCTGAACGTTGACTGACGCCAGCATTGAATGCCTTCGCTCGATGCGGAGTCAACGTTTCCTGCGGAAGTTCGTGCTAACTTGCTCATATGAGCAGAACGCCGCGACGTTGGCAGCCCGGACCGGCCGAACTGTTGCTCGCCACGTCGATCGGCAGGCGGTTCTACGTCCAGGGCGCGTCGAAGCTGGAGATCGCCGAGGAGTTCGGCATCAGCCGGTTCAAGGTGGCCAGAATCCTGGACCAGGCACGGGACAACGGCCTCATCAGGGTCGAGTTCGACGTCCCGGCACCGCTCGACCCGACGTTGTCCGACGAGGTCGCGGCCGCCTACGGACTGCGTCGCGCTTTGGTGCTCGAACGAGCGCAGCGCACCGAGATCGAGTTGCGCAAGCAGCTGGGCGCGATGGCCGCCGAACTGCTCACGGAGCTGGTCACCGAGGACGACGTACTCGGCGTCGTCTGGGCACGAACCGTCAACGCGATGACGGACTCGCTGCGCCGACTCGCCCGCTGCCCCGTGGTGCAGCTGTGCGGCGTCTCGTCGCGCATCGACACCCGGGAACACTCCGCGGATCGCTCGGTCGAAACGGTCCGCAGAGTCGCGCAGGTGTCCGGCGGCGAAGCCTTCCCCATCTTCGGCCCGCTGGTCCTGCCCGACCGCCGCACCGCCCAGACGCTGCGGCAACAACCGGGCATCGCCGACGCCTTCGAACGGTTCGCACGGATCACCACGGCGGTCGTCAGCATCGGCGCGTGGCGCAGTGGGCAGTCGACCGTCTACAGCGTGCTCGGCGAGCAGCAACGTGAGGAACTGGCCCGCAGAGGCGCCGTCGCCGAGGTTGCGGCGCGGCTGTTCGACGCCGACGGCAACGAACTCACCGGCGACCTCGGCCACCACGTGTTCGGCGTCAGCGTGCCCGAACTGAAACGCGTGCCCGAGGTGATCGCCCTCAGCGGCGGTGCCGAGAAGGCCGACGCCATCGCCGCGGTGCTGCGCTCCGGCATGGTCGACACGCTCGTCACCGACGCGGGCGCCGCGGAACGGCTCCTCGATCAGGCGTGACGACGCTGCGTACCGGGCACTGCCGGGGGTCTTCCACACCCGCGGGCCGGACGTGACACGACGACGACAATTGTGATAATCAATAGAAGTGTCTCGATGGTCGGCGCGGACGGCGAGGGGTGGTGGTCGCACGGTGCACGGCGACGACTCGACGTTCGACGGCGTTACCCCACAGCCGGTCGGCACGCGCGACCTCGAGAACCTCCGCGACGCACGACTGTCGGACCGAGCTCGCGAGGAACTGCTCACCACCCAGAGCGAGTGCACCTTCGTGTTCACCGCCGACGACGGTGCGCCCGCCGCCGTCGTGCTCAGCTTCGCCCACCACGACGGGCGCTTCTGGTTCACGAGCGTCGACGGCCGCGCCCAGGTACGTGGCGTCGACCGCGACCCCCGCGCATGCGTCGTCGTGTCGAACGCGGGCACCGGCCTGCCGGGCCGGCAGATGCTGTCGGTCCGCGGCGACGTCACCGTGCACCGCGATCCTGACACGGTCGCCGAGGTCCTGCCGGTGCTCGCCCGGCGGCTGGCTCCCACGGGTGTCGACCGGTTCCTGCGACTGCTGTCGAGCCCGCACCGTGTCGTCCTGGAGCTGAGGCCCACCGACGTGGTCGCCAGTCACGACTCGCGACGCATGGCAGGCGACGGGCGCGGCGGCCCAGCACAGGAGTGACAACACACGCAGGGAGGATCCGACGACGATGCGCAGCGGCACCGCGCGGTCGACGGCCGTCCCGCAACGTCACGCCGGGGCGCCCCCGACGACACCCCGGCGTGACACGCCCCGCCCTGGTCAGCCGGGCGGCGCGGCACCGGCGGCTCCGCCATCACCGCCCTGAGGCGGGCCACCCCGCGACCGGCCGTTCCCGATCGTGGTCGCCACCGCCGTGTCGCCCTCGACCGTCGCGGTCACCGTGACGGTCGAACCCTCGGTGAGTTCGCCGGCGTCCCCGGCCCCGCCGGTCACCGCCGTGTCGGCGTCGATGGTGTACGTCTCGATGTAGTCGTCCGCGCTGCGCACCGTGACCGAATCCACTCCCGCCGACGTCACCGACCCCGTCTGGGTCAGCCGTGTCTCGTAGCCGCCGTCGACCTCGACCACGGACTCGCTGTGCAACGCGTCGGCGGACCCGCCATCCACGTCGGGTGCGCCCTGCATGCCCCCGAAGCCGCCCTGCATACCACCGGGGCCGCCGTTCCTCCCGCCAGGCATGCCCGGCATGCCACCGGAGCCGTCCCCGCTGCCGGAGTCCGCGCTCGTGCCCGCCCACACGGCCAACCCACTCGCCCCCGCGATGCCGATTCCCACGGCCACCGCGACGGCGGTCATCCGGGCCGTCCAGCGTCGTGGGCCGGACGCCTGCGGCGCTCCCCAGGTCTGTTGCGTCTCGTCTCGTTCGCTCATGCCGCTCACGGTGCCTCGGCCAACTGTGCGGGAGCTGTGCCTGCGCCATGAAAAGCCTGTCGCACAGCTCCCGCACAGGTTCTCCACAGGCACGTCCCAATCCCGTGCGCGACGATGAGCTCATGACCAGCGAACCCACCCGGCCGGGCGTCGTGAAGCCGTCGGTGCGGGCTCTCGTCGTGGACGACGAGCCGTCGATCGCCGAACTCGTCTCGATGGCGCTGCGCTACGAGGGCCGGGAGGTGCGCAGTGCCGGGGACGGACTGAGTGCGGTGCGCACGGCGCGCGAGTTCCGGCCGGACATCGTGGTGCTCGACATCATGCTGCCGGACTTCGACGGACTCGAAGTGCTCCGCCGGATGCGTGGTGACCTGCCGGACCTGCCGGTGCTGTTCCTCACGGCCAAGGACGCGGTCGAGGACCGCATCGCGGGCCTCACAGCGGGCGGCGACGACTACGTCACGAAACCGTTCTCGATCGAGGAGGTGATGCTCCGGCTACGGGCGATGCTTCGCCGCACGGGCGCGCTGACCACGACGTCCGGGTCGCAACTCGTCGTCGGCGACCTCGTGCTCGACGAGGACACCCGCGAGGTGACCCGCGGCGGCGACGACATCCACCTCACGGCCACCCAGTTCGAACTCCTGCGGTACCTCATGCGCAATCCCCGCCGTGTGCTGTCGAAGGCACAGATCCTCGACCGGGTGTGGAACTACGATTTCGGCGGGCAGGCCAACATCGTCGAGCTGTACATCTCGTACCTGCGTAAGAAGATCGACGTGGGCAGGGCACCGATGATCCACACGATGCGCGGGGCCGGGTATGTCCTCAAGCCGGCGACGTGACCACGGGGTCCGCAGCGCTCGCAGCTCGTCCCGCAGATCCCTCCGAACCAGGCTCATCGGGGAGCTGCTCGCGCTGCTCGCCGTGATCTGCCTGATCATCGGCGTGGTCACCGAGTTCGCACTGAGCGCCTTCCTCGTCCACGAGCTCGACGAACAGCTGATGTCCGCGGGCGATCGTGCGGTCCGGGTGTCCGACCGCCCCGGCCAGGGCCCCGACTCGCCTCGGCCGTCGGGCCCGCCACCCGATCCGCTCGGCGCGCGCGGCATGTCTCCCGGCACGATCGCGGGCCTCGTCGTCGACGGCTCCATCGTGCACGCAGGTATCCTCGGTGAGGACGGCACGCCGCGGCCGCTCGGCTCCTCGCTCGAAGACGACCTGCTGGACATCCCGGTCGACGGCCGGCCCCGGACCGTGTCACTCGACGAGCTCGGCGATTACCGCGTTTCGGCTCTGCACAACGAACTCGGCGACGTCGTAATCACGGGCCTGCCGCTCGACGACGTCCACGAGACACTGCTCGGTGTCGGGTTGATCCTCGGCGGCGTCTCGCTGGCGGGCCTGCTCATCACCGGCATGTCGGGGGCCTTCGTCGTCCGGCGTACTCTGCGTCCACTCGAGCGGATGGCCGACACGGCCGAGCAGGTCACCGAACTGCCGTTGCATCAGGGCGAGGTACAACTCCCGGTGCGAGTGCCCGATGCGGACACCGATCCCGGCACCGAGGTCGGCCGGGTGGGAACCGCGCTGAACCGCATGCTGGGGCACATCGGCGACGCTCTCGCCGCGCGCCACGAGAGCGAGACCCGGGTGCGTCGGTTCGTCGCCGACGCCAGTCACGAACTGCGGACCCCGCTCGCGTCCATCAGCGGCTACACGCAGCTCATCCGGCGTTCCGACGAGAATCTCTCCGAGGCGACCTCGCACGCGCTGCGGCGAGTCGAGTCGGAGACCGGGCGGATGACGACGCTGGTCGAGGACATGCTGCTGCTGGCACGGCTCGACGCGGGCCGGCCGCTGGCGAATGCCGAGGTCGACCTGTCGGCACTCGTCGTCGACGCGGTCGGCGACGCCACGGTCGCCATGCCCGGACACCGGTGGCGACTGGACGTTCCGCCAGAGCCCGTGGCGGTCCGCGGCGACGACGCCCGGCTGCACCAGGTGATCGCCAACCTACTGTCCAATGCGGGCAAACACACTCCGGAAGGGACGACGGTCACCGCAGCACTGTCGGCCGCCGGTGACACGGTGGCGCTGTCGGTCGCCGACGACGGACCGGGTATCCCGGAAGAACTCGCCGGGGTCGTGTTCGAACGGTTCGCGCGGGGTGAGGCGTCGCGGTCGCGGGCGAACGGCAGTACCGGACTCGGCCTCGCCGTCGTCAGCGCCGTCGTGAGTGCCCACCACGGAACCGTCGACCTCGACAGCGAACCCGGCCGCACCGTGTTCACCGTGCGGCTACCTGCGAACTGACACGCACAGCCGGCGCACAGCCACGGCACACGCGCGGCCCAGCACCGCGGCCGACCGTGGTGGCATGACGGCGATCCAGACAGAACCAGACCGACGGCGCGAGCCCGTCGGCACCGACGGTCCCACGCCGGTGCTGGACGTGGTGGTGCCGGTGTACGACGAAGAGACCGACCTCGAGCCGTGCGTCCGGCGGCTGCACGCGCATCTCGACGGTGCCTTCCCCTACACCTTCCGAATCACCGTCGCCGACAACGCCAGCGTGGACAGCACACCGCAAGTCGCCGAACGACTCGCCGACGAACTCGCCGAGGTCCGCGTCGTCCGCCTCGACCAGAAGGGCCGCGGCCGGGCACTGCGGCACGTGTGGTCCACTTCGGACTCGCCCGTACTGGCGTACCTCGACGTCGACCTCTCGACCGACCTCGCCGCACTCGCACCGCTCGTGGCGCCGCTGATCTCCGGACACTCGGACGTCGCGATCGGCAGCAGGCTCGCCCGCGGCTCACACGTCGTGCGCGGGCCGAAGCGGGAGTTCATCTCGCGCTGCTACAACCTGTTGCTGCGCGGTACCCTGGCGGTCCGGTTCTCCGACGCCCAGTGCGGCTTCAAAGCGATCCGCGCCGACGTGGCGAGCAGGCTGCTTCCCCACGTCACGGATCCGGCGTGGTTCTTCGACACCGAACTGCTCGTGCTCGCCCAGCGTTCCGGCCTGCGGATCCACGAGGTCCCGGTCGACTGGGTCGACGATCCCGATTCCCGGGTGGACATCGTCTCTACCGCGGTCGCCGACCTGAAGGGCATCGCCCGGCTGTTGCGGGGCACCGTCACCGGATCGGTGCCGGTCGCGCGACTACGCGCCCAACTCGGCCGAGCCCCGCGCCCCGTGTCGGCCGACGGCGTCTCGGAAAACCTGGCCCGCCAACTCGTGCGATTCGCTGCTGTCGGCGTCGCCAGCACGCTCGCCTACCTGGTGCTGTACCTGCTGTTCCGACTCGGCGTGGGCGCTCAGGCCGCCAACCTGTCGGCGCTGCTACTCACCGCGATCGGCAACACGGCGGCCAACCGCAGGCTGACGTTCCGGGTCCGCGGGACCCGCCGCGCGCCGACCCACCACCTGCAGGGACTCGTCGTCTTCGGGCTCGGCCTGGGTCTGACGAGCGGATCGCTCGCGATGCTCGGCGTCATCACCCAGCCGAGCCGCACCCTCGAACTCGCCACGCTCGTGGTCGCCAACCTGCTCGCCACGATCATGCGGTTCCTGCTCTTCCGGGGCTGGGTCTTCCGCCCCACCGACACCGACAAAGACGCCGACACCGTCGGCAGCGAATCAGAGGAGGCCGTCCGATGAACGCGGCGACGCGCGTGGTCGAACGCATGCGCTCGACCACCGCGCCGGGTACGCAGACGCCGCAAGCGGCGACCTGGCGCGGCAGGCCTCGATGGGAGTGGGGCGCGCTGACCGTGCTGCTCGTCGGAACCGCCGTGCTATACCTGTGGGGCCTCGGCTCCACCGGCTACGGCAACTCGTTCTACGCCGCAGCCGTGCAGGCCGGAACGCAGAGCTGGAAGGCGCTCCTGTTCGGTTCGCTGGACGCCGGCAACGTCATCACGGTCGACAAACCGCCCGCATCGCTGTGGCTGATGGGACTGTCCGGGCGGATCTTCGGGTTCAGCACGTGGAGCATGCTCGCGCCGCAGGCGCTGCTGGGTGTCGGCTCCGTCGCACTGCTGTACGCCGCCGTGCGCCGGTGTTCCGGTCCTGCCGCCGGTCTCGTCGCGGGCGGTGCACTCGCGGTGACTCCGGTGGCCGTGCTGATGTTCCGCTTCAACAACCCCGACGCGCTGCTGGTGTTCCTGCTCGTGCTCGGCGCGTACTTCATGGTCCGTGCCGTCGAGAAAGGACAGTGGCGGTGGATCCTGCTGGCGGGTTCCGCGATCGGTTTCGGCTTCCTGACGAAGATGTTGCAGGCGTTTCTGGTGCTGCCCGCGTTCGCGCTGATGTACTTGGTCGCGGCTCCGGTGTCGCTGCCGAAACGGTTGCTGCAACTCCTCGGCGCAGGCGCTTCGGTGATCGTGTCGGCGGGCTGGTTCGTCGCACTCGTGGATCTGTGGCCGTCGGCCAGCAGGCCGTACATCGGCGGATCGGAGAACAACACGGAACTCGAACTGGCCCTCGGCTACAACGGTCTCGGCCGGATCCTCGGCCAGGGCCCCGGCGGTGGCCCGGGCGGCGGTGGCGGTCCCGGCGGTGGCGGCATGGGCTCGGCCTTCGGGGGCGAAACGGGCCTCCTGCGCATGTTCAACAGCTCCTTCGGCACCGAGGTGTCCTGGCTGCTGCCCGCCGCGCTGATCGGTCTCGTCGCCGGACTGTGGTTCACCCGACGCGCGCCGCGCACCGACCGCACCCGGGCGTCGCTGATCCTCTGGGGCGGTTGGACGGTCGGCACCGCCGCAGTGTTCAGCTTCATGTCCGGCACGATCCACCCGTACTACACGATCGCCCTCGCCCCGGGGATCGGCGGTCTGATCGGCATCTCCGTACGCGAGCTGTGGCGTGGCCGGGACCACCTGCCCGCCCGGATCACACTGTCGGCGATGGTCGCGGTGACCGGGGTGTGGGCATTCGTGCTGCTCGACCGGACCCCGGACTGGTTGCCCGCGCTGCGGTGGATCGTGCTGACACTGGGCGTCCTCGCGGCGACGGCCATTGCCGTCGGCGTGCACCGGTTCCGCAGGGCCGCCGTCGTGGTCTCCGTGGTGACCGCGTTGGCGGGACTGTCGGCGACGGGCGCCTACGCGCAGACGACAGCGGCGGTTCCGCACACCGGCTCACTGCCGATGTCCGGTCCGGCCGGCGACGGCACCGACATGATGGGCCGCCAGGGCGGACAAGGCGGCCCTGGCACGGGAACGGCCGGCGCCGAGCTCGTGGCGGCGCTACAGGACACCGACACCGACTGGGCCGCGGCCGCCGTGGGAGCGCAGGGCCAGGGAAGCCTGCAACTCGCCTCCGGACGTCCGGTGATCGCCATCGGCGGGTTCAACGGCGGCGATCCGGCCCCGACACTCGAGCAGTTCAAGCAGTGGGTGTCGGAAGGACGGATCGCGTACTTCGTGAGCGAAGGCGGCGGCATGAGTGGCGCTCGCGGCCGTATGCCCGGCGGTGGGCCGGGCGGCGGTGGCGGAGCGAATGACGTCCCGACCGGCGGTCCTGGTGGCGGACCCGGCGGTGGACCCGGTCGCGGCGGCTCCGGCAGCGAGATCAGCTCCTGGGTGGAGGCCAACTTCGAGGCCACGACCATCGGCGGAGCCACCGTCTACGACCTACGGTGACGCGACGCCGTGGCGCCGGCCTGGGTGGACCGGGGGTGTGAGGCGCCCGGTCCACCGAGCGCGGCCGATCGCCGACCTTCAGAGCGGTTGTCCACATCCTCGGCAGTTATCCACAGCCTCGGGGTAACCCGGATCCGGGGCACCCACAAGCCCAGCTGCACAAGCCGGTGGCAACGCGGAAGTACGGCAGCCGAGAGGACACGGGCGGGCGCAACACGGTCCCCTGGACCTGCAACACAGCCTCCGGAACCTGCAACACGGGCCCGCGGATCCGCAACACGGGCCCCGGAAGCTGCAACACGCGGGACCGGGTGCAGGACCCGCGCGCGGGAAAGCCCCGCGGACCTGTGATCCGCGGGGCTCTCCTCGGCTTCGGGTCAGGCGACCGCGATGGTCACCTGGTGGAGACCGGGGCCTGCGGCGGCGACCGTGGCCTCGCCATTGCCGCTGCGGTGGAGGGCGCGCACCTTCCACTCGCCCGGCGCGGCGTAGAACCGGAAGTCGCCCTCGGGGGAGGCCTGCACCTCGCCCGCGAACTCGCCGTCGGCGTTGAGCAGGCGCACGTACGCGCCGCCGAGCGCGCCCTCGCCGCCGGTCACCTTGCCCGCGACGACGACCTGGTCGCCGGTGTCCTCACCGGTGACGACCGCCGTCTGCTCGGGGGCTCCGCATCCGTCGCTCATGTCACTTGCCTCCGTTCGAACCGGTCTCGACCGGCACGCCGACCAGCGAGCCGTACTCGGTCCACGAGCCGTCGTAGTTCTTGACGTCCTTCAGTCCCATCAGCTCGTGCAGCGCGAACCACGTGTGGCTGGAACGCTCACCGATGCGGCAGTAGGCGATCGTCGCCTTGGACGTGTCCAGGCCCGCGTCCTCGTAGAGCTCCTTGAGCTCGTCGGCGGTCTTGAACGTGCCGTCCTCGTTGGCGGTCTGCGCCCACGGAACGTTCACCGCCGACGGGATGTGGCCGCCGCGCTGGGCCGACTCCTGCGGCAGGTGCGCCGGGGCGAGCAGCTTGCCGGAGAACTCGTCGGGCGAACGCACGTCGACCAGGTTCTTCGTGTTGATGGCGTCGACGACCTCGTCGCGGAAGGCGCGCAGCGACAGGTCCTGGTCGGACGCCTTGTAGTTCGTCGCGGGCCGGTCCGGGACCTCCTTGACGAGGTCGCGGCCGTCGAGCTCCCACTTCTTGCGGCCGCCGTCGAGCAGCTTGACCTTGTCGTGGCCGTAGAGCTTGAAGTACCAGTACGCGTACGCGGCGAACCAGTTGTTGTTGCCGCCGTAGAGGATCACCAGGTCGTCGCCTGCGATGCCCTTGGCCGACAGCAGCTTCTCGAAGCCCTCCTTGTCGACGAAGTCCCGGCGGACCGGGTCCTGCAGCTCGGTCTTCCAATCGATCCGGACGGCGCCCGGGATGTGACCGCCTTCGTACGCGGTCGTGTCTTCATCGACCTCGGCGAACACGACACCCGGGGTGTTCAGGTTCTCCTCGGCCCACTGCGTGGTGACCAGGACGTCTTCACGGCTCATGGAGCGGAACTCACTTTCTGTTACTCGTCTTCGTACGAATGCGACTGTCGGTGCTTGCCGGTGCAGGTGTGGCGGACCGGGCGCGAGCGGGTGGCAGCACCTGTCACGAGGCGCTCCCCGCGCGCGGCGAGAGGCGCTTGAGCAGCAGGTACATCTCGCAGCCGAGGCAGAAGCCGAACGCGCCGTTGAGGAACGCCGCGAACAGGGCCAGCGCCGTGGCGACGATG
Source organism: Prauserella aidingensis (assembly GCF_024171865.1). Lineage (GTDB taxonomy): Bacteria > Actinomycetota > Actinomycetes > Mycobacteriales > Pseudonocardiaceae > Prauserella > Prauserella aidingensis. Next base: position 133,669 of record NZ_JAMTCN010000008.1, on the reverse strand, counting down.
CCGAGCGCGGTCACGCCACTGGCATACCCGATCGTGCCCACCAGCGCGAACGCAAAGCCCACCGCCTGGGCGAACCGCAGCGGCGCCGCGTCCTCCCGTTCCTCGGTCGGCTGCAGCCGTGGTGCGACCACCAGCCGGTACAGCACCGAGTACGGCGCGGGCTTCAGTCCGACGAACGCGCCGATCGCGAAAACCACCGTCTGCGCGGCCAGCAGCGGCCACCAACCGGTCGCGAGCACGACCACCAGCACGACCGTCGTGACGATCGCGGCGAATCGGGGACCGCGTGGATCGACCGCTTGCGGGGCGGACATGACACCTCCTGGACTGGCTGCCTCCTGCGGCGGAGTCAGCGACTCGAGCTGCGCGCGCACTGCCGGCTCGGTGCGTGAACCGGTGTACACAGGCTGCTACGCACACGGCAGAAGTCAACCGCGCGCCGCCGGGTCAACTCGACGCCCGGCTGGAGGAGGTGAGAACCCGGCCTGTCCACGGCGGCAAGCCTACTCAGGCTCCCTCAGCGCGGGAACCGTGTTCATTCTGTGGGACGCAGGTGGCGGGAGCGGCTACTCGGAGCGCTGCGCCGCGGATTCGGCGTCCGGCAGCCGGGGCTCCAGGGCCGCGAGCAGTTCCTCTCGCTTCGGCACGCCGGACACGCGCAACAGCTCCGCACCCGATCGGGCGTAGGCGATTGTCGTCGGTGTGCGCAGGACGCCCAGGTCGCGGGCGATATCGGGCTTGTCGGTGACGTCGAGGTCGACGTGGCGCAGGCCGTCGGTGCGCTCGGCGACGTGCGTGAGCAGCGCACGCGTGTGTCTGCACGGCGCGCAGAACGTCGTCGACAGCTGCACGAGCGTCACCTCGGCGGCCTCACCGGTCACCGCGTCCCGCACCTCGGTGGGCAACCCGTCCAGCGCGGAGTCGGCCGCGCCGCCGGGCGCCGCACCGTCGGAGGAGCTTCCCCCCGACGGGCGGATCCGCCCGTTGCGGGCGCGCACGACCAGGCCGACGACCACCGCGGCGACCAGCGTCACCCCGGCGACGATCACGCCCGTCATGGTTCCTCCCGTCGTACCTGTTCCGCCCGCGACGTGACGCGGACCGCGCCTCAGCTCGAGGCGTTGGCGCCCGCGAAGGTGACGTTCTTCGCCTCGCCGCGCACCGTGATGCCGTCGGGCGAGGCGGCCACGGCGGTCGGCGTCACGGTGAACGGCAGATCACCCGTGTTGATGTCTGCCTCGAAGCTCGGCAGCAGCTGCTGCTGCACCGCCTGGGGAACAACGGTCGTCTCCTGGTCATTCCCGAACTGCAGCCGGTGCGGCGTGATCTTCACGGTGGTGCCGTCGAGCTCGATAATGGCGAACGCGAAGATCTCCTGCTCGATGCCCGCGATCTGCACCTTGCCCGACAGGCGGATGCCCGCGGAGCTGTCGTCGTTGTCGTCGCCGTCGGGCCCCTGGTCTGCCTCGTCGCCGGAGCCCGAGCCGTCGCCGGAACCCGCACCGGGCGCGTCCCCGGAGTCGCCGCCGGTGTTGGCGCTGTCGTCGGTGCCGGTCGACTGCTCGCCGGAGCCCTCGCCGTGGCGGACGTAGGACTCGCTGGACGCGGCGATCTGCAGGTCCTGGATGTTGTCCAGCGGGCTGATCCGGTTGATGTCGCTGGCCTTGAGCGTCACCCCGCCCTCGACCCGGCCGATCGTGATGTTGTCGACGTTGCCCTGCGTCAGGTCCGACAGCGGCGCGTCGACGTCGTACAGCTCGGCCTTGACGTCGACGTCCCGCAGCACGTCCTGCACCGGGACCGACTTCGCCTCGACGGTGATGTGGTCGTACTCGCCGGAGATCGCCTGCGTCAGGAACGGGAACCCACCGATGCCCACCTCGGGGTCGTTGTCGAGCTTCAGCTGCTCACGCGCCTTCTGCGACACCGTGTGCTCCGCGAACGCCGCGCCCGCGAAATCGACACCGACCAGCACGGCCACCACGATGAGCACGATCGTGACGATCTTGCGCATGCGGCGTCCCGAGCGCGGCTGCGACGACTTCGGCGGGGTGGACACGGTGTCACTCACAAGCGGCTCTCAATCGGCGTCTGTCGGGTCTTCCGGACGTTTCGGCGGCCACCGCGGAAGCGGTGACCGGCCCGTCCGGGATACGCAATGTGATCGGGGTCGTACCAAACCGCAAACACGCCGTTGTGTGATGCCCGTTTCACGATGGCAGACACCCGGCGGGTGTCGAGGCTATTGTCACTGACGACCAGCCCGAGCCCGACTCGAGGCGCTCGACAACGTGTGAGGCGGTGGCGATGAGCCTGGACTTGCTGGTACTCACTGCGGAATCCGAGGCCACCTCGGTGCTGCCCGCCCTCGATCTGCTTCCGCACACCGTACGCGTGCGGGCGCCCGAGGTCACCGCGCTGCTGGACGCGGGCCACCGTGACGTCATCCTGCTCGACGCCCGGTCGGACCTGGCATCGGCCAAGAGCCTGAGCCGGCTGCTCAAGGGTGCGGGCGATGAGGACACGACGACCCCGGTCATCGCCGTCATCGGCGAAGGCGGACTCGTCGCGGTCAACGCCGAGTGGCGCACCGACGACATCCTGCTGCCCACCGCGGGCCCCGCCGAGGTCGACGCCCGACTGCGGCTGGCGACGACCCGGGACGGCGGCGCACCGCAGGTCGAGGCGGAACTGCGCGTCGGCGACCTCGTGATCGACGAGGCCACCTACACCGCACGCCTGCGCAAGCGCACCCTCGAACTCACCTACAAGGAGTTCGAACTCCTCAAGTACCTCGCTCAGCACGCGGGCCGGGTGTTCACGCGGGCCCAGCTGTTGCAGGAGGTGTGGGGATACGACTTCTTCGGTGGCACCCGCACCGTCGACGTCCACGTGCGGCGGCTGCGCGCGAAGCTCGGCCCCGAGCACGAGCAGATGATCGGCACCGTCAGGAACGTCGGCTACAAGTTCGAACGGCCCGCGAAGTCGACCGGCCCGGTAAAAGGGGGTAGCCCCGGGGGAGCGAACGCCCCCGGGCCCGCCGCCGGACCCACCGTCCCCGAGCCCTCGGACGTCGGCGAGTACTCGGGACGCTGACGACCTCGGCGCACGCGACGTCGGGTCGCCGTCCCACGGGTCGGACGATCACGGCACCGCAGCGGCCCACCCGGATAGCCTGGCGGGCATGGTGGAGCTGCAGTGGGCCGAGAACCTGGACGACGAACGCACCACGGCGGTGCGCGCGCTGCTGACCGCGGCGCGCGGCGTCGACGGCAAACCCGAGGTCGAACCGGACGGCCCGCTGCCGGGCGAGTTCTCCGGCGGCCGGTTTCTGCTGGCCACGGCGGGTGACGACCTCGTCGGTGTCGCCCACGTCGACGCCTCGGGCGATGCGTTCGGCAGGCGGGTCGCCGAGCTCGTCGTACACCCCGACCACCGGCGCTGCGGTCACGGCGGCGCGCTCGCCGAGGCACTGCTGGCCGAGTACCCGTCCAACCTGCGGGTGTGGGCCCACGGCGACCAGCCGGGCGCGGCCAGGCTCGCCGGCCGCCACGGCCTGCTGCGCAGCCGCGAACTGCTGATCATGCACGTCGAGACGGCGGGCGCCGACTGGCCGGAACCGGACCTGCCGGAGGGTGTCACGCTGCGTACGTTCACCCCCGGCTCCGACGAGCAGGCCGTCGTCGACGTCAACGCCCGCGCCTTCCACTGGCACCCCGAGCAGGGCGCGCTCACGGTCGACGACCTGGCCGCGACCGAACGCGAGGACTGGTTCGACCCGCGGGGATTCTTCCTCGCGGAGCAGGCCGGCGCCGTGATCGGCTTCCACTGGACGAAGGAGCACCCGCCGAACCCGGCGAAATTCGGCGGCCGTCCTGCCGGCGAGGTGTACGTCGTGGGTGTCGACCCGAGCGCGCAGGGCGGCGGGCTCGGCCGCGCGCTCACCGTCGCGGGGCTGCGCCACCTGGCCGACCGTGGTCTGAGCCAGGTGATCCTCTACGTCGAGGGCGACAACGCGCCCGCCGTGGCCGTCTACCGCAGGCTCGGGTTCACACCGTACGAAGTGGACGTTCAGTACGCGACGTCCGACGCCGGGTGAGTGTGCGCACGTGACGGCGGTCGGAACCCCATGACGGTGGTAGCGTCCCCGAAGGCCAGTCGTACTCACGAGTGATGTGAGTCAGGGAATCCGGTGCGAATCCGGAACTGACGCGCAGCGGTGAGGGTGACGGCCGGAACACACGCCACTGCGGCCCGACATGCGCCACTACGGCACGCGCCACTACGGCCCCGGCGGGCGGCGGGAAGGCGTTCCGGTCGGACGATCCCGAGTCCGAAGACCTGCTGGCCCCGGCTCCCCGGAGCCGGCCACCGGTCCGACTGCGGCTCCGCGCATGAGCCCTCGACGTCAAGGGAACGCTGTGCCGACCTCCCCACCCTGCTCACGCACCACCCGCACATCCGCGGCGTTGCTGCTCTCGGCGTGCCTGACCATCGGCCTCGCCGCCTGCGGCGCACCCACGGCGCCTCGCGAACAGGCGGCGCCGGGATTCCCTCGGACGATCGACAACTGCGGCCGCACCACCGAGGTGCAGCGACCTCCGGAACGTGTCGTCTCGCTCAACCAGGCGAGCACGGAGATCCTGCTCTCCCTGGGACTCGAGGACCGCATCGTCGGCACCTCGATGTGGACCGATCCGGTGCTGCCCGAACTGAAACAGGCCGCCGACGGGATACCGCGACTGGCCGACGACATGCCGTCGTTCGAATCGGTGCTCAACGCCGAACCGGACTTCGTCACCGGGTCGTTCGCCGCGACCCTCGGCAAGGGCGGGGTCGCCACGCGCTCACAGTTCGACGAGCTGGGCGTGCCGACGTACCTCTCACCCACCGACTGCGGAACCAAGGACAACAGCGGCTCCGGCGACGGCAGCCGGTCCGAACCGCTGACGATGGACGTGCTGTACGGCGAGATCCGCGACCTGGCACGGATCTTCGACGTCGAGCAGCGCGGCGAGAAACTCGTCGGCGACCTGAAGCGCCGGCTCGACGGGCTCGACGCGGACGCGTCGGGAACGTCGGTGCTGTACTGGTTCGCGAACTCCGACTCGCCGTACCTGGCGGGCTGCTGCGGCGCGCCGGGGATCATGACCCGAGCCGTCGGCGCCGACAACGCCTTCGACGACACCCACGCAGAATGGCCGCAGTCGGGCTGGGAGAACGTCGCCGAACGTGACCCCGACGTCCTCGTACTCGGCGACCTGACGCGGCGTTCGCAGACCGCGGAGTCGGCCGAGCAGAAGATCGAGTTCCTCGAGTCGCACCCGGTCACCCAGGACATGACGGCCGTCGAACGGAAGCGGTACGTGACGGTGTCCGGCCAGGCACTGAACCCGACGATCCGCACCGTCGACGGTGCCGAGGAGCTCGCCGCCAAGCTCCGTGAGTTCGGACTGGCACGGTGATCGCCGTGACGACCGGCCACGCGACGCGCTCCCCAGCGGTGACCGCAGGCGGAACGGCGCGGTCGCGACTGCCGGTGGTGCTGCTCGGTGGCTGCCTCGTACTGCTCGCCTCGATCGCCGTCGCCGTCACGATCGGCCCCGCGGACATCGGCGTCGGCGACGTCTGGGCGACGCTGCTGTCCCGCGTCGGACTCGCCGAGCCCACGTTGTCGGTACTGCGCGACGGCATCATCTGGGACCTGCGACTGCCGCGCACCCTGCTGGCCGCCGTGTGCGGTGCCGGGCTCGCGGTGTGCGGCGTGGTGATGCAGTCGCTGCTGCGCAACCCGCTCGCCGACCCGTTCGTGCTCGGCGTGTCCTCCGGCGCGTCGACCGGCGCGGTGCTGGTCGTGGTCCTCGGGGTCGGCGGTGGCGTGCTGTCGATGTCCGGCGGGGCGTTCCTCGGCGCGGTGGCGTCGTTCGCCCTGGTGATGACCCTGAGCCACACGCTCGGCGGGACGACCGACCGGGTCGTGCTGTCGGGCGTGGCGGTCATGCAACTGCTGTCGGCGCTGACCTCGTTCATCGTGCTGACCTCCGCCGACGCGGAGACCACCCGCGGCGTGCTGTTCTGGCTCCTCGGCTCGCTGGCGAACGCAGGCTGGTCCGAGGTGATCGCCTGCGCCGTCGTACTGGTGGGAACGCTCGTGGTATGCGGCGGGTACGCCCGCTCGCTCGACGCCTTCGCGTTCGGCGAGGACGCGGCCGCCACGCTGGGTGTGGCCGTCGGCCGGACCCGGGTCGTGCTGATGTCCGTGACGGCGCTGCTCACGGCCGTGCTCGTCAGTTCCGTCGGTGCCATCGGGTTCGTCGGTCTCGTGCTGCCGCACGCGGCACGGCTGCTCACCGGGCCCGGGCACGCACGCCTGTTGCCCGTGAGCGCGCTCGCCGGTGCGGTGCTGCTGGTGTGGGTCGACACGGTGGCACGGACCATGCTGCAACCGCAGGAGGTTCCCGTCGGTGTCGTCACGGCGCTGATCGGCGTGCCCGCGTTCGTGCTGATCCTCTACCGCTCCCGGGGTGTGCAATGACCTCGCGGCACGACACGACCTCGCAGCACGCCACGACCTCGCAGCACCCCGCGGCCCTGCGCCGCGAGACGGCGACACGGCACGGCACGGCGGAGTCCGCTGTGGACGTCGGACTCGCCGCGGAGCGGGTGTCGCGCTCGCTCGGCGGTGGGCTCGTGCTCGACGGCGTGAGCGTGGCGCCCGCCGACGGGTCGACCGTGGGTGTGCTCGGGCCGAACGGATCGGGAAAGTCGACGTTGCTGCGGGTGTTGGCCGGAGTGCTGAAACCGTCGGCGGGGCTGGTCACCGTGGACGGCCGGGAGCTGGCCGACGTGCCCAGGAAGACGCTGGCGAGGCGCGTCGCCGTCGTCGAGCAGCACTCCGACACACAGATCCCGCTGACCGTGCGCGACGTCGTCGGGCTCGGACGGGTCCCGCACCGCCGGGCGTGGCTGTCGGCGTCGGCCGACGACGAGGCGGCGGTCCAGGAGGCACTCGAGCAGACGGGCATGACGGCCAGGTCCGCCCAGCGTTGGCAGACCCTGTCGGGCGGCGAACGCCAGCGGGTGCAGATCGCCCGCGCGCTCGCGCAGCGTCCGCGGGAACTGCTCCTCGACGAGCCGACGAACCACCTCGATGTGCAGCACCAGTTCGAGCTTCTCGATCTGCTCGCCTCACTGCCCGTGACGTCCGTGATCGCCCTGCACGACCTGAACCTCGCCGCGATGTACTGCGACGAGATCGTGCTGCTCGACCACGGCGCCGTCGTCGCGGCGGGCGATCCCGCGGACGTGCTCACCGAGGAGCTGATCCTACAGGTCTACAACGTCAAGGCCGAGGTCACCACCAGCCCCGAGGGCCACCCCCACGTCCGCTTCCTCCGCACCTGAGGTGTTGCGCCCCGTGTTGCGGCTTCGGGAGCTCGTGTTGTGGTTTCCGGGGCTCGTGTTGCCCCGACCCATCAGTCACCCTGCCTGCTCAACGCTTCCCACGCCGCGAACTCGGCAGTCGTCGCGCGGAACACGTCCATCGACATGTCGTAGGCCGCACCTCCGAGGATGATGCGCCGCGGCGGCTCGTCGAGGTCGACGATCTTCAACAGCACCTCGGCCGCCCGCCTCGGATCGAAATCCTCGGCCTCGTCGAACATCGCGTCCAGGCGTTCACGCAGTGGCGCGTAGGCCGGATTCGGTGCGGTCGTTGTCAAGCCACGGCCGAACAGCTCGGTGTCGTATCCGCCGGGATGCACGGTCGTGACGGATACTCCGAACGGTTCGACCTCCATGGCGAGCGCACCGCTGATCGTCTCGAGCGCGGCCTTGCCCGCGCCGTACAGGCCGGTCGAGGCGAACCCGCCGCCGGCTCCCGGCATCGTCGCGATCTGCAGGATGTGCCCGGACCCCTGCTCACGCAACAGGGGGACGACCGCTTGGCACACCCACAACGCACCGAACAGGTTCGTGTCGAAATGCTCGCGCACCTGCTGTTCGGTGACCTCCTCGATCATTCCGAGCAGTGCACCGCCCGCGTTGTTGACGACCACGTCGATACCGTCGACCTCGTCGAAGGCGTTGCGCACGCCGGCCACGACCGCTTCCCGGTCGGACACGTCCAGCGAGAACGTCGACAGCGCGCCACCTGACCGGGTGACGAGCTCGGCCAACGGCGTGACGTCTCGCACCACGCCGACCACCCGATCTCCCGCCGCCAACGCCGCCTCGGTGAACGCCGTGCCGAGGCCGCGGGACGCACCCGTGATGAACCACCTTCGAGACATGCCGACCTCCCAGCTCGAGACGAGACGGTCCGTCTCGTTACGAGTCAGAATCCACCGTCCGACCATCGACTGTCAAGACGGACCGTCTCGTTTCGCCGTACGATGTCGCCATGGCACCGAACTCGGGACCCCGGCGCAGTGAACGTTCTCGCCAGGCGATCCTGGCCGCGACCAGGGAACTCATCGCCGAAGTCGGGTACGGAAAGCTCTCCGTCGAAGGGATCGCGGCGCGAGCGGGAGTCGGCAAGCAGACGATCTATCGCTGGTGGCCGTCGAAGGGCGCCGTGGTGTTCGACTCGCTGCTCGCACCGAGCCAGGACGGTGCAGGCGACATCGAACTGCCCGACACGGGCGACATCGAAGCAGACCTCAAGTCGGTCCTACGGGCCACGGTCGCCGAGTTCGCCGACGACGACTTCCAAGCGCCCATCCGAGCCCTGCACACCGAGATCATGAACGATCCGCAGCTCGCGACGGCCTACCGAGAGCGCATGGACGCCCCCGTCCGCGCGGCGAAGCTACGACGACTGCGCAGCGCACAACGCGCAGGTCAGCTGGCCGAGAACGCCGACCTCGACCTGCTTCTCGACATGCTCTACGCACCGCTCACCCAACGTTGGCTGCTCCGCACCGGCAGCCTCGACGCGGCGTTCGCCGACGCGCTCGTCGACGCGACACTGCGGGCTTTCGCACCCGCCTAGTTGCCGCCCGGAATCCGCAACGCGGTCCCCGGAACCCGCAACACGCGCCCCCGAACCCGCAACACGGGCCCCGGAATCTGCAACACGGCGTCCTGGAGTCAGCCGAAGCGGCCCGAGATGTAGTCCTCCGTGGCCTTCTGCGACGGCGTGGAGAAGATCTTCGTCGTCTCGTCGATCTCCACGAGCTCACCCGGCTTGCCGACGCCCTGCAGGTTGAAGAACCCGGTGGTGTCGGACACGCGCGCGGCCTGCTGCATGTTGTGCGTGACGATGACGATCGTGTAGTTCTCCTTGAGCTCCAGCATCAGGTCCTCGATGGCCTGCGTGGAGATCGGGTCGAGCGCCGAGCACGGCTCGTCCATCAACAGCACCTCGGGCTGCACGGCGATGGCACGTGCGATGCACAGCCGCTGCTGCTGTCCACCCGACAACCCCGAACCCGGCTTGTGCAGGCGGTCCTTGACCTCTTCCCACAGGTTGGCCGACTTCAGCGACCGCTCCACGAGCCCGTCCATGTCGGACTTCTTCAGCCGCTTGTTGTTCAGCTTGAGGCCGGCGGCCACGTTGTCGTAGATCGACATCGTGGGGAACGGGTTGGCCCGCTGGAACACCATGCCGATCTGCCTGCGCACGTTCACGGGGTCGACGTTGGGCCCGTACAGGTCGTCGTCGTCCATGACGACCGAGCCCTCGACGCGCGCGTTCGGCACGAGCTCGTGCATGCGGTTGAGGGTGCGCAGGAACGTCGACTTGCCGCAGCCCGACGGGCCGATCAGCGCCGTGACCGACCGCGGCTGGATCGTCATCGACACGCCCTGCACCGCGAGGAACTTGTCGTAGTAGATGTCGAGGTCTTTGACCTCGATGCGCTTAGCCACAGTTACTTCCTACTCTTTCCGGGCCGTCAGCGGGTCTTCGGGGCGAACAGCTTGGAGATGGCCCTGGCGACGAGGTTCAGCACCATCACGATGATCATCAGCACCAGCGCGGCGCCCCACGCACGGTCGTACGCCGCCTCCGCGAACAGGCCGGGGCTCTGATACTCGTAGTACGAGAACACCGACAGCGTGGTCATCCGACCCTCGAACGGATCGAAGTTGTCGCCGTCGGTCAGGCCCGCGGTCACGAGCAGCGGCGCGGTTTCACCGATGACACGGGCGATCGCGAGCGTGACACCCGTGGCGATACCGGCCAGGGCCGTCGGCAGCACGACCTTCACGATGGTCCGCCACTTGGGCACCGCGAGCGCGTACGAGGCCTCGCGCAGCTCGTTGGGTACGAGCTTGAGCATCTCCTCGGTGGAACGCACGACGGTCGGGATCATCAGCACGCTCAGCGCGACGGCACCCGCGAAGCCCATGCGCACGCCCGGCCCGAAGATCATCACGAACAGGGCGTAGGCGAACAGGCCCGCGACGATCGACGGGATACCGGTCATGACGTCGACGAAGAACGTGATGGCCTTGGCGAGCTTGCCGCGACCGTATTCGACGAGATAGATCGCGGTGAGCATGCCGATCGGCACGGAGATCAGCGCGGCGAGCCCCGTGATGATCAGCGTGCCCATCATCGCGTGGTAGATGCCACCGCCTTCGCCGCTGACACCGACCATCGAGTACGAGAAGAACTCGGCGTCGAATCGCACCACACCTCTCGACACGACGGTGACGATCACCGACACGAGAGGCAGCAGCGCGAGCAGGAACGCACCGGAGACGGCAGCCGTGACGAACCTGTCGGTGGCCTTACGCGGCCCTTCGACGGCGCGCGACCAGGTGTAGACGATCACCACGTAGGCGGCCGCCGCGAGCAGTGCACACGGCACGATGGCCCAGTCGGCGAGGAGCCAGAGCAGCAGGCCCGCCAGTCCCGCGGCCACGAGCGTGGCCGGCGCGGCACCCCGTGGCAGCTGACCGGCCGTGAGCGACACCCCGCCGAGCGGCGCGTTCAGGTCCGGGTCCTGTTCGGGAGTCGTGAGCGAGGTGGACATCAGTTGGCTCCGTCGAAGTCTTTGCGCCGGTTGATCACCGCACGGGCGATCATGTTCACGGCCAGCGTGATGGCGAACAGCACGAGGCCGGAGGCGATCAACGTGTTGATCGCGATGCCGCTCGATTCGGGGAACTGCAACGCGATGTTCGCCGCGATGGTCGGCGGGTTGTCACTGCTGATCAGGTTGAGCGAGACGCCGCCGGAGGCCGACAGCACCATGGCCACGGCCATCGTCTCGCCGAGTGCCCGGCCGAGGCCGAGCATCGAGGCGCCGATGATGCTCGAGCGGCCGAACGGCAGAGCGGCCATGCGGATCATTTCCCACCGGGTCGCGCCGATCGCGAGCGCAGCCTCCTGGTGCAGCTGCGGCGTCTGCATGAACGCCTCGCGCACGACGGCGGTGATGATCGGCAGCACCATCACGGCGAGCACGAGGATCGCCACGAACATGGTCCGGCCCGTCGACGACGGCGGCCCCGCGAAGAACGGGATCCAGCCGAGATGCTCGGACAGCCACGAGGCCGGGTCGACCGTGATGGGCGCCAGCACGTTCATGCCCCACAGGCCGAAGATGATGCTGGGCACCGCGGCGAGCAGGTCGATGATGTAGCCGAGCGCCCTGGCGATGCTGCGCGGTGCGTAGTGCGTGATGAACAGGGCGATCGCCACCGCGAGCGGCACGGCGATCACCAACGCGAGCACCGCCGAGATCAGCGTGCCGAACAGCAGCGGCCAGATGTAGAGGACGAGCCCCTCGCCGCCGGGGATCTCCTCGGCGGACGCCGTGAGCGCAGGCCACGCCTCCGTCACCAGGAAGACCGCGACACCCGCGAGCGCCACGAGGATCAGCACACCGGACCCGGTGGAGACACCGGCGAAGATCCGGTCCCCCGGACGTCGCGGCACCCGGTTCTTCCGGGGCGGGGCCTCGGTAGTGGAAGCCACGTTCTATCCCTTCCGTTCTTGCGTTCGGCCGCCGCGGTGGCGCACACACCGGCTCACGAACAAGTCTCCTGACACGCGTGTGTCCGGGTGGTCACCTCGTCGTCGAGGAGACCACCCGGACAGTGCGGGGACGCCACTCGGGTCGCCCGTTGTCGCTTGTGCGACGGTTGCCGACGGGTGTCAGCTGCCGGAGTTCGACGAGCCGATGGACTCGATGGCCGGCTGCACCTTGGACCGCAGGTCGTCGGAGATCGGCGCGGAACCGGCCTGCTCCGCTGCGACCTTCTGACCCTCGGCGCTGACGACGTAGTTCAGGTAGTCCTTGACCATGGTGGCCTTGTCGGCGTTGTCGTAGTTGCTGCAGGCCAGCAGGTAGGACACCAGGACGATCGGGTAGGTGCCCGACTCGGTCGTGTCACGGGCCAGGTCGAAGGCGAAGCTGTGCTCGCCGCGGCCCTCGACCCGCTCGGAGACGTCGAGCACGGCCGACGCGGCCTCCGGCGAGTACTGCACGAACTCGTCGCCGACACCGACCTCGACGGTGGTCAGGTCGCCCGCACGGCTGGCGTCGGCGTAACCGATGGTGCCGGAGCCGTTCTTGACGGCCTGCACGACACCGGAGGTGCCCTGCGCGGCCTCGCCGCCGTCGACCGGCCAGTTGCCGCTCACCTCGTGCGGCCACTGCTCGGGAGCCGCGGCCTTGAGGTACTCGACGAAGTTCTCGGTGGTGCCGGACTCGTCGGCACGGTTCACCGGGACGATCGTGGTGTCCGGCAGGTCGACGTTCGGGTTGCTCTCAGCGATCTCCGGGTCGTTCCACTTGGTGATCTTCTGGTTGAAGATCTTGGCGATCGTTCCCGGCTTCAGCTTGAGGCTGTCGACGCCCTCGATGTTCGTGATCAGCGCGACCGGCGAGACGTAGGCGGGAATCTCGACGAAACCACCCTCACCGCAACGCTCCTGCGCGGCCTTGACCTCCTCGTCGTCGAGGTAGGCGTCCGAGCCCGCGAACTCCACGCCACCGGTGGTGAACTGCTCGCGACCGCCGCCCGAGCCGACCGGGTCGTAGTTGATGGTGCCGTCGTTGTTCTCCAGGAATCCGGTACGCCACGCGTTCTGCGCCGCCTCCTGCGAGCTGGCGCCGGCGCCGTTGATCGTGACGCCACCGGACCCGCTCTCCTCGTTGGCGGAGCCGCAGGCGACCAGGCCGAACGCGAGTGCGGCCGTCGTCGGCAGAACAAGGGCGCGACCCAGGGTGGAACGCTTCACAGTTGACCTCTTCCGGGGTTCTGGTGCGGCAGTTTGCCTGCCGCCGCTCGGGGTATGTGCCGCGTCGAACGCTATGGGCGGGACATGACACCGCTTCATGAAGCGAATGAACGGCAGGTGAACGAGGTGTGTCGCGCCGACGACGTCACAGCGACATCACCGCGGGGTGACCAGCCACTGTCGGCAATGCATGCGCAGGTCATACGGCACGTGTCCAACGTGTAGCCCGAGCGGATGAGTGCCAGTCGATCAGACGTCACTGGAACTGTGATTTGGCATACGCCCCGTGACGACGAACAGCATCCGACGCGCCACGGAGACCGCGTGGTCGGCGTAACGCTCGTAGAACCGGCTCAGCAGTGTCAGGTCCACGGCCGGTGACACGCCGTGCTCCCAGTTGCGGTCCATGATCACGGTGAACAGGTTGCGGTGGATCTCGTCCACCTCGTCGTCGTCGTCCTCGAGGCTCTTGGCGGCCTCCGCGTCGTCACCGCGCACGACCCGTTCGAGCTTGCGCGCCAGGCGCACGTCCACGTCACCGAGCCGCTCGAAGGCGGGCCGCACGTCCGGCGGCAGCACCGGCTCCGGGTGCCTGCGGCGAGCGGCCTTCGCGACGTGCAGCGCCAGGTCGCCCATCCGCTCGATGCTCTCGGCCGCGTGCAACGCCGCGACCACGATGCGCAGGTCCGTCGCCACCGGCGCCTGCAGCGCGAGCAGGCCGTAGGCCTTCTCCTCCGCCGCGGACCGGGCGTCGTCCACCTTCACGTCGTCGCTGATGACCTGCTCGGCCGTTTCGAGGTCCTGGTGCAACAGCGACCGCGTCGCGAGCTGCATCGCTTCGGCGACCAGCTGCACCATGTCACCCAGTTGGGCACGAAGATTATCGAGTTCGAGGTTGTAGGCGTCCCGCATACGGCTGACTCTACGGCCCGTAATGGCCCAGCGCCGAATCCGGACCTGAACCATCGGTGAACGCGAACCGACGGCTCGGTGAGGACTTCCGGGCGCGTCGATGCAGGTCGGCGGATCGCTGCGCGGTCTGCGGCCCCGTCTGTGCCCGTTCGTGAGCTCGTCAGGGTGCCGACGCGCTGGCGGGCTGCTCCACGGCCTGCTGCTCCTCGGACGAGGCCTGCTCCCCGGTGGAGGACTCGTCGGCGGGCTTCTCCTCACCCGGAAGTGGCGTGTTGTCGATGATCGCGTCGAACAGCGCCTGCGAGTCCTGTTCGAGCAGCACCTCGTTGCCACGTTCGTTGGCCTCGCCGACCGTCGGCACGGTCAGGAACTCGACCTTGCCGGCATCGAACCCGCGCATCGACTGCGCGAGCGTCAACATCTGGTCGACGCCGATACCCTCGCCGAACGTCGACCGCGTGAACGCGTCGATGAAGTTGCTCAGCTTGCCGGTGTCGAAGAGAACGTCGCTCGACAAGGTCCGGTCGAGCAACGCCGACAGGAACTTCTGCTGGCGCTGCATCCGGCCGTAGTCGGAGAACGTCGGATCGCTGTAGACCTTGCGCGCACGGACGTAGTTCAGCGCCTGGTCGCCCTCGAGCTTCACGTTGCCCGTCTCGGTGACGACCTTGCCGAGCGTCTGGTCGACGATCGGTTCGTCGATCTGCACCCGGACCCCGCCGACCGCGTCGACCATGCCCTTGAAGCCGTGGAAGTCGATGCCGACGAAGTGGTTGATCTTCATCCCGGTGAGTTCCTGAACCACCTTCGTCACACACTTGGGGCCGCCGACCGAGAACGCAGTATTGATCTTGACCTGTTCGGCCGCGGGAATCACCTCGCCGTACCGGCCGGAGCTCGAGTCCCAGCGCTCGCACGCGGGCCGCGTGATCTCCAGGTCACGCGGGAACGACACGACGACGGCACGGGACCGGTCCTCCGGCACGTGCGCCACCATCAGCGTGTCCGACCGGGCGCCGCCGACCTCGGAGGCCGTTCCGACGTTCTCCTCGGCCTCCGCACCCTCGCGGGTGTCCGAGCCGAGGATGATGAAGTTCTCGTCGCCGAGCTGACCGGGCATGATGTGCGCCGAGTTCTCGTCGAGCGCCGCGATCTGGTTGAACTTCGAGTCGAACCAGGTCTTCGCGCCCCACATCGCGCCCGTGGCGAGGAAGACCAGCGCCGCAGCGACGATCGCCAGCGTCTTGCTCGCGAGCCGTGCCCTGTCGTTCTTCCGCTTCTTCTTCTCCTGCAGCCGGGTGCGCGCGGGTTCGCCCTCGTCGGCGTGCTCGCCGGACCGGTCGTCGGCGCGCGACTCGTCCTCCTGATCGGCGTCGGCATCGGCCCGTTCACCGGTGTCGCCGTCGGCGTTCCCATCAGCCTTCACCGCCGAAGCGCGGCCGCCGATCTTCGACGTCACGACGGCCTGCAGTTTCGTGCGCGTGTGCTCGATCCGCGCCGCGAACCGCTCCTTGCGTGCGCGGCGCTCGCTCTCCTCTGCCTCCAACTCGTCGTGGGCGGCCGAGAACCGGGCGAGCGTGTTGTCGATCTTGCGCTTGTACTGCGTCTGCTCGTCGACCGGCTCCATCTGGTCGGTCATCGAGACCCGGTCCTGCTCCCGGTCCCGGCGGGGAGCGAGCGGCCTGCGCGGACGCGGCGGGGCGGGAGCGGCGCGACCGGGCTCCTCGGACTCCGGGCCGTCCGGGCCCGGTAGGTCGGGGGCCGGTACGTCGAGGCCCGGGGTGTCGGGAGCCGGAGCATTGGGGGCCTGCTCGGCCTGCGACGGCTCGGCCGGTCGGGGTTCGGCCGGTGCGGGTTCGGCGGGGGGCGGCGCCGCCGGTCTGCGCGAACGCGGCGCATCAGGCCGCAGGCCACCACGCGGCCCTGCGCCCGGCGCAGGCCGCGGAGCCGCAGCGACCCGTCGCGTACCGGAATCGGCGACGTTCGCGGGACCATCGATGTCGGCGTCGATGTCGGCGACGAGGCCGCCGTCCAGTACGGACGCCACGGCCCCGAACACGGTCGGCGGCTCGGGTTCGGGCTCGGGTTCGGGGGCGGGGCGCGGCGGGCCAGGACGTCGTTCGGCGCGCGCCGGTTCGGGACGCGATCCGGGGCGGGGCGGCCCCGGGCCGTCCGCGGGCGGCCCGGGCGGACGGCCGTTCGGATGCGGCATGCCCTCGGGGTGCGGTTCGGTGTGATGGCGTGGCCGTGCCTGAGGCGGCCCCGGTGCGCGCCCGGGCCCACGGGCCGGTTCGGCGGCCCGGTTCGCGGGCGGACCCGCGGACTCGGGCGGCCCCTGGGAGTCCGGCGGCGCGAACATTCCGGGCGACGCCGGAGCCGCAGGCGGACCCGGACGTGCAGGCCTGCGCTGCCCGCCGGGCCGGCGAGGCGCGTCCGGCGGCGCAGGCCGGTCCGGCGGCGCGGACTCGCCGGAAACCGCGGCGGGCGGCACGGGAGCGGCCTGCGGGCGAGCGTCCCGGACGGGTCGCGGGTTCGGACCCGAATGCTGTGGTGTGCGCTGTCCGGGCGGGACCGGCGGACGCGGACCGTCCTGCGGCGGACCGTCCGGACGTCCCGGACCGGGCGCGGCCGGTCCCGGCTCTCGCTGCGCGCCGCCCCGGTCACCGCGTTGTTCCCGCGGCGGTCGCGGGCCGCCGGAATCGCCCCGCGGTTGCCACACGTCGGGCTCCGGTCGCTGCCGGTGCGGAGCCGATTCGTCCTGCTCCGGTGAACGGCCGGGGTCCTGCCGTCCCGGGGCCTGCTGTCGTCCCGACTCCTGCTGCCGTGCCGGCGCAGGCCGCCCCGGCTCGGGCGGACGCGCCGACGGCGGCGGTGCCGGTGGCGCGGGCGGCCGCGGGCGAGCAGGGGGTTCCGGCGATTCGGAGGGCGCGGGCTGTGCGGCACGCGGCGGTTCTGGACGCGGTGGTTCGGCGCGCGGCGGTTCTGGGCGCGGTGGCTCGGCGCGCGGTGGTTCTGGGAGCGACGGTTCGACGCGCGGCGGCTCGGGAGCCGATTCCGCGGGTGCAGGCAGACCGGGCCGGCCCGCGGGGGCGGGCGGGGCAGGTGGCCGGCCGCCGTGGCGAGGCGGAACGGCAGGTTCACCGGCCCGCTCACCGTGGGTATCGGCGTGCGGTCCCGGTCGCGGTTCGGGCCGGGGTTCCGGTCGTGGTTCGGGGCGGGACTCCGGCCGTGGTTCGGGGCTCGATTCGGGCCCGGCGCGCCGACCGCGCGGCGGCGAAGGGGGCGGCGGGGGCGTCGCGGGTTCGACGGGCGGGCCAGGGTGCGGAGGCGCAGCACCACGGGCAGGCGCAGCACCACGGGAAGACGCACCGCGATCCGCGGGGGACGCTGCGTGCGGGCCGGGTCCGCCACCGTCGCGACCGTGGTCGGCATGGTCGGCGGGTTCCTCCGCGGCCCGCGAGAGTCCGCCCGCCTGCTCGGTGTAGCCGGTCTTGGCGAGCAATTCGGACACGCTCGTGCCGCCGTCCCCGTCGAGGGAACGACGGCGTTTGCGTTCGGAGTCGGCCCGGTTGCGCTCGGCGCGACGACGCCATTCCGCGACCTGGTCAGCGGCGGCCTGGGCGTGGCGCGAGGCAGGCGAGCCGTGCTCGTCGGACACGCGCCCACTCCTTCCCCAGAACACCGGATCGGATGTCGCATTCGCGACATCACCGCGACCGTGGCGTGATCGGCTTTCGGACAGTGTGCGCTATCGTACGGACGTCCCTCTTTCGTGACGACACCAAGGCCCGAACTTTTTACACAGAGTTGCGATGCTTGGCGTCAACAATCACCCGCTGGGGAACCTCGAGTGAACGCCTTCACGAATGCGGCCGAACCGAATACGCACCGAGAGTGCGCGTCGAGTCGACTTCGTCCGGTTCCTCGAAGGTCACCGAGTTGCGACCCCCTCGTTTTGCCTGGTAGAGGAGCTCGTCCGCAATGCGGAGGCGCGCGTCGGCGTCGCCGTCGGCCGGCGAAATGCCCGCACTGATCGTGACCGCCAGTCCCGGTTCCACCTGCCGCCACGGGAACCGTTCGACACGCATGCGCGCCCGCTCGACGATCGCCGCGACGGTTCTCGGCGACGTCACCGGCACCACCAGCACGAACTCCTCGCCCCCGTAGCGCGCGCAGAACCCGCCCGGCGGGAGCGACTGGCGGAGGATGCGCGCGACCTGCCGCAGCACGCGGTCGCCGACGTCGTGCCCGAACCGGTCGTTGACGCTCTTGAACTCGTCGAGGTCGACCATCGCGACGGCGACGGGGTCGAGCCACGGCAGGGTGCGGTCGAGGTAGCGGCGGTTGTACACGCCGGTGAGTGCATCGGTCAGGCTCTCGTGGCGCAGCTGTTCGACTTCGCGGCGATACTGCTCGGGGATCGGGGTCGCGACCGGCAGTCGCCTGGCGTGACCGAGCGCCGAGCGCAGGTGTTCGTAGGCGCTGCGCCAATCGCCCTGCTCGGCGAAGGCGTCGGCCAGCGATTCGTGGGCGGAGACCAGTGCTGCGGTGTCGTGGACGGGTTCGGCCGGCGTCACCGCGTCACCTCCAACAGCGTCGAACCCCATACAGGGATGTCGACAGGAGAGACGCACCTCTTGAGCCGACGGGACCCGCGGAACGCGAAAATCGCTCGACAGGACGAGCGATGTCACAGGCCGCCACGCATCCGACCCGCCGTCGACCTCGGAACGGACGAAACGGGCGCGGTCAGATGCGGAACGACCGGGTGAACGCGACCAGCAACTCCTTCGGTCCTGTGATGGCGACGAGGCCGTCGGCCAGGGCGTCGTCCGGCGTCAGTTCCCCCGCGAGGAGCGCCCGGAACGCCGGGCCCGTTTCGACGACCAGATCGGCACCGTCGGCCTCGCCGGGCGCAGCGGCGAGCTGCCCACCCTCGACGCGGGCGCACACGACGACGTCGCCGACGCGGATCTCGTACGTCGCATCGGTTTCCGCGCGGGCGGCGTCGGGCAGGAAGGTCGACCGCAGCGCCATGACGAGGGAATCGGCCGTGACGATCTCGTCGGGGCCCGGTTCGCCGAGTGCTCGGGCACCCCAGCGGCCGAAGGCGAGGACGACATCCTCGAGGTCGGCGCCGTACTCGGTGAGCGCGTACTCGACGGACCCGTCGGGCCGCGGTCGCAGTCTGCGCTCGACGATGCCCGCGGTCTCGAGTTCCTTCAGGCGCGCCGACAGAACGTTGGTCGGGATGCGCGGCAGGCCGCGTTTCAGGTCCGTGTAGCGCTTCGGTGAGACGAGCAGATCACGGACGATCAGCAGCGCCCACCGTTCACCGACCAGTTCGACGGCACGCACGAGCCCACAGAACTGCCCGTACTGCCGCTTTCCCATTCCGCGAAGTCTACCGCGTCATGCACCACTCGAACCCCGCTTGCTTTGCCGCAGCGATCCGACGGTGTCCGAGGAGCCCCCAAGGGCACCTTGGTGGCATCGAACACAGCCACGCGTCAGCGTGTCCGGGAGGGGTGGTGGTCGGGCCGACGGGCGGGCGCCCCGAGGGTGCCCATGGGTGCGTTGAACGCCCCGAATCTTCCCCTCGCTGCGGAGGGGCGGGAGCAGGGCTCCTCGCTCAGCCGCCGGAGTGCATCATGTCGGCGCCCTCGGGCACACACGGGTCGTCGGGATCGTCGAGCCAGCCGTGCGGCAGCGTGACCTTGCCGGGCGAGCCCTGCCTGCCCCGCGGGCCGAGGGCGTCGGCCGGGAACGGCGCGTCCTGGTCCAACTTCCCGATGAGGTCGTCGAGCTGCTCGAGCGACGACACGGTCGCGAAGGACCGCCGCAGCTCCGACCCGACCGGAAAGCCCATGAAGTACCAGGCCATGTGCTTGCGAATGTCGCGCATGGCCTTGTCGTGGCCGTCGTGTTCGACGAGCAGCTCGGTGTGCCTGCGCAGCACCCGCGCGACCTCGCCGAGGTTCGGCGCCTCCGGTGCAGGCCTGCCCTGGAACGCGGCCTCCAGCTCGCCGAACAGCCACGGCCTGCCGAGACACCCGCGGCCGACGACGACACCGTCGCAGCCGGTCTCGTCGACCATGCGCAGGGCGTCGTCGGCGGTGAAGATGTCGCCGTTGCCGAGCACCGGGATGCCCGTGACGGCTTCCTTCAGTCGTGCGACGTGCGACCAGTCGGCCTTGCCTGAGTAACGCTGCGCGGCGGTGCGGGCGTGCAGCGACACCGCGGCGGCGCCCTCGGCCTCGGCGATCCGGCCCGCGTCGAGGTAGGTGTGGTGGTCGTCGTCGATGCCGACGCGGAACTTGACCGTCACGGGCACGCCCGCGGGCTCGGCCGCCTCGACCGACGCACGCACGATGTTGCCGAACAGCTTGCGCTTATACGGCAGGGCCGAACCGCCACCCTTGCGCGTCACCTTGGCCACGGGGCAGCCGTAGTTCTGGTCGATGTGGTCGGCCAGACCCTCGCCGACGATGATCTTCACGGCCTCGCGCATCGTCGCCGGGTCGACACCGTAGAGCTGCATCGACCGCGGGTACTCGCCCGCCGCGAAGGTCATCATGTGCATCGTTCCCGGATGCCGCTCCACGACGGCACGGGCGGTGATCATCTCGCACACGTACAACCCCGCGCCGTACTCCTGGCACAGCTGCCGGAACGCGACGTTGGTGATGCCCGCCATCGGAGCGAGCACGACGGGAGGATCGACCCGGTAGGGGCCGACCTGCAGCGCAGGCGTCGTCACGGTGGCGGTCATGCCCTCCAGGTTAGTCGCCGCCGACGACGATCATCGCCACCCCGTGTTGTCGCCCCACCGCCGTGTTGCGGATCCAGGGGCGCGTGTTGCGGATCCAGGGGACCGTGTTGCAGCTCCGGGGGACCGTGTTGCGGGCCCAGGGGACCGTGTTGCAGCTCCCGGGAGCGTGTCCTGCATTCGCGCACGCCGGACAGGTGCGCCGCTGCCTGCGAACGCCTTGACCTCTACCGAAGTCCAGCTCTTAACGTCCGGCCATGGACGACATGCAGCTCCTCCGGGAGTGGATCCGCGCCACCGCCGAACCGTGGGACGACGTCGAGTCAGTTGTCTCCCGACCGGAGACGCCGCAGGAGACACCGCCCGAGTCGCCGTGCCTTCGCGCAGTGACCGCGGACGCCACCGTGGTCGCCGTCGGATCGTCCACCCGCGCGGCGCGCGAACCCGCTGTCTCGGCGCACCTGATCGTGCGATTCCTCGTGGAGGCGATGGGGTTCCGCGCGGTCCTGCTGGAGGGCGACGACGCGAAGTCGGCCGAACTCGCCGAGTACCTCCTCACCGGACGCGGCGAGCCGCGCGAGATCCTCGCCGACGCGCGGTCGTTCTGGCGGACCGAGGAGACACTCGACGTCGTCACATGGCTCCGCTCGTACAACAAGGCCCACCCGGACGACCCCGTCCGGATCGTGGAGGCCGACGACCCCCACGGCGCCTCGGGACAGGGGGACCTGTCCACGATCGAGCAGCACCTCGCGGCCACGGTCGTTCGATGGCACGAACGCACCGGCGACGCGATCGTGTACTGGGGAGGCATCGCACACACCGCCGTCGGTTCGCAGCGGGTCGTCACACAGCACACGGACCGGGAGACTCAGCGGAACGCGGGAAGTCGGCTGCGAGAACGGTTCGGTGACGCTTACCGGTCGATCGGCATCACCTTCCACCACGGCACCCTCCACCACGGCGCTGTGTCCTTCCACGGCGCTGTGTCCTTCGACGGCGGAGGGGCCTTCGACGTGCCCGCTCCGCCTGTGGACTACGCCGAGCACGCGCTGTCCGCTGCCGGCCTGCCGCCGTATCTGCTCGACCTTCGCGCAGCGGCGCCCGAGCCGGTTCGCCGTTGGCTCGACGCGCCCACGAGGACCCGGTTGATCGGCCCGCACTACGACCCGGACAACGATGCCGCGTACCACTTGTCCGGGCAGTCGCCGGCCGAGTGGTTCGACGCCGTCGTGCACATTCCGACCGTGACCCCGCAACGGAGATTCGCCGAGTGAAACGCCTGCCCCGGGAGGGCGATCGCACCCCACGGTCGGTGTTCACAATTCATTGCCCGCACATTCCCCGAGACGACGACCACCGTTCCGCGAACATTCGCGTGTTACCCCGGTCGGCCTCCGACGAATTCGTTCGGTGATACCAGCAATCACCGATCGGAGCTATCCCCCGCGAACCGAAACGCCTAAGTTACATTCCGCGGTACCGCAATGTGAGCACCCCGGGACGCCCGGGAGTCGAATACTCGGGAAGACGATACACCGGGAAATACGCGGTAAGCGACGACGCGGGGAAAACGATGGAGCGCCGCAGTGAATCCTTCTCGGACTCCGTCCCGGAGTCCGACGCCCGACGACGGACGGACGACGACGCCGGAGATCCGGCCATTCCGCGGCAGGCCGACCGTGAAGCGTGGGATTACCACCTGGAGCGCAGGCACGCCGAGGCCGCAGCGCTGACCGAGGCCGTCACAGCGCGGGTCCGCGCACTCGAGGCCGTCCTCGTCGACGCCCTCGACCAGCCGCCGTTCGATTTCTCCCGGCTCCGCAGGTCCTACCAGCCTCGCGAGTTCGTCCCGGAGCCACGACTCACCGCACACGCCGCGATGCCGGAGTGGGACGACTACCGACCCAATCCGTCCACCTTGGATCGTCTGTTCCCCGACGGGCGACGTCGAGCGCTGCGACGGGCCCGCGCGCGGTTCGAGGCCGACACGGCGGAACGACAGGCCGCCCGGCAGCACCGCAGGAAACGGCTGGCCGCAGCCCGCGCAGCGCACGACGCCGCCGAACACGAACGAGAACGGGAGATCGCGCAGCACAACATCGCCGTCGACGAACTGGAACACCGCGTCCGCGCGCTCGATCCCGATTCGGTGGCCGACTACTTCACCCGCGCGCTCACCGCACAACCCGTTCCCGCGCACCTGAGCGGAGCCGTCGAGATCTCCTACGACGCCGAGCACCGGAAACTGTTCGTCACCCGGATGCTGCCCGACATCCACGTCATTCCCGACGTCACGGAATACCGGTACACCCCCGCGCGGGACGAGATCGTGGCGGAGACCTCGTCCGCGGAGCAGATCCGGGCGCGTTATGCGGCACTCGTGGCACGGCTGGTGCTCCGCACGATGCGCGACGCGTTCGAGGCGCATCCGCGCACCGTGGTCGACGAGGTCGTCGCGAGCGGCCACGCCCGCACCCGCGACAAGGCGACCGGACGGACCCGGACACCGTGTCTCGTCAGCGTGGCCGCCACCCGCGCCGAGTTCTCCGACCTGGTGCTCGACCGTCTCGACCCGACCGAATGCCTGCGTCACCTGGACGCCCGCGTGTCATCGCATCCGTGGGACCTCGAAGCCGTCCGCCCGATCGCCGAGGCCGACCTGTCCGGTTACCGCGTCGCGACGGCCCGCGACGCGGCCGCGGACCTCGACGCGAGGCCCGTACTGGTGCACCTGCCGCCGACCGAGTTCGAACACCTCGTGCGGCAACTGTTCGAGGCGACGGGGATGCGCGCCTGGACGACGCAGGCCTCGCACGACGGCGGTGTCGACGCGGTCGCCGTCAACGAGGATCCGATCGTCGGCGGACTCTGCGTCGTGCAGGCGAAACGCTACCGTTCGGCCGTGCCCGCCGAGGCGGTCCGTTCACTGGCGGGCGTCGTGGAGGACAGGCGGGCGAGCCGCGGCGTCCTCGTCACGACGTCCTGGTTCGGCCCCTCCGCCCGCGCGTTCGCACGCCGGAACGGTCGGATCCAGCTCATCGAGGGCGGCGAACTCAAACACCTGCTCGCCGAACACCTGTCGCTGGACGCGGTCGTCGGCGTGCCCGACACCGACGACCGCGACACCGCCACGTGAATCCGCGACACGCGCCCGGGAACACAGTCGCGCGGTAGCGCGTCGTTGAGAGGTGGCGGCCGGGCGACGGGCGGGAGCAACACGCACCCCGGAAACCGCAACACGGGCCCCGGGAACCGCAACACGCGCCCGGGGATCCGCAACACGGCGCGCCCGCATCCGGTTCAGCGGCCGTCCGTGCGTCCGGTACGCAGCACCACCGCCGCCGTCACGAACGCCGCGGTGACGACCACGGCGGCGACGGCGTACGCCACCGCGTAACCGCCAAGCAGCGCCTCACGCTCGCCGGAACCGCCGGTCAGCAGCGTCTCCGTGCGCGTGGTGGCGACGACCGTGAGCACCGACAGCCCGATCGCACCGCCGAACTGCAACACCGCGTTGAACAAGCCCGAAGCCGTGCCGGAGTCATCGGGGGCGACGTCGGCCATGCCGGTCGCCATCACGGCGGGCAGCGCCGAGCCGAAACCGGCACCGATCAGCAACATCGCGGGCAGGACGTCGACGACGTACGCCGCGTCGTGCGGAACCCGTGCCAGCAACAGCAGTCCCGCCGCGATGAGGGGCAACCCGACGAGGATCATCCGGCGATGGCCGAACCGGCCGATCAGCCGCGCCGACAGGCCCAGCGAGATCGTGCCGATGACGACTGGTGCGGGCAGCATCGCCAGCGCGGCGTCGCGTGCGCCGTAACCGAGCACTCCACGCAGCATCAGCACCGACACGATCATGAACCCGAACATGGCGCCCGCGATGAGGAACGTGACGACGTTGGCGACGACGGTCCGACGTGACCGCAGCAACCGTGGTGGCAGCAACGGCCGTGCGGCGCGGCGTTGGCGCCACGCGAAGGCGCCGAGCAGGGCCAGCGACAGCGCGCCGAAACCGATCGTGTGCGGCGATCCCCAACCGACGTCCTCGACGGTGATCACCGTGTAGATGCCGACCATCAGGGCCGACGTGACGATCGCCGCGCCGGTGAAGTCCGCACCCGCGGCAAGGCCGGGACCACGTTCCGAAGCGAGGAACCGCACCGCGAACCCGAGCGCGATCAGCCCGATGGGGACGTTCAAAAAGAACACCGCGTGCCAGCTCGCGACCTCGGTGACCATGCCGCCCACGAAGGTGCCGATACTTCCGCCCGCGGCCTGCACGAAGCCGAACGCGCCGATCGCCGTCGCCCGTTCCCGCGTGTCCGTGAAGAGCGTGACGATCATGCCGAGCAGCACGGCCGTCATCATCGCGGCGCCCAGCCCCTGCACGAACCGGCCCGCGACGAGCACCGGAGCCGTCCACGCCGCTCCGCACCACGCCGACGACGCCGTGAAGACGACAAATCCGGTGACGAAGACCCGCTTGCGGCCCAGTAGATCGCCGAGCCTGCCGGACAGCAACAGCAGGCCCGCGTACGCGACGAGATACGTGCCGGTCACCCACGCCAGCCCGGACTGCGTGAACCCGAGGTCGCGCCGGATCACGGGCAGGGCGATGTTGACGATCGTCTCGTCGACGATCGCCATCAGGGCACCCGTGCACAGCACGACGAGTGCCGCCCAGCGGGTGCGGTCACGGGTCGAGGTCCGGGCCGACTGCGCCTCGACCGTTTCCGACTCGGTCATCGATGAGCTCCTTGGTGCACGATTTGTAACTGGGCTCATCGTGTGTGACCGTCAGGGCGCGCGGAAGGAGGCACTTTCATGTCCCGGAGGCACAGCGCTGTAACCGACGAGGGCAGCGACGACCGCGAGCGCCGCGATGTCGCCGACGCCACTGCCGGCCGGGTGCTCGACGGCGAGGTGCGGGCCGACACGGCGCGGGACGACGCCGTCCGCAGCAGCGTCGAGCACGCGTGCCCGATCAACGAGGTGCTCGACCACGTCGCGGGCAAGTGGAGCGTCGGCGTACTGGTCGCGGCGGCCCGAGGGCCGGTGCGGTTCACCGAGCTGGAACGCGCTATCGACGGCATCAGCAGGCGCATGCTCACGTTGACGTTGCGCAAACTCGAACGTGACGGTCTGCTCGTGCGCACCGTGTATCCGACGGTTCCGCCGAAGGTCGAGTACACGCTCACCGACATGGCGCGCGAACTGCACCGCACGCTGGCCGATCTCACGTCCTGGGCGGAGCGCCACGCCGGGGCGATCGCCGCCGCGCGCGCCGCCTACGACGCCCGCGACCCGGCGACCTGACCGCCACCCCGGCACGTCACGGTGTCGACGCGTCGGCGGCGGCGGTCCCGCGTGCAGGACACGGGCTGCCGAGTGCAGACCACGCGGTCCTGAATGCAGAACACGCGGCCGTGAACCCGCAACACGAGCCCCGGAAACCGCAACACGGAACCCGAGAACTGCAACACGGCGCCCCGAAACCGCAACACGGGCCCGCGAAACTGCAACACGAGCCCCGGAATCCGCAACACGGGCGGGAGCAACACGGCGTCAGAAGTGGACGTTGATGCAGGCCAGGCGCGAACCCGCGTCACCGGCCTCGCCGGGTTCGGTCGACGTGTGGTGCTCGTGGATCACCACGGAGGCGGGCCTGCGGTCGCCGTACGACCAGTCCACATGCGACGCCGCGAATCCCGATCCGTGGGCGGTGGTGGTGAAGTCGAGCCAGACCTCGTTGTCCGGGTTGGCGTACTCGGGGTCGGTCGACGGTGGGTTCGGGTCCTGCGCGTGCTGGAAGTGCGGCCCGGCGTCGTCACCGGTCGGGCCGCACGGGTTCTCGTGGACGTGCGCGCCGTACTGCCGATTCGGCTGCAGACCGGAAACGGTGAACTTCGTGACCGTGCCGACCGGACCGCTCGACAGCGACAACACCGACGCACGCGCACCCGCGGGCACGCCCTCGAGGTCGTACGTCGCCGCGGTGGCGCCGTCGACGTACGGGGCGAACGTGCCGTGTGCGAACGCCACCCCTCCGCGGGACTCGGCGGGTCCGACGGCCGCCGGGTCCGCGGCCGTGGTGGCGGCGGTGGCCGTGCCGGTACTCGCGAGGGCGACGGCGGACATCAAGGAAAGGGCAACGGGGAGTCGTCTCATGCGTCGTCCTTAACGCCACCGCGTGATCGACCACAAGCCGGTTGACACGGTCGAGCGATCTCACTGCGTGACACGAACACGTCTGTTATCGGCGACCGGTCGTAATCTGGCACGCGTGACTTCACCGGACGCAACTCCCTCGGACCCAGGACCCTCCGACGCGGCTCGCACGGGCACCGGCACCGCGGATACAGGCACGCCCCGGGACCGGACGTGGCTCGTCGCGGTGGCGGCCGCCCTGTGGGGAACCGACGGGCTGCTCCGGCTGCCGCTCGCGGAGGAGCTGCCGTCGGGCACGGTCGTGTTCTGGGAGCACCTGATCATCGTGGCGGTGCTGGCGCCGTTCGTGCCGCGCGCGGTCCGGGCGCTGGCGCGATGCGGTCCGCGCGTGTGGCTGGCCGTGCTGATCATCGGCGGCGGCTCCTCCGCGCTGGCCACGGCCCTGTTCACGGCGGCCTTCCAGACGGGCGACGCGATCACGCCACTGGTGTTGCAGAAGATGCAACCGCTGTTCGCGGTGCTGGCGGCGTGGGCCGTGCTGGGCGAACGACTGCGGAGCGGTTACGTGTTCTTCGCCGCCCCGGCGATCGCGGGGGCGTGGCTGCTCGCGTTCGCCGACCCACTGGACATCGAGTTCAGCGCACTGCGCGCGGCGTTGCTCGCGGTCGGCGCCGCGGCGCTGTGGGCAGCGGGCACCGTGCTCGGGCGCCTGGTGTCGACCAGCCTGCCGTCACGTGACGTGACCACTCTGCGCTTCACCGTAGGACTTCCCGTCGCCGCGATTATCGTGGCGGCTCAAGGGAACCCGTACACGGTGGGCTGGGACAACGCCGTGGGACTCGGACTGCTCGCGCTGATTCCGGGACTGTTCGCGCTGAGCCTCTACTACACGGGCCTGCGCGCAACGCCGGCCGCGCGCGCGACGCTGGCCGAACTCGCCTACCCGGCGACGGCCGTCGTCATCGGAGTGTCCTTTTTGGGCGAGACGATGACCGTGACGCAGTGGGCCGGCCTCGTCGTCGTGGTCGTCGCGGTGACGGCCCTCGGCTGGCACGAGCGCACCGCGAAACGGCGTCCCGTGGTCGTCCCGCCCGAACCCGTGTTGGCAGGCGACCGGGAGTAAGGGAACCGACATGAGCAGCGGCTCGGAAGCGGAATCGCGCGGCAGCGGGTCCGACGCCGCGCAGGCCGCGGGCACGGCACACGGCACCGGGAACGGCGCCGGGGCCGCGCCCGACCCGGCCGCGCACGACATCCACGCGGAGCCGCACCATCAGCGGCTGACGAGGAACGTCAACGAGCTGCTGGGCGAGCTTCGTGTCGCGCAGGCCGGGGTGCAGATCCTGTTCGGCTTCCTGCTGGCGGTGGCGTTCACGGCGCAGTTCCGTGAGGCGAGCGGGTTCGAGAAGATCCTGCACCTGGTGACGGTGCTGTTCGCCGCGGCGGCGACGGCGCTGCTCACGGCACCCGCGGCCTGGCACCGCATGCTGTTCCGCGCGGGCAGGAGACAGACGATCCTGCGCGTCGGCAACCGGCTGGTCATTGCAGGCCTGGTGTGCCTGGCCGTCGCGGTGACGCTCACCGTCGGGCTGATCGCCAAGGTGGTCTACGGCCCGGTACTGATGGCCGTGGCCGTGGTCCTGATCGGCGGCCTGTTCTCGACCCTGTGGTTCCTCATCCCGACGAAACTGTGACCCCCGGCGCGGGTCGCACTTTGGTTGCACTCAACGCAACCAAAGTGTCCCTGGGGGCACGAGCCGGGCTCGTCAGTCCTCGTCGGTGAGGTACGGGTGGAGGCCTGCGGTGTCGTTGTACCGCGGATCGGGGCGGAACCAGGTGATGACGTCGGTGTCGAAGGCGTCGAGGTCGGAGACGTCGTAGAGCTCCTCGTGCGCACCGTCGGCGAACGCGTGGTCGTCGAAGTGGCCGAAGATCTCGGCGGCGCGCTCCTCCGGCATGGCGTCGGCGAGGTCGAGCTCCAGCTCGGCCCGCGACTTGACGACGTGCAACACGAGCGCCTCGGCCAGGCACAACGGCGCCGTCCACTCCTCCTGCGTCAGCCGGTAGCCGAGGATCGCGGTCGTGACGAGCAGCTGCTTGGCGAACAGCGCGGTGTACTGGTCGGCGTACTGCTGGGGCAGTTCGTCCATCACCCAGAGCGCCTCGACGTCGACCGCGGTGCCGTCCTCGTCCTCGAGCAGCTGGATGTCACCGAACAGCTCGTCGGTGACCATTTCGACGCCGTGCATCATGGCGCCCGCGACATAGCGCGCCTCGTGTTCGGTGACGTCGCCGCCCTCGGTGAATCCGAACGCGTCGAGGCCGAACGCACGCAGGTACTCGGACGCGTCGAGCAGCCGCTGCCTGCGCTCGGTGAGTTCCAGCTGATCGGCCGGGTCGATCTCGATGACGGCGTCGTCGTCCGGTTCGACCGAGGCGGCGAGGGCGCTTTCGAGCTGGTCGTCGGTGGCGGTGACGGCACAGTGCTTGACCTGCCAGCCGCGCAGCAGTTCGGTCTCCTCCAGGAGCTGCTCCAGCACGGCACGCGTGGCGTCCTCGGCGAACACGAGCGCGGGCGCGTCGAGCAGCCAGCTGACGTTCGCCCCGCCGAGGTGCGCGTGCACGGCGTGTTCGACGGGCGTGATCTCGACACCGTCCGGCCCCTCGATCCCCGCCAGGCGGGACAGCCGCGTATCGAGCAGCGCCACCACGCCGACCTGCTGGAGCGGGTCCAGGTCAGGGCCGTCTTCCGGGGCGGTGAGCTCTGCCGACAGTTGGTACTCCACGGCGTGCAGTGTGGCACGACGAGCGACGGCTCAGGCCATCAGCTCCAGTTTCGCGAGCTCACCCCTGCCGGACACGCCGAGCTTCGGATACGCCTTGTACAGGTGGTAACCGACCGTGCGCGGGCTCAGGTACAGCCGGTTGCCGATGTCGCGGTTGCTGAGGCCGTCGGCGGCTAACTGGGCGATGCGCAGTTCCTGGGGTGTGAGCCCGTCGGTGTCGACGGTGGTCTCGCGGCCCGGACGGCTGTCGCGGCCCTCGCCCGCGGCGCGCAGTTCGGTGCGCGCACGGCCCGCCCAGGGTTGCGCGCCGAGCCGATCGAACACCGTCAGCGCGGCACGCAGGTGGGGCCGCGCCTTGACGGGGTTGCGGTCGCGGCGCAGCCACTCACCGTGGGCGAGTTCGGTGCGAGCCTGCTGCCACGGGCCGGCCTGGTCGGCCAACCCGAGCGCGGGCCGCAGTAGGTCCGGCTCGCCCAGCAGGCCACGGCTGCGCAGCGCGACGGCACACAGCTGCGGCCGTTCGACGGTGTCCGCCCACGCCACATAGTCCGCAAGCGCTTGCGCGGCGAACTCGTGGTTCTCGGGGCGGCCGGTCCGGGACGCCGCCTCGACGAGGTCCGGCACGGCAGGCAGTCCGGCGAGTCCCGGCCGGTGCGCGGCCGCCAGCTGATCGACCGCGGCCTCCGCACGACCGTCGCCGAGGTCGAGCAGGGCGAGCGCGTGCGCGGCGGAGGCCGGGTCCGCGTCGGCGGCGTACGAGGCCGTGGCATCGGCATCGCCCCGCACGGCGGCCACGACGGCCTGCACCCCCGAGAGCATCGCGACGCCGCGCCGCTGCCCGATGCGGGTCGCGACGTCCAGTCCTTCCGTGGCCGTCCGCGCCGCGGTGTCGAGCTCGCCGAGGTGCAGCTCCGCCTGCGCGAGCACCTCCAGCGCCGCGGGCAGCACCCCGGTGGCGGCCTGCCTCCTGGCCTCCCGCACGGTGTCGGTCGCCCGCGCGTAGGCGCTGTCGGCGTCGCCGAGCAGCAACGACCACCACGAGCGCTGCACCTCGGAACGGAGCGTCAACGCGACGTCGGTGCACTCCGTCAGCTCCGCGCAGCCTGCGGCGACGAGGTCCCGCACCGCGGCGACGGCGGCGGCGACATCGGCACTCGCGGCGGTGGCCAGGGCGCGTACGCGCTCGGCTCCGGGCAGCGCCAGCTCGTCGGCGACGGCGGCGGCCTCGACGGCACGGGCCGGGTCGTCACCCCGCCACGCGGCGCCGACCGCGAGGAACAGCAGTTTGCCCGCCGACTCCGGGGTCTCGGCCGCGATCCGCCGGGCGGTCGTCACCAGCAGGTGATGCGCCTCGGCGGTCCGTTCGTCGTCCTCGGCGAGCGTGGCGCGGACGATCGCCGCCCATGTCGCGTCGACCGGTTCCGGCAGCAGCCCCGCCGCCTGTTCGGCCAGGTCTCGTGCCCGTTCGGGCTGCCCCGCGTCGGCCGCGGCACGGGCGGCCGACGTCAGGCGGAAACCCTCGTCCCTCGGCCTCGGGCTGAGGTGGGCGGCGCGTTCGTAGTCGTCGGCGACCGCGGCCATGCCACCGCGGACGCGCGCGAGCTCGACGCCGGTCTCGAGTGCCGCGGCGACCGACTCGTCGGGCGTGGTCGTGGCGGCGGCGAGATGACGGGCCCTGCGGTCGGCGTCGCTGTCCTCACTGAGGACCTCGGCCAGCGCCCGATGAGCCTCCAGCCGGCGGGCCAGCGTGGCCGCCCGGTACACGGACGTGCCGACGAGCGGATGCCGGAACCCGAAACAGCCCTCGGTGAACATCACGAGCTCGGCGTCCTCGGCCACGCGGAGGTCGTCGATCGACGCGCCCAGGGTGCCTGCGGCGGCGAGGATCGTGCCGATGTCGCAGGTGCCGTCGGCCGCCGCGACCAGCAGCACCGTCCGCGTGGCGGACGGCAGTTCGCCGACGACGTCGGCGAACGGGTCCCGGCGACTGTCCCGGTCCGAGGCCCCGAGTTCTAGCAGCGCAAGCGGGTTCCCGTAGGCGTCGGCGACGACGCGGTCCCATCGGTGCCGCGGCAGCTCCGTCGTGGCGAGAATGCGCCGGGCCGCGCCGTCGTCGACCCCGGACAACCGCAGCTCGGGCAGGCCCGGTGTGGGCGTGACGGGCGCGTGTGGTTCGCGGACCGCCAGCAGCACCCCGACCCGCGTCCCCGACAGCCTGCGCGCGGCGAACGACAGCGCGTCGACCGAGGGCGCGTCGAACCACTGCACGTCGTCGGCCAACACCAGCACGGGCCCGCTCCGCGCCAGCACGCCCAGCAACTCCAGCAGCGCCACACCCGCGGCGAACCGGTCGACGGAACCGTCACCCGACAGCATCCGGCGCAGCGTTGCGGCGTGCGGCTCGGCCACCTCGTCGACGTGCCCGGCGACCGGGTGCAGCAGGAGATGCAACCCCGCGAACGGGATCGCCGACTCGGCCTCCACCCCCGCACCGCGCAGCACCGTCAGGGTGGATGCGGCTCCGGGGGCGGCTGCGCCGGTGGCAGTGGCGGTGGGGGCCGTGGCGGTGGCGGTGGCGGTGGCCAGCAGTGTCGACTTGCCGATCCCCGCCTCACCGCGCAGCACCAGCGCCTGCCCCGCACCCGCACGCACCTCCTCGACGAGCGTGCCGATGCGGGCCAGTTCGTCGCCTCGGCCGTGGATCACCGCGAAGTTCATGGCCACGAGCCTGCAACTTCGAGTTAGGTCGAGGTCAAGCGAGCGCCCCGGCGCCTCACGGTGCCCCTCCACGGGCGATCAGCCGCCGTACGGCCGCACGGCGCGGGCGTCACGGAGCGCCCTGCCCCACCACAGCAGCTGGCCGAGCATGCCCTTGGCCGCCTCGCCCGCGGACGCCGCGTCGTGGGGGACGCCGTCGTCTCCGAACCGGTTCGGATAGTTGTAGAAGCTGATGGTGTCGCGGACCGTCACGGCGTGCAGCTCCGCGAACACCCCGCGCAGGTGCTCGACGGCCCGCAGCCCACCGCTCATCCCGCCGTAGGTGACGAAGCCGACCGGCTTGGCCAGCCACTCCGCGTGGAAGTGGTCGATGGCGGCCTTGAGGGGTGCGGGGTAGCTGTGGTTGTACTCCGGGGTGACGACGACGAACGCGTCGGCGGCGGCCAGCCGCAGCCCGAGCGCCTCGGTGTCGGCGGTGCCGTCGAGAGAGTCCGGCAGGTCCATGCCCTGAAGGTCGACGACGTCGACGTCGAATCCATGGTGCTTGCGCACCTCGTCGGCGAACCACGCGGCGGCCACGGGGGAGAACCGGCCGGTGCGCGTACTGCCGATGATCACGACGAGCCGCAACGGTGCGTCTCCTCCGGCTCCGTCCGCGATGCCATGACCCGCGGCGGTGGCGGTCGTGGCGGTGCCGGTCGTGGTGGTGCCGGCCTCGGTTGGGGTTGCAGCCTCGGTTGGGGTTGCGGCCTCGGTTGGGGTTGCGGTAGTGGCGTTGTCGCTGGTCATGAGGGTTCCTCTCGTGTCGATCGGTACGTCTCGATGACCGTGGACGCTACGAACGCCGCACCCGGTGCGACATCAGTCGATCGACCGGTACGCCGACCTGCCCACGTGCCCTGCACTCCGGAGACCGTGTTGCAGCCCCAGGGGCTCGTGTTGCAGCCCCAGGGGACCGTGTTGCGGTTTCCGGGGTTCGTGTTGCGGTTCCAGGAGAGCGTGTTGCGTATTCGGGAGCTCGTGTTGCCGACTTCCCGGCTCCGTGCCGCACCCGCCGGCACCGTCCGGCCTGCCTTCGCACCCGGACCGACTCTCGGCCGTACCGTGCTCTCCCATGACAGTCGTGCGTTCGGTGCTGTTGTTCGGGTTGGCCGCGCTGGCGGAGATCGGTGGGGCGTGGCTGGTGTGGCAAGGCGTGCGCGAACACCGTGGGCTTCTGTGGGTGGCGGCGGGTGTGATCGCGCTGGGCGCATACGGGTTCGTGGCGACACTGCAGCCGGACGCGAACTTCGGGCGGATCCTCGCCGCCTACGGTGGCGTTTTCGTGGCCGGTTCGCTGGCGTGGGGCATGATCGTCGACAAGTTCCAGCCGGACCGCTGGGACTACATCGGGGCGGCGTTGTGCCTGGTGGGCGTGGCCGTGATCATGTATGCCCCGCGTCCGGCGTGATGCCGGTGACGCGCTGGAGCGTGACGAAACCGTCGTCGCTGCCGGGCCACCATCCACACGACCACGCGGTCCACGGCGACGCCGATCAGGACCTCCCAATGCCAGGCCACACGGGCAGCGTATGTAAGCGCCGGACCGCCTCCCGCCTCGCGGGACGCGGCCGCTAAGCTGACGCGCGGCAGGGCCGTTAGCTCAATTGGCAGAGCAGTGGACTTTTAATCCTCGGGTTCCGGGTTCGAGCCCCGGGCGGCCCACCACAACCCCAGGCCAGTCCGGGAGCAGCCCAGGGTGAAACGATCTTGGTGCCGTTCTACTGCCCTCTTTCCCTCAGGAAACCCCGGACTGCGGGACTCGTGGCGTCGATGTCGCCGTCAACTACCACGGCTCGCGACGCGAGAGGGCGTCGATGGCATCGAGGTCGGCCTGCAGTCGGTCAGCGATCTCCGTGTTCGTCGGCGACAGCTCCCACAGGCTGAGTGACCATGTTCCGGCTCGCAGGTTCCTCACCGTGAGATCGGCTTTGCGGAGTCCGTCCTGTACGAGGGCACCTGACGCCGTGGGTACTGCTTCACCTCGAAGTGTCATGCCGAGCTGCATGATCGTGTCGCACAGATCGGCCGCATTGTCCGGATCATCGTTCATCACGGCCGTGTGAGCAGCGACGGCGAACGCGGAGATCGGCAGGCCGACGTTCGGACCGTCCAGCGGCAGTGGTGGCAGTGTGTCGTCGTGAGCCCGGCCCTCCTGCAAGGTCCGGAAGTAGCTGCGCGCCAACGTGGCGGCTGTGCTGTCGTCGAGGTATTTCAGCGCGCTGCGCCTGTGGATCCCCAACTGCTCGGAAACGTTGTCCACATGTGCGCGCAGCATGTCCCGGGCCGCACCGGGTTTCAAAGGCATGCCACGGGCGGCGCACTCCTGGTCCAGCGCCTCTGCGATTCGGACGAACTTCTCCGTTCGATCAAACTCAGCCACAGCGTCGGACTGTACGAAGGAGCACCGACAATCCTTGGCGCATCGGACCTCACGACGACCGTGCGGTGACACGTGGACTCCGCATGCGACCACATCGGAATCACACCGCCTCGAGCAGCGGTTTCGATCAAACTCGATCACCCCTGTTCGCGCCCCGGGAACCGCGTGTCGACGTCGCCCGTCCCACGGAACGACGTGAAGGCGATTCACATCTATTCGGACCTCCGCCGCTGGAGGCGACACGAAACCTGGGGAGCAGACGTGACGTATCCGCCACCGCACGATCCGCACGGCAGACCGCGGGGGAGGCAACCGCAGCAGGGTGGATACCCGACTTCCAGCGGCCCGTCCGGGAACCCCGGTCCACCACAGCACCCCGGCCCGCGACAACACCGCGGCCCGCCACAGCCGCAACGTCCCGACCGGCCACTCCGTCACGGCACACCGCAGCTTCCCGGCGGACCGCACGGCTACGGCCCACCGCCCGCGCACGGTGGCACGTCGGGGCCGGCCGCGCGCGGCGGTTTCGGACCGCCGCCGAAGAAACGCCGCGCCGGGTTGATCGCCACCATCGCAGGCGGTGCGGCCGCCGTCATCCTCGTGCCACTCGCGATCACGGCATTCTGGGCACCCGGGTTCCTCGTCGACGACGGCCCCGAGGAGGTGGCGGAACGCGCCGTCGCTGCCCTGAGTTCTCAGGATTCGGCAAGGATCAAGGACCTCGCCTGTGACGCGGCCGCGTCGGGGAACGTCCAGAAACTGGACCAGAGCCTCGGGAAGCTCACCTGGCGCATGACCGGGGACATCACGCGGAACGGCGACGAGGCGCGGGTACCGGTTCGCGTCACGCTGGAAAGAACGAACGGCGACACCCTGTCGCAGGACGGAGAAATGATCCTCCTCGACGTGAACGGCTGGTGCGTCTCGACTCTCGAACGTTTCGACTGAGCTTCCGGACGAATGTCGAGTACCTGCCTGGACTCCACGGAGTACACCGTTCCCACCGGCATCCGCGCTCGGCGCGCCGTCATCGCCGGGCAAGGAACGAGGGAGGTTTCCGCTTCGTCCAAGGAAACGTGGAAACGAAACGAAAGCTCATGATCTGGTCGCTCGTACTGTGCCTGGCTCCGTTCCTCATTTTCATGGGATCGACTTCGTACGAGATCACCAACGGAGTGGTCACCGAGTACAGCTACTTCAATATGGCCGCACTGGCGGGAGGAATCGCCGCAATCGTGGTCGGCGCGAACCTGCTGCGCGGTGAAAGGCGTTCGAGAACGACGGTTGCGGTGTTCGCGATCGTGCTCGTCGTGGGTGCTCTGCAGGTGACTCGCGGAGTGGGGGCGTTGCCGGGAATAACGGGCTGTGTCACGGAATCCGAAGGCGAGGGATTCTGCACTCCGACCGCGGCAGCACTCTACGACGACGACTAATCCACATAGGACACGCTCGTCTGCGACACGGCGCGCGGGGCTACAGCAGAGCCCGGCATGGCCGACCGGGACCGAAGAACACGCCGACGAATCGGGATCACCGACGATGCTCTTGGCCGACGAGGTCGCCGCGATACGGCGAGCCGACGCGCGCCTACCTCTCCGCTGGCTGCTGGTGGCGTCGGGGTGGCTGGCGATGCCCGTGATTATGGGCATCAGCGTGTCCGAGGGCCACACTCTGGATCATCTACTCGGCCGGACCACAGCGGTGTCGGCCACCGTCGAATCGGTCGACGAACACGACGGTTGGTGCGACAAGGAGGACGGGGACGTCACGAACGTCTACCTCCGTTGGACGCTGCACGGAGAGCCGGGCGAAGGCGGCTACGGGGGCTGCCGGAACATTCCGGCAGTGGGCGACACCGTGCAGATCTGGGTCATGCCCGGCAGCCACGAGGTGCATCGCGACTCTCCGGAGGAGAGCAGGATCGTCCTGGCGATCGGGCTGGCGGTGTCGGTACTCATCGCAGTGGGGATGGGGGCTCTCCTACTCGTCCCGCCCCAGCGCCGCAGACGCCGCCTGCTCGCGGCGCGGAACCTGCACCTGCTCACCCGGCCCGTGCCCGTCGCACTCTCCATGGGCAACAACACGATCGGGATACAGCCGGTGGCAGGGGGTGACCGTAGGGTCAACGTGTACATCGTCGTCCGTCGTCGCCCTGGCGCCACAACCAGTACGTTCCCCAGCCGGAAGCTGAAAGGGACGTGGTGGCTCCACCTCGCACCGGACGACGGAGCGAAGCGGAGGTTCGGCCTACTCGTCCGCGACCAGGAACGGGCCTGGATCGACATGGCGGCACGGAAGACCTGGACGACGTACTGACCGGGGACCAACAGCAGATTGCCACACGTGCGTGTGCATGCGGCGGGGCAGCGGTTACGCTCGGCCCATGCCCGATGAGCGTGCCTCCATCGACACCGAGCGGCCGAGCGCAGGCCGGATCTACGACTACGTACTCGGAGGGCGGCACAACTATGCCGTCGACCGCGAGTTCGCCGAGCAGCAGTTGATCGAGGCGCCGCAGATGCGGGTGGGCATGGTGACCAACCGTGAGTTCCTGCGCAGAGCGGTGCGGTTCGCGGTGGAGTCGGGCATCAGGCAGTTCGTCGACATCGGTAGCGGACTTCCGACCCAGGGCAACGTGCACGAGGTGGCCGACGAGGTCGCGCCGGGCGAATGCCGGGTGGTCTACATCGACAACGAGCCGATCGCGCATGCGCATGCCCAGGTCCTGTTGGAGGACACGGCCGATCCGGAACGGCACCATGCGCTCTTCGGCGACTACTTCGACGGCGAGGAGCTGTGGCAGCGGGTGGTGACCGAGGGCGGTATCGACCCGGACGAGCCGGTCTGCCTGCTGATCGTGGCGTTGCTGCACTTCATGCCGGACGATCGGCATCCGGAACGCCCGCTGGCCCACTACCGCGCACAGTTGCCGCCGGGCAGCCTGCTGGCGCTGACCCATATCAGCCTGAATCCCGCGGACGACGAGGTACACGATGCGTTCCGGACGGTGGCCGGGCAGTACACCAACCGTGCAACGTTGCCGTTGACCCAGCGCAGCCGGGACGAGATCGCCGCGTTCGCCGGCGATCTCGAGTTCGTCGAGCCGGGCCTGGTATGGCTTCCCGAGTGGCGGCCGGAGAGCACCGACACGATCGACGCTGCCGAGGCCAACGTCATCGGCGGTGTCGCACGCAAACCCGCATGACGGCAGAGCCGCCGAGCTGACGGCAGCTGCGCACTCCACACAGGACCGGTGACTGTCACAGGGGCCGGAGTCCTGTCATGCGGATCAGTCACCTCGGGACCTGGCGCTGCTCGGCGCACCGGCGGCGACGGTGATGATGAAATACCGAGCCGCAGGTGCCGGCGCGTAAGGTCGGGCCATGGCTCTCGACGACCGGACGTTGCGCTACTACAGCGCCGTCTGTGAATCCGGGTCGATCCGCTCTGCCGCAGACCAGCTCGCCCTCGCCCCGTCCGCCGTGAGCCGCACGATCGCGGCGCTCGAACGACACCTTCGCACGACCCTGCTCGAACGCACTGCTCGCGGCGTGCGCCCCACCGAGGCAGGAGAACTCCTGCTCCGCTTCGCGAAGGATCGCGCACACCTGGAAGAGCTGCTCACCGAAAACCTCGACGAGCTCCACAGGCTGCGTCGTGGCCGGGTGCGTGTGGCGGCGGGCGAAGGGTTCATGGACGACCTCGTGGAACACGGGCTGAACGACTTCCTCACCACCTATCCCGGAGTGTCGGTGGAGGTGACCACCGGCGGCACGGACACGATCCGTGACTTGCTGTTGTCCGACGACGTCGACCTCGCACTGGCGCTGCACCCGACACCGCACCGGGAACTCACCGTCGTACAACAGGCTCCGCAGCCGTTGCACGTCATCTGCGCCCCGGACCATCCACTCGCCGAACTCACCTCCGTCACCCCGGGACAGCTCGACGGCCGAGCGGCAACCGTTCTCCCCGAACGGTTCGGCCTGCGCACGTTGACCGACCAGGTTCAGCGGACCTACGGCGTACTGCTCGACATCCGCCTCGTCAGCAATTCCATGCACGCGATGGTCGGGTTCGTGCTCGCGGGCCTCGGCATCACGCTCCTGCCGCGATTCGCCGTCG
This sequence comes from Prauserella aidingensis, assembly GCF_024171865.1. Taxonomy (GTDB): domain Bacteria; phylum Actinomycetota; class Actinomycetes; order Mycobacteriales; family Pseudonocardiaceae; genus Prauserella; species Prauserella aidingensis. The sequence goes on along the minus strand of NZ_JAMTCN010000008.1, from coordinate 94,562 downwards.
GCCGCCACCTCGCCCATGAGCGACTGCGAGCGATCCCGTTGACGGAGGCGGAAAGCGACCGCGTACACGCCCAGCTGCTGACCCGCACCGGGCGTCCACCGTCGTACATCGCCTCCAGGCTGCTGGAGCACTGTGCGCAGCACCTCGACTCACTCAACCCCCAGTGAGCGTTGCCTTTGCAGCAACACCCCCGTCTAAAAACTGTCGTCTTGTGCACCACCCAGGCCGAACGTAGCGTCGCCTGCCATCGAGAGTTCCGTCGCCGAACCCCTCATCCGCAGGAGCCGACATGCGTGCACCGGGCAACGTGCTGGACATGTGGCGACTCCACGTCGCCGTGCTCGTCATCGCCCTCATCGCGCAGCTGATCGACGTGCGGGAGATTCCCCTCGGCCCCGCCGCGATCCTGCTGCTTCCGCTGCTGTACGCGTTCCTTCTCAGCGTGCTGCTCAATCCACACGTCGTCGGGGCCGTGTCGAAGATCGTCCGAAAACGTGAAGTCAAAGCCGCTTCGCCCATGATCGTCATTACGATCATGCCGTTCATCGCGAAATTCGGAACCACGATCGGACCGTCGTTCGAAGAGCTGATCGAGGCAGGCCCCGCACTCCTGCTCCAGGAGATCGGCAACCTCGCCACGGTCGCGATCGCGTTCCCCCTCGCGGTGTGGGTGTTCAAACTACGCCGTGAGTCGATCGGTGCGACCTTTTCCGTGGCCCGCGAACCGAACCTGGCCATCATCGTCGACCGGTACGGCCTCAAAAGCCCCGAAGGCACCGGCGTCATGGTCGTCTACGTCGTCGGCACCGTGTTCGGCACACTGATCTTCTCGGTCCTGGCCTCGTTGCTGGCTTCGCTGGGCTTCTTCGCTCCCGAAGCGCTCGCCATGGCGTGCGGGGTCGGTAGCGGCTCCATGTTGGCGGCGTGCAGCGGGGCGCTCTCGGGAACGTGGCCCGGCATGGAGGACACCGTGGTCGCACTCTCCGGGGCCAGCAACCTGCTCACCTATGCCACCGGGCTGTACGTCAGCTTGTTCGTCGCTCTTCCGCTCGTCGAATGGCTGTACAAGAAGGCACGCCCCGGCGAAGCCTCCGCAGCACGGAAGGAGAACTGACCGTGAGCGCAGAAGACACCGTCGGCGGGAGCACCCGAGTACCGCGCGAGAACCTCGCCGTGGGGCCGACCCTGCGCGACCTCGCCGTGGTCAGCGTCCTCGGCTGGGCCCTGCAGCTGCTGGCGACCGACCTTTCCGCGTTGGCAGCTCTCGCCGGGTTGGCCGGGCTGTACGTGATCTGTGCCGTGGGCGTCGTGCTGACCCGCTTCGCCCCGTTCTACCTGCCGAGCATCGCGTGGATCTCCCTGCTCGGCATCGCAGCCACGCTGCCGTTCACACCGTGGGGAGACAGCGTCACCGCGCTCGTGGCGGACATCGACTTCCTGGCGCTGAGTGTCCCCGCTCTGGCCTACGCGGGTTTGGCGATCACGCAGCGCGAGATCGACGTCGTGAAGAAGTCCGGCTGGAAACTCCTGCTGATCGCGGTGTTCGTCCTCGCGTCCACCTACCTGGGCTCGGCGGTCGTCGCCGACATCGTCCTCCGAATCACGGGTTGATCCGTCCACCCACCACCGACGCGGTAAGGAGCACACCAGATGCACGACACCGTGGCCGTCATCGGCCTCGGCAACATGGGCGCAGGCATCGCACGAACGCTGGCGCTCGCCGGCTACTCGGTCCTGGGCGTCGACCCTGCACCGGAGGCGACGGAACGCGTCGGCGATCTCGTCACGGTCGTCGACCTGGACACGGCGGTTGCCAGGTCGAGCGTGCTGGTGCTGTCTCTCCCGGGCTCGGCCCAGGTCGAACGATTCGTGGACCACGTACTCGATGCGGACAGGGAACACCGGCTCGTCATCGATACGTCCACGAGCAGCCCCGTCTCCACCCGCGAGCTCGCAGAGCGACTCGAACGGCACGGCCACAGTCTGCTGGACGCCCCCGTGAGCGGTGGTCCCGCCGGTGCATGGAACGGATCGCTCGCCGTGTTCCTCGGGGGGCGCGACGACGCGGTGGCCGAGGCACAGCCCGTGTTCGACGCCATCGCGCAGCGCGTGGTGCGGGTAGGCGGGCCGGGTGCGGGCAACGTCGCCAAGCTGGTGAACAACCTCCTCTGCGCCACGCACCTGCAGATCGCGGGTGAGGCGCTCCGGCTCGCCGACGCGGCCCACATCGATCCGGCCCGGGTTTTCGAGGCCGTCAACGGCGCCTCCGGCCGCAGCGCCGTCACCGAGGTCAACCTGCCGCGGTGGGTGCTTTCGGGGACGTTCGACTCCGGTTTCCCGCTCGGGCTCATGGCACGGGACGTCGCGTTGGCCGCCGAGACGGCCCGGTCGCTCGGGGTGCCTTCCCCGTTGGCCGACGTCGTCGCGGAGGACTGGCAGGAAACCCGCGATCGGCTCGGCGCGACAGAGGATTTCAACCGCATGGCACAGCCGGAGAGGACACCGCAGCACCGATGAGCGCCACACCCGCCAACAGCACCTCCGCACAGCAGACAACGGCGCCGGACGTCACCACGCTCACCGACCGCACCCCGGAGGAACGTGCGCGCAAGCTCCTCCACGACCAGCTGCCCGACGGCATCGGCGTCCGCGCCGCGGGTGTGACCCATGCGGGCGCGGGAGAGTCCGTCGAGTTGCGCGACCCGGCGACCGGTGCACTCGTGACGACGTGGGCGGATCCTGGTGCCGACGGGGCGGCGATCGCCGTGGACGCGGCTCGACGAGGAGCCGCGACCTGGGGCGGGACGAACCCGTTCGAGCGTGCGCGGATCCTGCGCGAAGTGGCCGCAACGGTGTCCGGCCACGCCGAGGAGCTGGCCGTCCTGGAGAGCGCGACCACCGGCAAGCCGTTGCGGGACACCCGGGGCGAGGTGGCGAAGGCGGCCGAGATGTTCGCCTACTTCGCAGGCTGGGCGGACAAGATCACCGGAGACACGCTCCCGGTGCCGGGCGAGTGGTTGACCTACACGCGGAAGGTGCCGTGGGGCGTCGTCGTCGCGGTCACCCCGTGGAACGCCCCGCTGTTCACGGCCGCGTGGAACGCCGCGCCCGCACTGGCCGCAGGCAACGCCGTCATCGTGAAGCCCAGCGAGTTCACTCCGGTGACCTCGCTGCGCCTCGCCACGCTGGCCGAACACGCGGGCCTGCCGTCAGGTGTCCTCACGGTCGCTCCAGGTCTCGGCGGCACGCTCGGCGCCGCGCTCACCGGCGACCCGAGGGTCGGCAAGGTCGCGTTCATCGGCTCGGTACCCACGGGGCGTGCGGTCGCGAGCGCCGCGGCCGCCGTCGGCACGCCGACGCTCCTGGAGCTGGGCGGCAAGAGCGCCAACATCGTGTTCGACGACGCCGATCTGGACCGCGCCGCGCACGGAGCGATCGCGGGCATCTTCGCCGCCGCAGGTCAGTCGTGCGTCGCCGGTTCACGACTGCTCGTCCACCGCGACGTCCACGACGCGCTGCTCGCCCGTCTTAACGAGGGAATCCGACAGCTGCGGCTCGGTGACCCGCTGGACCCCCGCACCGAGATCGGTCCGATCGTCACCCGCGCCCAGTACGACACCGTGTGTTCGCTCGTCGCCACCGGAGTGTCGGAGGGCGCCGAGCGACTCACCGCCCACGAACTGAGCCCGCACCTGCGTGAACAACCGTGGCGGGACGGAAACTGGGTCATGCCGACAGTTCTCGACGGCGTCGGCGAGGATCACACGCTCGAACGGACGGAAGTGTTCGGACCGGTACTGTCGGTCTGCACCTTCACCGACGAGGACGAGGCGGTGGCCCGGGCCAACGGGACCGGTTTCGGCCTCGCCGGTGCCGTGTGGACGGAAGACGTGTCGCGGGCACACCGCGTCGCCGACAGGGTCGACGCCGGCACGTTCTGGATCAACGCGTACAAGACGATTCACGTCGCCGTCCCGTTCGGCGGTGTCGGGGACTCCGGTTGGGGACGTTCCTCGGGCCCGGGCGTGTTGGACGAATACACGCAGACCAAAGCCGTATGGGTGCCGACGACTCCCGCGCCGCCGCCGTTCCCGTCACTCACCTGAAGGCGCCCGCGCGCCCGTGCACTCCTATCGACCGCCGTCTACGTCGAAATACGTACGTGACGAGCACACTGTGACGGACGCGTACGCGAACGGACCGGCCTAACGTCGCCTCCAGTCGTCGCCGTCGTTCGCAAGGAAGTGGAGTCACACCATGGAGGTCGGACACCCGGAGCAGGTCACCACCGGAGCGCGGTCATGACCGGCGGCCTGCGCCAACGCCTCCGCGAGCGCCTCGGCCTCGCGCCGCTGGCAGTCGTCGGCCTGGCGCTGCTGGGCGCACCACGGGCGATCGCCCACGACCTCGGACCCGTCTCCCCGATACTGAACGGCCTGCTCGTCTTCGTGCCGCTGGCCGTGTGGGTGGCATTCGTGCTCTGGCGGCGCGTCCCGTCACCACTGGTGACCCTCACGGCGGTGGGCGCGGTCCACGGAGTGGTGTTGGGCGCCGTGCACCAGGCACTGTGGCACGCGGCCCACTCCGAACCTCCCGAACTCGGCGGCAACCTCGCGGGAGCGCTGTCGCCTGCGTTCGAGGCCGTCGTGGTCCGCGGCGCCGCCGTCGGCAGCAGCCTGCTGACCGGCGTCCTCACCGGTGTGGCGGCGGGCGCCGTGGCCTGGTTGCTGGCCAGAATGGTTCCCGGGTTCCGGCCACGTTGACGCCGGACCCAGCGACGCCGGTCGCAGCGACGCGGGGTGCAGTGACACGGGTGCAGCGAGGCCGGGTGCAGCGAGGCCGGGCGAAACCGGGAGATGATCCACATCGGACCACACGGCGCCATCGGACGGGAGGGCGGTATCGAACCGCGCAGCGTCGAACCGCATGGCGAACCCGCACCGCCGGACGACCGCAGGAATCTCCTGATCGACACCGCACTCGGTATGGTCGTACTGATCGTCGTGGGTACGGCCGTCACGGCGAACGTCGGCGGTGACGGCACGGCCAGCCCGGCCGCCTACGCGTTCGGCGCGCTCTTCGGTGCGTTGATGCTGCTGCGCCGCCGCTTCCCCGTCGCGGTACTGGTCGTCACGGCCACGGCGCTGCTCGGCTACTACATGCTGTCCTACCCGCCCATCGGGTTGGCCGTGCCCGTCGCGGCGGCGCTGTACTCCGCGGCCGAGTGCGGCCGGCTCTACTGGGCGTGCGGCACGGCGCTGGCACTGCTCGTGGTGTCCACTGCCGTGCGGTTGACCGAGGGCGACGACCTGTCGTACGTGCTGGGCCTCGAGGCTCCGACCTCGGCGGCGCTCATGATCGCCGTGATCGCGCTCGGCGACAGCGTGCGGTCCCGGCGCGGCTGGCGAGCCGAATTGGACAGACAGGCCGCCGCGGCCGCGCTGGAACAGGAGGCCGAGGCGGAACGCCGGATCGAACAGGAACGCGTGCGCATCGCCCGCGATCTGCACGACCTGCTGGCACACACCGTGTCCGTGATCTCGCTGCACACCGACGTCGCGCGGGAGACGCTCCACGACGACACCGCCACGGCCGAACGATCGCTCACCGCGGCGCGCACGGCCTGCCGCGATGCGGGCCGCGAACTGCGGGCGACCGTCGACGCGCTCCGCAGTCCCCAGGACGGCTCGAGCCACGACACGGCTGCCGACACGCGCCCCGGGCTGAACCGGCTCGGCGAGCTCGTCGACACCGCCACGGCCGGTGGACTGCACGTCGACGTCCGCACCACCGGCACCCCGCACGCGCTGCCGGTCGTCTCGGACGTGACGGCCTATCGTGTCGTGCAGGAGGCGTTGAGCAACGTATTGCGGCACGCCGGCGCCACCTCGGCCGTCATCGACGTGGGCTACGGCGACGACGCCGTGACGGTGCGGGTGAGCGACGACGGCCGCGGCGCGTCCCCGGCGGATCCCGCAGGCGGCTGGGGCATCACCGGCATGCGCGAACGCCTCACACTACTCGGCGGCACCCTGCGGATACGGACCGAACCGGGAGAGGGTTTCGACGTGACGGCGCGGATACCACTGCGAGGCGGCTCATGATTCGCGTCGCGGTCGTCGACGATCAGCACCTCATCCGCGCGGGCCTGCGCACGCTGCTCGAGCGCGCCGACGACATCGAGGTGGCAGGCGAGGCAGGCGACGCCGACAGCGGCGTCGCGCTCGTGACCTCGGAGCGCCCCGACGTGGTGCTCATGGACATCCGCATGCCCGGAGCCGACGGACTCGACGCCACGCGGCGCATCGTCGCCGACCCGGACCTGCGCGCGGTGCAGGTCGTCGTGCTCACCACGTTCGACACCGACGAGAACATCCTCCAGGCGATCCGCGCCGGTGCTGCGGGATTCCTCCTCAAGGACGCGACCCCGGACGAACTGCGCGAGGCGGTGCGGATCGTCGCGCGGGGTGACGCCCTGTTGTCCCCGGCCGTCACCCGGCGCGTCATGCGGGCGGCGGCGGACGGCCCCGCACCCGTCTCGGGCGAACGACTGGCCGCGCTGACCGAGCGGGAACGCGAGGTGTTGGCCGAGGTCGGCACGGGCCGCTCCAACGGGGAGATCGCCGAACGGCTGTTCATGAGCCCGGCGACCGCGCGCACGCACGTGGGGAGGCTGCTCACCAAGCTCGACGCCCGCGACCGCTCGCAACTCGTCGCGCTGGCCTACGAGACGGGCCTCGTCACACCGGGCCGCCGCGACGACTGACCGCACCGGCGTGCGGCCGGGCCGCACGCGGCGTGCGGTCGCAGGCCGTTCTCAGCCGTCGACGATCAGTTTCACCACGTCGTCGAGCGTCGGGCCCGCGGCGATCTCGGCGGCCAGCTCGCCCGCGCGACGCCGGTACGCCGGGTCGCCCAGCACCCGCCGGGCGGCCGACCGCAATTTCGGCACCGGCAGCGAACCCCGCGCGTACCCCAGGCCCGCACCCGACCACGTGACCCGCTCCGCCACCTCCGACTTGTCCTCACTCGCGCCGACGACGACCAGCGGGACGCCGTGGCGCAGCGCGTGGTTGACGCCGCCGTAACCGCCGTTGCTGATCATCAGGTCGCAACGCGGCAGCAGTTCGTCGTACGGCAGGAAGTCGGCCACGCGCACGTTGGCGGGCAGCGGGTCGACACCCGGCGCGGTGCCGCCGGTCGTGACGACCACGAGCACGTCGTCGTCGGCGAGCGCTTCGACGGCCGGATCGACGAGGCGCCCGAGGTCGCCGTTGGCGACGGTCCCCTGCGTCACGTGGACGATCGGCCGAGACCCGGCCAGCTCGTCCCACCACTCCGGCAGCGGATGTTCGCCGGCGCTGCTCGTGGTCGTCGGGCCGACGAAGTGCACCGGTGTGGGCAGCTCCCGCGGGTATTCGAAACCGGGGCACGTCAACTGCAGCACGCCGTCGCTGCGCATCGGCCAGTCCATGAACGACAACCCCGTGTCGGCGCCGACGAGTTCGCGGACGTGCCGCCGCGCCGTCTGCCTCGCCGGTGCGGTCATCCAGCGCATGAATCGCCGCAACGCCGCACCCTGCAGTCGTTCGGCGACACCGCGGGGTGCGGGGCGGTACGGCATCGGTGCGGTCAGTGGCACGAACCCCAGCACGAGGACCCTCGGTGCGCCCCGGCGGAACGCGAGCGCCATGCCTGCGGCGAACAGGGGATCGCACACCACGACGTCGACGCCGCGCGCCAGCACCCGACCGACCGCCCGGAGCTGCGCCGGCATCGCGTCCGCGAACCGCTCCAGGTCGAACCGGCCCAGCTTCGGTCCGCTCAGCCGCTCCCTGCCGGGGACCGAGCCGTTCAGGTCGGTCTCGTCGAAGTCGACCTCGTCGTCGAGCACGGTCACGTCGGCGCCGAGGTCGGCGAACGCCCGCTCGTAGCGGGCGCCGGTCACGACGGCGACGTCGTGTCCCGCCTCGAGCAGCGCGGCGACGACGGGTTTCGTCGGGCCGACGTGCCCCCGCGCCGGCTGTACGCACACGAGTACGGAAGCCATGACCGTTCCCCTCTCCGCGGACTGTGTGCCCCGGGGGCACCCTGGCTGCGTTCGATGCAACCAAGGTGCCCCCGGGGGCCTGACCGGCGACATTTCGCCGATACGCTGTATCGTCTAATTGTGATGGTAGCCGACTTCGACGAATCCGACGAGTCGCGGCGCCCCCGTCGTCGCTACCGGTCCCGGGTGCGGCAGGAACGCGCCGAACGCACCCGCGCACACGTGATCGCCACGGCAGGCAGGCTGTTCGCCGACCACGGCTACGCGGGCACGAGCATCCGGCGGATCGCCACCGAGGCGGGCGTCGGCCTCGAGACCGTGACGCAGACCGGACGCAAGGCCGACCTGCTGCTGGCCGCGTTCCGCACCGGACTCGCGGGCGACCCGGATGCCGTCGACGTCACGGCACTCGTCGGCGGCTTCCCGAGCGGCGAGGCCGACCTCGCCGGAGCGCTGGCCACGGCGACGGCCCGGTTGGCCGACGGGCTGCGCGACTCGCTGGGCATCTGGCGGGCGTTCACCGCAGCCGCGATGTCGGACGCGACGGTGGCCGCCGCGCGGGCGGAACTCGCCGCGACGCGCAGGCGGGAGATCGCCACCTGGCTCGAGACGTTCGAGAACGCGGGCGTGCTGCCGAGCCGGGACGCGACGTCGCGCGAGCGCCTCGCCGACACCATCGGACTGCTCACCTCGCACGACGCCTACGACCACCTGGTGACCGTCTGCGGCTGGCCACACGGCGACTTCGCCCCGTGGGCGACCGCCGCGATCCTCGACCATCTCCGGAGGGACTCGGCGTGAGACCCGCGTGGCGCAGGAGCGGCTGACAACAGCTACGGAAACCTACAGTGTCGGTGGTCCTGCGTAGCCTGGCGGAAGCACTAGGCAGGGAGGTGCCCATGACGTCGGACTACGGCCCGTTCGCGCACCTCAACGCGCCCAACGCCGAGCTCTACCGCGACGTCATGAAAGCCTTTGTGGTGGCGAAACAGCGGTTCACCGTGCACCTGCGCCCCGAGGACGTACAGCGGGAGACCGGCCGCGAGTACGAGAGCGTCACGGACGCACTCGGCGGTCTGGTCAAATGGGGGAACCTTCGCGCGGATCCCGACACGAGCCGAGTCACGACAGTGGAAGAGTTCCACCGCGCACGTTTCCTGTACCAGCTGACGCCCGAGGGCGAGGCCGCCGAACAAGCGCTGACCGCCTACGACGAAGCGCTCGGCAACCGCGGGGCCCTCCAGGCCGTCGCCCTTACGGACATCGCCACTCAGCTGAAAGCGCTCCTCGAGCTCGCCGGAAACCGCGATCCCGATCCTGCGAAGGTGGACCTCTCGCTCCGCTCTCTCGTGGCACGATTCACCGATCTGGCGGACAACGCACAGGCCTTCATGAGCTCCCTCCAGCGCACGATCGACCTGCACGACGCCGACATCGACGCCTTCGCCGCATACAAGGACCGGCTCATCGAGTACCTTGAGCGGTTCATCAAGGACCTCGCGGGAACGGGCAGCGAGATCGCCCGGCTGGTGACCGAGCTGGAGGCCGCTGACGTGCACCGTCTCCTCGGCATCGCGGCGCACCGCGACGCCGAGGACGCAGCCCCCGGGAGGTCGACGGACGACGCCCCGCAGCAACGCGAGTTCGAGCGCGGAGTGGCGCTGTGGAGCCAGCGTTGGGCCGGCTTCCGCGGCTGGTTCCTCAGCGACTCCGCACGTCCCAGCCAGGCGCGACTGCTGCGCGAGCGGGCGCGTGCCGCCATCCCCCAGCTGCTTCAGGTCGTGCAGGCGTTCAACGCACGTCGCAGTGGACGTTCGGACCGCTCTGCCGACTTCCGCACTCTCGCGCTGTGGTTCGCCGAAGCGCCGTGGACCGAGGATCTGCACCGCCTGTGGCGCGCGGCGTTCGGCCTGTCGTCGTCACGGCATCTGAGCACCGGACCTGGTGGTATCGACGACACCGTCGCCGCATCGACGTCGTGGGCGGACGCACCGCCACTCGAGATCAGTCCCCACCTGCGCAAGACCGGCGCATACGAGCGCCGAGGCAGGCCGAACCGCGTGCTCGACCGGTCGGAATCCCGCAGGCACCTGGCCGAACTGGCCGCACAGGAAGCCGCCGAGACGGCGGCCGCCCGAGCCGCACTCGCCACCGGCGGCCCGGTGCGCCTCGCCGAGGTCGGCCGACTCGACCCGGCCGCGTTCCAGCTGTTCCTCACCCTGCTCGGCGACGCACTCGCGGCTCGTGGCCCGGACAGGAAGACCGTCGACGCGACGACGGCGGACGGCACCATGCGCATCCGGCTCACCCAGCTCGACGACGGATCGGTCGCGGAGATCCCCACCCCGCACGGCGTGTTCAGCGGACCCGACCACGTCGTGGACATCACCGACCTCACCGCCGACGCCGGGACGGAGACGCGGTGACCGGCCTCACCGACGCGCTGTCGGCTTCCCGTGCCGACGACCGGCGCAGGGCGGCACGTGCCCTCCTGCGCAACCCGCTGCTGCGCGCGAAGGACGACCGGTTCACGCTGGTCCGCCAGTATTCACGCGAGCTGCGCGAGTGGTTCGACCGCAACACGGGATGGCAGCTGCACATCGACGCCGAGGTAGCTCGGCTGGTCAAACGCGCGGCCACGTCGGACGACCCCACCTACCCCGCGCGCGACCCGAGAACACGACAGCCCTTCGGGCGTCGCCGATACGTCCTCACGTGTCTCGCACTCGAGGCGCTCGACCGTGGAGACGACCAGGTGACCTTGGGACGACTCGCGGAGCGGGTCGTCCTCAACGCGGCCGATCCGACGCTGACCGCCACAGGCATCGTGTTCACATTGGACAGCCGGGACGAACGGTCCGATCTCGTCGCCATCGTGCGCCTGCTGTTGGACTTCGGCATTCTGCGCAAGGTCTCCGGAGACGAGGATGCCTTCCTGAAGAACACCGGCGATGTTCTCTACGACGTCGAACGGCATGTCCTCGCCACGATGCTGGCGGCTCCGCGCGGACCGTCGACGGTCCGCGCCGAATCGTTCGAATCGCGGATCGAGGAGCTCACCCGTGAAACGCCACCGACGACCAACGATCTGCAGAACCAGCGTATCCGGCACCGGCTCACCCGGCGGCTCCTCGACGATCCCGTGCTGTACTACGACGATCTCGACGACACGGAGCGGGCATACCTCAACGGCCAACGTGCGGCGCTCACCGCCCGTATCACCGAGTTGACGGGCCTGGTGGCCGAGATCCGCGCCGAGGGAATCGCGATGGTGGACCCCGCCGACGACCTCGCGGACGTCAAGATGCCGGAAACCGGAACCGAGGGACATGCAACCCTGCTGATCGCGCAACGGCTTGCGGAGCACGTCGGCGCAGTGTTCGACATCGAAACGCTGCATGCGTTCGTCCGCGAGCAGGCCATCGCCCACAAGTCCTACTGGCGGAGGAACGCGACCGAACCCGGAGCAGAAGTGGCGCTTACCGAGGCTACCCTGAGCCGTCTCGAAGCGCTACGCATGATCTATCGCGTCGACGACGCCGTCACCGGGCTTCCCGCGCTCGCGCGCTATGCCGTGACAGCACCGCGAACGGCCGAGCAACAGGAGCTGCTGTGACCCTGCCCTCGCCACAACGCCAACGCTGGCAACCGCTGCGCGCCGGGTTGGTCGACCTCTTCTACTACGACTCCGAAGAGTTCCCGTTCCACGACGGGCGGCTGCTGTTGCGCGGCAACAACGGCACCGGCAAGTCGAAGGTGCTCGCCCTGACCCTGCCGTTCCTCCTCGATGGCGATCTGCGGCCCCAGAGGGTCGAACCGGATGCCGACGCCCAGAAGCGCATGGAGTGGAACCTGCTCCTCGGCGGTGGACACCCGTATCCCGAACGGCTCGGCTACACGTGGCTGGAGTTCGGCCGGATCGGCGACGACGGCACCCCCGTCTACCGCACGATCGGCTGCGGCCTCAAAGCCGTGCAAGGCAGAGGGATCGCGCGGCACTGGTATTTCGTCACGGACCAGCGGGTCGGCGACGAGCTCACCCTTATCGACGCGACCGGCACGGCCCTGCCACGGGAACGTCTCGCGGAAGCGATCGAAACGCAGGGCCGGGGCAACGTCTACGACCGTGCGCGGGACTACCGGCGCGCCGTCGATGAAGCGCTCTTCTCCCTCGGCGACCAGCGTTACAACGCCCTCGTCGATCTGCTTGTCCAGCTCCGCCAGCCGCAGTTGTCGAAAAGCCCGAGTCAGAAGGCGCTGTCCGCGGCACTCACCGAAGCTCTGCCGCCGGTCGACGAGGCACTGATCCGCGATGTGGCCGAGGCGTTCCGCAGCCTGGAGGACGACAGGGAAACGCTCCGCATCATGACAGAGGGACGCGACGCCGCCCACGGCTTTCTGGAGCACTACCGGCTGTACGCACGGATCGCGGCTCACCGCAGAGCGAAGTCGTTGAGCACCGCGAACGCGAACCACGAACAGAACGGGCGCGACCTCAAGGCCGTCCACGATCAGCTGGCCACCGCCGAGCTCGACATCGAACGGGCTGGTGAGGCGCTCGATGCGCTCGCGACGGAACGGAGCAAGCTGGAGGCGCGGGAGCAGGAACTGCAGGAGGACCCCACGGCGCGCAAGCTCCACGAAGCCGCCGACGAGTCGGAGAAGCTGGCGGAACGAGCGTGGCAAACGGTCGAGGACCGGCGGGCCGCCACCCGGCGACTGGACGAATGGCAACGCCGCGCCGACGACAAGCACGCCGAAGCAGAGCAGGCAGCGGAATCGATAGCCGCCCAGCGCACCACGGCTTCCGAGGCCGCAGCAGCCGCACGCGTCACGGCCGACCACGCCGACCGGGTGGACCGGCTACTGGACGGCGACCCGGACGTCCACGCGCTGGAACACGAGGCGCAGCGCGTCCACGATCGGCAGCTCGCGGCCGCCAAACACGTCGGCAGCCTGTTGGACGACGTCGACGACGCGATGCGCGCGGTCACCGCAGCAGGCGGGGAACGGGACAGAGCCGACCGCGAACTCCAGGGTTTCACGGACCGAAAGACGGCTGCGCAGCAAAAACTCGACGACTGCGGCGCCGAGCTCGTCGCGGCGACCCGCACCCATCTCGAGCAGGCTGTCGAGCTCCGGGTTCGCGATCTTGCCGCGAGTACGTCCGCGCTCGAGCAGTGGGTCGCGACGCTCGACGGCCCGAATCCGGTGGCGGCCGAGGTACGCGACGCCGGCCGACTCGCCTCCGAAGGGTTCGCCCGAACCCTGGCGGAGCTGCGCGAACGGGAACGCGCTGCGGAGACCCGGCTGCGGGAGGTCGACGACGAGGCCGACGGTCTGCGGCGGGGCGAGAACAGCGCACCACCCGTTCCCCACACCCGGAGCGGTGCCGCGCGGAGCGACAAACCAGGCGCGCCGTTGTGGCAGCTCGTCGACTTCACCGACGACGTCAGCCCGGCGGACCGCGCCGGAATCGAAGCTGCCCTTGAAGCGTCGGGCATCCTCGACGGCTGGGTCATGCCATCCGGCGACCTGGTCGACACCGGTGGCGACGTGCTGCTGACCCCGACCACGCCGGTTGCCCACCACCTCGGGACGGCGCTCGAGCCTGCCGTCGACCGCACCGACGACCACGCGTCGACGGTCGGTGACGACACCGTCGCGGCGCTGCTCACGAGCATCGGGATGGGAGAGAGCGGCCAGACCTGGGTCGACACGAACGGGGAATTCCGCATCGGTGTCTTGCGCGGCAACTGGAACAAGCCGGCCGCCACCTACATCGGCAGGGGAGCGCGCGAGGCGGCACGGCGAGCGCGCCTGCAAGAACTGGCTGCCGCGCGGGAACTCGTCACCGACGAGTTGACCACCATCGCTCAGCAGCGAGAGGCGATCACCGGCCGACGCGACATACTCGAACAGGAGATCGCCGGCGTGCCGTCCGACGACGAACTGCGGCGGTGCCACCTCCGGATCACGACCCTGGACGAGGACCTCGCCCGCGCACGGGAGGCGCAGGGCCGGGCGGCCGAGGCGCACGCGGCGGCCCAACAGGCAGCGCAGGAGGCTCGCAGCGCCTTGGAGGAGGGCGCGACCGACGTCGACCTGCCCGCGGACAGGTCCGCCGTGGCCGACGTGCGCGAGGCGTTGGGCGAGTACCGCACGTCGACGGCTGTCCTGTGGCCCGCGGTGCGCGCCCTGCGAACCGCCCGGCGGAACGCCGCGGAAGCCGCCGAACAACTCTCGGAGGCACGCGCAACCGCCGAGAAGCGTGCGCAGCAGGCAACCGAAGCGGAGGCCAAGGCCGAGGCCGCCGCCGAGACGCTCCGCACCCTGCAGGAAGCCGTCGGCTCGACGGTACGGGACATCGAGCACAAGCTCACGGAGACGCGGCAACGTTTGCGCAGCAACAACGCCGAACGCAACGAGGCGGAGAAGGCCAAGGAAAAGGCCGTCGCCGACCGCGGAAAGGCCGACGGCAAACGGGAGGAACTCGAACGCGCCCAGCACGAGCGGACCGCCGAGCGCGACGAGGCGGTCGAGCGGTTCCGCAAGTTCGCGGCGACCGGCCTGCTGACCGTGGCATTACCCGAGGTCGAAGTCGCCGACGTCACGATTCCCTGGCTACCGAACCCGGCCGTGGCCCTGGCGCGGAGGACACTCTCGGCACTGCCTGACATCGACGTCACCGACGCGGCCTGGGACCGGGCACAGCGGAAGGTCAACGACGAGTTCAAGACCCTCCAGGACACGCTGTCGCGATACAACAACCGGGCCTCCGCCGACGTCCACGACGACGGTTTCGTCGTGGCGATCGAATTCGCAGGCCGGGCCATAACCGTGCCCGAACTGGCCGAAGCGCTCACTACGGAGGTCAGCGACCGCGAGCGGCTGCTCAACGAACAGGAACGGGAAATCCTGGAGACACACCTCATAAACGAGGTCGCGAGCACGCTGCAGGAGCTGATCAGCGAGGCCGACCTACGGGTGAAGGACATGAACGAGGAGCTCCGAGCTCGGCCCACGAGTACGGGGATGACGCTGCGGCTGGTGTGGCAACCGCACAACCACGGGCCCGCCGGCCTGGAAGAGGCTCGGCGGCGCCTCCTCAGGCAGAGCGCCGACGCCTGGTCCGAAGACGACCGAGCGGCCGTAGGCGAGTTCCTGCAGGCGCAGATCAACGAAGTTCGCTCCCGAGAAGCCGGAGGCACCTGGTACGAACACTTGACCACGGCCCTCGACTATCGGAACTGGCACCAGTTCAAGATCGAGATCCACCAGAACGGAGCTTGGCGCCCCGCCGACGGCCCCGCGTCAGGAGGCGAGAAGGTCCTTGCAGCCAGCGTCCCGTTGTTCGCCGCGGCAGCGGCGCACTACAGGTCGGCAGGCAATCCCCACGCCCCGCGCCTCGTCACTCTCGACGAGGCCTTCGCGGGCGTCGACGACAACGCACGGGCGAAATACCTGGGGCTACTCGCCGCGTTCGACCTCGACGTCGTCATGACCAGCGAACGCGAATGGGGCTGCTACCCGGAAGTGCCAGGGCTGGGCATCTCGCAGCTGTCGCGCCGGGACGGGATCGACGCGGTCCTGGTCACGAACTGGAACTGGGACGGCCACGAACGCAGCAGGGTCGACGCGTGACCGAGGCGTCCACGCGACTGGAGCGACTTCTCGGCGGCCCCGAACTCGCTTGGCTCCGTACGCGGGTCCGCGCGCGACTCGAACGCGGCGGGTCGCTCACCGGCACGGTGACCTTGACCGAACCGACCGGGCCCCAGCGGGCGGCGATCGCGCGTCTGTTGGGCAAGCCGGTCACATCCGGCAGGACCGTGAGCGTGCGGTTGGCTGATGTCGACGAGGTGCTACGCCGATCGGGAGTCTGCGAGGAGGGCCTCGCCTGCGCGATCGAGACCCTCACCGGCCCGGTCGAACGTCGGGCGGCTGCCGACGCGGCCCGGGAACGCGCCTGGCAGGAGGCGTTCGCACCGCTCGAGGAGGCCGTTTCGGGCAACGAGGAGCTCACTGCGTGGTGCGAAGGAGTCCGGCAAAGCGGCCTGGTCCGCAGACTCCTGAGCGAGCCGCACCAAGCCGGCCCCGTACTCGCCGACCTCGCACGTGTCGTCTCGTCACTTCCCTCCGACGGCGAGCACCTCGGGACGTTCGCAGCACGGACGGTCGGCAGCTCGCACGCGCTCGATCCCGGCCGGCCGCTCGCGACGCTGGCCTTCGGCGCGGCCCGAGTCCTCGGTGACACACCCGATGGATCCGGAGCGGCCTGGCAACGGGCGGTGTGGGGCGCCGTCGGTCTGTTGAAGGATGACGTGTCGAGCACCGTGCTCGTTCTCGGGTTCCCCGGGGACGACGGCTCCCCGACGGGCCGGGCTCTCGCCGCAGGAGCGTCCGCAGGAGAGCCTGCGGTGCTGACGTTGCGTCAGCTGGTGAATCACCCGCCGCGGCTGAGCTCCGAGCCGGTGCTGATCTGTGAGAACCCGGCGATCGTGTCGGCCGCCGCCGACCGGTTGGGCACAGGAACCCGTCCCCTGGTCTGCACCAATGGACAGCCGAGTGCCGCAACCCTCCACCTGCTGCGTCTCCTCCACGAGGCAGGCGCACCACTGGCCTACCACGGCGATTTCGACTGGGCGGGGATCCAGATCGCCAACCGCCTGTTCACCACACTTCCGATCCGTTCCTGGCGGTTCGATGCGACCGACTACAACGTCGCTCCCTCGTACGGGCATCCGTTGACCGGTAGGCGGATCGAGGCCGTGTGGGACCCGGCGTTGGCCGAGACCATGACCACCACCGGGAAAGCGGTCGAGGAGGAGATCGTCGTCGATGACCTCGTGGGTGACCTGCACCGATGAGGACCTGAACGCGCCGCCGACGGGCACCCGGACCGGTGACCGTGCTCACGAGGCGGCACCGGGACTCGGGCGAACCGGGGCGTGGGCGCTATCCTTCCGCGCGTGGAGATTCTGTTTACGACGCTGCTGATCCTGGCCATCGTCGCCTCGACGTGGTTCGCGGGCTACGTCGTCTACCGGCTGTACACCGACAGCTGAGTGGGCACGGTTCGTCAGCACAGCACCCGTCACCAACGCTGAGTAAGGCTTACTCCGATGTCGAGCGGCGACGAGGCCATCGAGGCCGCAGCGCAACGCGCCCAGAAGACGGCCCACCGCAACATCCCGCAGCTGGACGATCTGCCGATCCCCGGCGACACGGCCAACCTGCGGGAGGGCGCCGACCTCAACGACGCGTGCCTCGCACTGCTGCCGCTGATCGGCGTGTGGCGCGGCGAGGGTGAGGTCAACTACCCGACGATGGACGAGCCCGCGCGCGTCGCGCAGCAGCTCACCATCGCCCACGACGGCCGCCCGTTCCTGTACCACGAAGCACGGTCCTGGCTGCTCGACGCCGACGGCAACATCATCCGCCCCGCCGCACGCGAGACCGGCTTCTGGCGCCCGCAGGCCGACGACACGATCGAACTCGTGCTGTCGCACTCCTCCGGCATCATCGAGCTGTTCTACGGGCATACCCGCGGGCAGTCCGCGTGGCAGCTCGCCACCGACGCCGTCGTCCGGTCGCAGACGGCCAAGGAGGTCACGGCCGCCGAACGGCTGTACGGGATCATGCCCGACGGCAGCGGCAACCTCGGCTACGTCGAGGAGCGCGCCATGATGGGCCACCCGAAGACCCCGCACGTCTCCCTGGTCCTCGAACGCGTCGTCGGCTGAGGCTCACACCTCCGCCGTCACCCTCCGGGCCACACCTCCGAGCGACACCCGTTCAGCCCAATCTTCGCGCCGCCTGAGGTGCCCCAAGGGCACCTTGGTGGCGTTGAGTGCCACCAATGTGCCCTTGGGGGCGTTCGACCGCCGCGCTGCGATGACTCAGCGTGGTCGCGGTCGCCCACTCGCGCCACGAGAAGGGCGCAGCTGGGCGAGGCGCTCACTCGTACTGGGCGTCGTACGCCTTCGCCAGCTCGGCGTGGATCGACACGGCCGGGTCGTCGGCCAGCCGGACGTCGTCGAGCGTGTGCACCCGCGTCAGCTTGCGTACCGACGACGCCAACATCAGGGCGTCCCCTTCGGCGAGCTCGTCGACCTTGAGCTGGGTGACCTCGGTCTTCCAACCGGCCCGCTCCGCCGCGCGGAACACGTCGCCCTGCGTCGTACCGGGCAGGATGCCGTTCGTCGGCGGCGGCGTGTACAGCGTCCCGCCGCGCGCGAGGACGACGTTCGACGTCGGACCCTCCAGCACGTAGCCCTCGATACTGGTGAAGATGACGTCCTCGGCCCCGCGCCGGCGCGCCTCCCGCTGCGCCGCCATGTTCACCGAGTACGACAACGTCTTCGCACCCAGCAGCAGCCACGGCGCACGCTCCATCAGGTCCGCCTCGAACCCGCGGTTCAACGTGACCACGCCGATACCGTCGCGCCGCGCCTTCTTCGTCGACTCCGCGATCTCCGCGCCGTACGCGAACGCCGTCGGCTTCTCGTCCGGGTCACCGTCGATCCCGCGCGTCAGCACGATCTTCAGCGCGAGCTCCACGTCGGCAGGCCAGTTGTCGATCACCATGCCGATGACGCGTTCCCACGCCTCGCGGTCCGGCGGCGCCATGTCCATCTTCGCCGCCGACCGGGCGAACCGGTCGAGGTGTGCGTCCAGCTCTCGCGGCACGCCGTTCGTGACGAGGATCGTCTCGAAGATGCCGTCACCACGCATCAGGCCCAGGTCGTCGATGCGGATGTGGGCCTGATCGGGGTCGGCGAAGGTGCCGTCGAGGAAAGCGAGGACGCGCATGGGTTCACCGTACCGAGCGGGCCGACGAACGCTACCGACCATCGGCGCGGCCACCGACATACGATCGCGGTATGACGTACTCCTCGCCCCTGTCCGAACTGCCCGGCGCCGTCTCGGCACCCGACGACCACCCGGAGGCGGGTGTGCCGTGGCACTGGGGTGATCCGTTCGCCGAGCAGCGCACCGCCACGCGCGGCGTGGCCGTCGTCGACCGGTCGCACCGGCACGTGATCACCGTCGGCGGTCCGGAACGGCTGTCGTGGCTGCACCTCGTGTTGTCCCAGCACGTCTCCGAGCTGCCCGCCGAGACCGGCACCGAGGCGCTCGTGCTCGACGCCCACGGCCACATCGACGCGCACATGGTCGTCGGCTACACCGGCGACGTCGTCCACCTCGACACCGACCCGGACTCCCACGCCACGAGCGCCATGCCGAACGGCGGCAAGCAGACGCTGATCGACTACCTGCAGGCCATGAAGTTCTGGTCGGACGTCGACATTCGCGATGCGACGGGCGAGTACGCCGTGCTGACGCTCCTCGGCCCCGACGCCGAGCAGACGCTCACCGCACTCGGTGGCGACACGCCCGTGGCGCTGCCCGCCGAGCCGTACGCGATCGCCGCGCTCCCGGGTGGCGGGTTCGCACGCCGCATGCCGTGGCCCGCGCCGCACGCGATCGACCTCCTCGTCCCGCGCGCCGAGCTCGTCGACGTCTGGAAGCGCCTCACGGACGCGGGTGCGCGGCCGGCGGGCTCGTGGGCGTTCGACGCGCTGCGCGTGGAGTCCCAACGGGCGCGCGTGGGCGTCGACACCGACGACCGCACCATTCCGCACGAGGTCGGCTGGATCGGGTCTGCGGCCCACGTCGCGAAGGGCTGCTACCGCGGCCAGGAGACGGTCGCGAAGGTGTTCAACGTCGGCAGGCCGCCACGCAACATGGTGCTGCTGCACCTGGACGGATCGATGGAGGTCTACCCGGAGACGGGCGACCCGGTGCTGCGGGGCGACCGCACCGTGGGCAGGGTCGGCAGCGTCGCCCAGCACCACGAGCTCGGACCGATCGCGTTGGCGCTGGTGAAGCGGTCCACCCCGGTGGACGCTGAGTTGATCACGGGGTCCGGCGACGAGCGACCGCAGGCGGCCATCGACCCGGACTCGGTACCCGAGGAGGGCGCCGCGCCGGGACGCGAGGCCGTGCAGAAGCTGCGAGGGTGACATCATCTCCCGACTTCCCGGAGGCGCGGCGCCTCTGGTCCAGATCGACGACGTAGAGCAGGATGAACCCGTGATCGAAGTCCGGCCCGGCGGGCGACGTCGTATCGACCGCGTCCTCGCACCCGGTTACGCGAGCGAACCGGAGGCACTGCCGCTGCCGACGTTGCGGGAGCGGCGGGACGAGGCCGCCCAGGAGGAGACCGACCTCTCCTACCTGCGCAGACTGCTGCACGCGCGCATCGACATCGTCAAGGCGGAGCAGCTACGGCGCACCTCCGACGACCCCGGTGGCGAGGACGTCGTCGCCCGCCTCACCGCGATCCTGGCCGACAACGCGCTCGGGCCCGCGACCGGTTCGGGCAGGCACCAGACGCTCGAGCCGACGCGGGCAGGTGAGTACCGCCGCGCGGCCGAGGCGCTCGTCGGCGACGCGACCCTGTCGGACGTCGTGTCGCTGTCCGACGACCAGCTCACCGAGACGCTGGATTCGTACCGCAGGCAGGAGGGTTCCGTGTCGCAACGGCGCCGCGAGGTGCAGGCCGTCGTCGACACGTTCAACGCCGAGATCGCCCGTCGGTACGCCCACGGCACCGCGTCGGTCGACGAACTGCTCGACTCCCAGCGTTCCGCCCCCGCCGCCGAGGACGACAACGCATGACCGCACTCGTCGAAGTGGTGCGCTCCGGATTCGTGGAGAGCGTGCACCACGGCAGTCTCGTCGTGACCGCACCCGACGGCACGGTGCGCGCCGCGGTCGGCGACGTCACCGAGCCGGTGTACCCGCGGTCGTCGAACAAGCCGTTGCAGGCGCTGGGCATGCTGCGGGCGGGACTCGACGTGGCCGACGACGACCTGGCGCTCGTGTGCGCGTCGCACAACGGCGAACCCGAGCACGTCGAGCGCGCGCTCACACTCCTGGAGAAGGCGGGCCTCGACGAGGAGGCCCTGCACTGTCCACCCGACACTCCGCGTGGCAAGCCGGCCGCGGAACGCCGCAGGGCCGCGATGAACTGCTCCGGCAAGCACGCGGGGATGCTGTCGACGTGTGTCGCGGCGGGCCGGCCCACCGCGACGTACACCGCCCCCGAGCACCCACTACAGCGTGCGATCGCCGAGACCGTGTCGGAGGTGGCAGGCGAACCGATCGCGTGGACCGGCGTCGACGGGTGCGGCGCCCCGCTGCTGGCCTACTCGCTGACCGGCCTGGCCCGCGCCTTCGGACGGCTGGTCACGGCCGAATCCGGCGACGCCCGGCGGATCGCCGACGCCATGCGGGCGCATCCGTGGCTGGTCGCGGGCACGGGCCGGGAGGACACGGTGCTCATGGAGACCGTGCCCGGACTGCTGATGAAGGGCGGCGCCGAAGGCGTCCACGCGTTCGCGCTGGCCGACGGCACCGCGGTGGCGCTGAAGATCGCCGACGGCAACGCGCGCGCCCGCGAACCGATCCTGGTCGAGGCGTTGCGGCTGCTGGGCAAGACGCCGACCGGCGAGGCCGTCGACCGCATGGCGGTCGGTGCAGGCGTCGTCACGGGAGCTGACCGCGACGTCGGCTCACTCCGCGTCACCACAGCGCTGGCGGACGCGTTGCAGTAGCGGTCGTCACTCTCAGTTGAAGCGTTCGCGGGCGGCGAGTTCGCCCCAGTAGTCGCGCAACGTCTGGAAGATCTCGCCGACCTCGTCGACGTCGCCGTTGCGCAGCGCCTCGAGCAGCATGTGCACCTCGTCGGCGGAGGTGTCCGACTCGAGCGTCAGGTCGTCGACGAGCTGCACCAGCCCGCCGTAGTCGAGCTCGACGGCCGACGCCGGGTGGAAGTTCGCCAGCCACCGGTGCGTCTCGCTGAGGATCTGCACCGGCCCCGCGTCCTCGCCGAGCGCGTTGCCGACCAGCTCCTCGGCCTCACCGACCCGGCGCAACGCGTCGGTCATCGGTACGCGCCACGACAGTTCGCGCTTCGGGTCGGCCCTGCCGGAGCCGAGTTCGAGCCGGAACTGCCGCGGGTCGACGAGCGAGAACCACGGCAGCGGCACGGTCCACGTGGTGGACAGCACGTGCATCGACGTGCCGTGGAGGTCGCGCAGCGCGGAGTTGGCGCGCGACTTGATCCGGTCCTCCGGCGCCCCGAGCGCGTCGACGACGACGCCCTTCAGCGCCGGGTGCGCCTCGCCCAGGAACCCTACGAGCGCCGCCGCCGACCGCGGGCGGATCTCCAGCGGGCAGACGAGCGGCCCCGGCCCGACCTCGGCGCTCGCCTCGGTCGGCACCTCCGCCGGATCGAGCACCAGCACGTCCGGTAGCGAGGACGGCTCCTTGGGCAGCATCCGCGGCTGCTCGCCGGCCTGTGACTTCAGCCACATGAGCATCTCGCGTTCGCTCGCATCGGGCCGCGTCAGTGCAGCCTCCTCGACCGCACGAGACAGCCGCTCGTCCGGCGGCTCACCGAAGGCGACGAGCGGTTCGTAAACCCGCAGATAAGCGACGAAGGGTCGGAGCACCCCGGAATCCTGGCACGTCGCC
Organism: Prauserella aidingensis; assembly: GCF_024171865.1. GTDB lineage: Bacteria > Actinomycetota > Actinomycetes > Mycobacteriales > Pseudonocardiaceae > Prauserella > Prauserella aidingensis. Next base: position 71,965 of record NZ_JAMTCN010000008.1, on the reverse strand, counting down.
CACCCGGCGCGGGCATCGGCTGGCCCGTTCGAGGGTGATCTTCATAGGTGTCGCGTCTCGCACACCGCGCCACGTCGCGTCCGGCCCGGGGGACACGGTACGGTGTCCTCTAGGAAATAGTTGTCGAGACGACGCGGGGCCGCCGATTTCCCCCGGCCGCCCCGCCCCTGCGCAAGGGGGTCGAGCCATGGGGCGCGGCCGAGCTAAGGCCAAGCAGACGAAAGTGGCCCGGGAGCTCAAGTACAGCGTTCCCACCACGGACCTCGAGGCACTTCAGCGAGAGCTGTCGAGCAACTCCTCGGACCAGAACGGCCATGAGGACGAGGAGCGGTACGAAGACCCGTACGACGACGGGTACGACGACTACCGTCGATGACGCAGGCGAATGCGGGGGTGGCACCGAGCGATCGGTGACCACCCCCGCATTCCGCGTGCCCAATGACACCTCAAGGGAGAGAACGTGCCGGATATCCAGCGGATCGGTGTTGTCGGTGCGGGCCTGATGGGCTCGGGTATCGCCGAGGTACACGCGAGGGCAGGGCTGGACGTCGTGGTGAACGAGGTCAGCCAGTCGGCGCTGGACGCCGGGAAGAGCAAGATCGAGAAGTCACTGCAACGTGCGGCGAAGGCGGGCAAGATCGCCGACGCCGACGTCGATGCGACCCTCGGGCGGCTGACCTTCACCACCGACATCGAGGCGTTCGCCGACCGTGACTTCGTCGTCGAGGCCATCCTCGAGCAGGAGCAGGCCAAGACGGAGCTGTTCGGCAGGCTCGACGAGGTCGTGACCGGTGACGGCGCGATCCTGGCTTCGAACACGTCCTCCATCCCGATCATGAAGCTGGGCATGGCGACCCAGCGACCGGAGCACGTCGTCGGCGTGCACTTCTTCAACCCGGTCCCGGTGCTGCCGCTCGTGGAGCTGGTGGCGTCGGTGCGCACGGCCGACGACGTCGTGGCGCGCGCCGAGGCGCACGTCACGGGCACGCTCGGCAAGACCGCGATCCACTGCCAGGACCGCGCCGGCTTCATCGTCAACGCACTGCTCGTGCCGTACCTGTTGTCGGCGATCCGCATGTACGAGGCCGGGTTCGCCTCGGCCGAGGACATCGACGAGGGCATGGAGAAGGGCACGGCCCACCCGATGGGACCGCTGCGGCTGTCGGACATGGTCGGCCTGGACACGATCAAGGCCATCGCCGACTCGATGTACGACGAGTACAAGGAGCCGACGTACGCGGCACCGCCGCTGCTCATGCGCATGGTCGACGCCGGCATGCTGGGCAAGAAGTCCGGCCGCGGGTTCTACGACTACAGCTGAGCGTCCCGGGCGGGGTCGGTCCTGATCACCGGCCGCCCGCGTCGGCGCCGGGGGTCCTACGCTGCGGGGCATGAGCGACACGCAGCTGCGGGTCGGCCTCGTCGGCGGTGGGCCGTGGGCACGGACCGTGCACGCGCCGGGGCTGGCGGACCATCCGGCGACGAAACTCGAAGCCGTCTGGACGCGACGTCCCGAGGTGGCGCGCGAGCTCGCCGACCAGCACGGCGCGCGGGCGGCCGGCACGTTCGACGACCTGCTGGACGGGGTCGACGCCGTCGCCTTCGCGGTCCCGCCGTCGGTGCAGGGCGGGTTCGCGGAACGGGCTGCACGGGCGGGTAAGCACGTCGTCCTCGAGAAGCCGCTGGCCGGTGACCTCGAGACGGCCGAGCGGGTCGCCGCCGCGGTCGGCGATGCGGGTGTGGCGTCGCTGATGATGCTGACGATGCGCTACACCCAGCACACCCGCGAGTGGCTTGCCGGCATCCGTGAGGCGGGCGGCTGGACGGGAGGCGCCGCACGGTGGCTGTCCGGGGCGCTGCTGGGCGACACGTACGGCGGTGCCGGGTGGCGCGCCACCGACGGCGTGCTGGTGGACGTCGGGCCACACGTGATCGACCTGATGGACGCGGCCCTCGGGCCGGTCACCGACGTCGTGGCCGCCCATCGGACGGATGCCGACCTGTGGCACATCGTGCTCGCACACACCGGAGGGGCGACGTCGACGGTCAGCATGTCGACCCGCGTCCCCGTGCAGCCGACCGCGGCGGAGTTCACGGTCTACGGCGAGCACGGGCTGCGGACGCTCGCGCGCTCTCGCGGTGCGGCCGAGGCCTACACGGCGTTGCTCGACGACTTCGCGGCGCTCATCGACACGGGCGTCCGCGGCCACGAGTGCGACGCCGCCCGCGGCGTCCACCTGCAACGTGTCCTCACCGACTGCCTGCGCGCAGCCGAAACGATTTCGGATAATTCCGCCGGAACCGGCCACCACCGGACGTGATCACTCTTTCGTGGATATTCCGGTCGCCACCGAGAACGCATCGACGATGCCACCATCCGGCGACCACGAAACGGCGACAAGAATTCGCCCAGCCGGACCACCTACGAACGGATGGCGGCCGACGCGGCCGGATTCACCACCGGGAACACCCTGTTAATGCCGGGAAAGCACCGCTGAAACACCACCCCGGGAATTGCGGAAAATCGCGGTCTCGATACCACCGACGTCGAGGTTGCGGCAAGTTCGAAAACGTCACCACGGCCCTCCCTGTGCGCCCGCGTGCTCACTTTGCCATTCTTCTCGTGGCACGCGAAAAGCAAGGGGGTCCGCCGCGTGGAATTCTTGCTGCACCATTTCGGCCGACTCATTCCGGTCGGCCTGACGATGTTGGTTCCGGCGTCGGCGGCGTGGCTGATGCTCCTCTCCCGCAGGCGCCGCCGACTTCCGGCGTGGCGGGCGTTCACGACGGCGACTCTCGACACGGCGATCGCAGTGGTGACCTGCTGGATACTGCTGCTGGTCACGGTTCCGACGGCGGGGAAAGCCGGGTTCACGTCGTCCCCGGCACGGATCTGCTGCCCGTGGCCGCCGACAGGGAGGCCGCGTGGCAGGTCGCCGCGAACCTCGGGCTGCTGCTGCCGCCTGCGATGCTGCTGCCGCTGCGATGGACGTGGTGGCGGAGCACCCGCCGCACCACGGCGTCGGCGTTCGTCGCGTCGTGTGGCATCGAGCTGATGCAGTACGTCGCCGGCATCGGGCGGGTCGCCTCCGTCGACGACGTCCTGGTGAACACGGCGGGCGCGACGGCGGGCGTCACGGTCGCACTGTGGATCCTCGACGTGGCGCCGGGCCGTTCAGTCGTCGTGGCGGGCGCGCCGGTTGCGTTTGACGTCCGAGCGGCGTTTCTTCGCGGCGATCCGCCGTTCCTTCGATCCCCGCGTCGGTTTCGTCGGCTTGCGTGGCGTGGGCGGCGGCGCGGCCGCATCGCGCAGCACGTTCACCAACCGCTCCCGGGCGGCCTGCCGGTTACGGAGCTGCTCCCGGTGCTCGGCGGCCACGACCGTGAGCACCCCGTCGACCAGCCGCCGGTCGAGGCGGGCCAGCAGCCGTGACCGCAGCGACTCCGGCACCGCGGCCGACCGCGCCACGTCGAACGACAACTCGACGCGCGACGACGTCGTGTTGACCCCTTGACCGCCGGGGCCCGAGGCGCGCGTGAACCGCTCCGCCAGCTCCCCCTCGGGGACGACGAAGCCCGATGTCACACGCAGCTCGTTCACGTCAGCCACGATGACCCGTCCCACCGGGATGTGTCGACCGGATTCCGGACGCGGCGCCGACGGTGGGACGCGGGCCGGTGGTGATCAGAACCGCGGGTGTTCACCGGACAGCACGGCGCGCGACCCGTCGGCGGTGTCGCCGTCGGCCGTCTTGACCTCGCCGAGCACCCACGCGGGCACGTGCCGCGCGGTGAGCACGGCCAGCGCGCGGTCGACGTCCTCGGCCGCGACGACGGCGACCATGCCGACGCCCATGTTGAACGTCTTCTCCATCTCGGCGCGGTCGACCTTGCCGCGCTGCTGGATCACCGCGAACACGGGCGCGGGCGTCCACGACCCGCGGTCGAGGTGGGCGACGAGGCCCTGCGGCAGCACGCGCTCGAGGTTCGCCTCGAGGCCGCCGCCCGTGATGTGCGCGAACGTGCGCACGCCCGCCTCGGCGACGAGCGCAAGGCAGTCCTTGGCGTAGATGCGCGTCGGTTCGAGCAGTTCCTCACCGAGGGTGCGGCCGAGCTCCTCGACGTGCCCTTCCAGTGGCAGCCGCGCGCTGTCGAGCAGCACGTGCCTGGCCAGCGAGTAGCCGTTGGAGTGCAGGCCGGACGAGCCCATGGCGATGACGGCGTCGCCGGGACGTACCCGGTCGGGGCTGAGGACGTCGGCCGCCTCGACCGCGCCGACACCGGTCGCGGAGATGTCGTACTCGTGCTCGGCCATCATGCCGGGGTGCTCGGCGGTCTCCCCGCCCAACAGTGCGCAGCCCGCCTGGACGCAGCCCTCGGAGATGCCCTCGACGAGCGCGGCGATCCGCTCGGGGACGACCTTGCCGACGGCGATGTAGTCCTGCAGGAACAGTGGCTCCGCACCCGTCACGACGAGGTCGTCGACGACCATCGCGACCAGGTCGATGCCGACGGTGTCGTGCTTGTCGAGCGCCTGCGCGACCGCGATCTTCGTGCCCACGCCGTCGGTCGACGACGCGAGCAGCGGTTCCTTCCAGCGGTCGAGCTTCAACGAGAACAGCCCGGCGAAGCCGCCGACTCCGCCGACGACCTCCGGCCGGGTCGCCCGCGCGGCGTGGGGCTTCAGCAGCTCGACGGCGTCGTCGCCCGCGTCGATGTCGACGCCCGCCGCGGCATACGTCGCACCGGCACCTCCGGCGCCTGCGCTGTCGGCGCCTGCGCTGTCGGCACCGGCCTTCTCGACACCTGCCTTCTCGGCACCGGGGTCGGCAACGACCGGCTCGTGGCCAGACTCGCTCATCGGGACGCGGACTCCTCACTCGGCATTACTGCGGCACGCGATGCCCCAAGGGCACCTTCGGGGCACTCAACGCCCCGGGGGCTCCACCTGACTCGGCGTGCCCCCAGGGGCACCTTGGTCGCACCGAATGCAACCAAAGTGCCCTTGGGGGCGAGAAAGCTACGGACGCCCGACGGCGTCCTCGGCACCGTACCCCGCATCCACGACGGGCAGTTCCCGTGATGCCCCACCGAGGTTCTCGAGCATGTGCTTGCCGATGACCGCCTCGTCGGGCAGGGCCACGGGGTACTCGCCGTCGAAGCACGCCGCGCACACTCGGTTGCGCGGCTGCTCGGCCGCCGCGACGAGCGAGTCCACCGACGCGTACCCGAGCGAATCGGCGCCGATGGCGCGGCGGATCCCGTCGAGGTCGGCGCCGTTGGCGACGAGTTCGGCACGCGAGGCGAAGTCGATGCCGTAGAAGCACGGCCAGCGGACCGGCGGCGAGGCGATCCGTACGTGCACCTCGACGGCACCCGATTCGCGCAGCATGCGAACCAGCGCACGCTGGGTGTTGCCGCGCACGATCGAGTCGTCGACCACGACGAGGCGCTTGCCGCGGATCACGTCGCGCAACGGGTTCAGCTTCAGCCGGATGCCGAGTTGCCGAATCGTCTGCGACGGCTGGATGAACGTGCGGCCGACGTAGCTGTTCTTGACCAGGCCCTGCCCGTAGGGGATGCCGGACGCCTGGGCGTAGCCGATCGCGGCGGGGGTGCCGGATTCGGGCACGGGAATGACCAGGTCGGCGTCGGCGGGGTACTCGTCGGCGAGCCTGCGGCCGATGTCGACGCGCGTGGCGTGGACGCTGCGGCCGGAGATCGACGTGTCGGGCCGCGCCAGGTAGACGTACTCGAAGATGCAGCCCTTGGGCTCGGGGCTGGCGAACCGCGTGGAGCGGATGCCGTCGGCGTCGATAGCGATGAGCTCACCGGGCTCGACCTCGCGGACGAACGAGGCGCCGACGATGTCGAGTGCTGCGGTCTCACTCGCGGCGACCCAGCCGCGCTCGAGGCGGCCGAGCACGAGCGGGCGGAATCCCTGCGGGTCGCGTGCGGCGTACAGCGTCGACTCGTCGGAGAACGTCAGGCAGAACGCGCCGCGCAGCGTCGGCAGCAGCTCGGCGGCGGCGACCTCGATGCCCTTGTCGGCGGCGGTCGCCGCCAGCAGCCCGCAGATGAGGTCCGAGTCGGTGGTGGCGCCGTTCTTGCTGACGACGCCGAGTTCGCGGGCGCGTTCGTGCAACTCGTGGGTGTTGACGAGGTTGCCGTTGTGGCCGAGCGCGATGCCGGTGCCCGCACCGGTGGTGCGGAACGTCGGCTGGGCGTTCTCCCAGCTGCCGCCGCCGGTGGTGGAGTAGCGGCAGTGCCCGACGGCGACGTGCCCCTGCAGCGACGACAGCGACTTCTCGTCGAACACCTGGCTGACGAGGCCGAGGTCCTTGAACACCACGACGTGGCGCCCGTCTCCCGCCGAGATGCCCGCAGCCTCCTGGCCGCGGTGCTGCAACGCGTAGAGCCCGTAGTAGGTCAGCTTCGCGACGTCCTCCCCCGGAGCCCACACGCCGAACACACCGCATTCCTCACGGGGTTCGGTTTCGAGGTCCGATGCGGGGTCGGTGATCGACTCCGACGACGGTTCGTGGTGGTCGCGCAGGTCGTCGTGCCTGTCGTTGTGCACCGAGGGGCTCCCCTGAGGACGAGAACGGGCCGCCTCCAGTCTAGTCCGCGGAGGCGGCCCGTTCGGGGTGAGATGGCGCTCAGACCGGACGTCACAGCGACGAGGGGGGGAGGTGCACTGCACCGCCACGGTCTGAGCGCCGACCTGGGGACACGACGGGAGAATCCGGCCGTGTCGGGACGCGGGCTCGGCGTGATCGCACTCGGACACCGCGTCCGTGTCGGTTCGTCGTATGGATTTGTCGTTCCGGCCGAGGGTCAGGCGGTGGCCTGGAGCCACTTCGCGCGGCCCGATCCGTTCGGCACCCAGCAGCCCTTGCCCATCCGGTGCGACGGCGCCGGCTCGGCGTACTCGTCGTCCGGGAGCTCCAGCAGCTCGTCGACCACGCTGTCCATGTCGCCGTTGCGCCGCCAGAGGATCTGCTTGGGCTCGAGGATGTTCGGCTCGTCGTAGGGCATCCGGGTGGCGGTGACGTCGTCCTCGGCGTCGAGCCGGACGACGTCGACCACGGTCTCGTGCATCCGCACGCCGACGACGGTCACGAGCTCACCGTCGGCGTCACGGGGGTGCACGAAGCGGTAGCCGCGTGCGATGAGCCTGCCGAGGGTCGCCTCGACCTCGCTGTGGGCCAGCTCAGGCGAGCATGTCATCGAACTCGCCGTCCTTCACGCCCGAGACGAAGGCTTCGATCTCCGCGCGGGTGTAGACGAGAGCCGGACCCTGAGGATCACGGGAGTTCCGCATGGCGATGTCGCCACCGGCGAGGGGCGCCACCTCGACGCAGTTGCCCATCGCGCCGCTGTACCGGCTCTTGCGCCACTGCGCGCCGGTGAGCAACTCCGAGGAGATGCCGTTCTCGATCCGCTGCATGATCCTCACCTTCCCGACTTTCAACCTTTGGAGGATGCATCTGCACGTGCATTGACGTGTGCATCGAAGTTAGCACGCGCTGGTGCTCGTGTGAATGCACGTGCATAAGCCCGTGATCCTCTTCACCCGAATGCAACGCAGAGCAGAAATTGCAGGTCACAGCCGGTTTCTTCGAGGCAGCGACCGTTAACGTGCGACGAGCGGGATCACGGCTGCGACGAGCGGTGGATCTTCATCGGCGAGCGGCTGGACGCAATGCGGACACCTGCCCGAGTTTCACTCGGCACGGCGAACGATCACACAGCGTGTCGGGACTTGGCTCCGCGTCATGGTCCGCGCCGAGGGCTCACGGCCACCCGACGCGCGGAACTCGGCGAGCTCAGGTATCCGCGCGAGCCTTCAGCATCATCTGCCGGGAGCGGTCCGGCGTCTCGGCATCGACCGCCAGGCGGTCGAGGGAGCGGCCGATGAGCTCGACGTCGTCGGGCTTGTCCAGGTAGACGCCGCCCGCGATGTGCTCGACGTAGCCGATGTTCGGCAACTCCGGCTCGGAGAACCGCAGCAGCGTGAACGAACCCTCCGCGGCGTAACCGCTGCGCTCGTACGGCACGACCTGCACGGTGATGTGCGGCATCGCCGTCAGCTCGAGTACCTGGTCCAGCTGCGCACGGTGGACCTCCCTGCCGCCGATCGGCCGGTACAGCACCGACTCGTCGACCACGGCCCACAGTTTCGGGGCGTCCGGCCGGAACAGCAGCCGCTGCCTGCGCATGCGCAGCCGCACCCGAGCGTCGGCAGCCTCGGAGGCGTGCTCCGGCAGGCCGTGGGTCATGATCGCCCGGGCGTACTCCCTGGTCTGGAGGAGCCCGGGGAAGAACTGCAGCTCGTAGGTCTGGATGCGAGCCGCGGCCTCTTCGAGCCCGACGAAGTCGTCGAACCAGCGCGGCATGTAGTCGTTGAACTTCTGCCACCAGCCCGGCTGCGAGGACTGGTCCACCAGCTCGAGGAAGTTCGCGCGCTGGGTCTGGTCCTGCACGCCGTAGAGCGTGAGCAGGTCCTCGACGTCACGGCCCTTGAACTTGACGCGCCCCAGCTCGAGACGGCTGATCTTCGATTCCGACGCGCGGATGTGGTAACCGGCGTCGGCGCGCGAATACCCTGCGGCCTCACGGAGCCTGCGCAGCTGGGAGCCGAGGATCATGCGCCGCGCGGTCGGACCCTTGTCGTCGGTGGTGTCCTGCACGGCGGCCTGGACGGGTGAGGGAGCTCCGGTTGCGGACGGCCCGGTCGGCCACGAAGCCTCTGATCCGGGTGTCATATCAGCCGTTTGTCCCCTTCATCCGCAAGTCGGTAACCCACACGTGCCCGTCGCTGGCTGGAACGATCATCGTAACGCAGCAGATTCAACCGGACATTCAACGTAGGCGCCCCCGGCCGGGCTATCAAGTCCGACAGCGCCCCTGTCGATGTTTACTCTCCCACGTTTGTCCGACTACCCTGTGTGCGCTCGACGTCCCCAGCCGAATGCGAGGTTGCCCTCCCGTGCCCACCGGCCCCTTTCCACAGACCGAACGTGCTCCCGTCGGGGTGGACCCCACGCGGGCGAGCATCGCGCGGGTCTACGACGCCTTCCTCGGCGGCAAGGACAACTACGAGATCGACCGCGAGGTCCGCGACGGCGTCCTCTCGGAGGCGCCCTACGCCGAGCACCTCGCGATCGAGAACCGTGACTTCCTGATCCGCTCGGTGCGGTTCCTCGCCCAGCAGACCGGCATCACGCAGTACCTCGACTGCGGTTCCGGCCTGCCCACGGCGGAGAACACGCACCAGGTGGTCCAGCGGGTCATCCCCGACGCCGAGGTCGTCTACGTCGACAACGACCCGGTCGTCCTCGCCCACGGTCGCGCGCTGCTGGAGGAGAACGAGCAGACCACGCTCGTCGGCGCCGACATCTTCGACCCCGAGGACGTGCTCGACAACGAGGTCGTGCAGGAGCGCCTGGACTTCACGCAGCCGATCGCGCTGCTGCACATCGGCACCCTGCATCACTTCGAGGGCCCGCCCGAGGGGCCCGCGGAGATCATGCGCCGCTTCTACGAGCGCCTGCCCTCCGGCTCGTTCGTCGCGATCAGCCACTTCATGGACCCGGAGAACGAGCACACACCGATGGCCCGGCGTGCGGAGGACAAGTTCCGCCACAGCCCGATGGGCTCGGGAACCTTCCGCACCCGTGACGAGATCCGCGCGCTGTTCGGCGACCTCGAACTCGTCGAGCCCGGCGTCATCCGGCTCGCCGACTGGTGGCAGGACGGGCCGCGACTCACGCCCCTCAACGAGGCGCAGCACTGCATCGGCGGAGGCGTCGCCCGCAAACCGTGACGCCTGCGGCGTCACACCCGGACGACGGGCAGCCAGTGCGAGACGTCGGCGCGGGCTCCGGACGCGGCGACCAGGCCACGGTCGACCGCGTCCGCCCACGGCAGCCTTCCCGTGGCGAGTTCCAGCCAGGTGCGGGGATCGGTCTCGACGACGTTCGGCGGCGTGCCGCGCGTGTGCTTCGGCCCCTCGACGCACTGCACGGCGCCGAACGGCGGCACTCGCACCTCGACGCTGTGTCCCGGTGCGACTGCCGCGAGGGTGCGCAGGCTGAGGCGGACGGCGGAGGCCAGCTGCTTCCGATCCGGGTCGTCCGGATCGGTGCCGTCCAGCCAGGCGGTCACGCTCCGGACAGCGTGTCGTAACTCTTCGGGATCGACCGAGCGTGATGCGGGCATGTGTCCACACTAGAGTGGGCCTCGACCGGACGCGGCGGGCTTCGTCGCGGGCGCGGCCGAACGCGAGCCGCGCCCCGTGGACGCGCGGCGGCGGTGGTACGGACAGCGGTGGCAGGGCGGCGCACCTACGGGAAGCGCGAGCGCCGACGGCGCGGGCAGTGAACGTGGAGAGCTACATGGAGCAGCGGGACGACGCGAACCGGCTGGTACCGGGAGAGCCCCAGCACCGGCCGGGCCGCAACCCCAAGATCACCAAGGAGATGCGGGCCAACGCGCGCGCGAACCCCAACAGCTGGCTGTACGTGATCGACGAGGCGTTCGACCCGGCGGGCCGCGTGCCCTCCTGGGCGGTCGTCGGTGCTTATCCGGTGAACAACGAAGGCGAGATCGTGGAGGACTTCCACCCCAACGACCGGTACCGACCGTCCCCGAAGGCGCTCGGCTACCCGGAGCCCGCGTCCGATCTGGAACGGCTTCTGCAGCTGGTGCACACCAAGCACCACCCGCCCGAGGATCTTCCGCCGGTGATCCTGGACGCGACGCTGTTCGTCTACGCCCTCTCGCCCGTTCAGCGCACCGTCATCGGGTTCCACAACGCCGACGGGCGCATCCTGGTGCCCGCGTACACGCAGAAGTCGCTGGTTCCGGCCGAGTGGCCGCACGCGCGCGCGGTCCTCGGCCGCGACGTCGTCGACCTGTTGGGCGAGTACCCGCTGGCGATCAACCCGCACGACCTCGTGACGGCCGTGGTCCCGGCACACCACCTGCGGCACGCACTCGCACAGGAGCAGTGACCCCGGTACGGGTGACGCCGGGCGTGCTGCCGGCGCCCGTGATCCCGGTGTGGTGACTTCGTCCGCCGGGAACGTCCCCGTTCGCCGCACGGACCACGCCTCCCTCCGTCCGGGAATCACGCGGTGGCGCTATATACCCGAAGTACGAAAATGCAAACCGGCTTTCACTCGAACGAATCACGACCAGAGTATTTCCGGCCGAACAACGTCACCCGAACAGTGCCCACTCCCGCCGCGAGTGGGCGTTTTCCCGCCCAGGGGACAATTCCGGAAGTCCATCACCCACGCGTAGCGGAGATTTCACGCCAACTAGTGACAAAGTTCGCGACGTCCTATAACAATCAACGCCCGAGCGGCTACCTGCAGTAAGCCGTTCATCGCGAGGGCACATTGTGAAGGGATACGTCGCATGTCCACTGTTCGAAGAATGTGGCGGCGGATAACCGCTGCCGTTGTGACCGGTTCTGTCGGTGCGCTCCTGCTCGGCACACTGACGCCGGCGAATGCCGCTCCGGCGGATGCGTTCGAGATCGGGAACCACGAGATGGGATCCCAGATCGCCAAGGTGGAAGGCGAGCTGTCCACAGTGGCGAGCAAGGCGAAGGCTCTGCTGCCGCAGGGCGTGACCTCCGACGGGGTGCGCGCCCAGGCCACGGTGGCCGGTATCGACGTCGCCAGTCACCAGGGCAACGTCGACTGGAATCACTGGTGGGGCCAGGGAAAGCGGTTCGCGTACGTCAAGGCCACGGAAGCGACCAGCTACACGAATCCGTACTTCGCCCAGCAGTACAACGGCTCCTACAACGTCGGCATGATCCGCGGTGCGTACCACTTCGCGGTGCCGAACTCCTCGTCCGGAAGGGCGCAGGCGAACTACTTCGTGGACAACGGCGGCGGCTGGTCCGGGGACGGCAAGACCCTGCCCGGCGCCCTGGACATGGAGTACAACCCCTACGGCAACGACCCGTGCTACGGCATGAACCAGGCACAGATGGGCGCGTGGATCCGGGACTTCCACGACACGTACCACGCTCGTACCGGCCGCTGGCCCGTCATCTACACGTCGACGAGCTGGTGGAACATGTGCGTCGGCTCGGCGCAGTCGTTCGGTGACACCGTGCCGCTGTGGGTCGCGCGGTACGCCGACTCCGTCGGCTCGCTGCCCAACGGCTGGAATTACCACACCATCTGGCAGTACACGTCCAGTCCGCTCGACCAGAACTCGTTCAACGGCGCCTACGACCGGTTGCAGGCGCTCGCGAACGGCTGAACACCGGCGTGACGGCAGGCCCGGCACCGGCGTGGTCCACACCACCCGGGCCGGGCCTGCTCCAGCCGCGCCGGGCAGGTCGACCGAGCCACCCTCATCGGCGAGGCGCAGGAGAGCGGTGACACGGCCACCGCGTCGGCCGTCATCGTCGTGGCCGGATCCTCGATGGAGGTTTCGGCGACACTGGCGAACGACAGCGGCTGGTGCTGGCAGTCGGTGACGACGAGCGGCAGCCACCCGGCAGGGGAACCGTATCCCAGTGCCGGGAACGGTTCTCCCACGGCGAGGCCGATGCCGACCGCGGACTTCCCGACGGTCGGCGAGGACGACGACCCGGCGCCCGGCGACAGTTCGGCGACCGCCGAGTCCGACGGGAGTCACGGGCCGACGACGGGGGGATCACCGACATTCGCACGCTGGGCCGGAAGTTCGTCACGGCCGTCAACTCGGGCGACGCGGCGACCGCCAAGAGCCTGGGCTGCCCGGACTACGACCTCACCACCGCCGACGCGATGGTCGAGGACGGCAGGCAGCTCCGCATCACCTCCGTCAGCGACGACGAGAAGGAACCGTCGGCGGAACTCGTCGCAACCCACTCCGACGGCGACCGGAGCGAGTACGCCATCAACGCGGTCCGGGACGCCGCGGCCGGAGACCTGTGCATCGACGGGCTCATCTACCACATCCCCGACGAGGGCTGACACACTCCGCCACACCACGGGAAGCCACCGCACGACATCACCGCACAACGCGGAAGTACCTGCACCACCGGGAAACCACCGGTGCGCCACCTGCGCCTGACACGGTCCGCGCGGACGTAACGTGAGCAGGAGGCCCCGGTGACGTATCCACCACAACCAGGACAGCCGCATGGCCAGGGCGGCTGGGAACAGCAGGGCTACGGCCGGCAGGGCCAGGGCTGCCCCGGACAGGGCTATCCCGGGCAGCAGGGCTACCCGGGCCAGCAGGGTTACCCGGACCAGCAGGGCGTCCCCGGCCAGCAGTACCCGGGACACGACCCGGCGGGCCGGCAGTACCCGGGTTACGAGCCGAGCGGTGGCCAGTACGGCATTGTACCCCGGCGGGCCCGGTGGCGAACCACCCAAGAAGAAGACCGGCCTCATCGTCGGCATCGCCCTCGGCTCCGCCGCCCTCCTGTTCGGCATCTTCGCCCTCCTCGCCTGGGTCACCCCCGGCTTCCTCCTCAGCGACGAAAACGACGGCGACTCGGGCGGAACCGGCTCCGGCGGCGGCTCCGGCGCACAAGCCCTCGCCGAGAAAATCGTCCAGGGATTCAACAACCAGGATGCCGAAGCACTGCAACAGCTCACCTGCTCCGACGCCGACGCCACCGTGCGTGGCGTGATCCAGGCCGCGGGCTCCGTCGACAACGCCGAGCTCGGCGACGTGCAGGAGAACGGCGACACGGCGACCGCCGAGGCGACCATCTCCGCCGGAGGCCAGGACATGCCCGCGACCGCGTCGCTGAGCAACGACGGCGGCGCGTGGTGCTGGCAGTCGGTCCAACTCGCCGGTATGGCACCGGGCGACATGACGCCCAGCACCGACATGGCCGAACCCGAGGCGTCGGAGACCGGGAGCTACCCGACTGCGGGCGACGACGAGTCCGGCAGTTCCGGCAGCGAAGCGTGGCGGTCCAACATCAACACGTTCGTCGACGCGGTGAACGCGGGCGACAAGCAGGCGGCCGGCCGTGTGATGTGCGAGGGCGCCGAGGAGAACGGACGCATCTCCGATCTTCTCAACGGGTCGGCGCAGATCCAGCTGGGCGAGGTCGTCGCCGATTCCGACTACTACGCCTATGTCGAGATCAGCGGGACCCTGGACGGCGAGGAGATCGGCGACGGGTCTCGGATCAGCATGGACAACTTCGAGGACAACGAGCCCTGGTGCGTCGACAGGGCCATGGTGCTCGGCGCCTACTGACGCGGCTGCGGCTGCCCGGGCCGCTCCCCCGAACGAACCCACCTGTACCGACACACCAGGGGTGCCCGTGACGTCCCCGCCGCACCAGCCGCAACCGTCGCAGTATTCGTCGTCGCAGTATTCGTCGGCCCAGTATCCGTCGTCGCAGTATCCGTCGGCACAGTATCCGTCGGCACAGCGTCCGCCGTCCCAGCATCCACCGGCGAAGGCTCCGAGATCCCGTCACGCGACGTCCCGGACATCGTTGCCTCCTCAAGGGCCGAACGAGCACGGGGCGGCGGGGCACGAACCGCCTCGCCGCGGCGCGGGCGGCCACGGAACCGCGGGCGGCCCGCCACCTGGCGGAGCGGGACCTCGCTACGGGCCGGAAGCCTTCCGCAGGACGTCGCGCCACGACCGCGGCACGCTCATCGCCGCGATCGCGGGCGGTGGGGCCGTGCTGCTCGTCGCCGTGTTCGCGGTCACGGCGTGGGTCGCGCCGGGCTTCCTCGTGCCCGGTGGTCCTGCCGCCGCGTCCGGTGACGGTGCTCGTCACGTCGCACAGCGCATCATGAGCGGGTTCGCCCAGCAGGACAAGACCGCGTTGCGAAAACTGACCTGCGACACCGCGGAACGTCCCGTGACGACGGCGATCGCGCAGGCCCACCAGACGACCGGGGCACGACTCACCGGACGAGTCGAGCTGCGCGGCGGCTCGGCGACCGCGCCGGGCCGGCTCACGATGGACGGCGACCGGATCGACGTCGAGACCGGCCTCGACCTGCGGGACGGCTCGTGGTGCTGGCAGTCGCTCGACGTGCCCGGCATCGAACTGCACGGCGCGCGTCCGACGGGCTGACCGGAATGATCGGCCTTCCCGGCGGCGCCTGATCGGCTACCGTGCTGTGCCGTGAAACGCCTGTGGTCTCGGGATTCCCCGCAGCGGTCGTCGGTCGCACTGGCGACCACGCTGGTGCTGGTCGTCGCGGTGGTGCTGACCGTCGGGGCCTGGTTGGTCGCCGACCCCGCCACTCCGCGCAGCGACGCACTGCGCACGGCGGGCATCGCCGGTGGTGCGATCATCGCGCTGTACGCATTGTGGCTCAACGACCGTAGACGTCGTGTCGAGGAGGCCCGGCACGCACTCGAAGGCGACCGGGTCTCGGACGAACGGTTCGCACGGTCCGTCGAACTGCTCGGCCACGACGCGGATCAGGTACGCGTGGGCGCCATGCACGCACTGGCCGGTCTCGCGAAAGCCCGTCCCGACTACACGCAGACCGTTCTCGACGTGCTGTGCGCCTACCTCCGCAGGCCGTACTTCCACCCGCGATGGTCCGGTTCGGACAGTCCCACGGCGGAGGAGCGCGAGGAGGCGGAGCGTGAACTCCAGGTTCGCCTGACGGCACAACGGCTCGTCCACGACCTCCTGTCCGAATCGGACGACGAGGACGGCACCGCCTACGACCTCGACCTCACGGGTGCTGCCGTCGAATACCTCGACCTGTCCGGCAGGCGCATGGGAACGGTCGTACTGCGGTACGCCTACCTGCACAGCGACTCGAACCTCAGCAGATGCGTGTTCACCGGGCCCGTCTGGTTCTCTCACGGCCGCACCGGCACGGGACGACTCGAGGGACGTTTCCGCTGCGACGACGCGGTGTTCGAACAGCCCGCGATGTTCCGCGACGCGACGTTCAACTCGCTGGCCTCGTTCCGCCGCAGCCGGTTCGCCGACGACGCCGCGTTCTCCGGCTCGGCGTTCAACGGCACGGCGCGGTTCGCCGGCGCGACGTTCGCCGAGCTGGACCTCCGGCGCACCCGGTTCGCCGGGGACGTCGACCTCCGCTGGCGCGACGCGGCGGCCGTGGCCGTCGAGCACACGACCGTCGACCCCGGCCGCACCCTCGAACTCCCGGACGGCTGGCATGCCACGCCCGATCCGGACGGCGCACACCTGACCGCGCCGACCACGGCCGCGTCGGAATCACCCTGACTCAGCGGCCGCGACCCGCCCCGACTCCGGTCAAGGCTGGTGCGTCGACAGCGTCACGGTCGACGTCGAGAACTGAACCCGTCCGCGCCGGCAGGCGGACGGACCACGATGCCGGCGTAATCGCGGCGAACCGCACCGCCGGACGTTGCCCGCGTGGCACAGTGGTCCCGACGACCTGCGACGACGGCGTCACGTTCGGACATGCGCGGAGGGGGCATGCCATGACGTATCCACCACGGCCCCGGTGGTCCGGGCCGGTCCGGACCCTACGGTGGGCAACAGGGCCGGTCGAGGACCACGGCTACGGCTACGGCTACGGCTACGGCTACGGCTACGGCGACTGAGCCTCCGACCTGACGCGAACCCGGGGCCTCCCGAAGCCGTGCCCATCGGCGGACGCGCTGGTCGCACGCGCCGACGGTACGCCGACGTGCGCAACCCCACGCCGTACACCCGTACTGCCATGGCAGAGTGACCCCGCCAAGGTCACCCGTTCGAGAAGCGAAATGACCGCGTTGCGTGACCAGCAGAGGGGGAGTCGTGACCTACCCACCGCAGCCCGGACCCTACGGCCAGCAGCCGGGGCCCTACGGCGGACAGCCCGGCGGACCGCAGCAGGGAGGGCCGCAGCAGGGCGGTTACCCCCAGCCCGGCGGCCCGCCGCCCGGACCGCCGCCCCAGCCGGGCGCTCCCCAACCCGGTGGCCCGCAGCCCGGTGGACCCGGCGGCTTTCCGCCGTCCGGTGGCTTCCCGCAGCAGGGCATGCAGCAGGGCGGGTATCCGCCGCAGGGTCAACCGCCCGGTTTCCCGCAGGGCCCGGACGGTTTCGACCAACAACCGAAGAGCAAGAAGACCGGCCTCATCGTGGGCATCGTCGCGTCCGTGGTGGTGATCGCCGCCGTGCTGGTCACCGGGTTCTGGGCGCCCGGCTTCTTCGTGGGCGACGACAGCGAGACGTCCGCCGAGGGCGGCAACGATTCGGGTGGAGGCGCCGCGGACAACGGTGACAGCGGTTCGGGCGGCGACTCCGGCACCGGCGGCCAGGACGGTGGTTTCGGGGACTCGGGCGACTCCGGCGGCGACCCCAGTGGTGACTCCGGCGGCAGCTCTGACGACTCCGGTGGTGACGGTGGTTCCGCGGGCGCCGAGACCACCGCCGCGGAGTACGCCTCGGCGTTGTCCGACCTCGACGTTCCCCGCATGACGCAGCTCGCCTGCGCCGGGGCCACGAACGCCGCGCCGGAAGGTGAGGCACCCGAGGGCCTCAAGATCCAGGCGTCGGTCACCAGCGTGGAGGAGACGTCGGCCGGCAAGGCCACGGCGAAGCTCGACATGCAGGTCAGCTCCGGTCAGCAGTCCGGGAACATGAAGGCCGACATCACCCTCGAGGACCAGGGTGGTTGGTGCGTCTCCGGTTTCACCCCGTCCGGCGGCGGCTCCACCGGGTTCTGACTCGTTTCGGCCGCGCGACGCGAGTCCACAGTGGATGACCCGAATGGGTGCACGCAGCGTGCCGAGCGGGTGCGACGTCGCGCCTGCCCGGTGTTACCGTTCGGCACGGGCCGTGCACGGCCATGTACGCAGCGAAAATGGGCTACCGTATGCGTGGCTCGGGGGAACCCGGCTGGGACACCGATCCGTCGAAGCCAACGAGTATGAAGTAGTTTCACTGCCGTTCGACGTCGGAACACGCACACATGTGCAAGGAAGTGGGAGCCCGCCATGACTTACCCGCCCCAGCCCGGTCAGCCCGATCCGTACGGTGGACAGTACGGCCAGCAGCCCGGTGGCAACCCCCAGTCCGGCGGTTTTCCGCAGCAGGGCGGGTACCCGGGCCAAGGTGGCAACCCCCAGTCCGGTGGCTTTCCTCAGCAGGGCGGATACCCCCAGCAGGGCGGCTACCAGCAGCCCTACGGCCAGCCGGGGCAGTACGGCCAGCAGCCGTACGGTCAGCCCGACCCCTACGCTCAGCAGGGCCAGTACGGCCAGCCGGGGCAGTACGGCCAGCCGGATCCGTACGGTCAGCAGGGCCAGTACGGTCAGCAGCCCTTCGGCCAGCCGCAGGGTGGCTACGGTGAGCCGCCGAAGAAGAAAAAGACCGGCCTCATCGTCGGCCTCGGCGGCGGCGCCGTCGTGGTCATCGCCGCCTTCCTCATCACCGCTTTCTGGGTGCCCGGCTTCCTGACGGGCGACAGCCCGAGGGACGTCGCCGAGAAGGCCGTCGAAGGGCTGAACAACCGGGACGTCGACCTGATCAAGGAAGTCTCGTGCAACCCTGAATCGGCAGGCGACGTCAGCGACCTCGAAGACATGCCCGAGGGCGTGACCATGAAGTTCTCGATCACCGGCGACGCCACCGAGAACGGCGACGAGGCCCGCGTGCCGCTCAAGCTCGACGTCACGTACCAGGGTCAGAGCGACACCAACAACGGCAGCCTGATCCTGAAGGACGAGAGCGGCTGGTGCGTCACCGACCTCGAGGGATCCGAGAACTAGACGACGCCGTCACCTCCGCCGCTGTCGAGCCCACACGACCGAACCCGCCCGGTGACCTGGAGTCGCCGGGCGGGTTCGTGTGTGCGTGCCCTGCCTGCCGTGACGCGGCTACTACATGGCGGAACGCGAACCGCCCCGCGGTCCACGTTCCGGCCACGGGGCGGTCGTCGTCTCGGCGTCCGCGCGCGGACGCCGGGAACACCTGCTCAGGCGAACAGCTTCGGCAGCGTGCCCTCCCAGGCTTCGCGCAGTTCGTCGAGGCCGAAGGTGGCGACGTCCTGGATCTCCAACTGGTTCGACTGCTCGTCGGCGACGCCGCACTTGCGCCACGGCAGGCCACGTGCGCTGCACATCTCGGTGAACCGCAGTTCCTCGGTCCGCGGCACGGCGACCAGCGCCCGGCCCGCGGACTCGGAGAACAGCTGGACGAACGGGTCGGCGTCGGGGTCGAGCAGCAGCCGCGCGCCGCACTGGCCGACGAGCGCCATCTCGACGATCGCCTGAGCCAGCCCGCCGTCGGACAGGTCGTGGGCCGCCGAGATCATGCCGTCACGCGAACCCGCGACGAGGATCTCCGCCAGCAGGCGTTCCCGCTCGAGGTCGACCTCGGGCGGTGTTCCGCCCAGGTGGCCGTGGACGACGTGGGCCCACACCGAACCGCCGAACTCGTCGCGTGTGTCGCCGAGCAGCAGCAGCGTTTCGCCGGGCTCGTTGCCGATCCCGGTGGGGATGCGCCGCTTCACGTCGTCGATCACGCCGAGCACGCCGACCACCGGCGTCGGCAGGATCGCCGTGTCGCCGGTCTGGTTGTAGAAGCTGACGTTGCCGCCCGTCACGGGCACGCCCAGCTCGGCGCAGCCGTCGGCCAGGCCGTGGACGGCGCGCTCGAACTGCCACATCACACCCGGGTCCTCGGGGGAGCCGAAGTTGAGGCAGTTCGTCACGGCGAGCGGCTGTGCACCGCCCGCGGCGACGTTGCGGTACGCCTCGGCCAGCGCCAACTGCGCGCCCCGGTACGGGTCGAGGTAGACGTAGCGGCTGTTGCAGTCGGTCGACACCGACACGCCGCGCGAGGTCGACTCGTCGACGCGGATCATGCCGGAATCCGCGGGCTGCGCCAGTACGGTGTTGCCGCGCACGTAGCGGTCGTACTGCTGCGTGACCCATTCCCGCGACGCCAGATCCGGCGAGGACACCAGACGCAGCAACGTCTCCCTGAGTTCGTCCGGAGTGGACGGACGGGGCAGCTTGTCGGGAGCTGCGGCCTGGATGTCGTCCTGCGAAGCGGGCCGCGCGTACGGCCGGTCGTAGACCGGCCCCTGGTGCGCCACCGTCCGCGGCGGCACGTCCACGACGGTCTCGCCGTGCCAGCTGATGACGAGGTTGTCGCCGTCGGTGACCTCGCCGATCTCCGTGGCGATGACGTCCCACTTGCGGCAGATCTCCATGAACGCATCCACATCGGACGGTGCGACGACAGCGCACATGCGTTCCTGGGACTCGCTCGACAGGATCTCGGCCGCGGTCATGCCCTCGGCACGCAGCGGCACGCGGTCCAGGTCGACGTACATACCGCCGTCGCCCGCGGCCGCCAGTTCCGACGTCGCGCACGACAGGCCTGCGCCGCCGAGGTCCTGGATGCCGACGACGACGTCCTTGGCGAACAGTTCGAGGCAGCACTCGATGAGCACCTTCTCGGTGAACGGGTCGCCGACCTGCACGCTCGGCAACTTCTTCCGGCCACCCGCGCTCTCGTCGCCGTCGAACGTGGCGCTCGCCAGCACGGACACACCGCCGATGCCGTCCAGCCCCGTCCGCGCACCGAACAGGATGATCTTGTTGCCTGCGCCGGACGCGTGCGCGAGGTGCAGGTCCTCGGCCCGCATCGCACCGACGCACATGGCGTTGACGAGCGGGTTACCCGCGTAGGTCTTGTCGAAGACGACCTCGCCGCCGACGTTCGGCAGTCCGAGGCAGTTGCCGTAGCCCGCGACGCCCGCGACCACTCCCGGCAGCACGCGGCGCGTGTCGTCGGCGTCGGCGGGCCCGAACCGCAGCGGGTCGGCCACCGCGAGCGGGCGCGCACCCATCGCGAGGATGTCGCGCACGATGCCGCCGACACCGGTCGCCGCACCCTGGTAAGGCTCCACATAGGACGGATGATTGTGGCTTTCGACCTTGAACGTCACGGCCCAGCCGTCACCGACGTCGACGACGCCGGCGTTCTCGCCGATGCCCGCGAGCATCTTCTCCCGCATCTCGGGAGTGGTCGTGTCGCCGAAGTAGCCGAGATGCCGCTTCGAGGACTTGTACGAGCAGTGTTCGCTCCACATCACCGAGTACATGGCCAGCTCGGCCTCGGTGGGCCTGCGGCCGAGGATCTCGCGGATGCGCTGGTACTCGTCGTCGGCGAGGCCCAGCTCGGCGTACGGCTGCGCGGTGTCGGGCGTCTCCGCGGCGTGGGCGGTGGTGTCGATCAGAGTCGTCTCGGTGGCCACGCCCCAAGCCTACGTGGGCCCCGCGCGTCGCCGGCGGCCGGCCGGGGGTCCACGGAACCCGATCACCACGCATCGCCGCAGGTCACCCGCCTCCGACCGGGTCAGCCCGGAAACTCGCTCGCCATCGGCACCCGGCGTTCGTAACGTGGTGCCACGTGCTCACCACGCCGTACCCCGCTCCCGACGTGACGCTCCCGCAGCGGCCGACCCCGCCGCGTTTCCTGCTCGCCGTGCTCGGTTCACGGCCGTGGCTCGCGGTGTCCGCGGCCGTCCTCGGCGCGGTGTGGCTCGTGCCAGGCGCGTTCCTGCCGCTCGTGGTCGGCGACGCGATCGACCGCGGCATCGCGGGCGCCGACACCGCCGAACTCGTCGGCCGGATCGCGCTGATCGTCGGCATCGGGGTGGGCCAGGCCGTGTTCGGGGGCGCACTGATGTTCGCCGTCGTCGGCATGTGGCTGCACGGTGCGTCGACGACACAGCGACTCGTGGCGACGCACGTCGCGCGGCTGGGCGGTTCCCTGCGGGCACAAGCCGGTTCGGGCGAGGTGTTGGCGATCTCCTCGTCGGACCTGAGTCGCGTCGGCAACGTGTTCGAGGTGTCGGGGCGGTTGCTGGGTTCGGTCGTGGCGTTCCTCGCCGTGGGCGTCGCGCTGCTGAGCTACTCACCGCTGCTGGCGGGGGTGGCGCTCGTCGGCGTACCGCTGGCCGTGGCCGGTATCGGCCCGCTCGTCGCTCCGATCCAGCGCAGGGTCGACGCGCAGCGGGAACGCCGGTCGGCGATGAGCGCGGTCGGTGCAGACGTGGTGTCCGGGCTGCGGATCCTGCGCGGCGTCGGCGGCGAACAGCGGTTCGGCGAGCGGTTCCGCGGCGCGAGCGGCCATGTGCGCGACACGGGAATGGGTGTGGCGCGGGCGCAGTCGTGGCTGGCGGCCGCGGAGGTGGTGCTGCCCGGCCTCGTCACCGTGGCGACCACCTGGCTGGGAGCGCGGCTCGCGCTGGCGGGCGACATCACGGCGGGCGAGCTCGTCGCGTTCTACGGCGCTTCGGCGTTCCTCGCCATCCCGGTGACGACCGCGACCATGGCGACCGGCGACCTCGCCTCGGCCCTCGTGTCGGCCGCAAAGGTGTGCAGGCTGCTGTCCCTGCGCAGGCAGCTGCCCGAGCCCGAGAACCCCACCTCGCTGCCCGACGGTCCGCTCGACGTCGCCGATCCCACGACCGGGCTGACGGCAGCCGCGGGAGAACTCACCGTCGTCGACGCGGGCGAGCACGCCGAGGCGACCATGGCACGGCTGAGCAGATTCACCGGCGACGGCAGGCCCGCACTGCTCTCCGGCGTGCCGACCGACCGAGTAGGACTGCCCGAGCTGCGCGAACGCGTCGTCCACGCCCACAACCAGGACGTCTGGTTCTCCGGAATCCTCGCCGACGAATTCGACGCGGCTCGCCGGCGCGGCGGCGACGTCGACAAAGCACTCTGGGCGGCCGACGCCGACGACATCCTGGCAGGCCTTCCCGAAGGGCTCGGGGAGTACATCGGCGAACGCGGCCGCGAGGTGTCGGGTGGTCAGCGTCAGCGGCTGAGCCTCGCGCGCGCTCTCGTGACCGACGCCGACGTGCTGGTGCTCGACGAACCCACGTCGGCGGTGGACGCCCACACCGAGGCCCGCATCACCGAACGCGTCGCGGCGCTGCGACGGGGAAGGACGACCGTCGTGTTCGCGCAGAGCGCGCTCTGGGCCGCGGCGGCCGACCACGTCGTGACCGCCGACGACCTGATGCTCGACGACAGGGACACAGCCACGGAGACGGCCACGGAGGTGCCGCACCGATGATCCGCAGCACGCTGCCGCTGGCGTCCCGCGCCGCGACACGGAACTGGCTGCGCGGAACCCTGCGGCAGCACCGCACGGCATTCCTCGTCGCCGCGGGACTGTTCACCGTCGCGACGGTGGCGGGGATCGCGGGGCCGCAGATCCTCGGCACGCTCGTCGACCACGTCACCGCGGGCGGCGGCACCGGGGAGATCGACGTCCTCGCACTCGTGTTCGTCGCGGCACTCGTCGTGCAGGCCGCCCTCAGCAAGGCGGCCCGCGCACGCATCGGCATGCTCGGCGAACGCATCATCGCCGACGCACGCGAAGGGCTCATCGACCAGGCGCTGCGGCTGCCGCTGAGCGACATCGAGACGGCGGGCACGGGCGACCTGCTCAGCAGGGCGACCTCGGACGTCGACCGGATCGACCACGCCGTGCGCAACGCGGTGCCGACGATCACGACGTCGGCGCTGACGCTGTCGATCACGACCGTCGCGATGATCGCGACCTCGCCGCTGCTGGCGCTCGCCCTGCTCGTGGCCGTCGCGGTGGTCTACTTCCCGACCCGCTGGTATCTGCGGCGGGCGCCCGACGTCATCGCGCGCATGCTCCGGTCGTGGGCGGTACTGCACTCGACGACCCACGAGACGGCGGAAGGCGCGCGGACCACCGAGGCGCTCGGGTTGACCGGGCACCGCGAACGCACCGGCGAGGACAGCCTGCAGACCGCGCTCCGGGGCGAACGGCGGCTGCGGCTGATGCAGACCCGCTGGACGCCGTTCCTCGAGCTGTCGCACACGCTGCCGATCGCGGCGACGCTCGCGCTCGGCGGCTGGGCCTACGCGCAGGGACTGGTCGAGCTGGGCACGATCGCCACGATGGTGCTCTACGTCCAAGCGCTCGCCACGCCCATGGACGAGCTGCTGTGGTGGTTCGAGGACATGGCGGTCGCCGGAACGGCGCTGCGCCGGGTGCTCGGCGTGCAGGCCCCCGACGACGAACGCACCGCGGCCGCGCCCACCGGCAGGGACATCGACGTCCGCGACGTGCACTTCAGCTACGCCGCGGGCAAGGAGGTGCTCCGCGGTGTCGACCTGCGGGTGCCACGGGGGCAGCGGTTGGCGATCGTCGGACCGTCGGGAGCGGGGAAATCGACGCTCGGCAGGCTGCTCGCGGGGATCTCCGCACCGACACGCGGTTCGGTGACGATCGGTGGTTCCGAGGTGTCGGAGCTGGCCGAAGACCTGCTCCGCGGGGAGATCCTGTTGCTGACGCAGGAACAGCACGTCTTCGCGGGCACGCTGCGGGACAACCTGACGCTCCCCGGCGACGGTTCGTGGGCCGACGAGCAGCTGTGGGATGCGCTGCGCGCCGTGGGCGGCGCCCGGTGGGCGGAGGCACTGCCCGACGGTCTGGACACCACCCTCGGCACGGGCGCCCACGCGGTGCCTGCGGCCGTCGCCCAGCAACTCGCGCTCGCACGGGTGGTGCTCGCGGACCCGCACACGCTCGTGCTGGACGAGGCCACGTCTCTGCTCGACACGTCGTCGGCGAGGGACCTCGAACGGACCCTCGCGCGGGTGTTGGAGGGACGCACCGTGATCGCGATCGCGCACCGGCTGCACACCGCGGCCGCCGCCGACCGCGTCGCCGTCGTCGAGGACGGACGGATCAGCGAACTGGGCAGTCACGCCGAGCTGCTCGGCGCCGACGGACCCTACGCGCGGCTGGTCCGAACCGCCTCCGCTCAGGCCGCGACGGCCAGCGCGTCGAGCGCGGAGTAGAACATGCCGAGACCGTCGTCGGACGGGCCGGTGAGCGCGTCGATGGCGTGCTCGGGGTGCGGCATGAGCCCGACGACGCGGCCGTCCTCGCTCGCGATCCCTGCGATGTCGTTACGCGAGCCGTTCGGGTTCTCGCCGACGTACCGGAACACCACGCGGCCGTCACCTTCGAGCCGGTCGAGCGTGGGCTTGTCGGCCATGTACCCGCCCTCACCGGACTTGAGCGGGATCAGCACCTCGGCACCGGAGTCGTACCGCGTGCTCCACGGCGTCGTGTTGTTCTCGACGCGCAGCCACTGGTCGCGGCACACGAAGTGCAGCTTGTCGTTGCGCACGAGCGCCCCCGGCAGCAGGCCCGCCTCGCACAGGATCTGGAAGCCGTTGCAGATGCCCAGCACCGGCATGCCCTTGCCCGCGGCGTCGATCACCGACGTCATCGCGGGTGCGAACCGGGCGATCGCACCGCAGCGGAGGTAGTCGCCGTAGGAGAACCCGCCGGGCACGACGACCGCGTCGACACCGTGCAGGTCGGCGTCGTCGTGCCACAGCGAGACGGCCTCGGCACCGGAGTACCGCACCGCGCGGGCGGCGTCGCCGTCGTCGAGCGTGCCGGGGAACGTGATGACGCCGATGCGCGCGGTCACTGGTCCACCCGCCGGATCGTCCAGTCCTCGATCACGGGGTTGGCGAGAAAACCCTCGGCGATCTTCGCGAGCGTGTCGTCGTCGACCGAGTCGTCGACTTCGAGCTCGAAATGCTTGCCCTGACGGACTTCGGCCACCCCGTCGAACCCGAGCCGCGGAAGGGCGCCTGCGACGGCCTGCCCCTGCGGGTCGAGGATCTCGGGCTTGGGCATGACGTCGACGACTACTCGGGCCACGACAGGCTGCTCCTTGCGTCTCGAAAGCGCTGCGTTCACAGAACGTTTCCGCAGGTCGGATAGCCCGTTCAGCGTAACCCAGTGGCAGCCGGAGCCGGCCTTCGGGGCCGAGGGACCCCCGACGCCCCTCGGCCCCGTCGGTCGGCACCGGCTTCTACGTCGGAAGACGTGTGCCTATTCCGTCGGTTGCGTCGGAGATGTCGGAGTCACCGGTTCGGAGGAGGGCTCCGGCCGATGCGTGACACACCGTGACTGTCCGGCCGTCGTGCGTGTCAGGTTCGGGTTCGGGTTCGGGTTCGGGTTCGGGTTCGGGTTCGGGTTCGGGTTCGGGTTCGGGTTCGGGTTCGGAGGATCCTCAGTGCCCGCCGCCGTAGCCGGGCGGATAGCCCGGGGGCGGATAGCCCGGCGGGCCGTGGCCGGGTTGTCCGTGGCCGGGCGGGCCCTGCGGCGGTGTCGACTGCTTCCCCCGCATGGCACGCCCCGTTGCGGGCAACACCGCCATGACCGACGCGGCCAACAGCAGGACTGCGACGATCGACGGGAAGACGGCGTATCCGCCCGGCAGTTCGGTCTCGATGGTCCGCCCGCCGGCGTGGACCTCGACGCCGATCAGCGTGAACCTGATCGCTGCGTACGCGTAGTGGGCGAAGCCGAGAAACCCCAGCGCCGCCGTGGTCCATCGCGCGGCCCCGTACCGGGCGAACACCCACAACACGAACATCAACAGCATCGACGTGTAGTAGAAGGTCACCGCGACGATCCCGCCGAGCATCTCGGTGGACGGGTCCAGGAACGCCATGCCGATCAGCGTCGTCCGCATGTACCCGCCGAATTCACTGGCGGGCGGATCGATCGACACGGCCGCCGAGACGTACAGCATCGCGATCGCGGGCAGGAACGCGACCGCCGTCACGTAGGCCATCGCCGTGCTCGGCTTGCGCGGGTCGGCCGGCACCGGGGCGTAACCCGGCGCGCCGTAACCCGGCGGGCCGTAGCCCTGGCCTGCCTGCGGCCCGGCGAACCCGCCGGGCCCGCCGGATCGGCCGTGCGGCCACGGTTGCTGCGGCTGCCCGCCCGGATACGGCCGGCTCATGTGTCCCCCTTGCAGCAGGTCACGCCTCGCTGCGAGATCTCCGTCGCACGGTGCGCGACCGGGGACTTCTTAGCACACGACGCGCCGCCGGGTGCGGCTTTCCGGGCACACAGCGCCTCGGGCGGCCTCGATTGTCCGGCCGTCGGCGCGCGACGGGCAGGTGGTCAGCCCTTGCCGTGCAGTTTGGCGATGAGCTTGCCGACGATCGCCTCGGTCTTCTTCGACCGCGCGAACGACGTGAGCGCGATCGGCGCGGTGAACCGCTGGCGGGCGATCGACTTCGGCCGGGCGAACTCGCGCAGCCCCTCCGGGCCGTGGATACGCCCGAAGCCGGACTCGCCGCTTCCGCCGAACGGGAGTGAGGCGATGCCCGCGAACGACAGCGGCGCGTTGATCGCCGTCTGCCCGGTGCGGAGCCGCCGCGCCAGCTCCATGCCGCGTGCCTTGGAGAACACCGTCGAGCCGAGTCCGTAGGCGGAGTCGTTGGCCTTCTCGACCGCCTCGTCCATGTCGGCGACCTTGGCGATGGTCACGGTCGGGCCGAACGTCTCCTCGCGAACCGCCGAGCAGTCCTCGGACACGTCGACGAGCACGGTCGGCTTCACGTACCGATCGCCCACGGCGTCACGGCCGCCCACGAGCGCCCTGCCGCCCGCGGCCAGCGCGTCGTCGATGTGCCTACGCACGATGTCCAGCTGCGCGGGCATCGTCATCGGCCCGTACTGCGTCCCCGCGTCGACGGCTTCTGCCTTGGTGACGACCTTGGCGACGAACTCGTCGTAGACGTGCTCGTGCACGTACACGCGCTCGACGCCGGCGCACGTCTGCCCGGCGTTCGAGAACGCGCCCCAGACGGTGGCGTCGGCGGCGGCGTCGAGGTCCGCATCGGCGTCGACGAGCAGCGGGTCCTTGCCACCCGCCTCGATGACGACGGGCGTCAGCGTCTCCGCGGCCGAGGCCATGACCTTCTTGCCGGTGGCGGCCGACCCGGTGAACGCGATCTTGTCGACGCCCGCCTTCGTCAGCGCTGCGCCCGTCTCGCCGAGACCCGTGACGAGCTGCAGCACCGGGTGTTCCGGCACCGCTTCGGCGAACGACTCGACGAGCCACTTGCCGACGCCCGGCGTGAACTCGGACGGCTTGAAGACCACGGCGTTGCCCGCGGCGAGTGCGTAGCTGACCGAGCCGAGCGGTGTGTAGACCGGGTAGTTCCACGGTCCGATCACGCCGACGACGCCGAGGGGCTGGTACTCGACCGTCGCGGCCTGGTTCGACAGCAGCAGGCCGGGCGCGCGGCGCTGCGGGCCCAGGACCTTGCGTGCGTGCTTGGCGGCCCACGCCAGGTGTTCGATGGCGAGGACGAGTTCGAGCTGCGCGTCACCGGCGGGCTTGCCGGTCTCCTCGGTGATGACGGCGCCCAGCTCCGGCATGCGCTTGGCCAGCGCGGCGCGCCAGGCGGCCAGACGTTCGGCCCGGCCCGCGAATCCCAGGGACTCCCACCATGCGGCGGCGTCGCGGGCCTTGGCCACGGCGGCCTCGACCTGCTCGGCGGTGTGCACCGGATAGGTGCCGACGACCTCGCCGGTGGCCGGGTTGAACGACTCGAACGTCTCGCCAGTGAGCACAGCGGTCATACCCACGAGGATACGCTCCCGCACACCTTACTGGCAATGTGCCAACTAGACGGTGGGCGGACGTGCGGACGCCCCAGGGGCGCCGGGGGCGGCTATCGTGGCCTGCGCACCAGCCGCCAGCCCGTGCGAGGAGCCATCGATGCGCGTCACCCATTACGGCCACGCCTGCGTCCTGCTCGAGACCGACCGAGCGCGGATCCTCGTCGACCCGGGCGCGTTCTCCTCCGGGTTCGAAGACCTCACCGACCTCGACGCCGTGCTGATCACGCACCAGCACCACGACCACATCGACACCGACCGGCTGCCCCCGCTGCTGTCGGCCAACCCCGGCGCGCAACTCGTCACCGACCCGGGCTCGCGCGACACCGTCGCCGGGCTCGGACTCGACTCCCGCACGGTGCAGCCCGGCGACGCATTCGAGACCGGCGGCGCGACGGTCGACGTCGTCGGCGGCGACCACGCGACGATCCACCGCGACGTCCCCGTGATCCCGAACGTCGGATTCCTCGTCGACCACGGCGCGTTCTACCACCCCGGCGATTCGTTCTTCGTGCCCGAGCAGGAGGTCGACGTCCTGGGCCTGCCGACGGCCGCACCGTGGCTCAAGGCCGCCGAAGCCGTCGACTACATGCGGGCCGTCGCGCCGCGGCTCGCCGTCCCGATCCACGAGGCCGTGCTCGCGAACCCGGCCATGCACCACGGGCTGTTCACCAACCTCGCACCGGACGGCACCGAGGTGACGGTGCTGCCCCGAGCCGAACAGACCGCGGTGTGATCCCGCGGGACGGTCAGGCGTCCGCGGGTGACGGCTGCGCGCCCGCGATCGCCGCTCCCGGCGCTGCGTAGGTACGTGGCCGCGCGCCCAGTTCGAGAGCCGCCTCGACGGCTTCCAGCACCATCCGCCTGCCGTCCGGTGTCGCCGCGTCGGGCGCGTCGACGGCGATCCGCACCAGCCCGCCCCGCCGCGCGGCCCGCAGCACCGCCGTGACGTCCTCCTGCTCACCCGTCGGGGCCACCACGGAGCGCGACGCCCACGACGGCAGCATCGCCGCGCCGCGGCGCACCGCCGTCCGGCGCATCCCGGGCCGCCGGTTCACGCCGATCGCGTGCACCCGCCCCCGCAGGACCTCGCCGCGGCGCAGGTCGCGCACCACGGAGTCCTCCGCGCACACGGCGAACCCGTGCCTGCGCAGCGCGTCGCGTCCCTCGGGGGTGATCCGCCAGCGGGGCGGTGCGAACACGTCGGTGCGCAGGCCCTCGGAGTCGAGCGCGGCCGTCGCCGCGATGAGCCGCAGGCCCGCCTCGTGGCCGCGCAGGGAGGCGAACTCGGCGGGAACGCGGCGGTCGTAGCCGTGCAGCGCCACCGCGTCACCGCGAGCCACGCGCGCCCGCACCCATTCGGCGACGCGACGTGATCCGCCCGGCGTGTGCAGCACGGTCAACGGCACGCCGCGCGTGTCGAGTTCGTCGGCGAGAGCGGCGCAGCCGTCCAGCGTGCGCGCACCCGGCCCGGACAGGGAGACCAGCAGCGAGGCTTCCACGTCTCCCACGAAACCGGTCGCGGATGACCGCGCGAGGGCCTGCGGGTGAGCCCGCGGTGAAACGCCGCCGACGAACGTCGATCCCGGGCCGCCCGGCCGGGCGACACGCGGCCGGTGGCCGTCACGAACAGCCGGTGGCCGTCACGAACGGTCGGTGGCGGGCTCGTCCCGGGGACTGCGGGCGGTCGCGGGCTCGTCCTCCTCCTCGGAGTCGGTCAGGTCCTCGCCCGCCAGCGCGTTGACGCGTTTCTCCTCGCGCATCGAGCGGATCGACGTGACCAGCGCGGCGACGATGAACACGGCCAAGCCCGCGTAGCAGACCACGATCGCCGTGTACGGCAGTCCGAGGTTGCTCAGCAGCATCCAGGCGTTCGCGAGGATGATGAGCCCGCCTGCCGCGGTACCGAGCACGCGCGGCGGCATGTGGTGTGCCAGCCACGCGCCGATCGGCGCGGCGATCACCCCGCCGATGAGCAGCCCCAGCACCACGAGCCAGTTCATGCCCTCCTGTTTGAGGGCGATCAGGAACGCCAGGCAGGCGGCGACGGTCACGACGAACTCGGCCGCGCTGACCGAGCCGACGACCTTCCGCGGCTCGAGACGTCCCGACGACAGCAGCGTGGTCGTGGCCACCGGGCCCCAGCCGCCGCCACCGCTCGCGTCGACGAAGCCCGCGACGAACCCGAGCGGGGCGAGGAACTTGGCCCCGGGGCGCTTGTCGGTGATGAGCTTGCCGAGCTTGAGGAACGCGAACCGCACCAGCACGTACAGGCCGAGCAGGAACAGGAACGCGCTGATCCACGCGCTCGCGACGTCGGTCGACATCGCGACCAGCGCGAACGCGCCGATCGCCGCACCGATCGCGCCCGGCACGGCGAGGATGCTCACCGTGCGCCAGTCGATGTTGCGGAACTTCCAGTGCGAGACACCCGACGCCAACGACGTGCCGACCTGTGCGAAGTGCGCCGACGCCGACGCGATCGCCGGTGCCGTGCCCGCGGCGATCAGCACGGTCGTGGACGTCATGCCGTAGCCCATGCCGAGCGTGCCGGACACGAGTTGTGCCAGGAACCCGGCGATCCCGAAGAACAGGAGCGCTTGCATGCCGACCTCAGACGTGACTGTTGACGGGCGCGGAACGGCCCGGGGATGGGACAGGGACTGGCGTCAGCGGTGACGGCACAGCGCGGAGCTCACCCGGAGCAAGTCGATGTGCCTGCGCTGCACCAGTGGCTGTAGCGCCACCGGCGATGTGCACGCGCATCCAAGACTGCTCACTCGGTCGATCGTTGCAGAAGGTCACGATCGGGTCTACCCACTCCCACATCACAGGATGGGCGCCGGCTCGTACTCGGCGGCCTCGGGGAACCGCTTGACGACGTCGGCCACGCGGGTCGCGACGGCCTCCACCTGCGTCGACGCCGTTCCGGTGAACGACAGCCTGTCGACGAGCAGCTCGTCGAGACTCGCCCGGTCGAGGGGTAGCCGCTCGTCGGCCGCGAGTCGGTCGAGCAGGTCGTTCTCGGCCTGCCCCTCACGCATCGCCAACGCCACCGCGACCGCGTTCTCCTTGATCGCCTCGTGTGCGGTTTCCCGACCGACCCCGCCACGCACCGCCGCCATGAGCACCTTCGTCGTGGCCAGGAACGGCAGGTAGCGGTTCAGCTCGCGGTCGACCACCGCGGGGAACGCGCCGAACTCACCGAGCACCGTCAGCAGCGTCTCCAGCAGTCCGTCGAGGGCGAAGAACGCGTCCGGCAGCGCGACCCGGCGCACCACCGAGTCGGACACGTCGCCCTCGTTCCACTGGTCACCCGCGAGTTCGCCGACCATCGACAGGTGCCCGCGCAACACGACGGCCAGCCCGTTCACGCGCTCGCACGAGCGGGTGTTCATCTTGTGCGGCATCGCCGACGACCCGACCTGGCCCGGCTGGAACCCCTCGGTGACCAGTTCGTTGCCCGCCATCAGGCGGATCGTCTTGGCCAGGCTCGACGGCGGCGCGGCGAGTTGTGTGAGCGCGGAGACGACGTCGAAGTCCAGCGACCGCGGGTACACCTGGCCGACGCTGTCCATGACGCGTTCGAACCCGAGGTGGCTCGCGACCCGCCGCTCGAGGTCGGCCAACTTGTCCGCACCACCCAACAGGTCGAGCATGTCCTGCGCGGTGCCGACCGGGCCCTTGATGCCGCGCAGCGGGTAGCGCGCGACGAGGTCGTCGAGCCGGTCGAAGGCGACGAGCAGCTCGTCGGCGGCCGTGGCGAACCGTTTACCCAGGGTCGTGGCCTGCGCCGCGACGTTGTGCGACCGACCCGCCATGACCAGTTCGGAGTGCTCCGTCGCCAGCTCCGCGAGGCGTGCGAGGACGGCGACCGTGCGCGTACGCAGCAGCTCGAGCGAGCGGCGGACCTGCAACTGCTCGACGTTCTCCGTCAGGTCGCGCGAGGTCATGCCCTTGTGCACGTGTTCGTGCCCGGCGAGGGCGTTGAACTCCTCGATGCGGGCCTTGACGTCGTGCCGCGTGACGCGTTCCCGCGCGGCGATCGAGTCGAGGTCGACGTCCGGCAGCACCCGTTCGTAGTCGGCGATCACCCCGTCGGGCACGTCGACACCCAGTTGCGCCTGGGCTGTGAGGACGGCGAGCCAGAGTTCGCGCTCGAACCGGACCTTCTGCTGCGGGGACCACAGTGCGACGAGTTCGCCGGACGCATAGCGGCCGGCGAGCACGTTCGGGATGGCGGGCTTGTCGGTCACCACGCCAGGCTAGCCGGAGTCCCAGATCACAACCGCATCACGGTCCCGACGAACATTGCACAGTCGCCGTGCCTGCCTGTCACACGAGCGGGTTACTCGGTGTCAGAGGCCAGCGTGTCACGGAGCATGCGGGAGGCGGCGCCGCGCGGATCGGGGTCCACGGCGATGAGTGCGTTGACCACGGCACCGTCGACGACGGCGATCATCCGCTCGATCCGGCGTTCGTCGGCCTCGATGCCGGACTTGACCAGGATCTCGGCGAGCAGTTCGCGCAGCTCGCCGGACAGGGTGCGCATCAGTGGCCGCAGATAGGAGCGGCGGCCCGTGCCGACGAGCCGTTCGTAGCGCAGCAGCACGGCCTCGTACGCGGGGTCCTCGCCCAGCAGCTGGTCCAGCACCAGCCCGACGACGGTGTCGATGCCGCGGTCGGCGGTCGGCAGGTCGGCGAGACGGGCACGGCCCGCGGCGAGCTCGGCGCGTCCGTGGTGTTCGGTCGCCGCGGCGACCAGTTCGTCCAGCGAGTCGAAGTAGTACGTCGTCGAGGCGAGCGGCAACCCTGCGCGCTCTGCCACGGCGCGATGTCGGACGGCGTCGAACCCACCCTCGGACAGCAGCTCGGCTGCGGCCTCGACCAGGGCGTTCCGACGACGTTCACCCTTCGGTGTGCTCGCGGACGTCATAGCGGGCAAGTGTGCCAGTTCGCCGACACCCGGATCGGGCGTATCCGCACGAGAAGGGACGAACGGCTGACATTCGGCCACTCCGGCCCGCGACGCGGGTGCGGTGCGAGCGGTCCGCGGGTGGTTACAGGTCACCCGCGACGCGTTCGGCCAGCCGGTCGACGTCGGGACCGCCCGCGCCGCTGCGCGTCAACGGCTCGTCCACCAGCATCAACGTCGACCCGCTGGCGGTGCGCTGCTCCGTGATCTCGCCGTCCGTAGTGCCTGCCGGCAGTTGCAGCTGTATGCCCTCGGGCACGAGAACCGCCGTCAACGCGGAGCCCTCGACCCGGAACGACGCCGACGTCGTGCCCTCGGGACAGATGCGTCCCGGCGAGGCGTCGGAGGCGGTGACCGGGAGCTCGCCAGCGAGGGCGGTGGCGAGCTCCCGGTCGACCTGATCGCACCCGCGGGTGCGATCCCCGTCCGTCGTGCCGCCCTGCTTCGGCTCGGCGGACGGGAGTCCCTGGATGTCGGGTTGACCTTGGTGAGGACGCGACGTGCCGTCGCCGGGTTGCGCGATGCGGGGCTCTGTCCCCCCTGTGGTCGACGGGTCGGAACCCGCGACCACCATGCGATCGCCGCCATCGCCGCCGAGTACCGACCCTGCGACCACGCCACCGCCCCCGAGCAGGACGACGGCGGCCGCGGCGCCCGCGATCGCGCGCCTGCGGACCGTGATCCGATGTGACGCGTGGGCGACGTCCGACTCGTCGAACGACGGTGGCGGCGGCTCGCCGGGCACGGAACGGAACAGCTCGCCCAGTTCCCGTTCATCCATGCGCGTCCACCTCCGTACCGAGCGCCTTGCGCAGCGCAGCCAGCCCGCGGGCGGTCTGGCTCTTGACGTTGCCCTCGCTGCAACCGAGGACTCCCGCCACACCACTGACGTCGAGACCGTCGAAGTACCGCAGGACGAGCACGGCGCGCTGCCTCGACGGCACCTGCCGCAGCCCGGCCAGCAGGTCCTCCCGCGTGGCCACCCTGTCGCCGAGCGGGTCGGCCGCGGCCGACGATCCGGGCGCCGACGGTTCCGGCAGGTCCGAACCGTCCTCGGTCTGCCGTTCCCGCCGCCACGGGCGCCGCGACTCGTCGATCGCCGCCCGAACCAGCGTCTTGCGGACGTAGGCGTCGAGGGCTTCCCGATCACGAACCTTGCGCCAGCGCCGGTGCAGCGCCACGAACGCGGTCTGTGCCAGGTCGTCCGCCCGGTGCCAGTCGCCGCAGAGCATGTACGCGGTTCTGCGCACGGAGTCTCGCTTCGCGGCGAAATACGCCGCGAACTCCTGCTCGTCGCGGGGGTCCACGCGGTAGGTCTCCGGTCGTTCCTCAGTTGTTCGCGCCTCGTAGACGGCGCCTGTCGCCTATACGGTTGCACGCCCGCGCGACATTTTTCGTCACGAATCGGTGAGCCCTACTTCGGGCCACCGACCGACGTGTGATGTGATCGAAACGTGACCTCCGGATCCCCCACCCCCATCGACCTCCGTTCCGACACGATCACGACGCCGGACGACGCCATGCGCACGGCCATGTCGGGCGCCGAGGTCGGCGACAACGTCATCGACAGCGACCCCACGATCGTGTCACTGGAAGAGCGCGCCGCGGACATGCTGGGCATGGAGGCGGCGCTGTGGACGCCGAGCGGCACCATGGCGAACCTCATCGCGCTGTCGCTGCACCTGCAGCGGGGCGACCGGTTCCTCGCGCCGCGCGGCGCGCACGTCCTGACGAACGAGCTCGGCTCGGCGGCGTGGCTCGCGGGCGGCATGCCCGACCCGCTCGACCACGACGCGGGCCCCGGCAGGCCGACCCCCGCCACGGTCCGCGCGGCGGCCGGTCCGCCCGACGGCCCGTACTACACGTTGCGCACCACGCTGCTGTCGCTGGAGAACACGCACAACGCCGCGGGCGGCGCGGTCGCCCCGCCCGAGGAGCACGCACAACTGGTCGCGACCGCACGCGACTGTGGTCTGAACGTCCACCTCGACGGCGCGCGGCTGTGGAACGCCGCCGCGGCGCTCGACCTGCCACCCGCGGCGCTGACGGTCGGTGTCGACACGGTGTCGGCGTGCCTGTCGAAGGGCCTCGGCGCGCCGGTCGGCTCGGTCGTCGCGGGTGAGGCCGAGTTCGTCGAACGTGCGCGGCGGATGCGGCAGATGCTCGGCGGCGGCGTCCGGCAGGGCGGCGTGCTGGCGGCCGCGGGACTGGTGGCACTGGACCGGATCGACGAGCTCGCGCGGGACCACGCCAACGCCCGTGCCCTCGCGGCGGGGCTGGCCGAGCTCGGCTGGGACGTCGAGGAGCCGGAGACCAACATTCTGCTCGCCACGGTGCCGGACGTGGCCCTCACGCTGGAACGTCTGCGCAGCAAGGGCATCCTCGCGCTGCCGATGGCGGGGAAGGTGCGGTTCGTGCTGCACCGCGATGTGACCGACGACGACGTCCAGGAAGCGCTGCGGCGCATCGAGGAGGAACGCGGATGACCGGCTGGGTGGTGTTCGACTACGGCGAGGTGTTGTGCCGCAGGACGACGGCGCTGCCCGAGCTCGCGGGCAAACTCGACGTGCCGCCCGCGACGTTCGAACCCGCCTACTGGGCGCACCGCGATCCGTACGACCGCGGTGCCGACGACGTCGCGTACTGGCAGGCCGTCGCCGACACCGTCGACACGGAGGTCGACGACAGGGCCGTCCGCGAACTGACCGAGATCGACGCACGCGGCTGGTCGCAGCTCGCCCCGGATGCCCAGGCGCTCGTGGAAACCCTGGCCGACTCCGGCAGGCGCCTCGCACTGCTGTCGAACGCACCCGCGTCGTTCGCACGGCACGCCGAGAAACAGCCGTGGACCCGGCACTTCGAGCACCTGATCTTCTCTGGCGACGTCGGCATGGCGAAGCCGGACGCGGAGATCTACCGGCTGCTGGTGCAGCGACTGGGCTGCTCGGCGGGCGACTGCCTGTTCTTCGACGACCGCACGGCGAACGTCGACGCCGCCCGCGCGGCGGGTCTGCACGCCGAACTGTGGCCCGGCGCCGAAGCCGCCAAATCGCTGCTGTTGTAGGACACGTCCCGGCCTGCGCCCTCGACCCGGCGGTTCAGTCGCGGCCCAGTTCGGTGCAGATGCAGGCCCGGTTGCCGTCCGGGTCGGCGACCACGACGAACGCCGGAGCATGGCTGTCGTCGACGACCCGGCCTCCCGCGTCGACGGCCGCGGCCACCCGCCGGTCGGCCCCCTCCGGCGGAACGGTGACGTCGAGGTGGAAGCGCTGCCGGTCGGGTGCGGTCGCGTCGGTCGGCTGGAACCACAGCCTGTCGAATCCCAGCAGCGGCAGTTCCGGGGCCTGCTTGACGACGTCGACGCCGGAAACCACCTCGTGCCCGACGTCCTCCGTCTCGGCGGCGTCGGCAGCGTCGGCGTCGGTGTCGGCGGTGTCACGGCCGGTGTCGCCCGTCAGCACGGCCTGCCAGAAGGGGCCGACCGCGGCGGCCACGGGTGTGTCGAGTGCCAGTTCCACGGCCTGCAGCCGCGTCGGGCGCGGTGTCAGGCCGTGGTCGGCCGCGAGTGCGCTGATCCGTTCGGCCAGCCGGACGTCCCGGTCGGTGCCCCCGCCTGCGGCGGGACTGCGCAGCGCGAGCCGGACGTGCCGGGCGCGCAGGTCGACGTCGGGATGACGGCCGTGTTCGCCGGCGAGCCGGCCGACGTCCGCGACGAACGCGGCCGCCTCGGCGAACGACTCCGCCTCGAACCCGCACCGCAACGCTCCCAGCAGCAGGTGCCAATCAGCCGGGTCGGCCCGGTGCGCTCCCAGAGTGGTCCGTTCCATCCGGCGAGGGTATCCACGCATCCCGACAGCCGACGGGCACGTGCACCGCACACCGGAACGGCCGGGACGGCCGTCAGGAGCCGATCTGCTTCTTGTCGCCGCCCTTGAGGGCACCGTAGGCCGCCGCGCCGAGGAAGCCGGCACCGGCGATCAGCGCGATCCAGAACACCGCCTTGACGAGGAAGCCGACGAGCGAACCGATCACCATGAACGCGACCCATGCCAGGAGCAGGCCGCCGACGATCTTCCAGAACATGTGCTTCCTCCACTCGTGTGTGCTGCCGGGTACGTCCAGGTTGGCACGCCGCGCACCGCGAAGTCCCGGCCTCCCGGCAACGTTCAGGGAAAACTCCGGGTTCCCCGGAGTGGCGGCCCGGACCCGCCGGATCAGCCGCGCAGCCACGCCCCCATGCGGTCGACGGCCGTGACGATGTCCTCCCGCGCACCGGCGAACGAGAGCCGCACGAACGAGCCGCCCACGACCGGGTCGAAGTCGACGCCCGGGGTGATCGCCACGCCCGTGTCGTCGAGCAGCCTGCGGCACCACGCCAGCGAATC
This sequence comes from Prauserella aidingensis, assembly GCF_024171865.1. Taxonomy (GTDB): domain Bacteria; phylum Actinomycetota; class Actinomycetes; order Mycobacteriales; family Pseudonocardiaceae; genus Prauserella; species Prauserella aidingensis. The sequence goes on along the minus strand of NZ_JAMTCN010000008.1, from coordinate 34,154 downwards.
ATCGGTGTGCTCGGAGACGTCGACGTACGCGTAGAAGGCGCCGTCGATCGGAGCGATGCGGGTCAGCCCGATACCGCGCAGCCCGTCGAGGAGCAGGTCGCGGTTCGCGCGGTAGTGGTCGACGTGGCCGTCCAGCTCGGCGTGCGACTCCGGCGACAGCGCCGCCACCGCCGCATGCTGCGACAGCGCGGGCGGGCAGATGTTGAAGTTGCCCGTCAGCACGTCGACGCTGCGGTGCAGGCTGCGCGGCGCGAGCATCCAGCCGAGCCGCCAGCCCGTCATCGCGAAGTACTTCGAGAACGAGCCGAGCACCAGCGTCTCGCGGGAGAACTGCCACGCGCACGCGACGTCCCGCTCGTACGAGATGCCGTGGTAGATCTCGTCGCTGATCAGCCGCACGCCACGCGCCGTGCACCACTCGGTGAGCGCGGCCAGTTCGTCCGGCGCGACGATCGTGCCCGTCGGGTTGCTGGGGCTCGCCACGATCAGGCCCGTGATGTCGCCGAGCCCGTCGAGGATCTCCGGCGTCGGCTGGAACCGCGTGCTCTCGTCCGTGGCGAACTCGACGACCTCGCAGCCCAGCGCGTTCAAGAGGTTGCGATACGCCGGGTAGCCGGGCCGTGCCATCGCCACCCGGTCGCCTGCCTCGAACGCCGAGAGGAACGCCAGCAGGAACCCGCCCGACGACCCCGTCGTGACGATCACGTCCGCCGGGTCGACGTCGAGTCCGTAGGCGCGGTCGTAGTGCCCGGCGATCGCCTCGCGCAGCGGCGGAATGCCCAGCTGCGGCGTGTAGCCGAGGTCGCCGCCCCGGAGCGCGTCCTGCGCCGCGGCCAGCACCGGTTCGGGCGCCCCCGCCGTCGGCTGGCCCGCGCACAGGAACACCACGTCACCACGCTCGGCCTGCCGCGCCTTCGCCGCCGACAGCACGTCCATCACGTGGAACGGCGGCACGTCGGCGCGCGTCGCGGCGGGCGGGAACGGGGAGGTCGCGGAGTCCGTCGTCATGCCCAGCACTGTAAGGGGACGCCTCACGCCGAACGGCGAGGGCGGCACCACGGTGACGGGTGGGCGACGGGTGGGCGCAGCCGTTCGGCAGCGGGCCGACGAGGGGTTGCGGCCGGGCCCGGGATCCACAACACGCGCCCCTGGAACTGCAACGCAAGCCCCGGGAACTGCAACACAGGCTCCTGGGGCCGCAACACGCGCCCCGGGATCCGCAACACGGCGGGAGGCGGCGCGCGTTCTACGGCTTGCGGGCGACGGCACCGACCATGAGGCGGCGGGCGGGGTCGAGGTTCTCCGGAGGCGGGCCCTCGGGCCACCAGTAGGCGAGCGTCTCGAGGCCCGGGTCGACGAACTCGAGGCCGTCGAAGTAGGCGGCGATCTCCTCGCGCGTGCGGAACCGGCCGGTGCCCATCGGGCTGTGGAGGAACGCGCGCTCGAGCCGCTCGGCGACCGCAGCGGCCTCCGGGTCCTCGTCGCCGGGGTTGAAGAAGTGGGACAGCACGACGTACGACCCCGAGGGCAGCGCGTCGACGTAGGTCCGCATCATCGCCGCGGGGTCGCGGTCGTCGGCGACGTGGTGCAGCGTGCCGACCTGGTACAGCGCCATCGGCCGGTCCCACTCGATCCTGCCCGCCACCTCGGGGTCGCTCAGCAGCGCCTGCGGTTCGGTGAGGTCGCCCTGGACGCAGTGGACGGATTCGTGGTCCTCGACGAGCGCGCGGCCGTGGGCGATGACGATCGGGTCGATGTCGACGTAGACCACGCACGTGTCCGGGTCGAACCGGACGGCGACGTCGTGCGTGTTCTCGACCGTCGGCAGGCCGGATCCCACGTCGACGATCTGGTCGATGCCCGCCGTGCCGACGACGAACCGCGTGGCGCGGATCAGGAAGTCGCGGTTGTCCCAGGCGAGGGTCGTGACCTCGGGAGTCACCTCACGCAGCTGGCGCGCGACCTCGCGGTCGACCTCGTAGTTGTCCTTGCCGCCCAGCGTGGCGTCGTAGGCCCTGGCGATGCTCGGCACGTCCGGGTCGATGACCGTCGGCAGCTGCGCCTCGCGGCTGCCGTTCCGTCCTGGCGTTGAAGTCACTGCGGTTCTCCAGGCTGCGCGCGATCTCGGGACCGCGCGCAGCCTATCGAACACGTTCGGGTGTCAGGAGCCGCACTGGAAACGTTCGACGTCCTCGTCGGTGATCTCCACCGGGCCCTCCGCGGGCTGCGTGATGCGGATGTGGTTGCCGAACGGGTCCCGCAGCGCACAGTCGACGCCGTACGGCTGTTCGACGGGTTCCTGCGTGAACTCGACGCCCTTCCCGCGCAGCGTCTCGTACGTCTTCCGGCAGTCGTCGGTGTTCAGGATCGCCGCCGCACCGAGCGCGCCCTTCGTCACCAGGTCGCGGACCTGCGCCGCCACCTCCTCGCTGTGCTGCGGCGGTCCCGGCACCTCCAGCAGCAGATGGGTGTCCGGCTGGGCGGGCAGATGCACCGTGAGCCAGCGCATGAACCCCATGTCGACGTCATCCGTGACCTCGAAACCGAGCGTGCCGCAGTAGAAGTCGAGGGCTTCGTCCTGGTCGAGGACCATGATCGAGGTGATTCCGATTCGTGTGAACATGCCGGTAACGCTACGGCGACGCCGGCCTGTCCGGCTTATCCGAAACTGCTCACCTCGACGGCCACCGGTGGAAGGTCGCGGAGCCCGGGATCAGGCCGGGCGTGACCACGTCTTGACGAAACACACCGGCACGGGCAGCGGCGTCGCCGCCGCGCGGTACTCGGCGGGTGACGATCCGACGACCGACCGGAACGTGCGGCTGAACGTGCCGAGACTGTCGAATCCGACCTCCTCGGCCACCTGCGTGACCGTCACCGACGGCGACCGCAACCGCGCCATCGCCCGTTCGATCCGCCTGCGCTGCAGGTACCGATGGGGCGTCTCACCGAACGTCGCACGGAACGAACGGGTGAAGTGGCTCGGCGACATCAGTGCGACGCGCGCGAGCGTGGGCACGTCGAGAGGCTTCGCGTAGTCGCGGTCGATCGCGTCGCGGGCGCGCAGCAACCGGCGGTTCTGGTCCTCACGGGGGCTCAGCGTGGCCACGCCGCCGAGCATAGCCCGGGAGACCCCACCACGCGGCGCCGTCGTGATGTCCTTGTCCGACAAGGACTGTCGATCATGGACTTCCGATGCGGTGCCATCGGACACGCGGTGAAGCTCCCGGGCGTGCTCGGTCGACGGTTCACTCCGGCGAGTCGGCGCTCGCCACGGAGTCCGGACCGTCGGGCGAGTCGGCCGAGTGCACGTCGTCGCCGCGGTCGGGCGAGTTCGCGGTGTCGGCCGCGTCCGCCCCGTCGCGGTCGTTCGGCGAGCCGGTCGAGTTCACGTCGTCGCCGTTCGGGGAGTTCGCCGAGTGCGCGTCGTCGCCGTCGTTCGGAGAGTTCGCGGAGTTCGGGGAGTCGGCGTCGCCTGCGTTCCCGCTGCCCACGTCGGCCTGCTGCACCTGCGAGGCGGGTTTCGGGTCGTTCACGTCGTCGGCCACCGCGGTGCCGCCGACGGCGATCGCACCGCCGACACCGACGGCCGCTGCGGCGACGACGAACCACGGACGCTTGTTGCTTGCCATGAGAGGACTTCCTTTCGGACAACGTGCTGGGGACGGGTTTCTCGAGTACCTGCACGCGGTTGATCCACGTGAGGAATCCAGGGGTCGCCGGACCGTTCGACAGCCTGCGGAGGGCTCGAAGGCCGGCGAACGACAGAACGCGAGTGCCGGCTCAGACGGCGAGCGGATCGTCGGCGTGACACCAGTTCCACGCCAGGTCGAGCCGCTGTTCGAGGATCGCGCGCCAGTCTCGCTGTCCGGTGCGGTGCGCGCCCGGCGCCAACGACAACACCACGGCGGCGGCGTGCGTCCGCAGTGCCGCCGGGTCCCAGTGCCTGTCGAACTCGCGCAGACACCGCGCGGTGAACCGGTCGATCACCGGTGCCCGCTCCGGTTTCACTCGTGACAGCACCGACAGATGGCCGAGGAGGCAGGCCGGATCGTCGTGCGGATCGCCCGCGCCCGCGGTGTCGAGATCGAGCAACCCGACGAGGCGGCCACCGGAGACGAGCAGCTGCGTCTCGTAGAAGTCGCCGTGGACGGGCACGGGCGCGGCTCCGGTCGGCACGGCCACGGCCTCGGCGACGGCGTGTGCCGTGGCGGCGGCCTTCGGGTGCACCCGGGCGACGACGTCGGCGTAGTGCCCGGCCTGATCGACCCAGCTCCGCCTGCGGGCGTGGTCGGCGAACGCCTCCGGCAGACCGTGGAGCGTGGCCACGATCTCGGCGGGATCGACGCGTTCGAGCTCCATCGTGTTGCCGCCGAGCAGCAGTCGCCGCAGCGGCGTGCCCGCGACACCCGCGAGCACGAGCAGCCCGTCGTCGGTCCAGCCGAGGCTCTCGGCGGCGATGCCGCCCTCGGCGGCGCGGTGCAGCCGGTGCAGGTGCTCGACCTTGTCGGGCCGCAACACTTTGACGAACACCGTCGCCCGCCCGGTCCGCACCTCGACCACGGCCCGGCGCAGCGGCCGGTACGAACGGACGGTCGGTCGCGGGTCGCCGGTCGGCAGGCCGAGCCCGCGGAGCAGGTTCCGCAACCGGCCGGGGTCGACGGCGCCCTCGAGTCCCGGCAACGCCGGGTCGTGCGGAAACCGCCAGACGCCGAGCTCACGCTCGCCGTCGGACATCCGCATCGCCGGGCGCGCCTTCTCCGACGTGCTGGCGCAGTAGGTGTCGGTGCCGCGGGAACCGTCGGCGCGCGCCACGGTCACCCGCGCGGCCACGGTCGTCGACGCCCGCTGGACGTCGCGGTGAGTGACGCGGCTGTCGACGGCGGTGTCACCGCTCGTCCCGGCGACGGCGGTCCACAGGTCGTGGAGCTGCGTCTCGTCCGGTTGCCACTGCTCTTCGCTCATGACGTCAACGATGCCGCCGCCCCGTGAAACCCCACTGAGCCGACGGTGAAGGGACTTTCATGTCCCCGCTGCCGCACTTTCCCCCGGCAGAGGTAGCGCGGTCAGTACGGTTGATAGCCGCCACCGGAGGCGATCGACTCGAGGCCCGGGTGCTGTTCGAGGCTCCCGTAGCGGTCGAACGTGTAGCGAACGCCGGCGATGATGTTGTCGACCGGGTCCCAGATGTCCCCGTGACCGGGCAACGCGTGCGCATCGAACGTCGGGTCGATGCACTGCATCAGACCCTTCGACGGCGTGCCCTTCGCGGCGTTCGAATCCCAGTCGTTGATCGCGCGGGGGTCGCCACCGGACTCGTGCTCGATGATCGTCCAGATCTGGTCGATGTTCTCCTCGGTGACGGGGATGCCGTTCTCGCGGAGGACCTTGATGGCTTCCTTGATCCACTGCTCCACGTTGCCGGGGGGTGGACCCGCGGGCGGGCCACCGCTCGACCCGAGTCCGCCGCCACCGCCGACGGCCGTTTCGGCACCGCCGCTGCCACCGCCACCGCCGACGCTCGGCGCGCTTCCCGGGTTGCTGATACCGCCGGTGTCGGCCATCTGCGACTGCGCCTGTCCCGGCTTCGGGACCTGCGAGTAGCCGCCCCCACCGTCGATCTCCTGCTTCATCAGGCGCTGGGCCTTCTTGATGGCCTGGTTCGCCTGGTTCAGGAGGCCCTTGATCCGCTCGTCCGCCTGCGACGCCGTCTGCCGGTTCTGCTGCCGCGCCTCGTCACGGATCGCCTCCGGGTCCTGACCGCCGCCCTCGCCGTCCGCCGCGTTCTGCGCCTGCCGGGCTCGCTGCTCGGCCTGCTTGTTGCGCTCGTCGATCTCCTGCTTGGCGGCCGACTTCGTCTCGTTGATCGACTTCTTGAGCTCGGACAGCTGCTGCTGCAGCTCGCTCAGTTCGACCGCGGCCTCGTCGAGCTTGTCCTTGACACGCTTGCCCGCCGAGGCGACCTGTGCGACGTACGAGAAGAACGCGTCCGCCGCGGGACCGTTCCAGACCCCTCCCTCGGAAAGCGGCGAGGCCGCGTTCCTCAACTCCGCGGAATGGTCACCCGCGTTCTGCGACGCGGTTTTGAACTCCTGCGCGACGCTCTGAATCCTGCCCGGATCGACCTTTTCGACCTTCGCCGCTCTGGATTCGACCTGGCTCCAGTTCTCCGGCATCCCCAACGACATGTCAGGCCTCGCCCCGCATCGTCAGATTGCTCGCCGCCTGCGCGTCCGCCTCGGACATCGCGGCGATCGCGTTGCGCAGCGCTCCGCTGGCCTCGGCCATGTGCTGGTGCGCCGCGTCGAATTCGGCCTGCATACCCGCAGTGAACGAACCGAGCGCGTCGTCCACCCGTTCCGGGTCGTCCTCCTCCTCGACCTCCCCGAACGGGCTTTCCCCCTCGACGCCACGCAGTTTCGCCTTGTCCTCGACGATCCGGTCGGCGATACCGTCGACCTTCCCAGCCGTGCTCCGCATGGATTCGGCGTCGTAAACCGGCACGGTGGCCATCCCCCTTCACGAAAGCGATCCGCTCGTCGCCGGTATGACGCCATGCCCGCACCGGCGGTTCCGCTCAACTCTATCGGCGCGAGCCGGAATCCGGCGCAAGCCCGCTTTCGTCGCACGTCCGGGCGACGAGGAGGTCACATCTCGTCGAGCAGTTCCCACACCCGGCGTGCGAGCAGCGTGTTGTCCGCGGGCGCCACCGTCGCCCACCACCTGCCGTCACCGCCGGGCGCGACCTGCAGCAGGTAGCGGCCCTTGTCGCTGTCGAAGAACGACACGACACGGGGTGCGCGGCGGACGCCACCGTCGCGCGCGCAAGCCTGCGCACCGAACTGGCCACGAACGGTCTGACCCGCCAGCGTCGCCGCAACCTCCTGCGCCTCGCTCAGCGCCACACCGCGGTCGGCCAACGCACCCACGAGTGCCCGCGCGTCGCCACCGGCCTCGCGGTCGGCGTCGACCAGCACGTCGTGCGGCAGGGTCGCCGACCAGCCGATACCCGCGGCCGTGTCGCCCGCGACCGACACCGCCGACTCCGGCAACGACGAGTCCCGCGCCGGGATCAGCCACACCTCGTCGCCGTCCACGACTCCCATCAGCGCCTGGCTTCCCGTGCTCACGGCGACGCCCGAGATCTGCCGATCGGTCCAGACCCACATGTCGATGGCGACCGCGGGCCGCACGAACAGGTTCAACATGTCCACCAGGTCGCTCGTCGCCTGGTGACCCTTGGCGAGCCTGCGCCGAGCCAGCGAATCCCACGCCTGTTCGATCAGGTCGGCCCGATCGCTGTGCGTCACGCCCGCACTCGGCACGTCCAACGCCGGGTGCCTGCGCGGCAGCCGCTCCGCCTCCCAGAGCATGTCGAACTCGAGCGTGGACAGCACCACGCTGTGTCCGGTCGTCACCGGCGCCTCACCGCTGTTCCGCGTTCGGGTCGCCGATCGTGTCGGGAGCGACCATCCGCTGGTCGGCGAACAGGTCCTTGTCGTCGACTCCGTACCGGCGCACGTGCGTGTCGTCCTCGTCGCCCTCCTGCGGCGCGGCCTTCTGCATCATGCTGCGCCGGTCCTGCTCGGACTTCGACGTCTGGTTCTGCTGCGCACGGGACTGTTCCTCGGGCAGGTCGCCGATCTGCGCCTGATGCGGTGACCGCGGCGCACCGCCCCGGCCCGCGCCTCGTTCGCTGTCTCCCGCCAACGCACCGGCGATACCGCCCGCGGCCACGGCCCCCGCGGCACCGCCGACGTCGTTGGCGCCGAGTCCGGCCGCCTTCGGCGACGCCGTCGTACCGCCTCCGCCGGGCGCCGCCGTGCCGCCGACGACCGGTGCGACACCGAAGGATTTGCCCTTCTGCAGGTCCTGGTCTCCCGACACGGGGGCACCCGCCTTGCCGCCGACCATGCCGGGAGGCGGCACCGCCGCGCCGCCACCGCTGCCGGGAGCGGGCGCGCCGGTGACGGGACCGGGTGCGGGAGCGACAGGGGAGACGCCGCCTCCGGAGGGGAACCTGCCGACACCGGACTGGCCGCCCGGCTGTCCCGGAGTGGCGGGTGTTCCCGGAGTCCCGGGCGTCCCCGGAGTGCCGGGCGTCGCGGGAGCGCCGGGGGCGGCCGGAGTGCCGGGCGTCGCCGGTTTCCCGACCGCGCCGGGGGCACCGCCTGTGGCAGGGGCGCCGCCGGTGGCAGGGGCACCCGGGCCGCCGGGCGCGACACCCTGGCCGCCCGGCTGGGCCGTACCGGCCGGGTACTGGGTCGAACCGGGGTACTGGGGAGCGCCGGGGTACTGGGGAGAACCGGAATACTGCGGCGAGCCCGAACTCGACCCGGGACGCGGCACGTTCACGTGGCCGTAGCCCGCGCTCGGAGACGACGTCACGGGTGCGCTCGTGGACGGCGTCGTCGACGACGGCGCGGTACTCGGCTTCGGTGCAGGCTGGGCCGAACCGGTCCCGGGGGGCGGAGCGAGCGGAACGCCGGGCTGCACGGGCGACTGGGACGGCGGCGGGGAGTGGTGGATCGGCGCGGGGGCCACGGGACGCTCGACCGGCGTCGCGGGCGGCGCCACCGGGTGAGCCGCGCCCGCCGACTCGGTGCCGTCGTCGGACGGCGTACCCGCCGGCACGTCGGTCACGTCGGGCGCGTGCGGCGGCCCACCGGCGTCGACCTCGGTCGGCACGTCCGACACGACGGCCGACATCGGCGTGGGGGCGCTCAGCTGCGGCAGGTCCGACAGGTTGTCACCGGACGCGCTCGCGTAGCCGTTGAGTGCCTCGAGTGCCTGCGCACGCGCCTCCTGCCCCTGGGCGACACGCCGGGCGTTGTCGGTCTCGAAACCGAGGAGGCTGCCGACCGAGTCCATGAGGCCGTGGCCGCCGGAGCCCTGCCGGAGCGACTCGGCGTCGGGCAGCTTGTGCACCGTGCGGTTGAACGCCTCGCCCTGGGCGAAGACCTTCTGCGCACACACCTCGACCTTGGACCGGGCCTCCTCGGAGAAGTCGGCCTGCCCGGTCATCCACCGGTACGCCTGATCACCCGCGTCGCCACGCCACTCGACCCCGAGTTTGCCCAGTTCGGTGCGCAGCGTCTGCTCGGTCTCGCTGAGGGCCTTGCCGACGGCCTTCAGTGCGTTCACGGCCTCGCCGATGCCACCTGCACCGGATCCGCTGCGGAACACCTCGACCTCGCTGGCCAGCATCTCGTTGGTGTAGCCGTCGAACCGGTGGTTGCGGATCTCGTTCGCACGCTGCGAGACATCCATCGCCATGTCGATTTCCCTCTACTTCCGCTTCGACCGCACGGTCGAGAAAACCTGGACAGCGTTGCCCGCCCGGCGCGGGCGCCGGGATCGGAACGGACCGGTGTCAGCCCGGAAGGCCGCGTCCGCCACCGAGGGCATCGGCCTTCTCCTCGTCGGATTCGGCGTACTTCTCGCCCGCCCTGCGCAGCTGGATCGCCAAGCTCCGCAGATCCTCGGCGTAGGTGCGCGCGTGCGCGGCGTAGGAGTCCTCGGGAGCGCTGACCACGTCGTTCCACGCCGCGATCGCGTTCTTCGACACGATGTCCTCGGCAGGCGCGGGGATGTGCAGCGACCCCAGGTGCTCCGACAGCTTCTTCTCCAGGGCCTCGGCCTGAGCCTCGATGACCCGCGCCACCTCGGCGACCCGATCCGGCGCGACGTCGATGTCCGACGCGGACGGCACCGAAGGGACGACACCGGCACCGGGCGTGATGTCCGGACCACCCGCATCGGGGGAGCCGTCGGCCGCGTGGGAAGCGTCGCCGGAGTCCGCGCCGTTCGCACCGGCCGCATCGCCCCCGAACGCGACGTCACCGGCGGCGAACGCGGCCTCCGCGCCGGCCTGCCCGTCGACCCGTGTCTCGCTCGCCTCTGACGGCATGCGCACCCCCCTGTAACGGCCGGTAGTCGTCCGTGTCCCACGCAGGCTACCAACCAGAATGTGACAGTGACCTGAACTTTGACGACCGCACCCTGCCGACGGTTCCCTCCGATCGTCGGGATTTCCACCGTCGGCCGGCGCCGCCGAGATGCGCAGCGCAGGCTCGGGGGTGCACGACTCGACCGAGAACGGCTCCGCGATCCGGTTCCGCGCTTCCGTTCCGAGGTTCCGGCCTCGGCGGTTCCGTTCCGAGGTTCCGGCCTCGGCGGTTCCGTTCCGAGGTTCCGGCCTCGGCGGTTCAGGCCTCCGGGACCGACACCTCGCCGCGGGCCGCCCGTGCCGCGATGTCCGTGCGGTGGTGTGCACCGGCGAGGCTCACCCGGGAAACCCGCTCGTAGGCCTCGCTCCTGGCCGCCTCGAGGTCAGGACCGGTGCCGACCACCGACAGCACGCGGCCGCCGCTCGAGACGATCGCACCGTCCTCACGCCTGCGGGTGCCCGCGTGGAGCACGCCCTCGGCCTCTCCACCGGTGATGACGTCTCCGACCAGCGGCTTGCCCGGGTAGCCGTCGGCCGCCACCACGACCGTCACCGCACTGCCGTCGGCCCATTCGAGCGGCGGCTGCTCGGCGAGCGTGCCGGTGGCCGCGGCGTGCAGCACCCCGGCGACGGGCGTGCGCAGCAACGCCAGCACGGCCTGGGTCTCGGGGTCGCCGAACCGGCAGTTGAACTCGATGACCTGCGGGCCGTCGCTCGTGAGCGCCAGCCCCGCGTACAGCAGACCGGTGAACGCCGAGTCGCGCGCGGCCATCTCGTCGACCACGGGCTGGATGATCCGCTCGACGACGTCGTCGACGAAGCCGTCGGGAATCCACGACAGCGGGGTGTAGGCGCCCATGCCGCCGGTGTTCGGGCCTGAGTCGCCGTCACCGACGCGCTTGAAGTCCTGCGCGGGCAGCAGCGGCACCACGGTGCGCCCGTCTACGAGGCAGAACAGCGACGCCTCAGGACCGTCGAGGAACGACTCGAGCACCACCGGGTGGCCGCCGTCGAGCAGCATCAGGGCGTGCTTGCGCGCCTGCTCGACGTCGGCCGTGACGACGACGCCCTTGCCCGCGGCGAGACCGTCGTCCTTCACGACCCAGGTCGGACCGAACCGGGCGAGCGCCGCGTCGAGGTGCGCCGGATTGTCGACGACCTCGCTGTGAGCGGTCGGCACCCCGGCGGCCGTCATGACGTCCTTGGCGAACGCCTTCGAGCCCTCGATCCGCGCCGCGGCCGCCGACGGGCCGAAGCACGCGATGCCCGCCTTGCGGACGGCGTCGGCGGCACCGGTGACGAGCGGCACCTCGGGGCCGATCACCACGAGGTCGGCCCGCCACTGCTCGGCGAGGGCCGCGATGGCCGACGGGTCGGTCAGGTCGACACCGAGCGGCTCGGCGAGAGCCGCCGTGCCGGCGTTGCCGGGCGCGCAGGCGATCGCCGTCACTGCCGGGTCGTGGGACGCGGCGAGAACGAGGGCGTGCTCGCGGGCTCCGGAGCCGATAACCAGGAAGCGCACGATTCCTCAGCGTAGACATGCCCATCTCCGCTCGTTCATCGGCATGTACCTCCGTGGCTGCCACGCTGTCGCCGGGCGGTCGACCGCGGCCGCGAATGTGGGCGAACGTCCCTACCGGATCGAGAGAGGGCAGCGACGACTCATGGCATTCATTCCCCGATTCCGTAAGCGCCTCGGCGTGGCGGTGCTCGGCGCACTGGCGATACTCGCCACCACGGGCGCGGTTCCCGGAGCCGCCCAGTCCGGGGCTTCGCAGGCCGAGCAGGCCCGATCGGACTCCGCCCACGGCCGCGGCGGGCCGCACGCCGACGACCGGATCGTGGTCGGCCACCGCGGCGCGTCCGGCTACCGGCCCGAGCACACGCTGGCCTCGTACGAACTGGCCGCGCGCATGGGCGCCGACTACATCGAGCCCGACCTCGTCACGACCTCGGACGGCGTGCTCGTCGCCCGGCACGAGCCGGAGATCGGCGGCACGACCGACGTGGCCGACCGGCCCGAGTTCGCCGACCGCAAGACCACCAAGATGGTCGACGGCGAGCCGATGACCGGCTGGTTCGCCGAGGACTTCACGCTCGCCGAGCTCAAGACGCTGCGGGCGAAGGAGCGGCTGCCGGAGATCCGGCCGAACAACACGATCTACGACGGCCGCTTCGAGATCCCGACACTGCAGGAGGTCATCGACCTCTCCGAGCGGCTGAGCCGCGAGCTGCACCGGCCGATCGGCATCTTCCCCGAGACCAAGCACCCGACGTACTTCCAGGAGCAGGGACTCGCACTGGAGCCGAAGCTGGTCGAGGCGCTGAACCGCAACCACCTCAACCGCCCGAACGCGAAGGTGCAGGTGCAGTCGTTCGAGGTGGGCAACCTCAAGGAGCTCGACGACGAGCTGCGCGTGCCGTTGGTGCAGCTGACCTCGGCCTCCGGCGCGCCGTACGACTTCGTCAAGTCCGGTGACCCGCGGACGTACGCCGACATGACCACGCCGGAGGGTCTCCGCGAGATCGCCACGTACGCCGACGGGCTCGGGCCGTCGATCTCGCAGATCATCCCGCTCGACGAGGCGGGCAACTCCACGGAGCCGACGTCGCTCGTCGACGACTCCCACGCCGCCGGGCTGAGCGTCGTGCCGTGGACCTTCCGCGCCGAGAACGAGTTCCTGCCCGCCGACTACGACTCGTCCGACGACCCCGCGGAGTGGGGCGACTCCCTCGGCTGGGCCGAGACGGTCTGGAACACCGGCATCGACGGCCTGTTCGCCGACCACCCGGACGTCGTCATCGAGGCGGCCGAGTAACCCGGAGCCGGTTGCCCCCAAGGGCACTTTGGTCGCATTGAATGCCGCCACGCGCCAGCGTGTCCTTGAGGGGCGGTGGCCGGGCCGGCGGGAGGGAGCCGCCAAAGTGCCCTTGGGGGCTTTCATCGTTCGCAGGGGACGTCACCGGGGGCGGTCACGTTGCGCGGGGATTCCGGCTCGTGCGGGCGGCCGCGGAGGACCACCTTCGTGCCCGCGGCGTCGATCACGCGCGTTTGCAGTGAGCCGCAGGCGCAGCGCGTCCACACGGTCTCCCCTTCGGGCGTCCGGTGGCGGGACAGCACGGTGACGACGTCGCTGTCCGGCCAACCGCAGTACGGGCATGTCGTCATGGCTCCACGGTGCGCGTGGTTTACGTGAAGATCCAGGTTCGATCTCTCGGCAATACCGTGAAGAATGGCCTTCATGATCGACCTGCGCCGACTCCACGTACTGCGGGCCGTGGACCACTACGGCACCGTCACCGCCGCGGCCGCCGCCCTGCACCTGACGACGTCGGCGGCATCGCAGCAGATCCGCCAACTCGGCCGCGAGCTCGACGTCACGCTGCTCGAACCGCTCGGCCGCACCGTCCGCCTCACCGACGCGGCCCGCACCCTGCTGGCGCACGCCGACGCCATGGAGGTCCACTGGCAGCACGCGCGCGCCGAACTCGACGCCACACAGGGCGGCCCGACCGGCACCCTGCGCATGGCCGCGTTCCCCACGGCGATGTGCCGGCTCCTCGGGCCGGTCGCGGCGAGCCTGCGCGCACGGCACCCGTCGTTGACGGTGCGCCTGCGCGTGCCCACGTCCTCGCCGCCTGCACCGCGGCCGGGTTCAGCCCCGCGATCGCCCACGAGGCCTGCGACGCGAGCCTGGTCGCCACTCTGGTCCACCTCGGACTCGGCGTCGCGCTCTACCCCCGGCTCTCGCAACTCCCGCCCGGACTCGACCTGCGACGCGTCCCGACGGGCGACAACGCACCCGCCCGGACGTTCCTCACCTGCACGCGCCGCGGCGGACGCCGAACCCCGAACGTCGCCGCGGCCCTGGCCGCGCTGGAGGACCGGACCGCGACGACCACGACCGCCGAGGGCCCGGCCGGCCAGTGCAGCACTCGCGAGAACCCGGCCGCCCGGCAGCGCGTCGGTGAGGGCCGGCAACCGGGCGACGGGCAGGCGCAGACCACGCGGCCCTGAACGCAGACCTCGCGGGTCCGAGCGCAGTACACGCGGGCCCGAGTCAGGACACGCGGGCCGGGCGCGTCTCGTCAGGCGAACTCGTGGCGGACGATCGTCTGCTCGCGGCCCGGGCCGACGCCGATCGCCGAGATGCGCGTGCCCATCAGCCCCTCGAGCCGCTCGACGTAGGCCTGCGCGTTCTTCGGCAGGTCCGCGAAGGTGCGGCACTCGCTGATGTCCTCCCACCAGCCCGGCAGGTCCTCGTACACCGGCTTCGCGTGGTGGACGTCGGTCTGCGTCATCGGCATGTCGTCGGTGCGCTCGCCGTCGACGTCGTAGCCCACGCACACCGGCACGGTCTCCAGCCCGGAGAGGACGTCGAGCTTGGTGAGGAAGTAGTCGGTGATGCCGTTGACGCGGGCGGCGTAGCGGCCGATCACGGCGTCGAACCAGCCCGTCCGGCGGGAACGGCCCGTCGTGACGCCGAACTCGCCGCCGGACTTGCGCAGGTTCTCGCCCGCCTCGTCGTCGAGCTCGGTCGGGAACGGCCCCGAGCCGACGCGCGTGGTGTAGGCCTTGAGGATGCCGAGCACGGTCGTGATCCGCCCCGGCCCGATGCCCGAACCCGCGCTGGCTCCACCGGACGTCGGACTCGACGAGGTGACGTACGGGTACGTGCCGTGGTCGACGTCGAGCAACGTGCCCTGCGAACCCTCGAGCAACACGGTCTCGTCGCGTTCGAGCGCCTTGTTCAGCTCGAGCCGCGTGTCGGCGATGCGGTGCTGGAACCGCTCGGCCTGCTCGAGGACGGTGTCGGTGACCTCGGCGGCGTCGAGACCCTTGCGGTTGTAGACCTTCACCAGCACCTGGTTCTTGAACTCCAGTGCGGCCTCGACCTTCTGCCGCAGGATCTTCTCGTCGAGCAGGTCCTGCACGCGCACGCCGACGCGCGCGACCTTGTCCTGGTAACACGGCCCGATGCCGCGGCCCGTGGTGCCGATCTTGCGGCTGCCCAGGTAGCGCTCGGTGACCTTATCGATCGCCACGTGGTACGGCATGATCAAGTGCGCGTCGGCGGAGAGCAGCAACCTGCTCGTGTCGATGTCGCGCGATTCGAGGCCTTCGAGCTCGTCCAGGAGCACGCCCGGGTCGACGACGACGCCGTTGCCGATGACGTTCGTGACGCCCGGTGTGAGGATGCCGGACGGGATGAGATGCAGCGCGAAGTCCTGACCGTCGGGCAGCACCACGGTGTGTCCCGCGTTGTTGCCACCCTGGTAGCGCACCACCCAGTCCACCTTGTCGCCGAGCAGGTCGGTGGCCTTGCCCTTGCCTTCGTCGCCCCATTGGGCACCGATGAGCACGATGGCCGGCATGTGAAACTCCAAGGTGTGAGGTGGCTGTGGATGCTGCTTGACACTGACGTCCGTCGGTGACTGTCGAAATGCCGGTACACGAGCCTAACCGAGGGGTGATCCGTGCGGGGACCGGTACTGCTCTGCGGAGGCGCTGAGCTGGGATTTCAACTCCCGGAGGGGGTCGACGAGGCGAAACTGCCGCCGCGTCCGGGCAAGGCCCACGTCGACCCGCTGCTGGAGGCGGGACGGCAGCGGCTCGTGGTGGTCGGCGACGACGCCGACCTGGCCGCGGTGGCGCTGCGGCTGCTGCGGAAGAACCGGCTCGACGACGTGTCCGTCGGATACGTGCCCACCGACCCGTCGTCGCAGGTGGCGAACCTGTGGGGAGTGCCGACCGACCGGGCGCGGGCGTTCGACGTCGCGCGGTCCGGCGAGCCGCGGGGCGTGCCGTTGGTCCGCGACGACGCGGGCGGTCTGCTGCTGGGTCACGGCGTCGTGCGGCGGCCACGCGGTGTCGGCTACTGCGACGACACCGAGGCGCTGCGCGGCGAGGCCGCCCTGCTGGAGGTGTGGCCCGACCCGGAGGCGGGCAGCGACACGGCGTCCGGCGGACTGCGCGTCACGATCACCAGGGGGAAGCTGCTGAAACGGCGGCGGACGTTCACGGGCAGGGCGTTCCAGTTGGGCGGCGGTGACGTCGTGCCCGAATCCGACGGCGTGGCGTACCCGCGGACCATGTCGCGGTGGACCTGGTACCGGCACACTCACGACTTCCGTCTGGTTCTGCCCCCGACCTCGGTCTGAATCCGCCCAGGGTTCACGAGATCGTTACCTCTCTCGGAGACATTCGGAAAGTCCTTCACATTGCTGGACCGACCTCATGTTCCCCGCTGAGAGGTGTCTGTCGTGACCCTTCCTCGCACGTTCCGAAACTCCGCACTCGTCGTCAGTGCCGCGACCGCGCTGACGCTGTCACTGGGCGGCACGGCCGTGGCCGAACCGCCCGGCATCCCCACGCCCACCGAGGCCGAGGCGCAGCTCGCCGAGCTGACCGTGGCCGCGGACGGCTCCATGGACGGCTACGACCGCGACCTGTTCCCGCACTGGAGCAGCCACGACGACAACTGCAACACCCGTGAACTGGTGCTCGAACGCGACGGCGACAGCGTCGAGACGGGCAACGACTGCTACCCGACCGACGGCGACTGGTACAGCGAGTACGACGGCGAGACGTCGAGCGATCCGTCCGAGTTCCACATCGACCACGTGGTGCCGCTGGGCAACGCCTGGGTGTCCGGCGCCGCGGAGTGGACGACCGACGAGCGCGAGGCGTTCGCCAACGACCTGTCCGCGCCGCAGCTCATCGCCGTGTCGGCCGGCTCCAACATGTCGAAGAGCGACGACGACCCTGCGGAGTGGCAGCCGTCGGTCGAGGAGTACCACTGCACGTACGCCTCGATGTGGATCACCGTGAAGCACAAGTACGAGCTGACAGTCGACGAGGCCGAGCACGCCGCCCTCGAGGACATGCTCGCCACCTGCTGACGGCGAACGTTCTCGCCCCCAAGGGCACACTTCGCTACCCTGAACGAGTGAGTTCCCTACTGACGAGTAGGGAAACCTTGATCTCACATCTCCCCGCGGCTAGAACGTCTTCCAGACAACGTCGTCACATCCCAGCCGGGGAGCCTCATGCGATCAGCCCGCAGGGGACGCCTCACCGCGTCTCTCGCCACCGTCGCCGCATCCGCTGTCGCCGCGTCGATCCTGACCTCCGCCCCGGCGGCCGCAGCGCCGGCCGGGTCGGCAGCGCCGGCCGGGTCGGCAGCACCCGCCGCAGCACCCGCCGGATCGGCCTCGCCGGTCGCAGCCGCGAGCGACGAGTTCTACACACCGCCGTCCCCGCTTCCCGACGGCGAGCCCGGGGACGTCGTCCGGCACGAGGAGACCGCGTTCTTCCTCGACCCACTGCGACTCACCCGCGCCCCCGCGGACGCGCAGCGCGTCATGTACCGCAGCACCGACACCCACGGCGACGCCAACGCGGTCACCGGCACCGTGCTCACACCGCACCGGGAGTGGAACGGTCCCGGCCTGCGCCCGATCGTCGGCTACGCCGCAGGCACCCAGGGCATGGGCGACCACTGCGCCCCGTCGAAGGCCATGGCCGCGGGCATGGAGTACGAGGGCGCGTTCATCGCTGGGATGCTCGCGAAGGGCTACGCCGTCGCCATCACCGACTACGAGGGCCTCGGCACGCCCGGTGTCCACACGTACGTCAACCGCAAGGCGACGGCGCACGCCGTGCTCGACATGGTTCGCGCGGCCCGGCGACTCCCCGGCGCGGAACTGCCGTCGGACGGCCCGGTGCTGACGGCGGGGTACTCGCAGGGCGGCGGGGCGTCAGCGGCCGCGGCGGAGCTGCAGCCCTCGTACGCCCCGGACGTCGACCTCATCGGTTCGTTCGCCGGTGCGCCTCCCGCGGACCTGTCCGCGGTGGCAGAACAGCTCGACGGGCACTACGCGTCGGCGTTCCTGCTGTTCGCCGTCGCGAGCATGCACGAGGCGTACCCGGAGCTGGGCATCGAGGACATGCTGAACGAGAAGGGCCGACAGGTGCGGGCGCAGATCGAGGAGCGCTGCACCGGGGACGGACTGCTCGGCCACCTGTTCACGCGCACGTCGGAACTGACGGTCGACGGCAGGCCGATCGGCGACTACCTCGCGGAGGAGCCGTTCCGCAGCACCGTCGAGGAGCAGCGCATCGGGACGATCAAGCCCGAGGTGCCCGTGTACGTGGCGCACAGCCGACTCGACGACATCGTGCCGTATGCGCAGGGTCGTGACATGGCCCGCTCGTGGTGCGAGCGGGGCGCCACGGTGCAGTTCGACACGCTGGCCGTCCCGACGCACGTCGGCGGCAACGTCAGCGCCTACCCGCGGGCGTACCACTGGCTGGACCAGCGCGTCCGCGGCGAGGCCGCACCGACCAACTGCGGCGAGTTCTGACCACCGGCCTGCAACGAGACGAACGGGCCGCCGGGGAGAGTTCCCGGCGGCCCGTTCGTCGTCGACCTCACCAGCGGTGGGTCGAGAAGGTTCAGCCGAGGCCCGTGGCCTCGACGGACGCGGGGTCGGAGTCCAGGAGCAGCTGCTTGCAACGGTCGTACTCGTCGGCCTCGCCGATGCGGCCCGCGGCCTTGGCGAGCGCGGCGACGCATCGCAGGAAGCCCTGGTTCGGCCGGTGCTCCCACGGCACGGGGCCGAAGCCCTTCCAGCCGGAACGGCGCAGCTGGTCGAGACCGCGGTGGTAACCCGTGCGGGCGTAGGCGTAGGCGTCGACGACCTCGTTCTCGCCGAGCGCGCGCTCGGCGAGGGCGGCCCAGGCTTCGCTGAAGTCGGGATGCTCGGCGGCGACCTCGCTCGGCTCGGTGCCCGCGTCCAGCGCGGCTTCGGCGTCGGGGCGCTCCGGGAGCGTGGTGGGATCCGGTTCGAGCAGGTTGTGCGTCATGCCGCCATTGAACCACCGACCGCGCGGCCGCGGGTCGCCCGCGGGGGCGCGGCGAGGCGGCGCCTCAGAGCAGCAGCGACAACGAGGACGCGACGGCCATCAGCACGAGGCAGCCGACCAGGACGATGGCGACGAGGCGTTTCGACATCACGCCGTCACTGTGCCTGACGACCGACCGTGCTCATCGCCGTCCCCCGAACGTGAAAGCCCCCGAGGGCACCTGGCGGCGTTGAACACCACCGAGGTGCCCTCGGGGGTCGGAAATCCGGGCTTCCGTCAGAGCTTCTTGCCCGCCGACTTCAGCGCCTCGGCGGACTCGACGACACGCTGGGCCATGGCACCCTCGGCGACCTTGAGGTAGCTGCGCGGGTCGTAGGTCTTCTTGTTGCCGACCTCGCCGTCGATCTTGAGCACGCCGTCGTAGTTCTTCAACATGTGGTCGGCGATGGGCCGCGTGAAGGCGTACTGCGTGTCCGTGTCGACGTTCATCTTCACGACGCCGTACGACAACGCCTCGTGGATCTCCTCGAGCAGCGAACCCGAACCGCCGTGGAACACGAGCTCGAACGGCTTCGACCCGGCGGGCAGCCCGAGCTTCTCCGCCGCGACGGCCTGGCCGCGCTTGAGCACGTCGGGACGCAGCTGCACGGCACCCGGCTTGTACGAGCCGTGGACGTTGCCGAACGTCGCCGCCAGCAGGTAGCGGCCCTTCTCGCCGGAACCGAGCGCGTCGACGGTCTTCGTGAAGTCGCCCTCGGCGGTGTACAGCTTCTCGTTGATCTCGTTGGCGACGCCGTCCTCCTCGCCGCCGACGACGCCGATCTCGACCTCGAGGATGATCTTGGCGGCCGCAGCCTTGTCGAGCAGCTCGGACGCGATCGACAGGTTCTCGTCGAGGTCGATGGCCGAGCCGTCCCACATGTGCGACTGGAACAGCGGGTTCTTGCCGGCGTTGACCCGCTCCTGCGAGATGTCGATCAGCGGGCGGACGAAGCCGTCCAGCTTGTCCTTCGGGCAGTGGTCGGTGTGCAGCGCGACGTTGACGTCGTACTTCTCCGCGACCACGTGCGCGAACTCGGCCAGCGCCGTCGCGCCGGTGACCATGTCCTTCACCTTCTGGCCCGATGCGAACTCGGCGCCACCGGTGGAGAACTGGATGATCCCGTCACTCTCGGCCTCCGCGAACCCGCGGATCGCGGCGTTGACGGTTTCCGACGAGGTCACGTTGATCGCCGGATACGCGAACTCACCCTGCTTCGCGCGGTCCAGCATCTCGGCGTAGACCTCAGGTGTGGCGATGGGCATCGTTGTCCTCCTCGGGGCGGCGTGGCATGCGACTGTGTCGTCAGCCGCATTCCCGGTCGTCTTCCGGTTGACTCGTGCTCGCGGGCGGCGCCGTCTCGGGTGTCGGCGCCGGGCTCTGCAGACCCGGATCCTACGAGCAACAGCCTGGCATCACCCGGTGACACGGTGAAGCCCGGTGTCGCCCTGACGTGGTCTTTTTCGCAACATCGATTCAGGTTTCGATTCAGAACGACCGGCCCGCCCTGCGGCGCCGACCCACGACGCGCGACGCCGGACACGATGCGGGCGAAAAGGCCGCGGGGCGAACGGAAACATGCGCCCGATTCACGTCGACGGGGCGCAGGGACGCGGCGCAGGGACACCGCCTGCTCCCATCTCGTCGCCATCTCACCGTCACCTGCGGCTGCCACCCGGCCGGCAGGGCACGACGGCCGTCGCGAGCGACGCGGCGACTGCGACGAATCGGGGAACCGCGGTGGGCGTTCTCATAACCCGATCAACCCTGCGCCGAATTATCATTGCTTACGGCAAACAACGAGGGGCAGGTCATGACGTCACGGATGCAGGGATCCGACTCGACGACCCCAACCGGCTCGCCCGCCGAATCCCCGGATACCGCATCCCCTGACTCCGCGTCCCCGGATACCGCATCGCCGGATACCGCATCGCCGGATACCGCGTCCCCGGATTCGCCTGCCACCGGAGCCGGCGTCCGGGAGCCGATCTGGTCCCGCGATCTCGCCTTCGTGTGGGTCGTCAACTTCTGCCTGGCGTTGGCCTTCTACGGCCTGATCACGATCATGGCCGGCTATGCCGTCACGCGGTTCGCCGTCTCCGATGCGACCGGCGGCCTGGCGGCGAGCATCTTCGTCGTGGGTGCCACGGTCGCGAGGCTGTTCGCGGGCGGGCTCGTCGACCGGCTGGGCAGGCGCCGCGTGCTGTGGGCGGGGCTGGCCGCGTGTGCGGCGGTCGCGGCGCTGTACCTCGTGGCGAGCTCGCTGCCGCTGCTGCTCGCGGTGCGCGCCACCCACGGCGTGCTGTTCGCCGTGACGAGCACCGCCGCGATGACCCTCGCCCAGGCGCGCATCCCGTCCTCGCGACGCAGCGAAGGCACGGGCTACTTCGCGCTGAGCATCACGCTGTCGACCGCGATCGGCCCGTTCATGAGCCTGGAGGTCGCGAACTCGGCGGGCTACGACACGCTGTTCTGGTCGATCTTCGCCACCCATGCCGCAGCCTGCCTGCTGGCGCTGCTGATCAGCGCGGCGGACGAGCCACGAGCGCCGCGACCGACCGGGAACCGCACCGCGGGCGGCGTGCTGACGTCCATGGTCCACCCGGCCGTGCTGCCCATCGGACTGTTCATGCTGGTCATCGGCTGCGTCTACTCGACCATCGTCACGTACCTGAACTCCTACACCGCCGAGGAAGGTCTCGAGCGGGGAGCGAGCCTGTTCTTCGTGGCCTACGCGACGGTGATGTTCGTGAGCCGGTTCGTCATGGGCAGACTGCAGGACCGGCGCGGTGACAACGTCGTCGTGTACTCGGCGATCGTGGTGTTCGCAGCCGCGCTGCTACTGCTGGCGACCGCCTCGGCGGACTGGATGATCGTGGTGACGGGCGCGCTCACCGGGTTCGGCTTCGGCACGATCAACCCCGCGTGCCAGGCGGCCGCCGTCTCACGGGTGCCGCAGGAGCAGTTCGGCGTCGCGATCTCGACGTTCTTCCTGATGCTCGACGGCGGTGTCGGACTGGGACCCGTCGTGTTCGGCCTGATCGCCGAACAGGCCGGTTACTCGGCGATGTTCCTCGCCCTCGCGGGCGTGATGCTGCTCAGCGCCCTGCTGTACCTCGCCGTGCACGGGCGCAGGCCCGACGCCCGCCACGGCCGCGCCCCGGCGGCCCCGGCACACCACGACGAGCAGCAGGCTGACTGTCCACAGTGATCCGAGTGCCACCGTCGCGCGAGGGCTCCGCGCCGGGCGATCCCGGCGAAGGCGATTCCGGAACCGGTGGCTGTCAGCAACATCGACAGCTCGTCGAGCCACGTGCGTGACCCGAGAGCACACTCGCTTCTCCTCGTGTGCCGGGGAGTCTCGGCCACTCGTCAGTTCCCGGCATTGGCCCGACAGGCGGCCGTGCCGAGGATCAGCGCAAGCGCCGCCAGGGAGGCTGCGAGTGCTGTGACCGCCGGTTGTATGCCCCATCCGCTGATCGCATAGCCGGTGACGACGGTGAGAACGGCAGCAGGAAGGTAGGCGCTGATGTTCAGTGCGGCGTTACCCTCGGCGCGGCGGTCGTCGTCGACGTGGTGAGCGATGAGCCGAAGGCCTCCCAGCTGGCCGAGTCCTTGCCCGCAGCCCGAGAAGAGCGCCGCCGCAACGAACACGAAGGGGCTCTCCGTGTAGAGCGTGGCCACGATGGCGATCATCGCCAGGACCGTGCTGCTGCTCCCGAGCGCGAAGAGGCGACGCACGGCGAGTCGAGTGAGGACGAGCTGCGATCCGGTCGCGGCGAAGAACATCACGCACGCTGCGCCGCCTGCCAACAGGGGCGAGGTGTTCCCGACGGCCAGAACCAGTAGCGACGGTCCCAACGACAGCACGAACGACGTGGCCGTCAGCCCGGGGGCGAACACTGCCGCACCGCTCGACACGTGCTTCCGATTCCGGCTCGGAACGTGTGGCAGCCGGGGCCACACCGGTCCTCGGGCATGGCTGACCGGGCGTGCCAACGGCAAGCCGACGTAACCGACGAGCGCGACCACCAACAGCGCGATGTTGACGGTGAAAACCCACCCGATCGGCCGCGGTGTCAGCTGATAGACGAGTCCGCCGAGCAGTGGGCCGAGCCCGGAGCCGAACACCATCGCGATGGACGCGAGCATCGACGTCAGGTGTCGGCGCCCCGGTCCGCCGAGGTCGACAACGGCAGCCATGCCGGCCGACACCACGATGCCGACAGCAACGCCGACCGCGAACCTCGCCACGATCAATGTCAGGACGCTGCCGGCTGTCATGAACAACGCAGCCGAGGTGAGCGCGATCACGATCCCCGGTACGACGACCCGCTTGCGGCCGTACCGGTCCGAAGCCCGACCCGCCACCAGCAGCGTCATCACCAGGCCCGCGATGTAGGCGGCGAACACCACCGTCAGCGTCCCCGAGGAGTAGCCGAGCTCACGCTGCCAGTACACGTACAGCGGGGTCGGAGAGTTGGACAACGCGAACACCGCCACCACCGCCCATGCCGCTCTGGCCAACTGCCACCCCGAAGCGGCCTGAGCCGAGGACTCGCTCACCACTGCCACACCCAGCCTCCCTGTACGAGAATTCTCGTACCGAAGCTAACAGTACGAGAATGTTCGTACAACTTGTTAGGATGGGTACATGGGCGACACTGCGACCGAGAGGCCACCGCTCCTGCCGGAGCCGTCGATCGAGGAACTGCGCCTTGAAGTGGTGA
Source organism: Prauserella aidingensis (assembly GCF_024171865.1). Classification (GTDB taxonomy): domain Bacteria; phylum Actinomycetota; class Actinomycetes; order Mycobacteriales; family Pseudonocardiaceae; genus Prauserella; species Prauserella aidingensis. The sequence goes on along the minus strand of NZ_JAMTCN010000008.1, from coordinate 10,566 downwards.
TGGGTGCGCTCGCCGACCCGCTCCGCATGACGGTGGCGCGCAAGCTCCTGCTGGAGTCGGACGAGTTCGACCACCCGTGCGGCTGGTTCGGCTTCGACCGGCCCAAATCCAGCCTCACACACCACTTCAAGGCCCTCCGCGAGGCCGGCGTGATCCATCAACGGCAGTACGGACTGGAACGCCGCAGCCGACTGCGAACCGAGGATTTGAACGAGCGATTCCCCGGGTTGCTCGACCTGATCGCGTCGACGGCCAGGAACGGAGAACAGCCGGCTCCAGCGCCTGCGCGCAGGCACGAGGCGTCCGGCACGTCCTGAAACTGCAACCCCATGTCGCAGTCCACGACGTTGATGTGACACGAGCTGGCCGCCACACCGCGGCATGGAATCAGTGGTGGGACCCGCCTGTTGGTCCGACCGGAGCCTTCGGCCGAGCTACAGCCCCCGGCGCCGTCGCGACGGACGTCCGAGCGACGGGGGCGCGCATGTCACGACCGCGCGTCCGCGAAGAAGTCGAGAAGGTGCTCGGTCACCACGTCCGGTTGTTCCTCCTGCAGGAAATGACCGCATTCCGCGATCTCCGCAGTCGTCAGGTCATCGGCGTACGCGCGCCAGATGTCCGCGCTCGGCAGTGAACCGAGCAGTCCCGCCGACCCCCACATGGCCAGCACGGGCATCGTGAGCCGACGTCCGGCCTCGGCGTCGGCGTCGTCGTGTTCCGCGTCGTCGGGGAACGAGGCCCGGTAGTCGTCGAATCCCGCCCGCAGCGCACCGGGCGCCGAGAACGCGCGCACGTACTCGTCGATCACCTCCGGGGTGAACACGTCCCGCCGGTAGGTCCATCGTTCGAAGAAGTAGCCGAGGTAGCCGGCGACGTCCTGTCCGGCGAGCCGCTCCGGCAGGTCGGGCTGCAGGTGGAACAGCCAGTGCCAGTATCCGCGGCCGACGTCGGCGTCGAGGCGCTGCCACATCTCGCGCGTGGGGATGATGTCGAGCACCGCGAGCCGGTCGACCTGTTCGGGCCGGTCGAGACCCCACCGGTGCGCCACACGCGCGCCGCGGTCGTGACCGGCCACCGCCACGCGGTCGAAGCCGAGGCCGGACACGAGCTCGGCCACGTCGCGCGCCATGGTGCGTTTGTCGTAGCCGCCGAGAGGCTTGTCGGTGCGGCCGTAGCCCCGCAGATCCGGAGCGATCACCGTGTGCCGCTCCGCCAGCGGCTCGATGACGTGCCGCCAGCAGAACCACGTCTGCGGCCAGCCGTGCAGCAGCACGACGGGTGGCCCGTCACCCGCCCGCCGGTAGTGCATCCGGATGCCGTTCACGGTCGCCACAGCTGCTTCCACGAACGCCATCCAACCGCGTCCGGCGGGCGCGCGCACTCCGCCGATCGAAGGCGGTCCGGGCGAAGGCGGTCCGGACGCTCCGGCCGGCCAGGGCACCCCGGCCGGTCACGGCGGGGTCGGGAGCGGCCCACGCGTCCACGAGGCCGCTCCCGACGAACGCGGTTACAGCAGGTGCTCGGCGAGCGCCCGGTAGGTGGGCAGCGGATCGTCGTTCATCGGCAGGTTCAGGATGCTGACGTGGTCCGCACCGGCCTCGATGTGCTTCTTGACACCGGCCGCGATGGTGGCCGCGTCACCGTGCAGGCCGAGCCGGTCGATGAGCGCGTCGCTGCCGCCGTCGTCGATGTCCGATTCGGACCAACCGAGGCGCTTGAGGTTGTTGCGGTAGTTGACGAGCCCCAGATACGGGTTGTTGATCGGCGGACGTGCGGCGGCGCGGGCACGCTCGGGGTCGGTGTCGTACACGACCTTCTGCTCCGGTGCGAGCAGCACACCCTGCCCGAGCAGTTCGCGTGCCTCACGGGTGTGCTCCGGCGTCGTCAGGTACGGGTGCGCGCCGAGGGCCCGCTGGGCCGACAGCTTGAGGACCTTCGGGCCGAGCGCCGCGAGCGCCCTGCCCTCGGCGGGAACACCGGCCTCGTCGAGCTGGTCGAGATAGGAAACGATCTTGTCGTAGGGCTTCTGGTACTCCTGCTGTGCCTCGGGGTGGCCGACGCCCACGCCGAGCAGGAACCGGTCCGGATGCTTGGCCGCGATCCGCAGGTACGACGCGCCGACCGTCGGGGCATCGTCGGTCCACATGTTGACGATGCCGGTCGCGATCGTGATCGACGACGTCGCGTCGAGCAGCTTCTCGATGTGGTCCAGGTCGCCCGGCGGGTTGCCGCCGAGCCAGATCGCGCCGTAGCCGAGCTTCTCGATCTCGACCGCCAGCTCCTCGTCGACGCCGTTCCACCAGCGCCAGATTCCGTACTTGCCAAGATTCACTGCCATCCCCGTGGCAACGTCCCGTTCCCGGCCGTATGTTCCCCCGCATGGCCACCATCGCTGAGCTGGATGTCTTCCCTCTGAACCTCGGCGGCAACACCTTCGGCTGGACCGCCACCGAGGACGAGTCGTTCGACGTGCTCGACGCCTACGCCGCGGCGGGCGGCAACGTCATCGACACCGCCGACATGTACATGTTCCGCGCACCGGGCAACACCGGTGGCGAGTCCGAGACGATCATCGGCAACTGGATGGCCGCACGGGGCAATCGGGACGACGTGGTCGTCGCCACGAAGGTCGGCAAGTGGGACCGGCGGCCCGGACTGTCGGCCGAGAACATCAAGGCGGCGGCCGAGGATTCGCTGCGCAGGCTGCGAACCGACCACATCGACCTGTACTACACCCACTTCGACGACCCCGACGTGCCTCTCGCGGAGACGCTCGGTGCGCTGGACGAGCTCGTGCGCGAGGGGAAGGTGCGGTACCTCGGGGCGTCGAACTACTCCGCGCCGCGACTGGCCGAAGCGCTGTCCATTGCGGATTCGCACGGGTTCGCCCGCTATGTCGCACTGCAACCGCATTACAACCTCATGGAGCGCGAGTACGAGCGCGAGCTCGAGCCTCTGGCGGCGCGCGAGGGCCTGGCGACCCTGCCGTACTTCAGCCTGGCCAAAGGCTTCCTCACGGGAAAGTATCGCGACGGCGGTGACACAGTGGACAGTCCACGTGCCGCGGGCGCACAGTCCTACCTGGACGACCGCGGCAGGCGCGCGCTGGCTGTGCTGGACGAGGTGGCGGCTGCTCACGACACGTCGGTCACCGCGGTCTCGCTCGCCTGGCTGGCGGCCCAGCCCACCGTCGCGGCACCCATCGCCAGCGCTCGCAACCGACGTCAGCTCGACGACCTGCTCGCCTCGACCCGACTCGAACTGAGCGCCGACGAGCTGCGCGCGATCGCCGCTACCACAGCTCCCCCTACCGAGCAGTAGCCTACTGGGAGTAAGTTGCGGTACTGTCCGGGCGACGAGCACCCGAGGAGGCAACAGTGACGTTCCTGTCCGGCGGCAAGGGCGCCAACCTGAAGAACGTGAAAGACAAGGTCGTGCTGATCACGGGTGCGGCCCGGGGCATCGGCGCAGGCCTGGCCGAACGACTGGCGGCCGACGGCGCCAAGGTCGCGCTCGTCGGACTCGAGGCCGACGAGCAGTCCAAGGTCGCGGAGCGGATCGGGCCGAACGCACGGTCCTGGGAGGCCGACGTCACCAGCTGGGACGCGCTCGAGCAGGCCACGGCCGGGGTCGTCGACCACTTCGGCGGCATCGACATCGTGATCGCCAACGCGGGCATCGCCACCACGGGATTCGCCCGCTCGATCGACCGCGACGCCTACGAGAAGGTCTTCGAGGTCGACCTGCTCGGAGTGTGGCGCACGTTCCGCGTCGCCATGCCACACGTCATCGACCGCAAGGGCTACCTCCTCGCGATCTCGTCGTTCGCTGCGGTCGCGCACGCACCCGGACTGTCGAACTACGCGGCCGCCAAGGCCGGCGTCGAGGCGTTCTGCAACAGCCTCCGCGCCGAACTGCAGCACCTCGGTGTGCGCGTCGGCGTGGCGCACCCGACGTGGATCAAGACCGACCTCGTCGACAGCGCCGACTCGCACCCGGTGTTCGGCAAGCTCCGCACCGGCATGCCCGGCCTGATGGGCAAGACGTACCCGCTCGACCTGGCGCTCGACCAGCTCACCGAGGGCATCCGCAAGCGCGAACGGGTCATCCACGTGCCCAAGTGGGTCGGCGCGATGAAGCTGATCCGGGCGGTCCTGCCGCCGATCATCGAGTTCGGCTCGCGGTTCCAGGGCGTGGCCAAGGCCGACGAGGCCGCGCTCGAGGACATCGCCGAGCGAGGCTCCCGCGAGTCCGCACTCAACGGTCACGGCGGCCGAGCCGCGATCAAGTAGCGACCGCGGGAGTGCCCCCAAGGGCACATTGGTTGCGTTGAGTGCGACCACAGTGCCCTTGGGGGGCTTGTGTGAAGCACTGCCACGCGAAGCGTGACCGGTTGGGGTGGTGGGAGACGGGTGGGAGCCCCGAATCTTCCCCTCGCGTCACGCGGTGAGTGACGTACGCCCCACCACGACGGCTTCAGGATTGGGGAGGATTCGTCGCACTGAACGCCACCAGGGTGCCCCTGGGGGCTCACCAGGACCGCGCCCACAGCTGGAGGACGCCGTTGTCCCGCCGCGATCAGATCCGCATGTCCGACGACGAGATCCGCGCGTACTTCGCCGAGCAGCGCGTCATCGACGTCGCCACGATGAACCCGAACGGCAGGCCCCACCTGGCGCCGCTGTGGTACTTCCCGCGGGAGTCCGACACCCGGGACGTGCCTGCGCTCGTGACGTGGACGTACCGCAAGTCGCAGAAGATCGCGAACCTGCAGCGGCTGCCGCAGGCGACGGTGCTGATCGAATCCGGTGACACCTACGAACGGCTCCGCGGGGTGTCGATGGAGTGCGACGTGGCGTTCGTCGAGGACACCGGCGAGACCGCGGAGATCGGCACCGCCCTCGCGATGCGCTACGCCGGTATGGAGGGCGACCCGCCCGACGAACTGAAGGCAGGCATCGCGCATCAGGCACCGAAGCGCGTCGGGCTCGTCTTCACGCCCACGAAGATCGTCAGCTGGGATCACACGAAACTCGGCGGCGCGTACTGAGCGGCGCGTACTGAACCGCGCGTTTCCCTGCGATGGAATACGCTCCCGTCCGTCAACGGTGACGAACAGGGGAGGCGACATGGGCCTCGGCACACGACTGCGGCGGATCGGCGCACTCGCAGCCGCGATCGGCCTGGTCCTCGGACTGGGCACGCAAGCACAGGCTTCGGAGCGGGAGCCGACCGGCCCGCCGCAGCCGAACGTCGTCACCGCGCTGGCGTACTCCATGGCCCGGCCCACCGTGATGCCGCCGCACACCAACGACTGGGGTTGCGAACCGAGCGCCGAACATCCCAACCCGGTCCTGCTGTCCAACGGCACGCTGGTCAACTCCTACGCCGACTGGGCGGGGCTGTCCGGAAAACTGGCCGACGCCGGGTACTGCGTGTTCAGCGCGAACCTCGGCGGTGCGAAGGGCAGTCCGGTCCAGACCGTCGCACCCGTGGCGGAGACGGCCACGCAGCTCGCGGAGTTCGGCGACCGCGTCCTCGCCGCGACCGGCGCCGAGGAGCTCGACGTCGTCGGCCACTCGCAGGGCGGGATGAACCCGCGTTACTGGATCAAGTACCTGGGCGGCGAGGAGAAGATCGACCGGCTGATCGGCCTGGCCCCTTCCAACTACGGCACGGACCTGTTCGGCCTGCTCACCCTCGTCCAACGGGTGCCGCCGCTGCGTGAGCTGGTCGGCATCCCGTTCCCCGCGTTCAACGACCAGGAGACACACTCGGAGTTCCTCGCCGACCTCAACTCCGGCGGTGACACGGTCGACGGCGTGGACTACACGGTGATCCAGACGAAGTACGACGAGGTGGTCACGCCGTACTCGAACGCGTTCCTCGAACCCGCTCCGAACGTCGACAACATCCTGCTCCAGGACATCTGCCCCGCCGACAAGACCGACCACCTGGGCATCACCTACGACCCGATCGCCGCGCGGCTGGTGCTGAACGCGCTCGACCCCGCCGACGCGCAGCCGCCCCGCTGCCGGTTCGTACCGCCCGTGCTGTCCTGACGGCTGCGGTTGACCCGTTCGCGGGGCTGCATCGACCTGCTCCGAGCTGCGATGATGAACGCCGGAACCACTCAGCGAGGAGTGTCCGGTGACGCTACGAGCCGAGATCGCGCAATCCTGGCGTCGTGCCGAACTGTCCGGGTTGAGGCCCGACAGTCCGGCCGACCGGCTGGCGGGCGCCGATGTCGCCGACATCGACACCCGCAGTCGGCTGCTGCGCGCCGCCGACCCGGTTCTCGACGAGGTGTCGCGGCACCTGCACGACACCCGGTTGTCCGTGCTGCTCGCCGACCGTGACTGCCGCATCGTCGCCCGTCGCTACGGCGACAGGGCGCTCGAACGCGCGCTCGACGCGGTCAGCGCCGTCCCCGGCTGCCGCTTCTCCGAGGAGGTCAGCGGCACGAACTCGCTGGCCACGCCGTACGAGGTGCGCCGAGGCATGGCCGTCCACGGCGACGAGCACTTCCTCGACGCGCTGAAGCCGTTCACCTGCTACGGGCATCCGATCACGAATCCGGCGACCGGCAGACTCGAGGGCGTCCTCGACATCACGGGTCTGGTCGAGGACGCGAATCCACTGCTGGCCCCGTTCCTGTTGCAGGCCGTGACCGACATCGAGCGTCGGCTGCTCGACGGTTCGAACCTGGCTCAGCAGCGGCTGCTGGCGGCGTTCCAGGCGGCGCAGCACCGATCGGCGGCCGTGCTGGCGCTCGGCGAGGACGTGGTGCTGGCCAACAGCGCGGCCGTCGACCTCGTCGACCCGGCCGACCATCCGATGCTGCGCGACCTGTCCCGCACGCGACGCGGCGTGCGGCGGGTGCGGCTGTCGTCGGGCACCGAGGTCGAGGTGCGCATGGAGGCGGTGTCGGTCAACGCGGGAATGCTGTTCGAGCTGGCGCCGCTGCGGCCCGCGTACTCGGCGGCCACGCGCAGACGCTCGGCCGAGAGCGTGGTGCCCGCCGACGTCGAGGACCGGCTGCGCCGCAGCGCCCAGGCCCGCCGCCGGGTGCTGATCACGGGCGAACCCGGCACCGGCCGCGGCGCGGCGACGGCCGTGCTGGCCGGGTCCGACCCGGTCACGCGCGTCGACGCAGGCGACCTCACGCTGCTCGGCGAGGCGGAGTGGGTGCGGCGGCTCGACCGGCTCGCCGCCTCGCACCAGGGCCTCGTCGTGGTGCGGGACGTCCACCTGCTGTCGTCGCTGCCCGTGAGCAGGCTGGCCCGGCTGCTCGACGAGTCGTCGGCGTGGTTCGCGTTCACCGCCCGTACAGGCGATCCGGCGCACGCGGGCGGCACGACGTCCGGGGGAGAGGTGGACGGCGAGCTGCTCGCGCGGGTGCACCGGAGGGTCGAGCTGCCGCCGTTGCGGGCCCGCCGCGGCGACATCCCGACGCTGGCCAGGGCGGTCCTGGCCGGTGTCCGCCCGACCGGCACGCCGCGGCTCACGGCCGGCGCGCTGGAGCTGCTCGCCGCGCAGCCGTGGCCCGGCAACCTGCGCGAGCTGGAGACGGTGCTGACCGACGTCACCGAGGGCCGTTCCGCGGGCGACATCACGGCCCGCGACCTGGCACCACTGTGTCCGGTGACGACCACCGCGCCCGCACTGTCCGGCTGGCAGCGGGCCGAGTACGAGGCGATCACCCGCGCGCTCGCCGCCGTCGGCGGGAACAAGGTGCAGGCGGCCCGCGACCTGGGCATCAGCCGGTCGACGCTGTACAACCGCATCCGCACGCTGCACATCACCACCGGCTGACGAGGCGGCTCCGGGTGCGCGTGTGCAAAAGCTGCACACCCGCCCGCCACCGGACCGGCCGACAATCCCGAGGTGCACGCATTGCAATGACGCAATCGGATTGAGGAGTCACCGTGAAGACGAAGGCAGCGGTTCTGTTCGACGCGGGTAAGCCGTTCGAGATCATGGAGCTCGACCTGGACGGTCCCGGCCCCGGCGAGGTGCTGATCAAGTACTCGGCGGCGGGGCTGTGCCACTCCGACCTGCACCTCATCGACAACGACCTGGTGCCGCGATTCCCGATCGTCGGCGGGCACGAGGGCGCGGGCATCATCGAGGACGTCGGGCCCGGCGTCACGAAGGTGGCCCCCGGCGACCACGTCGTGTGCAGCTTCATCCCCAACTGCGGCACCTGCCGTTATTGCTCCACAGGCAGGCAGAACCTGTGCGACATGGGCGCCACGATCCTCGACGGCCACATGCCCGACGGCTCGTTCCGCTTCCACGGCGGCGGCAACGACATCGGCGCCATGTGCATGCTCGGCACGTTCTCCGAGCGCGCGACCATTTCCCAGCACTCCGTGGTGAAGGTCGACGACTGGCTGCCGCTCGAGACCGCGGTGCTGGTGGGGTGCGGCGTGCCCAGCGGCTGGGGCACCGCCAACTACGCGGGCGGCGTGCGCGCGGGTGACACGGCCGTGGTCTTCGGCATCGGCGGCCTCGGCGTCAACGCGGTACAGGGTGCCGCGAGCGCGGGCGCGAAGTACGTCGTCGCCGTGGACCCGGTCGAGTTCAAACGGGAGACGGCGCTGAAGTTCGGCGCCACCCACGCGTTCGCGACCGCCGAGGAGGCCACCGAGAAGATCAACGAACTCACCTGGGGCCAGATGGCCGACCAGGCCCTCATCCTCGTCGGCACCGTGGAGGAACAGGTGGTCAGCGACGCGTTCAACGCCGTCGGCAAGGGCGGCACCGTCGTCGTCACGGGACTGGCCAACCCCGAGAAACTCACGGTGCACGTCTCGGGCGGCGTCCTGACCCTGTTCGAGAAGACGATCAAGGGCACGCTGTTCGGCTCGGCCAACCCGCAGTACGACATCGTCAAGCTGCTGCGCCTCTACGACGCGGGGCACCTCAAGCTCGACGAGCTCGTCACCACGAAGTACACGCTCGAGCAGGTCAACGAGGGCTACCAGGACCTGCGCGACGGGAAGAACATCCGCGGCGTCATCGTCCACGACACGTAGGCCCGGTGCCCACGCGCGGCGGCCCGCTTCCCGTCCGGGGAGCGGGCCGCGTGTCGTCGGGGAGCGTGTCGTCCGGGGAGTCCTCGCCTGCTCACGCGGGCGAGGACGTCACTGCGGCAGCCAGGCTCCGAGGACGGGTTTCCACTCGCGGACCGTGCGCTCGGCCAGCGCACCTTCCAGGTGGTACGGGTCGGCGTCCAGCAGCGCCTGGAGCTCGTCGCGGTCGGCCGCCTGCATGACGATCATGCCGCCGACGTTGTCCTCCAGCGGTCCCGCCAGCGCCACGACGCCGCGTTCGGAGAGGTCGGCGAGATACTCCCGGTGCCGCGGCCGCACGTCCACGTACTTGTCACCGTCGTACCGCGTCTCAACCACATACCAAGTCATACCCCGAAGATACGGGGGTGGAAGTCGGCACCGTCGCCTTGGCGGGAATCCTGGGTCGGGCAACCGCGGACCCGATACGCTGATCGCGCGGTGAGGTCCCCGGCACCGAAGGACGGTTCGATGAGCAATGCCGAGCGCGGCGCAGCAGCCGGCGGTGCCGCCGACGGCGGCGCTGCAGGCCAGGGCGACGCGGCCGGTCACGGCGGCGTGTCCGGCGGCGGCGTGTCCCGTGACGGTGGTGCGACGAACGCCGTCGAGCAGACGCTCCGGCACCTGCGCACGCTCGACGCGCCCGTCGCGGAGACCGAGGACACGTCGTCGCAGGGCCCGCTGACGCTCGAGGACCTCTACAAGCAGCATCGGATGCGCCTGGTGCGGTTGGCGATCCTGCTGGTCGACGAGCCCGCGACGGCCGAGGACGTCGTGCAGGAGGCGTTCACCGGACTGCACCGGAACTGGGCGAAGCTGCGCGACGCGGCGGCCGCGGTCGGGTATCTGCGTGCGGCGGTCGTCAACGGGTCACGGAGCGTGCTGCGGAGGCGTAAGACGGCGCGGGAGTACGTCCCGCCGCACGCGGTGAACGCGCGGTCCGCCGAGAGCCTGGCGATGTTGTCGACCGAGCACCAGGCAGTGGTCAAGGCGTTGTCGCAGTTGCCGCCGCGGCAGCGGGAGGTGCTGGTGCTGCGCTACTACGGCGGCCTGTCGGAGTCGGAGATCTCCGAGGCGACGGGCATCTCGAAGGGCACCGTGAAGTCGACGGCCAGCCGGGCGCTCGAGGCGCTGCAGCGCACGATGCCCGATTCGAAACGCTGACGGCACTTCCCCGGGAACGGGCGCCGGGTGGCCGACGTCCCACTTCCTGCGGGTGTTCCGCGGCGACCGGGCCTGCGAGACTGCGGCACCCGAGGCGGAGTGTGTCCGGTTCGTCACGCGATGACGCGTGCAGCCGTTAGACTCACCCGCCGGGGGCAGACAGCCCGACCCGACCGGCGCTCGGCCGAAGCGACGGAGCGGGCAGTCTGCACACAGGCACGACTGGCATACATCGGACTCGGGGAGGGGTCGATGGCGGGGACGGACACGAGCGCACAAGACGGCGCACAGGGACAGTCCTTCTGGGGCGACCTCGGCGAAGCCG
>NZ_JAMTCN010000007.1 GCF_024171865.1 Prauserella aidingensis | reverse complement strand
CGCACGCAGATACGGCACCGTCCCGTTCTTCCGCACCTGCGAGAGCCGCAACGACAACCGATGCGCCAACGCGATCGGCAACGGCATCAACTCCGGCGTGTCCGAACAGGCATACCCGAACATCAGGCCCTGATCACCCGCGCCCTGCTTGTCCAAATCATCCAGAGCGTTCTCCAGACGCGACTCGTACGCCGTGTCCACACCCTGCGCAATATCCGGCGACTGCGCCCCGATCGACACACTCACACCACACGACGCCCCGTCGAAACCCTTCTCCGACGAGTCATACCCGATGTCCAACACCGCCTGACGCACCAACGCCGTCGTATCGACGTTCGCCGCCGTGGTCACCTCACCAGCCACATGCACCTGACCGGTCGTCACCATCGACTCCACCGCAACCCGCGACCGCGGATCCTGCGCCAACATCGCATCCAAAATCGTGTCGCTGATCGCGTCACAAATCTTGTCCGGGTGACCCTCAGTCACCGACTCACTCGTGAACAACCTGCCTGTAGTCAAAATGCTTCCTTCTTCTCGACGGGAGCGGTCTTACTTGTTCTCGTGAACTTTCTTGCGATGTGGCGCCGGATCACGCCGTGACGTGGAAGATGCCCCACGCGAGGTTGCCGGACTTGCCGCCGGCGACCCAGTTCTTGAGGCCGAGCTTCATGCGGTCGCGGTAGTCCTGGCTGATCGTGCCCGCCAGTTCGCTCTCGCGCTTCTCCAGCTCGGCCAGCACGCGGCCGTAGTGGTTCGACAGCTGGTGGGTGTGGTCCTCGAACTCGACCGCCTTCATGCCCAGGCGAGTCAGCTCCTTCTTGTAGAAGCCGGGCGAGCCGAGGCTGTCGAGGTGCAGCCGGTCGAGGATCGGCTGCAGCGACGACGTGTCGCAGTTGTCCGAGGCCATCGGGTCGGTGAAGACCATCTGGCCGTTCGGCTTGAGCACGCGCACGGCTTCCTCGACCACGCGGACGCGGTCACCGCTGTGCAGGATGGCGTCCTGCGACCAGATCACGTCGAACTCGTTGTCGTTGAACGCGAGGTTCTCGAAGTCGCCGTCGACGACGTCGATGAGCTCGGCCAGACCGGCTTCCTTGTTGAACTGCCGGTTGCGGTCGTTCTCGACCTCGGAGAGGTTCAGGCACGTCACGTGGACACCGTAGGTCTCGGCCAGATAACGGGCGGCACCCCCGTAGCCCGCGCCCAGGTCCAGGACCTTCTGCCCCTTCTTGAGCTCGAGCTTCTCCGCCATCTGCTCGACCGTGCGACGGCTGGCGGCGGCGATCTCCTCGTTGTCCGACTGGTAGAGGCCGACGTGGATGTCGGTGCCGCCCCAGACGTTGTAGTAGAAGTTGTCCGCGTCCTCGGAGTTGTAGTACTCGCGGGCGGTGTTGACCGCCGTCGAGTAGTTCTCCGCCAGCGCGCTTTCCAGGTACTCCTTCGTCGCCACGTGCACGAAGAAGTCCGGCGCGTTGTCGTTACCGTAGGCTTCCTGGAAGTCACCGTAGGTGTCGACCTTCTGGAAACCGACCTCACGCAGCAGCCGCCGCAGGTAGTTCTTGCGCAGCGGGAACATGTTGAGGTGGTACAGCGAGCCGTCGGGGAACTCGTACCGGAAGCGGGCGAGGCCGTCGTCGACGTACTCCGGCTCGGCGCTGACCTGGTCACCGCAGTAGTAGTACGTGTGCTTGCTCGAGAACCCGTCGTCGAGGATCGAGTCGTAGTTGCGCTGGTCGATGATCAGGATGCCGTCGTGCTTGAGCACGGCGTAGAACTCGGCGAGCGCCTTGCGACGGTCGTTCTCGTCGAACAGGTGCGTGAAGGAGTTGCCGAGGCAGACGATCGCGTCGTACTTGCCCTGCACGTCCTTGCTGAGCCAGCGCCAGTCGGAGTGCACGACCTTCAGGACGTAGTCGCCGTACTCCTTGCCGTTCTCGAACGCCTTGGCCAGCATCTCGGCGGCGCCGTCGACGCTGGTCGTGTCGAAGCCGGCCTCGAGCATGCGCACGGAGTGGAAGCCCGTACCGGTCGCGGCGTCGAGCACGGACTCGACACCGTGCTTACGGAGCAGGTCGACGAAGAAGCTGCCCTCGCTCTCGTACCGGCCCTTCCAGTCGATCAGCTCGTCCCACTTGTCGACGAAGCCCTCGTTGTACTCCTCGGCGTAGTGGTCGCTCTCCCGAACGGCCAGCGGGTCGGAACCGAACGCCTGGTCGGGATGCGCGTCGGCGCGGCTCTTCTCTGCGACTTCGGCCTGCGCATCGGTGGTGCCAGCCGCTGATTCCTGCATTGGGTTCCCTCCACGTTCGGCGGATCGGTACTTGCTGGTCCGGGCCGGCTCACCGCAGTCTCGCCTGAACCTCTCGGCACACGTCACGTGCGGAGCTACGGCCGCGAACACGTCGGGCAAGGGCACAGAAAAATCCAGGCCGACGACGCGATGTATCGATCGCGGTTCATATCGGCCCGCGGCGCGCATTGTGCGCAGCCCGTGTATCGCGCGTCACACCTGACGCGGCCCTTCGCCCCGACTGGGCGGAATTGCGCCGTATCCGCACTGATCCCGCGCAAACCGCCTGAGACTCAATCTATTCACAAACTCGCCGTTCGATCAATGGGTCCATGGCGTGACGCGAATTTTCACCCCTCGTATACCGCTCGAGCGGCACGCCCCGCGCGCGCGAGCGGCGCCATCCGCATCGCGGCGAGCCGCGTTCTGCCAGGTCGGAGCGCTGATGCGCGCCATGCGCAACCGGGCCCGCGTTACACCTCCAAGGGTTTTGTGACCTCCGCAACACCACGACACGTTCAGCCGATCAAGTACTACTCAGGGTGTGTTTGGACGCGGATTTCGCCGCAGCTCTAGCCCACGAGTCTGATGAGTGATACGGGAACCGCGTCGTAGCGTATTCGGCAACGCGTTGCGTATGGATCAACAAGAACGCCCTCGCGAAAATCGGGAGATCCTCGCGAGGGCGTGACCGGATCGTCGCTCCGGGTTGTCAAAATGTTGCAGCGTTATGAGTACGTTATCGCTCCGACATCGTTCCGAAACACTGCAAGGTGCACGGAGTCGATTTCGACATGTGCAACCGGGCACAATTCCGGTGACCGAGATCATCGTCGTCGACGATTCGGATTCGTAAAACAGAATTTCTATGAGATGGCCTACTCTTCCCTTGAAAACAGCGCCTCGGCCCGGATCTCGCCGTCGTAGCCGCCCACGATCGGCGGCAACCCGAACAGCTCCCCCACGGTCGGCGCCACGTCGACCGTCGTCGCCGCGGCCGACGACGTCACGCCCTTGCGGACGCGTGGATGACCGCCCGCGACGAAGAACGGGATCGGTGCGGTCGCCGGGTGCCCGTGGTTGCCCGGGATGGGGTTCGATATCGGCGTCGGGTCCGAGAAGCGCCAGCCCGCCTTGCAGTACACGACCAGGTCCGCGCAGTCCGGCGCCAGCCGGAGCTCCTCGGGCCGGTGCACCGACAGCACGCCCGACGTCGAGAGCGCGATGCCGCGCATCCGCTCCACGGCCACGGACCGTTCCGGCTCCGGGCCGGTGAAGGTCAGCAGGTCCGCCCCGCCGTTCTGGGCGATCGCCACCTTCCCCGCCAGGGAGTCGTCGGCCTCGAGCGGCGCCTGCAACGAGATCAGCTTGTGGCCGTGCGACCAGTCCATCGCATGATCGGCGATCACCATGACCACGCTCGACTCCCACAGCCCGCGATCACGCAGCTCGGAGACGAACCGGCCGACGTGCGCATCCGTGGCGCCCAGCGCGGCCGCCCGCAGCAGACCCAACGAGGTGCCGGTCAGGTCCGCGTGACCGACCCGGTCCACGTCGCCGAAGTTGACGAACACGAGGTCGGGGTCGGTCTCGTCCACCATGGCGGACAGCGCGAGCTTAGTCGCCAGGTCGGGCGCGTGGTCGGTGATCGGGATCAGCGGCTCCGGCTCCCAGCGGACGCTCGCGCGCTCCCCGAAGATCGTGTCGAGGTACTCCTTGCTGAGCACGCTCCCGCTCACCCGGCCCGTGCCCGCGAGACGCTCGAGCAGCGTCGGCACGCGAATGTCCGACGGCCTGTCGAGCGTGCGCACCGCTCCCTCGTCGCGGTCGTAGACGTCGTTGGCCGGCACCCCGGACCGGTCGGGCCGCACACCGGTCATCATCATCACGTGGTTGGGCAGCGTCTCCATCACCGGCAGCGATCGGGCCTGCGGGAAGTTCGTGCCCTCCGCGCGCAGTGCGTACAGGTGCGGAGTCGCGTGGGGGTCGATCTCGTCGGGCCGCAGTCCGTCGACGACGAGCACGTAGACACGCAGCGTCTTCGCGCCCGCCGGTGAGGCCGACACCGCGGGCAGGCCTGCGGCCGTCGACAGCACGACCGCGGCGCCGGCCGTCGTCGCGACCCGCAGGAACCGCCGCCGCGACACGTCGTCGGCGGCACCGGACGTGATGGTCTCGTCGGTCATCGCGGCTCCTGTCGTGCCAGTGCCTGCCGTCGGGCTGCGGCGCGTTCGTCGTCCGTCGCGGCCTCGTGTCGCGGCGTGACCCCGTCCATCGACCGCGGGGCACGCTCCAGCTTGTCGGTTCCCGCGGGTACGCGGTAGGACGCGGTGACCTCCGCGGCGCTGTCCGGGTCCGTCCGGTCGGCGAGGCGGAACCAGTCCATGCGCACGTGCGCGGGCGTGACCTCCAGGACGGAGAACCCGTGCGAGTCGAAGTCGAGGTACTTCACGTGCGGGTTCGCCACCTTGATGACCGCCTCGACGACCAGCGACAACGTGCGAGGGGGCACGTTCAGGTAGTCGTCGATGTTGTCGCTCGTGACCGAGGTGCAGACCAGCTCCGTGGCGACGGAGTCGCCGCTGAGTGGGTAGGTCAGCGGATCCGCGGGCAGTTCGGTCGCCCAGCCGGAGTGGATGTCGCCGGTGAGGAAGACGGTCCCCGAGACGCCGTGGTCACGCAGGGCCCTCAGTACCGCCGCACGGTCTGACGTGTAGCCGTCCCACTGGTCCACGTTGTACGGAACACCTTCGATCGGCCCGATGATGCCGGTGATCGCCTCGAGTTCCCGGGTGTTCAATGTGGACGGAAACTGCACGGGTGAGATCATCACGGAGTTGCCCACGAGTTTCCACTGCGACGTCGCCGTCGTGAGGCCCGACGTCAGCCAGTCCAGCTGCTCCGTGCCCGTGATGGTGCGCTCGTCGTCGTGGACACCGCCGTCGAACGGATGTGCCACCTGCTCACTGCGATACGACCGGAGATCCAACATGGACAGTTCGACGAGCGAGCCGAACGTCAGCCGCCGGTAGAGCTTGCCGCCGGGCTCGTAGCGCACCGGCATCCACTCCGCGTACGCCTGCTGGGACTTCGCGCGGCGCTCGACCCACGTACCTTCGTCCGGCTCGGTGTGGTTCTCCGCCCCGCCTGCCCAGGCGTCGTTGGCCGATTCGTGGTCGTCCCACGTCACGGCGAACGGAGCGGCCGCGTGCAGGGCCTGCAGCGCCGGATCCGTCTTGTACTGCGCGTGCCGACGACGATAGTGCTCCAGCGTCGTCATCTCGACCGGAGGGTCATGCGGCCGCACCGCGTCGGATTCGGCGCCGTACTCGTACAGGTAGTCACCGAGGTGGATCACCAGGTCGAGGTCGCCACGCTCGGCCAGGTGCCGGTACGCGGCGAAGTGGCCGGCCTGCCAGTTCGAGCAGGAGACGACCCCGAGGCGCAGCCTCGCCACGTCACTGCCGACGGCGGGCGCGGTGCGCGTCCGGCCGACCGGCGACGTGCTGCCTCGCCAGGAGAAGCGGTAGTAGTACCAGGTGTCCGGGTCGAGCCCGGTGACGTCCGCCTTGACCGTGTGATCGCGCTCGGGTCCGGTTCGCACCCGGCCCCGGGCCGCGACCCTGCGGAAGTCGGCGTCGTGGGCCACCTCCCAACCGACGCCCGACTCGCCTCCCCTGCCCGAGCCGGGCGTGGCGTCGGCCGACGGGGTCAGGCGCGTCCACAGCAACACGCTGTCGGGGAGCGGGTCTCCGGAGGCCACCCCGTGCCGGAACGGTTGCTCCGCGCCTCCTGCGATCGCCGGTCCTGCGAGTGTGACGCCGCCCACTGCCACGAGCGAACCCGTGCGCAGTGCCTGTCTTCTGTTCATCGTGTTCACGCTGGCACTTTTGCCGACGTCACACGTTCGTGTCACGGGGTGCGGCTCGTTCGTTCAACAAGATTTCGCCCGGATGGACAGGAACCGACGCTCGCGTGTGGCCGTCGTGGTTGATGGACTCAGCACGGTTGTGTGAGTATCGGACGACTGCTCGCTGAGTCGGTCCGGATGCACCCGGATTCGGACGGACAGGAGTCGGTGTTGAATCAGGTCCAATTCGCGTTCCAACCGCTCTACAGCCTGCACACGGGGAGTGCAGTGGCCGTGGAGGCACTGGCCCGCCCGGCCTCGGGACGAATAAGCGAGCTGCTTGAATCCGCCATGCGCCTCGGCAGACTGGTGCAGGCGGACACGGGTCTCGCGGCGCGCGCGGTCCACGAGGCCGAACACCACGCCACGCGGCTGCCGCTGCATCTCAACATCACGGCGTTGACCGCCGCCTCGCCGTCGTCGTCACTCGAGCGGCTGCTGACCGCGTTGCGCGAGACCGGCCGCAGACCCCACGACGTCGTCTTCGAGGTCGGTCCGCCGTTCCACACCGCCCCGCCGGCGGCGTTGCTCGATGGACTGAACCGGCTCGCCGCGCACGGCTTCCGGCTCGCGTTCGACGGACTCGGCGCTGCCGACCTCCCCCTCAATCTGCTCGCCGAGTCTCGGACCGACATGGTGAAGCTGGACCGCAGTTCCCTCGGCAGGCTGCCGGAGGACACCCCGACGGCGGCCCTGACCGAAGCACTCGTGCACTTCGCCGACCGCACCGGCGTGCGGCTCGTGGCGACCGGTGTCGAGACCGAGGACCAGCTGGACATGGTGCGCGGCCTCGGGATCGGCCTGGTGCAGGGAAACCTGTTCGCGCCCGCCGGTGCCATCGCGCCCGCACATCCCGGCCGCGACGCGTATCCGTCCGGCGGCACACCCGCGATCAAGGACTTCGTCCGGCCCGCCCGGACCGTCGCCGCCGACGCCACCTGCGACGAGGTCCGCACGGTGCTCGTGGACGACGACGCGCTCAGCGGCCTCGTCGGCGTCGACGGCGACGGCAAACCACGCTGGTCGATCGACCGCACCCGGTTCCTGCTCGGCGTCACCGGACCGTTCGGTCACGCTCTCCACGCCCACCGGCCCGCGCGACGCCTCGCCGACCCTCCGCACGTGATCCGCAACTCGGCGTCGGCGCTGGAGGTCCTGGACCTCGTCAGCGACGGTCCGTCCGGCCGGGCTTCCGACGACGTCGTCGTCATCGACGAATCGGGCCGATGCCAGGGTGTGGTGCTGATGCACGAGCTGGTCCGTGGCATGGCCGAGGCGAAGGTGGAACAGGCGGCGGCCCTGAACCCGCTGACCCGCCTGCCCGGCAGCGACGCCGTGGCCAGGGACGTCGAACGCCGCCTCGCCGCGAACGAACCGCTCGTGGTCGGCTGGCTGGACATCGACTCGTTCAAGACCATCAACGACACGGCCGGGTTCGCCGCAGGCGACGACGTCATCCGCGCGATCGGGCGGGCTCTCACGCGTCTCGCCACGGATCTCGGCGGGGTGACCGTCAGTCACGTCGGCGGCGACGACTTCCTCATCTCGTGCGGGACCGACACGATCCGTTCCCTCGCCGACGCGATGTTGGACACCCGGTGGTCCGCCGACGGGATGCCGGTGACGGTCTCGTTGTCCACGCTGTGGTGCGCCCGACGGTCGATCGAGTCGTACGGCGAGATCTCCCGGCTGCTGGCGCCCTTGAAGAAGCATGCCAAGGACCTCGCGGGGTCCAGCTGGGTGTGCGGCAGGCCGGGCACCAAGCACGTGGACGTCCTGCGCGGCACCCCGGGCGGTTCCGGCACATCGGCGTCGGCGGGCTGAAGCGGTTCACCGTTCCGCTCCCTGCTCCGCTCCCCCGGCACGGCCCGTCCCCGCGCACCGCACCCGGCCCACTGCCGGCACCGGGTTGCCGTCCCCGAGACCGAACTCCGCGCGTACCTCCCGTGCCGCGGCCAGGCACACGGCGGCCAGCGCGACGGGTTCGCCCGGGTCGCCCAGGCCGGTCTCGACCGCGTCGAAGTCGTCCCACAACGCGTCGATCCGGTGCGGTCCGGCGTCGCACGCGGGATGTACGAGGCGACCGTCGACCGGATCCCTCCTGCCGTCCTGCGGTGCGAGCCGGGTGACCGCCGCGGCGGGTGCACCGCGGGTGTCGATGACCGTCGCCGCCAGCTCGGCCGCACGCGCCGGCGCATCGCCCGGCCCCGCCAGGAACGCCACCCGCTGCCACACCTGCCAGCACGGCCATCCGGGCGCGTGCCGCGGCGGCGCCCGGTGCGATCCCCTGCCCGCGAGTTCGAGCGCCACCGCATGGTCCGCCGCCTGTGCACGCTCCGCGTCCTCACAGGTCGCGTCCCCGCGGTGCGGTAGTCCTCCGACGAGCACGGGGTGCTCCGTTCCCGCCGCGACACCGGGCAGGAGCCCGGGAGGAGGGGTCGGGGACGCCTCGGGGTCGCCTCCGTCGACGTCCTCCTCCGCGGAGACACCCGCCGCCGCGCCCCGCCACAGGATCGGCCCGGCGACGGAGTACAACCGCGGCGCATGACCCGTGCGGTGGTACGGATGTGCCAGCGCCACGAGCCGGAAGGCCGCGTCCACCGCGTTCGGTGCGGCAGTCCTGACCAGCAGCTCCGCGTTCCACAGCCGCGCCGTCCTGCCACGCCTGCGGCTCTCCCAGGCCTCGACGTCGAGCGACTCCCGGCGACGGCGACTCCGCTCGCCGGACCGCTCGTGCGGACCGTACTCGGCCGCGCGAACCCGCACGTCGTCGACCGCGGACGCCGTCCACGGCAGATCGCCCCTCCCACTGATGCCCACCGGCGGTCCCCCATTCCCTGTCGTCTCGTCCACCACGCGCCACCGGCCCCGGCCGTGATCCGTCCCTCCCCGACGGCCACCGCCGCCGCGGGTGCGGACCGCCGTGCGACGTCCAACGGCGACGCACCCGGCAGCGACGGGCCACGCGCGGCCTCCTGCTCCGATGCGCGTTCTCGCTGGTGAGCGGCCCGCGAAACGCGCTGGTGAGCGGTAAGCTAGCACGGAACGGACATGACGCGCTACAGCGCGTCGCCGATTGGTGTGACGCGGACCGACGCGGTGTGCCGCGTTCCACAACTTCGTGCAGCTCGGGACCGTTCTAATGTCGAGGTCATGAGCGGTCCCGCACCACGCAAGTACAACCCGGACAACAAGACCGGGTACGAATACGAGCTGCTCGCCGAACACCTCGCCGAACACCTCGCCGGGCTCATCGCCACCGGCGAGTGGACCCCCGGCAGACGCATGCCCGGGGAACGGTCCCTGGCCGAGGAGTACGGCGTCGCGCTCGACACCGTCCGCAAGGCGACGCGCATCCTGCGCGAACGCGGACTCGTGCAGACCCTCAAGTCGAAGGGCACGTTCGTCGCGCACCCCGAGTGACCCGGCTTCCGCACGGCCGCGACCGATCGCACGACCACGACACCCGGCCGATCCCACGCGAATCCCCGCGCGCCGCTGTCGGCACGACCACCGGACGTGTCACCGTGGAACCATGAGCGAGCGCAACATCCTCGGCGACGAGCTCGAACCGTGCGGCACGGACCCGTTGACCGGCTACTACCGCACGGGATGCTGCGAGACCGGCGACGACGACCCCGGCAACCACTCCGTCTGCGCCGTGGTGACGACCGAGTTCCTCGCCCAGCAACGGGGCGTGGGCAACGACCTCACGACCGCACGCCCGGAGTTCGGTTTCCCCGGCCTGAGTCCGGGAGACCGCTGGTGCGTCTGCGCGGACCGCTGGCTTCAGGCTCACGAGGCGGGCGCCGCCCCTCCCGTCGTGCTGGCGGCGACCCACGAACGGGCCACCGAGGTCGTCCCGCTCGAGGTGCTCCGCGAACACGCGGTGGACGTGCCGACCGATCCGAGCAGCCTCCTCTGAGTCCGCGGGTACGTCAGCCGCGCCCCGTCACGGGCTTCTCGGCGAGCACCCGCGCGACGGGCGCCGTCGTGCCGGCCTCCACGACCGTCATGCCGTGAGCCCGCAACGTGGCGGCGATCGCCTCGTGGCCCGACATCCTCAGCCCGGCGAGACCCGCCGCCGCGGCGACCACGCCGGCGCCCGGCCCCGCATATCCCGGCTGCAGCACCGCGATCCGGCCGCCCGGCGCCACCACCCGCGCGCATTCCGCCAGCGCCGCCTCCTGGTCGTGCACGAGCTGTAGCACCATCAGGCACGTCACCGCGTCGACGGTCGCGTCACCGAGCGGCAGCTCCGTGACGTCCGCCCGAAGGAAGCCGACGTTGGGCCGCGCATACGCCTCCGCGGCCCGTCGCAGCATCGAACGGGACACGTCGACCCCGATCGCGAGTCCCGCGCGGCCCACGTCCCGCCCCAGTTCCGCCGTCACGGTGCCGGGGCCGCAACCCACGTCGAGTGCCGTCCCGCCTTCCGGCAGCAGCAGCCGTTCCGCAGGCGGGCGCAGTCGCGCCACGACCTTCCTGGCGAAGGCCTGCGCGGGTTCGTACACCGCCGTGCCCGCACGTGATTCCCACAGCGACTGCACCGGGCCACTCGGCCGGGACTCGCCGGTCCCCAGAAGGTCGAGATAACCGTCGCGCAGCGGAGTGCCCTCCGGCGCGGTGGTCAGCAACGGCAGTACTCGGCGCACGGCGTCGGGCAGCGCGGTCGTGTCCATGGCGTGACGGTACCGAGCTCCCGGCCGCCCGGCACGCCTGCGACGAGGAACGGACCGGCCCGACCGGACCGTCGGCCACCGTTCCGTTCCCGTTCATCCGTGCGAGGGGTGTGGGTGGGGAGGAATTCACCGCGCGGCACTGCAGAACGGGACGGCGGGACGCGCAGGCCCGGATGTCGGAGTCCTACGCCGTCAGTGACCGGCCGGGTGCGAGCACCGCGTCGACGGCGGGCGGGACCTCGCGGTAGACGGGCAACTGCCGTTCCAGTCCGGTGACCTCGATCGGACGCAGGACCGGCCGCGCCGCGGCGAGCGCCCACGGAATGTTCCGCGTTCGCGCGTCGACGCCCGTTTGCAACAGAAGTGACAACCCCGCCGCACTCAGATAACTCGTCTCGGTGAAATCGAGAACGAGCGCCTGCACATTCCGTAACTGATGCTCGAAACACGGACGCAGCAGCGACACCCCGAGCAGATCGATCTCCCCCAGCACATGTGTCACCACGAGGCCCGCACTTCGTGGTTCGATCACCACCTCGACACCGGTGGCCGAGATCGTGCCCGCCCCGAATCTTGCGCCGACGACCGTCTCCATGAAATTCCCTCCCCCGGATTCCACACCCTGTTGTCGACCCCGGGACCGGGTACTGCCCGACCCCGGATGCCGTTCACGCGACATCCCCGTCATCGACACCGCGTCCCACCCCGACACCGGCCCCTGCGATACCGGGCGCCGCGCCGTCGAGTCCGACACCGGCACCCGCATCGATGCCCGGCGGCGCCGCATCGCGGCACCCGCCTCCGGAGTCCCTCTGACTCCGGAGCTCCACCTCCCGGCGCTCGGCCTGCCCCGTACTCCGCGGCGGCTCCCACGGCAGCGTCTCCCAACGCTCCGCAGCTCCCGCCGACCCGCCGGGCGATGCCGCCACATCCCCGCGATACGGCGAACACCCGTAGCGGCGAACAAAACCGGAGCCGACCGGATGCGATTCCGCCTACCCCGAGCCGAATTCGCTCGGCGAAACCACCACGAATCGTCGGAACCGGTGCCCGCTCACAGCACCTGTCGACGATGCGCCGACAGCTCCGGCGCCGCTGCCGAAAACGGTACGCCCGTCGCAAACGAACTTCAATACCTACCTCACCCGGTCATTCGCCGTCCATAGTGGACCACATTGGGAAAGAAACCCACGCCCGCGTTTCGTCTTCGCGATTAATCGTCGACCGGAATCGCGTGACACCGCCGTGCGACGGTCTCCGTTCCCGTGCCCCGTTCCCGTCCTCCTCGCCCGTCCCCCTCGACGTCACCGCCTCTCGCCCATCCCCTCGGACGGGACGGCCTTCGACCGCGTCGCCCCGCAGCCGGCCGGCTCGTCTCCGACGCAGGGTGCCTGCCCGCCGGTCCCGTCGGTGTCGCCGACGGGACCGGCGGGCACCGACGGGACCGGCCACCCGGGCGAACGACTACGGTCTATCCCATGGCGACGCTGGTGACTTTTCACGCGCATCCGGACGACGAGTGCATCACCTGCGGCGGGGTGATGCGCATGGCCGCCGACCAGGGACACCGGGTGGTGCTCGTGGTCGCCACGCGGGGTGAACTCGGCGAGGTGACCGACGGGGTGCTCGAGCCGGGCGAACCGCTGTGGCGTCGCCGGGTCGCCGAGACCCACGCCGCCGCGGACGTCCTCGGCGCCGCACGCGTGGAGTTCCTCGGGTACACCGACTCGGGCATGATGGGCGAGCCGTCCAACGACGAGGCGGGCACGTTCTGGCAGGCCGACGTCGATGAGGCCGCACGGCGACTGGCGGATCTCCTCCGCGAGGAGGCCGCCGACGTGCTCACCGTCTACGACGCGCACGGCGGTTACGGCCACCCCGACCACATCCAGGTGCACCGCGTGGGCCTGCGCGCCGCCGAACTCGCGGGCACTCCGCGCGTCTACGAGGCGACACAGAACCGCGACCACATGCTTTCCGGAATGGCGCAGCTGGCCGACGCCCCGGAACTGGCGGGCGTCGAACTGCCGGACATCGACGCCGCGCCCGAGTTCGGCAGCCCGGAATCGGTGCTCACCGCGGCGGTCGACGTGACGCCGTATCTCGACGCCAAACGCGCAGCCATGCGGGCGCACGCGAGCCAGATCGCGGAGCAGTCGTTCTTCCTCGCGATGCCCGACGAGGCGTTCGCATTCGCCTTCGGCACCGAATGGTTCATCCGCGCCTCCGGCGGCCCCGGGATCACCGAGACCGACCTCATGGCCGGACTGCCCGTCACGGCCGGGTCGGACGCGTCCGGGTGAGACCATGGACGGCGTGCCGACCGAGCAGGAGCACCCCGGCACGCCGGGGCCCACGGACACCGCGCCCGACGCAGCCGCCGCGGCGGCCGGCCCCGACCGGCCGCGGCGGCTGATCGACCCGGACCGGGTCGACGCCGCCGTGACCGGCCTCGGCGAGCGCGAGAGCGTCGAGGAATGGGCCGAGCGGTTCTCGGTGATCGCCGATCCGTCGCGGCTGACGCTGCTCGTGTGCATCCACTACGCCCGCGAGATCTGCGTCTCCGACCTGGCCGCCGCGGCGGACATGAGCGACACGGCCGTCTCTCAGGCCCTGCGACTGCTGCGGGCGCACGGGCTGGTCACCACCGAACGCCGTGGCCGGGTGGTCTACTACCGGCTCGCGGACGACACCATGCACGAGCTCATCCACCGGGTCCGTCCTCATCCGGAGTCCCGGCAGCACTGAGCGCCCGCGGGCGGCCGTGCGCGCTGCACGACGGCCGCAGGGCCACTAGCGTGGAGGCACATGATCGGCCTTCCCGCAGGGATCACCGCCTGCCTGTTCGATCTCGACGGCGTGCTGACGAGCACGGCGTCACTGCACCGGGCCGCGTGGAAGCGCACCTTCGACGAGATCCTCGCCCGCCACGGGCAGGGCGAGTTCACCGACGAGGACTACGCCGCCCACGTCGACGGGCGGCCCCGCCTCGACGGCGTGCGCGCGTTCCTCGCCTCCCGCGGCCTGAACCCGCCCGAGGGCGGTCCGGACGACCCGCCCGATGCGGAGACCGTCCACGGCATCGGCACCCGCAAGAACGACCTCGTCCTGCGGCTCATCGACGAGGCCGGTGTGGACCCCTTCCCGGGGTCGCTGCGCTACCTGCGGGCCGCGCGAGAGGCAGGGCTGGCGATCGGCGTCGTCACCTCGTCGGCCAACGCCGCCGGAGTCCTCGACGCGGCCGGCCTCGACGAGTTCGTCCAGGCCCGCGTCGACGGCGTGACGATCACGACCGAGGGGCTGCGCGGCAAACCCGCGCCCGACTCGTTCGTCGCCTGCGCCCGCCTCCTCGGTGTCGCGACCGAGGCCGCCGCGGTGTTCGAGGACGCCCTCGCCGGGGTCAAGGCGGGCAGAGCGGGCGACTTCGGCCACGTCGTCGGTGTCGACCGGGCCGGGCAACCCGATGCCCTGCGCAAGGCCGGCGCCGACGTCGTCGTCGGTGATCTCGCCGATCTGCTGGAGGTGACGCCATGACCGGGACCCACCGTTACGAGTGCGCGCCGTGGCAGCTGCTGTGGCGCGGCCTCGACCTGAGCGGGCTCACCCAGACCGAGTCGACCTTCGCGCTCTCGAACGGGCACATCGGCCTGCGCGGCACCCTGGAGGAAGCAGAGCCGCGCGGACTGCCCGGCACTTACCTGAACGGGTTCTACGAGGAGCATCCGCTGCCCTACGCCGAGGCGGGGTACGGCTATCCCGAGGCGGGCCAGACGGTCGTCAACGTCACCGACGGCAAGATCATCCGCCTGCTCGTCGAGGACGAACCGCTGGACCTGCGCTACGGCCACGCCACGCGACACCATCGCGTGCTCGACTTCCGCACCGGCACGCTCCGCCGGGAGACGGAGTGGACCTCGCCGACGGGCAGGCGGGTGCGGGTCCGCAGCGAGCGACTGGTGTCGTTCACGCAACGCGCGGTGGTGGCGATCCGCTACGAGGTCGAGCCGCTCGACGGCGCCGTGCAGTTCGTGGCGCAGTCCGACCTGCTGGCCAACGAACCGATCGACGCCGAGACCGGCGACCCTCGCGTCGCCGCGGCGCTGGAGGCGCCGCTGCACTGCGAGTACATGACCGCGGCGGACTACGGCGCCGTGCTCGTCCACCGCACGAGCCGGTCCGGGCTGCGCATGGCCGCAGCCATGGACCACGAGATCGAGGCCCCGCGCGGCAGCGACCTGCGCACCGACATCGCCGTTGAGGACGACCTCGCCCGGCTCACGGTCGCGGTCGACGTCGCGGAGGGCGGTTGCCTGCGGTTGACGAAGTACCTCGGCTACGGCTGGTCGGCACAACGCTCCATCCCGGCGTTGCGCTCCCAGGTCGACGCGGCGCTCGCCGGGGCACGCCAGACCGGCTGGGAGGGGCTGCTGTCCGAGCAGCGGCAGTTCCTCGACGACTTCTGGGCCTCGGCGGACGTCGAACTCGACGGTGATCCGGAGCTGCAACAGGCGCTACGGTTCTCGTTGTTCCACGTCCTGCAGGCCGGTGCCCGGGGCGAGAGCCGTGCGATCCCCGGCAAGGGTCTCACCGGTCCCGGCTACGACGGCCACGCGTTCTGGGACAGCGAGACGTTCGTCGCGCAGGTACTCACCTACACGCTCCCCGGCGCCGCGGGCGACGCGCTCCGCTGGCGACATTCCACGATCGACAAGGCGCGCAACCGTGCCCGGCAGCTGGGCCTGCGTGGGACGGCGTTCCCCTGGCGTTCGATCAACGGCGACGAGTGTTCGGCGTACTGGCCTGCGGGCACCGCGGCGTTCCACGTCAACGCCGACATCGCCGACGCCGTGGCCCGGTACCTCGCGGCCACGGGCGACACCGACTTCGAACGCGATCACGGCACGGAACTGCTCGTCGAGACGGCGCGACTGTGGATGTCGCTGGGCCACCACGACCCGCACGGCGGCTTCCGTATCGACGGCGTCACCGGGCCGGACGAGTATTCGGCCATTGTGGACAACAACGTCTACACGAACCTCATGGCGCAGCGGAATCTGTTCGAGGCCGCCGCGTCGTGCAGCAGACAGCCCGACGTCGCCGCACGACTGTCGGTGAGCAAGCACGAGACCGGTGCGTGGCTGGCCGCGGCCAGGGCGATGCTCGTGCCCTACGACGACCTGCTCGACGTGCATCCGCAGGCCGAACGCTTCACCGAACACGCACGCTGGGACTTCCGCTCGACACCGGCGTCGGCCTACCCGCTGTTGCTGAACTTCCCGTACTTCGACCTGTACCGCAAGCAGGTCGTCAAGCAGTCGGACCTGGTGCTGGCCATGCATCTGCGCGGGGACGCCTTCACCCTCGACCAGAAGCGGCGCAACTTCACCTACTACGAAGCGCTCACCGTGCGGGACTCGTCGCTGTCGGCGGCCACCCAAGCGGTGCTGGCAGCCGAATGCGGGCACCTCGACCTGGCCTTCGACTACTTCGCCGAAGCCGCGTTCGTCGACCTGCACGACGTGCACGGCAACGTGCGCAACGGGCTGCACATCGCCTCGCTCGCCGGCGCGTGGATCGCCGTCGTCGCCGGGTTCGGCGGCCTGCGCGACCACGACGGCGAGCTGTCGTTCCAGCCTCGGCTACCGGCCGAGCTCGAACACATCGCCTTCCACGTGTGCTTCCGGCAGGCGCGGTTCCGCGTCGACGTGTGGCGGGGCGAGGCCACGTACACGCTCACCGACGGCGGCCCCGTGTCCTTCACCCACCACGGCGAGCCGGTGACGCTCAGCGCCGACCCGGTGACGCTGTCGTCGCCCGAACCACCCGACCAGCCACGTCCGAGGCAACCGGACGGGCGCGCACCGCCCCGGCGGCGCCCCGGCCGGGCGATCGACGCCGCCTCCTCGGACGCCGCGTTCTCCGCCGACACGGTCATCGCTGCCGCGGCGCGGCCGATGGAGGAGCGTTAGTCGGGCGGCTCCACCGTGCCGGCGTCGGGGTTGACGTCGTCGGTGTCCTGCACCTCCCGTCGGCGCCGCCCCGGCAGGCCGGTGTCGACGTCGTCACGGTTGGGCGGTTCCGGCACGTCCTCGGTGCCACCACCGAGATCCGGGTGCGGTGGCACGGGCACGTCCGGCGACTGCGGTGGCCACGGCGCGTCCGGCCCGTCGGGAGCCGGGTCGTCGGGATTGCGGTGATCGCCCATACCCCGAGGTGTACCCCCGAGACCGCGGCCCTGTCGACACCGCGCCCCGACTCCCCACCCGCGCGGGACGCGGCGGCTATCCTTCGCGCCATGGGGAAACGCCGTCAGCGGGTGTGGCCGCCGTGCCAGTGCGGCGAAGCGTCGTCGCACTCCGAGCAGATGCCGGCCTGCGGCCGGTCCACCTGCCTGCGCCGCTGGTGGACGCTGGTCGGCGTGCCGTCGCTGCTCGCGCTCGCCGTCCTGATCACCGCGGGGTTGCTGCTCGGCTCCGACCACACCGACGACTGCCCCCGCGGCACGATCGACAAGGGCGCAGGCATCTGCGTCGAGGTCGGCACCGGCTGACCTCCCGACCACCGGCCGAGACGCCGGACCCGATCCGCGACGAGATCCGTGCGACGACGTCCGTGGGGCGAGGTCCGTAGCGCGACGTCCGTGGGGCGGCGTCCGTGGGGCGGCGTCCCGGTCCTTACGAGGCCGCGGCCTCCGTCACGCCCGCCCACGCGGAGACGACACCGTCGAGCACCGACAGCGGCATCGCACCGCCACCGAGCACGACGTCGTGGAACGCGCGGATGTCGAACGAGGCGCCCAGCGCCTCCTCCGCCTTCGCGCGGACCCGCTCGATCTCCAGCCTGCCGACCATGTACGCCAGCGCCTGCCCCGGCCAGTTGATGTACCGGTCGACCTCGGAGACGATCTCCACCTCGGCCATGGGCGTGTTCTCGATCAGGTAGTCGATGGCCTGCTGCCTGCTCCACCCCTTCGCGTGCAACCCGGTGTCGACGACGAGCCGGCCCGCCCGCATCGAGTCGTTGCTCAGCATGCCGAGCAGCGTGACGTCGCCCGAGTACAGCCCCATCTCGTGCGCCAACCGCTCCGCGTACAGGCCCCAGCCCTCGGTGTAGGCGTTGAAGTCACCGAGCCTGCGCATGAGCGGTAGGTCGGTCAGCCCCAGCGCGCGGCTGATCTGGAAGTGGTGGCCGGGGACCGCCTCGTGGAACGCCGTCGCCTCGACCGTGTGGCGGAACCGTTCCTCGGCCTTGTACGTGTTGGCGAAGTACATGCCGGGGCGCGAGCCGTCGGTGGCGGGCGAGAGGTAGTACGCCGGTGCCGCCCCGGGCGCGTCCGTCTCGGGGACGGCCTCCACGACACACGACTCCGGCGGGATCGTCCCGAACCACTCCGGGGTGGCCCGCTCGGCCCTGGCCACCGCCTCGCGGGACGCCTCGAGCAGCTCGTCGCCGTTGTTCCAGCGCAGCTGCTCGTCGGTGCGCAGCCGCCGGAAGATCTCCCGCAGGTCGTCGGTGCCGAACACCCGCCCACCGACCTCGCGGTACTCCTCGGCCAGCTCGCCGATCAGCCGCAGACCCGTCTCGTGCAGATCGTCGGCGGTACGGTCGGTCGTCGTGTGCACCCGCGCCAACGAGCGGTAGATGGTGTCGCCGCCCGGCACATGGCACACGCCCGACTCCTCGTCGGGCCTGCCGCGGGGCAGGATCTCGCTCTCCAGCACGTCGCGGTACCGGCGGAACGCGGGCCGCACCGACTCCTCGAGGATCCGGGTCCGTTCGGCGTCGAAGTCGGGGGCGTCGGCCGGGGCCTCCTGCCTGCGCAGGGGGTCGCCGTCCGGGTCGGCGAGGTACCGGTCGATGTGGGCGATCGCGTTCCGCACACCACGGGCGACCGGCCTGCGGCCGGCGTCGATTCCGATGCGATGCCGTTCGGCGGCGGCATCGAGGTGGTCGGAAACGGCCCGGAGCCGGTCCAACTGGGCGGCCGCCTGCCCGGCCGTGGCGACCGGTGTCATCGGCAGCAGCATGAGCAGGCCGGTGGCGGGTGCCTGGAAACCGTCGCTGACGCAGAACTCCACGGTCTTCGCGTCGAGACTCTCGAGCCGCGCCTGCGCCGCCGCGACCAGCACGTCCCGCGTCGTCCTGCTCTCCGCGGTCAGCCGCGCCGGGTCGATCGCCTTCGCCCGCGTGACGATGTCCGTCAGGGCTCGCCACTGCCGCTGTTCGGCCTCCTCCCCGAGGTCCTCGAGGCCCGACCGTTCGGGGTTGATGCCGAGCAGCGCAGGCATCAGCGGGTTCACGTCGAACATCAGGTCCATGTACTCATCGGCGAGCGCCACGACGTCATCCATGGGCGACGAGGATAACGGCTGTCGGGCGTTCCGGCCCCTCGTTCGGGCCGCCCGTTGTGGACCGCTCGGCCGTTCACCCGCTCGTCGCAGTCCGGCGTGATCACACCACTCCCCGCGCCGGGATCGCTCGCGCAGGCGGTTCCCGCCGTCAGGACTCGGCGCGCAGGATCTCCAGCGCGTGGGCGAGGTCGTCCGGGTACTCGCTCGTGAACTCGACCCAGCGGCCGTCGCCGGGATGAGCGAACCCGAGCGCCCGCGCGTGCAGCCACTGACGGGTCACGCCGAGCCTGCGCGCCAGCGCGGGGTCGGCCCCGTAGGTCAGGTCGCCGACACACGGATGCCGCAGCGCCGAGAAGTGCACGCGGATCTGGTGCGTGCGGCCCGTCTCCAGCTTGACGTCGGCGAGCGAGGCCGCGCGGAACGCCTCGACGACCTCGTAGTGCGTCACGGACGGCCTGCCGCCCTGCACCACCGCGAACTTGTAATCGCGCGTCGGGTGCCGGTCGATGGGCGCGTCGATCGTGCCGCGCATCGGATCCGGATGCCCCTGCACGAGCGCGTGGTACCGCTTCTCGACGGTGCGCTCCTTGAACGCGCGCTTGAGCACCGTGTAGGCGTGTTCGCTCGTGGCCACGACCATCACGCCGGTCGTGCCCGCGTCGAGCCGGTGCACCACGCCCTGCCGCTCCGCGGCTCCCGACGTGGAGATCCGCAGGCCGGCCGCGGCGAGACCGCCGATGACGGTCGGCCCCTCCCAGCCAGGGCTCGGGTGGACGGCGACGCCGACCGGCTTGTCGACCACGACGATGTCGTCGTCGGAGTACAGGACCTTCAGCCCCTCGACCGGTTCGGCCACGACCTGCGGAGGCTCCTCCGGTTCGGGCAGCGTGACCTCGAGCAGCCCGCCCGCCACGAGCCGGTCCGACTTGCCCGCGGGCTCGCCGTCGAGCAGCACGTCCCCGGCCGCCGCGAGCTCGGCCACCACCGTGCGCGACAGTCCGAGCAGTTTGGCCAGCCCGGCGTCGACGCGCATGCCGTCGAGCCCGTCGGGCACGGGCAGCATCCGGGCGCTCATGCGTCGTCCTCCGCGTCGGTCCTGTCGGTCCTGTCGGTCCTGTCGGTCCGGCCGGGGCGGGTCGCGTCCCCTGCGGCCGTCCCGCCGTCGCCGGCCGGATCACCGGCGGTGTCGCCGGCGCTCGCTGCGCCGGCATCGGTGTCGTCACCGGCGGTGTCGTCGTCGGTGTCGTCGCCCGGCTCGGTGTCGTCGGCGGTGTTCGTGCCCCGCCCGCGTGCGATCGTGCCGTCGTAGTCACGGCCGAGGATCGACAGCACCACGATCAACACCGCACCGACCGTGATGGCCGAGTCGGCCGCGTTGAACACCGGGAAGTACCGGCCGTCGGGACCGAACACCGACAGGAAGTCGACCACGTGGCCGTGCATCGGGGCGGGCGCTCGGAACACCCGGTCGGTCAGGTTGCCCAGCGCGCCGGCGAGCACGAGCCCGAGGCCGATCGCCCAGCCGGTCGACCCGAGCTTGCGGGCCAGCCACACGATCACGACCACGACCGCGAGTGCGACCAGCGCGAGGATCCACGTGCCGCCGAAGTCCAACCCGAACGCGGCGTACGGGTTGCGGACCAACTGGAGGTGGACGAATCCACCGAGGATGCGGACCGGCTCCTCACCTTCCAGCGCGGCGGTGGCGGCGATCTTCGTGCCCAGGTCGATCAGGTAGGCGACCGCGGCCACGGAGGCGAGCAGCACGACGTACCGGACCGGGCGACCACCGGTGCCCGCCGGTCGGCCGGACGTGGCGGTCTCGGTTTCACGCTCGGTGTTCACCGGTCCATTGTCCACCCCGGCCGTCCCGGACGTCGCCGGTGGTCAGTCGCCGGACTCCCCCTTCCACGCGGCGAGCGGCCCCGCCCTGTCGACCGCACGGATCCGCCGCTCGGCACGGCTGCGGGCCTCGCTGGTGGTGACCACGAGCAGCCGGTCACCGGACGTGAGCCGGGTGCCCGCACCGGGGGTGAAACTCGCGCCGTCCCGCACCACCAGGCTCACCCCCGAACCGGTGGGAAGTCGCAGTTCGCGCAGGTACACCCCGTGCAGCCGGGAATCCGGCCCGATCGCGACCTGCAGCAACACCGCGCCGAGCTCGTCCAACGGCGCGGCGTCCACGTCGAGTTCCTCGGGCTGGCCCGTGCGCGCGAGCCCCAGCAGCCGCGCGACCGGCCCGAGCAGCGCCCCCTGCAGCAGGGTGAAGCCGATGACGATCACGAACACGGCGTCGAGCAGGCCCTGCGCACCGGGCAGTCCCTCCGCGAGCGGGATCGTGGCCAGCACGATCGGCACGGCACCACGCAGCCCGGCCCACGACAGGAACACCTGCTCACGCCACGGCAGCCGGAACGGCAGCATGGACACGAGCACCGACACGGGACGTGCGAGGACGAGCACGACCGCGCCGGCGACCAGACCGGGCACGATGCCGTCCACGAGCCGTTCGGGCGAGGCGAACAGGCCGAGCAGCACGAACAGCCCGATCTGGGCCATCCAGCCGAGCCCCTCGGCGAACGACAGCGTGTCACCGCGGTGCGGCAGCCGGGCGTTGCCGAGCACGAGCCCCGCCAGGTAGGTGGCGAGGAGTCCGGACGCCTGGCCGAGTTGGCCCGCCGAGTACGCCACCACGCAGACGGCGACCGTCGCGAGCGGATACAGGCCCGTCGCGGGCAGCGCGATCCGCCGCAACGCCTGCGCGCCGAGCCAGCCCAGTGCCAGTCCGATGCCTGCGCCCGCACCCAGCTGGTACAGCACCACCAGCGGCAACGTCCACTCGACGTCGGCCCCGCTCGCCAACAGCACCACCGCGATGTAGGCCGGTGCGTCGTTGAGACCGGACTCGAGTTCCAGCGTCCCCGACAGCCGCTGGTTGATGCCCGATCCGCGCAGCATCGAGAACACGGCCGCCGCGTCGGTACTGGCCAGCACCGCACCCCACAGGAACGCGAGTTGCCAGTCGAGGTCGAGCAGCCAGTGCAGGGCCGACCCCGTGACCAGGACCGTCACCACGATGGCCACTGTGGACAGTGCGATACCCGGGCCCAGCGCGGGACGTACCGCCTCCCAGCGGGTGGTCAGCCCGCCTTCGGCCAGGATCATCACGAGCGCGGCCAGGCCGAGGCTCTGGGTGAGGGCGGGGTTGTCGAACTCGACGCCCAGCCCCGCCTCGCCGATCAGCACGCCGATCCCGAGGTAGATCAGCAGCGACGGGAGTCCGAGGCGGATCGAGAACCGGACGGCGAACACCGACGCGAGCAGGACGATGGCCCCCGATCCGAGAATGATCGGAAGCTCGTCCATGCCCTACGTCCCTCGCTCTCGCCTCCCGCGACGCCCCGCGTCCCCTCCCTGCCGGTCGGGTCGTCTCCGGGCCGCGGCCGCCTCATGGCATTACGGTATCCGGCCACGGCGCTCGCGGCCGCCACAGCCGCGGCGGAGGTGACCCGGACCGCACCGGCGGGCGCCGTGCCGGGCCTCAGTCGAGGCGATAGCCCATGCCACGCACGGTCACGATCCGGTCCTGTCCGATCTTGCGGCGCAGCGTGCGCACGTAGACGTCGACGACGTTGGAGCCGGGGTCGAAGTCGTAACCCCACACGTGCGAGAGCATCTGCTCCCGCGACAGCACCTGTGCCGGATGCCGCAGGAACAGTTCGAGCAGCGAAAACTCCCGTGCCGTGAGGTCGACGACGCCGTCGGGCGTCTCGGCGCGGCGGGTCCGCAGGTCGAGCGACAGCTCCCCGTGGCGCAGCACCGTGACCTCGGGTGCCCGGTCCGGCGAACGCAGGCGCAGCCGCACCCGTGCGAGCAGCTCCTCGAACCGGAACGGCTTGGTCATGTAGTCGTCCGCTCCGCCTTCGAGCCCCGCGACGGTGTCGTGCACGGTGTCGCGGGCCGTCAGGATGATCACGGGGACGTGCACGTGGGCCCGCCGCATCGCCTGCAGCACGGCGAAACCGTCGCGTTTGGGCAGTCCCAGGTCGAGGACCACGAGGTCGAACTCGCCCGCGACCACCTGTGCGAGTGCGGTGTCGCCGTCGTCGACCACCGTCGTGGTGAAGCCGTTGGACCGCAGGCCCTTCTCGATGAACGCGGCGATCCTCGCCTCGTCCTCGGCGATCAGGATGCGGCTCATCGGTCCCCTCCCTCGAGCGGTATTTCGAATCCGAACGTCGCACCCTCCCCTGGCGCCGACAGCACGCGCACCTGTCCGCGGTGCGCGTCGGCGATCGCCTTGACGATCGCCAGGCCGAGACCGGCACCCGTCCCGTCACGGGCCCCGGACCCGCCCCGGACGAACCGGTCGAAGATCCGTGCCTCGTCTCCGGGCGCCAACCCGGGACCGGTGTCGGTGACCCAGAACGACACCGAGCGCTCCCCGACGGCCGAACCGATACGGATGCTCGCACCGTCGGCCGTGTGCTGCACCGCGTTCTGCGCCAGCTGCACCATCGCCTGGGTGACACGCTGGGCGTCGACGCGGGCGTCTCCCTCGCCGATGGCCTCGAGCGTCCAGGCCCGCGGCGCGATGGCACGCACCTTGGCGTCGATGTCACTCGTCAGCTCGGGCACGGAGGTCCACTCCGGACGGACGAAGTCGGGCTGCTCGGCCTTCGCCAGCAGCAGCAGATCGTCCACGATCCGTGCCATGCGGTCGAGTTCGTCGGTGCACAGCCGCACGACCTCGGCACGTTCGGCCGGATCGTCGCCCATGAGTTCCAGGTTCCCGCGCACGATGGTGATCGGTGTGCGCAATTCGTGTCCGGCGTCGTCGAGGAACTGCCTGCGCGTGTCGAACGCCCACTCCAACCGGTCCAGCATCGCGTTGAACTGTTCGGCCAGTGCGGCGACGTCGTCGCGGCCCTCCACGCGGATTCGGCGCGTCAGATCGGCCTCGGTGAGCCTGCCCGCCGCCTTCCGCACCGTGTTCACCGGCGCCAGGATCTGGCCCGCGACCAGCCACGACAGCCCCGCGGCCAGCACCAGCGCCACCGCACTGACCCCGATCAACGTGCGGACGGTCGCACCCGCCTCCGCCCTGACCTCGTCGACGAAGTATCCGCTGACGAACCACGCCTCGGCCTCGTCACCGCCCTGGCGCGGCAACACCTCGACGCGCAACCAACGCAGCTCGCCCGCCGGGGTCTCCACCGTTCCCGTGACGTCCTCACGCGAGACGATGTCACGCAACAGCGCGTCGGAGAGCCGCACGTCCCGGAATGCCTCGTAGGCCTGGCGGATCGAGTCGAGTCCGTTCGCCGTCTCCCGGATGCCGAGCATGATCTCGGCGTTGTCCGGGTACTGGCTGCTCAGGTGACGGTAGAACAGGTCGCCCGGGTCGGTCACCGCCCTGCCGGTCGCCGGATCCAGCCCCGCCTCGGCGAACCGCCGGAACTCCTCGGCGTCCTGGGCCAGAGCCGCGTTCACCCGCTCGTCGATGGCGCGGTACTCGAGCTCGGCGACGAGCAGGACGACCGAGGCGAGCCCGGCGGCCATGACGGCCGCGAGCCAGCCCGTGATCTGCAGCCGCGCCGGAATGCGGGTGCCGCGTCGGCGGCCGGGAACCGGCCTGCCCGCACGGTCCGCCGCGGACGCGGCGTCTCCCCCGTCCGCGGCGGCGTCGTCCCGAGTGGCGAACACGTCAGGCATCGGCCACCGCGCGAGCCGGGCCGCGCAGGCCTCGGTGGTCAGTCGTCGTCATCGTCATCGTCGTCCCGGTCGTCGTCGCCGTCGTCGTCTCCGTCGTCATCATCGTCGACCGGCGGCGGTGGCGGCACGACCTCACGGGTCGGCTGAGGCTGCGGCTGGGGCTCCGGGCGGGACTCCGGCCGGTGAGTGGGCGGCTTCGAGGTGGGCTGCGGACTCGGCGGCCGCTCCGGCCCGCCTGTCGTGGATGCCTGCGACGACGGGCCGTCCGGCAGCGACGGCAGCTCACTGCGGGGACCGTCGGCCCCGCCGATGCGGACGACCGGGGTCTCGTTGACCGGCGCGTCGGAGCCGCGGAGCACCAACGTCGCGATCACCGCGGCGACCGGCAGGGCCAGGACGGCGACCAGCGCCAGCGCCCTCGGTGTCGGTTTCATGGTCCCCACTCTCCCCCGGGACGACGAAGCCCGGATGAGCCGACGATGAAGAGATCTTCATCGGGCTCATCCGGGCTCGCCGACTCCCGAACCGGGCGGTCAGCCCGCGTGCCTGCGGACCGCGACCGTCACCTTGTCCCCGTCGCCGACCGCGCCGGCGAATCCGTCGGTCACCGAGGCGTACGACACCTCCGTGGCCAGCGTCTCGGCGGCCACGAACTCCTGATGCACCCGGACCGCCGCGGCGACCGCGTCCGACGCGTCGATCGTCAGCGCGATGCGGTCGGCCACGTCGAGGCCCGCGTCGCGCCGGGCCTGTTGGACCACGCGCACCAGGTCGCGCGCCATGCCCTCGGCGGCCAGCTCCGGCGTCACGTCGGTGTCGAGCAGCACCAGTCCGGAACCGCCGGGCAGCTCGCCCGCCACGCCCTCGCCGGAGGCGACCAGCTTGCGTTCGTACTCGCCCTCGACCAGTTCGATCCCGGCGGCGACGACCGCGCCCTCGGCCGTGGTCGACCAGTCACCCGCCTTCACGGCCTTGATCACGGTCTGCACGTCCTTGCCCAGCCGCGGTCCGGCCGCACGCGCGTTGACGGCGATCTCGAACGAGCCGTGGGCCGCGACGTCGGTGGTCAGCTCGACCGCCTTGACGTTCACCTCGTCGGCGACGATGTCGGCGAACGGCCGCAGCACCTCGGCGTCGTCGGCGGCCACGAGCAGCGACGCCAACGGCAGCCGCACCCGCAGCTTGTGCGCCTTGCGCAGCGACAACGCCGACGAGCACACCTGCCGCACCCGGTCCATCGCCGTGACCAGCTCCGGATCCGCGGGCAGCGCCGCGGTGTCCGGCCAGTCGGCCAGGTGCACCGACCGGCCACCGGTCAGCCCGCGCCACACGGCCTCCGTCGTCATCGGCAACAGCGGTGCGGCCACCCGGCACACCGTCTCCAGGACCGTGTGCAGCGTGTCGACCGCGGCCTTCTCGCCCGCCCAGAACCGGTCGCGGGAACGCCGCACGTACCAGTTCGTCAGCACCTCGAGGTAGTCGCGCAACGTGGCGCACCCGCCCGCGATGTCGTAACCGTCCAATGCGGACTGGACGTCGGCGACCAGCTCCCGCGTCTTGGCGAGGATGTAGCGGTCGAGCACGTGCCGCGAGGGCTGCTTGCCGGCCTGCGCCATCGCTTCGGCGTCGGTGACCGATGTTCCCTCAATGCCCTCGGCGTTCGCGTACAGCGCCAGGAAGTAGTAGGAGTTCCACAGCGGCAGCACCGCCTGGCGCACCGCGTCGCGGATCCCCTTCTCCGTGACGACCAGGTTGCCGCCCCGCAGGATCGGGCTCGCCATCAGGTACCAGCGCATCGCGTCGGAACCGTCCCGGTCGAACACCTCGTTGACGTCCGGGTAGTTCCGCAGCGACTTCGACATCTTCTGCCCGTCGGAGCCGAGCACGATGCCGTGCGAGACGCAGGTCCGGAACGACGGCCGGTCGAACAGCGCCGTGGCCAGCACGTGCAGCGTGTAGAACCAGCCGCGGGTCTGGCCGATGTACTCGACGATGAAATCGCCCGGGTAGTGCTGCTCGAACCACTCGGTGTTCTCGAACGGGTAGTGCACCTGGGCGTACGGCATCGACCCGGAGTCGAACCACACGTCCAGCACGTCCGGCACGCGCCGCATCGTCGACGTGCCCGACGGGTCGTCCGGGTTCGGCCGGGTCAACTCGTCGATGTACGGCCGGTGCAGGTCGGTCGGCCGCACCCCGAAGTCGCGTTCGAGTTCGTCGAGCGAACCGTAGACGTCCACCCGCGGATGGTTCGGGTCGTCGGAGACCCACACCGGGATCGGCGTCCCCCAGTAGCGGTTGCGCGAGATCGACCAGTCACGCGCGTTCTCGAGCCACTTGCCGAACTGGCCGTCCTTGATGTGGTCCGGGTACCAGGTGATCTGCTGGTTCAGCTCGACCATCCGGTCCTTGAACTCGGTCACGGCGACGAACCAGGACGACACCGCCCGGTAGATGAGCGGGTTCCGGCACCGCCAGCAGTGCGGGTAGCTGTGCTCGTACGTCTCGTGCCGCAGCAGGATCGCGCCCTGCTGCGCCGCCGAGCCGGTGCCGTTCTTCAGGTCGCGGATGATGTTCGGGTTGGCCTCGAAGACCTGCTGGCCCTCGTAGTCGGGCACCTGGGAGTCGAACCGGCCCTTGGCGTCCACGGGGGTCACCGGCGTGATGCCCGCCGCGTCGGTGACGACCTTGTCCTCCTCACCGTAGGCCGGGGCGATGTGGACGATGCCCGTGCCGTCGTCGGTGGTCACGTAGTCGGCCGACAGCACGCGGTGCGCGTTCTCCCTGCCGGTGAAGTACGGGAACGGCGGCGCGTAGCGGAGGCCGAGCAGGTCGGAGCCCTTGTACCGGGCCACGACGGACGGCTCGTCCCCGAGTTCCTTCGCGTAGGCGCCGACGCGGGCCTCGGCGAGCACGAACCGCCTGCCCTCGGCGTCGGCGACCTGGACGTAGTCCACGTCGGGGTGCACGGCCGTGGCCAGGTTGGACGGCACGGTCCACGGCGTCGTCGTCCAGATGAGCAGGTGCGCACCGTCCAGCTCGCTGTCGTTCCCCTCGACGCGGTAGCCGACGGTGACGGCCGGGTCCTGCCGCGACTGGTAGACGTCGTCGTCCATGCGCAGCTCGTGGTTGGACAGCGGCGTCTCGTCGCGCCAGCAGTACGGCAGCACCCGGTAGCCCTCGTAGACCAGGCCCTTGTCCCACAGCCGCTTGAACGCCCAGATCACCGATTCCATGTAGGTGACGTCGAGCGTCTTGTAGTCGTTGTCGAAGTCGACCCACCGCGCCTGCCGCGTGACGTAGTCCTGCCACTCGGCGGTGTAGCGCAGCACCGACTCGCGGCACGCCCGGTTGAACTCGGCGATGCCCATCTCGTCGATCTGCGACTTGTCGGTGATGCCGAGCTGCTTCTCCGCCTCGAGCTCGGCGGGCAGGCCGTGGGTGTCCCAGCCGAACCGCCGCTCGACCCGCTTGCCGCGCATCGTCTGGTAGCGGGGAACGATGTCCTTGACGTACCCGGTCAGCAGATGGCCGTAGTGCGGCAGCCCGTTGGCGAACGGCGGGCCGTCGTAGAAGACGTAGTCGTTGTCACCTCCGGTGCCCGCGTCGCGTGCCTCGATGCTGGCCTGGAAGGTGCGGTCGCTCTCCCAGTAGGCCAGGATGTCCTTCTCCAGCGCGGGAAAGGACGGCTGCGACGGGACCTCGTCGGCGGGCTGTGCGCCGACGGATGCCTTGGGGTACATCCGGTGTGCTCCTCGCGGAAAATGTCCGTGTTGCCGTACGGGCCTTCCGGCCCACACGGGGACGACGCGAGCGCTGCATGAGCGCACGTTCCGCGGTACCACCCCGCTTGCCCGCGCCGGTCGGCGCGGACCCCTCGTTCGGCGGCTGTGACGGGCCGCTGCCGTCCGGTTCTACTGGGTCGCCGCGGGCGTGTGGCCGCGCGGCGTCCGTTCTTCCGGAAGCTCCCCGGTGATGGCCGGATCGTCGCCGTGTGTGTTCAGGATAACCGGTCGCGAACCGGGCTCTCACGCACCCGCGCCGTCGCGGTGCCGCCGCGCCAGCGTCCCGTCCGGGGCGCACCGGCTGCAGGGGCTGAAGCCGAGTTCCCTGGCCTCCCGCGCGGGCAGCGGGATCGTCTCCCGCTCGCCGAGCCACGCGCACTCCGCGAGGTGGTAGCGCGGCCGTTCGTCGACGACCAGCACCTCGTCCTCCAGGCGCGCCATCAGCAGCGCGTCGTCGTCGGAGGAGTCCTCGATGGCCGGTTCGTCCTCCGGATCGGCCAGATCACCCTCGGCGGGGATCAACTCCGTCTGCCCGTCGCCGACGCGCTCGTCGGTCTCCCCACCTGCGGCACCGTCCCCGGTGTCGACGTCCGCGGCAGCCTCGGCGTCCTCGGCGTCCTCGGCGTTCGTGCCGGCCGCGGTGGAGGACGCGTCGGAGTCGGCCGTGTCCGCCGTGGCCGTGTCCGATTCCGCCGGCGTGCCACGCGCGGGCTCGTCCCCCGCCGAACGGCGACGCCACCAATCGATCACGAGCAGGATCGCCGCGAGTACGGACACACCCAGTGACACCCAGGCCCACAGCGAGTCGGCGGTGATCAGCGCCGCGACCACGAGGCCGAGCGCCCCCAGCACGAGAATCAGAACGATGTAGAGCACAGTGAATTACAACACGAACGAGAAAGAGACGACCCCGACCCCTTCCTCAGGGTGTCGGAGTCGTCTCTCTCGGTGAACATCAGCCCGGCGGCGCCGGTGAGGGCGCCGTGTGCGTCGGCAACGTCGGCAGGCCGTCAGCCCGCTTCGGCTCGGGGGCCGAACGAGTAGCCCTGGCTGCCGTTCGAGGAGTTCGAGCCGGAACCGCTCGTCGAGGACGACGACGATTCGGACGAGGAGGACGTCGACGCCGAGGCCGGCGCTGCCGACCCGCGATCGTCGAGCTCACGCAGCTGCGATTCCAGGAAGCCGCGGAGCCGCGTCCGGTACTCGCGCTCGATGGTGCGCAGCTCCTCGATCTTCTTGTTGAGCTCGCCCTTCTCGGTGTTCAGGTTGTTCATCGTCTCGGTGTACTTGCGCTGCGCCTCGCGATCCAGAGTGGTCGCCTTGTCGCGCGCCTGACGCTCGAGCGTCTCCGCCCGGGTCCGTGCGTCGTTGAGCATGCTCTCGGCGCGCGTACGCGCCTCGTTGACCATCGAGTCCGCCTTCGAGCGGGCATCCGACAGCAACTGCTCGGACTTCGTCCTGGCCTCGGCGAGCATGCCGTCGGACTCGGTCTTGGCCTCGGCGGTCAGCCGGTCGGCCATCTCCTGGGCCAGGCCCAGGACCTTCGCGGCCTGCACGTTCGGCTCGCCGTTCTCACCACCGAGCAGCCCCGCGGCCGTGGCCTGCGTCTGCTCGGTCGACGACGGGGGCGGCACCGGGGCCAGCCGCCGCGACGGGGCCTCGTCGGTGGATCCGCGCTGCGGAGCGGGCTGCTGGGCCGCAGGCGCGGCACCGCCGCCCGCCTTCGCCGACTCCAGCTCACCGCGGGTCGACTCGAGCTCGGCATCGAGCTGCTCCACCTGCTGGCGCAGCTCGTTGTTGTCCTCGATCAACCGGGCAAGTTCCGTCTCCACCAGGTCGAGGAACGCATCCACCTCGTCCTCGTTGTAGCCCCGCTTGCCGATAGGCGGCTTGCTGAACGCGACGTTATGCACGTCAGCAGGGGTCAACGACATCAGATCACCTCACGCACTCCATGGGCTGTCGGACGATCCGGGTTCCCCGTCACCCGGGTAGCGCCAGTTGCATCCCGATGAACAC
The DNA here is from genome assembly GCF_024171865.1 of Prauserella aidingensis. Taxonomy (GTDB): domain Bacteria; phylum Actinomycetota; class Actinomycetes; order Mycobacteriales; family Pseudonocardiaceae; genus Prauserella; species Prauserella aidingensis. Next base: position 178,800 of record NZ_JAMTCN010000007.1, on the reverse strand, counting down.
AACCAACAGCAGCACCATAATCGATAAGTCCAGGCCCACGCCGCCTATCCGCACGACGGGAATAACACGTCGCACGAGCTTGACCGGTGGGTCTGTCACTGTGTAGATGCTCTCGACCGCGACCGCAACCCCTCCCGCAGGTCGCCATTCGCGCGCGAAAGCCCGTACAAGCTCGACGACGATCCGCGCCGTGAGCAGGAGCCAGAAGACAAAGAGCAGCCAATAAAAGACCATCCGGACCGCATCCACGCCGCCACTCTAGCCACAACCGGCGACGTTGTGGGCCACCGGCCCGGCGACGCGCCCGACGGCCCTCCCCCGGCGCCCGGCGGTGGCCGGGTGACCGGCGGCGGGAACACCGGGGCCTGCGCGGCCACCGGCGACCGCGAGACGTCGCCGACGACGCGGATCAGCGGCGCAGGAACAGTCCGCCCTCGGCGATGCGCCTGCGGTCCTCGGCCGAGACGTCGGCGTCCGGAGGGGAGAGCAAGAACACCTTGTTCGTGACCCGGTCCATCGAACCGCGGAGGGCGAAGGCGAGTCCCGCGGCGAAGTCGACGACGCGCTTGGCGTCCGCGTTGTCCATTTCGGTCAGGTTGATGATCACCGGCGTGCCGTCCCGGTACGCCTCGCCGATCTCGCGGGCCTCGGTGTAGCTCGTCGGGTGCAGCGTGCGGATCCGGCTCAACGGGTCACGGTTGGCCGCGGAGCTCCGCGCAGGCGGCTCCGGCGCCGGGCGCAGCCGCGTGACCGGCTCCGGCTGCCGGTCGACGGCGAGCGAGCCGTGGACCGGAGACGGCTCCGGCGCCGAACGCCGCGTCCGCGGTGGCTCGGGCTCCTCGAACTCGTCCATGACGTGGTACCGCGAGCGGCCCCGGCGTGGCGGCTCGTCGTAGTCCGCCTCCCGATAGTCGGCCCTGCCGCGGTCGTACGCGTCATACGAGTCGTAGGCCTCGTAGGAGTCGTACGCCTCCCGGTCGTCGGCATAGCCGCGCCGGTAGTCGTCGTAGTCGTAGTCGTCCTCGGCAGGGACCATCCCGAAGTAGGCCTTCAGCTTGTGCAGCGTGCTCATGCCTCTCCCTCGCCCGCACGGTCGCGTCCCCACCCCTGACGCTGAGTCACCGCAAAACGCCACTGTGGGTGAACGTCTCTAGGGCGAGGCTAGACCGCGGCCACCGAGCAACGCGGTTCCGACACGCACACAAGTCGAGCCGTGCGCCACCGCGGCCTCCACGTCCCCGCTCATCCCTGCTGAAAGTTCCACAGCGTCGGGATGATCACGCCTCACCCTCGCGTGGGCCTCGGCCAGCCGGGCGAACGCCGGTTCCGGATCACCGCCCAACGGAGCGACGGCCATGACTCCCCGCAACCGCAGCGCCTCACCCGAACGAGCGACGACGTCCGCGAGCTGCGGCAACTCGTCGAGCGGGCAGCCGCCGCGCCGCTGCGCGTCCTCGGCGGTGTCGAGGCTCGCCTGCAACAGCACGTCCAGCGGTGCGGACCGCGTACCCGCGTCCTGGGCGCCTCGAACGGCCTTGGCGAGTGCTTCGGCGAGTCGCGCGGAATCGACGGACTGAACCTCACTCGCCCAGCCTGCGACCGATTTCGCCTTGTTGCGCTGCAACCGTCCGACCATGTGCCAGCGCACGGTCGCCTCCGGCCGCAGTTCGGCGACCTCGACGGCCTTCGGCGCGGCCTCCTGGTCCCGGTTCTCGGCCAGATCCGTGAGCCCGAGGTCGCTCAGCAACGCGGCGTCGGAGGCCGGAAACGTCTTCGTCACGGCGAGCAACCGCACGTCGCCCGGGCGGCGCCCGGCCGCGGCGCATGCCGCGTCGATCCGGTTCCGCACCTGCTCCAGCGAGGCCGCCAGCTCGTCGCGGCGCCTCGGGTCGCCCTGGCTCTCGACGGTCACGGTCACTCCTCGATCCACGTCAGTGCGGCGATCCGGCCCGACGGGTTGTCCCTGCGGTGGCTGAACAGCGTGTGGTCCTCGACCGTGCAGCGTGGATCGACGCCGATCCTGCCCACTCCCGCGTCGGCGAGCTGCCGCCAGAGGCCTGCATGGAGATCGAGCGCGGCCGTGCCCTTGCGGCTCCGGCACCGGCTGCCCGGCAGGTGCTTCTCGACGTCGTCGGCCATGTCGGCGGGCACCTCGTAGCACGACCCGCACACCGCGGGCCCCAACAGCGCTTCGATCCGCCCCGGCTCGGCCCCCACCGAGCGCATCGCCTCGAGCGCGGCGGGCACGACGCCCACTCGCGCCCCGACCCTGCCCGCATGCACCGCGGCGACCACGCCCGCCTCGGCATCGCCCAGCAGCACCGGCACGCAGTCCGCGACCAGCACCACCGGCACCACGCCGGGCGTCGCCGTCACGAGGGCGTCCGTGGCCTCCGCGGGTTCGGTCTCCGTGCCGTCCACGATCGTCGCCGTGCGGCCGTGGACCTGCTCCATCCACGCGAGACGGTCCTCGGCCAGCCCCAGTTCGGAGGCCAGCCTCGCCCGGTTGGCGCGCACCGCGTCGGGGTCGTCCCCGACGTGCAGGCCGAGGTTGAACGAGTCGTACGGCGGCTTCGAGAACCCACCCGCCCTCGTCGTGATCACGCGCCTGATGCGCACCGAATCGTCCTTTCGCTCACCGCGTCCACCCTGCGCCCCTGCGGGGCCGTCGGCCTCGGAGCTTACGGACCGGCGGACACACGCCGAGGGCCACCGTCCCCTCCTGCGGGAACGATGACCCTCGAACGCGACCGGTGTTCGGACTGTGTCGGGATGCCGGCGAACGTGCCTCAGCGGCGCATGAACGGCGGAACGTCGACCTCGTCGTCGGCCGGGTCCTCGGCCACCGGCTGCGTGCCACCGGGAAGTCCCGTCTGCGGACGCGGTGCCGCGGGCTGGCCCTGACCGGCCGGGGCTCCCGACTGCGGGGCCTCACTCTGCGGGTGGCCCGCCTGCTGGTGGCCCGCCTGCTGCGGCCCTGCCTGCTGAGCAGGGCCCTGCGGCGCGGGCCTGCCCTGCGTGCCCGGAACCGGCTGGGCACCGCCCGACTGCGGGGCCGCGCCGCCACCGTTGGCGTGCGCCGACGCCGCACCGTTGGCGGGGGTCGCACCCGGCGACGCCGGAGCCGACTGCTCGGCGGGCTTGCCCGCCGCGGGCTGCGCCGGAGCGGACGGAGCCGCGGGCGCACCGGATTCCGCGGGTGCGCCGCCGATCTCGCCCGCCTCCGCCGTCGCGGTCGACCCGTTCGCCGTCAGCGTTCCGGGGTCCAGCTTCTTGTGCGTCGGCGTGCCCGCGTCGAAGCCGGCCGCGATCACCGTCACCCTGACCTCGTCACCGAGCGAGTCGTCGATGATCGTCCCGAAGATGATGTTCGCCTCGGGGTGTGCGGACTCCTGCACCAGCGACGCCGCCTCGTTGATCTCGAACAGACCCAGGTCGGATCCGCCCGCGATCGACAGCAACGCGCCGTGCGCACCGTCCATGGACGCCTCGAGCAGCGGGGAGTTGATCGCCTTCTCCGCTGCCTGCACGGCGCGACCCTCGCCACGCGCCGAGCCGATGCCCATGAGTGCACTACCCGCCCCCGACATGACGCTCTTGACGTCGGCGAAGTCGAGGTTGATCAGGCCGGGCGTGGTGATCAGGTCGGTGATGCCCTGCACACCGGACAGCAACACCTCGTCGGCCGAGCGGAAGGCGTCCATCAGCGAGACACCGATGTCGCCGAGCTGCAGCAGCCGGTCGTTCGGGATGACGATGAGCGTGTCGCACTCGTTGCGCAGCTCCTGTATCCCGTCCTCGGCCTGCTTGCCACGCCGCTTGCCCTCGAACGAGAAGGGCCGCGTGACGACACCGATGGTCAGCGCGCCGAGCTTGCGGGCGATCTGCGCCACGACCGGGGCGCCACCGGTGCCGGTGCCACCGCCCTCGCCCGCGGTCACGAACACCATGTCGGCGCCCTTGAGGACCTCCTCGATCTCTTCACGGTGGTCCTCGGCAGCCTGCTGGCCGACGTCGGGTGCGGCACCCGCACCCAGTCCGCGGGTCAGTTCCCTGCCGATGTCGAGCTTGACGTCCGCGTCGGACATCAGCAGTGCCTGGGCGTCGGTGTTCACCGCGATGAACTCGACACCTTTGAGGCCGACCTCGATCATGCGGTTCACGGCGTTCACGCCGCCGCCGCCGATACCGACGACCTTGATCACCGCGAGGTAATTGTGCGGGGGCGTCATCGGGTTCGCCTTCCTGATCGTGGTGCTTGTCCCTGGCTCGCGCTGGATGTCGACCTCGAACTCCCGGCAACCCTCAACCTCAAGTTGAGGGTCAGACTTATGTCAACTACCAACGTTGCGGTAGGACGGTAGGCATCGCGCGCGCCCGAATCCAGGCGCCACGCCGCGTGTCGCCCGATGTTTGCACCACGTCGGTGGTTATCTCCGCCACCGCGGGCCGCCGGTGCCTCGCGTCCGGCCTTGCCGAGCGGCGAGCCCGTTGCCGCACAACGGAAAACCGGCCGCGGCCCGGCCGCGGGCCCGCGGCCGCATCCCGAGGCGCGGGGTCAGGACACGGTCGGCAGTTCCGGACTCGACACGTCGTAGACCTTGCCCTTCCGCGTCATCAGCGCCCCCAGCACCTTCGCCTTGCGGTCGCTGTCCGACGCGTCGCCCCACCGCACCGTCTTGCCGCTGCGGAGCGTGAACTCCACGCTGCCCGGCGAGTCCGCGCGCCACTCGGTGACCTTGTCCCGGAGTTGCCGTGGCAGCGCCTTCCGCACCGACACCACCGCGCGCGTCTCGGGATTGCGTGCGCCCACTTCGGACAATCGGAACTCCGGAAGTCCCTGCGGGCGCCGGGAAATCTCCTTGTACACCACCCCGCCGGTGTCGACGAGGTACAGCGTCGAACCGGTGTCGTACACGCCGGCAGGCGTGCGCTCGGTGACCGCGATCTCGATGGTCGAGGGCCACGACCGCGAGACGTCGACCGTCGCGACACCGGGGATCTCGGCGACCCGCTCAGCGATCGCGTCGGTGTCGACGCGGAGCATCGCACGCTGCAGGGGTACCTCGGCCACCTCGCGCACGCGGTCCGCACCGACGTCACGATTGCCCGTCACCTCGACCGAACGCACGCCGAGCAGCGACGTGAACAGCACCACGTAGGCCAGGCCGAGGACGGTCAGCACGCTCAGCACCGCGACCCACCGTCGCCGCAGCGCGCGGGCGCGCGACACGACACCGGTGTCCGCGGGGCGCGTGGAGCGGCCCGTGCCGCCTCCGGCGCGGCCGCCGCGCCGCCGCGCCGTGCGGGCCTGCCGCGCGGGGCCGTCCTCGTCCCCGCGCCTGCCGCGTCGGCTCGTGCCGGTCATGTCGTGTCCGCTCGCCGCCTCAGACTCCGCGACGGTCGAGCTCGGCGAGGATCTCCGGCCCGAGCTGCGTCACGTCGCCCGCACCCATCGTCACGAGCAGATCGCCCGGCTTGACGAGGTCGGCCGCGAGCGCGGTGGCGCGGTCGAACGCAGGCTCGTAGTGCACCGCGGCGCCCGTGATCCGCTCGGCGACGAGTTCCCCGCTCACACCCGGTTTCGGTTCCTCCCGCGCGCCGTAGACGTCGAGCAGGATCACCTCGTCGGCCAGGCCGAGGGCCTCGGCGAACTCGCTCGCGAACGCCTCGGTGCGGGAATACAGGTGCGGCTGGAACACGACCACCACGCGGCCGGTGCCCGCGGCGTGCCGCACCGCACGCAACTGCGCGTCGACCTCGGTCGGATGGTGCGCGTAGTCGTCGTACACCCGCACGTCGGCGGCACGACCCTTGAACTCGAACCGCCTGCGCACGCCTCCGAACACGGCGAGTCCGGCGAGCATCCCGTCGACCGGGGCACCCAGTTCCAGACCCGCCAGCAGCGCGGCGACGGCGTTGAACGCCATGTGCTCGCCCGGCACGGTCACCCGCACCTCGAGCTCCTCGCCACCGAGCGCCAACCGCACCGTGCCGCCCTCGTCGGCGGGCTCGTAGGCTACGACCCTGGCGTCGTGCTCGCCGGTCGCCGAGCGCCCGTACCGCAGCACACGTACGCCCGCGGCCTCGGCCCGGCACGCCAGTTCGGCGGCGGCCTCGTCGTCGGAGCACACCACGAGCGCACCGCCGGGCGCGATCCTCCCGAGGAACTCGGTGAACACCGCGATGTAGGCGTCGACGGTGCCGTGGTGGTCGAGGTGATCGGGTTCGACGTTCGTCACGACCGCGACGTCGGGTGTGTAGCTCAGGAACGAGCCGTCGCTCTCGTCGGCCTCCGCGACGAACACGCCGCCCTCGCCGTGGTGGGCGTTGGCGCCGGACTCGTTGAGGTCGCCGCCGATCGCGAACGACGGGTCGAGCCTGCAGTGCTGCAACGCGACCGTGAGCATCGACGTCGTCGACGTCTTGCCGTGGGTGCCCGCGATACAGGCCACCCGGTGCCCCTCCATCAACGCCGCGAGCGCCTCCGCACGGTGCAGCACCGGGATGCCGCGGGTCCGTGCCTCCGCGAGCTCGGGGTTGTCGTCCCGGATCGCCGTCGAGACGATCACCGCCGTCGGCTCGCCCCCGGCGAGGTCGAGGTTCTCGGCGGCCTGCCCGACGGCGATCTGCGCCCCCTGCGCGCGCAACGTCAGGAAGGCACGCGACTCCTTCGCGTCCGAGCCGGAGACCTCGGCACCGCGCGCCAGCAGGATCCGAGCGATACCGCTCATGCCGGCACCGCCGATACCGATCAGGTGCGCCCGCCGGAGGAGCTCGGGCGGCCGCGCCGCGACGGCGGCCGCGCCGCGCTCCTCGGGTGTGTCAGCTGCCATCGCCATGTCCGCCGGCCTCCAAGACCATCCGCGCCAGTGTTTCGTCGGCCGCGCCGTGACCCAGTCCGACCGCGGCCGCGCTCATCTTCGCGAGCCGCTCCGAGTCGGTCACCAGCGGGACCACCCGCTCGGCGATCGCCTGCGGCGTGAGTGCCTCGTCCTCGACCAGCAGCCCGGCTCCCGCGTTCACCGCGGGCTCGGCGTTGAGCGCCTGTTCGCCGTTGCCGTGCGGCAGCGGGACGAACACCGCGGGCAGCCCGACGGCGGACACCTCGGCGACCGTCATCGCGCCGGAACGGCACAGCACCAGATCGGCCGCCGCGTAGGCGAGGTCCATCCGCTCGAGGTACGGCACCGGCACGTACGGCGGAGCGCCGGGGAACTCGCGCACCGCGACGGAGTTCTTGGGCCCGTGGGCGTGCAGCACACCCACCCCCGCCTCGGCGAACGTCTGCGCGGCGCCGGAGACGGCCTCGTTGATCGACCGGGCCCCCTGCGACCCGCCGAAGGCGAGCACGGTCGGCGCCTCGGGGTCCAGCCCGAAGTGGGCACGGGCCTCGGCACGCAGCGCGGCCCGGTCCAGCGAGGTGATCGAGTGCCGCAGCGGGATGCCGACGACCTCGGCGCCCGGCAGCGGAGTGCCGGGGACGGCGGCGGCGACCTTCGCGGCGAACCGGGCGCCGACCTTGTTGGCCAGCCCCGGGTGCTTGTTGGCCTCGTGCACCACGATCGGCGTCCGGCCACGGGCGGCCAGGTAGGCGGGCAACGCGACGTACCCCCCGAAGCCGACGACGACGTCCGCGCCGACGCGGTCGAACACCGCCCGCGTGCGCGTGACCGCGTCCCGGACCTTCAGCGGGAGCCGCAGCAGCTCCTTCGTGGGTTTGCGTGGCATCGGCACCGGCGGGATCAGCTCGAGCCGGTAGCCGCGATCCGGCACCAGCGTGGTCTCCAGGCCGCGCTCGGTGCCGAGCGCGACGACCGTGGCGTCGGGCCGGAGCCGGGTGACCGCGTCGGCCAGCGCGAGCGCGGGTTCGATGTGCCCGGCCGTGCCGCCCCCTGCGACCACGACCGTCGGTGCGGTGCGTGCCGGCGTCTTCTGCCCACCGGTGTCAGGCTGGCTCACCTGCGTCCTCTCCGTGTCGATCGACTGGTTCCCGTGGAGCGGTCCGGTTGCGCCCTGCGCGGCCCGCCGCGTCCGGGCTCACCCCGGGTGCGGCGACCGTACTCCGGCGTCGCACTGCGGGGTGCTGCACTCCGACGGTCGGGCGCCGACGCCGAGCGGGCACCGCGGGTGGCGGGTCTGCCCGCCTTGGCGCCCGACGAACGGCCACCACCCTGACCACGGCCACCACTCCGGGTTCCGCCACGCCGGGTGGCGGGCGGCCGGTACGGCTCCGGCGCGGGCAACCTCATCAGACGTCCGAACTTACCCGGACCCTGGGTGCGCAACGCCGCCACGGCCTCCGGTTCGTGCCGCGCGCAGTTGGCGAGCAGGCCGAACAGCAGCATCGTCACCAGCAGCGACGTTCCGCCGTAGGAGATCATCGGCAGCGTCACACCCGTGACGGGCAGCAGGCCGACGACGTAGCCGATGTTGATGGCCGCCTGCGACACGATCGACACCGTCAGCGTCCCGGCGACGATCCGGATCCACGGGTCCAGGTTACGCAACGCGATGCGCAGGCCGACGAAGGTCAGCAGGCCGAACAGCCCGATCACGACGATGCAGCCGATGAACCCGAGCTCCTCGCCGATGAGGGCGAAGATGAAGTCGTGCTGCACGTTCGGCAGGTACATCCACTTCGACTGACCCTGCCCGAGCCCCTTGCCGAACAGCCCGCCGTCGGCCAGGGCGTACAGCGCCTGGTTGGCCTGCATGCCCTTGCCGAGCGGGTCCGCGCCGGGGTTGAGGAACGTCATGACGCGGTCGAGCCGGTAGTCGGCGATCAGTGCCAGCACCACGGCGCCCGCCACGCCGGCGGCCAGCACGATGCCGAACAGCCGCTTCGGTGCGCCCGCGAACCACAGCAACGCGATGAGCACGATGCCCAGCGGCACCGTGCCGCCGAGGTCCGGCTGGGCCATGACGAGGGCACACATCAGCAGCGCGCCGGGCACGACCGGAACCAGCAGGTGCCGCCACTGGTGCAGCACCTGGTACTTGGTCACGAGGATGTGCGCGCCCCACAGGGCGAGCACGATCTTGCCCAGTTCCACCGGTTGCAGTGAGAGCGGGCCGACGACGAACCAGCCCTGCGACCCGTTCTGCTCGGTGCCCAACGGGGTGAGCACGAGCGCCAGCAGGCCCAGCGCGACGACCATCGCGGCGGGCGAGAGCGTGCGGATCCGTGGCAACGGGATACGCACACCCAGCCAGAACACGACCGCGCCGATGGCCACGAACACCAGGTGCCGCTGGAACAGCGCGTACACGCTGCCCGCGTTGCCCGGGTCGTAGGACGACACCGACGACGCCGACAGCACCATCACGCTGCCGAGCACCACGAGCAGCCCGCAGATGGCGAGGATCAGGTGGAAGTCGGCCAGCGGACGCGACAGCCACGCGGTCAGCGCGGTGCGCACCGCCGCGAAGCCACGTTCGGTACGTTTCCTCCGGTTCCGGCCTTCGCCGCGGCGGGCGGATCCGGACGAACCGGACCGGCTCTCGTCAACCGCCGTCACCGAGGCGTTCCCGTCCCAGCGCGGCCACGGCCGCCGTGAACGCGTCGCCCCTCGCCGCGTAGTCGCGGAACATGTCCAGCGACGCCGCGGCGGGTGCCAGCACGACCGTGTCGCCCGCCTTCGCGAGCGCGTGAGCCGCGTTCACCGCCGATGTCATGGGCTCATGGTCACCCGGATCGACGCGTGTGACGGGAACATCCGGCGCGTGTCGCGCGAGAGCGGCGCCGATCACGTCCGCGTCGACCCCGAGCAGGACCGCACCGCGCAACCGCGCCGCGACCCCGTCGACGAGCTCCTCGACGGACGCACCCTTGAGCTGCCCGCCCGCGATCCAGACGACACCCTCCTGAGCGAGCAGGGAGCCGGTGGCGGCGTGCGGGTTGGTGGCCTTCGAGTCGTTGACGTAGCGCACGCCCTCGACCTCACCCGCGACGACGGCGCGGTGCGCACCGGGGGTGAAGGTGCGCAGGCCCTGGGCGACGGCGGCGGACGGCACCCCGTGGGCGCGCGCCAGCGCGGCGGCGGCGAGGGCGTTGGCGACGTTGTGGGGGCCGAGGGGTCGGACGTCGGCGAGCGTGGCGAGTTCCTCGGCCCCCTGGACGGGGTCACCGACGTAGGCCCGGTCGACCAGCAGGTCCTCGACGATGCCGAGCTCGCCGGGCCGCGGCGTGTCGAGGCGGAACCCGACACGGCGCGCCCCGTCGGGCGCGTACTCGTCGGCGAGGCGCTGCGACCACGCCTCCCCCACGTTGTGCACCACCGTCGCCGACCGGGCGTGGACGGTGCCCTTCGCTGCGGCGTAGGCGTCGAGACCACCGTGCCAGTCGAGGTGGTCCTCGGCGACGTTGAGCACGACGGACGCGCGCGGCGCGAGTGTCGACGACCAGTGCAGCTGGAAGCTCGACAGCTCGACGGCGAGCACGTCATGACCGGCCCGGACGGCGTCGAGCACGGCGAAACCGACGTTGCCGCAGGCCACGGCGTCCACCCCGGCTGCGCGCAGCATCGATTCGAGCATGCCGACGGTGGTGGTCTTGCCGTTGGTGCCGGTCACGACGAGCCACACGGGCGGGCGCTCACGCTGCTGCCCGAGTCGCCAGGCCAGCTCGACGTCACCGATCACCTCGATGCCGGCCTCGGCCGCGGCCACCAGCAGCGGCGCGGTCGGCCGCCACCCGGGGCTGGTCACGACCAGTTCGGTGCCGTCCGGCGGCGTGTCGAGCCCGGGTTCGAGCGCGGCACCGAGTCCGTCGAGCTCGGCGAGTCGCCGGGCGTTCCCGTCCGTCACGGTCACGTCGGCGCCGAGTTCGGTCAATGCCTGGGTCGCCGACCGGCCGGTCACCCCGGCGCCGGCGACCAGCACCTTCGTTCCCGCCAGTCTCACCGATCAGCCTCCGCCGAGCCCGAGCTGTTCGCTGTAGAACAGGCCCAGACCGAACATGCAGCACACGGCCGCGAGCAGCCAGAACCTGATGATCACCGTCGTCTCGGCCCAGCCCGAGAGCTCGAAGTGGTGATGGAACGGTGCCATGCGGAACAGCCGCTTGCGCGTGGTGCGGAAGACGGCGATCTGCAGCACGACCGACACCATCTCGACGACGAACAGCCCGCCGATGACGATGGCGAGCAGCTCGGTGCGCGTCGTCATCGACAGGCCCGCGATGAGACCACCGAGTGCGAGCGATCCGGTGTCGCCCATGAAGATCTTCGCGGGTGCGGCGTTCCACCACAGGAAGCCGACGCAGCCGCCCGCTGCGGCCGCGGCCACCACGGCGAGGTCGAGCGGGTCCCGGACGTCGTAGCACGCGGCCTGCGGCGTCTCGACACAGCTGAGCCGGGCCTGCCAGAACGCGATCACCACGTACGTGACCAGCACCATCGCCCCGGCGCCACCTGCGAGGCCGTCGAGCCCGTCGGTGAAGTTCACCGCGTTCGACCACGCCGAGATCAGCAGGTAACAGAACAGGATGAACACGGGGACCGGGAAGAAAATCAGCGACAGGTCCCGCACGTACGACAGGTGCTGCGAGGCAGGGGCCAGGCCGTTGTCGTTGACGAACTGCAGCGCGAGGATGCCGAACACAACCGCCACGAGCAGCTGGCCGACCAGCTTGGCCGTCTTGTTCAGGCCGAGGTTGCGCTGTTTGCGGATCTTGATGAAGTCGTCGAGGAAGCCGACCAGGCCGAGTCCGACGGACAGGAAGAGCACGAGCAGACCGGACGCCGTCGGCCCGGAGTTCGACGAATCGCGGATCAGGTCGACCAGGTGCGCCACGAAGTAGGCGACGACCATCGCGACGATGATCGCCACGCCGCCCATCGTGGGCGTGCCGCGTTTCGACCGATGTCCCTCCGGACCCTCCTCCCGGATCTCCTGCCCGAAGCCCTGCTTCGAGAACGCCCGGATGAGGTAGGGGGTGAACAGGATGGAGATCAGCAGCCCCACCGAGGCCGCGATCAGGATGCTGATCACTGGGTGCCCTCCAGCCCGGTGCCGGCCAGCAGCGCGTCGGCCACTCGCCACATCTCGGCGACCTTGGAGGCCTTGACCAGGACCACGTCGTCGGAACGCAGTTCGTCGCGCAGCAGGGCGACGGCCGCGTCGGTGTCGGGAACCAGAACCGACTCCTCTCCCCAAGAACCTTCGTGGCTGGCACCGGTGTGCATCGGGGCGGCCGCGTCTCCGACCACCACGAGCCTGCTGATGTTCAGGCGCACCGCGAGCCTGCCGATCTCGTCGTGCGCGGACACGCTATCGGTACCCAGTTCGCCCATCTCCGACAGGACCGCCCATGATCGTCTGCCGCTGGACCGGGCCATCGACGCCAGGGTCTTGAGCGCCGCCTTCATCGACTCGGGGTTGGCGTTGTAGGAGTCGTTGAGCACCGTGACGCCGTCCTCGCGGGTGGTGACCTCCATGCGACGCGACGACCGGCGCTCGGCACCCGAGAGCCGCTCGGCCACCTCGGCGACGGGCGTGCCCAGTTCGAGGGCGATGGCCGCGGCGGTGAGGGCGTTGCCGACGTGGTGCTCACCGTGCAGGGACAGCGTCACGTCGGCGGTGCCCTGCGGGGCGACGAGCCGGAACGAGGCGCGCGCCTGGTCGTCGAGGCGGACGTCCTCGGCCCGGACGGTCGCCTCGGCGCTCTCGCCGACGAACACGACCCGCGCCGCGGTGCGGGAAGCCATCGCGGCGACCAGTGGGTCGTCGGCGTTGAGCACGGCCACACCGTCGGCCGGCAGCGCCTCGACCAGCTCCCCCTTCGTCTGCGCGATGCCCTCACGGGAGCCGAACTCGCCGACGTGGGCGGTGCCCACGTTGAGCACGGCACCGATCGTCGGGGGCGCGATCCGCGCCAGCTCGGCGATGTGTCCGGGCCCGCGCGCCGACAGCTCCAGCACGAGGTTGCGCGTCGAGGCGTCCGACCGCAGCGCGGTCCAGGGGTGGCCGAGCTCGTTGTTGAACGAACCGGGCGGGGCGATCGTCGGGCCGAGCGGTTCGAGCAGCTGGGCGATGAGGTCCTTGGTGGAGGTCTTGCCGGACGAACCGGTCACACCGACGACCGTCGTCCCGCCCTCGGTCAGCCGGGTGACGACGTGCCGCGCGAGCCTGCCGAGCGCGGCGAGCACCGCGGCACCGGACCCGTCGCTGTCGCCTGCCAGCGCCATCGCGCCCGCGTGGGCCGCCTCGACCGGCGGTGCGACGACCGACGGCGCGTCCACCTCGCGGCCCGCGAGCACGCCCGCGGCACCGTCGGCGACGGCCTTCGCCGCGAACTCGTGCCCGTCGACCCGTTCACCGGGCAGCGCCACGAACAGTCCCCCGTCGGTGAGCTTGCGCGAGTCGAATTCGACCGACGCCGTCACGCGCTCGGTGCCGTCGGCCCGGTGCAGCCGGCCGCCGGTCACCTCGGCGATCTCGGCCATGCTCATCTCGATCACACGCTCACCTCGAGTCCGTCGCGGATGGCGGCCGCGAGTTCATCCCGGTCGGCGAAGGGATGCACCACGCCCGCGATGTTCTGCCCGCTCTCATGTCCTTTGCCCGCCACGAGCACGACGTCGCCGGGGCCGGCCGCGGCGACCGCCGCGACGATGGCCTCCCTGCGGTCGCCGATCTCGCGGATCTCACCCGCGTCGGCCGCGGGCACGGCCCGGGCGCCCCGCAGCATCTCGGCCCGGATGGCCGCCGGGTCCTCGCTGCGCGGATTGTCGTCGGTGACGATCACGAGCTCACTGCCGCGTACCGCCGCCTCGCCCATGACGGGGCGCTTCGCGGTGTCGCGATCGCCGCCGCATCCGAGCACCGTGATGATGCGCCCCTGCGTGCGCGCCCGCAGCGCCCGCAACGCCTCCGTGACGGCCGCGGGCTTGTGCGCGTAGTCGACGACGGCGGCGAACGGCTGCCCCAGCGCGACACGCTCCATCCGGCCCGGCACCTCGACGGACGACAGTCCGGTGACGATCGTGTCGAGCGGTACACCCGCCGTGTCGAGGATCGCCGCGGCCAGGGTCGCGTTGGCGACGTTGAACTCACCCGGCAGCGGGATGCTCGCACGGGCGGTGCGTCCGTCCGGCGCATGGAGGGTGAAGCCCTGCTCGCCCGTCGCGGTCACGGCGATGTCGCTCGCCCGCCACGCGGCGTCGACGTCCGGGCCGGAGCCGACCGTGATCGTCTGCGGCGTGACGAGCCTGCGACCCCAGTCGGCGTCGACGACCACGACCTCGCTCGTCGACCGGCCGTCGAACAGCAGGGCCTTCGCGGCGAAGTACTCGTCCATGTCGCGGTGGAAGTCGAGGTGGTCCTGCGACAGGTTGGTGAACGCGCCGACGGTGAACCGGGTGCCGTTCACCCGGCCGAGGCTCAACGCGTGGCTGGAGACCTCCATCGGCACGTGCGTCACGCCCTGTTCGACCATCAGCGCGAACAGCGCCTGCAGGTCCGGCGCCTCCGGGGTGGTGAACGCGCTGGCGAGCCGCTCGCCCGCGACCCGGGTCTCGACCGTGCCGATGAGGCCCGTCGTGTGGCCTGCCGCGCGGAGTCCCGCCTCGACGAGGTACGTGGTGGTGGTCTTGCCCGAGGTACCCGTGATGCCGAGGACGTTGAGCGTCAGCGACGGTTCGCCGTAGATCCAGGCGGCGATCTCGCCGAGGGCCGCGCGCGGCGCGGTGTGCACGAGGACGGGCAGCTCGGTCTCGGCGATCGCGGGACGTTCGGCACCGGCCTCGTCGGTGAGGATCGCGGCGGCGCCCGCGGCGATGGCGTCAGCGGCGAAATCCGCGCCGTGGACGCGCGCACCGGGCAGCGCGGCGAACAGGTCGCCGGGCCGGACGTCCTGCCCCCGCAGCGTCGCTCCCGTCACCGTCACTTCCGGTGCGGTCGGGTCGGCGAGGAGCCGGGAGTCGGAGCGCGCCACGAGCGTCGTCACGGGAACCGGCTCGGTGTACGCGGGCCGCGGCGGTCCGGCGCGACCGGACGCAGTGACATCGCGCTCGCCGACATCGCGCTCGTGCTTGTTGACAGACACGCGGGAAGGTTACCCACGTCCGCACTCGCGCCACTCAGCGGTCGCCGGGCGGCTCGGGACCGTCGCCGGCTCCGGCCGCGGCAGGGCCGGAGCCGGCGGACACGAGGGTGCGACGGACGGCTCGGCCGGAGCCGCTACGCCGCGCCCTCGGCGCTCGTGTCGTGCGAACCACCGACGCCTGCCGTGCCGGATTCGGCCACAGTGCCGGACTCGCGCGGTCCGCCCGATTCACCGGCGCCGCGCGCTTCACCGGCGCCGCGCGCGTCGTCCGCCACGCCGGTGCCGGACACGGTGCCGGTCGCGGCGGTGCCGGTCGCGGCGAGGTCCTCGGCGGCCAGATATCCGAAGACCATCGCCGGGCCGATCGTCGCACCGGGACCGGCGTAGGTGCGGCCCATGACCGCGGCACTGGTGTTGCCCGCGGCGTAGAGCCCGTCGATCACCGAGCCGTCCTCGCGCAGCACCCGCGCCCGGGTGTCCGTGCGCACGCCGCCCTTCGTGCCGAGGTCTCCCGGCACCATCTTCACGGCGTAGAACGGCGCCCGGTCCAGCTCGCCGAGACTCGGATTGGGCCGGTTCCGCGGGTCGCCGTAGTAGTGGTCGTAGCGGCTGCGGCCGCGGCCGAACTCGGCGTCCTCGCCCTTCCTGGCGTACCCGTTGAAGCGATCCACTGTGGACTCGAGCGCGGCGGCCGGTACTCCCATCTTCTCGGCCAGTTCGCCGACCGACGGCGCCTGCACCACGATGCCGTGCTTGTACCAGCGACCCGGCAGCGGCTGGCGGGGTCCGAGCCCCGTGAACATGTACCGGTTGCGGTACCGCTGGTCGAACACGAGCCAGGTCGGGATGTTGTCTCCCGGCCCGTCGCCGCGACCCTGGTCACCGCCGTACATCGCGTGCACGGCGTCGACGTAGGGCGCCGACTCGTTGACGAACCGTTCGCCGCGCTCGTTGACCATGATGCTGCCCGGCCGGGACCGTTCCGCCAGCGCGAACCACGGTCCGCCCGGAAGCGGGATCGACGGACCCCACCAGGCGTCGTCCATCAGGTCGACCGCGGCGCCCACCTCCGTCGCGGCGGTGATGGCGTCGCCGGTGTTGGCCTTCGCACCGACCGTCCACTCCGTACCGATCGGAGCGCGCTGGTGGCGCTCCCGCATCGCGGCGTTGTGCTCGAACCCGCCCGCGGCCAGCACCACGCCGTGGCGGGCGCGCACCAACGCCTCCTCGCCGTCCCGCTCCACCACGACGCCGGTGACCCGGCCGCCGTCGGTCTCGAGGCGCCGCAGTGGAGTATTCAGCCGCACCTCGACGCCGGCGCGCCGGACGCCGACCTGCAGCGCCGCGGCGACCGCCTGCCCCATGACGAGCTGCCGTTTGCCCAGCAGCAGCCCACCCAGCCAGCGCAGGCCGAGGCTCAGCAACGTCAGCACCCCTCGCGGGTGACGCGCGATCAGGCTCAGCCACCGGTAGTCCGCCTGCCCGAGCGGCACGCCGAGCGGCGGCGCGCTGTACGGCGGTTCGAGTCGGTGGCGGTCCTGCCCGAGCAGCCGGGCGTCGACGGGCTTCGGCTCGGCGGATCGCCCGGCCGCCACGCCGCCGGGCGCCTCGGGGTAGTAGTCGGAGTAGCCGCGCACCCAGCGGAGCCGCAGCGGCGTGGTCCGCTCCACGAACGACAGCACGTCCGGGCCGTGTTCGAGGTAGGCGTCGATGCGTTCCGGTTCGGCCGCATCGCCCACGATCGCGTGCAGGTACTCCCGCGCGGCCTCCGGCGTGTCCGCCACGCCGGCCCGCCGCAGCGCGTCGTTGCCGGGAACCCACACGCCGCCGCCGGAACGGGCCGTGGAGCCACCGAACGCGGCGGCCTTCTCGAGGACGACCGTGGACAGGCCGAGGTGCGCGGCCCGCAACGCCGCGGTCATCCCGGCCGCACCGCTGCCGACCACGACGACGTCGAACTCCTCCGCTCCGGTTCCGTCGCGCGAACCCGGTGCGCCTTCCTGCCCGCCCGTCACTCGGACTCGTCCAGCGACAGCGCGGCCTTCGGGCACGACTCCACGGCCTGCAGGATGCGGCCGCGGTTCTCGGCGTCCGGGTCCGCCTTGAGAATCAGGTTCTCGTCCTCGTCCAGTTCGAACACGTCGGGGGCGACGGCTTCACAGATGCCGTTGGATTCGCACAGGTCCCAGTCGACGACGATCCTCATGCCTGTTCCTCCTGAAATCGCTTCTCGGTCAGTGCGGCCGCGACGCGCCGCCCGGAGAACACGCAGTCCGCAAGGGACAGACCGCTGACGTAGGACTCCGAGCACACGCCGACGGCGTTGCGGCCCGCGGCGTACAACCCCGGCACGGCCGAGCCGTCACCGCGGGTGACGGCTCCGGTGTCCTCGTCGACGGCCAGCCCGCCGAGCGTGATCATCGGGATCGGGAACGCGGGCTGGGTTCGGATGGAGCAGTCGATCGCGTGGAACGGGCCGTCCGACAGCGCCCGCACGTGCGCGGGGTCCTTGCCCATCCGATCCCGGCCCGCGGCGGCGCCCGCGTTGTACTCCGCGATCGTGCGGACCAACCCGTCCGGGTCGATACCACGCTTGCGGGCCAGTGCCGGCAGGTCGCCCGCGGAGACGTTGCCCAGCCGCAGGACGTACTCGGCCTGCAGCCGCTGGAACCACAGGGTCTGCGACGGGGTCTGCCGGAGTGCCTCCGCGCGGGTGCGGGCGTCGATGATCAGGTACGCCTCCGCGTCGGGCTGCCGCGCGACGTGGTCGCCGATGCGCGCGCCGTAGTACGTCTCGTTGCAGATGCGCTCGCCGCGGTTGTTGACGAGCACCCCGTCGACCATCGCCAGCGGCGGGTTGAAGAACCGCCATGCCGACACCCGGTGCATCCGGTCGGTGCGGCCGCCCACCGACTCGCCGAGCGCGATGCCGCTGCCGTCGTCCCCGATGGTGCCGAGCGAGGACCCGCGCCGGTAGGCGGGCGCGTGTTCGGCCAGCAGCGGCCGGTTGAACACGAATCCGCCCGCGGCGAGCACGACACCGCGTCGGGCGCGGAACCGCCGCGCCTCGCCGTACCGGCGTTCCAGGTCGGCGATCGGCCCTTCGAGCATCCGGCCCAGCGGGCGGTAGTAGATGTTCAGCTTGCGGCCCGCCGCCGACAACACGCGGTGCAGCCTGCGCGGGAGGGCCTTGCGGATCTCGGTGGCCTCCACGCCGACGACGCGGTCGCCGTCGGTGACGAGCCCGGTGACCCTGGTCTGCGTGCGCACCGCGATCGGCCTGCGGGCCACCGCACGGCGCAGCGCCGCGAACAGCGGCTTGCCCGACACGCCCTTGCCCGTGGCGCGGTGTCCGCGCGGCGCGGGGGCCGCGGCGTCGGAGAAGGGCGGGGCGAGCTCGTTGCCGGAGTAGTACAGGTAGTGCTCGTTGGTCGGATACGACGTCTTGCGCGGCGCCATGCTGCCCTCGAAGGGGACGCCGTGCTGCTCGAGCCAGCGCAGGTTGTCGAGACTCTGCGCGCAGAACCGCGACAGCGTCTCGTCGGCGACGACCCCGCCGGTCTCGAGCCGGAGGTACTCGAGCATCGCCTCGGTGGTGTCGTCGAATCCCGCGGCCCGCTGGTGCGGGGTTCCCCCACCGGCGTAGACGACGCCGCCGCTGATGGCGGTCGCACCACCGCCGTGGAACCGGTCGAGGACGAGCACGTCGGCACCGTGGTCACAGGCGTCGACGGCGGCGCACGCCCCCGCACCCCCGAACCCGACGATCACGACGTCGGCTTCGGCGTCCCATTCGCGGTGCGGCATCGCAGACTCCTTCCGGCGGGGAGATCGTGCTCCACATGATGCCGACTTCTGAAACATGTTTCAACTATTCGGCCACAGCCGGGAGCTGTGGTCGATACCGCTGCCCCGGGATCGGACGGCATCGTGTTCCACCCGGGGAGCCCACCGGCGTTGAGTCGCAGACGGCCCGCGCCTACAGTCCCCTCATGCCCGCCGCCACGGCCATGCCACCGGAGCTGCTGACCGCCGCGATCGACGCTCCCGGCTTCATGCCCACCGCCGAGGGCCTCGCCCTCCACGACGCCCTGCACGAGACCGCGGGCACCCGGCCCGCCGACACCGACGAGGGGCCCGTGGCCGTGGAGATCGGCAGCTACTGCGGCAAATCGACCGTCTTCCTGGGCGCCGCCGCGCGCGCGACGAGCGCGCGGGTCGTGACCGTCGACCACCACCGCGGCTCCGAGGAACACCAGCCGGGCTGGGAATACCACGACCCCGGCCTCGTCGATCCGCACACCGGCAGGCTCGACACGCTCGGCGCGTTCCGCCGCACCATCGCGGGTGCCGGCCTCGAGGACCACGTCGTCGCCGTGGTCGGCCGCTCCCCCGACGTCGCGGCGCTGTGGCGAACCCCGGTCGACCTGCTGTTCATCGACGGCGGGCACACGGAGGAGGCGGCCGACGCCGACCTCTCCGGCTGGGCACCGTGGGTACGGCCGGGCGGGCTGCTGGCGATCCACGACGTGTTCCCCGACCCGCGCGACGGCGGCCGCCCGCCGTTCCACATCTTCCGCCGGGCGCTGGCCTCGGGGCAGTTCGCCGAGCACACCGCCACCGGATCGCTGCGGGTGCTGCGGCGGGTCGCCGGTCAGCCGGGCACCCCCGTCACGTAGGTGTCGCAACCACAGCCCGCGCCCACGGGCGCCAGGCCGACGGGCAGCTCCTCGCCGCGGAAGATCGCCGACGCCGGCGTGGTGCGGGACAGCGCGTCGGCGGCCAGGACCACCGCGGCGCCGGTCCACGTGGTCCGTTCCTCCGGCCAGCGTTTGCCGTCGGTGAAGACGTCGCCCGTCCAGTACGAGCCGTCCGGGTCGCGCAGGTGCTGCACGGCCGCCAGCAGGTCCCGGGCCGCACCCACCTCCCCGAGCGTGTCGAGGGCGAGCACGAGTTCGCAGGTCTCCGCTCCGGTGACCCACGGCCGGTCGTCGACGCACCGCGCGCCGAGCCCGTCCACGACGAAGTCCCGCCACCGACCGCGGAGCCGGTCGAGCCCGGCGCGCCCGCGCACCGCGCCCCCGAGCACCGGGTAGTACCAGTCCATCGAGTAGCGGCTCTTGTCGGCGAAGGCCTCCGGATGGCTGCGCAGCGCGTGCCCGAGGCGGCCGAGCGCCACCTCCCAGTCCGGCTGAGGCAGTCCGACGTGGTCGGCCAGCGCGAGTGCGCACCGCAGGCTCTGATGGATGCTCGCGCAGCCGGACAGCAGCGCCTCGCCCGCCCACGCGCCGTCCCGTCCGCGCGCCCACGCGACCTCGCCCCGTTCGGTCTGCGCGTCGAGTACGAGGTCGACGGCGGCACGCACGACGGGCCACATGCGCCGCGCGAACTCGTCGTCACCGGTGCACGCCAGGTGGTGCCACACGCCGACCGCCACGTAGGCACAGAAGTTGGTGTCGACGGTGGGGTCCTCGACGCGCCCGCCGACGACCTTCGCGGGCCACGAACCGTCGGCACGCTGCGTGCGGCGGCACCAGTCGTAGGCGGCCCCGGCCTCGTCGCAGAGCCCGGCGGCCGTCAACGCCATGGCGGATTCGACGTGGTCCCACGGGTCGGTGTGCCCGCCGGGGAACCACGGAACGGCACCGGAGCTCTCCTGCACGGCTGCGATCGACCGTGCCGTGGCGGCCACGTCGGCTGCCGTCAGCACCCCGGGCACCTCGGGCGGGTCAGTCCGCGTCACCGGCCACCCCCTCGCCGCCTGCGGCGCCGGTCCCAGCGCCCTGTCCGCCGTCGTCGCCCGTGTTCTCGACGGCGCCGGCGTCCTTGACGCTGTAGACCGCGAGGCTCTTGCCCAGCACGGGGTCGAGCAGCCGCTCGGCGGTGCGCGTCGGCCAGGGGGCGCGCATCATGTCCCACACCAGCACCCGGTGGTAGGCCTTGACCAGCGGATGGTCGTCGTTGTCGGGCCCGACGGCGCATTTGAGCCACCAGTACGGTGCGTGCAACGCGTGGGCGTGCTCCCCGGCGACGGGCCGCAACCCGGCGCCGCGCAGCTTGCCGCGCAGCTCGGCGCCGCGATAGATGCGCACATGTCCGCCCTCGACCTCGTGGTAGGCGTCGGAGAGCAGCCAGCACACCCGTTCCGGCAGCCACCGCGGCACGGTGACGACGACGGACCCGCCGGGCCGTGCCACGCGGACCAACTCGGCGATGGCCCGCTCGTCGTCGGGGACGTGCTCCAGGATCTCCGAGGCGATCACGCAGTCGAACGCGCCGTCCGGGAACGGCAGCCGCAGCGCGTCGCCCGCCACCGTGGTGGCCGCGGCACCGTCCGGCACGTGCCCTTCGGCCGACATCGCGGCGAACATCGTCTCGACGTCGCCGAGCGCCGACTTGTCCTGGTCGAACGCCACCACATCCGCACCCCGGCGGTACGCCTCGAACGCGTGCCTGCCCGCGCCGCAGCCGACGTCGATCACCGTCGTACCCGGTCCGACCCCGATACGGTCGAAATCCACCGTCAGCATCTACCCCGCCTTTCGCCGTGTCCGGTCGATCACCTCGCGATACACGTCCACTGTGGACGCGGCGACGGATCGCCAGCTGTACCGTTCGAGGGCCCGAGCTCTGCCCGCCTCGCCGAGCCGGCCCCGCGCCTCCCGGTCGTCGAGCACCGCCGCCAGCTCGCGCGTCAGCGCCTCCGTGTCACCGGGTGGCACGAGCCGCGCGCAGTCGCCCACCACTTCCGGCAACGCGCCCGCACGGCTGACCACGAGGGGTGTGCCGCACGCCATCGCTTCGACCGTCGGCAGCGAGAAGCCCTCGTACAGCGACGGCACGCACGCCACCTCCGCCGACGCCAGGAGGTCGGCCAGGTCGCCGTCGGCCAGCCCGTGCACCGCGCGCACGACGTCACCGATCGCCAGCTCGTCGATGAGCCGCCTCGTCGGCCCGTCGTCGGCGAGCTTGCTGACCAGCACCAGTTCCACGGCGCGTTCGGCCCGCAGTTTCGCCACGGCCTCGAGCAGGTGCCGGACGCCTTTCAGCGGGACGTCGGCACTGGCCACCGCGACGATGCGGCCCGGCGCCCGCTCCCGGGCGGGACGGAAGAGCTCGGTGTCGACGCCGAGCGGGATCGTGGTGAGGCGGTCCGGGCTCACGCGGAAGTCCTCGGCGATGTCGCCCGCCGACGCCTGCGACACGGTGATCAGCCGCGGCAGCCGCCGGGCGACCCGGGCCTGCATCGTCACGAACCCGTACCAGCGGCGCACCGCGAGCCTGCGCCGCCAGGGCGCGGCAGCCAGGTCGGCGACCCGGTCGCGGGTGATGGGGTGGTGGACCGTGGCCGCCAGCGGCACGCCCGCACGCTGCAGGCCGAGCAGGCCGTAGCCGAGGCACTGGTTGTCGTGCACGACGTCGAACTCGGCCGCTCGTCGCCGCAACAGCCGCGCGGCGCGGAGGCTGAACGTCAGCGGCTCCGGGAATCCGGCCGTCCACATGGCGCCGGTCTCGAGCAGGTCGATCGCATCGCGGTACTCGCCGAGCCGCGGGGTGCGGAACGGGTCGGGCTCGCGGTACAGGTCGAGGCTCGGCACCTCCGTGAGCCGGACCGGGTCGTCGAGCTCCGGATACGGCTGCCCGGACAGCACCTCGACGTCGTGGCCGAGCTCGGCCAGTCCACGGCTGAGGTGCCGCACGTACACGCCCTGCCCGCCGCAGTGCGGCTTGCTCCGGTAGGACAACAACGCGATGCGCATCCGATCACCTCACCCGCCGGACGATCGCCATGATCATCGAGCAAGACTAGAACGTGTTTCAGTTTCTGGCAACGTCCACTCCCGTCCGTGCCCGATTCCCACCGGGTCCGGTCACCTCCGCATCCGATCACCACCGGGTCCGATCACCGCCGCTGCCACCCCTGGGCCCGGCGCAACCGCCTCCTCCATGATCAGCACACCACCACCGGGCTCGCACGTTCGCGCACTCACAGCGGGGACATCTCGGCGATCCGCCAGCCTCCGTCGGCGTGCACCGCCACGACGTCGATCCACACCACGTGCGAACCGCGCGAGCGCATGTCCCGGTCGAGCACCCGGCGATCGGCCAGCACGAGCAGCTGCGCACGGTCACCCTCCAGGCTGCGCACGCCGACCGACCGCACCGTCGTCGACTGCACCGCACCGGACCCGCCCGCCTGCTCGCGGAGTCTGGCAAACGTGGCGTCGTACTCCCGGCGCGCCGCTCCGGTGAGCATCCGGTCGGCAGCCCGCTCGGTACGCGCCAGATCGCCGCGGTCGTACGAGAACACGGCCGTGACGGCCTGACCGACCTGCTCGCTCACCTGCCGCGTCCGCTCCCCGTCGACGTGTGCCACGTCGGCCGGCGCCGCTCGCCCTGCCTGCACCCCCAGCCAGACCGCGCTCGCCGCGGCCACGACGCACACCGCGGCCAGCACCGCAGGCACCGTCGCCCTCCGACTCGCCGGCCCGCGACGCGGGGCCGCGGTCGCGTCCTCGCCCACGGCGCCGTCGGTGCCGTCGGTGCCGTCGGTGCCGTCGGTGCCGTCGGTGTCCGGATCGTCGTCGGGCTCCACCTCGTCGGCCACCGCGTCGCCGGCCACCGCGTCGTCGGGTTGTGAGTCCACCCCGGACGCGGCAGGCCGGGTCACGATCCCACCGCCTGCACGTTCGACACGGTCCACCGGCCGTCCTTCCGTGTCAGCGATGCGATCAGCGTGCTGCGCCGGCGCTCGTCGCCGACGTCGGTGTCCACGACGGCGAGCAGCCGCGCCGTCCCCTTCCCGGTGTCCAGTTCGGACAGTGCCGTCCGGGTCACCGTGGCGGTGGCGACCGTCTCATCGGCCCGCGCACGCTCGATGTGCCGCTCCCGGTCGCCGGTCAGCCTGCTGCGCAGCGGCCCCGACGTGACCCGGGCCCACGCGTCGAGGTCCGCGGCGGCGGTGCGGTGGTCGATCGTGTGGAGCACGTCGAGCGCACGGGTTCCCTGGGACACAGCGGCGTCCCGGGTCGCCGCGGTGGTCGCCGGCTCACCGTGGGCGACGGCCCACCAGCGCCAGCCCAGACCCGCGCACGCCAGCGCCGCGATCACGGCGACGGCGACCAGCACGGCCACCGCACGGTCCCGGACCACGTCGCGCAACAGCGCAGCCGGCCTCATTCCGGCACCCCCAACAGGCCGCCCAGTCCGCCGCCGGACGACCCGGCGTCCGCGCTGCCGCCGTGCTCCGTGCCCGCGCCGCGCCCCGAGCCCCCGGTTCCCGCCGACAAGTCGAGCAGCCCCGGCAACCCGCCCTCGCCGTTCTCGCGTCCTTGGCCGCGCACCGCGTCGCGGTCCGGCGCCTCGCCCGAGCCGCCCGACGGGTCCTGCTCGCCGCCCGGGACCTGCACCGGGTCACCCGCCACCGGCGCGTTCTGCGCACCCCGCACGTTGCTCGGGCTGCCGGGCGGCTCGGCGCAGTAGGCCTCGGTGTTGGGCGGAGTGTTCCGCGTGTCGTTCGCGGGACGGCGCTCGGTGCCCTCGTACCCCTTGGTGCAGCCGTGCGGGTCGAAGAACGTGGGCACGAAGCCGAGATGCCCTTCACCGTTGGACACGACCGACCGCGAGAAGCCGGACACCATCGGCAGCGCCACCAGCATGTGTTCGAGCGCGTCGGTCCGCGGTTCCAGCACCTGCGAGGTCGTCAGCAGGTTCGCGACGAGCACCGACAGGCTCGACCCCGACTCGTCGAGCAGTGCCGAGATCTCCCGGCTCGCAGCCGGGGCCTGGTCGACGACGGTCCTCAGGTCGGAGTCGGACTTCTTCAGCTGCGCCGCGATGTCGCGGAATCCACCCGCGATCGAGCGCAGTTGCGCCGAGTTCCTCCGCTGGGTGTCGAGGACCGTCCGGCTCTGCCGCAGCAGTGTCGCCGTCTGCGGCAGGTGCTCGCGGGCCCCTGCCGTCAGTGACCCCGCCGAGTCCAGCAGCCGGCCCAGATCCGGGCCCACCCCGGTGAACGCGGTGTCGAACTCGTCGACGACGGTCCGGAGCGACTTCGGATCCACACTGGACACGAGCCGGTTCAGGTTCTGCAACAGCCGGCCGGGCGGGACCGGGGTTCCGGTCCGTTCGCTGTCGATGGTCGAACCGTGCTCGAGGTACGGCCCGTCCCCGGACCGGGGCCGCAAGTCGACATATTGCTCACCGACCGCCGACCGGTTGGCGACGACGGCCTCGGAGTCGGCGGGGATGTCCGGGGAGCCCTCCTCGATGTCCAGGTCGACGGTCACGCCGTCGCCGTCGAGCCGGAGGGCGGCGACCCGCCCGACCGTCACCCCGCGGTAGGCGACCTCGGCGTTCTCGAAGATGCCGCCCGACTCGGTGAGCTGCACGTGGACGACGTACCCGCGGTTGCCGAACAGCCGGTCCAGTCCGGCGTACGTGCCCCCCGCGTAGCCGACGGCCAGCAGCGAGATGAGGCCGAACACCACCAGCTGCACCCGGTTCTTGCGTTCCAGTCGCATCAGCCACCTCCCAGCAGTCCGCCGACCAAGCCACCGACGCCGCCGTCGCCACGACCGTGGCCGACAGGTGCCTGCTCACCACCGTCCTGCGGAGCGGTCAGCTGCTGCGAGGCGCCGGGCAGCGGCAACGGTGGCGGGGCGGTGCCGTCGTTGAACGGAATCGCGCCCTCGGCGCCGGTGCCGTCGTCGTGCGGCAGCTGCACCGGCGGCCTGCGCGCGTTGAGAATGTTCTCCAGAATCGCGTCGAGCTGCAGATCCAGCCGTACGCTCACGTTCGCGTAGTCCCCGTGCATGATCGACTCGCCGAACACCGGGATCGGATAGCTGGGCAGCAGCTGCATCGCCTGCGGCAGGTCGGCGCCGGCCTCCGCGAGCTTCTCCAGCGTCGGAGTCAACGCCTTCAGGTTCGCGACAAGGCTCTGCTTGCTGGCGTCGACCACCCGCGTGCCGGTGCCGGAGAGTTTCCGCAGCGACGTCAGCATGCCGACCAGCTGCTCGCGCTGACCGGAGACGACCTTCAGCCCGGGTTCCAGGTGATCGAGCGCCGTGGCCAGGTGCCCCCGCTGCTTCGACAGCGTTCCGGACAACCGGTGCACGCCCTCGATCGCCCGCACGATCTCACCACGCTGTCCATCCAATGTGGTTGCCAACTCGTCCACGCGGGTGAGCAACGCCTTGAGTTCCGGTTCGTTGCCGGCCAACGTGTTGTTGAGCTCTCCGACGATGTCGCGGAGCTGTTCCACGCCGCCCCCGTTGAGCAGCAGCGACAGCGCACCGAGCACCTCTTCGACCTGGGGGTTGCGGTTCGTCCGGTCGAGCGGGATCACGTCGCCGTCGTCGAGCGCTCCACGGCCGCCCCCGTCTCCGGGCGGCCGCAGCTCGACGAACTTCTCCCCGAGGAGGCTCGACTGGCGCAGCTCAGCCTCCGCGTTGGCGGGCAGCGTGATGTCCCCGTTCACAGCGAGGTCCGCGAGCGCGGTCGTGCCGTCGTCGGCGAGCCGCACCCGTTCCACCCGCCCGACGGCGACGTCGTTGACCTTCACCGCCGCCTGCGGCACGAGGTCGAGCACGTCCTGGAACCGCACCGTGATCCGATACGGCCGGTCCCCGAGGTCGGCACCGCCGGGCAACGGGGCGCCGTACAGGCCCGAGAACCCGCCGTCGCCGCACCCCGCCACCAGCAACAACAGGGACACCAACATCAGGTGCACGATCCGGCGCACCCGTCCGGGGCGCCCACCGGCGGGCGCCCGCTCCATCACCCTCGCCGTCGTCGTCATCACCGGCCTCCCGGTGCGATGATCGACGGCAACGGCAGCGGGGGCAGTTCCCCGCTCTGGATCGAGGCCAGCAGCTGGGAGACCGACGGCAGGTCGGCCTTCCCGTCCACGACCGGGCCGAGGATCTCGCAGAGCTTGTCGAGCGAGGCCGGCAGCCGGTGGTCGGCCAGCGACTTCGTCAGCTTGCACGCCGTCGTCATCAGCGGATTGGTGACCTCGTTGAAGTTGTACCGGATCGCGATCGACCCGGACGCGGCGTCGTAGGAGTTGATGAAGTTCGACAGCCCGAGCGGCGCGACGTCGGCGATCTCGGCCACCGCGGCGCGCTGGTCGACCAGCACCTGGGTGATGCCTTCGAGTTTGCCGATGTTGTCCGAGAGCGCCGTGCGGTTCTCCCCGACGAAACCCTTCACCTTGCCCAGCGCCCCGCCCAGTGACGACAGCGCCTTGCCGACGTCGTCGGAGTCCTCGGACAGGAACCCGCTCACCTCGGCCAGCCGCTGATAGAACCGGTTCAGCTGCGCATCGCTCGTCGCGAGCAGCTCGGTGAACTTCTGCAGGTTCCGCACCGTGCCGAACAGGTCCTCGGACGAACCGTCGAGTGTCGTGGCCAGTTCGGACAGTTTCGTGACCGTGGTGTTCAGGTTCCGGCCGTTGCCCTCGAGGTTGGCCGCGGTCGTGTCGAGGACCCGCGACAACGCCCCGTCGGAGTTGGCCCCGTCGGGCCCCAGCGCGGTCGCCAGCTCGTCCAGGCTCGCGTACAGGTCGTCGATCTCCATCGGCGTCGCGGTGCGCTCGCGCGCGATGACCGTGCCGGAGGACAGGACCGGACCGCCGTCGTACACCGGCGTCAACTGCACGTAACGGTCGCTGACCAGACTGGGCGCGACGACGACCGCGTCCGCGTCGCGCGGCACCCGCACCCCGCTGTCGACCCGCATGGACACCGCGACGCGTTCGCCCTGCGGCTGCACCCGCGTGATCTCACCGACCTCGATGCCGAGCACCCGCACCGTCGACCCGGCGTACAGCCCGACCGCACGGTCGAAGTGGGCCGTCAGCCGGATGCCCGCCTCTTCGCGGAGGAGCCACCAGACCCCTCCGGTCAGCAGCAGTGCGGCGACGCAGGCCGTCGCCAGCCAGCGGTAGACGCTCCGGCCCGCGCGGGTGTCCATCGTCATCGGCCACCTCCGACGCCCTGGTCCGGCGCGGCCATGTCGCCGACGCAGCCCTCCGAGTTGTACTCGTATCCGGTGCCGGTGTTGATCGTCGGCGGCAGCAGGCCGCAGATGTACCCGTCGAACCACCGGCCGTTGCCGGTGACGTTGGTGCCGAGCCGGGTGAACGGCGCGAGCAGTTCCAGGCTCCGGTCCAGGTTGTCCTGGTTGCGCTGCAGCACGGTCGTCACCTTGCTCAGCTCTGTCAGCGCCGGCTTCAGTTGCTCGCGGTTGTCGTCGACGACCCCGGACAGCTGCTGCGAGACCTGCCGGGTCCCGACCAGCAGCCGGTTGATGTCCTGCCGCCGGTTCTGCAGTTCCGTCAGCAGCGAGTTGCCGTCGCCGATCACCTTGCGCAGCTGCTGGTTCCTGCTACGCAACGTGCCGGTGATCTTGTTGGTGTTCGACAACAGTCGGCCGAGTTCCGCGTCCCGCGACGACACGGTCTCCGACAGTGCCGAGAGTCCCTGCAACGCCTCGGTCATCGGCTTCGGCGTGTCGGCGAACGTGTCGGCCACCACGTCGAAACTCTTCGCGAGCCGGTCGGTGTCGATGTCGTCGACCGTGCCGGACAACTGGTCGAACGCGTCCTGCAGCTCGAACGGCGTCTCGGTGCGGTCCACCGGGATCGGCTCGACCGGGTCCTGCGCCGGCTCGCCCTCGGGGTGGAGCGCGAGGTACTTCTCCCCCAGCAGGGTCTTGATCTCGATCGACGCCCTCGTCCGGTCGCCGATCCTGGAGGTGTCGACCCCGTCGAGCGAGAACGTCGCGCGCACGTGCGTGCCGTCGAGCACGACCTCGTCCACCTCACCGACCTTCACGCCCGCCAGTTGCACGTCGTTGCCCTCGGCCAGCCCCGCGGACTCGGCGAAGTGCGCGGCGTAGCTCGTCCGGTCGTTGAGGATCGGGATCTCGTCGGCCCGGTAGGCCGTGACGATCGCGAGGGACACCAGCACGAGCGCCACGACTCCCACCGCGGCCTGGTTGCGTTCCTTCAGCGGTTTCACTCTGTCCGACACCTCTCCGGCTGCTGCGTCGCGGGCAGCGGCAGGATCGGCACCTCGACGTTGAGGGCCTTGATGCCGATCGTCCCGCGCAGGTCACACAGGAAGTAGTTGAACCAGCTGCCGTAGCTGACCGCGCGCGTGAACTTGTTGAGGTGGCCCGGCAGCGTCGTCAGCACCTCGTCGATCAGCTCGCGCGACCCGGCGAGCCCACCGGCGAGCTCGCGCAGCGCCGCGACGTCCTTGCGCAGCGGCGCTCGCGCGTCCTCGAGCAACCCACGGGTCGCCGTGGTCAGTTCGGCGAGTCCGGACACGGCCTCGCCGATCGGTTTCCGCTGTTTCGCCAGCCCGCTCACCAGTTGCTGCGTCGTCGAGACGAGGCTCTTCACCTGGGGTGTGCGGGAGTTGACGGTGTCGAGCACGCGGTTGAGGTTGTCGATGGTCCGGCCGATGATCCGGTCCTTCGACGCGAGGGTCGAGGTCAGCGACGCGGTGTGCGACAGCAGACTGCGGACCGTGCCGCCCTCACCCTGGAACACGCGGATGATCTCGTACGAGAGCTGGTTGATCTCCTTCGGATCGAGCGCGCGGAACAGCGGCTGGAAGCCGTTGAACAGCACGGTCAGGTTGAGCGCGGGGCTCGTCCGTTCGGGCGGGATCACCCCGCCCGGCTCGAGGTGGCCGCGCTCGGGCACATCGGTGCCGAGGGCCAGGTACCGCTGGCCGATGAGGTTGCGGTACTTCACCGTGGCCGTCACGAGCCCCGGGAGCCTGCGCTCGCCGTCGACGTCGAACCGGACCTCGGCGTGGTCGCCCTCGCCGAGGGAGATCGCCGTCACCTGGCCGACCTTCACACCCGCGATCCGGACGTCGTCACCCTCGGACAGTCCGGACACGTCGACGAATCGTGCGGTGTAGCCCGAGGTGTCACCGAAGTTCGTGTTGGCGACGGTCGCGGCCAGGATTCCGGTCAGCAGCACCGTCACGGCGGCGAACACCGAGATCTTCAGCAGCGGGCCTGTGATACTCCTCATCGCAGCTCCACGGTCGCGCCGCGGTACAGCGGGCCGAGCAGCACGCCGCCCCAGCCCGGGAACTCGTCCGGTGCGATCCCGGTGTGCGGCGACTGCAACACCCCGATCAGCCGGTGTTCGGCCGCCGAGTTCGCGGGCGAGGAGACCCGCCCCGGCGACGTCCCGCCTCCGCCCGAGGCCCCGTTCCCGTTCCCCTGCAGCGCGGCCTTGTCGTCACCGTCGGCGGGGAACGGCACGTCGTAGCCCAGCACCGGACCGGGCAACCTGCCGGAATTCTTCGACGGCGCCGGATGCGTCGACCCGTCCTTGAGCGGCCCTTCCGGCGGGTACTGCGGGAACCGTTCCGGCGGGACCATCTGCGGATAGCACCGCGGGCCGCGCTTGTCGTCGTAGCGCGGTTCGTCGACGCCCGGCTCGTACTTGCCGCGATTGTCGGCCAGCATCCGGATCACGACGTGGTTCATCTCGTCCTCGCCGTGGCCGAACGCGGCCTTGGCGTTCGGGACCGCCTCGGCGAACTGCCGGAACATGCACGGGTACTGCGGCGCGTACTCGGCGAGCACGTCGAGGGTCGGCTGGGACGTCGTGGTGAGCCGGATGATGTTGCGCTCGTTGGCGGCGAGGAAGCGTTCCAGGTCACCGGACGCTCCGGACACGCTCTCGTACACACCGGCGAGTCCCTCGCGTTTCTCCACGATCGTGCGCGTCGTCGTGGTCAGATCCCGCATCGCGGCGAGGAAGTCGGGAGCCGCCTCGCGGTAGATGTCGGCCACGTCGGCCGCCGCCGTGATGTCGTGCGACAGGTCCGGCAACGACGCGTTGAAGTCCTTCAGGTACTCCGACAGCCCCACGAGCGTGTCCCCCAGCTGCTCGCCGCGGCCCTCGAGCGCGTCGGAGACCGAGGAGAGCGTGCCGGCCAGCTTCTGCGGCTGCACCGACTGGAGCAGCGGAAGCACGTTGGACAGCACCTGCTCCAGTTCGACCGCGGAGCGGCTGCGGTCCTGCGTGATGACGTCGCCCGCCGCGAGCGGCGTGACCTCACCGTCGCCTTCGGACCGTTCGGGCGGCTGGAGTGCCACGTACCGTTCGCCGAACAGTGTCTTCGGCAGCAACCGCGCAGACACGCCCGCGGGAACGGCGTCGATGCGGTCACGCTCGATGGCCAGGTCGAGGATCGCCTTCTCACCGTCGGTCGAGACCGACCGCACCTCGCCGACGCGCATCCCGCGGATCTTGACGTCGGCGCCCTTGCGCAGCTGGTTGCCCGCGGTGGAGGTCTCGAGGCGCACGGAGACGGCGTCGGAGAACGCCTTGTTGTAGATCGCGATCGTCGTGGCGACGAACAGCGCCGCCACGACGAGGAACACCAGCCCGAGCACCTGCAGCCCGAGCCTGCGGACCACCGCTCTGCGCGTACTCATCCGGACAACCTGACCGTTGTCGTCGCACCCCAGATCGCGAGGCTGAGGAAGAAGTCCAGCACCGCGACCAGCACGATCGACGTCCGCACGGCGCGGCCCACGGCCACGCCCACGCCCGCGGGGCCGCCGCGGGCGTAGTAGCCGTAGAAGCAGTGCGACATGATCACGATGGTGCTGAAGATGATCACCTTGAGGAACGACCACAGCACGTCCTCCGGCGGGAGGAACAGGTGGAAGTAGTGGTCGTACGTTCCCGCGGACTGCCCGTACATCCAGATCGTCACCTGACGGGAGGCCAGATAGGACGACAACAGTCCCACGGCGTACAGCGGGATCACGGCCACGACACCGGCGATGACCCGCGTCGTGACGAGGTACGGCAGGCTCGGGATGCCCATGACCTCCATCGCGTCGATCTCCTCGGAGATCCGCATCGCGCCGAGTTGGGCGGTGAAACCGCAGCCGACCGTGGACGACAGGGCCAGTCCGGCGGCGAGCGGCGCCACCTCGCGGGTGTTGAAGTAGGCCGAGATGAAGCCCGTCAGCGCCGCGGTGCCGAGCTGTTCGAGCGCCGCGTAACCCTGGATGCCGACGATGAGGCCGGTGAACAGCGTCATGCCGATCATCACGCCGAGAGTGCCGCCGATAACGGCGAGCCCACCGCTGCCGAAGCACACCTCGGTGAGCAGTCGCAGCGTCTCCTTGCTGTAGCGGCGGACCGTGCGCGGCACCCAGGCGAGCACCTTGAGGTAGAACAGCAGCTGTTCGCCGAGGCCTTCGAACACGGCCCCCGGCCGCGCGATGGCCTCCAGCACGCGGTCGTCGGCGCGCGGGTCGCGCCGGGGCGGCCGGGGCTCCGAGGCGGCGTCTCGATCCTGGGTCGCTGTCATGGCGTCACAACGCCTTCGGCGGAACGATCTGCAGGTACACGGCGGTCAGCACCACGTTGATGAGGAACAACAACAGGAACGTGATCACGACGGCCTGGTTCACCGCATCACCGACACCCTTCGGCCCGCCGGCCGGGTTGAGTCCCCGGAACGCGGCGACCACGCCCGCGAAGAAGCCGTAGATCACGGCTTTGATCTCGCTGATCCACAGGTCCGGCAACTGCGCGAGCGCGTTGAAGCTGGCCAGGTACGCGCCGGGGGTGCCGCCCTGCATGACGACGTTGAAGAAGTAGCCGCCGAGCACGCCGACCACGCTGACCAGGCCGTTGAGCAGGACGGACACCACGATCGCCGCGAGCACCCGCGGCACGATGAGGCGCTGGATCGGGTCGACCCCGAGCACCTCCATCGCATCGATCTCCTCGCGGATCTTGCGGGCGCCGATGTCGGCGCACACGGCGCTGCCGCCCGCACCCGCGACGAGCAGCGCCGTGATCAGCGGGCTGGCCTGTTGCACGATCGCCAGCGCGCTGGCCGCACCGGTGAACG
The DNA here is from genome assembly GCF_024171865.1 of Prauserella aidingensis. Taxonomy (GTDB): domain Bacteria; phylum Actinomycetota; class Actinomycetes; order Mycobacteriales; family Pseudonocardiaceae; genus Prauserella; species Prauserella aidingensis. Next base: position 145,833 of record NZ_JAMTCN010000007.1, on the reverse strand, counting down.
ACTGTGCGCCGATCTGCTGCGTCAGCGATCCCAGCTGCAACGCGATGACCGCGCCGAACGGGATCGCGACCAGCGCGGTCGGCAGGATCGTGACGCTGGCGAAGAACCAGCACTGCTGGATCCACTCGCGCCACTGGAACGGCCGCCGCGGGGTCGCGACCAGCACCTGCCACGACAGCGTGGTGAGCCGGCCGACCTGGGCGAACGCAGCGGTGCCCGGGATGGGGCCCGTTCGTGCGGTCATCACACCTCCTGCGTTCGCCTGCCGGCCGGTCCGGCCCGGTCGTCACACCTTCAGCGCGTGGGTCGCGGTCGCACCGCCGTCGGCGACGAACTCGGCCCCGGTGCTGTACGAGCTGTCGTCACTGGCGAGGAACGCGACGAGACCCGCGATCTCCTCGGGTCTGCCGACCCGGCCGAGGGCGACCTTGCCGCCCACCGGGGACAGGTCGGTGTCCTCGCCCGTGAATCTGCGGATCATCGCAGTGTCGATCATGCCCGGGTGCACCGAGTTGACACGAATGCCGTTGCCGCCGAGTTCCAGGGCCGCCACCTTCGTCATGCCGCGGATGGCGAACTTCGTGGCCGTGTAGGCCGCGACGTAGGGCATGCCTGCGAGCCCTTCGACGGACGAGAGGTTGATGATCGAACCACCGCCCGCCGACGTCATGGGTGCCACGACCGCGCGCATACCGAGGAACGTACCGATCTGGTTCACCCGCAGGATCCGCTCGTAGTCGGCCAGCGTGGTGTGTTCCAGCTCCGAGAAGTGCAACAGGCCCGCGTTGTTGACCAGCACGGTCGGCGGGCCGAACTCCTCGGTGACGCGCTCGACCGCCGAGGCCCAGTCCTCTTCGGACGACACGTCGAGCCGCTGGTAGGCGGCCGCACCGTCGCGTTCGGCGCACAGCCCGGCCGCGACCTCCTTGCCTCCGGCGTCCTCGACGTCGGTGACCAGCACGCGCGCGCCCTCGGCGACCAGCCTGCGCGCGAACGCCGCGCCCTGGCCGCCCGCCGCGCCCGTGATCAGCGCGACCTTGCCCGCGAGTCGCACACCACCGCTGAGAGTGTCGGGAGTCGTCATCGGCGCGCTCACATCATCTCGTCGCCGAGGGGCATGAGCACGGTCTTGAGCTCGGTGAACGACTCGATCGACGACTTGCCGCCCTCCCGGCCCAGGCCGGACTGTTTGAAGCCGCCGAACGGCAGGTGCGGTTCGAGCTGGAATCCGTTGACGCACACCGTGCCCGCCCGCACCTTGCGTGCCATGCGGAACGTGCGCTGGGCGTTCGCGCTGAACACGCTGGCGCCGAGACCGTACTCGGTGTCGTTGGCCATCGCGACGGCCTCGTCCTCGTCGTCGAACGGGATCACCGCCAGGACAGGGCCGAAGACCTCCTCCTGCGCGAGGGTGGACGCGTTGTCGACGTCGGCGAAGATCGTCGGTGCGACGAAGTTGCCGTTCGCGTAGTCGCCGTCGAGGCGTTCCCCGCCGGTCACGAGCCGGGCGCCGTCCGCCTTGCCCCGCTCGATGTAGCCGAGGACGCGGTCGAGCTGCTTACCGTTGATCAGGGGTGCCGACATCACGGCGGGGTCGAAGGGGTCACCGTAGCTGACCATGCCCGCCATCCCCTCGGCCGCGGCGATGAACTCGTCGTAGACGCTGCGGTGCACCAGCGCACGGGTGTTGGCGACGCACGCCTGACCGGACAGGCCGAGGGTCACGGCACCGATCGTCGTCGCCGCCGCGAGGCCGACGTCCGCCGCATCGTCGAACACGATCGCCGGGCTCTTCCCGCCGAGCTCGAGCGAGACACGCTTCATCGTCGCCGCCGACGCCTCGACGATCCGGCTGCCCACCCCGCGTGATCCGGTGAAGCTGACCTTGTCGACGTCAGGGTGGGTGATGAGGCGTTCACCGGTCGGGTCACCGGGGCCGGTGACGACGTTGAGCACGCCCGCGGGCACGCCTGCCTCCTCCAGCAGTTCCACCATCCGCAGCACCGTGAACGTGCAGTACTCGGACGGCTTGAGCACCACGGTGCAGCCGGTCGCGAGCGCGGGGGCCACCTTCTGCGCGAACAGCAGGAACGGCGCGTTCCACGGCAGGATCGCCGCGACCACGCCGATCGGCTCGCGGAACGTCATCGCCAGGTGGTCGCCACCCTGGTACGGCGTGAGCGTCTCGCCGCCGAGCTTGTCGACCCAGCCGGCGTGGTGGTCGAACACGTCCGCGGCGACCTCCACCGACACGGCGTAGACGCCCGCGCCGAACCCGACGGGGACGGAGTTGTCCAGCGCCTGCAGCCCGCGCAGCTGCTCGGCGTGCTCGCGCAGCAGCGCTCCACAGCGGCGGAGCACGGCGATCCGCTCCTGCGCGCGGGTGTTCGACCACTCGCCGGAGTCGAACCGCCTGCGTGCCGCGGCGACGGCGGCGTCCACATCGGACGCCGACGCGACGGCGAGCTCGCCGATGTCCTCGCCGGTGGCGGGGTGGCGGTGCGTCCAGGTGGCGCCGTCGGTGGCCCCACCCCATTCGCCGTCGATGTAGAGCAGGCCCGGTTCGAGTCCCACCGTCTCGCGGTGCGGTTGCATGGTCAGCGTCATGGGCGCGTCTCCTGTCCCGGTTGTCCCAGTTCCAGCACGTCGGTCGCGGAGAACATGCGTGCGGGGTCGCGGTCGTCGAAGTGGCCGCCGATACGGTCGGCGAGTTCGCCGACCGTCCAGGCCTCGCCTGCGGTGACGAAGTCCTGTTCGATCGACGGCGGCCTCAGCAGGGCCACGTGGCCGCCGTGCACGACGAACACCTGGCCGTTGATGTGGTCGGCACCCGGTGAGCCGAGGTAGGCCACCAGCGGGGCGACGTGATCGGTCGAGAGCGGGTCGTTGCCGGCAGGGGCTTCGGCGCCGAACGTCTCGGCGGTCATCGCGGTGCGCGCCCGGGGGCAGATCGCGTTGGCGCGCACGCCGTACCGGGCACCTGCCCGCGCGGTCGACACGGTCAGCGCCGCGATGCCCGCCTTCGCCGCGCCGTAGTTCGCCTGCCCGGCCGGACCGGACAGGAACGCCTCCGACGCGGTGTTGACGATCCGGCCGTAAGCCGGGCCGCCGTCGGCTTTGGACACTCCACGCCAGTGCTGCAGCGCGCCCCGGCACAGCAGGAAGTGCCCGCGCAGGTGCACGCGGACCACGGTGTCCCAGTCGTCGTCGGTGAGGTTGAACAGCATCTTGTCGCGTACCAGGCCCGCGTTGTTCACCACGACGTCGAGGCGGCCGAAATGCTCGGACGCCGCGGCGAGCAGTGCGTCGGCCGTGGCGCGCTCGCCGACGTCCCCGGCCACGGCCAGCGCCTTGCCCCCGACCTCCTCGACGGCGGCCGCGGTGGCGCGGGCCGCGTCGTCGGCGACGTCGTTGACGACGACGGCGGCCCCCTGCACCGCGAGTTCGAGCGCTTCGGCGCGGCCCAGCCCCGCACCGGCGCCGGTGACGATCGCGACCCGGCCGTCGAGCACCGCCCCGGCCTGCCGGTCTGCCGGAGCACTCACCCGAAGGTCACCACCTGGCGGATCACGTCGCCGCTGCCTGCCCGCAACGTGTCGAGTCCGGCGTTGAGGTCGTCGAAGGCGATGCGGCGGCTGATCATGCCGTCGAGGTCGAGCATGCCCGCGCGCCAGAACCGGAGCATCGCCGCCGTGTCCCGTTCGACGTGCGCGGAGCCGTAGAGCGAGCCGAGGATCTTCTTGTCGTGCAGGAAGAGCTCCTGCGCGCTGAACTCGACCATCGCATCGGCCTTGCCCGCGCCGACCACCACCACGGACCCGCCACGGCGCACGTGGTCCCAGCCGGAGCGGATCGTCGCGGGGGCGCCGACGACGTCGAAGGCGTGGTCGAATCCCTGCGAGGCCGTCCGCGCGTGCTTGGTCTCCTCCACCCGGTCCGGCGTCACCGCGTGGGTCGCACCGAACCGCGTGGCGACGTCGTGCTTCGCCGTGACCGGGTCGACGGCGACGATCGTGGTGGCGCCCGCGATGCGCAACCCCTGGATGACCGAGATGCCGACACCGCCGCAGCCGTACACGATCGCCGTCGAGCCGGGTTGGACCTTCGCGGTGTTCAGCACCGCGCCGACCCCCGTGAGCACACCGCAGGCGATCAGCGCGGCGGTCTCGAACGGCACGTCGGGATCGACCTTCACGGCGGCGGGCGCGGGAACGACGAGTTCCTCGGCGAACGTGCCGAGACCGGAGAAGCCGAACACCTGCTGCTCCCCGATGCGGAACCGGGCGGTGGTGAACGCCTCGACGACGTGCACGGCACACAGGTTCGGTTCGCCGCGTACGCAGTCCGGGCAGTGCCCGCACGGTGGTACGAACGACATCGTGACGTGGTCGCCGGGCTGCAGGTGATCGACGCCGTCGCCGACGGCCACGACCTCGCCCGCGCCTTCGTGCCCGACGACGCCGGGCGCCATCGCGGGCAGTGTTCCGGTCATCGCGGACAGATCGCTGTGGCAGATGCCCGAGGCACGCACACGTACGCGCACCTCGCCGGGTCCCGGGCCGACGACCGTGACGTCGTCGCGCAGGTCGAGCTTGTCGGTCCCGATCTCGTGCAGAACGGCCGCTCTCACGTACTGCCTCCTCGTTGAAGCGTGCTCGGTGTGCGACGCGGCCGGGAGTGTGTGCTGGCTCACCGCGGCTCACATCGGGACCCGACAATAGAATTTGTTCTCATTCTCCGCAAGGGTCGATACCCGCGGCTCGCATCCGACGCGCCGAGGTCACTACGAACCGTTGAGCGGCGAGAATACAGACAGGACACAGAACAGCCCCGGCTGGACCTGTTCCCTCAAATAGAACCTGTTCTACACTCATGGCCGACAGGGATCGGCGCTGTGGCCGGGCCCGGGTCGGCGAGGACCCGACCCCGCGGGCCGGTGGGGCGGCCGGGTCCTCACTACGTCCAACGGCCCACGGGAGGATCGGATGCGGATCGCGTACGCACCGGAGCACGAGCGGCTCCGCGAGGAGCTGCGCGCGTACTTCGCCACGCTGATGACGCCGGAGCGACGCGACGGACTGCGTACCGCGGGCCACCGGGCCTCCTCCCCCGCCGAGGACGGCAACGACGTCGGAGACGGGAACGGGGGAGAGTACGGCGACGGCGCCGCGTACAAGGAGATCGTTCGCACGCTCGGCGAGGACGGCTGGCTGGCGCTCGGCTGGCCTGAGGAGTACGGCGGGCAGGCCCGGTCGATGCTGGACCAGCTGATCTTCACCGACGAGGCCGCGAGGGCGGGTGTGCCGGTGCCGTTCCTGACGATCAACACCATCGGCCCGACCATCATGCGGTTCGGCACGCCCGAGCAGAAGGAGTACTTCCTGCCGCGCATCGCGAGCGGGCGACTCCACTTCGCCATCGGCTACTCCGAGCCCGAGGCGGGCACCGACCTGGCCGCGTTGCGCACGCGGGCGGTCCGGGACGGTGACGAGTACGTCGTCAACGGCCAGAAGATGTGGACCAGCCTCATCGAGTACGCCGACTACGTGTGGCTCGCCGCGCGGACCGACCCGGACGCCAAGCGTCACAAGGGCATCAGCGTGTTCACGGTGCCGACCTCGGCGGAGGGGTTCTCGTGGACGAAGGTCCACACCGTCGCGGGCCCGGGCACGAGCGCGACCTACTACTCGGACGTGCGGGTGCCCGTCTCCGCCCGGATCGCCGAGGAGAACGCGGGGTGGCCGCTGATCACCAATCAGCTCAACCACGAACGGGTCGCGCTCACCTCCGCGGCGCCGCTCCAGGCGGCGCTGGCCGAGGTGCTGGCGTGGGCACGCGAGAGCACGCGCGCCGACGGCAGCCGCGTCATCGACCAGGCGTGGGTCCGCGCGCATCTGGCGCGAGTGCACGCCCACGCCGACTATCTCAAGCTCCGCAACTGGAAGATCGCCTCCACCGCCGACACCGGCGGGGTCTCGCCCGCGGACGCCTCGGCGACGAAGGTGTTCGGGACCGAGTTCGCCACGGACGCCTACCGCCTGCTGCTCGAGGTCCTCGGTGCGGGCGGTCTGGTCCGGGAGGGCTCACCGGGTGCGGTCCTGCAGGGGCACATCGAACGGGCCCACCGGTCGGCGCTGATCCTCACGTTCGGCGGCGGCACCAACGAGATCCAGCGCGACATCATCGGTTCCACCGCACTCGGACTGCCCGTGACCCGCTGACCGACACCGCCGCCCGAGCACCATCCACATCGGACCATCACGCATCGTGTGCCGCCGACCGAGGAGACGTCGATGGACTTCACCCACACCGAGGCGCAACACGACCTCGCCGCACTGACCCGCCGGATCGCTGCCGACCACCCGCCGACGGCGCCGCACGGGACCGGCGGTTTCGATCGCGATCTGTGGCGAGCACTCGCCTCGGCGGGCGTGCTCGACGCCGCCCTGCCGTCGAACGTCGGCGGCGGCGGGTTCGGCGTGCTGGAACAGTGCGCGATCCTGCACGAACTGGGCCGCGCCGCCGCGCCCGTCCCGTACCTGCCCGCGATCTCCCCGGCGGCCGCGGTGCTCGCCGAGTACGGCGACGGCGAGCTGCTGGAACACTGGCTCGTCCCCGTGGTGCGGGCCGCCGCGGTGCTGACCGCCGCCGTGCCCGACGACGGAGCGCCCACCGGCTTCGCACTGGCCCCGGACGGCGGGCTGACCGGCGAGGCGCAGACCGTGCCCTACGGCGCGTTCGCCGACGGACTGCTGATCCAGGCGGCCACGGCCGACGGCGACGTCCTCGCGCTGGTGGCCGCGGGCGATCCCGGTCTGGAGCTCGCGCCGCAGCAGGTGGTCGACCACGCCGACGCCGCGTTCGTCCGCGCCGCCGGGGTCCGGCCGCGGGCGGTCCTGCCCGCCGACGCGGTGCCGTTCCTCCGCAGGCGTCTCACGCTCGGCGCGTGCGCGCGGCAGCTCGGCGTCGTGGAGCGCGCGCTGGAACTCACGGCCGCCTACGCGGGCGAACGACACCAGTTCGGCACGCCGATCGGCGGGTTCCAGGCCGTGCGGCACCGACTGGCCGACGGCTACATCGACGTCGACGCCGTCCGCCTGTCGCTCTGGCAGGCGGCGTGGCGGCTCTCGACCACCGCGGAGGAGCCACAGGCCGGCCGAGCGGCCCCGATGCGCACGGGCGACGACCGACCGGACGACGGCCACACCCACGACACCGACGTCGATGTCGCGATCGCCACGGCGAAGTACTGGGCCGCCGAGGCCGGTCACCGCGTGGCGCACACGACCGTGCACATCCACGGGGGTGTCGGCATCGACGTCGACCACGACGTGCACCGGTACTTCGTCGCGGCGAAACGCGGCGAGTTCGTGGTCGGCGGTGCGACGGCCCAGCTGCACCGGCTCGGGGAGCTGCTCGCGTGACCGCGGCGCCGACGGTCACCGAGCTGCTGCTGGCCCAGGCAGGCCGCACGGAGCCGGGCCTGAAGACCCACGACGGGACCTGGTCGTGGAGCGAAGTCCTCACCGCGTCCGCAGCACGGGCCGCGGCCCTGCGGGAGCTGCTGAGCGTTCGTTCTTCAGGCACGCGTTCTTCAGGCAGTGGTTCTCCGAGCAGTGCTCCCGTGAGCGGCAACCCGGTGAGCGGTGGCCCGCTCGGCACCGTTCCCGGAGACGGCCCGCCGCACGTCGGCATCCTGGCCGACAACGTCCCCGAGTTCGCGTTCCTGCTCGGCGGGTGCGCCCTGTCCGGCTCGGTGCTCGTCGGCCTGAACCCGACGCGCCGCGGCACCGCGCTGGTGCGGGACGTGCGGGTGTCGGACTGCCGCGTCGTTCTCACCCAGTCCTCGTACCGGCCGCTGCTCGGCGACGACGTCGGCGTTCCCGTGCTCGACCTGGACGGTCCGGAGTGGACGGACCTCGTGGCCCGGCACGCCGCACCACCCGACGACCCGGCCGCCGCCGACCCGGCACCCGTGACCGCCGACGACCTGCTGATGCTGATCTTCACCTCCGGCACGAGCGGCGACCCGAAACCGGTCCGCTGCACGCACGGGAAGATCGCGTTTCCTGGCCGCATGCTCGCCGAACGATTCGGACTCTCGCACTCCGACACCGTGTACGTCCCGATGCCGATGTTCCACTCGAACGCGATCATGGCAGGCTGGGCCGTCGGACTCGCCGCGGGCGCCGCGATCGCGCTGCGCGAACGGTTCTCCGCGAGCGGCTTCCTCCCCGACGTGCGACGGTTCGGGGCGACCTACACCGACTACGTCGGCACTCCCCTGTCGTACGTGCTCGCCACCCCGTGGCGGCCCGACGACGCCGACAACCCGCTGCGCATCGCCTACGGCAACGAGGGCGCCGAGGCCGATCTCGCGGCGTTCGCCGAACGCTTCGGCTGTCACGTGGTCGATGCGTACGGGTCGACCGAGGGCGGCATCGGCTTCGCCAGAACCCCCGACACCCCGGCGGGATCACTGGGCAGACTCACCGACGGGGTACGCATCCTCGACCTCCGCACCGGCGAGCCGTGCCCACCCGCCGAGTTCGGCCCGGACGGGGCGCTCACCAACGCCGACGCCGCCGTCGGCGAGCTCGTCAACCTGGCCGGGCCGGGCTGGTTCGCGGGCTACTACAACGACCCCGACGCGGACGCCGACCGGCTGCGCGACGGCCGATACCACACCGGCGACCTGGCCTACGCCGACGCCGACGGATTCGCCTACTTCGCCGGACGCACGGCCGACTGGGTACGCGTCGACGGCGAGAACCTCGGGACGGCACCGATCGAGCGGATCCTCCTGCGCCACCCCGCCGTCGCCGAGGCGGCGGTGTACGCCGTGCCCGGCCACGTCGGCGACGACGTCATGGCCGCGATCGTGCCCACCGCCGGTGCCGCTCCCGAGCCCGGCGAGTTCGCGGACTTCCTCGACGAACAGGACGACCTCGGCCCGAAACAGCGTCCCCGGTACGTGCGCGTGACGGCCGACCTGCCGAGAACGGCGACGTTCAAGGTGATCAAGCGGCGCCTCGCCGCGGACGGCACGGCGTGCACCGACCCGGTGTGGGAGCGCCACGGCGGCGGCTACCGGCCGATCGACCGCCCCTGACCGGCCGCGCTCAGCCCGCCGGCGCGTTGAGCTGACGCAGCCTCCGTGGTCCGCTGTCGGGCCGGGACGGCGGCGAACCGAGCACGATCCGTGCGTTGGTGACGAACGCGCCCTCCGGGGAGGCGAGCACCGGGTCGAGCATCAGCGACCGCACCTCCGGGTTGTCCTCGCCCAGCGCCGCGACCCGCAACATGAGGTCCTGCAGCGCATCGAGGTCGGCGGGCTCGTCGCCCCGGTACCCGGTGAGCAACGGCGCCGTACGCGGTTCCCGGACCAGCGTCGCGGCGTCCACGTCGGTGAGCGGAACCGCGCGGTACGCGCGATCCCCGAGCAGCGTACTGACCACACCGGACAGTCCGAACGAGACGAGAGTGCCGAACGACGGGTCGTCCTGCAGTCCGATGACACACGAGATCCCCTTCGGCGCCATCCGCTGCACGTAGATCTCCGCCATGCCCGACGCGTCACTCAGGTCGCGGTAGCTCGTGCGCACCGCATGGTCCGAGGCGAGGTCCAGCCGCACCCCCGCCAGGTCCGGTCTCCCCCGCAGCGTGTCGTCGTAGGCCTTCAGTGTCACCGGATAACCGAGCTCGACGGCGACGGCCGCGGCCTCGTCCTCGCTCGAGACCACCCGGAACGGCACGACGTCGATGCCGTAGCACTCGAGCAGCCGCACCAGGTCCGCGTCGGCCAGCCGGACGTCGCGGTCGCCGGAACGTTGCCCCGCGGGATGGCCGCCCGCCGGATGCCCGTCGTCGACCGCATGCCGCACGTCTGCGGGCAGCGCCTCACGGACGAGTCCCTGCGCCCGCTCCGGGTGCACCCCGTCGGGCCGCACGACGGACCCCTGGGGCCGCGCACGCCACTCCGCATACCGGATGACCCTGGCGAGCGCGTTCACCGCACGTTCCGGACTGGGATAACTCGGGATCGAGCCGACCACCGGCTGGCCGTGGTCGCCGAGCGTCGCCAGTTCGGCGGGAACCCCTTCGACGGCGAGGAACGTCGACACGATCGGTGTGTCGACCGCGTCCCGCGCCTGCACCGTCTCCCGCAGTGCCCGCGCGTACCTGGTGCCGGGGGTCGCCACGGGCGGTGCGAACACGGCGACCAGCGCGTCGACGTGCGGGGAGTCGAGCGCGTCACCGACCGCTGCGGCGAACTCCTCCGGCGAGGCCTGCGGCCCGATGTCGACCGGCTCGATGCCGAGTTCGAGCCCGTTCGCCCGCGCCGTGTCCGCCGCGAGCAGGCCGATCGCACTCGAGTTGCCCACGATCCCCACCCGCGCCCCGGCGGGCAGCGGTTGGTGGGCGAACACGAGCGCCGTGTCGAACAGTTGCGCCAGCGAATCCACCCGCACCACACCGGCCTGCTCGAACAGTGCCTGCACGCTGGCCTCGTCGATGTCCGTCGACGTCGCCGCGAGCTGCGGCCGCACCGCGTGCCTGCCCGACTTCACCGCCACGATCGGTTTCGTCCGCGCCAGCCGCCGGGCGAGGCGGGCGAACTTGCGCGGGTTGCCGAACGACTCGAGATACAGCAGCACGACGTCGGTGTTCGGGTCGGTCTCCCAGTACTGCAGCAGGTCGTTGCCGGAGACGTCGGCGCGGTTCCCCGCCGAGACGAACGTCGACAACCCGAGCCCGCGCGACTCGGCGTCCGCGAGGATCGCCGTGCCCAGCGACCCCGACTGACAGAAGAAGCCGGTACGGCCGGGCTTCGGCAACTGCGGCGCGAGCGTCGCGTTGAGCCGCACCCGACGGTCGGTGTTGAGCACGCCGAGCGCGTTCGGCCCGACGACCCGCATCCCGTGGGCCCGCGCCTCCCCCACGAGCTGCAACTCGGAGTGCAACCCGTGCGGGCCCGCCTCCGCGAACCCGGCGGAGACGATGACCAGCGTCTTCACGCCCTTCACCAGCGCCCCGTCGAGCACCGCCTCGACCTGGTCGGCGGGCACCGCGACGACCGCCAGGTCCACGGGGTCCGGGATGTCCAGCACCGACTTGTACGCCCGGACCCCGCGCACCGACCCGTGCTCGGCGTTGACGGGGAAGACCGGCCCGGAGAAGTCGGCGCCCAGCAGATTGGTCAGGACCGCGTACCCGATCTTCGTCGGATCGGTCGACGCGCCGATCACGGCCACCGACCGCGGATGCAACAGGTTGTGCACGCTGCGCGCCTCGGCGGCCTGTTCCCGGGCGCGCGCCACCTCGAGCGAGTCCTCCGTGGGATCGATGTCGAACTCGAGGTGCACGACACCTTCCTCGAAGGCGCGGCTGACCTGGTACCCGGCGTCGCGGAACACCCGCACCATCGCCGAGTTCTCGGCCAGGACCTCCGCCACGAACCGCCGCAACCCCGACTCGCGCGCCGCGGCGGCGAGGTGTTCCAGCAGGATCGAACCCAGTCCCCGGCCCTGGTGCGCGTCGTCGACCACGAACGCCACCTCGGCCGACTCGCTGTCGAGCCCCTCGTACCGCCCGACCGCCACGGCGTCGTCGCCGAGCAGCGCGATGAACGCGACCCGGCTGCGGTGATCCACGGTCGTGAACCGCTTGAGGTCCCGCGCCGGGATCCGCGGGTAGGCACCGAAGTAGCGCAGGTACCGGGTGCGCTCGGAGAGCCTGCTGTGCAGCGCCACGACCCGATCGGCGTCGCTCGGCACGATGGGACGCATGTGCACGGTGCCGCCGTCGGACAGGACGACGTCGGCCTCCCACTCGTGCGGGTAGTCGAACGGGTCAGGCTCCGGTTCCCCGCCCTCTCCCGCGGCGCCGTTCCCGGCCGCCGCAGCACCGCTGTCACCGGTGTGGGTGGCACCGGTGCCCGTGGCTCCGGTGTCGGTGGCGCCCTCCGCGCCCGGTCCGTCCGGTCCGTCCGGGCGCGGGTTCTCGCCGGTACCGGAGGAATGCTGCTGCTCGGCCATGGCGGTTCAGTCCCTCGGATCGTCCGGGTCCAGTCCGTGCAACGGGAACACGGCACGTCGGGTGTCGCGGATCGCCGCGTCCACGGCGTCGTCGAAGCCGTCGCCCCACGCGGAGAACCCCACGTCGGCGCCGTCGGACATGGTCGGCGGCAACTCGGCCGACGGCGCCACACCGCGGACCATGTCGGTCCACTCCGCAGGCAGCGGGGTGCCCGGGGCGACGTCGTGGTCGAGCACCGTCGCGATCAGATGCGTCCACGACCGGGGAACCACCCGCAACAGCTGGTAGCCCCCACCGCCGACGGCGAGCCACCGGCCCTCGGCGTACGCGTCGGCCAGCCGGCGCAACTCGCGGTAGATCGCCCTGTGCCCGTCGACGGTGAGCGACAGGTCCGCGAGCGGGTCCTCGCCGTGCGAATCGACCCCGCACTGCGTGACGAGGATCTGCGGGCGGAACGTCTCGAGCAGGGACGGCACCACGGCGTGGAACGCGCGCAGCCACCCCGCGTCACCGGTGTTCGGCGGCAGCGGCACGTTGACGGCACGCCCCGCCGCCTCCTCGGCCCCGATCTCACCCGAATAGCCGGTGCCCGGGAACAGCGTGAACGGATGCTGGTGCAACGAGATCGTCAGCACGCGAGGATCACCGAGGAACGTGGCCTGCACCCCGTCACCGTGGTGCACGTCCGTGTCCACGTACGCGATGCGGTCGTAGCCCTGCTCCAGCAGCCACGAGATCGCGACGGAACAGTCGTTGTAGACGCAGAACCCGGCGGCACGGTCCTGCATGGCGTGGTGGTGACCGCCCGCGATGCTCACCGCCCGCCGCGCCCTGCCCTCGGCGAGGCACCGGGCGCCCAGCAGGGTCGACCCGACGACGAGGGAAGCCGCGTCGTGCATGTCGGTGAAGACCGGGTTGTCGTCGGTCCCGAGGCCGTGGCCGACGTCCCAGCCCGCCATCGGCGCCTGCTGCACCGCCTCGAGGTACTCCGCCGAATGTGCGCGGTACAGCTCCTTGACCCCTGCGGGCTCGGGCGACAGCAACGGCACGTCGTCGAGCACGCCGAGCGCCGTCGCGAGCCGCATCGTCAGGTGCAGCCGCACCGGGTTGAACGGATGCTGGTCACCCATGTCGTAGGCCAGCAGCGCGGGGTCCCAGACGACGGCGGAGGGAGACATGCCCAGAGCCTAACTGCCCGCGGCGCCGAGTCCACTGGTCACGATCACCCCGGGTCGTCACCCGTCGCGGCGGGCCGGTCCGGGTCCGCCGACCAGTGGGACCACGATCCGGCGTACAGCGCGGCCGGAGTGTCGCGGCCCGCGCGTTCGAGGGCGAGCACCACGGAACTGGCGGTGACACCCGAACCGCAGTACACGCCGACCCCGGCGCCGCCGGGCCCCTGACCGGCTTCGCGCCCGGGGGCATCGCTCCCGGGGACATCGACGTCGACCCCGACGCGAGCGAAGTGTTCCCGCAGCTGTTCCGGGGAGCGCCAGCGCCCGTCGGACCCGACGTGCGCTGCGAACGGGGCGTTGCGGGCACCCGGGACGTGTCCGCCGCGCGGATCGACCGGCTCGTGGTCGCCGGTGTAGCGCTCGCGGGCACGCGCGTCGAGCAGCACGCCGTCCCGTGCCAGCGCCGCCGCCCCGTCGGCGTCGAGCACGGGCAGGTGGCCCGGCTCGACGGTGATGTCGCCCTGCTGCGGGTCGGGGATCTCGGCCGTCACGGGCCTGCCTTCGGCCCGCCAGGCGGCGAACCCACCGTCCAGCACCGCGACCCGCTGGTGACCGGCCCAGCGCAACAGCCACCATGCACGCGCCGCGACGGACGAATCGGCGTCGTCGTACGCGACCACCGGGCGGTCGCCGCGCACCCCGGCGCCGCGCAGCACGCGCTGCAGGTCGGCGGGTTCCGGCAGCGGATGCCTGCCCGCGGATCCCGGAACGCCCGCGAGGTCGGTGTCGACATCGAGGAACACGGCTCCGGGCAGGTGGCCGTCGCGGTACGACTCCACCCCGGGTGGCCCCAGGAGCCGCCATCGCACGTCGAGCACGACCGGGCGCCGATCGACCGGTCCGGCGAGCGCGTCCGCGAGGTCAGCGGTGGTCACCACCGGACCGAACGGCGCGGGCTGTGCAGCTGACTGCGGTTCGGGGATGGTTTCGGGCATCGGTGACGTTCCTTACCTCGAGAGCGGTGCCGGGGTCCGGTGAGGCGGACGCGAGGGCGTCCGCCACTCCGAACGGGCTGTTCATCGCCTCGCCGGTCGGTGATTACCACACCACCGGTGCCGGACGACGGCACGTGACGGCCGACCGCGGCGTCGGGGGCGAGGACTACCATGAGTTCGGCGAACAAAGGGGACAGGCGTGAACGATCTCATCGACACCACAGAGATGTACTTGCGCACCATCTTCGAGCTCGAAGAGGAAGGTGTCACCCCGCTGCGCGCGAGGATCGCGGAGCGGCTGGAGCAGAGCGGTCCGACGGTGAGCCAGACGGTGGCGCGCATGGAGCGCGACGGCCTGGTCGTCGTCGCGGACGACCGGCACCTGCAGCTGACGGAGCACGGGCGTGAGCTCGCCATCGCCGTGATGCGCAAGCACCGGCTGGCCGAGCGCCTGCTGGTCGACGTCATCGGCCTGGAGTGGGAACACGTCCACAGCGAGGCGTGCCGCTGGGAGCACGTGATGAGCGAGGCCGTGGAGCGCAAGCTCGTCACGCTGTTGAACCAGCCGACCACCTCGCCGTACGGCAACCCGATCCCGGGCCTGGACAAGCTCGGTGACGGCGGTGAGCCGGCCCCGCCCGCCGAGTCCGACCTCGTGCGGCTCGACGACGTGGCACGGTCGGGCGGCGGCAAGGTGGAGATCCGCCGTATCGCCGAGCACGTGCAGAGTGACGAGACGCTCATGGCGCAGCTCAAGGCGGTCGGCATCGTGCCGGGCCGGACGGTCCACGTCGGCAAGAACGCGGGCACCTCGGTGGAGGTGTCCGACGACGCGGCCTCCGGCACCGTGAACACGACCGTGCTGCACGCCGTCCTGGCTCAGACCCGGTGACGGCCCCGGATCAGGCGACGACGGCGAGCCCCGCCGACACCGCCGACGACGCGTTCCGTTCCGTCCACGGTCGTGCGCCGGCAGGCGTGTGGTCGGCCCCCGGCCGGGTGAACCTCATCGGGGAGCACACCGACTACAACGACGGGTTCGTGCTGCCGTTCGCGCTCCCCCACCGTCTCGCCGCCGCGGCCGCACCCCGTGAGGACGGCAAGCTGACCTTCGCCACGGTCGGCTCGGACGGCCGGGTCCATGCCGAGGCACCCGTGGCGGTGGCCGACCTGCAGCCCGGTACGCCGGACGGGTGGTCCGGTTACCCGGCGGGCGTGGCCTGGGTGCTGCGCGAGGCCGGTGCCCGCGGCGCCGGCACGGGTAACGACGGCGCGGCCGGCACGACCGACGCGGGCGGATGGAGCGTCGACCAGGGTGCCGACCTCGTGATCGCGGGTGACGTACCGACCGGTGCCGGCCTGTCGTCGTCGGCCGCGATCGAGTGCGCCACGGCGATGGCGCTGCTCGGCCTCGCGGGCGAGCACGACCAGGACGCGTCCCGGCGTGCCGAGATCGCACGCTGGGCTCAGCGCGCCGAGAACGAGTTCGTCGGCGTCCCGACCGGCTCGCTCGACCAGACCGCGTCGATGTGCTGCGTCGACGGCCACGTGTTGTTCCTCGACTGCCGGTCCGGCGAGACCGAGCAGGTGCCGTTCAACGCCACGGGCGCGGGCCTGTCGGTGTTGGTGATCGACACGCAGGTCAAGCACTCGCTGGGCGGGTCCGAGTACGGCGACCGGCGCGACGGCACCGAGAAGGCCGCGCGCCTGCTGGGCCTGCCGGCCCTGCGCGACGTCACTCCGGACACCCTGGCCGACGCCCTCGACCGGCTGCCTGCGGACCTCGCCCCGCTCGTGCGGCACATCGTCACGGAGAACGCGCGGGTGCTCGAAGCGTCCCGGTACCTGCGGGACGGGCGGATCGCCGACATCGGCCCCGTGCTCGACGCCTCGCACGTGAGTATGCGTGACGACTACCGCATCTCGTGTCCCGAGCTCGACCTCGCCGTCGACACGGCCCGCACCGCGGGCGCGCTCGGCTCCCGGATGACGGGCGGCGGGTTCGGCGGCTCGGCGATCGCGTTGGTCCGCGAGAACGACCGGCACGCCGTCGAGTCCGCCGTGACCACGGCGTTCGACGCCGCCGGGTACCGCAGGCCGCGCATGTTCGTCGCCGTTCCCTCCGCCGGGGCGGGCCGCGACCGGTGAGCACCTCGCCGCAGGGCCACCCGAGGACTGCGGCACACTGTCCCCGCCCCATCGCGTCCCCGCCCCACGGCGTCACAGCTCCACGGCGTCACAGCTCCACGGCGTCACAGCTCCACGGCGTCACAGCTCCACAGCGCTCCCCGATCAGGAAGGCCCGGAACATGCCCACCGACCCGGCCCCGACCCGCAGTCCGATGAAACTGGTCGTCACCGGCGGCGCCGGCTATGTCGGCAGCGTGTGCGCCGCACGACTCGTCGAGGCCGGGCACGACGTCACGGTCGTGGACGACCTGTCCACGGGCCATGCCGACGCGGTTCCGGACGGGGTCCGCTTCATCCAGGGCGACGCGGCCGACGTCGCCCAGACCCTGCTCAGCCAGGGTTTCGACGGCGTGCTGCACTTCGCGGCGAAGTCACTCGTCGGCGAATCCATGCAGGACCCGGGTCTCTACTGGCGGGGCAATGTCCTCACCTCCCTGCGGTTGCTCGATGCGATGCGCACCCACGGCACACCGCGGCTGGTGTTCTCGTCGACGGCAGCCACCTACGGCGAGCCGGACGTCAGCCCCATCCCGGAGACGGCTCCGACCGGGCCGACGAACACCTACGGCGCCACCAAACTGGCCATCGACTACGCGATCACCAGCTACGCCCGCGCGCACGGACTCGCGGCGACCAGCCTGCGCTACTTCAACGTCGCCGGTGCCCACGGGCAGTTCGGTGAGCGGCACGCCACCGAGACGCACCTGATCCCGATCGTGCTGCAGGTCGCCACCGGTGACCGCGACCAGGTGCAGATCTTCGGCGAGGACTACCCCACCGCGGACGGCACCGCCGTCCGCGACTACATCCACGTCACCGACCTGGCGGACGCGCACCTGCTCGCACTCGAGCACGCCCGCGAAGGCCGGCACGAGATCTACAACCTGGGCAACGGCACCGGGTTCTCCGTCCGAGAAGTGATCGACACCTGCCGCGAGGTCACCGGGCACGACATCCCGGCGGCCGTGGCACCGCGGCGCGACGGCGACCCGGCCGTGCTGGTGGCCTCGGCCGAGAAGGCTCGTGCGGAGCTCGGCTGGAAGCCGGTGCACACGGACCTGCACGGCATCGTCACCGACGCGTGGCGGTTCACCCAGGACCGGCTCCCCCGGGACGGTCGTCCCACGACTCGCCGCTGACCGTTCGGCGGGCGGCGTTCTCGGCCCGGTCGGCGACGGCCGCGAACGCGCCGGTGCGATCCTGCGCGAGGCGGGCCATCGTCTCGGGCGGCACGGCATGCGCCAGCGCCTGGTCGAGAAGCTTGCCCAGGGTGTGACCCGGTCGGGCCTCGAGCGCCTTCGCCACGGCGACACCGGCCAAGGGGCCGTCGCCACGCAGGTAGGCCGTGTACGCGAGCAGCGACGCCGGTTCCGCACGTTCCGGGGCGGGAACGCCGCGCACCAGTACGGTCCACAGCTGTTCGGCCGCCGCGGCGAGGTCCGTTCGTGGCGGCCAGCACGCACCGAACGCCAGGTCTCGCACCTCGTGGTGGGACAGCGCACGAGCCAACTCCACGATCTCGCGGTCGGACAGTACCGGTGAGGTTCCGGCGCTCCGACCGCTCCGGAACCTCGCCACGGTGTCGCGCACGAGCCCGCAGGCGTGTGCGATCTCCTCGTCCCGGTCGGCGGGCGTCGCCTCGTCACGGGAGGCGGCCAGTTCCAGTAGCGCCGCGCGACGGGCCAGCGCCTGGTCGGTGTCCGGGTCGAGCGCGCGCTCCATCGCCTCGCGGCTCGGATAGGTCAGCTGCCCGGCGTGGGTGGTCACGGCCGCCATGGTCGAGGCCGCCGGATCCGGCAACTCGCCCCGGCACGCCTCGTCTCCGTAGCACCCCCAGCGGGCGCCGAGGCGGATCTCCGGGGTCCACAGGGCGTGGTTGATCGGCACCCCGATGTCGGTCATGACGGCGGCCAGCGCGGCCATCACGTCGCGGTGTGCGGGTCCGTCGCCGGTCGGGTCACCACCGACGAGTACCACCGTCACGGCGGCGGCACCCGACAGTGGAGCGCGCAGCAGCGGCACCAGTTCCGGGACCGACCCCGCGTCCGGAAGGTCGACGCGCATGACGTGGCCGATGGTGTGGGTCTTCGGGCCGTCGGGTGCGTGCACGAGCATCACGAGCGAATTCGCGGGCGTGAAGCCGAGCAGATAAGGGACGGATGCGATGAGCCGATCCGCTCTGCGCAGGTCCACCGGAGTACCGAGGTCTGGACGTGTCGTCGATGAAGTGGTCATGCCTCCACGATGCGGCCGAGAACCCGCCTGCGGGGGCACTGCGCGACATCTGTGGACACGCTCGTCCGACGTGGACAACTCGCCGTCGGCGCGGGCGGGAGGCGCGGAACTGTCGGTGGCGGGCACTACCCTGCCGCGCCCGCCACCGACATCGCTCCCCTCGCCCGGCATCCGGGCGGAGCGGCGGACAGCCCGGACGTGCCGGGCCGAGAGCCCGCCTACCGCATCGCGCCGTCGCCGCCGACGATCGGCACGGTGACCGACGAGTGCTTCACATCCACCGCGACACCGGTCCCGGGCCTCGGCCGCAGCGTGAAGTCGCGATCGCTGGAGAGCACGACGAATTCGAGTCGATGCCCCTCGTCCACCACGTAGTCCTGCGGCTGCAGGTCGAACGACAACCGGTACGGCTGCCCCGGCCGGATCGGCCGGGTCGACGCGCGGTCGTGCCGGTTCTGCGGATCGGCCCAACCACGCGTGACGACGTGCGAGGTGCCGTCGGGAGCGCGATCGACGAGTACGCCGGTCACGTTCGCCGCCGGCCGGTCGAACCGCATGCGCAGGTCGACCGAGGGGGTTCCGCTCAGGCGCACCGGCTCCGTGACGGCCTCGGTGGTGTACCGCAGCCGGTGCGGCGACGTGTCGGCGTCGACGAGCTGCTCCACGGTCTTCGACGCGTCGTCGGTCAGCTCCTCCGTCACCGGCCTGCCGCGCGCCGCACCGTCCGGCGACAGCCCGCCGATGCCGTCACCACCGGGTCGCAGGTGCAGTTCCGCGTCGTCGGCCCCCGCCGCGGGCCAGTCCGCCTCGTCGTGCCACGTCTCGTCCTCGCGCTGGATCGTCGCGCGCGGTTCCGTCTCGACGCCGTTGTCGACGTCGTACAGATAGTGGGAGAACCAGCGGTTCAGCGTGCGCAGCCACTCCTCCTTGCGCACCCCGTAGGGGTCCGTGTGCGCGAACTGGTGCAGCCAGATCTTCCGCTCGACGCCGTGCTCGGCGAGCGCCTCGTACCAACGGGCCGTCTGGCTCAGCGTCACGTTCCAGTCGGACAGACCGTGCACCGCGAGCACGGAGGCGTTCACGTTCTCCGCGTCGTCCAGGTAGGACCGTTGCTGCCAGAACTCGCTGTCGTCACCGGTGACGCGATCCTGCTCCCGGGCCAGTTCGTCGATCACGGGACGGCAGATCTCGCGGTCCTGCCGGGTGTAGACGTACTCGGCGAGCACGTCGGCGTCCTCACCCTGGTAACCACCGGGCGCGACGACCGCACCGTTCTCACGGTAGTAGTCGTACCACTCGGAGATCGCCGCGATCGGCACGATCGTCTCGAGCCCTTCGACGCCGGTGCCGGCGACGGCGTTCGGCAGAGTCCCGTTGTAGGACACGCCCATCATCGCCGTCCTGCCGGTGGTCCAGTCCGCCCGCACCGGATCGCCGCCACCGGTGCGTGCCGGGGCACGGCCGTTGAGCCAGTCCACCACCGACTTCGCGCCGATCGTCTCGTTCTCGCCGCCCGTCGTCGGACAGCCGGTCGATGCGCCGCTCCCGAGCGATTCGGCGTACACCACGGCGAATCCCCGCGACAGCAGGTAGTCCTCGTACCGGGACGTCATCTCCGCGCGCGGTACGTACAGCTCGACGTCGACGTCGTGGTTCTGCACGTCGTTGCCACCCGAGAAGTACGGGCTGGCGGTGTAGACCACCGGCACGCGCAGCCCCTGCTCGGTGTCCGCCGGGCGCACGACGCGGACGTGCACCTCGTCGTCGGCGCCGTCGCGGTCGCTGTCGACCGGCGCGCGGACCCACAGATTCTCCCGTACGACGTCGTCGGGATCGAACACCGGCTGCGCCTCCCCTCCCGTGAACACGGGACGTTGCGGGGGCCCCGCGGCCTCGGCGGCCGCTGCGGGGGCGGACAACGGCAACGCGATGACGGCCGTCAGCAACGGGGCGAACAGTCGTGCGGATCTCCACCTGGCTCTCGACACGGAAACACCTCGATCGGTTCGTGGGGACAGGGACGGTGCACTCGGTGCCGCGCACACGAGCGGCCCGACTTTTCCGCCGATGCCCCGGACTGTCAAGATCGCCCGGATTCGCCTCCCGGGCGGCGAATCACCGACGGCGGGAACGCTGTCGCCTCGCATCGCCGGGCTCGCAACGCGGCGAAACCCGCCGGGACGTGGTCGGATGGAGACATGGGACATCGCGCCGTCGCGGCGGGTGTCGTCGCCGGGGCGGTCCTGGCCGCGGGAATCACGCTCACCACCGGCTCCGTCGGGACGGGCGGGGCCACGGGCGGGTCCACCCCCGGAGACACCCGCGGCAACGTGACCGCGGCCGCTCCCGGACGTCACGGGACCGGCACCGCGCTCGAACCTCCGGCCACGCCGCGTGACCGCGAGCAGGCGGCCACGGCGGTCGTCGACGCGGTCGACCGTGTCGTACCGGGTTCGACGACCGGACTCGCCGTCCACGACCGGCGGACCGGGGCCACGGTCGTCGGGGCACGCGCCGACGAGCCCTTCTACACGGCGTCCGTCGTCAAACTCCTGATCGCCGTCGACGTCCTGCGGGCCCACGACTGGCGCCCGCCCGGCGGCACCACGGGAGCCGACCTGACGGCGATGCTGTCGGCCAGCGACGACGGTGCCGCGACGAGGCTGTGGGAGGAGTTCGGCGGCGCCGCGATCGTCGAGCGCACCGCCCGACTCGTCGGCCTCGACGCCACGACCCCGCCCACCGACGCCGAGGAGTGGGAACTCACCCGCATGAGCCCCCGTGACATCGTGCGCACCTACGCGTACCTGCAGCACGACCTGCCCCGGCCTGCGCGCGACGCGGTACTCGGCAGCCTCGGCGACTTCGACGCGACCGCCGCCGACGGCTTCGACCAGCGGTTCGGGCTGCCCGCGGCGTTCGGCGACCGCACCGTGGCGGTGAAACAGGGCTGGATGCCGGTCGGTGACGACGTGGTGCTCAACACGACCGGCGTCGTGGGCGACGGTGGCCGGTTCGTCGTCGCACTGCCCGTCGTCATGCCGGGCGACACCGATTTCGCCACGGCACGGGACGCGGTGACGGCCGGCGCACGCGCCCTGGCCCGCGCCCTCGGCGGCGGTTGAGCTCCACCTCTGCTGGCAGACTGGGCTCATGACCGACGTGCCCGACCCCGCCACGACCCCCGACGATCCGTACCTCTGGCTCGAGGACGTGACCGGTGGGCGCGCCCTCGACTGGGTGCGCGCCCGCAACGACGAGACGACCGCCGCGTACACCGGCCGTGCCCGCTTCGCGACCCTGCAGCAGGAACTGCGCGAGGTGCTCGACGCCGACGACCGCATCCCGTACGTCGTGCGCCGGGGCGAGTTCCTCTACAACTTCTGGCGCGACGCCCAGCACCCGCGAGGACTGTGGCGCCGCACGACCCTCGACGAGTACCGCACGACCGATCCCGACTGGGACGTGCTCATCGACGTCGACGCGCTGGCCGAGGCGGAGAACGAGAACTGGGTGTGGCAGGGCGCGACGGTGCTGCGGCCGTCGCTGGACCGCTGCCTCGTGGAGCTGTCACGGGGTGGGGCGGACGCCGCGGTCGTGCGCGAGTTCGACCTGGAGCGCCGCGAGTTCGTCACCGGCGGCTTCCACCTGCCCGAGGCGAAGAGCTCCGTCAGCTGGATCGACGCCGACACCGTCTACGTGGGTACGGACTTCGGCGAAGGATCGCTCACCACGTCGGGGTACCCGCGCGTGGTGAAACGCTGGCGCCGCGGCACCCCTCTCGAGGACGCCGAGACGGTTTTCGAGGGCAAGCCCGACGACGTCGCGGTCCGGGGGTTCCACGACCCGACCGAGGGCTGGGAGCGCGACCTGGTCCGCCGGAGCATCGAGTTCTACCGCAGCGAGCTGTACCTGCGCACCGGCGACGGCCTCGTGCGGGTCGACGTCCCCGACGACGCCGTGGCCTCGCTGCATCGGGAGTGGCTGCTGGTGCGCACACGCAGTCCGTGGGGCGAGCACCCCGCGGGTGCGCTCCTGGCGGCCCGCCTCGACGACTTCCTCGCCGGGGACACCACCATGACGGCCCTGTTCACCCCGGACGCCCACACCTCCCTCGACTACTACGCCTGGACCCGCAGCCATCTCGTCGTCGGCACCCTCAGCGACGTGACGACCCGGTTGCGGGTGCTCACCCCTGCCGAGGACGGCTGGCACGACGAGCCGCTCGCCGGCCTGCCGGACGTCGGCAGCGTCGACCTCGTCGACACCGAGCCGGACGCCGACGACGAGATCCTGCTGGAGGTCACCGGATTCACCCAGCCGTCGTCACTGCTCCACGGCGTCGTCGGCGGGGAGTACGAGACGCTCAAGCAGGCGCCGGCGCGGTTCGACGCCACCGGGCTGACGACCGAGCAGTTCTTCGCCACCTCCGACGACGGCACGAGAATCCCGTACTTCGTGGTGCGCCACGAGGGGGCGGAGCCCGGACCCACGTTGCTCGGCGGTTACGGCGGGTTCGAGGTCTCGCAGACGCCGTACTACAGCGGTGTCGTCGGCCGGGGCTGGCTCGCGCGCGGCGGCACGTACGTACTCGCCAACATCCGCGGCGGTGGCGAGTACGGCCCGGACTGGCACAACCAGGCGATCAAGCAGCACCGGCACCGCGTCTACGAGGATTTCGCCGCTGTGGCACGGGATCTGACCGAGCGCGGCATCGCCACCCGGCAGCGGCTCGGCATCCAGGGCGGGAGCAACGGCGGGCTCCTCATGGGGGTCATGCTCACGCGCTGCCCGGAGCTGTTCGGCGCGATCGTGTGCCAGGTGCCGCTGCTCGACATGCGGCGTTACCACCTGTTGCTGGCGGGCGCTTCGTGGATGGCCGAGTACGGCGACCCCGACGACCCCGAGCAGTGGGACTACATCGGGGCCTACTCGCCGTACCAGAACGTCCGCAGTGGACAGTCCTACCCACCACTGCTGATGCTCACGTCGACCCGCGACGACCGCGTCCATCCCGGCCACGCGCGCAAGATGGTGGCACGGCTGCTCGAATCCGGTTATGCGCCCGAGAACGTGCGGTACTACGAGAACATCGAAGGTGGCCACGGCGGCGCGGCCGACAACGCCCAGCTGGCGTTCAAGACCGCGCTGGCCTACGAGTTCCTGTGGGAGCGACTCGGCGGGTAACACCGGGGCGCGGGACGGCTCGTCGCGCGAGACGAGCCGTTCCGCCGCGCGAGGGACCGGAGACGGACGAGGGGCCGGAGAATCGTCGGTCTCCGGCCCCTCACCGTGGTGGTGACAACCGGTCCGCCCGGTGCGGTCGGCGACCGCACCGCGTCCCGCGTCAGGCGTCCGCCGGGTCCGGGTCCAGCTCCTGCGCCCGGGCCTGCAGCTCGAGCGCGATGGGTTCGGCCTCGTCGTACCGGTCGGGGTAGGCCGAACGCTGCACGGACTGGGCGACCTGGCCCGCGGTGAAGTCGGGATTCGCCGCGTCGATCTCGATCGCACCCGCCGTGCCGTCCGACGGGTTGCCGTGCAGGAAGTCGTACGTCGCGAGCTCCGGGTCCCCGGCATTGACCCAGCCGTAGTCGGGCCGCTGCTGGAACACACCGATCGACGAGGCGTGGCCACAGTCGAGATCGTTGGCGTGCGACTCGACCCACGCGGCCTCGTACGTGGCCAGCCGCACCTTCTCGCCGGCGTTCTGGTCGTCGAGGACGTTCTCGATGATCACGAGAACGTCGTCGTCGGCCTCCGCGGGTACCTCGCACTCGATCTGCACGGGAGCCTCGGCGGCCGGAACGTGTCCGCCCGGCCGCAGCAGCGCGTCGTAGCCCTCGTCCGCCGCCGCGGGTGCCGCGATTCCCAGTGTCAGCGCCGACACGGCGAGGCCGGTCAGCATTCCTGTCCTCAAGGTCGTCATGCCGTCCCTTCCATAGGTGGTTGTCCTACGAGCAGGTGAAGTGACGTGCTCCGGTCGTGCACCGGACGACCACTCCGCGGAGTCGGCCCGCCGCTGCGACGACCGCGTTCACGCTAAAAGCACCCACAGGTAGACACCTACGGCCGAAAGTTCCTTACGCAGTGAACTGGACAGGCGCAAATATCGCACATCGCGCCATTTCGGACACTGCGCAGTCGGGTGACGCGGAGACCTGGGGGTCCCGGCGCGCACGGACGAGGGCCGGGGATCGATGTGATCCCCGGCCCTCGTCCTTCCCGGCACTCGTCGTCACCGGTCCTCGTCATGACCGGTCCTCGTCACCACCGGTGCGAACCGGCCGTGTGGACGGTCACCGGACGCCGGTCACAACCTTCGGGTCAGCTGCAGCCCGACGTGGCGCCACAGCCTTCGCAGGCGTAGCACGAACCGGCGGGGCGCATCTTCGTCCCGCAGGTCATACACAACGGGGCGTCCGCGGCCTTGCCGAGCTGCAGTTCCACCAGCTCGGTGGTCGTGTGCGCCTGGTCCCCGGATTCGCTTCCGTCGTCGGCCGACTGCTCGGCCACCTGGGTACCAGTGGAGTCCACGGTGCTCCGCAGCGTTTCCAGGTCGACACCCTCGCCCTCGGAGGAGCCGCCGCCGTTGTAGTCGGCTTCCACCTGGGCCGCGCGCTCGTCGGCGGTGAAGATGCCGAGCTGTGCACGCTTGTCGTACGGCAGGTAGTCGAGCGCGAGCCTGCGGAACAGGTAGTCGAGCACGCTCGTCGCCATACGCACGTCCGGGTCGTCGGTCATGCCCGCGGGCTCGAAGCGCAGGTTCTGGAACTTCTGCACGTAGAACTCGAGCGGGATGCCGTACTGCAGACCCACCGAGATCGACATCGAGAACGCGTCCATCACGCCGGCGAGCGTCGAACCCTGCTTGCCGAGCTTGACGAAGATCTCGCCGAGCCCGTCGTCCGGGTAGGAACCCGCCGTCAGGTAGCCCTCGGCGCCGGCGACGGTGAACGACACGGTCTGACTCGGCCGCTTCTTCGGCAGGCGCTTGCGCACCGGGCGGTACTCGACCACCTTCTCCGGCTCGGCCTCGCCCTTCTCCTGCTTGCCCGTGGACAGCGGCTGGCCGACCTTGCAGTTGTCACGGTAGATCGCTAGTGCCTTCAGGCCGAGCTTCCAGCCTTCGAAGTAGATCTCGGCCACCTCGTCGACGGTCGCCGACTCCGGCATGTTGACGGTCTTCGAGATCGCACCCGAGATGAACGGCTGCACCGCAGCCATCATCCGCACGTGACCCATCGGGGCGATGGACCGCTCGCCGACCGCGCAGTCGAACACCTCGTAGTGCTCGCTCCGCAGGCCCGGCGCATCGATGACGTGGCCGTGCTGTGCGATGTAGTCGACGATCGCCTCGACCTGCTCCTCCTGGTATCCCAGGGCACGGAGTGCGCGCGGCACCGCGTTGTTGACGATCTGCATCGACCCGCCGCCGACGAGCTTCTTGAACTTCACCAGCGAGAAGTCCGGCTCGATGCCCGTCGTGTCGCAGTCCATCATGAACCCGATCGTGCCCGTGGGCGCGAGCACGCTGGCCTGCGCGTTGCGCCAGCCGGAGCGCTCACCGATCTCGATACCGCGCTTCCACTCGTCCGTGGCGAGCGCCCGCACGTTCGCGTCGTTGCTGTGCAGCGTCCGCACGAGCTCGTTCGCCGCGGCGTGCTTGCGCATGACCCGCTGGTGCCCCTCGGCGTTACGCGCGTAGCCCTCGTAGGGCCCGACGACGCCGGCCATCTCGGCGGAGCGGCGGTACGACACCGCGGTCATCAGCGACGTGATCGACGCCGCGAGTGCACGGCCGCCGTCGGAGTCGTAGGCGTGGCCGGTCGCCATGAGCAGCGCGCCCAGGTTGGCGTAGCCGATCCCCAGCTGGCGGAACTTCCTGGTGGTGTCGCCGATTGCCTCGGTCGGGAAGTCGGCGAAGCAGATCGAGATGTCCATCGCGGTGATGACCAGCTCGACCGCCTTCGCGAACAACGGAGCGTCGAACGAGCCGTCGTCGGACAGGAACTTCAGCAGGTTCAGCGACGCCAGGTTGCAGCTCGAGTTGTCGAGGTGCATGTACTCCGAGCACGGGTTGGACGCGGTGATCCGGCCGGACTCGGGGCACGTGTGCCAGTCGTTGATGGTGTCGTCGTACTGCAGACCGGGGTCGGCGCACTCCCACGCGGCCTGCGCCATCTTGCGGAACAGCGGCTTCGCGTCCGTCCGGTCGACGACCTCGCCGGTGGTGCGGGCCCGCAGGCCGAACGTGTCGTCGGACTCCACCGCGCGCATGAACTCGTCGGACACGCGCACCGAGTTGTTGGCGTTCTGGTACTGCACCGACGCGATGTCGCTGCCGCCCAGGTCCATGTCGAAACCGCCGTCGCGGAGCACCCGGATCTTGTGCTCCTCCTTGGCCTTGGTCTCGATGAACTCCTCGACGTCGGGGTGGTCGACGTCGAGCACGACCATCTTCGCCGCGCGACGCGTCGCACCGCCGGACTTGATCGTGCCCGCCGAGGCGTCGGCGCCGCGCATGAACGACACCGGACCGGACGCCGTGCCGCCGGAGGAGAGGAGTTCCTTCGAGGAACGGATCCGCGACAGGTTCAGACCGGCACCGGAGCCGCCCTTGAAGATGCGGCCTTCCTCCTTGTACCAGTCGAGGATCGACTCCATCGTGTCGTCGACCGACAGGATGAAGCACGCCGAGACCTGCTGCTTCGACGTTGTGCCGACGTTGAACCAGACCGGCGAGTTGAAGCTGAACACCTGGTGGAGCAGCATCCAGGTGAGTTCGTGTTCGAAGACCTCCGCGTCGGCGGGCGAGGCGAAGTAGCCGTGCTCGGTACCCGACGCGACGTAGGTCTTCACGACGCGGTCGATCAGCTGCTTGAGGCTGCTCTCCCGCTCCGGGCTGCCGACGGCACCCCGGAAGTACTTGCTGGTGACGATGTTCGTGGCGTTGATCGACCAGGCCTCGGGAAACTCGACACCGCGCTGTTCGAAGTTCACCGTCCCGTCGCGCCAGTTGGTCATGACGACGTCACGCTTCTCCCATGTGACCTCGTCGTACGGGTGCACCCCCTCGGTCGTGAACACACGCTGGACCCGCAGGCCCTTCCGTGCGCCACCGCCGCCGCCGGACCGCTTCTTCGACGTCTTCGAGGTCTCGGCGCCGGCTCCGACCGTTTCTGTCATGACTCCCACTCCCGCGATTGGCACCAAGCGGCGACGCCGTGGCGTCGTCCGCATCTACTCCCACTGTCGACCGAGGTCCTCAGTCGACCGAATCCGCAATCGCCTGGCGAAGGTCCGTGATCTCCTTCTCGAAGTCCTCGATGGAGGAGAACGCGCGGTAAACGCTCGCGAACCTCAGATACGCCACAGCGTCGAGTTCGCGCAGGGGCCCGAGGATCGCCAGTCCGACCTCGTGACTCGGGATCTCCGCCACGCCCGCGGCCCTGATCGACTCCTCGACGCGTTGCGCGAGTTGTTGCAGCGCGTCGTCGTCGACCGGACGGCCCTGACAGGCCCGGTGTACGCCTCGGATGACCTTGTCCCTGCTGAACTGTTCCGTCACCCCGGAGCGTTTGACGACGGCGAGCACCATCGACTCCGAGGTCGTGAACCGGCGGCCGCACTTCGAGCACGAACGCCGTCGCCGGATCGCCTGTCCCTCGTCCACCTCACGAGAATCGACGACGCGGGAATCGGCATGCCTGCAGAACGGGCATCGCATGACCGAACCACCTCCCCTTCACAGGCGCCGGCGCACTGTGCGCCGCGACCATCGCCGGACCACGTCCCGTGACACCGGCAGGGCGATGCGTTCCGACGCACCGCCGACGACTCTCGATCACCCCGCCGATCCCGCTGAGACCGATGACGAGCTCGGTCGTGACGATGCGGCGAGGACTGTCGATCACCAGGTCGTCCTGGTGATCAATCTGTGGATACCCGGTGGGCGAAGGCCGACGAGCTGTGGATAACCCTGTTCGAGTTTACCCCAATTTGTGGACCAACTACAGCCGTGTAACTACTAGATGTGGGGGTTGACTGTAGGAGTGCACCCACCCGCCGCGCAAGTTGACACAGCCATCCGGGGAGTGATCACCGACATAGCTCACCGCCACGGGGGAGCTGACCCGGGCGAGGCCTCCGGAAAACGCAGGAAGACCGACCGGGGCGGCCGACACGGTCACGACCCGACGGGAACCACCAACGGGACACCCGCGCTCACCGCACCTTCCGCCAGATCGTTGAGTTCCCGGATGCGCGCCACCACGGCGGCCGGATCCGCCTCGGGTGCCGCCGACTCCGCGACGTCCCACAACGACTCCCCCGCACCGACCGACACGACCGCCGTGTCCGCCGGAACCGCGGCGCCGTCACCGGAACCACCGGCCGCGGCGAGCGCATGGGCCAACAACCCGACCGTCACCGCGAAGGAGAACACGCCCACCGCCACGGCGATCAGGAGCCACCCCTGTGTTGTGATCCGTGCCCGCGAGCACGCGCGCACCGGGATCCGGGCGCGCGGCCGCACCGGCCCACTCCGTGTCGGCGGGCGGCGCGACTCCGCGGGTACGACCCGGACCCAGCGGGTCGTTCGCCCCTCGCGAACGCGTCCGCCCGTCGCCGTCGCCACCGTGCACTCGGCGCGCACCCCGGGCGCGCCGCCGACTCGCCCGGGAGCGGCGTCCTTCCTTTCGCGCCGACTGCGATCCCCCATCGAGGGAACGCGGGCCGACCCAGCGGACCCGTCCCGCCCGGCCCGCCGGCCCGACCTGCTATACCTCGCATGCCCACCCTCCAGCGACTGCTCCCGCTGCAGTACGATCGACATGGCCACCTCCTCGAACATCCGATCGATCGAACGCCTGTACGATGTGTACCACCCGGGTCCGACAAAATCGAGAGCCGCACGGCGTGTCCCTCGAACAGATGTTTGAGATTCGCGGTCGGGGAGGCTAGCGTCGGAGATGTACGGCGTGCCATTCGGCCATCACGGCCTGTCGCGGCTCGCCGGACACGACAGAGCGCACGACGACACAGCACACGACGAGACGCGGTGCCATGCGGCACCGCGATCACCGGGCAGCCGTATCCGCTGCCCGCGACTGGGAGGCGACACGGTGGCACGCAAGACCCACGACGAGACCGGCGGCAAGCGTGGTCCCGGCAGCACTGTCCACGACCTGCCGGAGGTCACCGAAGAAGGCCTCACCCCGCGACAGCAGCGCGTCCTGGCCGTCATCCGCTGGTGGGTGGACCGCTACGGCTACCCGCCGAGCGTCCGCGAGATCGGCGAGGCCGTCGGCCTGACGTCGACCTCGTCGGTGCACCATCAGCTGGGAGCTCTGCAGCGCAAGGGCTACCTGCGACGAGACCCGAACCGGCCGCGCGCGGTGGGCATGCTGACGACCGAGTCGATCTCGAAGCTGAACCCGTCCGAGGACAGGCCCACCCCGGCGTTCGTGCCGATCCTGGGCCGCATCGCGGCCGGTGGCCCGGTGCTGGCCGAACAGGCCGTCGAGGACGTCTTCCCCCTCCCCAAGGACCTGGTCGGCGAAGGAAATCTGTTCCTGCTCAGCGTCACCGGCGATTCGATGGTCGATGCGGCCATCACCGACGGGGACTGGGTCGTCGTCCGCCAGCAGGAGGACGCGGAGAACGGTGAGATCGTCGCCGCCATGATCGACGGTGAGGCGACCGTCAAGACGTTCAAGCGCAAGGACGGCCACATCTGGCTGCTCCCGCACAACGAGGCGTACGAACCGATCCCCGGTGACGACGCGCAGATCCTCGGCAAGGTGGTCGCGGTCCTGCGCCGGCTGTGACAGCGGCGGGACCCAGCCGTGGACGGCACCGTGTCACCGGGCCGGTGTCCTCGGGTTCGGGTCCTCGGTGCCGGGTCCTCGGGTTCGGGCCCTCGACGTCGGGACATCGGCGGCGGATCCTCGGTGCGCATCATCGGGCTCCGGTGATCGGCCCGGAGCAGGACTCCGTGTCCTCGGGCCGAAGCGGGGGCCGAGCTCACCGCCGACGGCGGCGGACGGCCACGACCGACGCTGCCACCAGCACGACCGCGGCGATTCCCGCCCCTACGGGCCCGAGTGGAAGGTCCGGGGCATCGTCCTGCCGCTGGGCCCCGGCAGTGGCCTCCCGGTCCCGGCTGCCGGCGCCGTCAGATCCGGACGGGTTCGCTCCGTGGTGCGAGTCGGCGCCGGTTCCGTCCTCGGCCGTACTCGACCCGTCCTCTCCGGGACCGCCGTCGCCCGGACCGCCGTCTCCGGGACCGTTGTCGCCCGACCCGCCGCTGACCAGTGCGGCCGCTCCCGGTACGACGCGTATCGGGTTGCCGACACCTTCGCTCGCGGACACGAGTGCGCCGTCGGGCGCAAAGGCGATCGCTTCCCCCTGCGGTTCGCCGGGCAGGGGGACCCGCACCGGGTCGCGCTTCAGCGCGGCGACGACGTCGCCGTCCGGTGCGGGATACAGGTACGCGTCCGTGTAGGTGCGCAGTGCGACGACCCGGCCGTCGCGACTCGTCGCGCCGCCGGTGATGAGCAGGGATCCGGCGACGCCGACCGGGCCGCCCCGGGTCGCGGTGGGTGTGACGCTCACGGTGCCGACCTTCTCGAGCGGTGTCGGACCCGGACTCCGCAGCGGCGCGGCCGGCCGGTACACGGCCGACGTGCCGGTCATGCTCTTCGTGACGATGTGCGGGGTGCCGTCCCGGTCGAGGACGAGGGCCTCCGCGTCGTGCGCCCCGTCGGGGTAGGTCAGCCGGTACAGGGTCGACTCGTGCCCGGGACGCAGTGCGTGCAGCGCCACGGTGTCCCGCTCGCCCCGGTTGTCGCCGACGTCTGCCAGCCAGAATGTGCCGTCGGCCGCCCGCGCCAGGTCTTCGACGTCGTACGGGTCGGTCGGGTCGGTGAGCACGTCGGAGACCGCGCAGTTCCGGTCGATCACGTGGACGCGCACGTCCGTCCCGCCGTCGTTGACGGCGTACCACCGGTCGTCGTCGGCGACGAGTCCTGAGACCTCGGCGAGCGTGGGGTCGTCGAGGCGGCACACCGTTTCCGGAGCAGGCGGGGTGGGCTGCCGCGCTTCAGCGGTCGGCGCGGCGCGGGCCACGGCAGGCGCGACGGCGCCGCTCAGGGCGACGATCGACGCGGCCACCACGGCCCCGCCGATCCGTCCCCGGCGGCGGGGCCCCGGACGTCGGTGTCTCAGCCGGAGCCGGCCCGCCCGGGATTCCGCTGTTCGGCGGGGCTGTGCTCCTCGACCGGCCACCCGGTGACGCGCCGCTCCCCGACGGCCCGTCCGACGGCGCTCCGGCCGAGGGTTCGGTGAACGACGGCGCACTGCTGTTCGGGGCGCGGCGCCGTCAGGCCGGGTCGGCGGCGCCCTCGGCCGCGGTGCGGTAGGGCTCGAGCGCGCCTGCCAGGTCGGCGTGCACGCGTGCGCACAGGCGGGTGCCGTCGGCGGTGTGGTCCTCGGTCAGCACCTCACCTTCGGAGTGCGCGCGGGCGACGAGTTCGCCCCGCGCGTACGGCACGAGCACGTCGACGAGTGTCTCGGGCCGCGGCAGTCGGTCCGCCATCGCGGCGACCAGCTTCTCGACGCCCTCCTGGGTGCGGGCCGACACGACGTGTGCGTCGGGCAGCAGGTGCCGCAGGCGCGCCAATGACACCGCGTCGGCGGCGTCCGCCTTGTTGATGACGATCAGCTCCTGCGGCAGTGACTCGGACCGTTTGCTGCCGATCTCGGCGAGCACGGTCCGCACGGCCTGCACCTGTTCCTCGGGCGCGGGGTCGGAGCCGTCGACGACGTGCAGCAGCAGGTCGGCGTCGGCGGCCTCGTCGAGGGTCGAACGGAACGCGTCGACGAGTTGGTGCGGCAGGTGCCGGACGAACCCGACGGTGTCGGTCAGGGTGTAGGCCCTGCCGTCGGGTGTGACGGAACGACGGGTCGTGGGATCGAGCGTGGCGAACAGGGCGTCCTCGACCAGGACGCCTGCGTCGGTCACCGCGTTGAGCAGGCTGGACTTGCCGGCGTTGGTGTAGCCGACGATCGCCACGCTCGGCACGTCGTTCGCCATGCGGCGGCCGCGTTTGGTCTCGCGGATGGTGTCCATCGCCGAGATCTCGCGCCGCAACTTGGCGACGCGCTTGCTGATGCGCCTGCGGTCGATCTCGAGCTTCGTCTCACCGGGTCCGCGCAGGCCCACGCCGCCGTTGCTGCCGGCGCGACCACCGGCCTGCCGGGACAACGTGTCACCCCACCCGCGCAGTCGCGGGATGAGGTACTGCAGCTGCGCCAGCTCGACCTGGGCCTTTCCTTCCTTCGACCGCGCGTGCTGGGCGAAGATGTCGAGGATCAGGGCCGTGCGGTCGACGACCTTGACGTTGAGCTTGTCCTCGAGCTGGCGGAGCTGGCCGGGCGAGAGCTCACCGTCGCAGATGACGGTGTCCGCACCGGTGGCGACGACGATGTCGGCAAGTTCGCGGACCTTCCCCGAGCCCACGTACGTCGCCGGGTCGGGGCGGTTGCGCCGTTGCACGAGTCCTTCGAGCACCGTGGAGCCGGCCGTCTCGGCGAGCCTGGCGAGTTCCTCGAGGGAGGCCTCGGACTGGGCGGCCGTACCTTCGGTCCACACGCCGACGAGCACGACGCGCTCGAGCCGCAGCTGCCGGTTCTCGACCTCGGTGATGTCGGACAGTTCGGTGGAGAGCCCGGCGACCCTGCGCAGCGAGGCGCGGTCCTCGAGCTCCAGTTCGCCGGTCGACGGTGCGTCGTCGAACACCTCGTCCAGCGTGTCGGCGGACAGGTCCGCCTGCGACGTCAGCACGTCGCCGCGATTCCGGTTACTCACAAGCCTCCATGTCGGATGTCGTCGCCGCGCTCGCGGCGCCTTCCCGTCCATCGTCCCACGTTCCGCCCGATTCGCCGACCCGTTTACCGGCTCGGGTACACGGCCAGGTGCATCGCGGTATCGACGGCGGCCTCTGTGGCGGTCTCCTCGTCCCCTCGAGCAGCGCGGCCGGCCTGTCACGAAGCTCGGTGAGCCGGTCCTCCGGCAACCTGGCCACCATGCGTGTCTGGTAGTTGGGCCCGCATCGACGTTCGCGATCTCGGTCAGGAAGGCCTGAGCATCGCGGCGTCCACCGGCGCGTGCCACGGGACACCCAGCTGCCGGGGCGCACCGGTCAACGGGTAGGGCATCTCGTTCGCGCCACGCGTTCGTGTGCCCCTCATGATGATTCAACCGGATGATCGGCACGCGTATTCCCCGGCGCAACCGCCTCGGCCGGATGAACGCCGCGTTCCGCGTCCTGATCGTCCTCTCTCCTCCGTTCCGACGGCCCGCCACCACTCCGTTCCGGAGGCACGCCACCGTCGCGCGACGTCACGGGCCTGGTCGGCTCACCGCGGCACCGTGTCCCCGGGTCACCGCCCGGTCAGGAGCCGGGTGCGGATCGCGTCGTCGGCCGCCGCACGAGCCACGGTGAGTGCCAGTGCCTGGCCACCCTGCACGACGGCGACGTCCGCCGCGGGCGCCGCGGCCGCCTCGGCGAACTCGGCCTGGTGGTTGACCGCCGGCAGCGAGTCGATGCCGATGTACGGGTGGATCGAGGGGACCACCTGGCTGACGTTGCCGAGGTCGGTCGAGGCACGGTTCATGCGGGCATCGGGACCCGTGGTGAACGTCCTGCCCAGCTCCGACGCCGCGGTCACGTACAGCCCTGTGAGCTCGGCGTCGTTGCGGAAACTCGCGTACGGCTTGCTCTCCGGTTCCACCCACACGTCACAGCCTGTGGCCAGCGCCCCGGCCTCGAAGCACCGCCGCACCCGCTGCTCCACCTCCGCCAACTCGTCCAGGTCCGAGGCGCGGACGTACCACCGTCCCTCCGCGTGCCCGGGGATCGCGTTGGGTGCGGTCCCTGCCTCGGTGACGATCCCGTGCACCCGCACGCTCGCGGGCAGCTGTTGCCGCAGCAGCCCGAGCGCCACCTGCGCCACCGTGAACGCGTCGGCCGCATTGAGGCCGCGTTCCGGGTAGGCGGCCGCATGGGCGGCGCGCCCCTCGTAGCTGACCCGGGAATGCGACACGGCGTACGGCTCGGCCTCGGCCACGTCGACCGGACCCGGATGCACGAGCGCCGCGAGGTGCATCCCGTCGAACCCGCCGCGGTCCAGCAGTTCGATCTTGCCGCCGCCACCTTCCTCGGCGGGCGTGCCCGCGACGTGCACCGTCAGGCCGAGATCGTCGGCAAGCGGCGCCAGCGCGAGTGCCGCACCCACCGAGATCGCGGCGATCACGTTGTGCCCGCACGCGTGGCCGAGCCCCGGCAGCGCGTCGTACTCTGCGCACAACGCGACGTGCAACGGCCCGCCGCCCGCGGTGGCGAGAAAGGCCGTGTCGAGGCCGCACCACCGTTCCTGTACGTCGAATCCGGCGTCTGCCAGTTCGCCGGCCACGCGCGCGCTCGAACGGACCTCCTCCCAGGCGACCTCCGGAGCGGCGTGCAGGTCGTGGGACAGCGCCACCAGCCGGTCCTCCACGGCCGCGACCGCGCCGGACACCGTGGGTCGGAGCTCTCGCGTCATCACGCGTCTCCCGGCACGCCGTAGGAAGGCGCCCGCCGGGGGTCGAGGCCGCGCAGCCGGTAGGCGGCCTTCTGCGGAGCCCACAGCTGCCAGAGTCGGAGCAGCTCGCCGAACGGCTCGTCCGCGTCGTCCACACGCAGGTCGGTGACCGCCCACGGCACGTCCTCGGCCACGACGAGTCCCACCGACCGCACCGGGCCTTCCTCCCCGCCAGCGGCCAGAGCCGCGGCGTAGCCGTCCAGCAGGCGTTCCTCGAACGCCTCCGCCCGGCTGCCGGTGTAGCCACCCAGCATCGCGTGCGCCACCGACTCCGTGGCGAGCAGGTTGCCCGCCACGACCGCCGCGTCGCCGGTGACCGACGTGTGCGTGCCGAGCGTCTCCGCCCCGGAGTGTGCCGCGGTCTCTCCCGACACCGACACTGCCGACAGCTGGCGGTATTCCGGGAACCCGTCGGCGGCAACCATCGCGCACACGGCGTCCGCGGGGCCTGCCCCGGACGCCAGTGCCTCCAGGCCCACCCGTCCCAGGTCGGGGTTGGTGACGTTCTGCGAGGTCACCGCCCCGACACCGGCCCGCACGTGCGCGCACCGGGCCGCTACAGCCGGGCTCGACGAACTGACGACGATGCCGAACGCGCCCGTGTCCGGATCGCGGGCGGCGAGCGAGAAGGTCATCGGCCCTCCCCGCTGACCACGGCCGTGGCGTCGATCTCGACGACCCACTCCGGTCGCGCGAGCCCGTCCACGATCAGGCCGGTCGAGACCGGGTGGACACCACGCAGCCACGTCCCCATCTCGCGGTAGACGTCCTCGCGATAGCGCACGTCGGTCAGGTAGACGACGATCTTGACGACGTCGCGGAGGCTGCTACCCGCCTCGTCGAGCAACTGCGCGATGTTCGCCATGGCCTTGCGGGTCTGGGCCACCGCGTCGCCGGTACCCACGCTCGCCCGCGTGTCGAGATCCTGGCCGACCTGCCCGCGCAGGTACACCACTCCACCGGCGACGACGGCCTGGCACAGGTCGTTGTCGAGGTTCTGCTCGGGATACGTGTCGGCGGTGTTGAACGTCCGGATCCGAGTGTGCGTGGGGCGGAAGTGTGGCTCGCTCATGCCGCCGCACCCCTCTCCCCGAGGACCTTGTCCGACAGGCCCGCCACGTCCCGGACGAGGTCGAGCGGTCCCGCGTAGTCGAAGTTGTGGTAGACCGCCGCGAGATGCGCGAACGGCGGCGCCTGGGCGAACAACTGGAACGTCAGCCGATGACCGGCGTAGTCGCTGTTGAGCAGATCGCGTGCCATGGCGAGGAGTTTGCGTCGATCGTCGGCGACCCAGTTCTCGTTGATCGAGTAGAACTTGTCGAGCCATCCCGCGGTGGCCGGGTTGTCGAACGCGGCAGCGTCGGGCGTGATGCAGATCTGCCCACCGCACAGCTCACGCGCCAGGTGCATCATCTCCGCCAACGGGGTGAGGGCGGCGACCCGACCCGTGTAGAGCAGGGACTGGTTCGGCATCAGCAGGCCGCCGGGGCTGGGCTCGGCCACGACGATCGACGCCGTGAGGTGGGCGCTGATCGTCTCGCGATACGTCGCCAGTGTCGCCAGCTTCTCCTGCACCGCCTGCTGTTTGTCGAGTCCGGTCTGCTTGGCGTTCCACAACGCGGCGCCGATCATCAGGTCGGCGAACCGCAACGTCCGCTGTACGTAGGCGAAGGCGCTGTAGCGGTGCAATGTGGACCGGATGTACGTCGCTGCGCGGGTGTGCCGGTAGAACAGCACGTTCTCCCACGGGATCTCGACGTCGTCGAAGACCACCATGGACTCGACCTCGTCCACCCGGTTCGACAGCGGATAGTCGGCCTCCGGTACCCGGCCGGCGAAGCCGTCGCGGCAGATGAACTTCAGGCCCGGCGATCCCATGTCGAGAATGAATCCGACGGCGTAGTCGGACATCTCGTCGTTTCCCCAGTTGGCGATCGTGGGTTTCGTGAACGCCTGATTGGAGTACGCGGCCGCCGTCTCGTACTTCGCTCCGCGCACGACGATGCCGTTGTCGGTCTCCCGGACGATGTGCAACAGCATGTCGGGGTCCTGATCCTGCGGTGCGCGGGAACGGTCACCCTTCGGATCCGTGTTGGCCGACACGTGGAACGGGTCCGCGGTCACGGCCCGGTGCACATGATTGCGGATGTTCTCGGCGAACCGCGGATCCACCTCGTTGAGCACGTCCTGGCCGTCGTAGAGCGACCACATCTCGCCGATCGTCTCGTCGCCGACCCGGGTCACGACGCCACGCGCATGGTCCATCACCAGGTCGGTCGCGGCACGTTTGTCCCACCAGTCCTGCTGGGTGCGCGGCAGCCGGTTGGCGATGCAGTTGGTCTCGCCGTCAGCGGGGTCGCGGTAGGTCATCACATCGCGCGTCCCGGGGTCGTGGGCCATGTCGTAGATGTGGGCACGGACGTCGACGATCGGCTTGAACGCCGGATGCGTCGTCACGTCCCGCACACGCTCGTTGCCCATCCAGACCTCGCGGCCGTCGCGAATGGAATCGCGGTACTCCTCACCGGTACGGATCATGCTGACGTTCTCCTCGCAAGTGGGCTCGGCCTGTTGCCGTGACGGGCCGGTACGACCACCAGCATTCGGCGGCTGCCGCGAATCTGTAAAACACGGAGTTCCGATCGTTGACATCACCGAATGAGATGAATTCGACACCGCAATACCGGCGCAACACCGCCGTCGCACGACCGTCGGTCGGACCACCGTCGGGACACGCACACGATACGACGGCGCACACAGCACATTTCGCCGGTGTTTCATCAGCTCGGGCGATGCAGTCCATCGATGTTCGACGCTTATTCATGCCTTCGATGCGCGCATAACCTCGGACGCATCTTCCCCCGCTCCGCTCACCCGGACGACGTCGAACGTCGGCTCGCACGAAGGGAAACCGCGATGACCCACTCCCCCGCATCCCCCGTTCCCCGCCGAGGCTCCCGCCGGGGCCGCAGACTCGCCGCCCTCTCCGCAGGGGCACTTCTCCTGGCCACCGCCGCCTGCAGCGGATCCGACGCGGGCTCGGGTGACGAACTGTCCGTCGGCATCGACCTGACCTACCCGCCGTACGACAAGCGGGAGAACGGCCAGCCTGCGGGATTCGACGTCGAGTTCGTGGATGCGATGGCCGAGAAGATGGACAGGACCCCGGACTACCAGGACGTGCGGTTCGCGCAGATCATCCAGGGGCTCAAGGGGAACCGCTACGACATGGTGGCGTCGGCGCTCTACTTCTCCGCCGAGCGCCTCGAGCAGGTGGACATGGTGCCCTACTTCCAGACCGGCTCGTCGATCATCGTCCCCGGCGATTCCGATGCCGGCGAGATCACCGACCTGTGCGGAGAAAAGGTGGGCGCCCTGACCGGCAGCGTGCACCACGACGCCGCCGCGGAGAAGATCCCGGCGCTGTGCGAGGACGCGGGCGAGAGCACCGTCGACGCCCGCGAGTACCCGACCGACCCCGAGGCCACGTCGGCGATGCAGGCGGGCCAGGTCCAGGCCACGGTCACCGACGCCGCGGTGGCCGCCGAGGTCGTCGAGAGCTCCGACGGTGAGTTGAAACTCCTCAACGACGAGTTGCTCTGGCCGACGGCGGTGGGCCTGGCCGTCAACAAGGGCAACGACGAGCTGCGCTCGTCCATCGAGCAGGCCATCGCGGACATGAAGGAGGACGGGACCTATGACCGGCTGCTCGAGTCCTACAACCTCGAACCGGTCGACGACCAGGTACTCGAAGAGTCGAAGAACAGCTGAGGCGCCCGCATGAGTTTCGACTGGAACTACGCGCTGAGCCTGCTGTCGTTCGGTGACTTCTGGACCGCGTGTCTCGTCGTCGTGGCACTGAGCCTGTCGTCGTGGCTACTCGGCAACGTCGTCGGCATCGTCGCCGCCTTCATGAAGGAGTCCCGGGTCGCACCGGTGCGCTGGCTCGCAGCGGGATACGTCTGGCTGTTCCGCAGCCTTCCGCTCCTCGTGCTGTTGGTGTTCGTCTACAACCTGCCGCAGATGTTCCCCGGGTTGGCCGACGTGCTCAGCTCGGCCTTCGTCGTCGGCCTGATCTCGCTGGTGCTCAGCGAAGGCGCCTACATGGCGGAGATCCACCGGGGCGGACTGCTGTCGGTGCGGCCCGACCAGCGGGAGGCCGCGCAGGCGCTGGGGCTGCGGTACCTGACCGCACAGCGACTCGTCGTGCTGCCGCAGGCGTTCCGGGTGGCGATCCCGTCGCTGGGCAACGAGCTGACGACGATCATCAAGCTCTCCTCGCTGGTGTCGACCATCTCGCTGACGGAAATCCTGCTCGTCGGCCAGCGGCTGTACACCGACAACTTCAAAGTGCTCGAGACGATGCTGATCGTGGCCTTCTACTACGTGCTCATCGTGAGCTTCTTCGACGTCGTGCGCAGGCTCATCGAGAATCGGCTCGACGTCACGCGGCGGAAGACCGCCGCCGTCGCGGCCACCGACCGCACCGACCGCCCGGTGCGCGTGGCGCGGCCGCGCCGGGAGCACACCGGCAGCCCCGTCGTGCGGGTCGAGGATGTCGACAAGTCGTTCGGCGACAACACCGTGCTGTCCGATGTGGATCTCGACGTGCACGAAGGCGAGGTCGTGGTCGTCATCGGACCGTCGGGGTCGGGCAAGACGACGCTGCTGCGGACACTCAACCACCTGGAGTCCGTCGATGCGGGCCGGGTGGAGATCAACGGCGCCCTCATGGGCTACAAGCTCGACGACGACGGCACCCCGCGTGAGCTGCCGGACGCCGAGGTGTCGCGGCAACGGCGCGAGGTGGGGATGGTGTTCCAACGGTTCAACCTGTTCCCCCACCGGACCGCCGTCGAGAACGTGCTCCTGGCACCGACGGCGTTGCGGCTGCCCGACGCCGTCGACCGTGCCGGCGCGCTGGACCTGCTCGAGCGGGTCGGACTGCGCGAGCACGCCGACAAGTACCCCCACCAGCTGTCGGGCGGGCAGCAGCAGCGTGTCGCGATCGCGCGGGCCATCGCGATGAACCCTAAGGTGCTGCTGTTCGACGAGCCCACCTCGGCGCTCGACCCGGAACTCGTGGGCGAGGTGCTCGGCACGATCGCCGACCTGGCCGACGAGGGCCGCACGATGGTCGTCGTGACCCACGAAATGCGCCTTGCCCGGGACGTGGCCGACTGGGTCGTGTTCATGGAGGACGGCCGTGTCGTCGCCCAGGGACCGCCGGACGAGGTGCTCGGAACGGGCGCCACCCCGCGGGTGGCGCGCTTCCTGCAGCAGGTCGACCACACCGGTCCGGCGGCCGAGGAGGTGCGCTCGTGACAACCGATCCCGTACAGCCGGTGAGCGGCACCGAGGTGCCGCGGTTCGCCGGGGCGGCCACGTTCGCCCGCCTGCCCACGATCGATGCGGTACCCGACTACGACGTCGCCGTCCTGGGAGTTCCGTTCGACGGCGGCACGTCGTACCGGCCCGGAGCGCGTTTCGGGCCCATGGCGGTCCGCCAGGCATCACGGCATCTGCGGCCCGCCTACCACGTCGAACTGGACGTGGCCCCCTTTCGAACCACTCAGGTCGTCGACGCCGGGGACGTAGCGGCGAACCCGTTCTCCATCGACGCGGCACTCGGCGAGATCGGCAGGCACGCCGACGCGGTCTCCGGTGACGGGCGAGCGCTCGTCACGATCGGGGGAGACCACACCGTCGCGCTCCCGCTGCTGCGGTCGGTCGCCCGCAGGCACGGTCCCGTGGCGCTGGTGCACTTCGACGCCCATCTCGACACGTGGGACACCTATTTCGGTGCGCCGCACACCCACGGCACCCCGTTCCGGCGGGCGTTCGAGGAGGGCCTGCTGCTCGAGGAGAAGTGCCTGCACGCGGGCATTCGCGGGCCGATCTACGACATGTCCGACCTGCGCGCGGACGAGTCGTTCGGGTTCCGCACCATCCGGGCTGCCGAACTCGACGTCATCGGCGTGGAGGCGGCCGCGCGGAAGATCCGCGACCGCGTCGGCGATGCGCCGGTGTACCTGTCGATCGACATCGACGTGCTCGACCCGGCGTTCGCACCCGGAACAGGAACACCCGAGGTCGGCGGGTTACAGAGCCGCGAACTGCTCGCCCTGCTGCGGTCGCTCACCGGCCTGAACCTCGTCGGGGCCGACGTCGTCGAGGTCGCACCCGCCTACGACCACGCCGAGATCACCTCGCTCACCGCCGCCACCGTCGTGTTCGACCTCGTCGCGCTACTGGCACGAGGTCGGACGTCCCAGGCACCGTCACCTCCCGAAGACCCGGCACGCACACCCCCAGGAGGTTCACCATGATGCGCACGTTCTGCTTCGACAAGCTCGCCGTACTCGCCGAGGACATCCACTTCGTCGACCCCGACCCCTACCCGGGTCAGGAGGGCGCGGAGCGCGGTGTCCGCGTCGAACTGCGGCTCCTGGATCCGCAGCCGCAGACCGGTTCCGTGTATTCGTCGAGCAGGATCGTGCTCGACACGGCCGTGTGGCGCGTCGACATACTGGAATCGGTCGCCGCGGGTCCCGGAAGCCGCGACCGCGTGCACTATCACCCGGACATGGCCGACAACGAACCCGGTGATCGCGTCTTCGACTCGGAGCTGTCGGCCGACCCGGAGACGTGGCTGGCGGCGCGGCTCGCCGCGCCCGCGGACTTCCTGGGGGACAAACTCGGCGACCTCACGGCGTACGACAGCGACCTCGCCGCGCTGCGCACCGAGGCCGGCACGATCGTCGACGCCGTGTCGGACCTGCTCCGCCGGGTACGTGCCGGCGAACTGGCGCAGGAGCCGGCATGACCTCCGCGGACCTCACACCGGTACCCGACTCCGGTGGAACCATTGGGTCCGCACCCGCGCACTCGGTGACCTTCACCCAGCTGCGCTACTTCGTCGAGGCCGCGAGCCGACTGAGCATGACGGAGGCATCGCTGCACCTCCACGTCGCGCAGTCGGCGGTCTCGTCGGCAGTCGCCGCGCTGGAACGTCAACTCGGCGCGCAGTTGTTCATTCGCAAGCATTCGAAGGGGCTCGTCCTGACCCCTGCCGGACGCGACTTCCTCCGGGACGCGCGATCGGTCCTCGACCACCTCGGCGAGGTCCTCACCGCCGCCCAGGGGGACCGGGACACCGTCCGCGGCACCGTGCGCCTCGCCATGATGGTGACGCTCATGCCGTTCGTCCTGCCCTCCCTGTTGACCGACCTGCGCGGCCGCTACCCGGATCTCGATGTGGTCGTCACGGAGTCCGAGCCGAGCGGCGTCGGAGCGGCACTGTGCGACGGCTCGGTGGATCTCGCGATCGGTTACGACCTGCTGCTGTCGGAGGACATCGACCACGAGGTCGTGGCCGACGCACCGCCGTACGTGCTGTTGCCGCCCACGCACCGGCTGGCGCGGCAGCCCCGGGTGTCGCTGCGTGACCTCGCGAACGAACCGATGGTGCTGCTGGACCTGCCCGGCAGCCGCGACTACTTCATCCGGCTGTTGCGCGACAGCGGCATCCAACCCGACGTCCGCTATCGCACGACGAACTACGAGGCGGTACGAGCGTTGGTCGCCCGTGGCCACGGGTTCGCGATCCTCAACCAGGTCTCGGCCGGGTCGGTGACCTACGACGGTGGCCGGGCCGTGGCCCGCCCGATCGCCGACGAGGTGCCCGCGCTTCCGGTGGTGCTGTCGTGGCTCAACACGGGGCGGCTCACCGGCCGCATCCGTACCGTGGCCGAGCGGGCCAGGGAGGTGGTACCCGCGTCGATCCGGGCCATCCGCGCCGACGCGGCCGCCGACGAACGCCGGGCGGACACCGAACCCATACCCTGACGACCGCGCGGTGACGGCCCCGGCAGCTGCAACGGGCGCACGTCTCGACGTTCGACCGATTGTGGTCGATGCTGCCCTACCTGCGGCCGCTACTGACCGTCACGTCCGACACGCTCGGCGACCGCGGGCCCGACTCCGACGGCGGCCGGGTGCACGACCTGCTCGGCACCCGCTGCGATCCGTACGTCAACCGCATGCTCACCGGCGAGGACTTCGACTACCACTGTCATTCGAACCGCGTCCGCGCCGTCGCGCCGTACGGGCTGACCGAGTTCGACGTCCACGACGTGCTCAACGTGTTCCAGTGCACCAGGTTGACCGCCGACGACCGTTACGTCATGAAGGCCTGCCCCGCCCGTCCCGGCGACCACTTCGAGTTCTTCGCCGAACAGGACCTGCTGTGCGCGCTCTCGACGTGTCCCGGCGGTGACCTGTCCGTACCGCTGTGGGGTCCGAACGCCCGTGACCCGATCGATGTGTGCCACCCGATCGGCGTCGAGGTGTACCGCGTCGACTCCGCGCTACTGGAGGGGTGGCGGCAACCGGACGTCGCCGCCTACGCAGGCGGACACGGGCTCACCACACCCGAATGGGGATCGACGGCCACGCAGTGTGACGGCCCCGACCAGGCGTGACGGAGCATTGCCCGCTCCGGCGATCACAGGTGGTGATCGCCGCGTCCTCGGGTCGGGCGATCACGTCTACACGTTCGCCGTCTGGCCACCGCCGTTCGCGAACGGATAGGACATAACAGACCTGTCCGACGGCGATCGGGGACGCATGCGGACATCGCGGGCCGACCACACCGACCACACCGAGTTCCACACACCACCGCGGCGCGGCCACACCGCACCGCCCGTCCCGTCGGCCACGCGCCGGACGAGACGACTGGCGGCGACGTTCGGCGCACTGCTGCTGTGCCTCGCGTCGGCGCTCGCGGTCGCCCCGTCGGCGGCGGCATCCGGACCACCGCGGTTCGACCGCTACGTCGCGCTCGGCGACTCGTACACCTCGGGACCGCTGATCCCGCTGCCCAAGCCCACCGCACCGCTCGGCTGCGCCCGCTCCACGGCGAACTACCCGACGATGCTCGCCGCCCAGCTCCGTATCGGCTCGTTCCGCGACGTCAGCTGCGGCGGCGCGACCACCGACCACATGACCGAGCCCCAACGCACCCCGCTCGGCACCAACCCGCCCCAGCTCGACGCCCTACGACCCGGCACGGACCTCGTCAC
The DNA here is from genome assembly GCF_024171865.1 of Prauserella aidingensis. GTDB lineage: Bacteria > Actinomycetota > Actinomycetes > Mycobacteriales > Pseudonocardiaceae > Prauserella > Prauserella aidingensis. The sequence continues at coordinate 101,472 of NZ_JAMTCN010000007.1, read as the reverse complement.
GCTCGGCATCGGCGGCAACGACGAGAACGTCTTCGGCAGCATCATCGGCACCTGTCCCGGGCTGCGCGCCGAGGATCCGTCCGGCAGCCCCTGCCGGGATCACTTCACGGACGACGGCACCGACACCCTCGCCGAAGCGGTCGCCCGCACCGGGCAGCGCGCCGGAGCGGTGCTCGACGAGATCGCGGTCCGTTCACCGCAGGCCACGGTCCTTGTCGTCGGATATCCCCGCATCACGCCCGCACCCGGCACGGGAGTCACCTGCCCGGACGTCCTGCCGTTCGCCGACGGAGACCTCGCCTGGGCCGACGACATCGAATCGTCGCTCAACGACGCGCTCCGCACGGCGGCCGAGCACCACGGTGCATCCTTTGTGGACATGTATCCGGCGTCCTACGGTCACGACGCGTGCGCCGGCCTGCAGGCGTGGATCCAGGGCAAGGACACCAATCCCCTGGTCGCCATGTCGTATCACCCGAACGCCGCCGGGATGTACGGCGTCGCCACCCAGCTCCGCCGCACCCTCGACGCGGCACCTGCACCAACACGCTGACGCGGCGACCACGCCGGGCCGCCTCGCCGCCGACACGGGCGTGGCCCGCTCCTCCACTCGACGCGGAGTCGCGGGCCACGGCGGGAACGGCACCTGCGGTCAGGATTCCGGGAGTGATTCCAACCGGGCGGTGATGCGTTCGATGTCGCCTGCGGCCGTGTCACGTCGCACGCGGATCTTGTCGACCACGTCGGCCGGCGCCTTGTCGAGGAACGCCTGGTTGCCGAGTTTGCCCTCGGTCTGCTTGAGCTCCTTCTCCGCCGCCGCCAGGTCCTTCTCGAGCCGCTTGCGCTCCGCCGCGACGTCGATCGTGCCCGAGGTGTCGACCTCGACCACCGCTGTGCCGTCGGCCAGCGCGACCTCGAGCGACGCCGTGGCCGTGAAGTCGTCGCCCGGCTCGGTCAGCTTCGCCAGCGAACGGACGGCCTCCTCGTGCGCCGCGACCGCGTCGAAACCGGGGCCGGACAGCCGGGTCGCCACCTTCTGCCCCGGCTTGAGGCCCTGATCGGAGCGGAACCGGCGCACCTCCGTGACGAGCTTCTGCACGTCGTCGATGCGGCCCTCGGCAGCCGGGTCGGCGACGGGCAGCGACTCGCCCTTCGGCCAGTCGGCCACCACCAACGACGCTCCCCCACCGGCTACGCCCTCATTGGTGGGGGCACGCCCACTGCCGGTGAGCGTCGTCCACAGCCGTTCGGTCACGAACGGGACGAACGGGTGCAGCAGCCGCAGCACCGTGTCCAGGGCGTGCCCGAGGACGGCGCGGGTGTCGTCGGCCTTGTCCCCGGACAGCTGCACCTTGGCCAGCTCGATGTACCAGTCGCACAGCTCGCCCCACGTGAAGTGGTACAGCGTGTTCGTGGCCTTGGCGAACTGGAACTCCTCGAGTAGTTCATCCACTTCGGACAGAACGGTGGACAGGCGGCCCAGGATCCACCGGTCCGCCTCGGTCATGTCCTCGACCGCGGGAAGCGGACGTGCGGTGGTCGCACCGTTCATGATCGCGAACCGCGCCGCATTCCACAGCTTGGTGCAGAAGTTGCGCGACCCGGCCGCCCAGTCCTCGGCCAGGGCCAGGTCCGTGCCCGGGTTGGCACCGCGGGCGAGCGTGAACCGCGTGGCGTCGGCGCCGTAGTTGTCCATCCAGTCGATCGGGTCGAGCACGTTGCCCTTCGACTTCGACATCTTCTTGCCGTGCTGGTCGCGGATCAGCCCGTGCAGGTAGATGTGCTGGAACGGCACGGACTGCTCGGCGCCGCGGTGCCCCATCCCGTGCAGGCCGAACATCATCATCCGCACGACCCAGAAGAACAGGATGTCGTAGCCGGTGGACAGCACCGTCGTCGGATAGAACTTCGCCAGGTCGGCGGTGTCGTCCGGCCAGCCCATCGTGGAGAACGGCCACAGGCCCGACGAGAACCACGTGTCGAGGACGTCGGAGTCCTGATGCCACCCCTCGCCCGACGGCGGTTGTTCGTCCGGGCCGACGCAGACCTTCTCGCCGTTCGGGCCGTACCAGACCGGGATCCGGTGCCCCCACCACAGTTGGCGGGAGATCGTCCAGTCGTGCATGTTGTCGACCCAGTCGAAGTAGCGCTTCGCCAACTCCGGCGGATGGATCTGCACCCGGCCGTCGCGCACGGCGTCCCCCGCGGCCTGGGCGAGCGGGCCGACCTTGACCCACCACTGCAGCGACAGCCGCGGCTCGACGACCGTGTCGCAGCGCGAACAGTGCCCGACGGCGTGCACGTACGGCCGCTTCTCCGCGACGATCCGGCCGTCCTCCCGCAAGGCCGCGACGATCGCGGGACGCGCCTCGAACCGGTCCATGCCCTCGAACGGACCCGACGCGGTGATCACGGCCCGCTCGTCCATGATCGACGGCATGGGCAGGTCGTGCCGCCTGCCGATCTCGAAGTCGTTCGGGTCGTGCGCGGGGGTCACCTTCACCGCGCCGGTGCCGAACTCGGGGTCGACGTGCTCATCGGCCACGATCGGGATACGCCGTCCGGTGAGCGGCAGCTCGACCTCGGTGCCGACGAGGTGCCGGTACCGCTCGTCGTCGGGGTGCACCGCGACGGCCGTGTCGCCGAGCATCGTCTCCGCACGCGTCGTGGCGACGACGACCGACGCGTCACCCTCGCCGTAGCGGATCGACACGAGCTCGCCGTCGTCGTCGGAGTGGTCGACCTCGATGTCCGACAGCGCCGTCATGCACCGCGGGCACCAGTTGATGATGCGCTCGGCCTGGTAGATCAGCCCCTCGTCGTAGAGGCGCTTGAACATGGTCTGCACGGCGCGGGAGAGCCCCTCGTCCATCGTGAAGCGCTCGCGGGACCAGTCGATGCTCTCGCCGAGCCGCTTCATCTGGCCGAGGATCTTGCCCCCGTACTCGTTCTTCCACTCCCAGACACGCTCGACGAACTTCTCCCGGCCGAGGTCGTGGCGGGACGTGCCTTCCTTCGCGAGTTCCCGCTCGACGACGTTCTGCGTGGCGATGCCCGCGTGGTCCATGCCCGGCAGCCACAGCACCTCGTAGCCCTGCATGCGGCGGCGCCTGCTCATCGCGTCCATGAGGGTGTGGTTCAGGGCGTGGCCCATGTGCAGCGTGCCGGTGACGTTCGGCGGCGGCAGTACGATGGAGAACGGCGGCTTGTCCGACGACGCGTCGGCCGTGAAGTAGCCCGCGTCTACCCAGCGCTGGTACAGGGCGGCCTCTTCGTCGGCCGGGTTCCATGCGGTGGGAAGGTCCGTGTGCTGCTGGTTCGCGTTCTCCGTCACAGCCGGTAAGTCTACGAACCCCCTCGCGCCGGTTCGTCACCGGCGTACCCGCTCGCGGCCCGCCTACGAGGTGGTGACCACGGCCGCCGCCATCACCACGACCATCACGGCCGCCGTCACCTCGTCGATCGCCTTCCGCACTGCGTCGCTGCCCCAGTTGCCCTCGGCGACCTCCTCGGCCCGTTTCCTCGTCGCCTTGGCGTCGTCGGTCGGGAACGCATGCCCGACCGATTTCGTGGCGACGAGCAGTGCGATCACCGCGGCGGTGCGGTCGTCGGGCTCCCCGCCCTCCACCAGCACCCGGTGCAACTCGGCGCGGAGCTGCTCCTCGTGCCGGCCGTCGGCCGCAGGCCAGCGGGTGACGGGGAACAGTCTGAGCACCTTCCTGCTCTCCCGCCGCAACACGCCGCGGTCGGCGAGGCCGGACAGCAGCCGGTCGACCGGGTTGTGCTGGGCGAGCCTGGCGACGGCGTCCTTCGGCTTGGCACCCTCCTTGTCGGCCAGTGCCGTCAGTGCGCCGTCCAGTTCCGCATCACCCACCGGGGTGGGGTCGCGCAACACGATGCGACCGGGCTTGCCCTCGTCGGCCTCGCCGGTGATGTCCACCTTGCCGAGCAGCGTCAGCTCGAGCAGGAGCGCCCCGGCCACGGCCTCGTCGAGGTTCTCGATCCCCGAGACGGGTTTGCCCTCCGTGTCGTCGAACGCCAACAGCAGCAGGTCCTCAGCGATGAGCATGCCCGCAGCCTAGCCCCGGTGGTAGGCGCTCACCACCGATTCGCCGCGAGGCGCCCCGCTCACGTCGGCGGCGTCCGCGGCCCGAGGCACCCCGCCGTCAGGACGCCCAGAACACCGCGTCGGCGACCTGGGCGTACAGCCCCTTCGGATGGTCGCGGAACATCGGCTCGGTACCGAACAGCACCGCCCGCGTACCGCCGTCCGTGACGCCGGAGACGACGGAGGCCTCGCCCGCGGCCTCGGCGGGACCACCCGCGTTCTCGCCCGCACGCCAGTGCCCCGAGACGAGCGGGTCCCTGGCGTAGCGCTGCTCGGCGGTCACGGACTCGCCGAGGCCGGTGAACCACAGCGGCGCGTAGACGAACGAATGCCCGGGCGCACGGTCGAGCACGTCGCCCTCACCGTCGGTCACGGACACGACGCCGTTGGCATCGCCCCGCCCTTCGACCGCGGTGACCGGCAGCAGGCCGGCCGCCTCGTTGAACGCCGCACCGCCCGCACCGCGGGCCACGACACCGCCGCCCTCGTCGAGGAACGCCCGTACCCTGCGCTTCGCGTCCGCGGTCAACGCGTCGTGGTCGAGCCCCGTGGAGACCACCAGCGCGCTCACCCCGTCGAAGTCGAAGCCGTCGTTGAGCACCGCCGTCGACACCGGGCGAACGTCGAAGCCGAGCCCACGCAGCACGGCGAGCTCGTCGGCGGACGCCGCGGCGGCGATCACCGGAGCCGCCACCGGTGTCCCGGACGAGTCCTTGCCCGCCCGGGTGAAGGTCACGCCGAACCGGTCGGCCGCGGTCGCCGCCTCGCTGCGCGCCGACGCCGGGACTACGAGCGTGCCGTCCTCGTCGCGCGTCACCTCGACCCCGCGGTCGAGCAGGTACGTCGCGGCCTGCACGTCGGCACCATCGGTGAGGGTCAGCGCCAGGTCGGCGTTCGGCGACGGCGGGAGCGACCCCGTCGGCCCGGCCGCCGCGACCGGCGTCGTGCGCACCGCGGGCGCCTCGTCGGTGGCGACGTCGACCGTCGCGCCCCACAGCAGTCCGAGACTCCAGCCCGAGATGTCGTACATCCGCGGGACGTCCCCCGAGATGTCCTGACCCGCCGACAACATGGCGTTGGCGAGGCCGCGCTTGGGCTGGTGCATGTCGACGACGTACGAGCCCTTCCGGTACTTCTCCCCGCCGAGGTGGAACGTGTGCTCCGCCCGCGACACCCGCACGTCGTGCGCGACGAGATGGTCGACGAGCCGGGCCGCGGCGGGTGCCGACCGCTGGCCGTCGCCCGCCGGGATCACGTAGGCCCGCGGGAACTCGACGGAGTAGCGGTCCTCCTCGCCGAACCCGGGGACGTATTCGTCGGGGATGTCGCGCTGCGGCTCACCGGCCCAGCCGCGGCGGAACGTCTCGATCTGGTCGGCGAGCAGCTCGCCGCGGTGTTCCTCGGCGTACTCGACGGCCGAGGTGATCGTCGCGGCGGCCACGTCGCGGTTGATGCGCGACCGTCGTTGCAGCTCCTCCACGGGCAGCTGCTCGTACTCCTCGCGGTTCACCCGGAGCGGCACCTCGACGGTGTGGCCCACCGCGCCGTGGTAGATCGAGTACATCGGCGTGAAGATCGGCGGCCAGTCGTCCCACTCGCCCGGCTCGAAGTCGCGGAACGGGATGTCCGCCCGCGCGGTCTCGTCGTAGCCCAGCTTCCCGATGGCGCGTTCCATGCCGAGGGCGTTCTCGTAGGCGTGCTTGATGTAGAGGTCGTACTCGTAGTCCCTGCCGTGCGGCGGCGTCCCCGGCTCGATGAGTGTCGTACCCGTGTAGCCGTGCTCGTCGATCATCACCAGCGGCTGCGTCTCGATCAGCACGTCCCGCACCGCCCGCGACTCCGGCTGGGTCGAGGTGAGGTGGTCACGGTTGACGTCGAAACCCGCGGCGTTCGCGCGCGTACCGGCGACGCGCCCGTCGGGGTTGTTCGTGACGGTCAGGTAGATCCGGGTGGACTCGAGCAGCGCGGCGTCGGCCGGGTCGTCACTGGTGGCGAGCCGGTCGATGACGTCGAGCGCACCGTCGGTGCCCTCCCATTCGTCACCGTGGATGTTGGCGTTGATCCACACCGGCGCCTTGTACTCCCGCGCCAACCGCTCGTTCTCGGCCGCCGCCGTCGGGTCGTCCTCGATCAGCTCGCGCCAGCGCGCCTGTCGTGCCGCCTCCGCGGGCGATTCCGGGGCGGTGAGGGTCACCAGGTACAGGTCCCGGCCCTGCGTGCTCTGCCCGACGACCTCCGCCGAGACACGGTCGCTGCGCTGCTGCAGCTCGTTCAGCTGCGGCGCGATGTCGTGGTACGGCGTCAGTCCGAGTTTGATCGCCTTGTCGTCGGGGTTCTCCGGGAACTCCCGCAGGTCGGTCTGCCGCGGGTAGCCCGCCTGCTGCCCGACCGGCCGGTTCTCCCCCGCCGCCGCGAGCCGTCCGGATGCGGACACGTCCCCGCTCCGCCCCGGCAGGCCCGCGTCGCGGTACGCCGCGTCGCCGGTCCCGCCCGGCGGCGTCGGCTCCTGCGCCCCCGCGGGCGTCGTCAGCGCGGGCACCGTCACGAGGACGGCGAGGGCGGCGAGTCCGCGGCGGACGGATCGGGATACGGCCACGAGAACCTCCGGTCGGCAGCTGTCCCCCTGTCGGGGGTCGGCCGCCCACCCTTTCGCACGGCTAACGACCGCCGCAAGACTCCCGGAGTAACGCGTACGTAAAACCACCCGGCCGCCGCACTCGTCCCGACGGCCGAGCACAGCCGATCAGCCGCCGAAGAGCTGCACCATCTTCCGCGCCAGTTCGAACGCTCCGTAGGCGAACGGCAGTCCGACCCACAGCCACGCCAGGACCAGCAGGCCTCGACGACGCCGTGCCGTCCCGCCGGCCCCCTCCGTCGCTCCGTTCGCACCCTCTGCCATCCGGTTCACCTCTCCGCCGCGTCGGCCCACGCCTCTGCAGTCCGGGTCATCGTCGGTCCCTCGCGGGGTCGCCGGCCTCGGAATCGTCGCTGTCACCCGTACCGGGCTCGTGGAATCGTGGATGCACGGGCCGGACGAACTCGTTCGCGACGAACCCGACGATCAGCAGACCCATCATGATCAGCAACGACGTGAAGTACAGGTCCGGTCCCTGTTTGCCCGCCGCCTCCTGACTGTCGGCGATCGCGTTGACGATCAGCGGGCCCAGCACCCCGGCCGTCGACCACGCCGTCAGCAGCCTGCCGTGGATCGCGCCGACCTCGTAGGTGCCGAACAGGTCCTTCAGGTAGGCCGGGATGGTGGCGAACCCGCCGCCGTAGAACGACAGGATGAGTGCCGCGCACAGCACGAACAGCAACGTCGAGGAGTTCGTCGTCAGCGCGATCGTCAGGTACAGCAGCGCACCCACGCCGAGGTACAGCCGGTAGATGTTCTTACGGCCCACAATGTCCGACGTGGACGACCACACGAACCGGCCGAGCATGTTCGTCAACGACAGCACACCGACGAATCCGGCGGCCGCGGCGGCGCTCACGGGCATCGCCGTGTGACGGAAGAACTCGGTGATCATCGGCGAGGCCTTCTCGAGGATGCCGATACCCGCCGTCACGTTGAGGCACAGCACCAGCCACAGCAGCCAGAACTGGGGCGTGCGCAGCGCGTTGTTGGCCGACACCGCGACCGTGCGGCCACCGGCCTGCTGCACCGGGGTTCCCGGCGGGGTCCAGTCCGGTGCGGGTACGCGCACCAGCACGACCCCGAGACCCATGAATCCGAAGTAGACGACACCGTGCACGAGCATCGTCGTCGCGATGCCGCCGCTGCCGGTGCCGAACCACGCGAGCATCTGGGCCGACCACGGCGAGGCGATCAGCGCGCCGCCGCCGAAGCCCATGATCGCGATACCGGTGGCCATGCCCGGCCGGTCGGGGAACCACTTGATCAGCGTCGACACCGGCGAGATGTACCCGATACCCAGGCCGACACCACCGACGACACCGTAGCCGAGCACGACCACCCAGAACTGTTCCGTGGCCACACCGAGCGCCGAGATCACGAAGCCCGACGAGAAACACGTCATGGACACGAACATCGCCCAGCGGGGACCGTTGCGCTCGACGAGCGTCCCGCCGAAGGCCGCCGAGAGCCCGAGCATCACGATGGCCAGCTGGAACGGCAGGGCACTCTGCGTGCCGCTCAGCCCCAGGGAGCCCTCCAGCGGAGGCTTGAACACGCTCCACGCGTAGACCTGCCCGATCGCCAGGTGCACGGCCAGGGCCGCGGGCGGGACGAGCCACCGGCTCCAGTCCGGCGGCGCGACGGTCCGCGAACGGGCGAGGAAACCGACGGCCATGCGTTCACCTCTCCTACGCTGGAGTCACGGTGCTCGCGTCACAGTAGGCCACTACCCGTGACGTCGCACCCCCGAATCACCGAACCACGTCTGGAGTGGACGCACTGATGGGCCGAGTGACGGTACGCAGGCCGGTACGCATGCTCACGCCGAACGGCGAACGCACCCGCCCGGACGCCCTCGCCGCCGAGGAACCCCTGGAGTTGCGGGTGGCGGGCACCCCGCTCGCGGTCACGATGCGCACACCGGGGAACGACGTCGAGCTCGCGCACGGGTTCCTGCTGTCGGAAGGCGTCGTCGGCAGCCGCGAGGACGTCATGACGGCCCGGTACTGTGCCGGGACGGACGACGACGGCCGGAACACCTACAACGTCCTGGACGTCGCGCTCGCCCCCGGCGTACCGGGGCCCGACCCCGGTGTGGAACGCAACTTCTACACGACGTCGTCCTGCGGCGTGTGCGGCAAGGCGGCGCTGGACGCGGTGAAGCTCAGCACCCGCTTCTCCCCCGCCGAAGCCGCGTTCCCCGTCACTGCCGAGACCCTGTCGACGCTGCCCGACGCGCTCCGGGAGCGGCAGAAGGTGTTCGCCAGCACCGGTGGGCTGCACGCCGCGGCGCTGTTCACCGCCGACGGGACGCTGCTGGACGTGCGTGAGGACGTCGGCAGGCACAACGCCGTCGACAAGGTGCTGGGCAAGGCCCTGCTCGACGGGGCCGTCCCCGCGGCGGACCGTGGGCTGCTCGTCTCCGGCCGCGCCTCGTTCGAGTTGGTGCAGAAAGCGGCGATGGCGGGTATTCCCATGCTGGCCGCCGTCTCCGCACCGTCGTCGTTGGCCGTGGAGCTGGCCGCCGAACAGGGCATGACACTCGTCGGGTTCCTGCGGGGGGCCAGCATGAACGTCTACACCAGGGGTGATCGGGTTGCCGGGGACTGATCGCCGGTCCGCAGTGGTCGGCGGGGCCGCGCTCCTGGCCACCGCGGGACTCGCCGCGCTGACGGGGTCGTCGGCGGCGCATCGGTCGGTCACCACGACCGCCCCGGACATCCGTTCCGAGTCGCTGTTCTCGCGGGCCCGCGGGCAGTACGTCGACCTCGTGCTGATCCTGCCGCCCGAGCGGCCCGTGCAGGAGCTGCCGATGGTGGCGATGCTCCACGCGCGCGGCGGGTCGGCACGTGGAGCATCGCCGAACGGGATGGCCCGATACCTCTCGCAGGCCGTCGCGACGGGCCGGGTGCCACCGTTCGGCCTGGCGGCCGTCGACGGCGGCCCGTACGCCTACTGGCACGAATCCACTCCCGGCGACGACCCGATGGCGATGCTGCTCGAGGAACTGCCGGTGTGGCTGGCCGACCGCGGACTCGGCGGAGTGTCCGGACACCCGTTCGCGGCCGCCGGGACGTCGATGGGCGGCTTCGGCGCGCTGGTCTACACCCGCAGGCGACGCGAACGCGCCACGCCGCTCGCCGCCACCGGGGTCCTCGCCCCGGCACTGCTGACCGACTGGGACGAGATGCGCGAGCGGGAAGCGTTCCGCGACCGGCAGGCATGGGCGGCGCTCGACCCGCTGCGGCATCCGGACACACTCGACGGCACGTCGCTCGGAGTCTGGTGCGGCACGTCGGACCCGTTCGTCGTCGGGACGCGGCGGTTCGTGCGGCGCACCGACCCGGAGGTGGCGGTGTTCCGCGACGGCGGCCACAGCGGGGACTTCTACACCTCCGCCATGCCCGGCCTCGTCGCGTTCCTCGGCAGGCACACGCCGGTACCCGCCGAGCCCCGGACCTGACCGACTACCTGTCGAACCACACCCGGGTGGCGGTGTGGCCGGCGCCGCGATAGGTGCGCACGAGATCGGCAAGCCGGTTCACGAGCAACAAGCCACGTCCACCGATGCGGTCCGGCGGTACCGGAACCCGCCCCGCGAGCAGGTCGGTGTGGCAGCCCGAGTCGTCGACCTGGCAGACGACCGCACCGGTCGAGGCCTCCTGCCACACACACAGGGTTCCGGTGCCGCCGCCGTGCTGCACACTGTTCGCGGCCAGTTCGCCGACGACGAGCGCGATGTCCTCGAACCTGTCTCGCCGGGCACCGAGGCATTCCGCGTGCGCGATCGCGAAGCGCCGTACCTCGGCGAGAGTGTGCAGGTCGAACCGGAACGCGGGCACCGAGGACGGCACGGGCAGCGGCCGGTTGCAGCCGTCGAGCACCGCGTGCGGGTCGTAGGCGGTGCTGTGATGCCTCCCCGTCTCGTCGACGAGGTCCGGATGGGTCGCCACCGCGTCGTCCAGCACGCCCCGGCCGAGCCGCGTCGCGTCGTAGGGGCAGAGGATCACCGCGGGCATTCCGGCGAAGGCCTCGTTGATGAGCGCCTCGTGCTCCACCGCCGCGGCATACTCGACCGAGGAACGCTCGGGCCAGATCGGTTCGCCGACCACCCGCACGCGGCCGCGGTGACTGTCGGCGAACCCGCGCAACACCCCACTCAGGATCGCGCCGGGGTTGCGTCCGGCCGCACTCATGTCCACGAGCTCCACATCGCGGGCGGCCTCACCGAGCTCGCGGGACACCGTGGCGAGCTTGTCGGTCGGCAACGCCAGCGCGACGGGCTCGCCGTTGGCGACGCCGTCCACCGCGAAGGCCGTGATCGCCTGTACGTAGGCGGCCTCGTCGCGGTAGAGCAAAGCCTCGTGCGAGAACTCGCCGGTGGCGACCTCGCCCATCGTTGTCACAGCGTGACGTCCTCTTCGCGTCGGCACACCCTACCGGGAGAGGCTAGCCACAACCTGCGTCCACGAAACCTCGTAACGACGAGTACGCCGGCCCGTCACCACACCCGGTTGATCATGCCGAGCAGCCAGAAGCCCAATGCCACTCCACCTCCCACGACCAGGAGCCAGGCGAACGCCTGCCGGTCTCCGGAGGCGGTGCGTACCCGCCAGGCCGCGGCCGACGCCCCGGCGAACGACACCAGCGGCAGCAGCGGCCACAACGACATCCTCGTGATGGTGGCGATCACGCACACCACCATGAACACGACCAGGCAGCCCGCGATCACCAGCTGTACCCGCGGCTGCCGCAGGCGCAGGGCCGCGACCAGACGTGCCGCCACGTCGTCGGATTCGTTCACCATGTCCCCAGCCGTCCGCTGCGACGTCGACCCCTCCCACACCGGCAGGTCCCGCGACGTCGTCATCAGCGGCGTCCGCCCGGTCAGGCGGACTTCTCCCCGCGCTCACCACCGCGGCGCCGAGACGGCTGCCGCGACACGATCGTCGGGTTCACGTTCTCGCGGACCGTCTGCTCGGTGATGACGACCTTCGCCACGTCCTCGCGGCTCGGGATGTCGTACATGACCGGCTGCAGTACCTCTTCCATGATCGCCCGCAGTCCCCGCGCACCGGTGCCGCGCAGCAGCGCCTGGTCCGCGATCGCCTCGAGCGCCGTGTCCGTGAACTCGAGCTCCACGTTGTCCAGCTCGAACAGCTTCGTGTACTGCTTCGTGAGCGCGTTCCGCGGCTCCGTGAGGATCTGCACGAGCGCGGCCTTGTCCAGGCTCGTCACGCTGGCCATGACCGGTACCCGGCCGATGAACTCGGGGATCAGCCCGAACTTGATCAGGTCTTCCGGCATCGTCTCGCTGAAAACGTCGCTCTGCTCGATCTCCTGCTTCGTGCGGATCTCCGCGCCGAAACCGAGCCCGCGCTTGCCGACCCGCTCGTTGACGATCGCCTCGAGGCCCTGGAACGCACCGGCCACGATGAACAGCACGTTCGTCGTGTCGATCTGGATGAACTCCTGGTGCGGATGCTTACGGCCACCCTGCGGCGGCACCGCGGCGGTGGTCCCCTCGAGGATCTTCAGCAGAGCCTGCTGCACGCCCTCGCCCGAGACATCCCGGGTGATGGACGGGTTCTCCGACTTGCGGGCGATCTTGTCGACCTCGTCGATGTAGATGATGCCCGTCTCCGCACGCTTGACGTCGTAGTCCGCGGCCTGGATCAACTTCAGGAGAATGTTCTCGACGTCCTCGCCGACGTAGCCCGCCTCGGTGAGCGCCGTGGCGTCGGCGATCGCGAACGGGACGTTGAGCATCTTCGCGAGCGTCTGCGCGAGGTAGGTCTTGCCGCAGCCCGTCGGGCCGAGCATCAGGATGTTCGACTTGGCGAGCTCGACCGGCTCGTCCTTCGAATCCTTCGGACCCGCCGAACCCTGCGACTGGATGCGCTTGTAGTGGTTGTACACCGCGACGGCCAGCGAGCGCTTCGCCTCGTCCTGGCCGATGATGTACTGCTCGAGGAAGTCGTGGATCTCCGTGGGCTTCGGCAGCTCGTCGAGCTTGACGTCGCCGGCCTCGGCCAGTTCCTCCTCGATGATCTCGTTGCAGAGATCGATGCACTCATCGCAGATGTAGACGCCTGGTCCGGCGATGAGCTTCTTCACCTGTTTTTGGCTCTTCCCACAGAACGAGCACTTGAGCAGGTCTCCGCCCTCGCCGATGCGTGCCATGGCCGCTGACCTCGTCCCCTCCGGTGCGTCAGGTGCACCTGACTCGTTCTCGGTGCCGCCTGGTGGACACTGTGAACAGGCGCCACGCGCTGTCTCTCGACGCTGTCTCTTGACGGTACCCGCCGGGCGGTACCGATGGGAGTCCGCCGCCCGTGTCGACGGCCTTCCCGACACCATAGCCCGCCGGGCGGGAACCTGTCGGGTGACGACACGCTCCCGCCCGGCGGCCGGTCGATCAGTTCGAGCCTGCGCCCTTGCGGTACGGCAGCACCTCGTCGATGATCCCGTACTCCTTGGCGTCCTCGGCCGTCAGGATCTTGTCACGCTCGACGTCCCTGCGGACCTCTTCCTCGCTCTTGTCCGTGTGCTGGGCGAGCGTGGACTCCATGAGCCGGCGGATCCGCTGGATCTCGGCGGCCTGGATCTCCAGGTCCGACACCTGGCCGTAGGTGCCCTCGGTGGCGGGCTGGTGGATCAGCACGCGGGCGTTCGGCAGCGCGTACCGCTTGCCCTTCGTGCCCGCGGCCAGCAGCACGGCCGCGGCCGAGGCGGCCTGGCCGAGGCACACCGTGGCGATGTCGGGACGCACGAACTGCATCGTGTCGTAGATCGCCATCAACGCGGTGAACGAACCACCGGGCGAGTTGATGTAGATCATGATGTCCCGGTCCGGGTCCTCGTGCTCGAGGTGGAGCAGCTGGGCCATCACGTCGTTGGCCGACGCGTCGTCCACCTGCACGCCCAGCATGATCTGGCGCTCTTCGTAGAGCTTGTTGTACGGGTTCGACTCCTTGATCCCGTAGCTGGTGCGCTCCACGTAGGAGGGCATCACGTACCGGGACTGAGGAAGCTGGAAGTTGCTCATCGATGGTCTCCTTCTCGGGTCCCGGTCAGTTCGAGTTCGAGCCCGGCGCGGGGTTCTCACGCGTCAGCACCTGGTCGACGAAGCCGTAGTCCAGGGCCTCCTGCGCGGTGAACCAGCGGTCGCGGTCACCGTCGGCCAGGATCTGGTCGACCGTCTGGCCAGTCTGGTCGGCCGTGATGCGCGCCAGCTCCTGCTTCCACTTGCCGAAGACCTCGGCCTGGATCGCGATGTCCGACGCCGTACCGCCGACCCCCGCCGACGGCTGGTGCATCAGGATGCGCGCGTGCTCCAGCGCGTAGCGCTTGCCGGGCGTACCCGACGACAGGAGGAACTGGCCCATGGAGGCCGCCATGCCCATCGCGTACGTCGCCACGTCCGGCTCGATGAGCTGCATCGTGTCGTAGATGGCGAAACCGGCCGTGACCGAGCCACCCGGCGAGTTGATGTAGAAGCGGATGTCGGACTGCGAGTCCTCCGCCGACAGCAGCAACAGCTGCGCCGTGATGCGGTTGGCGACCTCGTCATTGACCTCGGAGCCCAGCACCACGATGCGTTCCTGGAGCAGCCGCTCGTACACCGAGTCGGTCAGGTTCAGTCCCGCGGTGCTGGTGCGCCCCTCGGGCATGTGCTGCGTCACGTCTGCCTGCCTTTTTTCGAAGTCTCAGATCTTGCAACCGACCCTAACGAACTCGGGCGGCGCAGAAGTCCTGACACCGCCCGAGTTCGCTCAGAGCATGAAGAGAAATCACTTGTCCGAGGACTGCTCGGAAGCCTCCGACGCCGCCTCGGTGTTCTCCTCGTTCTCCTCGGATGCGGCCTCCACCGTCTCGCCCTCGACGGTCTCCGGAGTCTCGTCCTCCTCCTCACCGAACAGCTCGGTCAGGTCGAGCGCCTCACCCGACTCGTCGGTCACCGTCGCACCGCGCACGACCGCGGCGAGTGCCTTGCCCCGGCGGACGTCGGCGAAGATCGCGCCCAGCTGACCCGACTGCTGGGCGCGCTGGATGTACTCGTCCGGGCTGACGCCGAAGCGCTGGGCTTGGTAGATGATCCGCTCGCTCAGCTCCTGGTCGCCGACCTGGACGTCCTTCTCGTCGGCGAGCGTGTCGAGCAGCAACTGCGTGCGGACCGACTTCTCGGCCTCGGTGCGAACCTCGTTCTCCCACTCCTCGGGGTCGCTGCCCTGAGCCTCGAGGGCCTTCTTGTAGGCCTCCTCGTCGTGGTCGTACGGGTGAATCGCGTCGTGCTTGGCGTTGTCGATCTCGCCCTGCAGCACCTTCTCCGGAACCGGCACGTCGACGCGCTCGAGGAGCTGCTCGAGCACCTTGTCGCGCGCCTCCACACCCTGCTGCATGCGCTTCGACCGGGCGAGCCGCTCATGCAGATCGGCCTTCAGCTCGTCGATCGTGTCGAACTCGCTGGCCAGCTGCGCGAACTCGTCGTCGGCCTCCGGCAGCTCACGCTCCTTGACGCTGCCGAGCGTGACCGTGACCTCGGCGTCCTTGCCGGCGTACTCGCCCGCGAGGAGCTTCGTGGTGAAGGTGGCCGACTCGCCCTCGGACAGGCCGATCAGCGCGTCGTCGATGCCGTCGATGAGCTGACCGGAGCCGATCTCGTACGACAGGCCGGACGTCGAGGCCTCGGAGACCTCCTGGCCGTCGACCGTCGCGGACAGGTCGATCGAGGTGAAGTCACCGTTCGCGGCGGGCCGGTCGACGCCGGCCAGGGTGCCGAAGCGGGCCCTCAGGTTGTCGAGCTCCTCACCGACCTCGTCATCGGTGACCTCCACGTCGGACACCGTCACGCTGAGGTCGCCGGTGTCCGGGATCGTGATCTCGGGCCGGACGTCGACCTCGGCGGTGAACTCCAGGACGTTCTTGTCCTCGAGCTTGGTGACCTCGAACTCGGGCTGACCGAGCGTGCGGACGTCACCGGTCTGCACGGCCTCCATGTACTTGGCCGGGATGGCCTCGTTGACGACCTCGTCGAGCACGGGGGCACGGCCGATCCTGCTCTCGAGGACGGGGGCCGGCGCCTTGCCGGGGCGGAAGCCGGGGATCCGGACCTGCTGAGCGATCTTGCTGTAGGCGCGGTCGAAGTTCGGTTTGAGCTCGTCGAACGGCACCTCGACATTGATCTTCACGCGCGTCGGGCTCAGCTGCTCGACGGTGCTCTTCAACGTTTTCTCCTAGCCGGGACAGTGGTATCGGTCGGTATTTCGGACTCATGTCGCACGCGCGGTCCGTACCCGTGGGCGCGGCGGCGTGCGTATGGTTCACGGGCTCGCCCACGGGCACCGCAGGTGACGATGGGGAACCGATGTCCGAGTCTAAGTCAGCGGGCCGCCGGAGGCGGGGGCGCCCCTCACGGACCGTGCGCACGCCGCGTCGGGCCGGACGGTCAGTCGGTCGGACCGGAGTCCGCGCCAGGGCCGTCACCGGGTCGGCCCGAGTCTCCCTTGCCGTTGCCGGAGCGGTTGCCCGGCGTGCCGGCGGCGTCGTCGGATCCGTCACCGATGCCGTTGCCGAGCTTGCGCAGCCACCGTCGCCAGATGACGGCGGTGGGCACCCCGGCGGCCACGATCACCCCGATCGCCACCACGACGGGCGCACCGGCTCCCGCGCCCAGTGCGATGACGACACCACCGCCGACGACGAGGCCGATCAGGCCGACGACCGTCCACAGCGTTCGCGACGTCCCGGGCCGCAGGGTGGCCAGACGCCGGTCCAGACGCGGGTCGTCCTCGCCCAGGCGGCGTTCGATCTCGGCGAGCTGTCGCCGTTCCTCGTCACGCAGGCCCATACGGCATCACCACCTCCGATTATGGATCAGCGCGGCCGTCACGGACAGTCCCGACCGGCATCGATTTTCACCTGTTTTCGCCGACGCGCCGCCACGGTCGACACCGCGCACGGGCACAGCGCCCTGCGGCAGGCCTGCGACCCCTGCGGCCGGCCCGGGCGGGGCGGCCGGTGCACGGGCCTTCACGCTCGGTACGCCGGGCCGCTAGATTCACACTGTCGGTCGTCCGCATCGGTGAACCGCCCAGGACGCGGGACGCCGAAGCCCAGCACGTGCGGGACGCAGGTCGCCCAAGGACGCAGGTCGCCCCAGGACGCAGCAGGTGGAGCACACGTAGGACCAGGTAGAACACACGTAGGACACAGTCGTCGGCGCTACCGGGAGTTCGCATGTCCGTTCCCGCGCAGCAGGAGCCCGCGGGCGGGCTCGCCTGGCCGCGCAGGCTGCGCGACCCGGCGGCGATCCTGCGTACGGCCCGGCACATCGCCGACGACCTCGTCGACGGCCTCAGCGGGCCGCGCGTCCGCTCCGCCGTCCGCGGCATCCGCCGGCTGTTGGCGTCGGACGGCGTGGGCCTGTCCGACCTGTCGGGCGAGCTCACCGTCGCGGGTTCGTTCCCCCGGGACGTCGACGTCGCGGCGATCGTCGACGACGTCCTGCACACCGAGCACCGGCGGCGCCGGGCGGAGGTCGTCGCCGAGCCGCTCGTGGTCCACGACGAACTGGCCGGGGTGCTCGTCGTCGCGGGGACGACGAGGATGTCGGCGCTGCGCGAGGTCAGCGGGGTCCTGGTCGCCGCGCTGGAGCGCGGCAGGCTCGAGGCGTCCGCGGAGGAGGCCGCCGAGGCCGAGCTGCGGGCGCTGCGGGCGGAGATCTCCCCGCACTTCGTCTACAACGCGCTGACCGTCGTCGCGGGACTGGTGCGCCCCGACCCCGCACGGTCCCGGGAACTGCTGCTCGACTTCGCCGACTACATCCGCTACAGCCTGGCGGGTCACGGCGAGTACACGACCGTGGCCGACGAGTTCCACGCGATCGAGACGTACCTGGCGTTGCAGCGCGCGGTACTCGGCGACCGGTTGAAGGTGCAGGTTCGCGTCGCACCCGAGGTCCTCGCCGTGGCGATCCCCTATCTTGTGCTGCAACCGCTGGTCGAGAACGCCGTACGCCACGGCATCGAACGCCGCACCGGGGGTGGGACCGTCCACGTACTCGGCGAGGCGGAAGGATCGGACTGCGTCATCAGCGTCGAGGACGACGGCGCGGGTATGGACCCCCGCGACGCGGAACGCCTGCTGGCGGCGGGCGGCGCCGCCGACACACGGGATACCGGAGGCATGGGACTGGCCAACGTGGACCGGAGACTGCGCAACGTGTACGGGCCCTGGTTCGGGCTCGTGGTGGAGACCGCGGAGAACGAGGGCACGCGCGTCGTGGTGCGGGTGCCGCGGTTCCAGCCGGGGGTCGTGCCGTGACGGTGCAGGAGGATCCTCAGCCACTGCAGACGTCGGCGCCCGGGCTCCGGGTGCTGGCCGTCGACGACGTGCCCGCGGCACTCGACGACCTCTGCAGCCTGCTGCGGGAGGCACCCGAGGTCGCCTCGGTGACCGCGGCCGCGGATCCGCTCGACGCGCTGCGGTCCATCCGGGGAGGCGAGTACGACGCGGTGTTCCTCGACATCGCGATGCCGGGGCTGGACGGACTCGAGTTGGGTGAACTGCTGCGCAAGCTCGCCACGCCGCCCGTGATCGTCTTCGTGACCGCCTACGACGAGCACGCCGTCGCCGCGTTCGGCATCGGCGCGGTCGACTACCTGCTCAAACCCGTGCGCGCCGAGCGTCTCGCCGACGCACTGGGCCGGGTCGCGCGCATGGCGGGTGCCGACGAGCAGCACCCGCGGTCGGGTGCGGACGCACCGGTGCCGGACGCGATGGCGGCACTGCCGGTCGAGGTCGGGGGCAGGACCCGCTACGTGCAGCGCAGCGAGGTGCGCTTCGCCGAGGCGCACGGCGACTACGTCCGGTTGCACGCGCCGTCGGGTGTGCACCTGGTGCGCATGCCGATCTCGCGGCTCGAGGAGTACTGGGAGGGCGCCGGGTTCGTCCGGACCCATCGTGGGTTCCTCGTCGCACTGTCGGCGGTGCGGGAGCTGCGGAGCGATTCGGTCGGCGGGGTGCTGGCCCACACCGATCTCGGCGACGTGCCCGTCAGCAGGCGGCACGCGCGCCAGCTCCGGGAGCGGCTCCTCAAGGCGGCGCAACAGGGCGAGTTCGAACGGCCGACATGACCGGTCGCCGTGTCGCCGTCACCAGCCCGCAGACCCGTCTGGCACACGCCCGCAGGCGTTACCGCGGACCGTGGCGTCCGACGACGCTCGACCCGGCGGAGATGCCGCGCGCGATCGCGCTGTACCGGTCGGGGCGCAGCCGTGCCGTGTCCGCGCTCGCGGCACTCGGGGCGTTGGTCTTCGGACTGCCGTTCGTATTGTGGCTGTGGCCCGCGCTGGACGAGGTGCGGGTGGCGGATGTGCCCGTGTCGTGGGCCGCGATCGTGCTGGTGCCGTTCCCCGCGATGGTCACCGTGGCGTTCTGGCAGCTCCGACGCGCCGAGCAGGCGGAACGGGAGCTGCTCGACGCGGACACGGGGGTCGGCGGCGGCGCGGACCGCGGTGCCGACAATGCCGAGACCGCCAGTTTCGGCAGCTTTGACAGAACCAGCGGTTCCGGCAATTCGACGGGTGAGGGCGCCTCGTGATCGTCGCCCTCGCCGTCGCGCCGGTCGTGCTGGTGACGATGCTCATCGGTCTGCGCGGCGTCGCGGCGATGCGCACCACGTCGGACTTCCTCGTCGCGTCCCGACGCGTGTCGCCGCTGCTCAACTCGGCGGCGGTCTCCGGCGAGTACCTGTCGGCCGCCTCGTTCCTCGGCGTCGCGGGCCTGGTGGTCAAGGACGGCATCGGGTCGCTCTGGTACCCGGTCGGTTTCACCGCGGGCTACATCGCGATGCTGGCGCTGGTCGCGGCGCCGATGCGCCGGTCCGGCGCGCTCACCGTGCCGGACTTCGCCGAGGCCAGACTCGGCTCAGCAGCGCTGCGCAGGCTGGCGGCGGTGGTCGTGCTGGTGATCGGCGTGCTGTACCTCGTGCCGCAGTTCCGTACCGCCGGGCTCGTGCTCAGCGTCGTCACCGAGACGCCCTACTGGGTCGGCGTGGTCCTCGCGGGCGGCGTCGTCAGCGCCACGCTCGCGCTCGGCGGCATGCGGGCCGCGACGTACGTGCAGGCGTTCCAGTTCGTGTTCAAACTCGTGCTGTTCATCGTGCCCGCGATGTGGCTGCTCATCCAGGCGGGCCCGGAGGTGCGGACCGACGCGGTGCAGCCCAGCGAGTTCACCCACTTCAGCCACGACACCACGGTCACGTTCCGGGTCGGCGCGACCCTCGACGTCCCACCGGGGGCCGAGGTGATCGACCGCGAGGACGGCCCGCGCGAGCTCCGGCCGGGCGCCTGGGAGGTGCCGCCCGGAACGACCGTCACGTTCGCCGACGGCACCCCGGTACCCGAGGTCCGCGGGGAGGCCGTGCCCGGTGCCGACGGCTGGGAACGGCCCCTGCTCGACTTCGACGACGAGGGCTATCCGCTTCTGGGCACGTGGGCCGTGCTGATCGCGACCATGCTCGGCACGATGGGGCTGCCGCACGTGATCATGCGCTTCCACACGAGCCCCGACGGCCGTGCCGCACGCCGCACGGCCGCGTTCACCGTCGCCCTGTTGAGCGTGTTCTACCTGTTCCCCGGCATCTACGGTGTGCTCGGCCGGGTGCTCGTGCCACACCTGTACCTGACGGGCGCGACCGACAGCGCCGTCGTCGCGCTGCCCGCCCAGGTCGACGACGGCACGGCGGGCACCGTGTTCACCGGCCTCCTCACCGCGGGCGCCTTCGCGGCTTTCCTCGCCACCTCGTTGGGGTTGCTGCTCGTGGTCTCCGGCGCGATCTCCCACGACCTCGTCCCCGGCGGGCTGAGACAGCTGCGGCTCGCCGTCGTCGGTGCGGCGGCGGTGATCGTCCTGCTCGCCCTCCCCGCGGCCACCTTCGACGCGGGCACGCTCGTCACCTGGGGGTTCACGGTCGCGGCCTCGACGTTCTGCCCACTGCTGGTGCTGGGTATCTGGTGGCGCAGGCTCACGGCCGCCGGTGCGCTCAGCGGCGTCGCGGCCGGCCTCGTGTCCACCATCGGCTCGTTCCTGCTCAACGTCGCGGGGCCGGACCTGCACGGCTGGGTGGCGATCCTCGTCGCCCAGCCCGCACCGTGGACGGTGCCGCTCGCGTTCGTCACCATGGTGGTCGTGTCGCGGCTCGGCAGGCCCGCCCCGTGGGCGACCGCCGCGATGCTGCGACTGCACCTCCACGAGCACCGCCTGTCGCCGTTCGTGTCCCGGACCCAGAGCGACGGCGCGGCGCGTGACCTGGGCCACTCGTCGTGGCCGGCACGCCGCTCGTCGGCCGTTCGTCGCATCACACGCCGCTTGGGCCGCTGACCGGTTCACCCGGATCCGCCCCGTGCTTACGGTGTCGCGCACAGCACACTCCCCGTGCCTTTTCGAGGCGTGCACCGTGACAAGGAGGTCACCGTGAATTCCACCGAGCCTCAGCCACCTGAGGCGGACACGTGGGCGCGAGTCCACGCGAGCGAGGATTTCCAGCGGCTGCGCAAACGGCTGCGGAACTTCGTCTTCCCCATGACCGCGCTGTTCCTGGTCTGGTATCTGACCTACGTCCTGCTGGCCGACTACGCCCACGACTTCATGTCGACCAAGGTCGTCGGAAACATCAACCTGGGCCTGATCCTCGGCCTGCTGCAGTTCGTGTCGACGTTCGTCATCACCGGGCTCTACGTCCGCTACGCGAACCGCAAGCTGGACCCGATCGCCGAGAGCGTCCGGGACGAGGTCGAAGGTGGTGACACCAAGTGAACACACTCGCTCAGGGCAGCGTCGAGGGCGGCAACCCGCTGGTCAACATCGGCATCTTCGCCCTCTTCGTGATCATCACGCTGGTGATCGTGTTCCGCGCCTCCAAGAACACGAAGACGGCGTCGGACTACTACGCGGCGGGCCGGTCGTTCTCGGGGCCGCAGAACGGCACCGCGATCGCCGGTGACTACCTGTCGGCGGCGTCGTTCCTCGGCATCGCCGGCGCCATCGCCGTCTACGGCTACGACGGCTTCCTGTACTCGATCGGCTTCCTCGTGGCCTGGCTCGTGGCGCTGTTGCTCGTGGCGGAGCTGCTGCGCAACACGGGCAAGTTCACGATGGGCGACGTGCTGGCGTTCCGGATGCGGCAGCGTCCGGTCCGTGCGGCGGCCGCCACGTCGACCCTGGCGGTGTCGTTCTTCTACCTGCTGGCGCAGATGGCCGGTGCGGGCGGCCTGGTGTCGCTGCTGCTCGGTGTCGAGGGCGACCTCGGCCAGAGCATCGTCATCGCCGTCGTCGGCATCGTGATGATCATCTACGTGCTGGTCGGCGGCATGAAGGGCACCACGTGGGTGCAGATCATCAAGGCCGGTCTGCTCATCGCCGGTACGGCCGTGATGACCGTGTGGGTGCTCGGCAAGTACGGCCTGAACCTGTCGGAACTGCTCGGCTCGGCCTCGCAGGCCGCGGGTGGCGGCGACGCGCTGCTCAACCCGGGTGAGAAGTACGGCGAGAGCAGCACGACGCAGCTCGACTTCCTGTCGCTCGGCATCGCGCTGGTGCTCGGTACGGCGGGTCTGCCCCACGTGCTGATGCGCTTCTACACGGTGCCGACGTCCAAGGAGGCGCGGCGCAGCGTGGTGTGGGCGATCTCGTGGATCGGCCTGTTCTACCTGTTCACGCTCGTGCTCGGCTACGGCGCCGCGGCGCTGGTGGGCACCGAGACGATCAACAACGCACCGGGCGGCGAGAACGCGGCGGCCCCGCTGCTGGCACTCGAACTGGGCGGTCCGGTGTTGCTCGGCTTCATCGCGGCGGTGG
Organism: Prauserella aidingensis; assembly: GCF_024171865.1. Lineage (GTDB taxonomy): Bacteria > Actinomycetota > Actinomycetes > Mycobacteriales > Pseudonocardiaceae > Prauserella > Prauserella aidingensis. Next base: position 78,865 of record NZ_JAMTCN010000007.1, on the reverse strand, counting down.
CGTTCGCGACGATCCTCGCGGTCGTGGCGGGCCTGACGATCACGGCCTCGGCGTCGTTCGCACACGACGTCTACGCCAACGTGATCAAGAAGGGCAACGTCGACAGCAAGACCACCGAGGTGAAGGTCGCCCGGATCACCGCGTGCGTGATCGGTGCGGTCGCGATCATCGGCGGCATCCTCGCGAAGGAACAGAACGTGGCGTTCCTCGTGGCGCTCGCGTTCGCGGTCGCGGCGTCGGCGAACCTGCCGACGATCCTGTACTCGCTGTTCTGGAAGCGGTTCAACACCCGCGGCGCGCTGTGGTCGATCTACGGCGGTCTGACGACGACGCTCGTGCTCATCGTGTTCTCCCCTGCCGTGTCCGGCAGCGACAGCGCGATGATCCCGGGTGCGGACTTCGCCTGGTTCCCGTTGTCGAACCCGGGCCTGGTGTCGATTCCGCTGTCGTTCCTGCTCGGCGTCATCGGCACGCTCACCTCGAAGGAACACCTCGAGGAGAAGCACAAGGAGATGGAGGTTCGCTCCCTCACCGGCGCCGGTGCCGAGAAGGCGACCGCGCACTGACGGGTCCGTCCCGCGTCTCACGAGAGGCCGTCCGGCGCGTCGCGTCGGGCGGCCTCTCGCGTGGTCTGGTCCATACTCGGGGGCATGGCCGATTTCGACGTCACCCGGTTCCGCTCCCACTTCCCCGCTCTCGCCGAGGGCGCCGCGCACTTCGACGGGCCCGGCGGCTCGCAGGTGCCGCGGTCGGTCGCCTCGGCGGTTGCGGACACGCTCTGCTCGGCCGTGGCGAACCGCGGGCAGAACACGGCCGCCGAACGGCGTGCCGACGCGATCGTGCTCGACGCGCGACGTGCCGCGGCCGATCTCGTCGGAGGCACGCCCGACGGGATCGTCTTCGGGCGCAGCATGACGCAACTGACCTACGACCTCGCCCGCACGCTGGCAAAGGACTGGGGTCCCGGGGACGAGGTCGTCGTGACGACGCTCGATCACGACGCGAACATCCGGCCGTGGGTGCAGGCGGCCGAGGCCCGCGGCGCCACGGTCCGGTGGGCGGATTTCGACGCCACCACGGGCGAACTCGATGTCGCCGCGGTGACGGGACTGCTGTCGGAACGCACCCGCGTGGTCGCCGTAACCGCGGCGTCGAACCTGCTCGGCAGCCGCCCGGACGTTCCCGCGATCACGGCCGCTGCCCGCGAGGTGGGCGCGTTGTCCTATGTGGATGGCGTGCATCTCACGCCGCACACGCTCGTCGACGTCGGCGCCCTGGGGGCGGACTTCTACGCGTGTTCGCCGTACAAGTTCTTCGGCCCACATCTCGGGTTCGTCGCCGCGCGGCCGGCACTGCTCGAGACGCTCGCGCCGGACAAGCTCGCACCGTCCACGAACGCCGTCCCGGAACGGTTCGAACTCGGCACGCTGCCCTACGAACTGCTGGCGGGCACCACCGCGGCGGTCGACTTCCTCGCCGGTATCACACCGGACGCGGAGTCGCGACGTGCTGCGCTCGCGACCGCGTTCGACGCCGTGGCGCGGCACGAGGAGGCACTCATGGCGAGGCTCGAGGACGGGCTGGAGGCGGCCGGCCGCGTCACGCTGCACGGTTCGCGGGCGCGGCGGCGCACGCCGACGGTGCTGTTCTCGGTGGACGGCCTCGCACCGGCGGAGGTCCACGCCCGGCTGGCCCGGCGCGGGGTGAACGCACCGGCGGGCACGTTCTACGCGCTGGAGTGTTCGCGACGACTCGGCCTCGGCGACGCGGGCGCCGTCCGCGCCGGGATCGCTCCGTACACCACGGAAGCGGAGGTGAACACCCTCGTGGAGGAGATCGCCGGCATCGCCGAGTCCTGACCCGAGCACGGCCACCCGGCCGCGCTCCGGCCGGTGTCCGCGTGCAGCGGTGCCGGCCGGGGACATCGCCCGGCCGGGGCCGTCGAGCCCTCCGCGGGAAACGGATCGGGCACCGCCACGACGAAACCGCCCCTGCCCCGCAGTGTCCCTGCAGGTCAGAGGCGGTTTCCGACGGTCGGGGCGACAGGATTTGAACCTGCGACCCTTCGCTCCCAAAGCGAATGCGCTACCAAGCTGCGCCACGCCCCGTCCACCACGCGGGGTGGTGTGCACTCACCATAGCGCTACCGGTAGACTGCCCACGCAGCCGGTCACCGGCAGCATGCGGGCGTAGCTCAATGGTAGAGCCCCAGTCTTCCAAACTGGTGGTGCGGGTTCGATTCCCGTCGCCCGCTCCGAGCACGAGAACCCCAGGCCAGGAGCCCACCAGGGGCCTGGCCTTTCGTGTGCCGGTAACGGGTTGCGGGATGGGCCGGGCCACGACGCGGCCTCAGAGCGTCCTCGTCATGAAAACGCTGTTCGGGTCGGGCACGTAGTCGGCGAACGGCTCGCAGTAGGTGAAGCCGAACTTCTCGTACAGCTTCCGCGCCGGAAGGAAGAACTCGTCCGAACCGGTCTCCAGGCTGAGCCGCGACAGCCCCATCCCCCGCGCCTCGGCGAGGATGTGCTGCAGCAGACCGGATGCGATGCCGCCCCGCCCGCGGTCGGGCGACGTCCGCATCGACTTGAGTTCGCCGTGCTCGACGTCGAGCCGCTTGATCGCCCCACAGCCGACCACGGCCTCGCCGTCCAGCACCGACCAGAACGTGACCTCCGGTGTGCGCAGGTCGTCGAGGTCGAGGGCATGCTTGCTCTCCGGCGGCGACGTGGCCCGCATCTGCCGCAGGTGATCGGCCAGGAACTCCGCGATCCGCGAACCGGACAGATCATCGACGACGATCTCCATACGTTCCTCCGCGTCCCGGCCCGGTAGCTCGACACCGGGCGTCCTCGGAAGGAGATCACCCCTGCCACGACCCGTCCACCCGTGACCGGACGCGTCACAGCACCGGAACCGCAACACCGGCATCGCAACGCCGCCGCTCACAGCACCGGCGTCACGGAGACGTGCCGTCGTCCTGGCGGGCCGTGGCGGCCGCACGTTCGGTCTCCCAGAAGGCACGCACCGACAGGAGCCGCCCGTCGGAACCCGCCTTGTAGACGATCACGCAGTCGGTGTCGACGCGGTATCCACCCTCGAACAGCGTGGTGATCGTGGCGACGTTCGCGACCTCGTCACCACCCGCGTGCGAATCGTGGACGACGAACCGGAACCGCTGCACGTGCGCGATCGTGAGGTCCCAGAACGCCGAGATGCCGTCGGCGCCGTGGTGCCCCTTGCCCTCCTCGTCGAACCCCGAGGGGCCGACCGGGTCCTCGATCACCGCCGTCGGATGGAACAGGTCCAGCCAGCCCTGCTTGTCCCCCGCGGCGACGGCCTCCATGGATCGCAACGCCGCCACCCGCGCGGGCGGCTGCTGCGCGTCGACGTCCCAGCACACGGTGACGCTCATCCGCCGGACCTCCTCAGAATCGTTCGATGACGTCGGCGGCGAACTTCTTGATCGAGTCCTTCTTCTGCTCCACCGGGGCGTCGAAGCCGAGGCCGTCGAACACCCAGGGCACCGTGATCACGTCGGTGACGCCGACGTCGGCCTGCTCGCGGTAGCCGTCGAGACCGAACCGGTCGATGCACACGGCCTGGAACTCGAACGGCTCGTCGGCGCGGCCGTACTCGGCCCGCAGCGTGTTCAGCCGTGCGATCGTGTCGCGCAGGTCGTCGAGCTTCATCATCGCCGACGACCAGCCGTCGCCGACGCGTGCGGCCCGTCGCAGCGCCGGTTCGCTGTGTCCGCCGATGTAGAACGGCACGTGCCGCTTCGGCGCGGGACTCATGCACAGCTTGTCGAAGTCGTAGAACTCGCCGTGGTACTCGACCATCCCGCCGCCGAGGATCAGCCGGAGCACGTCGATCGCCTCGTCGACGCGCTTGCCGCGCCGCCGGTACGGCACCCCGCACCACTCGAACTCCTCCGGTGCCCAGCCGACACCGAGACCGAGGCCGAACCGGTCGCCCGTGAGGTTGGCGACCGAGCCCACCTGACGGGCCAACAACACCGGGTTGCGCGAGCCGAGCTTCAGCACCGACGTGTAGAACGTGATCTCGTCCGTGGCGGCCCCCATCGACGCCGCCGCGATCAGCGGGTCGACCCACGGGGTGTTCTCGTCCCAGAACCGACTTCCGTCCGGAGTGTACGGATAGTCCGCGGACACCTGCTCGGAATAGAACAGCGAGTCGGGAAGGGCGATCGAGGAGAACCCGCACTCCTCGGCCGTGACGGCCAGTTCGGTCAGTTGATCCAGCGGGGTCAGGGCCACCGACAGTGTGAACCTCATGCCGCAAAACAGTAACGTGTTCTAGTTCTGGGCGCCAGGGGCGACGACGATCCGGCGACGTTCGCGGTGTCACCGATGTGGGTGCCCTCGAGTCGCGGCCGCCGCAGAGAGCGTGTTTACGGTCGTCACGGCTGGCGGGTCACCCCGTCGGCCGAGCACGGTGCCGATGCCACGAGGGCCTCGGCGAGGTCGGGGGACCGGACGTGTGAGCTCCTTACTGGAGGATCAGCGTGTCCACACCGTGGAAGCGCACAGCGGTCATCGGGCTGGTCGGTGGCACGGCCCTCGTGGCCTTCGCGGGCAACGCGGCGGCCGTCGTGCCCAGCGAGCAGTCCCTGCACGACGCACCGGACAGCGTCGAGAAAGGAACCGAGGTCGCCCTGACGGGCACCCTCACCGGGCTGCGGGACCGGCCGGTGAGCGACCAGCGGGTCGCGTTGGAACGCCGCGCGGCCGACGGCGGCTGGCAGGCCGTCGACACCGCGACCACCGGCGACGACGGCACCGTCACGTTCCGACGCACCCCGCAGCGAACCGCCGAGTGGCGGCTGACCTACGACGGCAGCACGTTCCTCGACCCGTCGACCTCGCCGTCGCAGCGGGTCGAGGTGCGTCTCCCACCGCCGCCACCGCCACCGCCGAAGCCGGCACCACCGGAGCAGTCCGCGAAGCCGACCGGCAGGCAGATCGTGAACGTCGCGGCGTCGCACGCCGGCAAGCCGTACGCCTACGGCGCCACCGGGCCGCAGCGCTTCGACTGCTCCGGGTTCGCGCAGTTCGTGCATCGCCAGGTCGGCATCCGGCTGCCGCGCACCTCCGGCGCACAGCACCGGGCCGTGCGGCCGGTCGCCAACCACGCGAAGGTGCCCGGTGACCTGGTGTTCTTCCACGAGGGCGGCTCGGTCTACCACGTCGGTATCTACGCGGGCGGCAACCACGTCTGGGCCGCTCCGGAGAGCGGCGACGTCGTCCGCAAGCAGCGGATCTGGACGAACGCGTACTACACCGGCCGCGCCTGGTGACGATGATCATGCCGGGAACTCCCGGGGCTCCGCGGGCGTTGTCCGGTTCGAAGGAGTCTGTCCGGTCCCCGGTGGGCTCCACCGGAACCGTGTACGCCCCGGGAGTACCCCATGGAACTCGTCCTCGTCGTCCTCGTACTGATCATCGTCGGTGGCGGGTACTACCTGTTGCGGTCCCAGCAGCAGGCCAAGCGCAACCGGTTGGAGGACGCGAAGGCCGACGCCCGCCGGTGGCTGGAACGTCTCGGCGGCCAGGTGCTCAACCTGACCGGCACCGACACGGCCTCGCAGCAGGCGATCGCCGACGCGTCCGAGCGCTACAACGCCGCCGGATCGCAGATGGAGCAGGCACAGACCGAGGAGCAGGCGAAACTCGTCAAGGACACCGCACTCGAAGGCCTCTACTACGTCCGTGCCGCGCGGGAGGCGATGGGGCTCGACCCGGGGCCGGCGCTGCCGGAGGACCGGGAACGGCAGGCCGCGGGCAAGGTCACCGAGCACCGTTCCGTCGACGTCGAGGGCAAGCACTACGAGGCCTCGCCGCAGCCGGGCGCCGACACCCCGCACTACTACCCGGGCGGCCGTGTCGCGGGCAGGCCGGTGCCGCAGGGCTGGTACAGCGAGCCGTGGTGGAAGCCTGCGCTGGTCGCCGGTGCGTGGGGCCTGGGCTCGATGATGCTGTTCAGCGCGATGTTCTCCGGCATGGCAGGCGTGCCCGCGGAGGCCGCGGGCGACGGCGGGGACATGGGCGCCGACGGCGGCGACGGTGGTGATGCCGGAGGCGACGGCGACGGTGGCGGCGACATGGGTGGCGACGCCGGTGGTGACATGGGCGGCGACTTCGGCGGCGGCGACATGGGCGACCTGGGCGGGTTCGACTTCGGCTTCTGACGGCCCCGGCTCGTCACTCCGCGGGCCGCGGCCGGTCCGTCACGCGGGCTGGCAGGTCGGGCACCAGTAAAGGTGCCTGCCCGCCAGTTCGGTGTGCGCGACCGGCGTGCCACAGACCAGGCACGGCTGCCCGGCTCTCCGGTAGACGTACACCTCGCCGCCGTGCCGGTCCTGCCGCGGCGCGCGGCCGGTGACCTCGGGAAGGTGCTCGTCGGCGACCGTGTCGATCCGACCGCTGCGCACGCCCGCGCGCATGAGGGCGACGAGGTCGTCCCACATCGCCTTCCACACCGTCTCGTCGAGGTCGCGGCCCGCGAGCATCGGGGGGATGCCGTGGCGGAACAGGACCTCGGCGCGGTAGACGTTGCCGACCCCGGACAGCACCTTCTGGTCCATCAGCAGCGCCGCGATCGACGTGCGCGACCGCGCGATCCGGTGCCAGGCGAGGTCGGGCCGGGCGTCACGGCGCAGCGGGTCGGGTCCGAGCCGGGCGATGACGGCGTCCGCCTCGGGTTCAGTGAGCAGTTCGCACCGCGTCGGGCCGCGCAGGTCGGTCCAATGTGTCCGGCCGGACAGCCGCATCCGCACCTGGCCGACCGGCTCGGTCTCGGGAAGCGGCGACTCGGTGAACGCCCCGTACAGCCCGAGGTGGACGTGGACGACGCCGTGCGGTCCGTAGTCGTGGAACAGATGTTTGCCGTGGGCGTCGGCGCGCACGAACGTGGCGCCGTCGAGCCGTGCCGCCTCGGTGGCGAACCGGCCCTGAGGGCTGCTCACCCGCACCGGAGCGCCCGCGTAGCGCCGCTGATGCAGCCGGGCGAGCCGGTGCAGGGTGTGCCCTTCGGGCATCAGGCCTCCGGCAGCGCGGGAGCGTCACCCGTCCGTTCGAAGTCGGTCAGCTGCTGCACCCGGCGCGTGTGCCGCGGGTCGTCGTCCACCGACGTGGCCAGGAACGCCTCGACGATCCCGGTGGCCTCCTCGGTGCTGTGCATGCGCGCACCCACGCCGATGACCTGGGCGTGGTTGTGCTGCCGCGTGAGCTGGGCGGTCTCCACGCTCCACGCCAGGCCCGCACGGCAGCCCGGCACCTTGTTCGCGGCGATCTGCTCGCCGTTGCCCGAACCGCCGATGACGATGCCGAGGCTTCCCACGTCCGCGACGACGTGGCGCGCGGTCTCGATGCAGAACGGCGGGTAGTCGTCGGCGGCGTCGTAGACGTGCGGGCCGACGTCGGTGACGTCGTGGCCCTGCTGCTCCAGATGGGCGACGAGGTGATTCTTCAACTCGAGGCCGGCATGGTCGGATCCCAGATAGACACGCACAGCGGCAGTGTGCCATCCCCGCTGCACAGGGCCTCGGGCCACCCGGCAGGGTGTGAGCCATGACGGATGCGACGGCAACTCCGGCGGAGGCGGCGACCGACACGACCCCCGCGGGCACGCAGGCCCCGGCGGTCCTGGCGCAGGACGGTCACGACGTCCGGTTCGACTGGGGCGAGGCCGGGCTGGCGGCCCTGGGCGGCACCTGCGCGGTGCTGGTGGTCGTCGACGTCCTGTCGTTCTCCACCCGGGTGGATCTGGCACTCGCCGCGGGCGGCGCGGTGCGACCGGTCCGGTGGGCCGATCCGCTGCCGGATGCGGACGACGACGGTCCCGAGCCGCTGCGGTCGCCGAACGGCGCGACGCTCACGGTCGAGGCCGGTACTACCGGCGCGCACGTGCTCACCGCCTGCCTGCGCAACGCGGACGGCGCGGCGAAGCTCGCGGCGGAGCTGGCGGCGGGCGGGCCGATCGGCGTGGTGGCCGCGGGCGAGCGCTGGGGCGTGCAGGTCGGTGCCGCGGCGGGGTCCGACGGACCGCTGCGGCCGTGCCTCGAGGACCAGCTCGGCGCGGGCGCCGTCGTCGCGGGGCTGCAGTCCTACGGCGACATTTCCCCCGAAGCGGTCGTGGCGGCGCAGGCGTTCGCCGTGGCCGACGTGCCCGCTGCGGTGCGCGGTTCGGCCTCGGGCCGCGAGCTGACCACGCCCGGCGACGGCGAGCTCCTCGACCGCGCCGTCGAGGTCGGCGCATCGCCGTGCGTGCCGAGGCTCGGCGCCGACGGAGTGCTCACCGGTGCCTGAGTGGATCGAGCAGGCCGCCGGCGTGTACACCCGCCGGTACGCCGAGTTGGACCTGACCGTGGGCCTCGTCGTCGGGTCGGAGCGGTGCCTGGTCGTCGACACCCGTGGCTCGCGCGGCCAGGGCGAGGAGCTGGCCTCCGCGGTACGTGAGGTGACGTCGGCGCCGCCCCTGATCGTGCTGACCCACGCTCACTTCGACCACGCCTTCGGCGCCGCGGCACTGTCCGCCTCGTTCGGGGACTGTCCGATATGGTCACACACGGCATGCCGGTCCGCACTGACGGAACACGCGGAGGCAGACCGTCGGGAATGGACAGAGCGATACCTGGCCGACGGTGAGCACGCCTTGGCAGGCGACCTCGCGGAGACGCCGATCGCCACACCGACGCGAACCTTCGATCGTGCGGAGAGACTGGACCTCGGCGACCGCACCGTCGAGCTGTTCCACCCAGGGCCCGGGCACACCGGCCACGACGTGGTCGCCGTCGCCGGTGACGTCGTGTTCGCGGGCGACCTCGTCGAGCACGCACCGGGTGGATCGTTCACCGAGGAGTCCTTCGGGCCCGACACGCACCTCACCGCATGGCCCGCCGCCCTCGACCACGTGCTCGCCCATCGGCCACGTGTCGTCGTACCCGGCCACGGCGACCCCGTCGACGCCTCGTTCGTCGCCCGCGCCCGGGACGACCTGCGCGCCCTCGCGGACCTGCGCGCAGCGGTCCGGGCCGGCACGCTCACCGTCGCCGACGCCGTCGAGGCCGCTCCCCTGCCCCCTGAGGTCGTCCGGGCGGCGCTGGCGTGACACCCGGTGTCAGGCCGCCTCGCCGGGACACCCTGTGTCCCCGGGCTTCGGATTCGCCGGCTCCCCGGTATTCGCCGCCTCCCTGGGATTCGTCGGTTCCGCTGGATGCGTCGGCTCGCCGCTGCGCAGTGGCTCGCCGACGTGGTGGAGGTGGCCGAGGGCCTCGCGCCACGACGCGACGAGTCCGGTCTCGTGATACGGCACGCCGATCTCCTCGCAGTACCGGCGCACGATCGGCTGCGCCTTCCGCAGATGCGGCGTCGGCAGGTGCGGGAACAGGTGGTGCTCGATCTGGTAGTTCAGGCCACCCATGACGTTGTCGACCAGCACGCCGCCGCGCACGTTGCGGGTCGTCAACACCTGCTTGCGGAGGAAGTCGAGCCTCTCCCCCGCTTTCAACGTCGGCATGCCCTTGTGGCCCGGGGCGAACACCGATCCCATGTAGACACCCCACAGCGCCTGGTGCACCAGGACGAACGCGATCGCCTTGCCCGGTGACAGGACAAGCAGCAATGCACCGAGGTACCCGGCGATGTGGAGCGCGAGCAGGGACGCCTCCACCCGTCGGTTCTTGATGCGCCGGTTCGCGCGGCGGCCGATCACGGCGCGCACGCTGGAAAGGTGCAGGTTGAACCCCTCCAGGGTGAGCAGCGGGAAGAACAACAGCGCCTGCCTGCGTCCGATGATGCGCGGCAGCCCCCTGCTGGCCAGCGCCTGCTCGCGGGACCACACCAGGATGTCCGGCACCACGTCCGGATCGTGATCCTCGTGGTTCGGGTTGGCGTGATGCCGGGTGTGCTTGTCCATCCACCAGCCGTAGCTCATGCCGATGCCGAGGTTGCCCGCGAGGAGCCCGGCAATCTTGCCCGCCCTGCGGGTGCGGAACACCTGCCGGTGCGCCAGGTCGTGCGAGATCAGCGCGACCTGGGCGAACACGACCGCGAAGAACGCGGCGACGAGCAGCTGCCACCACGTGTCGCCGAGCGCGACGAACGCGGCGAGGCCGCCGCCGTACAGGGCGGCGACGATGCCCGCGCGGGCGGCATAGTAACCGGGACGCCGGGCGAACAGCCCCGCAGCGGCGATCCGCCGGGACAACACGGCGAAGTCGCTGCCGTGCCGCGTCGTCGCAGGTTCGGCGTGGGCGGCTGTGTCGGTTGCGGAGGCCCTGTCGGCCGAGGTGGGCGTCATGCCTCAACACTCGCCGAGCCACCGCCGCGGTGACATCCTGCGCTCCCCCGACGTTCCGCTGGTGCAGGCCCCCGTTCGGGGCCGACAACCCACCCGCGGACGACTACCCTCGCCGCATGCGGTACTCGCACACGCTCCGCGATCGCACCTACACCTTCGACGGCCTGGTCGAACTGCTGGCCAAGGCCACGCCCAACCGTTCCGGCGACCGGCTGGCCGGCTGCGCCGCCGAGTCCGACGCCGAGCGCGTCGCGGCGCGGTGGGCGCTGGCCGACGTGCCGTTGACCACCTTCCTCACCGACCCCGTCGTGCCGCCGGAGGACGACAACATCACCCGGCTGATCTGGGACACGCACGACGGCGACGCCTTCGCACCGGTCCGCCACCACACGGTCGGCGAGCTGCGCGACTGGCTGCTGGACACCGCGGCGGGACCCGACGCGGCCACCCGGCTGTCCGCCCTCGCACCGGGGCTCACCCCGGAGATGGTCGCCGCCGTCTCGAAGCTGATGCGGAACCAGGATCTCGTGTCGGTCGCCGCCGCCACGTCGGTGACCACGGCGTTCCGGACCACGCTCGGACTGCCCGGCAGGTTGGCGACGCGGCTGCAACCCAATCATCCCGCCGACGACCCCGCGGGTGTCGCCGGAGCGGTGCTCGACGGACTGCTGCTCGGCGCGGGCGACGCGGTGATCGGGGTGAACCCGGCCTCGGACAATCCGCGGACCGTCCGGGACCTGCTTCACCTGCTCGACGACATCCGCACCCGCTACGAGATCCCCGTCCAGTCGAGCGTGCTGACGCACGTGACGACGACGATCGACCTGATCGGGCAGGGCGCACCGGTCGACCTGCCGTTCCAGTCCATCGCGGGCACGCAGCGCGCCAACGACGGATTCGGCGTCACCCCGGCGATGCTGGCCGAGGCGAACGACGCCGCCCGCGGGCTCGGGCGCGGTTCCGTCGGCGACAACGTCCTGTACTTCGAAACCGGCCAGGGAGCCGCACTGTCCGCCGACGGGCACCGCGGCACCGGTGGGCGCCCTGTCGACCAGCAGACGCTCGAGGCCCGCGCCTACGGACTGGCGCGGGTGTTCGATCCGCTCATCGTCAACACCGTCGTCGGCTTCATCGGACCGGAGTACCTGTACGACGGCAAGCAGATCGTGCGCGCCGGGCTCGAGGACCACTTCTGCGGCAAGCTGCTGGGACTGCCGATGGGCGTCGACGTCTGCTACACGACCCACGCCGAGGCCGACCAGGACGACATGGACACGCTCCTGCTGTTGCTGACCGCCGCGGGCTGCACGTTCGTGATCACCGTGCCGGGTGCCGACGACGTCATGCTCGGCTACCAGTCGACCTCGTTCCACGACGTGCTGACCACGCGACGGATCACCGGCACCCGACCGGCGCCGGAGTTCGAGACCTGGTTGGCGGGACTGGGGATGCTCGACGGCGCCGGCCGGGTGCGCGCCGTCGACCCCGCCGAGTCTCCCCTGCGGGAACTGACGGCGAAGGCGGGCGCATGAGCACGTTCTGGGACCCCCTGCGGCAGCGCACCCCCGCGCGCATCGGGTTGGACCGGGCCGGGGACGCGGCGCGGACCCGCCACGTCCTCGAATCCGCGGAGGCGCTCGCGCTGGCCCGCGACGCGGTGCACGGCAGCCTCGACGTGGACCGGCTCGGTGGCGAACTGCGGGCGTTGGGACTCGGCGAACCGGTCCACGTTCCGTCGGCGGCGCCGGACCGCGCGACGTACCTGAGTCGTCCCGACCTGGGACGCCGTCCTGCCGACGTGCCGGAGCTCGCTCCCGCGGACCTCACGCTCGTCGTCGCCGACGGGCTGTCCGCGGAGGCCACGGCGCGGCACGCTGCCGGCGTCCTCGCGGCGCTGCTTCCGGAGCTGCCCGGCGCCCTGACGGTCGGGCCGCCGGTCATCGCGACGCAGGCTCGGGTGGCGCTCGCCGACCACGTCGGCGCCGCCCAGGGAGCCCGGCTGGGTCTCGTGGTGATCGGGGAACGCCCCGGGCTGTCGGCACACGACAGCCTGGGCGCCTACCTGACGTGGGCTCCGGCTCCGGGAACGGCGGACTCGGCACGCAACTGCGTGTCGAACATCCGCCGCCCGCACGGACTCGGCCACGCCGACGCGGCCCGCACCCTGGCCCGGCTCATCGCCGGAGCCCGCCGCATCGAGGCCACCGGCGTACAGCTGAAGGACACGAGCGGCCTACTCACCGACGAGTGAACAGGCCCCCGGGGGAAGATTCGTCGCGTTGAATGCCCCCAAGGGCACTGTGGTTGCACTCAACGCAACCAAAGTGCCCTTGGGGGCGCCACAACGGGCGCTATCGTGAGGTCATGACGCTCGCGGTCGCCGCTCGTGCACTGGCCGAAACCCTGGTCGGTCCGCTCGGCCGACGCTGGGAGCACGTGCAGGGCGTCGCCAACCGGGCAGGCGAGCTGGCCGCGCTGTCCCCGGTGATCGCCGCGACACGTTGGTGGCGGCTGCCTGGCTCCACGACATCGGTTATGCGCCAAAGGTCGGCGATACGCGGTTTCACCCTGTGGACGGTGCCCGTTACTTGCGTGACCACGGGTGGCCCGGCGAGATCGTGAACCTGGTGGCGCACGACTCGGGGGCTCGTTACGAGGCTGCCGAGCGGGGCATGTCCGACGCGCTCGCAGAGTTCCCGTGCCAGGACGGCCCGGTGATGGATGCGCTTGTCACCGCCGATCTGACGACCGGACCCGGCGGCGAACGCCTCACGTACGACGAGCGCATATCCGAGATACTTCGGCGGTACTCGCCCGAACATCCCGTACACCGAACATGGACGAAGGCCGCCCCGATCCTTCGAGCGTCGGTCGAGCGCACGGAATCCCGTGTTTCAGCCCGTTCAGCCTAGGTGTGGCTGTTTTCGGGTGCTGTCGACGGCGTGCTCGATGCGCATCCGCATCGACGGAGGGGTGTTCAGCTCGCCGTCAGCCGATCCGATCGCCGAAGACCGCATGCATCAGATCAACGCCGAAGAATCGCAGCCCGCCCGGAGCGGGCCAGTACAGCGACGTTGCGCGCCGATCGCACCCCTGCAGTCGTCGAGCAAACGCCGCGCGGCCGATGCGCAGCGCATCGGTTCGGAAGCCGACCAAGACGGTGAGGTCGAATGCCGCTTACTGCCACCCGCACGGAAGACGACCCGTTCTACGACGAACTGACCATTTGCACCAGCGACCCTGACGGAAGGGTCGAAGTCTCCGGCGGCAAGGTTCCCACGGTCATCATTACCCGGTCCCCGGACGCGGCCGTAAACCGATTCGTTCCCATCGGCTCCCGGGAGGCCGGCGAACTGACGATGACGGTCGACGGGTCCACCGCGGAACTTCGCCCGGGGAAAGGAAAATGGACCAGACGATCATACCGAGTCGACGTCAGCGTCGCCGGGACGAAGTACAGGTTCAAGCCCAATTCCATCGCCACAAGTCAACTGATCCGCGCGGGAAAGAAGATCTTCGAACCCTCGATGGATGACGAACACGGCGATTTCCTCGTGCAGTGGCTCGTCAGCCGCGCCGACACCGAACCCGCCGACGCCGCGATCGGGTACGCGCTGGCCGTGGCGTTCCGTACCGGCGCCGCGAACCTCGTCTCGGCACTCATCAACGGGGCCGAAATGACCCTGCCGGACTGATCCAGCCTGGCCTACTCACACTGAGCGCACGAACAGCCGCACTGTGAGCCCTACTGCGCCTGGCAATGCCCCCAAGGGCACTGTGGTTGCACTCAACGCAACCAACGTGCCCTTGGGGGCGCCACAACGGGCGCTCAGTCGAAGTTGAGGTCTCCGGTGCGGGTGCGCTTGAGTTCGTAGAAGTCCGGGTAGCTCGCCATCGCGACGGCGCCGTCGAACAGCTTCACCGCGTCGTCGCCGCGCGGGATGGACGAGAGCACCGGCCCGAAGAACGCGACACCGTCGACGTGCAGCGTCGGCGTACCGACGTCCATGCCCACCGGGTCCATGCCCTCGTGGTGGCTCTTGAGCAGCGCCTCGTCGTAGTCGCTCGAGGTCGCCGCGTCGAGCAGCTCCGGCGGCGCCGACACCTCGGCCAGCGCCTCCTTCAGCACCAGGTCGATGTCCTTGTTGTCCTGGTTGTGGTAGCGCGTGCCGAAGGCCGTGTAGTAGGCGCGCAGCACCTGCTCCCCCTGCTGCTGGGCCAGCGCGACGGCGACCCGCACCGGGCCCCACGCCTTCTTCATCAGCTCGACGTACTCGTCGGCCAGGTCGCGCCCGGAGTTCAGCACGGCCAGGCTCATCACACGGAAGTTGAGGTCGATGTCCCGGTGCTTCTCCACCTCCAGGATCCACCGTGAGGTGATCCACGCGAACGGGCACATCGGATCGAAGTAGAAGTCGACGCGGGTGCGGGACTCGGTCATGGGACGTAGCTCCTCGGTCGGCCTGGTGGGTCCATCCGGGCCAACACCGCGCCATCGCGGGTTGTTCCCACGGCGACGCGCGTGCGCATGCGATCACACCGAGCTCGCCCACCACCCACGCACTGGCGATTCCCCGTGCACGCGCGGCGGCGGCCATGATTGGATCGGCGGACGTCCTGTTGTCCACCCACGACCGATGACCGAGGTGTCCGTGCCCGCGCCCAACCTGACCCGGGACGCCGCGCAGCAGCGCGCCGACCTGCTCGACGTCCAGTCCTACGACATCCTTCTCGACCTCACCGACGGCCGGGGCCGTCCCGGCGAGAAGACGTTCGACTCCAGGACCACGATCACCTTCGCGGCCGCGCGGCCCGGGGCGGAGTCCTGGGTGGACATCGTCGCCGAGGGCGTGCGGTCGGCGACGCTCAACGGCGCCCCGCTCCCGGTCGACGGGTACGTCGAGGACGACGGCCTCACCCTGCCGGACCTCGCGGAGACGAACGAGCTGACGATCGAGGCCGACTGCCGGTACATGAACACCGGCGAGGGCCTGCACCGCTTCGTCGACCCGGTCGACGAGTCGGTGTACCTGTACTCGCAGTTCGAGACGGCCGACGCCAAGCGCATGTTCGCCTGCTTCGACCAGCCGGACCTCAAGGCCACCTACCGGCTCACCGTCATCGCGCCGAAGGGCTGGAAGGTCGTCTCCAACGCGCGGGTCGAATCCGAGTCCGAGACGCCCGAGGGCGCGGTGCGGCTCGTGTTCGCCGAGTCCGAGCGCATCTCGACCTACCTGGTCGCCCTGGTGGCGGGCCCGTACGCCGAGTGGCGCGACGAGTACCGCGACGAGCACGGCACCATCCCGCTCGGCATCTACTGCCGGGCGTCGCTGGCCGAGTACATGGACGCCGACCGGCTCTTCACCGAGACGAAGCAGGGCTTTGCCTTCTACCACGAGAACTTCGGCGTGACCTACCCGTTCTCGAAGTACGACCAGCTGTTCGTCCCCGAGTTCAACGCCGGGGCGATGGAGAACGCCGGCGCCGTCACGTTCCGCGAGGACTACGTCTTCCGCAGTCGCGTCACCCGCTACTCCTACGAACGCCGCGCCGAGACGCTGCTGCACGAGATGGCGCACATGTGGTTCGGCGACCTGGTCACCATGCGTTGGTGGGACGACCTGTGGCTGAACGAGTCGTTCGCGACGTTCGCCAGCGTCCTCGCCCAGGCCGAGGCGACCGAGTACACCGGCGCGTGGACGAGTTTCGCCAACATCGAGAAGTCGTGGGCGTACCGGCAGGACCAGCTGCCCTCGACGCATCCGATCGCCGCCGACATGGTCGACCTGCAGGCGGTCGAGGTGAACTTCGACGGCATCACCTACGCCAAGGGCGCCAGCGTCCTGAAACAGCTCGTCGCCTACGTCGGGCAGGACAACTTCCTGTCCGGGCTGAAGCTGTACTTCGACCGCCACGCGTGGGGCAACGCGACCCTGGCCGACCTGCTCGCCGCGCTCGAGGAGGCATCCGGCCGCGACCTGTCGTGGTGGAGCGCCCAGTGGCTCGAGACGACGGGCCTCAACTCGCTGCGCCCCGCGTTCGACACCGACGCCGAAGGCCGGTTCACGTCGTTCGCGATCCTGCAGGGCGGTGCCAAGCCGGGCGCGGGCGAACTGCGGACCCACCGCGCGGCGGTCGGCATCTACGACGACGTCGACGGCAAGCTCGTGCGTACCCGGCGCGTCGAGCTCGACATCGACGGCGAGCGCACCGACGTGCCCGACCTCGTCGGCGCCGACCGCGGCAAGCTCGTGCTGGTCAACGACGACGACCTGACCTACTGCACCATGCGTCTCGACAACGACTCGCTCGTGACGCTGATCGACCGCATCGGCGACATCACCGACCCGCTCCCCCGCACCCTGTGCTGGTCGGCCGCGTGGGAGATGACCCGCGAGGCCGAGCTCAAAGCCCGCGACTTCGTCACGCTCGTGCAGCGCGGCATCGGTGCGGAAACCGAGGTCGGCGTCGTCCAGCGGCTGCTGATGCAGGCCCAGACGGCGCTCAACTCCTACGCCGAGCCGGGCTGGGCCGCCGAACGGGGCTGGCCCGCGTTCACCGCACGGCTGCTGGAGTTGGCCCGCACCGCCGAGGCCGGTTCCGACCACCAGCTCGCGTTCGTCAACGCACTGGCCGCCGCGGTGCTCGGCGAGCAGACCCTGTCGGTGCTCGCGGGATGGCTCGACGGCTCGGCACCCCTGGACGGCCTCGTCGTCGACACCGACCTGCGTTGGCGGCTGCTGCACGCGCTCGTCGCCCACGGCAAGGCCGGCGAAGCGGAGATCGCGGGCGAACACGAACGGGACAACACCGCCACGGGCCGCCGCCACGCCGAACGTGCCCGCGCGCTGCGGCCGACCGCCGACGCCAAGGCGGAGGCGTGGGAACGCGCGGTGCACGACGACGAGCTGCCCAACGCGGTGAACGAGGCGATCATCGCCGGCTTCTCCCACCCCGGGCAGAAGCACCTGCTCGACGGCTACGTCGACACCTACTTCGCCACGATCGACGAGGTGTGGGCACGCCGTTCCAGCGAGGCCGCCCAGCCGACCGTGGTGGGCCTGTACCCGTCGTGGTCGGTCACGCGCGAATGCATCGCGGCGGCCGACGCGTGGCTGGAAGGCGACCACGCGCCCGCACTGCGCAGGCTGGTCTCGGAAGGCCGTGCAGGCGTGGCGCGCGCGCTCGCGGCCCGGGAGTTCGACGAGAGCTGACCGTCCTGGACGGTGCGTGCCCGGCCGAGCCGGGCACGCACCACCGAGGCCGGTCCCCGAAAGACAGGACGCCCGAAAGACAGGGCGCCCGGAAGACAGGGCGCCCGGAAGACAGGGCGCCCGGAAGACGAAGCGCCCCGGCACCGAACGCATCGGTGCCGGGGCGCCGGTTTCGATCACGCCACGCGGTCGGGCGCGGGCCATGCCGGCCCGGAACGCGGCCGTCAGCGTGCGAGGTTGCTCCCCGCCTGGTCGGCCAGCATGCGCAGGCCGCTGACCAGACCACCCGTCAGGTCACCTTCCTTGAACGAGGCGACCATGCTCATCACGGCCAGTTTCACTGCGCGGTCGGGGACCCGCTGCGTCGTGTTCGCGCCGGTGACGACCTCGACGATCCGCTCGCCCGGCGACACGGCGATCAGCACGGCGTCGTCGCCCTGCTGACCCAACCGGTCGTGCAACTGCTCCGCCGCGGCGCGGGTGTCCTCGGACCCGAGCGGGCCGAGGTAGATGCTGAAGTCGATGCCGGTGTCGCGCGTCGCCAGCGCGAGTGCCTCGTCGATCCGGCTCAGCTGCTGCGTCGAGAATGGGCCGTTCGGAGTATCGGGTACGTACTCCTGGGCTCGGGAGATGCGCCCACTCGTCGTCACCACGGCGCCGGACGGCAGGTCCGCGGGGTCGACGTCGGACTCATGGTCGTGGACCAGTTCACCAGTTGCCACGGGCACCTCCTCGGTCCGTCGACGGGCTGCCGGACGTATCGGCACTCACCGGGTTGGCACTCCACCATGTCGCGGGGTGGTCCCACTCCTGCCCCGGGCGATACCGTGGCCGGCCCGCGAACTTCGTACGCAGGGTGACCAGGGCGAATACGCCGCAGATGGCGAGCGGGATCACCGCGAAGACCAGGGTCGTCTCGAGGATGCTCACGAGCGAAGGGTATCCGACGAGCCCCTACACGTGACCACCTGCCGTGCCGCCACGCCGCGCTGATCCGTGCCGCTCGCCGCATCTCGACCACCGTCCGCCGCTTGCCGGAGACGGAATGGCACGTTGAGCCGAAGAGCCGCTGGCAGAAGGTTGCAACTCGACGTACAGCCGGACTCACCGACCGCATCGTGCTTGTCACAGGTGAACGGCCCTCGTACGTTTTTCACACGTACGGGTTCTTGCGCCCCGACGTTCCCAACGCCACTGATTTCCGCCTGTCACAGGAGGCCCACATGCTTCACGTCCTGAGCCCCGCCGCGACGAGCGACAACGCGACGTCGACGGATGTCGCCCGCCCCGCCGAGCTCGGAACGCGGGTCACGCGCGGTACCCGCGTCACGTGTGGCACCCGAGTGACAGCAGGCACGCGCGTCACGCGCGGTACACGGGTGACCCGCGGCACTCGGGTCACCATGGACACCCCCGCCACCATGGGCACCCGCGTGACCCGCGGAACCCGGGTCACCTCCGGCACCCGCGTCACGATGGGCACCCGCGTGACCCGCGGAACCCGGGTCACCATGGACACCCCCGCCACCATGGGCACCCGCGTGACCCGCGGAACCCGGGTCACCTCCGGCACCCCCGCCACCATGGGCACCCGCGTGACCCGCGGAACCCGGGTCACCTCCGGCACCCCCGCCACCATGGGCACCCGTGTCACCCGCGGAACCTGCGTCACCTCCGGCACCCGCGTCACGATGGGTACCCGCGTCACGCGCGGAACCCGGGTCACCATGGACACCCCGGCCACCATGGGCACCCGCGTGACCCGTGGCACCCGCGTCACTGCGGGTACCCGCGTCACCGTCTGATCCCTACGACCCGGTACGTCGCCGCGGCGTTCCCTCCTCGGCGACGTGCACGACGAAAGTCGCAGACATCGCTCCGGCGGCCGGCTTCGACGCCGCCGGAGCTTCTGCGTGCCCCTGCCTGCACCCCGCAGGCCCGGGACGGCCGAGGCTCTAGGCTGCCGGCGCTCCGAGATACTGCCGCCACTGCGGGTCGGTCTCCTTCGCGTGCGCCAGCAGCCGCCAATGGGGCCCGTACGGCGCACGCGGAACGGTTCGCATCGTCCAGCCGAGTTCCGAGAGCAGCTTGTCCGCCTTGCGATGGTTGCACTTGGCGCAGCAGGCGACGCAGTTCTCCCACGAGTGCTCGCCGCCGCGACTGCGCGGCTGGACGTGATCGATCGTCTCGGCCCGGCCGCCGCAGTAGGCGCAGCGGAAGCGGTCGCGATGCATCAGACCGGCACGCGTGAGCGGCACCTGTGCTCGATACGGTACCCGCACGTAGTTCGACAACCGGATCACCGACGGCACGTCCACGGTCATCGTCGCGGCGTGCAGCGTGAGGCCCGACGGATCTTCGTGCACGACTTCGGCCTTGCCGCAGACCAGGAGCACGATCGCTCGGCGCAGCGGCAGTGCCGTCAGCGGTTCGAACGTCGCGTTCAGCAGCAGGACCCGGCGTTTGCCCCAGCCAGGACCGGACGAACCAGAGCCCGCCTCACGGGATCGCCATGCCCCCGGCGTGCGGGGAACCCTGCCCGCGCGCGGCGGGCCGGTGGGATGCGGCCCCGTCGGGGCCGTTCCACCGCGGTTCGCGCCGGACGCCGGCGCGCACAGCATGACCTCCGACGCAGTCCCGGCCGGCTGCCGGGGGTGAGCGCCGTGAGGGCTCGGTTGTCGGTCTGGCACGCGACCACCTCCACCGGTGCTGCCCTAGTCGACCACACATCGCCCCTGGAACGCACGTGTGTTAACGCACGTGTCCACTCGGAGTACCGTGGCTGTGGAGTTCGACGTGGTCAACATGCCTTACCCGCGCCCCGACGGGACCGCCGAAGTGGGCGGCATCACACCCCCCTCATGATCATGTTCGCCACGCCCATGCTATGGAAGGAAACGTTTCTCCCCGTGGACCAGTTGCTCAGCGAACCCCCGTCCTGCATTCAGGAGGCGGGCACCTGGTGCCAGCAGATCTGGCAGCTCACCGGTAACGAATGGCTGGCCGGTTCGGCGAACTGGCTCATCGCCAAGCCGTTCACCATCCTCGTCATCGCGATCGTCGCGTTCGTCATGCGGCTGTTCATCCGCAGGCTCATCGACCGGATGACCCGCACGCCGGAGGACGACGGCAAGGACAGGACCAAGACCCCGGCCCTGCTCAAGCCGCTCAAGGAGAAGGCCCCCGATCTCGTCGGGCCCGGCATCCTCGAACGTCGCAGGCAACGAGCCAAGACCATCGGCTCGGTGCTGAAGTCGATCACGACCGTCGTCGTCTACACGATCGCTGTCGTGCTCATTCTCGGCGAGTTGGGGATCAACCTCGCGCCGATCCTCGCGTCGGCGGGCATCGTCGGTGTCGCCGTCGGTTTCGGTGCGCAGAACCTCGTACGGGACTTCCTGTCCGGCATCTTCATGATGCTGGAGGACCAGTACGGCGTGGGCGACGTCGTTGACGTCGGAGAGGCCATCGGCACCGTGGAAGCCGTCGGCCTCCGGATCACGACGTTGCGCGACATCAACGGCACCGTCTGGTACGTGCGCAACGGCGAGGTGCTGCGCGTCGGCAACTTCAGCCAGGGCTTCGCGGTCGGTGTCGTCGACATTCCGGTGGCCTACGACGCCGACCTGGACCGTGCGACGACGATGCTCGAGGAGGTCCTCGCCACGTCGGCCGAGCGGGAGGATCTCGCGCCGGACATCCTCGAACCTCCGACGGTTCTGGGTGTCGAGAGCGTGACGCCCGAGGCGGTGCTGCTGCGCCTGACCGTGAAGGTGCGCCCCGGCAAGCAGTGGGCCATCCAGCGCGCGCTGCGTGCCGACGCGATGGCCGCCTTCGAGCGTGCCGGCTTCCAACCGCCGTTGAAACGACTGTTCCAGAGCGGCGGCGGCACGGGCGCCTGACCGACGGGGACAATGGACCCCAGCCCTGCCATCGTCCGAGACGCCCCCGAGTTCGACCAGCCCCAACGTTCGAAAAGCCGAGGTATTCCGAAGTGTCTGAGGCCAGCGGCGGATCCGCCGACCCCCGCACGTTCTACGACGCGGTGGGCGGTGAGGAGACGTTCCGGAAGCTCGTGGCGCGGTTCTACGCCGAGGTCGCCGACGACGAGGTGCTGCGCCCGCTGTACCCCGAGGAGGACCTCGGCCCGGCCGAGGACCGGTTGCGGCTGTTCCTCATGCAGTACTGGGGTGGGCCGCAGACCTATTCCGAGCAGCGCGGCCACCCGCGCCTGCGGATGCGGCACGCTCCGTACAAGATCGGCCCCATCGAACGTGACGCGTGGCTGCGGGCGATGCGCGTCGCGGTCGACGAGACCGGCATCGCCGAGCCGTACCGCACGCAGCTGTGGGACTACCTCGAGATGGCGGCCCAGTCGATGATGAACAGCTGGGTCTGAGCACTCGCCGACGTCACGGGAGGGGCGCCGTGGTCACCGTGACCGCGGCGCCCTCCGGGTGCCCGTGTCCTCATGCCACGACACCCGCCGGTCAGCCTTCCGCGCCCATGCCCATGTCGCCGATCCCGCCGGGGTCGAAGGACTGGTCGGCGTACTCGTCGTAGGCCTGTGCGCCGACCCAGCCGGCCGCACTGCCCGCGGCCAGGTAGGGCGCCGCGCCGCCGAGGGCGCCCGCGACCCGTTGGAACCGGGTGCGTTCGTTCGCGTCGGGGACCGGTGATCCGGCCTGCTCGGCGGGTGGCCGTTCCGTCCGCCACGGCGTCTCCTCGGGGCGGACCTCTGCCAGGAACTCGGCGGTCGGGTCGGCGGGCTCGTCGGCCCGCTCCCCCTCCGCGCGTCGCGACTCGTCGCTCATCCGCCAACCATGACACCGGCAGCCGGTTCGTGTCACCGATTCACCGCAGGTCACCCGGCCGGCGAGCGCGTTCAGAACAGCAGCGGCAACAGGGCGTGCCTGCGGCGGACGACCGCGCCGTAGCGGCCGTCGAGCCGCAGCCACGCGTCGGTGGCCGTCACGCGCACGACGTCACCGGAGACCGACGAGTCGACGAATCCCATGCCGGACATCGCGAACAGGCACCGCATCGGCACCTCGAGTTCGGTGTCGTCGCCGGACACGGTGAGCACGGTCTGATCCATCAACGACGCGGGCGGGGTTCCCTGCGGGCCGACGTTCTCCCTGGCGAGCGCGACTCCGCGGTCGGCCAGCTCGGCGACGACGGCCGCGGGCAACGTGTCGACCTGCCGCCACCCCTTGCCCGCGGGCAGCTCGGACCGCCACAGCAGGTCCCGGGACGGCCCCGGGTCCATCCGTTCCCCGGGTGCGACGGT
The DNA here is from genome assembly GCF_024171865.1 of Prauserella aidingensis. Classification (GTDB taxonomy): domain Bacteria; phylum Actinomycetota; class Actinomycetes; order Mycobacteriales; family Pseudonocardiaceae; genus Prauserella; species Prauserella aidingensis. The sequence goes on along the minus strand of NZ_JAMTCN010000007.1, from coordinate 56,041 downwards.
CAGCGCCGCGAGCAGTTCCGATCCGGAGACGGTCACGTCGCCCGGCTCGATCTCGCCCTCCACCGCCCGCGTGACGAGCACCTCGAACGGGGTGCTCGCCCAGGCCTCGAGCACCCCGGGAGCGCGCATGCGCAGCCGCACGGCCGCCTGCGCGTCGAGCCGCACCGCCCTGGCGATGAACGCACCCAGCGACTCACGGTCGGCGGGATCGGGGATTCGCAACTCAGGCACCGTCGGCCTCCGGGATGTGTTCCGTCAGGAAGTCGCGTTCCTGCGGGGCGAGCCTGCGCGGCCGGGCCGCGCCGACGTCGTAGGGCGCCAGCAAGGTCCACGCCGTCACCGCAACGGGATCGGATTCGGACGGTCCGTTGTGGACACGGTACGCCAGGGTGAACGATGCCTGCCGCAGCCGCGTCATCGTGATGCCGACGCGCAGCTGTTTTCCGTCGACGATCACCGGCTCCTTGTAGTCGACACCGAGCTTGACCACGACCGTGCCCTTGGCGAACTCGCCCAGGCCTCGCGCGGTCGCGTCGTCGAACAACAACGGCACCCGCGCCTCCTCGAGGAGCGTCACCATGCGCGCATGGTTCACGTGGCCGAAGGCGTCCATGTCGGACCAGCGCGGCCGCACATGTGTCACGTATTCCACGGCGCTCATCCGACGGTGCTCCGGATCTGCCGTGCGGCGACCGACAGCGTCGCGAGATCGATCCGCCCGGACCGCGAGATCTCGTCGAGCGTGACCCGCGACCGCGCCAGCCGGGAGGCGTTGGCCTCCTCCCACTTGGCGATCTTGTCGTCGACCGAGTCGCCGGGATCGCTGTGCCGCAGCGCATCCAGGGTGATCGCGCGCAGGGAGCCGTACAGGTCGTCGCGCAGGGCGAGCCTGGCCAGCGCGTGCCAACGGTTGTCGCGCTCGAGCTGGTTCACCGACGCCAGCATGTGGTCGAAACCCAGGTGGTCCGACAGGGCGAGGTACAGCTCGGCGACGTCCACGGGCGTGCCGTCCCCGTCCGGCTCGGCGAGCTCGGCGACCTCCGTGATGTCCAGCAGGGCGTAGCCGAGCAGCAGCTCACTCACGCGCTCGGCGAGCTCGGTGGGCACGCCTGCCGCGGTCAACCTGCCGACCTCGGCGCGGACCTGCTCGGCTTCGCGGCCGCGCACGAGCTTGCCCAGCTCACCCGTCAGTGCACGCACCGGCTCCCCGAACCGGTTGATCTCGGCCCCGACGGCCAGCGGCTGCGGCCGGTTCGTCAGGAACCAGCGCGACGCCCGGTCGAGCAGCCTGCGGGTCTCCAGGGTCATCTCGTCGGCGATCTCGGTCGCCACGACGTTGTCGAGCTCGGCGATCGCGTGCCACACCTCGGGCAGGCCGTAGACGTTCGTGACCACCGAGTAGGCCCGCACCGCGTCGGTCGCCGTCGCGTTGAGCTCCTCGGCCAGGCGGAACGCGTACGTCAGCCCCGCGCCGTCGACGACCTCGTTGACCAGCCAGGTCGTCGTGATCTGCCGCAGCAGCGGATGCTTGGCCACCGAGGCGCCGAACCGGTTGCGCAGCGCCGACGGGAAGTACTCGGCGGCGCGGCGGCTGAACACCTCGGCGTCGGGCAGCTCGCTGGCGAGGATCTCGTCCTTCAGATCCAGCTTGACGTGCGCCAGCACCGTGGCCAGTTCCGGCGAGGTCAGCCCCTCCTCGGCCTGTTCGAGCTCGCTGAACCCGGCGTCGGTGGGCAACGCCTCCAGGTCGCGGTCCAGCGCTCCCTTCGCTTCGAGCGCGCCCACGAGCCTGCGGTGCACCGACACCATCGCGTCGGTGTGATGGCGGGCGACGCCGAGCACTCCGTTCTGCGTGTAGTTGTCCCGGAGCACGAGTTCGCCGACCTCGTCGGTCATGACCTCGAGCAGTTCGTTGCGCTCGGAGACGTCCAGTTCCCCCGTCTCGACGAGCTTGTCGAGCAGGATCTTGATGTTGACCTCGTGGTCGGAGCAGTCGACGCCCGCCGAGTTGTCGAGCGCGTCGGTGTTGACCTTGCCGCCGGCACGGGCGAACTCGATCCGCCCACGCTGGGTCAGCCCGAGGTTGCCGCCCTCACCGATGACCTTGGCGCGCACCTGCGAGCCGTTGACGCGGACGGCGTCATTGGCCTTGTCACCCGCGTCGGCGTGCCGTTCCTCGGACGCCTTCACGTACGTGCCGATACCGCCGTTCCACAGCAGGTCGACCGGTGCCTGCAGGATCGCGTGAACCAGCTCGGCGGGCGACATGCTCTCGACGCCGGGCTGCAGCCCGAGCCCCTGAGCCACCTGCGGCGTGATCGGAACGGTCTTCGCACTGCGCGGGTAGATCCCTCCGCCCTCGCTGATGAGTGACCGGTCGTAGTCGTCCCAGGTCGACCGCGGCAGGTCGAACAACCGCCTGCGCTCGGCGAACGCGCTCGCCGCGTCGGGGTTCGGGTCGAGGAAGACGTGCAGGTGGTTGAACGCGGCCACGAGGCGGATGTGTTCGGACAGCAGCATGCCGTTGCCGAACACGTCGCCGCCCATGTCGCCGATGCCGACGACCGTGAAGTCCTGGCTCTGCGTGTCCACGTCGAGTTCGCGGAAGTGCCGCTTGACGCTCTCCCACGCACCCTTCGCCGTGATGCCCATGGCCTTGTGGTCATAACCGACGGACCCGCCGGAGGCGAAGGCGTCTCCCAGCCAGAAGCCGTAGCTCTTCGCGACCTCGTTGGCGATGTCGGAGAACGTCGCCGTGCCCTTGTCCGCCGCGACGACGAGGTAGTTGTCGTCGCCGTCGTACCGGACGACGTCACGCGCGGGCACCGTCTCGCCGTCGACGAGGTTGTCGGTGAGGTCCAGCAGGCCGGAGATGAACATGCGGTAGCAGGCGACCCCCTCCGAGTGGTGTGCCTCCCGGTCGAGGCCCGGATCGCCCGTCGCGACCGGCGGCCGCTTGACGACGAACCCGCCCTTCGCGCCGACCGGCACGATGACCGCGTTCTTGACCGCCTGCGCCTTGACCAGGCCCAGCACCTCGGTACGGAAGTCCTCTCGCCGGTCCGACCAGCGCAACCCGCCCCGGGCCACCGAACCGAAGCGCAGGTGGACACCTTCGACCCGCGGCGAGCAGACGAAGATCTCGTACTCCGGGCGCGGTTCGGGCAGGTCGGGAACCTGCTGCGGGTCGAGCTTGAACGCGAGGTACGGACGCGGGTTGCCGTCGGCGTCGGTGACGCGGTAGTTCGTGCGCAGCGTCGCCACGATCACCGACAACAGCCTGCGCAGGATCCGGTCCTGGTCGAGGCTCGTGACCTCGTCGATCATCGCGTTGATCTCGTCGACCTGGTCGCCGGCCCGGTCCTCGCGGTGCGCGTCGTCCGGGCCGAACCGGGTTTCGAACAGCCGCACCAGCGCCGTGGCGATGTCGGTGTGCGCCAGCACCGTCGTCTCGATGTAGTCCTGCGAGTACGGCGAACCCGCCTGCCGCAGATACCGGGCGTACGCGCGCAGCACCGCGACCTGGCGCCAGTCGAGCCCGGCACGCAGCACGAGGGCGTTGAACCCGTCGACCTCGGCGTCGCCGCGCCATTCGGCCGCGAACGCGTCCTGGAACCGCACCTGCAGGTCGTCCTCGGACTCGACCGCCGCGAGCACGTCCGGGTCGATGCGCAGGCCGAAGTCGTAGATCCACAGCCGCGCGCCGTCCTCGCGCGAGAGTTCGTACGGCCGCTCGTCGACCACCTCGACACCCATGCGCTGCAACAACGGCAGCATCGTCGACAGGGTCACCCCGTCGCCCTGGGTGTAGAGCTTGAACCGGCGCTCACCCGGCGCCGCGTCCGGCGGCAGGTAGAACGACATCCGCACGTCGCCGCGCCCGTCGAGCGACTCCAGCATGCGAAGGTCGCGCAACGCCGACTCGGCGTCGAAGTCCTCCTTGTACGCCTCCGGGAACACCGTGGCGTAGCGCTGCGCCTGCTCGGTCGCCGACTCCTCGCCCGCGAACGTCACGGCCTTGCCGTCGCCCGCGCGTTCCCGCCGTTCGGCGAGGATCGCCTCGACCATCAGGTCGTCCCAGCTGCGCATGGCCTCGGAGAGCCGCTCCTGGATGCGCAGCGTGTCGGGCTCGACGGTCGCGGCCGGGTCGGTGTGGACGGTGAAGTGCACCTGCGCGAGCTGCGTCTCCCCCAGCCGTGTCGCGTACTCCAGGTGGGTGCCCTCGAGCTCGTCGAGCAGCACCTGCTGCATCGCCAGCCGCGAGCGGGTCGTGTACCGGTCACGCGGCAGGAACACCAGGCACGAGTAGAACCGGCCGTACGTGTCACGCCGGAGGAACAACCGCAGCCTGCGCCGGTCGGCCAACGTGATCGCACCCGTGGCCGTGGCGTACAGCGAGTCCGGGTCCGCCGAGAACAGGTCCGCGCGCGGCCAGTTCTGCAGCACCTCGAGCATCCGCTGACCGGAGTAGGACTGCATCGGGAACCCGGCGCGGTGGATGACCTCGCGGACACGGCGTTCGACGACCGGGATGTCGAGCACGTCCTCGTGCAGAGCCGTCGTGGTGAACATGCCGAGGAACCGGTGCTCACCGGTGACGTTGCCGTCGGCGTCGAACGTCTTGACACCCACGTAGTACGGGTAGATCGGACGGTGCACTGTGGACGGTGCGCCCGCCTGCGTGAGCACGAGCAGTTCCGGTTTCAGCACCTGTGCCGTCGAATCCGGCCCCGCGGTGAGGTTGCGTGCGGCGAGGCTGTCCTGCCTCAGCACCCCGAGGCCGGACGCCAGCACGGCGCGCAGCGCGGGTTCGCCGCGGTCGTCGATCACCTCGTAGTGCCGGTAGCCGAGGAACGTCAGGTGGCCGTCCGCCAGCCAGCGCAGCAGCTGCGCACCGTCACGCACCTCCTGTTCGGGCAGCGGCGGAGGTGTGTTGTCGAGTTCGCCGGCGAGCGACAACGCGGCCGCGGCCATGCGATCGGTGTCCTCGACGACTTCGCGCACGTCCTCGAGCACCGCCAGCAGCCGGTGCTCACAGTCGCGCGCTCGGTCCACGTCCGTGATCGAGTCGATCTCGAGGTACATCCACGACTCGACCGTCGCGCCCGCGGGCGGCCGCTCGACGTCACCGCCCGGGTGGAGCTGCTGCAGGTCGCCGGACATGTCGCGCTCGACCAGCATGATCGGGTGGACGATGCGCTGGACCTGCACGCCGCCGCGCGCCAGCTCGGCCACGACCGAGTCGACCAGGTAGGGCATGTCGTCGGTGACGACCTGGATGACGGTCGATTCGCTGGACCAGCCGTCCTCCGCGGTCGTCGGGTTGAACAGCCGGAGCGCCGGCCTGCCCGGTACCCGGTTGCGCGCCAGCTCCAGGTGCGACCGCACGGCGCCGACGAGATCGCCGGGGCTCTCACCGATGATCTCCTCGGCGGGGATCAGGCGGTAGTAGTGACCGATGAGATCGGCGATGTCAGGGGCCTGCGCCGCCGCGCTGGCAACGAGGTCGTCCCGGAGTTGTTCCGGGCTACGCCGGCTGGGCGTGGGGCCTTCCCGGCCCGCGTCCTGCGGACGGGCCTGGACACCGGTCGAGCTCATGTCGGGCAACGCAACTCTCCAACTCTGGCGATGACAGCGCGGACGTGCCGTTCGGTCGTCGCCACTGTATCGGGACGCTGCCCTACGGGTCGCCGGTCTTATCGATCGTGGCGTCCACCGCGGGTGTGGGTGTGCGCGCTGCCGTTGCGGCGGCTGCCGTTCACGCCCGCGCCGCTGCCGACGGTGTGGCCCTCCCGACCGTCCCCACTCGGTGTCGACGCGAGGGCGGCACCGGAGGCGACCTGGTGTTCCGCGAGCGCGCGGGCGAGCAGTTCCGCCAGCCCGGCGTCCTCCGGCGGATCGTCGAGCGGGAGTTCGTGCCGCGGCAGGTCGGACACACCGCCCGCGGGCTGCGCGTCGGCAGGCGGGGCGTCCGCGGGTTCGGTTCCCGGGGAATCCGCGGCGTGCGCGGACTCTGCGACGCCCGCCTCCCCGATCGCGGGACGCGGTGTGGCGGGTTCGGACACCGTCGGTTCCGGCGACGCGGGCTCCGGGTCGGCCGGTGCCGACTCCTCCGTGCGGGTGTGGCCACCGCCGACCGGGTCGCCGTCGGCGGTGAACCCGTCGACGGGCAGCAACGGCGGGGGCAGCTTCACTCTCGGCAGCCAGGGATCGGCCACGGATTCGCCGTCCGATACGCCCGAGTCGTCACCGGGCCCGCCGCTGTCGGAACCGGCGGCGGCGACGTCGGTCGCCGACGGGTCCGGGGTGGCGTCGGTGATGGCGGGCAGGATCGCCGTCGCGTCGTTGTGCGGCGCGGACGCCGCGGCCGCCAGGATCGGTTCGACACTCGCCCCGGCGGTCCCCGAATCGAGCACGTCGGACGACGCGGGCTCGGTCGGCGACGGTTCCGGCGCCGGTGATGCCCCGGAGGACGTAGTTTGCGCCGACTGCGGTGCCGATTCGCCGCCGTCCCCGACGTCGGCCGTATCGGCGCCGGAGGCGTGCCGCCGGCCACCGCTGCGCGACGGGGAGATGCCCAGACGGTCGAGCACGGAGCGGGCGGTGACGGAGCCGTGTTCCACGTCGTGGCGTCGGCGCTTCCGCGGAGCGGACTGTTCGGAGGCTGCGTTGTCGTCGCGTCCGGATGAGTTCTCGTCCGCAGGTGCGGCCGCCGCCTCCGCAACGGATCCGGACCCGGCGTGTTCGGCGACGGCGGGCTCGGAGACCAGGTGTGGGGACACGGTGGGACCGGATGCAGTGGGTTCGGATGCAGTGGGTTCGGATGCAGCCGATCCCGACTCCGTGGGTTCGGACGCGGTGGGTTCGGACGCGGTGGGTTCCGGGACGGCAGGCGCCCTGGTACCGGGTTCCCTGATACCGGCTTCCGTGGCGGCGTGTCCCGCAGCGTCGGAGGTGCCGGCGGTCGCGGTGTCGTCTGCCTCCCCCCGAGCACTCGCCTGCGCCGCCGCGGACCGCGTGCCTGCCTGGTCGTCGAACCGCGGGATCGCGGGCATGACCATCGTCGACTCGGCCGCGGCTTCGGCCGGTTCGGTCGTCGACGTGTCCGTCGCGGCGCGTCCCTGCCCATCCGCGCGCGCACGGTCGGTATCGGCTCCCGAAGCCGCAGGACCCGGCGCGGTCGCTCCGTTTCGCATGGCCCCGTGGCCGTTGACCGGTGGATGGCCGTTCACGACGGCGGTTCCGTGAGCACTGCCGTTGACCCCGGCCGGGTCTGCTCCCGCCGCGCTGCGGCCGGAGGCTCCGTTGACCGGCGCGAAGTCGACCGGCGCAGAATCGGCCGGTGCTCCGTTGACCGGTGCTCCGTTGACCGGTGCTCCGTTGACCGGTGCTCCGTTGACCGGCGCAGCGTCGGCAGACGCGGACCGCTCACCGCCTGCCGACGGCGCGCCCGCATGGCGCGCGGCGCCGTTGACTGCGGTCGTCTCCGCGGCGGCCTGAGCGTTCTGCTGTGGGCGTGCCGAGGTCACGATCTCCGCCAGATCGACCGGCGCCTGTTCGCCGGAGCCGAACTCACCGTGCAGCACGGCGCTCGCCTGACTGCGTGCGCGCGCGTATCGCTGTTCGGCGGCACGTGCGTTGTGCAGGCACGTCACGGCCTCGGAGGGGTTTCCGATGCGTTCTTCGACGTTGGCCAGTTCGAGCCAGAGGCGCGACACCACCGCGTCGAGGTCGTGGCGTACGACGCTGTACAGCGCGTCGCGCAGCATGGTGGCGGCGGATTCGGCGGCACCGTTGGTCAGCAGGACCCGGGTGGCCAGCGCGGTGCGCAGCCATGCCGTCGGGGCGACGGCGGCGGCCCGTTCGGGCTCGTCGAACAGCGGCTGCGCGGCTTCCAGTGCGGGTTCGCCGTCGCCACGGTCCAGTAGTGAGCACACCAGTTCGAGGACGAGCCGGACCCGGGCGACGCCGCCGTCGCGCGAGGGGTCCGTCATGCGGTCGAGAAAGCCGATGCCGGTCCTGGCGGCGTCGGCGGCACCCATCGTGTCGCCGTGCCGTCTGCGGTGCGCGGACACGCTGAGGCGGATCATGCCGCGCGCCATGAGCTTGTCGTCGTCGTGGAGCGTGGCGTCCCCGGCCACGAGCCGGTCGCCCTCGAGGAGCACCCGGTCGAGCTCGGCCTTGCGTCCCAACGTGCCGAGACAGCCGACGAGGTGGCACAGCGCGGTCGCGCGGCGCACGGTCGACAGGCCGCTGACGGTGAGCACGGGGCGCAGGATCGCCAGTCCGGTGAGCGGAGCGCCGACGCTGCGCGCGCACACCGCCAGGTCGGTGCGGACCTGCGCGGCGATCACCGGCAGCTCGGCGTCCTCCGCGGCCCGTAACGCGGCCACCGCGCGGCCGACGGTCGATGCCCGGTGGCCGAGCAGGACGTGCGCGTGGACGACGGTGGCCTCGGCGCGGACCCACAGCGCGTTGGCGCCCGCAGCCTCGGCCAGGCTTGCGGCCCGCTCCCCGAGGATCGCGGCGAGTTCCGGCGCACGCCATTCCATCGTGTCGGCACGGTCCAGGAGCTGTTCCACCGCGGACAGGTCGCCGACACCCGAGGTGAGGTCGTCTCGGTGCACACCACGAGGAACCGCAGTGTCGCGGCCGTTGACCGCGTGCGTGCCGGCCGACTCAGTGGCAACCACGGGGACTCCGCTCTGTGAGGCCTTCCATTCCTGCAGACGGGCGTGCCGACGAGCCGGCGGTCCCGGGCCGAGCACCCGTGCGCGGGTGACGCGACCCGGCCGCCGACTCGTGAGAGACCGACCCTATCCAACGTTGCAGCGGTCCCTGGTCGGGGTGATCAGTCCCGGGTGAGCTTGCGGTGGGTCACCCGGTGCGGGCGCGCCGCATCCGGCCCCATGCGCTCGATCTTGTTCTTCTCGTAGCCCTCGAAGTTGCCCTCGAACCAGAACCACTTCGCCGGGTTCTCCTCGTCGCCTTCCCACGCCAGGATGTGGGTTGCGATGCGGTCGAGGAACCACCGGTCGTGGGAGATGACCACGGCGCAGCCCGGGAACTGTTCGAGCGCGTTCTCCAGCGACCCGAGGGTCTCGACGTCCAGGTCGTTGGTCGGCTCGTCCAGCAGGAGCAGGTTGCCGCCCTGCTTGAGGGTCAACGCCAGGTTGAGGCGGTTGCGCTCACCACCGGAGAGCACGCCCGCCTTCTTCTGCTGGTCGGGGCCCTTGAATCCGAACGCGCTCACGTAGGCGCGCGACGGCATTTCGACCTGGCCGACGTTGATGTGGTCGAGCCCGTCGGAGACGACCTCGAACACGGACTTGTTCGGGTCGATGCCGGCCCGCGTCTGGTCCACGTAGGCCAGCTTCACGGTGTCACCGATCTTGACGTTGCCCTCGTCCGGCTCCTCGAGCCCGACGATCGTCTTGAACAGGGTCGTCTTACCGACACCGTTGGGCCCGATGACGCCGACGATGCCGTTGCGCGGCAGCATGAACGACAGGTCGTCGATCAGCAGGCGGTCGTCGAAGCCCTTTTTGAGGTGCTCGACCTCGACCACCGTGTTGCCCAGCCGCGGGCCCGGCGGAATCTGGATCTCCTCGAAGTCGAGCTTCTTGCTCTTCTCCGCCTCCTCGGCCATCTGCTCGTAGCGCTCGAGACGCGAGCGGGACTTGGTCTGCCGCGCCTTGGCGTTGGAGCGCACCCATTCCAGCTCGGACTTGAGCCGCTTGGCGAGCTTGGCGTCCTTCTTGCCCTGCACCTCGAGACGCTCCCGCTTCTTCTCGAGGTACGTCGAGTAGTTGCCCTCGTAGCCTTCGACGCTGCCGCGGTCGAGCTCCATGATCCACTCGGCGACGTTGTCCAGGAAGTACCTGTCGTGCGTCACCGCGAGGACGGCGCCGGGGTAGTTCGCGAGGAACTGCTCGAGCCACAGCACACTCTCGGCGTCCAGGTGGTTGGTGGGCTCGTCGAGCAGCAGCAGGTCGGGCTTGGACAGCAGCAGCTTGCACAGCGCGACACGGCGCCGCTCACCACCGGACAGGTGTTCCACCGGCTCGTCGCCGGGCGGGCAGCGGAGCGCGTCCATGGCCTGTTCGAGCTGCGAGTCGAGCTCCCACGCGTCGGCGTGGTCGAGGTCCTCCTGCAGTTTCCCCATCTCGGCCATGAGCTCGTCGGTGTAGTCGGTCGCGAGCTGTTCGGCGATCTCGTTGAACCGATCGAGCTTGATCTTGATCTCGCCGAGGCCCTCCTCGACGTTGCCGCGCACCGTCTTCTCCTCGTTCAGCGGCGGCTCCTGCTGGAGGATGCCGACACTGGCGCCGGGCTGGATGAACGCCTCGCCGTTGCTGGGCTGGTCGAGTCCCGCCATGATCTTCAGGACCGTCGACTTGCCCGCACCGTTCGGGCCCACGACGCCGATCTTCGCGCCCGGGAAGAACGCGGTGCTGACATCGTCGAGAATCACCTTGTCCCCGACGGTCTTGCGCACCTTCTTCATGGTGTAGATGAACTCGGCCATACCGCGATCGTAGAGCCGAGCCGCGAACCGCCTGACGGCGCCTCGCCTTGTGGCGGGCGACGCGTCGCCCGCGGCGAGCCGAAGCGTGGTTGACGGTCCGCGGCCCGACACTCCGCCGCGGCGGCGCGGTCACGCCGCCGAGGCGGCCGCGACCACCGGCTCCGCCGTGTCCCCGGCGCTGTGACCGGCCTCGGGAGTGTTCCTGCCGCGGGAATGCCGCCGGACACTGCTGGTGCACCACGACAGGTTCGGCCCCACGGCCTGCGCGTCGAGCTCGGTGACCGTGCGTGATTGTCCGTCCGTGACGAACTCGGTCGTGTACAACCGACCGCTCACGACGACGGGATCGCCCTTGCCGAGCGAGTCCCGCACGTTCTCGGCGAGCCGCCGCCAGCACGACACCCGCACGGCGAGGGACCGGCCGTTGCACCACTCCCCCGACTCCTTGTCGTACCGCCGTTCGTTGCTGCGCAGCCAGAATCCGGCCACCGATCCGCTGTGGGTGTCCTTCACGACCACGTCGCTGGAGATGTTGCCCACCACGGTCACCGTGGTCTCACCGATCGCCATTGCCGTTCCTTTCTCGCGGGATGTTTCGGTGAGTTCCACCGTGCCCTGCGAGAGCGGACCACAGCGCCGACGCGGCGAATCTGTGGACAGCCGGTGGCGCTGTGGACGAACGGCGCCGAGAAGACGGCATCACGCGGACATTGTCGGTGGGTCGTGCTATTCGCGCCGATTCCCGGCCGCGAGCTCCTTGAGCATGGCGTTGTAGGCGGCGAGGTCCTGGTCGCCGGTGGCGTCCTCGCGCCGGTCACGGCGGCGCGCCTCGCGGTCGTCGGCTCTGGCCCACTGCACGAGCAGGGCGACCATCACGACCACCACGGGAATCTCGCCCGTCGCCCACGCGATGCCACCGCCGGTCCGCTGGTCCAGGAGCAGGTCTTCCACCCACGGCAGGCCGAGTCCCCGGTAGAACGGTGCACCGATCACGGTCTGCATGTTCATCAGGGTCACGCCGAAGAACGCGTGGAACGGCATCGACGCGAACACCATGCCGAGTTTGGCCAGGTGCGGCAGCTTGCGCGGCGACGGATCGATTCCGATCACCGGCCAGTAGAAGACGTAGCCCGCCAGCAGGAAGTGGGCCTTCATCGCCAGGTGCGCCCAGTGGTAGTTCAGCGCCGCGTCGAACATTCCCGAGTAGTAGAGGCCGTAGAACGACCCCACGAACAGCAGCGTCGCGACCACCGGGTTGGTGAGCGCGCGGGTCACGGGCGAATGGACCAGGGCCAGCAGCCACTCCCGCGGCCCCGGAGGAGCGTTCCTGCCCGCGGTCGGCAGCGCCCGCAGCGCGAGCGTGACCGGCCCGCCGAGGACGAGCAGCACCGGCACGCCCATCGACAGGAACATGTGGCTGACCATGTGCATGCTGAACATCGACGGCGAATAGCGCCCGATCCCGGACGACGTCGCCACGAGCAGCATGGCGCAGCCGAGCACCCACGCCCACGTGCGGCCGACGGGCCACGGGTCGCCGCGCCGCCGCAGCCGCAGTACGCCCGCCAGGTAAAGGCCCGCGAGGACGATCGCCGCGGTGCCGTAGACGAGGTCGAAACGCCAGGCGGTGAGCAGCGTCCAGAACGTCGGTGCGCCGGAGAGCTCGTAGCCGAGCAGGAGCTCCACGGTGGAGGGTTGCGCGGCGATCTCCGCGGGAGGTGGAGTCCGTGCGAGCGCGGCCGCCAGCCCGATGGTGGCGAGCATGATCAGCACTTCGACGCCCGCGAGTCGCAGCAGTTGGCCGCCGCCCGCGCCGTCCCGCAGGCCCGTGATGCTGCGGCTCCGCTGTTGCTGCCCGAACACCCCCAGCATCAGCAACAGGACCACCTTCGCCAGGACGAGCAGCCCGTAGTCGGTGGTGAGCAGGTCCCCCGGTGTGACCCGCACGAGTGCGTTGACGACCCCGGACAGGGCCATGACGATCCAGGCGACCAGCGCGATCTTCGAGAACCGGGTGGCGGCGAGTGTCAGGTGGGCCCCGCGCCTGCGCCCGTGCGCGAGCAACGCGATCAGGCCGCCGACCCACAGTGCTGCGCCGAGCAGGTGGTACAGCAGGCTGTTCGTGGCCATGTCGTGGGAGCCACCGCTGGCCGAATGCCCCGTCACCGCGACCGGTACGAGGCCGAAGACCGACACGAAGAACAGCACCGTCGTCCAGCCCCAGGTGAGAACCAGCCGGCAGCCGACGACCAGCAGCAGCGCGATACCCGAGGTGATGAGCCAGGCCTTCGGCTGTTCGATGGCGCCGACGAAGTTGATCAGGACGTCGGGGTCGAGCAGCTCGGTGACCGGACGGCCCGCACCGTCGGCGGCCACGAAGAACACCGAGGTCAGGGCGAGGACGAACCAGGCCCATGCGGCGCGGCCGGCCGTGCGGACGGCGGCGTAGCCGTCGACGGCAAGCGTGCCGGACCGCTGTGGCGGCACGAGGAATGCGGCGAGCAGCAACGAGCCGATGCAGACCGCCGAGGCGAGGTCGGCGGCGACCCGCACGACGGTGATGCCGTAGGTGGTGAGCGGCCCGGGGTCGGAGATGCCGGCGACCGCGCCGAGCCCGCCCGTCAAGGCGACCAGTCCGACGGCGACGACGATGCCGAGGAGTGCACCGACGGTCAGCAGGGGTGCGATTCCCGCCCCGCGTGAGGTGCGGACGCCGGGCTCTGGGTCGACTTCGGTGGACACGCCTACGAGGGTAGGCCGACCGCCTGCGCCGGGGTCCGCCGGTCGGAACGTGACCCCGGGCACGCTGCGATAGCAGCGACCGCCGCCCACCACAAGGCGTTCTCCGAAAACTGTGGACAACCGCCGAACGTGAGTAGGTACCCGTAACTCGAACGAGTCGTTCTGGGCGAGTTGTCCACAGAATCCCGTTTTCGTGCTGACATTCCGCTCGACGTTCGCCATGGTTACCCCAGACCCGATCACGACGATTCACACATGGGGGAGAAAACCGATGACCCGACGCCACGTCACCTTCCGCACGGCCCTGCCGGCCGTCCTGCTCAGCACCGTCGCCACCGTTGCCGGTCTCGCGGCGCCGGCCGCTGCGGGAACTCCGGACGGAGCTTCGCCGCACCGCACGTCCTCGTCCGCAGCGTCGACCGCGACTGCGGGCCCGGGTTCCGACGAGCCGCCGCAGCCCCAGCATCCGGAGTTCGCCTGCAACTCGGGAGAGTTCTGTGCCTGGCAGGAGGAGTTCTACGGCGGGAAGCTCCAGCGCTTCGACCTTCGTAACACGCACACGGAACAATGCGTCGCGCTCGACAATGCGATGGAGGCACATGCGTTCGCCACCAGAATGGAACGGCACGTGACGGTCTATCAGGACCGGGAATGTGCGACCCATGCGGATTTCAGCACCTACCCGGGGCCGGGAACGTTCGTTCCGCAGGCGCCGTACGTCGTGCGGGCCATCCAGATCTGGGAGTGACGCCTCCGCCGATTCCGGACCCGGCCGGTCCGCGCGAGCGTCACGGATGGGGAACCCGTGATGCCGCGAAGACCGGTCAGGACGCGGTCACGACGCCCCGACCGTGACCGCGCCGCCGTGGGGGTGCCGTACACAGGAGCGTGCTCCCCGCGCTCCGTCCCGCGCCCGGCGCCCCCACGGCCCCTCCCCGTCCACGGGTGACGCTCACCGGCGACGGCCGCCGCCGTATCCTGGTCCCACGTCCGGCGGCCCGGAGTTCACCGGCGACCGCGATGCGGACACGAGTGCCCCACCCACGGTGCAGATGTGATCCACGTAGCACCATGAGACACGAGTGAAACGAATCGGGCACATCGCGCGATCACATACACGGCGATGACTAAGCTGGCTCACCGCGGCCGGCGAGGTCGCGCCGAGCCTCCGTAGCTCAGCTGGATAGAGCAAGAGCCTTCTAATCTCTAGGTCGCAGGTTCGAGTCCTGCCGGGGGCACCCTCTCCCACCTGCAGGTTCTCTGCAGGACACGGGCTCGCTGCAGGACACGAGTGCGGCACCTCCTCGGCGCCACGGCCTCCGCCGGCCTTGCACGCCTCGCCGTCCGACTAGTCGGCGGCCCACTCGTAGGCCAGTTCGTACCGATCAGCCGGCAATGTCATGTCATTGACCTCGAGTGGTGTTCCGTCCTCGCGGTACGCGACGCGCGTAACGGTAATCACGGGCGTACCGGATTGCAGTTGCAGCGTCGACAGCTCGTCGGGTGTGGGCATCCGCGACCCAACGTGCTCGGCGTACGTCCCGATCGTGTGGCCGGCCTCGTCCAGTCGGGCGTACACGCCGCCGGCGCCCGTGTCTTCCTGCTCGGCGGCCGTCCCTCGGGTGAACTTGCGCGGCAGGCGCGACACGGCGAGCTGAACGACCTGCCCGTCGGCGCGCATGACGCGGTCGCGCACGGTCACCTCGGCGCCGGCCCCGATCGCCAGAATTCCGGCAACCCGCTCGTCGGCCGATTCGAACCGCACCGTGACGACCGACGACGGGGTGAATCCCTGCTCGGCGGCGTCGGCGAGGAACGCGCCCTTGTTCTGCGCGCGGGCGGTGTGGGACAAGCGCGTGCGGGCAAGGCGGCGAATCCGGGCAGGACGGCGGACGAACACGCCGCGCCCGTGCTCGGCGACGACAACCCCCATTGCCTCATCGTTCCAGCCGTACGGACGTGTTGACCACTTACCGCGCACCGCCGGTGACCGGACTCGACGCGAGCGCCGTGAGGCCGTCACGCGTCACGGCCGAGCAGCTGCCCCTCGAGGACTCCGGTAGTTGATCTTCTTGGTCGTTGATCCCTCTACCGGAGACCTCGTCCTCATACCCACGACGCCCCTCGTTCCTGCTACAGCCCCTAGACGTGGACCACCTCCGCCGGGGCGGTCATGACGCGGTCGTGGCCGACCTCCCGGACCGGACCGGTCAGCTCGACCGTGTCCGTACAGGGCAAGTCCGTGGCCGAACGGCCGACGAACACCTCGACCGTGCCGGGCTCCACGATGCGCCGGAGGTCTGCGTCCGGGTAACTGACGAGGTCCGCGTGCACCCGGAAGGTGACCACCGCCCGCTGCCCCGGATCGAGCGCGACGCGGGCGAAACCCGTCAGCTGCAGCACCGGGCGCGCGACACGTGCCTGCACGTCCCGCAGGTACAGCTGCACGACCTCCTCGCCCGAACGCTCACCCGCGTTGCGGACCTCCGTCGACACGGTGAACTCGCCGTCGGTGCCGGTCTCGCTCGCGCTGAGCGTCATGCCGCCGTATTCGAAGTCGGTGTAGGACAGTCCGTGGCCGAACGGGAACAGCGGCGTCGGGTCCAGATTGCTGATGCCCTCGCTGTTCCCACCGAGCGGCGGCTGCAGATACGTGCCGGGCTGCCCGCCCGGATCGCGCGGCACCTGCACCGGGAGCCTGCCGCTCGGGACGATCCATCCGGTCAGCACTCCGGCCAGCGCCGCGGCGCCCTCTTCGCCCGGCATGAACGCCTGCACCACCGCAGCGGCCCGATCCGCGTACTCGCCGAGCGCGTACGGCCGCCCGGAGAGCACCACCAGCACCACCGGGGTGCCCGTCGCGAGCAACTCGGTCAGCAACTCACCCTGCACGCCGGGCAGCTGCAGGTCGGCGGCATCGCACCCCTCACCGGAGGTTCCCTCGCCGAACATGCCCGCCCGGTCCCCCACGACCGCGACACACACGTCCGACTCCTGCGCGGCCGTCACGGCGTCGGCGAACCCCGACCGGTCGGCCTCCCGCACCGGACAGCCCGGCTGCACCCGTACCGATACGCCCGTCGACGCGAGGTCCTCCCGCAGCGCCTCCGCCAGTGTCGGCACGGCGACGCCGTCGCCGAGGTCCGGATACCGCGGCAGCACGTGGTTCGGATACGAGTAGCAACCCAAGAAGTTGCGCGCCTCGTCGGCGCCGGGACCGACGAGCGCGACACTCGAAGCGGTCTCGGGCAACGGCAGGCCACCGTCGTTGGCCAGCAGCACCACGGACCGCTCCGCGATCTCCCGCGAGAGTTCCCGGTTCCGCGGAGAATCCAGGTCGACCGATTCGTCCATTTCGGACTCCGCGGACCACTGCGGGTCGAGCAGGCCGAGTTCGGCCTTCTGCCGGAGCACCCGGCGCACCGACCGGTCGACGAGTTCCTCCGGTACCGCACCCGAACGGATCAGCTCGGCCAGTTCCTTGCCGTAGCACAGGCTCTCCGGCAACTCCACGTCCGTGCCCGCGGCCAGTGCCAGCGCGCCCGCTTCCCCCGCGCTTCCGGCGATCCGGTGCATACTGCGCAGGAACGCGATCGACCAGTAGTCCGAGACCACGGTTCCGTCGAAACCCCACTCGTCCCGCAGCACCGTGGTCAGCAACGTCGGATCGGCCGCGGCCGGCGTGCCGTCCAGGTCGACGTAGGCGTTCATCACCGACCGCGCACCACCGTCGCGCACGGCCATCTCGAACGGCGGCAGGATCACCTCGCGCAGCTCGCGGCGTCCGATGGAGACCGGGGCATGGTTGCGCGCAGCCCGCGACGCGGAGTACCCGGCGAAATGCTTGAGCGTCGCAATGATCCCGGCGGTCTCCAGCCCCCGCACGTACGCGGTTCCCACTACGCCGACCAGATACGGGTCCTCGCCCAGAGTTTCCTCGACGCGACCCCAGCGGTAGTCCCGCACGACGTCCAGCACCGGCGCCAGCCCCTGGTGCACGCCGACCGCACGCATATCGGTGCCGATGGCGTGGGCCATGCGCTCGACGCGCACCGGATCGAACGTCGCCGCGCATGCCAGCGGCGCGGGGTACACCGTCGCCCCGTACGTGGTGAAACCGGTGAGACATTCCTCGTGCACGATCGCCGGGATGCCCAGTCTGCTCTCCCCGGTGACATCCCGCTGGAGCTCCCTCACCCTGGCCGTACCGTCGGCCACCCCGACGGGCGCGGTGCCGAACACCCGCGTGAGCTGGCCGGTGCCGTGCTCGCGTGCCTGTTCCAACGAACCGCCGGAGAACACGTCCTGCATCGGCGCGACGTTGTTGCCGGAGGTGTCCTCGTTACCGGGCCAGGCGCTGCCCAGTTGCGCGAGCTTCTCCTCCAGGGTCATCGCGCGCAGCAGTGCCTCGGCACGCGATTCCGCGTCGACGGTCGTGTCCTGCCAGATCGGATCAGTCATCGTTCTCCTGTCGGACCGGTCGAGTCGCGGACGACCAGGTTGGTCGCAAGCTCGACGTGGTGGGAATCGAGGGTTTCCCCGGCGATCAGGCGCAGCAGTGTCCGCATCGCGACACGGCCCATGTCCGGGAGTGGCTGACGGACGACGGTCAGCGCGGGAGTGGCCAACGTGGCGAGCACCGTGTCGTCGAACCCCACCACGCTGAGGTCCTCGGGCACCCGCAGTCCGGCCCGCCTGGCCGCCTCCACCACGCCGAGCGCGGTGGCATCACTGGCGGCGAACACCGCGGTCGGACGCTCCTCGAGGGCCAGCAGCCGCTCACCCATCTCCAGCCCGTCCGGATATCCGAAGGCGCCGTGCATGACCAGCCGCGGATCCACCACGATGCCTGCCTGCTCCAGCGCAGCGCGGTAGCCGTGCTGGCGCGCCTGACCGCACGAGGCCGTCGTGGGACCTCCCGCGAACGCGATCCGGCGGTGCCCCCACGACAGCAGGTGCTCCGTCGCGGCCATCCCGCCGGACCAATTGGTGGCCCCGACACTGGTCACCTCCGCTCGCGGCGTGTTCAGCGGGTCGATCACCACCAGCGGCAGCCCCGCCCTGTCGAAAGCGTCCACCTGGGACTCACTCAGCGCGGAGGTGACCACGATGATCCCCTCGCGCCCGCTCGCCTTGAGCCGGTTCGCCCAGTGTTTCCCGTTCTGTGCGGCGGATTCGCCGGTGCCCGCTGCATCCGGGACACGACCGACGACGACGTCCACACCGGACTCGGCACCCGCAGTGGTCACGCCCCGAAGCACCTCGAGCGAGTACGGACTGACCAGATCGTCGAAGACCAGGTCGACGACCCGGCCCGGACCGCTACGACGTGCGGCCGGCGGCCGGTAGCCGAGTTCCCGGACGGCGTCCTCGACCCGCTGCCGGGTGGCCGCCGCGATGTCGTCCCGCCCGTTGAGCGCCTTGGACGCCGTCGGGAGTGACACCCCGGCAGCCTCGGCGACCATGCGCAGCGTCGCGCGCCCCGAGGAGTCGGACACAGTCGGCACGTCGACCTCCTGATCGTTTCGAAAATTTTCGATTCGCTGAAACCCGAAGCTGGAGTGTAGTTCGTGTATTGACGGGCGCAAAGGCCGATTCTATGGTTTCCGCCATCGCCATAGACTTTCCGAAAACTTTCGGACCTTCGACGAGGAAGGCTCACCATGGCTAACGATTCGATGCCACCGCAACGGACGGCAACACGCCGTCACGCTCCCCGCACCCGGCACCGCAACCGCCGTCGGGCGCTCCTGTCCACCGGCGCGGCCGCACTCCTCGCGTTCACCACCGCCTGCGGTTCCGGCGGACCGGCGGACGCCTCGGGCGCCGGCGCCTGGGCTCTGACCGGCGGTGACGAACAGACGCTCCGAACGTCTTTCGAGAACTGGAACGAGAGCAACCAGGATGCGCAACTGAACGCGCAGTTCTTCGCCAACGACGCCTACAAGCAGAAAATCCAGACCGCGATCGGAGCGGGTGATGCGCCGACGCTGATCTTCGGATGGGGCGGCGGAAACCTCCGCAACTGGGTCCAGGCCGGCAAGGTCGCCGACCTCAGTTCCGCGGTGGAGGAGACGCCGCAAGAGCTGCAGGACCGGTTCCTCCCGTCCGTCCGTGACACCGGCGTGGTCGACGGCAAGACCTACGCCGTCCCGAACAACGGCATGCAGCCGGTACTGCTCTACTACAACAAGGATCTGTTCGACCAGGTCGGGGCGCAGCCTCCGAAGACCTGGCAGGACCTGATGGACCTGGTGCCGAAGTTCAAGGACGCGGGCGTCGCGCCGCTGGCCATCGGCGGGCAGAGCAAGTGGCCCCAGCTCATGTGGCTGGAATACCTGGTGGACCGGATCGGCGGGCCCGAGGTGTTCGAGGCGATCGCGAACAACGAGCCGGATGCCTGGTCACATCCGGCCGTGCTGAAGGCGAACCGGATGATCCAGGACCTGGTGGAGGCCGGTGCCTTCGTGGAAGGGTTCAACTCCATCGCCTCGGACAGCGGCGCCGACTCCGCCCTGCTGTACACCGACAAGGCCGCGATGTATCTGATGGGCTCGTGGGCGTTCCCCACGATCAAGGACGCGGCGCCGGACTTCATATCCAGCGGCAAGCTCGGCTACACCAGCTTCCCCACTGTCGAAGGCGGCCGCGGCAACCCCGAGAACATCGTCGGCAACCCGGCGAACTTCTGGTCGGTCTCCGCGGACGCCGGCGACCAGGAGCGGCAAGCCGCGTTGAAGTACCTGCGCGACGGGCTGTTGAACGACCGGTACGTCGACGACCTGCTCGCCGGTGGTTCCGTCCCACCGATCACCGGCATCGAGGGCAAGCTCAGCCGCACGGACAACCCGGAGTACCTGTCGTACGTCTACGACTCGGCGAAGAACGCGCCGAACTTCCAGTTGTCCTGGGACCAGGCGCTGACCCCCGGCCAGGCCGACGAGATGTTGAACAACCTGCAGCAGGTGTTCAGCGGGCGGATGACCCCCGAACAGTTCTCCACGAAGATGAACCGGACGATCGAACGGTGAGGCCGTAGTCCGTGAGTATCACGCAACGCGAAGAACGTGCGGTCCCGGCCTCGGACCGGGACCGCACCACGCGTCCGGCCCATCGCTCCGGTCCCAGCGTGTGGATGGCCATGCCCGCGTTGGTCTTCTTCGGCATCTTCGGCCTGGTGCCGCTGGGCGGCGTGGTGGCGTTGAGCCTGGTGAACTGGGACGGCATCGGCGAGATGAGCTGGGCGGGCCTGGCCAACTGGGCCACCGTACTCACCGAGCCGGCCACGTACCACGCGATCTGGCTCAGCATCGAGTTCATGGTGGTCTGCTGGCTGGTGCAGACGCCGATCTCGCTGTTGCTCGGCGTGTTCCTGGCGGGTCGGAGCCGCTATCGTGCGGTGCTCGGCGTGCTGTACTTCGTGCCGATGCTGCTGTCCGCCGCGGCGATCGCGATCGCCTTCAAGGCATTGCTGGATCCCAACTTCGGCATGAGCCTGGCGTTCGGTATCGAAGCCCTGTCCCAGGACTGGCTCGGTGACCCGGACCTCGCGCTCTACGTGGTGATCGGCGTGGTCGCCTGGCAGTTCATCCCGTTCCACACGCTGCTGTACCAGGCGGGCGCCCGGCAGATCCCGGCCGCGCTGTACGAGGCGGCCACGATCGACGGGGCGGGCACGGTGCGCCAGTTCTTCCACGTCACGCTGCCCCAGCTGCGGTACACGTTCATCACGTCGTCCACGTTGATGCTGGTCGGTTCGCTGACCTACTTCGACCTGGTCTTCGTGCTGACCGGCGGCGGTCCCGGCGATGCGACCCGGATGCTGCCGCTGCACATGTACCTCACCGGATTCTCCGCGAACGAGATGGGCGAGGGCAGCGTACTCGCGGTGCTGCTGGTGTTCACCGGACTGGTGCTGGCACTCGGCCTGTCCGGACTGGCCAGCTTCCGCAAGGGAAGCCAGATGGAGGGTATGTGATGGCGCGGACAACCCGGATGCGCCCGAACGTCCCTGCGGGCGTGGCGGGTTTCCTCTGGCTGCTCGTGGCGCTGGTGCCCGTGTACTACGTGGTGATCACCAGCCTGCGCACCCAGGAGGGCTTCTTCTCGGACAATCCGCTGGTGCCACCGTCGGACCCGTCCTTGGACAGCTACCGCCTGGTACTCGAGAGCGACTTCCTGCTGTATCTGGTCAACAGCATCGTCGTCACGCTGGGCGCGGTGCTGATCACGGTGTCGCTGTCGCTGATGGCCTCCTACTTCGTGGTTCGCGGCACCGGCCGGCTGTCGGGCATGACCCACAAGGTGTTCCTGCTGGGACTGGCGATCCCGCTGCAGGCCACGATCATTCCCGTCTACTACTTGATCACCGAAGCCCGGATGTACGACACGCTGTTGGCGATCATCCTGCCCTCCGCGGCGTTCGCCATCCCCCTGACCGTCGTCATCCTCTCCAACTTCCTGCGCGACGTGCCGAACGAACTGTTCGAATCCATGCGTGTGGACGGTGCGGGACACTGGCGGATGCTGGTGAGCCTGGTGCTGCCGTTGATGCGACCCGCGCTGGTCACCGTCGCCGTCTACGACGGACTGCAGGTGTGGAACGGCTTCCTGTTCCCGCTGATCCTCACGCAGAGCCCGGACCAGCGGGTGCTGCCGCTGGCGTTGTGGAGCTTCCAGGGACAGTTCACGGTGAACATCCCGGCCGTGCTCGCCGCCGTGGTGCTGTCCACGCTTCCGGTGCTGGCGCTGTACATCCTGGGCAGGCGTCACCTGGTGAGCGGTCTCACCGCCGGATTCGGCAAGTAGTCGCCCGGTCGCGGCGCCGGAGCCGGCGCGGCACGTCCGGTCGGACACGGACCCACCGGCGCCTCCCGGCGGATCGTTAAACACTCGGTTCTGTGGGTATGCCGCCGACGACCGGACTTGACGACCGTCGACGGAGGCATCCATGACCACCACGCAGCAATCCGACCTGATCGAGGTCATCACCGCCGACCACCGGGCCGTGGAATCGGTCTTCCGCGAGCTGGAGTCGCACGAGGGCTCGCCCGACCATCGCAGGCAGCTCGTCGACCACGTCATCACCGAGCTGGTGCGGCACTCGGTGGCCGAGGAACAGTGGATGTACCCGGCGGCGCGGGAACACCTCGACAACGGTGACGAGATCGCCGACCACGAGATCGAGGAACACGCCGGCGCGGAACGGCTCATGAAGGATCTCGAGGACGTCGAGCCGACCGACCCGCAGTTCGACGCGCTCGTGGGCCAGCTGATGGACGACATCCGGCACCACGTCGAGGACGAGGAGAACGACCTGCTGCCCAAGCTGCGCAACGCGTGCTCGGACGAGCAGCTCCGCGAGCTCGGACAGCGCGTGCTGGAAGCGAAGAGGACCGCGCCGACCCGGCCGCACCCCTCCGCACCGGACACTCCGCCCGCGAACCGGATCATGGATCCTGGCGCGGGCCTGATCGACCGGCTCCGCGACGCACTCACGTCGCGATGACCGGCGTGGGAGCGGCCCGATGACCTCGCTGTGGCTGCGTGACCACCGGCCCGAACCGGCCTCGTCACCGCGTCCCGGCGAGCAGTACGACCACGTCGTCGTGGGGGCGGGACTCACCGGCCTGGTCACCGCCCTGCTGCTCGCCCGGGCCGGTGGGTCCACGGCGGTGCTGGAAGCCCGCCACCCCGGCGCCGTGGCCACGGGCAACACAACCGGGAAACTGAGCCTGCTGCAGGGCACGCGCGCCTCGGCCATCGCGGCCCGCCACGGGCGGGAGACGCTGCGCGCCTACGTCGACGCGAACCGGGAAGGCCAGTCCTGGCTGCTGCGGTACTGCCAGGACCACGGGCTTCACGTCGACCGCGAATCAGCCGTCACGATCGCCACCGAGCGCGGGGACACCGGCGCCGTCGATGCCGAGTTCCGCGCCTGCCGGGCGGCCGGGCTCCCGGTCCGCAAAGCGACGCCGACCGAACTGCCGTTCCGCACGGCCGACGCCGTCGAGCTGCCCGAACAAGCGCAACTCGACCCGATTCTGCTGCTGACCACGCTGATCTCCGACCTCCGGGAACACGGCGGGGAGCTCTATTCGGGCACACGGGTGCGTGACGTGCGTCCGAAAGCGACCCTCGGCGGCCGTGGCCCCCTCCGGGTGTGTCTCGACGACGACGCGACGCTCGAGGCCGGCAGCGTGGTCCTTGCGACCGGAACACCACTCCTCGATCGGGGCGGCTTCTTCGGCCGCCTGCACGCGCGCAGGTCGTACTCCGTGGCGTTCGAGCTCTCCGAACCGGTTCCGCGCTCGATGTACCTGCGAGCCGGAGACCCGACCGTGTCCTTGCGCTACGCCTGGCGCGACCGGCAGCGGGTACTGCTCGTCGGCGGATTCGGGCACGACGTCGGCCGGGCCGGATCCGAACAGGCCCACGTCGACTCCCTCGTCGACTGGGCCACGACGCACTTCCCGTCCGCGGTGCCACGCGAACGCTGGTCCGCACAGGACTACGACTCGATCGACCGGCTGCCCTACGTCGGCCCCCTGCTACCCGGCGACGACCGGGTCCTCGTCGCCACCGGCTTCGCGAAGTGGGGCCTGACCAACGGCACCGCCGCGGCACTCGCCATGGCGGGGCGCCTCCTCGGCGGTCACCAACCGTGGGCGCGTCCGCTTCGTACGTGGCGGCCGTCGGAGCTGACGTCCCTGCCCTCGGCGGCGTCGCTCAACGCGGCCGTCTCCTATCGGATGGCCTCGGGCTGGACGCGGCTGGCCATGAGTAAGCTCCGCCGAAACGAGGCGACACCCTGCCCGGTTCGTCCGGTGTGTACACACCTCGGCGGAGTTCTCGAGTGGAACGACACGGAGTCGTCGTGGGACTGTCCGCTGCACGGTTCGCGATTCGCCGCCGACGGACGTGTTCTCGAAGGCCCGGCGACCCGGCCGCTGCACCCGAAACCGCTGCACCCGAAACGACCACCGGACGCCGTGCCCCATTCCGCTCGCCCGGAGTGACGGAGGCTCGCGCCACCCGGACTCGTCGCCATGCGGCGCCCCGGCGGGTTATCCGTGGCGCGCCGAGGGGTAGCCGGTCCGTGCCCCCGGCGAGGCCTCACCCCTCCCGGGAGGCAGCGGCGCGGTCCCGCGACCGCGGTCGGGCGGCCACGCGTCCGGCGCCGCAATCCGCCCGGCCGGAGGCCGACGATTCTCTTCGGGCGCCGGTCTCTCGTCCCGCCGAAGGCAGCGCGGTGCCGGGCCGGTCACGCCCGTTCGAACGCACGATCCATTGAGGAGCGAGCCGATGTTCTTTCACAAGCAGGAACTGCAGTTCCAGGCCACCCCGGACCAGCCCGACGCCGTGTACGGCCGGAAACTCCAGGAGGTTCTCGGCGGCCAGTACGGCGAGATCACCGTGGCGATGCAGTACATGTTCCAAGGGTGGAACATGCATGTCCCCGGCAAATACCGCGACCTGGTTTTCGGCATCGGATCCGAGGAGTTCGGTCACGTGGAGATGCTCGCGACGATGATCGCGCAGCTGTTGGAGAAGGCGCCGTTGGGAGTGACCGAGGACGCCGTCCAGGCGGATCCGACCGTGGCCGCCGTCGTCGGCGGGACCGACGTCCAGCATGCGATCGTCGCCGGTGCGGGCGCGCGCCCGGTCGACAGCATGGGAAACCCGTGGCAGGGCAACTACGTCACCGCGAGCGGCAACCTGCTGGCCGACTTCACGTCCAACGCGAACGCCGAGATGCAGGGACGGACCCAGGTGTCGCGCCTGTACCACATGACCGACGACGCGGGCGTGCGCGAACTGCTGTCGTTCCTGCTGGCGCGTGACACCATGCATCAGAACCAATGGCTGGCCGCAGCCGCGGAACTCAGGGAGCAGGGAACCGAGGAGCTGCCGGTACCGAGCAACTTCCCGCAGAATTCCGAACACACCCCGGTGTCGTACCAGTACCAGAACTTCAGCGACGGCGACGCCGCGAGTGACGGCCCGTGGGCCTCGGGACCGAAGCCCGACGGCAACGGAACGTTCAGCTACCACGACGGCCCGACCACGAGCGCACCCATGCCGCCGCCGACGCATCCCGACGCCCGCCTGTACGGGACCACCAACGTGCCCGACGCGGTCGAGAAGGCCGCGGGTACGGCGCAGGACAAACTGCGCAGAGAATGACACTCCGACGTCCGGTCGGCGCGGGACCCGCCGCGTCGACCGGACGACACGCTCACACGTGGTCCCGTGGGATCGTCGAACTCCAGTTGAGCGACGTGACCCGCTCCCCGTTGTGATAGGCGTCGAGTTGGGCGTGCAGCACGAAGTGCTCCGGCGTGGAGGTCAGTACCGTGCGCGTGTCGGTGTGCACGTGCCAGCCGTCCCTGGCGAAGTCGACCCGCCAGACGGTCTCGCCGCGCACCGAGGAGAAGTCGTCACCGACCCACCGATAGCGTTCCTCGCCGCGTTGCGAGACCTCCAGGTCGATGTCCTCGTACCGTTCCGTGCCCGAGTCCTTGACGACCTCCAGTTGCGACGCGTAGTCGACGAGGTCCCGCGACACCTGCCACCGATGGTCGCCAGGTTGCAGCGTCGTCGTGTCGAGCCGGGGCGTCCCTTCCGGCGGGTCGAACGGCCGGAGCGCCACCTCGTCGGGCTCCTCGACAGGACGGGTCGGCAGGGTCACCGTGCTGGTGTCGGGGTACACCGTCAGCTGCACCGGTTTCGGCGGCGGCCAGGCCAACGGCCAGTACGATGTGGACAGTGACAGTCGAATGCGGTGCCCCGCGGGGAACGTCTGGGCCACACCGTTGAGCGCCAGCGACACCCGATACCGCTTCCCGGGCTCGAGCTCTTCCGGCCGGGCGTGCGAATTCCGGTGGGTGAGGTTCAGCAGCCCGTACGTGACCCGGGTCGCCCTGCCGTCCTCGGCCACGTCGGACAGCCGCGCCGCGAGCATCGCCACCGGACGGTCCACGGAGATGTCGAGCTCCACCTCGGCGGCGCCGAGGATCTCCCACGGCCGGCTCAGCGTCTCGGTGTCGAACACCAGCGAACCGCCGTCCTCCTCGCGCTGGTCGTACGGCAGGTCCGGCGGCGCGCTGTAGGAGCACCACTTCCCCGCGAACTGACCGACCGACAGCGGCGACTGCAGGACCAGACCGTCCGGCGACGTCGGCCCGCCGCTGTCGTCGTCGGTGAGAATCCTGTGGCGGCGCAGCGGAAGCCGTTGCGGTCGCACGTGCGTCGACGGCCACGACGGTTCGCCGACCCACCTGCCGGGCCGCTCCTCGTACGCGGTCGACGGCGGCACGCTGTCCTGCATCCACACGCGCAGCATCGGCTCGTCCATCACCGCGTTGTCCTCACCTTTGAGCCAGTGGTCCCACCAGCGGACCAGCTCCTGCAGGAACCCGATAGCCGGACCCGGGTCGCCGAGGTGCGGATACTTGTGCGACCAGGGGCCAATCAGTCCCTTGCGAGGCACGTCGAGGTGCTCCATCAGCCGGAAGACCGCGTTCGAATAGCCGTCGGCCCACCCGCTGACGGCCAGTACCGGGCACCGCAGTGAGCCGGGGTCCTCGCAGATGGAGCCGTGACGCCAGAACTCGTCCCGCCGCTGATGGCGCATCCAGTCCTCGAGCCACAGGCCACTGCCGTGGAGGCGCTGCTGCCACATGTCGAACCAGCCGTCCCCCACCAGCTTCGGATCCGGCGGCGTGGAGGTCTGCGCGAACATCGTCGACGCCCACGACAGGTTGTCCCCGAGCAGGCAGCCACCCATGTAGTGGACGTCGTCGGCGTAGCGGTCGTCGGTCGAGCACACCGTGACGACGGCACCGAGGCTCTCGGGCCTGCGCGCGGCGACCTGCAGCGCGTTGAAGCCTCCCCAGGAGATGCCCATCATGCCGGTGTTCCCGTCACACCAGGGCTGCGCCGCCAACCAGGCCAGCACGTCCTCCGCGTCGGCGAGTTCCTGTTCCAGGTACTCGCCGGTGAGTACGCCCTCGGAGTCGCCGCTGCCACGCAGGTCCACGCGCACGGCGGCGTAGCCGTGGCCCGCCAGGTAGGGGTGGTGGATCGAGTCGCGTTTGGCCGTTCCGTCCCGCTTGCGGTACGGGATGAACTCCAGGATCGCGGGGACCGGGGCGTCGTCCGAGGACAACGGCCGCCACAGTCGCCCCGCCAGCCGCGTCCCGTCCGAGACCGGGATCCAGAAGTGCTCCTCCTCGGTCACCGCGTGGGGCAGGCTGGTCACTTCACGCATCGCAAGGCGCTCCCTTTCGCTCGGGTGCTCGTCGATCGGGTGCGCGTCGGCCGGGTGAGGCCGGTCCTTGCCGGCGAGGCGGACCGTCGCTTCCCGGGCACGGCGCGTCAGTCGGTGAAGTCGAACGGGAGGAGCTCGAGGCAGCGCTCGTACTTGGCCTTCAACTCCCCTTCGTCGGCGGCACCGACGTGGACGGTGGCGTAGGCGTAGCTGTAGCTGTCCTGCTCGCGCAGGTCCGAGAGCCGTTCGCCTTCGCTCACCAGCAGCTCGGCCTGGCAACCGGGCAGCTCACGCTCCACCGTGGCGAGTTCCTCCGGGGTCGGCACCCGCCGTGCCACCCCGTCCTCGAACCGCCGGACGAACCATTTCGCCGCCACCCGGTACGGACCCTGCCGATAGGGCAGATCGGGATCGGCACCGATCGCGAGACGCAGCACGCACTGGTGGTTCGGCACGCCGTCGACCAGGTCGAAGAGGATGGCGTGCGACTGCGAGTGCCGCGGGTTGATCTCCAGCAGGGTGACCGCGCCGGTGTCGGGGTCCCAGAAGTACTCGATGTTGAACGGCACCGAGCGCAGCCCGATGTGCTCGATCACGCGCCGCGAGAGGTCGGCCAGATGCGCCTGCACGTGCTCCGGCAACGACGACGGGTACTGGTAGCGCTGAAAACTCGGCGTGCCGGGGTAATCGTGCGAGTCGACGATGCCGTACACGTGCACACCGTCGCCCGCGTCGTAGCCTTCGACGGTGACCTGCCTGCCCCCGACCGCCTCCTCCGCCAGGCACGTCTGCCCACCGAGCCTGCCGATGTCCTCGGGCAGCTCGGCGTGTTCGAGGACGAAGTCGAACGGCTCACCGACCCGGTCGATACCGTCACGGATACGGGCCAGCGCATCGGTGAAGCCGGCGGTGTCCTCGATCCGGAAGGCCAGCTGGGACGAGAAAGCCTTCACCGGTTTGAGCCAGAACGGGAACCCGAGATCGGCGGGTGGCTCGGCAGCGTCCAATCGCACGGCGGCGAACCGCGGATGTTCGTCGATCACCTCGGACTGGACCACGCGGCTCCAGTACTTGTGTTCGCACTTCAGTACCGACTCTAGCGAGGCCGAGCGCAGGCCGCGCTCCTGGCACAGGATCGGCACCATCGAGCTCACCGGGAAGTCCCAGTAGCCCACGATCGCGTCGACCGCGCCGTCGAACTCGGACAGCTGTCGCCGCGCTTTGTCGAGCAGCGACCGCATCGGCAGGCGGTCGGCTTCCACCAGCTCCTCGACCGACAGCAACGGTCGGAACCGGTAGTCCGCGAAACCCGCCACGTCGCGCAGCGTGCGCATGTTCTGCTCGTCGAGTCCGAGCACGAAGATGTTTCCGGCCATGCTCTCCGGATACCCGGTACCGGCCGCAGCACACCCCGCGCCGACACCCCACCGCGCCGAGGCGGGCCGCCGGTGCGCACGGTCGACTCCGCCGCGTGCACGGGCGGAGCCGACTGGTCCGGTCCTACGCGCTCATGTCGCCCAGCGCCATCAGCAGTCCCGCGATCAGCGCGGTCCGGCCGGGGACGTGGCTGAGCAGCACGTGCTCGTGCCGGGCGTGGGCACCGCCGCCGACCGCGCCGAGCCCGTCCAGCACGGGCCTGCCCAGCGCCGCCACGAAGTTGCCGTCGCTGGCGCCGCCGACGCTCACCTGCCCGAGTTCCCAGCCCGCGTCGGCGGCGATGCGCTCGGCGATGCCGAACAGCTCGTCGGAACGGGCGTTGCGGACCATCGGCGGCCGGTTCCACTCACCCTCGACCGTCACGTTCGCCCGGGCGTCGGACGTCCGCAGCTCCGCGAACGCCGCGTCGATCCTGGCCATCTCGGCGGGTTCGGACACCCGCACGTCGATGCCGCACGTCGCATGCCCGGCGACGACGTTGCGACCCGTGCCGCCGTGGACGAGACCGACGTTGACGGTGGTGCCCCGTTCACGGTCGCCGAGTTCCGCGATCCGTCCCACCAGCCGTGCGAGCTCGTGGACGGCGCTGGCGCCCGCGTCGGGATCGAGACCCGCGTGCGATTCGACGCCGGTGACCGTGACGTCGAACAACCCGACCCCCTTGCGCACGGTTTTCAGCGCACCGTCCGCCGAGGCCTCACACACCAGCGTCGCCAGCGTGTCCTCGCTGAGTCGTTCGATGATCGGCCGTGCGACCGGGCTGCCGATCTCCTCGTCACCGTTGAGCAGCAGGCGCATCGTCGGGCGCGGCAGGCCCAGCTCGGCGAGGCATCGCAGCGCCCACACCGCCTGCACGAGACCGAGCTTCATGTCGAACGCACCGGGCCCGCTCGCGCGGTCACCGTCGACCGTGAACGGCCAGTCCGTCAGCGTTCCCTCCGGCCAGACGGTGTCGTAGTGGCACAGCACCAGCACGGTCCCGGGTGCGGTGCCGGGATAGGCGACCTCCAGCGCGTCGCCGTACTTGCCGCCGTCGTGCAGGCGCCGCTCGCCCGGTTCGCCGAGCCGTTCGGTGAGCCACCGCTCGATCTCCGCGATCCCCGCACGCAGCAACGTCGTGTCGTCGCTGGGGGTTTCCAGTTCGACGAGCCTGCGTAGATCGGCGGTCATCTCCGGCAGGGCGCGCTCGGCCCAGCTGTGCACGGTCAACTCCGACATGTTCTCTCCCCTTGTCCTCGACACGGATTCCTCGCGTCGGCACGCGGTGTTCCCTCGTCAGCGCACGGGCGCGCCGGGGCCGAGCGGGATACCGATGCCCCACCAGATCAGGAACAACGCCGTCCACGCCGTGATCACGCTCAGCGCGATCGGCAGCGTCAGCGACATCAACGTCCCGATGCCCGCCTGCTTGCGGTACCGCTGCAGGAAGCCGAGCGCCATCGCGAAGTACGGGCTCATCGGGCTGATCAGGTTCGTGCCCGAGTCGGCGATGCGGTACAGCGCGAGCGTCGTCTCGGCGGGAACGTTCAGCAGCAGGAACATCGGCACGAACACGGGTGCGATCAGCGTCCACAGCGCGGAGCCGCTGGTGAGCAGCACACCCATGACACACGCCGCGACGAGCATCCCGAGGAACATCACGATCGTCGGCACGTCGGCGTGGTCGAGCAGCTCCGCACCGCGGATCGCCACGACCTCGCCCATGTTCGTCCACTTGAAGTAGGCGATGAACTGGCTCGCCGCGAAGAACAGCACGATCACCGGCGCCAGGTCGCGCACTCCCTGTCCCATCGCGGCCGGTACCTCACGGGCGCTCGTCAGGCTGCCGGTGGTGCGGCCGTAGACGTATCCCGTGAGCAGGAACGTCAGTCCGAGCACGACGGCGATGCCCGTCACCACGGCCGAGTCGAGCAGCCCACCGTCGTCACCACGCGCGGGCGAGCCCGGAGGGATCAGTGCGCCTGCCACCACGACGGCGATGCCCAGCAGCATCCAGCCCGCGTTGCGCAGGCCCTTGCGCTCGGCGTCGGACAGTGTCATCGAGCCGAGCTCCTCGTCGAGCCCGTCGCCGTCGACCTCGATGCTCTGCGCGCGCCGGGTGAGCACGAACTCGGTCACGGCGGTGATCACCAGCGCGAGCACGATCGCCGAGGACGCGGTGAAGAAGTAGTTCGCCAGCGGGCTGACGACGTGGCCCGGCGAGACGAGTTCGGCGGCGCTGGTCGTGATCCCGGCGAAGAGCACGTCGCCCGCGGTGATGAACACCGAGGCGTCGTACCCGGCGGCGATCGACGCGTAAGCCACGACGAGGCCGAGGATCGGGCTGCGTCCGGCCGCCTTGAACACGAGCGCGCCCAGCGGCACCAGCACGACGTAGGCGGCGTCCGAGGCCACGCTCGCGGAGATGCCGGCGAGCGACAGCGCGAAGGTCAGGTATTTCGGCTGCACCCGGGTGACCGTGCGCCGCAGCAACGCCGTGAGCATGCCGCTGCGTTCGGCGACCGCGACGCCGAGCATCACCACGACGATCAGCGCCAGCGGCGGGAACGACGCGAAGTTGTCGACGGCGTCGCCGAGCATCATGTGCAGGCCCGCCTGGGACAGCAGGCTCGTGATCTCGACCCGCTCGCCGTCGGCGGGCGAGACCGCGAAGGCGCCGAGGGCGTCCAGGACGGCGCTGGCCACGATGACGACGCCCGCCATCAGCACGAACAGCCAGAAGGGATGCGGCAGCTTGTTGCCGACGCGTTCGATGACACCGAGCAGCCGCAACAGCACCCGCATCGGTCGCGAGGCCGCGGGCGGCACCGCGTTCGTCTCCGTGGAAGTCACGAAGGCCCCCGTTCGCCGTAGGTGACAAGTTGCTTGATTAGAGATCCTAACGAACGGTTCGGTCAAGTTACGAGTTCGTTTCGCATGCTTTGCTCGCTGAGTCCGTGCAGGATGCTAGATTCATGCGGTCGACATCGGTCGACGAGCGGGGACGGTTGATGCGCAGGGGCGGTCGATGAACACGGAGTGGCCTGCGGGCAGCGGAGTGCCTGCCAACGAAACCCCTGCCAACGGAGTGCCTGCGAACACAGCGGAGTTGGAGCCCGGCGATCTCGACCTCGTCGCCGCGCTGCAGGTCGCCCCGCGGGCCCCGCTCGCCGCGATCGCCTCGGCACTCGGCGTCTCGTCCAGCACCGTCAGCAGGCGGATGGCACGGCTGGAGTCCGACGGCGCGCTCCGTGTCATCGGGCAGCTCGACTGGTCGGTCACCGGGCACGGCAATCCGTGGCACGTGTGGATCAGCGCGAGCCCGGGCCGTGCTCGCCAGGTGGCCACCACCATCGCGGAGCTCCCGGAGTCTCAGCTGGTGGCCACCACGGCGGGCCGCGCGGACGTCTACTGCGCCGTGCAGGCCACGGAGCACAGCACGCTGCAGGACCTGCTCGGCGAGCGGATCTCCACGATCCCCGGCGTGGAGTCGGCGCACAGCGAGTTGGTGCTGCGCGGCGTGGCGCTGGCCGACTCGTGGCGGCTGCCCCGGCTGTCCGGCGAGCAGCTCGATCTGCTGCGCTCACACGCCGAGCCGGAGCAACCTCCTGCCGCGGCGCAGGCCGAACCGGCAGGGGACGCGCTCCGCGTCGCGCGATTGCTGCGCGAGCACGGCAGGCTCACCGCGGCCCAGGTGGCGAGGGAGCTCGGCAGCACCCAGTCCACCGCCTACCGCCTGCTGCGTACAGTGCTGGAACGGGGCATCGTACGGCCACGCGTCGAGATCGAACCCCGGCTGCTGGGCTACGGCCTCGAAGCGGTGATCGCACTGACCGTGACGCCCGGTTCCATCCGCACCGTCAGCGCATCGCTCGCCCACCACCCGTCGGCGCGCTACGTCTCCCTCGTCGCCGGCAACTCGTCGGTGATCCACCAGGGCGTGTTCCGCGACGAGGACGGCCTCGCCGAGTTCCTGACCACCGACCTCGGCGCCCTGCCCGGGGTGGCGACGTTCGACGTGTCGGTACTGCTCGACGTGCGCAAACGCTACTGGCGTGATCGCATGACCGTCCGATGAGGACTCTTCGGTTCTACCGGGCGGAGTCCGATCCGGCACGCCGGTCGTCGGCGACACCGAGCACGCGTTGCAGCTTCTCCAGCGGGACACCCTTGGTCTCCGGCATCAGTACGAGCACCCAGACGAGCTGGCCGACCATGCACACGAAGAAGAACGCGAACGCCGTCCCACCGCCGACGACGTCGGCCAGCAACGGGAAGACCCAGGAGACGGCCGCCGCGAACGCCCAGTGGACCAGAGAACCGAACGCCTGCCCCCTGGCCCGGATCGAGGTCGGGAAGATCTCCGAGATGAAGACCCAGATCACCGCTCCCTGACCGAAGGCGTGTGCGGCCACGAACAGCATCACGAGGACGACCACCAGCAGGCTCGCCGCACCGGAGAAATCCGACCCCTGGCTGAAGAACGTGCCCGCGAGCAGGCCGAGCGTGACCAGGTAGCCGATCGACCCGACGAGCATCAGCCTGCGCCGCCCGAGCCGGTCGATCACCACCAGGGCGAGCATCGTCGAAACCAGGTTGATCAACCCGACACCGGTGCTGCTGAGGAACGACGCGCTCTCGCCCATTCCCGCCGACGAGAAGATCGAGGGAGCGTAGTACAGCACCGCGTTGATCCCGGACAGCTGATTGAACGCCGCGATCGCGAGCGCCAGCAGGATGATCTTCCGATGCCGACGGGCGAAGAACGGAACGCGCTGCTGGGTGCCGTCGGTCGCGAGTGCCTCGGCGACCTCCGTGTGCACGCGGCGTGCCTCGTCCGGGTCCGGAGCGAGCGCCTCGATCACGCGACCGGCCTCGGTCGACCGGCCCACCTTCATCAACCAGCGTGGACTCTCGGGCACGAGAACCAGCAGGAGCACGAACGCGAACGCGGGCAGCGCCTCGACACCGAACATCCACCGCCACGCCGTCGCCTCCGGCGCCAGCTGCAGGGTGACGTAGTTCGACAAGTACGCCAGCAGGATGCCGAGCACGATGTTGAACTGGAACAGCCCCACCATGCGACCGCGGAGCCGGGGCGGGGACACCTCGGCGTTGTAGATCGGAGCGACGGCGGCCGCCGCACCGACCCCGATTCCACCGACAAAGCGAAGCACCATGAAACTCACCCAGTCGGGCGCGAGGGCCGAACCGACCGCGGACACGAGGTACAGGAGGCCGATCGCGTAGAGGATCTTCTTGCGCCCGAACACGTCGGCCGGTTTCCAGATCCCGGTCACGGCGGCACCGGTGATCGTGCCGATCAACGCGGTCGCGACAGTGAAGCCGAGTCCACCCGACGACAGGGAGAACACGTCCTGCAGCGCGTCGGTGGTACCGGAGATCACGGCGGTGTCGAAACCGAACAGCAGTCCGCCGAGCGCGGCGATGACGGCGCTCCGCAGAGCCAGTCGATTCCCGGGATTTCCCATCCGGGTCGGTACGTTCTGCATGTCGCAAACCTTCCTCGTTGAAGGATACGGGGACGCCTGGTTCTGGTCCGGCGTGGACGGTCAGTGGGTACCCTGTGCGAGCACCACCTCGATCGCGGCCTCGTGGGGTTCGACGACGGCCCGTTCGTCCAGACCGCCGTGGGTCACCACGACGTCGACCCCGCCGAGCGTGGCGAACCGGGCGAACTGGTCGTCGCCGTACTTGCTGTGGTCACTGAGCAGCACGCGACGGCGACAGGCTCCGACCATGGGCGCTGATTTTGACGGCTGTTGCGGCACAGTCAAGCCGCCGAAGGGGCGGCAGCCTGCACAATCGGTCACCACGGGCATTCCGGACCCGGCCGCGTCCGCCGGCGTGCGGGCCGAGGCGGCAACAACGCCTCGGGCCGTCAGGACCGCTCCGACGACCGCCCCTCCGGCTCACCGCCCTGCGCTCCGTCTCCCGCTCCCGCTCCCGCTCCCGCTCCCGCTCCCGCTCCCGGCGATCCTGCTCGCCGCCATCGGGAAGACCAGCACGGTGACGGCACCGGCGGTGACCATGATCGACGCCGTCGCCGCGGTGATCAGCTGCGTCGACACGGCCACCTGTGTCACCGCCACGATGATCGGCAACCCGGTGGCGGCATAGAGGCCGAGGGCCAGGCGGTCGCGGGTCGCCGTGACGTCCGAACCGGTCGGCGTCCACATCTCGCGCGCGAACACGGGCAGCCCGCGCACCAGGAGGATCACCACGACGAACGCCAGGAGCAGCGGCCACTCCGCCGCGACCGCGCCCGGGTCGATCGTCATCCCGCTCGTCACGAAGAACACCGGGATGAGCAGACTGAACCCCACGATCTCCAGTTTGTGCGCGATCTCCTCCGCGTGGCCGGGCGCGACCGCGCGCAACATCGCGTTCGACAACAGGCCAGCGGAGAACGCTCCGAGCGCGACGTCAAGTTCCAGCACGGCCGTCAACAACATCAACGTCACGAGCACGAGGACGGTGATGCGGGCCGTGGTCTGCATGGTCGTGTTCGCCGCACTCATCACCGCACGGCCCAGCAGCGGCACCCGGCGCAGAATGCGACCCGGCAGCGCGACGACGACCACCGCGGCCGCCGCGAACGCCAGCAGTACCACGGCCGCCTGCCAGGTGGCGCGCGTCGACAGCAGCACCGACATCGCCACGATCGGCAACAACTCGCCGTACGCGCCGTGCGTCATCACCGCCCTGCCCAGCGGCGTCGCCAGCGCACCGGAGTCCTTGAGAATCGGCAGCAGCGTGCCGAGCGCGGTCGACGTCGACGCGATCGCGAGCACGATCGCCACCTCGATGTCACCCTGCACCACCAGCAGGCCGGCGCCCGCGCCGAGGAGCGCACACCCGAGCCACGTCACCGCCGCGTGCCTGCCCTGCCTGCCGTGGAGGTCCTCGGCCCGCACCTCGAACCCGGCCAGCAGGAAGAGGAACCCGAGCCCCAGCTCGCGCAGGAACCCGACGGCGTCGGTCTCGGCCGCCAGCCCCAGTGCGTGCGGGCCGATGAGCGCGCCGAACACCAGCAGCCACACCACGTCGGGAATCGTGCGCCGGGTGATCAGCGCCAGCACGGGCCCCAACGCCGCGACGAGCGCGATCCACCACACCGACAGCAGGTCCGCGACCAGCGCATGCCCCTCGCCCATGGCGGCAACGCTAGCCCCGCCCGGCCGCCCCGGCAGGTCGAACCGCCGGCGGGGCGGAGCAGGCGGGCCGCTGGGCGACGCGGTCCGACCGCGCCCTCCCGGCGGCGGCCGGGCCTGCAGGCGCGGGAGGGATGGCGGCCCGTCCGGACCGCCACCCGCCCAGCCCGCGCGTCACTCCCAGCGGAACGTGCGCGCGGCGACGGCGCTGAGGACCACCGTGTAACCGGCCATGAGGCCCAACTGGAGCGGGTCGGGGAAGGCACCGCCCCACGAGTCGCGAATCGCCTCCAGTGCTGCGCCCATCGGGGTCACCGTGCCGATCGTGGACAGCGCCCCCGGCAGGAGCTCGACCGGCGTCCACACCCCGGCGAGGAACAGCAGCGGGAACATCACGGCGAGGCCGATGGCGGTGGCCGACTTGCTGCTCTTGACGACCGCCCCGATCAGCAGCCCCAACGACAGCACCGTGGTGGTGCTCAACACGAACGCCAGTACGAACCCGGCCGGATTCGCGGGCGGCTCGACGCCGAAGGCGAATCGCGCGAACAGGATCAGGAGCACGACGGCGGCGATCGCGAGCAGGACGTTCACCAGGATCTGGGCGACCAGCAACAGGGTCGGCGAAGCCGGTGAGGCGGCCAACCGGCGCAGCACTCCGCGCTCCCGGTAGGTCGCCAGGTAGACCGGCATGACACTCAGGCCGAGTACGGCCAGCACCACCAGCACCGTGACACCGGGGATGAACGTGTCGATCACGGCGGCACCGTTGAAACCCTCGTACGGCTCGCTGAACCCGGGAATGATCCCGAAGATCGTCATGAGGAACAGCGGGAAGGCCAGCGTCATGATGGCCGTGGCGGGGTCCCGCAACATCAGTTTGGTCTCGGTGAAGGTCATCTTGCCCAGGGCGCTCATCGGGCGGACTCCTCGGTCTCGTCGGTGGTGGCTGCGCCGGTCAGTGCGAGGAACGCGTCCTCGAGACCCGCCTGGTGGACCTGCAGTCCCTTCGGAACGACCTCCTTGCGCGCCAGCGCGGTGGTCACCACCTGCAGCAGGTCGCCCGTGCCGGACACGGTGATCAGCTCGCCCTTGCGTTCGACACCGGTGACGTCCGGCAGCCCGAGCAGCTCGTCGTCGCCCACCGGTTCGGACGGGGTGAAGCTGACCCGCTGTCCGCTCCCCCGCCCGGCCACGATCGCCCCGGGACTGTCGACAGCGGCGACCCGGCCGTCGTGGAAGACGGCCACGCGATCGCACAGGCGCTCCGCCTCGTCCATGAAGTGCGTGACCAGCAGGACGGTGACGCCCTTGTCGCGGATACGCTCCACCAGCTGCCACGTGTCACGACGTGCCTGCGGGTCCAGACCGGTGGTCAGCTCGTCAAGGATGGCCACCCGCGGATTCCCGACGAGCGCGAGCGCGATGAACAGCCGCTGCTTCTGCCCGCCCGACAACTTGCCGAACCGGGCGCCACGCTTCTCCGCCAGCCCCCACTCATCCAGCAACGAGTTCCAGTCGGCCGGATGCTTGTGGAACGAGCTGTAGAGGTCCAGCGCCTCCCAGACCTTCATGTTGTCGGGCAGGGCGCTCTCCTGCAGCTGCACTCCCAGTTGCCCACGCAGCTCGGACGACTGCTCGGACGGGTCCATGCCGAGCACGCTGATCCGTCCGGAGTCCGCCTGTCGCAGGCCTTCGAGGCACTCGACCGTGGTGGTCTTGCCCGCTCCGTTGCGGCCCAGAATGCCGAAGATCTCGCCCTCCTCCACGGAGAACGTCACATCCCGCAGCGCGACGTGGTCGCCGTAGCTCTTGGCGAGGCCTTCCACTTCGATGATCGGCATAGCCGTCGAATCCTTCCAGTTCATGATCGTGCCCCTAGGCTAGGGCGCGCCCGAGACGTCCGACATCCGTGTAAACCCCCGGGCAGGTGGGGGTTGCCCCACCCTCGAACGGAGCAGCGGCAGCCGACACGCCGGGCACCGGGCACCTGCAGCCCACCCACCGGCAGCGTGCCACCGGTGTCAGCGTGCCACCGGTGCGGCGTCCAGGATCCGCAGCTCCGGCTCCCTCAGCGGGGCCTCGTGCAGCGGCGGCCGGGCACCCGCACCGGTCATCGCGGCCGCGACCCGGGGACGCTCCAGCACCGCCAGGGTCGAGTTGACCGTGATGACCTCGGTCATCGCCTCGCTGACCACCGGATCCCGTAGGGCCAGCTCTCCGACCCACCGTGACAGCCGATCACCCTCCGCCGTGGGGGCAAGCGCGGCGGGATCCACGAGCGAGGTGCGGCAGTGGGGGTACCGCACGTCCTGGGACGTCGCCGTCGTCCACGGCGCCTCGACGACGTCGTCCACGGCGCGCTGGACGGCCTGCGCCGACACAGTGGCGCCCGCCCCGTCGGCCAGCACCCGCGACAACGCGAGCGCTCCGCGGGCCGCGGTGCTCATCCCCTGGCCGTACACCGGATTGAACGCCACCAGGGCGTCCCCCAGGACGACGAGCCCCTCGGGCCAGGAATCGTCGCGTCCGCAGTGGAGTCTTCGGTTCGCCGCACTGCGTGAGCCCTGGGGCGCGGTCAGCGGCTCGGCCGCGCGCATGAGCCGCGCGATCAGGGGATCGCGCAGGGACTCCGCGTACTCGGCGAAACACTGCGCATCGACGGGCGGGGTGGCACCACGGGTTCCGGTGAGGCTGATGATCCAACGACCGTGCTCAACGGGAACGAGACTCGCCGACCGGCCCGGTTCCCCGCTGCGGTAGTCGGCGAACAGGTTGACGACGGGAAAACCCGTCTCGGCGCCGCGCGGCGCGGCGAAGACCCGCGTGCTGTAGGCCAGGCCGGAATCGACGACCTCCTCCTCCGGCACGGCCGCACCGAGCAGGTCGAGCCACTGCCGGACGCGTGAGCCTCGGCCGGTGCAGTCCACGACGAGGTCCGCCGTCACCGTCTCGCCGTCCACCACGACACCGCCGATTCGCTGCGCGGTGCCGACGAGCCCGTCGACCTGCCCGTACCGGACCGAGACCTCGGGCAACGCCAGCACGGCCTCTCGCACGGTCCAGTCGATGAGGTCGCGGCTGCAGGTGAGCATGTACTCGGTGGCGGGAAACCGGTGTTGCCACCCGTCCGCGGACAACGTGACGACGTCCTCCGGCACGCCGTGCCGGTGCGCGCCGCGTGC
Organism: Prauserella aidingensis; assembly: GCF_024171865.1. Taxonomy (GTDB): domain Bacteria; phylum Actinomycetota; class Actinomycetes; order Mycobacteriales; family Pseudonocardiaceae; genus Prauserella; species Prauserella aidingensis. Next base: position 16,723 of record NZ_JAMTCN010000007.1, on the reverse strand, counting down.
GCACAGCCGGTCGGTGGTACCGGGCAGGAGGGTGTCCATCGCCCTGGCCCCACCGGACATGAGCACATGGAGGTGCTGCGCCTGCGGCACCCCACGACGAGGCCGCGGACCGTCGGGAAGCGCGTCACGCTCGACGACGGTGACCCCGCCGACGTGCGGTGCCAGCGCCGCCGCCGCGAACGTTCCCGCCAGTCCTCCGCCGAGGACCACCGCGTGCGCGTCGTTCATCGAAACTCCTTCTCGACGTGGTCGGCGATCCAGCGCTCCACAGCGTCCGCGACGTGTGCGGCGTGGTCGCCGACCATGGTGAAGTGGTTGCCGGGGACGTCCACACAGGTGTGCTCGAACGGCCAGGACGTGCGCCAGGTGTCGTCGGGCCAGTCCCCCAGTGGTTCGGACGCCCGCACCAGCAGTGTGGGTGTGTCCAGCGGCGCCGGCTTCCAGTCCAGGAACCGTTCGTAGTACGCCGACGACGCGGTCAGCCGGGTGTCGTCCACCGGGACGTAGGTCTCCTGCCGGTCGAGCACGCCTGCGACCAGTTCTCCGCGCCATTCGATCATCGGCGCGGAGTCCTCCCACGCGTACAGGTCGAGCAGGACCAGTCCGGCCGCCGGACGTCCCCGGTGCTCCAGGTGTTGCGCCAGCGCGTGCGCGGCCATCGCTCCCGCCGAATGACCCACGAGGACGACGTCTCCCTCGACGTGCTCGGCGACGGTCGACGCGAGGAACTCCAGGATCGTCGCCGACTCCGCGGGGACCAGCTCGCCGGCCACGAAGCCGGGCAGTGGGAGGGCGACGACGTCACGCACGTCGCGCATCGCGCGCGCCATCCTCGCGAACTCGTGCGGACCGGAGATCGGCGACATGCCCGCCACGCACACCAGGGTCGGGCGCGTGTCGCCGCTGCTCAGCTGTACCGGAGCCTGCGGGGCGAGCGCAGCGGGGTCGGCCGTGACGGGACGGAAACCCGCGATGTCGTTGACCAGGGGGAGGAAGTCGTCGAGCCTGCCGTCGGCGACGGCCGACACGTAGAGCTCGGCGAGCACGCCCGGACCGGAGCCTTCGATGGGCGCTGCACCGGCGAACTCGGAACTCAGCCGGTCCGCGAGGTCCGCAGGTGTCGGATGGTTGAACAGCAGCGTGGCGGGCAGGTCGAGACCGGTCACATCACGCAGCCGTCCGCGCAGGTCCATCGCGGTGAGCGAGTCGAACCCGGCTTCGAGGAACGGCACGTCGGGGTCGACGTCGCCTGGTCCGGCGTGGCCCAGAACGGCGGCGGCGTGCACACGCACCAGGTCGAGCACCAGCGCGGGCCGCTGCGCCGCTGTGACCGCGCCGAGCCGGTCACGGAAGGCCCGTGCCGCATCCCCGTCCCCGGTGTCCACTGCGGACCCGGGGTCGTGCAGCTCGCGGAAGAACGACGGCGGTCGCAGCGCGGCCCAGCGTTCCACCAACCGCGGCCAGTCCACGTCGGCGACGACGACGCCGTCCTCCCCCGCCGCGACGGCGGCCGCCATCGCCGACACGGCGGTGTCGGCCGTCATCGGACGCAGGCCCCGTTCCAGCAGGGTGGCGTCCGACTCCGCGTCGACCGACGGCCACGGGCCCCAGGCGATCGCGGTGCCGGCGAGCCCGCGCTCTCGCCGTCCGCGTGCGAGCTCCTCCAGGCCCGTGCACGTCAGCCCGTGTGCGCCCTGCCCGACGGCTCCCCACGTGGTGGCTGCGGACGAGAACAGCACGAACGCGTCGAGGCTCCGCTCCCCCAGCACCCGGTCGAGTTCACGCGCCGTGGCGACCGGAGCGGGGTCCGGATCGAGTTCGGTGAGCGGGGCGAGGGCACCCTCGTCGACGATGTGGACGACGGCGGTGATCTCCCCGTCCCGTTCGGCTGCGGCGAGCGCATCGGCCACGGGACCGGGACCGAGTAGGACGGGCGTGGCGCCCTGATCGGTGAGCCAGCGGACCACGGCCCGTCCCCGTGGGGAGGCGTCCTCGGTGACCAGTACCCGGCCCCGGGGAGTCCACGGAGTCACGGTGTCCGGCAGCGGCGCGCGGACGAGGCGCCGGGCCTCGACGCCGCCGCGCGCGACGAGAACCTGGTCCTGCCCGTGGTCGCCGGTGACGACCCGCGCGAGCCGGTCGACCGTGAGGTCGTCGGGCTCCTCCGGAAGCCGGACGGCACCTGCCCACGTCCGGGGGTGTTCGACCGCCGCGGTGCGGCCGATGGCCGCGAGTTCCGGGTCCGCCCCGACGGTGGCCGTCCACACGCGACACTCCGGATGGGTGGCGACGAAGCGCAGCGTCGCACCGATCGGATCGTCGCCGATCGGCAGGAACGACAGCACCGGACGGGTTTCCTCCGGCGCAACGGACGTGACGATCCGCCTGCCGAGCCGCCGGGCCGCGGCGTCGACCCACGGGTGGTCCTCGCCGCCCTCCGGTGCCAACACCAGGCCCTCGACGGGCTCGGCCGCCGTACCCGGCTCGAAGGGGGACCACACAGCTCGGTACCGCACGTCCTCGAGGCGCGCGCGGTGCTCGCGCCCCGCACGCCACGACGAGAGCGCGGGAAGTACCGCGGCGACGGCATCGGCGTCGGCGCCGAGGAGGTCGGCGACCGCGCCGGTATCGCCGGTACGAACGGCGGCCCACAGGTCCGAGTCCCGGCCCTCACTCGTCGCCGGTTCGTCCTGCGCGACGGCCGGTCGCGGCCAGTACCGTAGCCGCTGGAACGCGTACGTGGGCAGGGGAACCCGCCGCGCCCCCGGGAGTGCGGCCTGCCAGTCGACCTCCGCGCCGGACGCGTACAGCGAACCGAGCGCCGCCGCCAGCGTGCTCGCCTCGTCCGCGCCGGCCCGCAACGCCGGGAAACACGGCAACTCGCCGGTGCGGGTCAGGGCCGTCAGCACGGCGTCCGGACCGACCTCGACGGCGCGGCCGACTCCCAGTTCCGGCAGCCGGCGCGCGGCATCGGCGTACCGCACCGTGTCCCGCACGTTGCGGACCCAGTACTCGGGATCGGTGACCTCGGTCGTCACGGGACCGCCCGTCACGGTGGACACCAGGGTCGTGACGGGCCTGCGGAGGTCGACGGAAGCCACGATCGCACGGAAATCGTCGAGTACCGGGTCGACGAGCGCGGAGTGGAACGCGTGGCTGACGACGAGCTCCTTGGCACGGAACCCCTCCGCCGCCGCCCGCACGGCAGTCGCGTCGCCGGACAGCACCACCGAGTCCGCACCGTTGACGGCGGCCAGCGACACGTCGTCGCCGAGCAGGCCGTCGACCTCGGCCTCCGACGCAGTGACGGCGAGCATCGTGCCGGTCTCGGGAAGCGCGTCCATCAGCGCACCCCTGGCCACGACGAGCGAGCACGCGTCGTCCAGCGTCAGCACTCCCGCGAGGTGTGCCGCGGCGATCTCGCCGACCGAGTGCCCGACCAGCACGTCCGGGTCCACACCCCAGCCCTGCAACGTGCGCGCGACGGACACCGCGACGGCGAACAACCCGGGCTGGGCGTACCGCGTCCGCTCGACCGGGCCTCCCTCGGCCAGCACCTGCCGTACGTCGTCGGGGAAGCGGCCCAGCACGTCGTGCCACACCGCGGCGAAGGCGGGAATCGCGGCGGCCAGAGCGACCCCCATCCCGGCACGCTGCGCACCCTGACCGCTGCAGAGGAACGCGGTGCGGCCCGCGACGGCGCGGAGTTCCCGGCCGTCCCAGGCCTCCAGCGCGCCGCGGCCCACGACGACCGCGCGGTGCCGCAACAGCGCACGTGTCGTGGCGAGCGAGAACGCGACGTCGGCGTCACCGGCGTCGCCGTCCCGCAGCCGGGCCGCGAGGCGGGACACCTGTGCACGCAGGGCTTCCGGGGTCTGCGCGGAGACCACCCACGGCACGGCACCGTCGGGCAGACCGCGGTCGCGACCTCCCTCGGGCACGTCGTCGACGTCGGCGTCCGGCGACGGTCGTGGCTCCTCGACGATCACGTGTGCGTTCGTCCCGCTGATGCCGAACGAGGACACCCCCGCCCGGCGCACCCGCTCCCCCGGCTCCCACGGTTGCGGCTCGGTCAGGAGTGCGACATCACCACTGGACCAGTCGACGTGCGACGTCGGCCGCTCGGCGTGCAGCGTCGGCGGCAGCAGCTCGTGCTGCAGCGCGAGCACGGTCTTGATCACACCTCCCACGCCGGACGCGGCCTGGCTGTGGCCGATGTTGGATTTCAGCGATCCCAGCCGCAGCGGGCCACGGCCGCCTCGAACCCGGCCGTAGCTCTCCAGAATCGCCTGGGCCTCGATCGGGTCTCCCAGCCGGGTTCCGGTGCCGTGCGCCTCCACGGCGTCCACATCGGAGGGTTCGAGCCCCGCGTCGGCCAGCGCCTGCTGGATCACGCGCCGCTGGGCGGGACCGTTGGGGGCGGTGAGCCCGTTGGATGCGCCGTCGGAGTTGACCGCGGTGCCCCCGAGAACCGCGAGCACCGGGTGACCGAGGGCCACGGCGTCGGAGAGCCGCTCCAGTACGAGGACGCCGGCACCCTCCGCCCAGCCGGTGCCGTCGGCGTCTTCGGAGAACGCCCGGCACCGGCCGTCCGGTGCGAGGCCGCCCTGCTTCGAGAACTCCAGGAACGCACCGGGCGTGGCCATGACGGTCGCCCCGCCCGCGAGCGCGAGTCCGCACTCGCCCGTGCGCAGCGACCGGACGGCAAGATGCAGCGCGACGAGCGACGACGAACACGCCGTGTCGACGGTGACCGCGGGCCCCTCCAGGCCGAGCGCGTAGGCGACGCGGCCCGAGACGACCGAGCCCGCGTTGCCGGTTGCGAGGTGACCTTCCACGGGTTCCCCGGACGCGGCGACCAGCGGGCTGTAGTCCTGCCCACTCGCACCGACGAAGGTGCCGGTCGAGCTGCCGCGCAACGTCGTCGGGTCGATACCCGACCGTTCCAGCGCCTCCCACGACACCTCCAGCAGCAGCCGCTGCTGCGGATCCATCGCCAGCGCCTCACGCGGGGAGATGCCGAAGAAGCCCGCGTCGAACTCGCCGACGTGGTGGAGGAATCCACCTTCGCCGGTCACGCCGTCCGCCGCACGCATCGCCTCGAGGTCCCAGCCGCGGTCGGTGGGGAAACCGCCGACGGCGTCGGTGCCCGAGCGGACCAGGTCCCACAGCTGTTCCGGCGTGTCCACGCCGCCGGGGTACCGACAGCCCATGCCGACCACGGCCACCCGGTCGGTCCGGTCCTCCTCCAGTTCCCTCACCCGCGCACGGGTGCGATGCAGCTCGGCGATGACCTTCTTCAGGTAGTCGCGCAGCTTGTCCGGTTCGGTCGTCGCGGGTTCGGTCACAGCAGCCCCAAGTCCTTGTCGACCATGTCGAACAGGTCGCTGTCGGTGGCATCGGCCAGGTCGGGGGCCGCCCCGTCCGCGGGTTCGGCCTCCAGCGCGGCGAGCGCGCGGCGCAGCCGCGTGGTCAGCCGGACGCGCTCGTCGTCGCCCAGGTCGCGTTCCTCGACGTCGGCCAGCCCCGTGAGCAGCTCGTCCACGGTGTTCTCCGGGGTTCCGAGGACGTTCTCGAGCAGGTAGGCGGCGAGGTCGTCGGGCGTCGGGTAGTCGAAGACCACCGCCGCCGAGAGGCCGACGCCGGTCGCCGAGGCCACGCGGTTGCGCAGCTCGACGGCGGTCAGGGAGTCGAAGCCGACGTCGCGGAAGGCCCGGTCGGCCGCCACGGCGTCGGGTCCCTGATGCCCGAGAACCGCCGCTGCTTCGGCACGGATCAGAGCGGTCACCTCGGCGCGGGCGCCCGCCTCGTCGAGCCCGGCGAGACGAGCCCGAAGGTCGGCACCGCCGTCCGCGGCGGTGGGCGGCTCGATCGCGGCACGCGCCTCGGGCAACTCGTCCAGCAACGGGCGGGGCCGTGCCGCCGTGAACGCGGGGGCGAACCGGGCCCAGTCGACGTCGGCGACCGCGATCGTGGCCTCATCCGCGGCGAGCGCGGTGAACAGGGCGTGGACAGCGACGTCGGGCGCCATCGCACGCACGCCCTGGTGGTCGAGCACGGCCGTGGCGTCCCCGCCCGCCATGCCGCCGTCGGCCCACGGTCCCCACGCGACCGACGTGGCGGGCAGACCTTCCGCCCTGGCACGTTCGGCGAGCGCGTCGAGGTGGGCGTTGGCCGCGGCATAGGCGGCCTGACCTGCGCTTCCCCAGGTCGCCGAGATCGAGGAGAACAGCACGACGGCGTCGAGATCACGCCCGGCCAGCAGGTCGCGCAGGTTCTCCGCGCCCGCAACCTTGCCGTGCAGTACTCCCGCGGCGTCGCCGGAGGTGAGGGTTCCGGTGGGCTGGAACTGCCCGACGCCCGCGGCATGGACCACGGTGCGCAGCTCGGGCTCACCGGCCAGCACCTCGGCGAGGCGGTCCCGATCTGCGGCGTCACAGGCCACGACCTCGACCTCGGCCCCCGACGCGGACAGCGTGTCGACCAGCTCGGCGGCGCCCGGCGCGTCGCGCCCGCGCCTGCCGGTGAGCACGACCCGTTCGGCGCCGCGGGCGATCAACGCTTCGGCGACGCGGGCGCCGAGAGCGCCGGTGCCTCCGGTGACCAGGGCGGTACCCCGGGTGGTCCAGTCGCCACCGTGCGGCGCGGGCGCGTGCTCCACGCGGCGCACCAGTACCCGCCCGCCGGTCGTCATGCGCACCTGGTCCTCGTCGGCCGCGGCGAGGACCCCGCGCAGGGTCGCGGTGGCCTCGGCCACGTCGGTGGCGTCCGTGGTGTCGGCGTCCGCGGTATCGATGGCCCGGTTGTCGATGGCCGTGGTGTCGACGAGCCCGCCCCAGGCCTCGGGGCGTTCCAGACCCAGCACGCGCCCGAGCCCCCACACCTGCGCCTGCTCGACTGTGCCGCCGCGGGTCAGGCACCACAACGGCGCGGCCACCCCGGCGTCGGCGAGCGCCTGTGCCAGCAGCAACGTGCCCGCGAAGCAGCCGGTGAGCCCCTCCCGGACGCGGGCGTCCGCCGCCAGCAGCGACACGACGACGTCGACCGGCGGGTGCGCGAGCAGCCGCGCCGCCAGTGGGCCGCGTGCGCCGAAGGGGTCGACCTCGAGCTCGTCGATCTCGGCACCGTCGGCCGCGAGACCGGTCGTGACGGCGTCGATCCACCCGTCGCGTGTCGGAGGGATCGCGACGAGGATCCGTCCGCCGAGCGGCGTCGCGGGCACGTCGCGGTCGTGCCAGGCGACCCGGTACCGCCACCCTTCGGCCGCGCTCCTGTCTGCTCGGTCACGGTGCAGGGCGGTCAGGGCGGGCAGGACCTCGCGCAGGTGCTCGGGATCGACCCCCAGTTCCTCCGCCAGGTGGTCGGGGTCGGCGCCGCCCATCTCGGCCCAGAACGCGCCGTCGGCCGGCTGCGCCGCGGGTTCCGGAGCCGCAGCGGCGGCCCAGTGGTGCTCACGCTGGAACGCGTAGGTGGGCAGCTCGACCCGCCTGGCGCCGGTGCCGGCGAAGAAGGCGTCCCAGTCGACGTCCGCACCGTGCGAGTGCAGCGCGGCCACCCCGGTGATCACCGCGTTCGGCTCCGGCCGGTCGGCGCGCAGCAGCGGCACCACGGCCGCGGCGGACTCGGTGGGCAGACAGCCCGCGGTGAGCGCGGACAGCACACCACCGGTGCCGAGTTCGGCGAACCGGTCGACACCTCGTGCGCTCAGCGTCGCCACGCCGTCGGCGAACCGTACCGCGGCGCGGGCCTGCCGGACCCAGTGGTCGGCGGTCGCGATGTCGTCACCGGCGACCGCGCCGGTCACATTGGACACGACGGGGATCGCGGGTGCACGGAACGACAATCCCTCGGCGACCGCGCGGAAGTCGTCGAGCATCGGTTCCACGCGCGCCGAGTGGAAGGCCACGCCGACCGGCAGCCGCCGCGTCCTGGAGAACCCGTCGGCGACACGCAGCACCGCAGCCTCGTCACCGGAGAGCACGACCGACCGTGGTCCGTTGACCGCGGCGATCTCCACGCCCGGTTCGAGCAGGACCTCGTCCTCGGCCGCCTCCACCGCGACCATCGCCCCGCCGGGTTCGAGGTCACGCATCAGTGCGCCGCGGGCCACGACGAGCGCACAGGCGTCGTCGAGGTCCAGAACACCGGCGACGTGCGCCGCGGCGAGTTCGCCGACGGAATGCCCGAGCAGTGCGTCCGCGCGCACTCCCCAGGACTCGACCAGCCGGAACAGCGCGACCCCGACGGCGAACAGCGCGGCCTGGGTGAAGTCGGTGCGATCGAGCAGCGCGGCCTCGGGCGTTCCCTCGTCGGCGAACGCGACCTCGCGCAGCGGCCGGTCGAGCCGCGTGTCGACTCGGGCGCAGACCTCGTCGAACGCGTCGGCGAAGACGGGATACGCCTCGTACAGATCACGTCCGGCGCCCGGCCGCTGCGAACCCTGGCCGGGGAACAGGAACGCGGTGCCGCCCACGCCGGGACGCGCCGTCCCGGTGGCGCCCCGTCCCCGGGCCAACGCGTCCAGCCCGGCGCGCAGCTCGTCGGCGTCGCGGCCGACGACGGCGCCGCGGTGCTCGAGGTGCGCGCGGGCGGCGCCGAGGGTGAGGGCGACGTCGACCGGATGCGGCTCGTGCTCACCAACGTACTCCGCGAGCCGGGCGGCCTGTGCCCGCAGGGCCTCGGGCGTGGCACCCGACACGGTCCACGGCACGGTCGCCTGCACGGGCTCGGGCGTCTCGACGGTGGCGGGGGCCTGTTCCAGCACGACGTGCGCGTTGGTGCCGCTGATGCCGAAGGCGGACACGCCCGCGCGTCGGGGCCGTCCGGTTTCCGGCCACTCCACCGTTTCCGTGGCGATGCGGACGTCCCCCGCGGCCCAGTCGACGTGCGTAGTGGGTTCGGTGACGTGCAACGTCCTGGGGACGCGCCCGTGACGCAGCGCGAGGACCGTCTTGATCACACCCGCGACGCCCGCCGCCGCCTGGGTGTGGCCGATGTTCGACTTCACCGACCCGAGCAGCAGCGGCTTCTGCCTGTCCCGGCCGTAGGTCGCCAGCACGGCCTGCGCCTCGATCGGGTCGCCCAGCGACGTCCCGGTTCCATGCGCCTCGACGACGTCTACTTCGGACGGACGCAGCTCGGCTCCCGCGAGCGCGGAGCGGATCACCCGCTGCTGCGCGGGACCGTTCGGCGCGGAAAGCCCGTTGGACGCCCCGTCCTGGTTCATCGCCGACCCCCGCAGCACCGCGAGGACAGGGTGGCCGTGACGCTCGGCGTCGGACAGCCGCTCGACGAGGACCACCCCGGCGCCCTCACCCCAGCCGGTGCCGTCGGCGGACGCGTCGAACGCCTTGCAGCGGCCGTCGACGGCCAGTCCTCGCTGGCGGGCGAACCCGATGAACATGCCCGGCGTGGCCATCACGGTGGCGCCACCCGCCAGCGCCAGGTCGCACTCGCCGCCTCGTAGCGCTTGCGCCGCCAGGTGCAGTGCAACCAGCGAGGCCGAGCACGCGGTGTCCACGGTGACGGCGGGGCCTTCGAGGCCGAGTGCGTAGGACACCCGGCCGGACAACACACTTCCGGCACCGCCGGTGAGCAGGTGCCCCTCGGCGCCCTCCTGGCCCGCCGCGACGGCCCCGTAGTCCTGGTAGTTGATGCCCGCGAACACCCCGGTGGCGCTGCCGCGCAGGCTGTGCGGGTCGATCCCGGCACGCTCGACGGCCTCCCAGGAGGTCTCCAGCAGCAGCCGCTGCTGCGGGTCCATCGCCGCGGCCTCGCGCGGGGAGATCCCGAAGAACGCGGCGTCGAACTCGCCCGCGGCGCGGAGGAACCCGCCTTCACGGACGTAAGTGGAGCCGGGCTTGTCGGGGTCCGGGTCGTAGAGCGCATCCAGGCTCCAGCCACGGTCGGCGGGCACGGCACCGATCGCGTCGTCACCGTCGACGAGCATCCGCCACAGCGATTCGGGGTCGTCGGCCCCACCGGGCAGCCGCAGGCCGAGACCGACGATGGCGATCGGCTCGGTGGTGCGCGCAGCGGTCGTCGCCGGTACGGGCGCTTCCGTGTCGTCGCCGGTTCCGGCGACCTCGGCCAGCAACCGGTCGGCGAGGGCGAGCGGCGTCGGGTGATCGAACACGGCCGTCGCGGGCAGCCGGACTCCCGTGGCCGCGGCGAGCGTGTTGCGGAACTCGACCGCGGTCAGGGAGTCGAAGCCGAGATCGCGGAAGGAGCTCCCGGGCTCGATCGCCTCGGTGTCCGGATGCCGCAGCACAGCCGCCGCGTGGGTGCACACGAGGTCCACCGCGACGCGCGCCCTGTCGGCGGCGGGCACCGCGGTGAGTCCGTTCGTGTGTTCCTCGGCTGCGGGTTCCGGCGCGGACGCGGCCTCGGGCAGCCGGGAGAACAGCTGCGTGCTCCGCAGGGCGTGAAGACCGGGCAGCAGCACAGCCCAGTCCACGTCGGCGACGACCTCGACCGGTCCGCCTGCGGTGACCACCCGGTCGAGCACGGCGAGGGCATCGTTCGGCTTCATGGGTCGGAACCCGCTGCCGCGCAGGCGGTTCTCGCGGAGATCGCCGTCCGCGGCCAGGCCGGTGGCGCCCCACGCTCCCCAGGCGATCGACGTGGCGGGCAGTCCGAGCGAGACGCGGTGTGCGGCGAGGGCGTCGAGGTGGGCGTTGGCCGCGGCGTAGGTGCTCTGGCCGGCACTGCCGAACGCACCGGCGGCCGACGAGAACAGGACGAACGCGGCGAGTTCGGTGCCGCGGGTCAGTTCGTGGAGGTTGAGCGCGCCCAGGGCCTTCGCACGCAGCACCCGGTCGAGCCCGGCCGGGGTGACCGCGTCGACCACACCGTCGTCGAGTACACCTGCGGCATGGACGACGGCGGTGACGCGCCTGCCGTCGAGCACGGCGGCCAGCCGGTCACGATCGGCGACGTCACAGGCCACCGATTCCACGTTCGCGCCGGACTCCCGCAGTTCGGCGAGCAGCCCGGGCGCGGCCTCGGCCCCGGTGCGGCTCAGCAGCAGCAGGTCGGTGACGCCGTGGGAGACCAGATGGCGGGCCAGGACCGCGCCGAGGCCGCCGGTCCCCCCGGTGATCACGACGGTGCCGTCGCCGCACCAGCCTGCGGGGCCCGTGGCGGGCGCGGCGGCGGGGCCGGGGTCGACCCGTTCGAGGCGGCGTCCGAACACGCCGGAGCCGCGCACGGCGACCTGATCCTCACCGTGTCCGCCCGCGAGGACACGGGCGAGGTGCACGCCGGTCCTGTCTTCGGGCGCCTCGGGCACGTCGACGAGACCACCCCAGCGCTGGGGGTCCTCGAGCGCGACGGCGCGGCCGAAGCCCCACACGGCGTGTTGTTCGGGTTCGACCGTGTCGGTACGGCCCACGGCGACCGCACCCGTTGTGAGTGTCCAGAGTGGGGCCACGACGTCCGCGTCCCCGAGCGCCTGTACGGCCGTGAGGGTTGCGGAGACGGGGCCCGCGACGTCGCCGCGGTGCGCCGGCGCGAGCAGCGAGACGATCCCCGTGGGTGCGGTGACACCGGTCCCACGCACGGCCTCGGCGACGGCGAACCGACCGCCTGCGGCCTCGCAGGCGACCACGACCGGCGTCGCACCGTGGCCGCGCAGACAGTCCACGACGGCCGCGGCCCAGTCGTCCCCCCGTGCTCCGTCCGACGCCGCGTCCTCGACGGGAGTGTCCGGGACCAGGACGAGCCAGGTTCCGGACAACGTCGCCGGGCGCGGTGCCAGCGGCTGCCACGCCTCACGCATCCGCCAGGAGTCGCAGACGGCCGCGCGGTCCCGGTCGCGTCGCCATGCCGACAGTGCCGGCAGCGCGTCGCGCAACGACGTGCCGGGGTCGAGCGCGAGCACGTCCGTGAGCGCACCGGAGTCCACAGCGGTCCAGAACTCCGCATCGGTGCTCGAACCGGGCTGCGACGCGACGTCGGGGCCCGCGACGACGTCCGGCCAATACCGTTGCTGCTGGAACGGGTAGGTGGGCAGGTCGATACGCCGCCCGCCGTCCAGGACCCGGTCCCAGTCCGGCGTCACGCCGCGCACGGTGAGCTCACCGAGCGACGAGAGCAGTTGGTCGAGACCGCCGTCGTCACGGCGCAGTGATCCGACGGCGATGACGTCGGATCGCACGGCGTCGGCCTGCTCCTGCACCGCCATGGTCAGGGACGGGTGCGGCGAGCATTCGACGAACACGTCGAACCCGTCGCCCACGAGCCTGGTCGTGGCTCCCGCGAAGTCGACGGTCGAGCGCAGGTTGGCCACCCAGTACCCGGCGTCGAGGGTGGTTCCGTCCTCGATCCGGCCGGTGGCCGTGGAGTACAACGGCACGGCGCCCGCGCGGGGGGTCACCGGAGCGAGGACACCGAGGAGTTCGTCACGCAGCCGGTCGACCTGCGCCGAGTGGGAGGCGTAGTCGACGGGCAGCATCTTCGCCCGGACGCCGTCGGCTGTCCATTCCGCGACCAGCGCGTCGACCGACTCGGGCTCACCGGACACGACCACGGCGTCCGGTCCGTTGACGGCCGCCACCGCCACGCGGTCGCCGTGGTCGGCGATGCGCTCGCGCACCGTGTCCTCCGGTAGCGCGATCGACGCCATCGCGCCGCTGCCCGCCAGGTCGCACAGCACGCGCGACCGCAACGCCACGATCCGCGCCCCGTCCTCGACCGACAGCGCTCCGGCCACCACGGCGGCCGCGATCTCACCCTGCGAGTGGCCGACCACCGCGTCCGGCCTGATGCCCCAGTGCCGCCACAGTTCGGCCAGTGACACCATCACCGCCCACAGCACGGGCTGCACGACATCGACGCGCTCGAGCAGTTCGCCGTCGGTGAGGGCGTCGACGAGGGACCACTCGACGTGGGGCGCCAGCGCAGCGGTGCACTCGGCGAGTTTCCCGGCGAACACCGGTGACTCGGCCGCCAGTTGCCGGGCCATGCCGCACCATTGCGCACCTTGACCGGGAAAGACGAACACGGTCCGGCCCACGGGTGCGGCCGTGCCGGTCGACGCGGCGGGCGAGCCCGCCGCCACCTCGGCAAGGCCCGCGGCGACGTCCTCCGCGGTACGGCCGACGACCGCGGCCCGGTGTTCGAACGCCGACCGGGTGCGGGCCAGAGACCAGGCCAGGTTCAGCGGCTCGGCGTCGAGGCCCGCCAACTGTGCCGCCTGCTGCCGCAAGGCCGTGGAGCTGCGCGCGGAGACCGGCACGAGCACGGCCGCGGGAACGGTCCTGGCCGCGTCGACGGGCGCGGGTGCGTCGTCGCCCGCTTCGAGGATGACGTGGGCGTTGGTGCCGCTGATACCGAAGGACGAGACTCCCGCGCGGCGCGGCCCGTCCGGCCAGGGCACGGGTTCGGAGGCGACGCGCACGTCGCCGTCGGACCAGTCGACGTGCGTGCTCGGTTCCGTGGCGTGCAGCGTGGGCGGAATGCGGTCGCCCCGCAGCGCGAGCACGGCTTTGATCACGCCGGCGACGCCCGCGGCGGCCTGCGTGTGACCGATGTTGGACTTCACCGAGCCGAGCCACAGTGGTTCGCTCCGGTCCTGGCCGTACGACGCCAGTACGGCCTGCGCCTCGATCGGGTCGCCCAGCGCGGTGCCCGTGCCGTGTGCCTCGACGAAGGCCACGTCCGACGGTGCGAGCCGGGCGTCGGTGAGCGCGGCGCGGATGACGCGCTGCTGCGAGGGTCCGTTGGGCGCCGTCAGCCCGTTGGACGCACCGTCCTGGTTGACCGCACTGCCGCGCACGACGGCCAGCACCGGGTGGCCACGACGGCGGGCGTCGGAGAGGCGTTCGACCAGCAACAGCCCTGCTCCCTCGGCGAAGCCGGTGCCGTCGGCGCCGTCACCGAACGCCTTGCAGCGGCCGTCCTCCGCGAGGCCGCCCTGCAGCGCGAACTCGGTGAACAGGCCCGGTGTGGCCATGGCGCTCACCCCGCCGGCGAGCGCCAGGTCGCACTCGCCACCGCGCAGCGCCTGGGCCGCCAGATGCAATGCGACCAGCGACGACGAGCATGCGGTGTCGACGGTGACGGCGGGGCCCTCGAAGCCGAAGGTGTAGGACACCCGGCCGGACAGCACGCTGGCCGTGTTGCCGGTGGCGACCTGCCCCTCCAGGTCGGCGGGACGGCTCATCAACAGGGACGTGTAATCCTGCCCGTTGGTGCCCGCGAACACACCGACGGCGCTGCCGCGCAACCCACGGGGGTCGATGCCTGCGCGCTCGATCGCCTCCCAGGAAGTCTGGAGCAGCAGACGCTGCTGCGGGTCCATCGCCAGCGCCTCGCGCGGTGAGATGCCGAAGAACGCGGGGTCGAAGTCGGCCACGTCGTCGAGGAACCCGCCGAGGAAGGTACGGACCGCGTCGGATCCCGCGGCATCGTAGACGGCGTCGAGATCCCAGCCGCGGTCCGACGGAAAGGGGCCGATGGCGTCGACGCCACCGTCGAGCAGCTCCCGGAACCGCTCCGGTGTCGCGACCCCGCCCGGGAAGCGGCAGGCCATGCCCACGATGACGACCGGATCGTCGTCCGTGGCGCGCGAAGGTCCGGAGCTCACGGTGGTGACGCGCTGCTCGGGTACGAGACGGTCGGCGAGGTGCGCCGCGAGCGCGTCCGGCGTCGGGTGGTCGAACACGAGCGTCACCGGCAACTTCAGGTCGGTGACCGCGGCCAGCCGGTTCCGCAGTTCCACCGCCGTCACCGAATCGAACCCCAGATCGTGGAACGACCGGTCGGGCTCCACCGCGTCCGGACCCGGGTAGCCCAGTACGGCCGCAACCGTGGACCGCACGAGATGCACCAGCTCGTCCCGTGACGACGTCGACCCGACAGGGGCGGGACCGGACGCGCCGGGCGTCGCGGCCTCGAGAAGGCGCCGCACCTCCGGCACCTCGCGCAGGACGTGCGACGTGCGGGTGGCGGTCATGGCCACGAAGAACCGCTCCCAGTCGATGTCGGCCAGCGCGACACAGGTGTCGGTGCCGACGGCCCGGGCCATCGCCCGCACGGCCAGGTCGGGATCCATCGCGGGCAGTCCGTGCCGCTCCGCGACCTCGCCGACCGCACCGTCGGCCATGCCGTCGCCGCCCCACGGCCCCCACGCCAGCGAGGTCGCGGGAAGGCCGAGCGCTCGGCGGTACTCGGCGAAGGCGTCGAGGTAGGCGTTGCCGGGCGCGTAGTTGCCCTGTCCGGAGGCGCCGAACGTGCCGGACATCGACGAGAACAGCACGAACGCGTCGAGGTCGCGGTCCAGGGTCAGCTCGTGCAGGTGCCGGGTGGCGTCCCGTTTGACGGCGAGGACCCGCCCGATGCGTTCGGGGGTAATGGCCTCGAGCACGCCGTCGTCCAGGACGGCGGCGGTGTGCACGACGGCGGTGAGCGGCAGCCCGTCGAGGACGCGGGCCAGGTCGGTCCGGTCGGTGACGTCGCACGCCGTGATGTCGGCCCTGACACCCGCTGCGGCGAGCTCGTCGGCCAGGTCGGCCGCGCCGGGAGCGTCGGGCCCGCGCCTGCTCAGCAGCACGAGATGCTCGGCTCCGGCGGCGGCCAGCCACCGCGCCGTGTGAGCGCCGAGACCACCGGTGCCCCCGGTGACGAGGACGGTGCCGTGCGGCCGCCAGTCGCCGTCGTCCCCCGCCGCGGACCGCACGATCCGGCGAGCAAACAGTCTGCCGCCGCGCAGGGCGAGCTGGTCTTCTCCCGTCCCTCCCGCGAGCGCGGTGGCGAGCAGACCCGCGTCCCGGTCGTCCGGGTCGGACGGCAGGTCGACGAGGCCGCCCCAACGCTCGGGGTACTCCTGGGCGACGACCCGGCCGAGTCCCCACACGAGTGCCTGGTCGGGCGCGGGATTCTCCACCGCCCCGGCTCCACCCGTGGTGACGGCGTCGCGGGTGAGACACCACAGCGGCGCGGTCAGTCCGGCGTCGCCCTGCGCCTGTACGAGTGCGAGCGTGGCCGTGTGGCCGGCGACCGCGGACGGATGGTCCGGGTGGGTGCCGGGAGCGGCGGCCAGTGCGCTGAGCACGCCGGTGACCTCCGGATACCGGCCCAGCAGCGCGGAAAGCTCCTGCCGGTCGGCCGTCGCCGGGTCGCACTCCTCGGTCACGACGGTCGCACCGCGTGCGGTGAGTGCGTCGGACACCCGCGTCCACGGTCCGGTCGACGCGGGCTCCGGCGAATGCGGCCCGGTGTCCGATGAGGACGGTACGAGCAGGAGCCAGGTTCCGGTGATGCGCGCCGGGTCGGAGGCGACCGGACGCCATTCGACCCGGTACCGCCAGTTCGCGGTGGTGGCGGCCTCGCGGCCCCGGCGGCGCAGGTCCGCCAGTGCGGGCACGACGTCGCTGAGCGGTGCTGCGGGGTCGAGGTCGAGGGCGTCGGCGAGACCGTCGACGTCCTGGGTCGTGACGGCCCGCCAGAACTCGTCGTCCACCGGGTCGGAGAGCGGTTCGGCCGGGACTTCGGGGTCGGGCCAGTAGTGCGTGCGTTGGAACGCGTAGGTGGGCAGGTCGACGCGTCGCCCACCGGGAATGACCGCGTCCCAGTCGGGAGTGATGCCGCTGACGGCGGCCTCGCCCAACGACAGCAGCATCCGCTGTAGTCCGCCCTCGTCGCGTTTGAGCGAGCCCACGGCGACCACGTCGTCGGGCAGGGCCATCGTCAGCACCGGATGCGGCGAACACTCCACGAACGT